>NZ_JH976435.1:400015-627132 GCF_000306965.1 Amphibacillus jilinensis Y1 | reverse complement strand
GAGCATATTTTTGTTGTGTCCCAGCCTCATTTTCCTATGAACTCTGTTTTTTATCTGACGGGTAGGTTTGTTTATTGATTGATAATAATGCTTCTAAAAAGCTATCATACCCCCTTTTTGTTAGGTGATTATCTTCAATCTTTTCGCATGTCCAAACAGGTGTAAATGGTAGTAAAGACTGTTGTTCTAATTTAAGATAACGCAAATAAATTCTAAAAGTAGTTTGCTTGCGTTTTATTTCATAGCCAAGATGTAATATTTCATTCTCAATATTTTTTTCGTAAATGGTTAAATGTTCGAATTGGTGTTGTTGCTGAATTTGTTTAAGGTTATTAGCTAAATGACGATGCACATCAGCATAATATAACTGTTGCAACTTTATTCCTCCCATCATTAAATTGTTGTATAGTTTTATCATCACCGTTAATATGTAAATATATACATTGCTCAAGTCAGTTAATTAAGAAAGGAATGAAAGTATTGAAAATTGGTTATCGTACATTAAAAACAGCTATTGCAGCCCCTATGGCAGTTTTAATTGCCGAATGGCTACAACTTGATCATTATGGCTCAGCTGGTATTATCGCTGTATTGTGTATTCAGCCTACTCGAAAACAATCTTTTTTAACAGCATGGCATCGAATTGCAGCTGGATTATTATCTATTGTATTTGCTTATCTTATTTTTGAATTTATCGGCTATCATCCATTAACTATTGGTTTATTGCTATTATTATTTATTCCAATAACCAATGCATTACATATAGCTCCAGGCATTGTGACGAGTCTTGTAATCTTATTTCATTTTTACGGTGATCGGGCCGTTACTTGGCCACTGATTATCAATGAAGTAGCAATTATGCTTATTGGAATTGGTTCAGCGTTAATTTTAAATTTATATATGCCTAGCTTAGATGTAAAACTAATGAAAGTTAAAAGAGAAGTAGAAGCAAATTATCAGTTGTTATTTCGTGATATCTCTGCGTATTTAAAGGGAGAAAAACAGACGTTAACAGATGATCTTATTGCAAATACAAAGAAACATCTCATCGGAGCTAAAGAATTAGTTCAGCGTGACATAGAGAATACATTTGGCCAAAATGCTTATCGGCAACAGCGCTATTTCTCGATGCGAGAGGTACAACTGGATTCGCTTGAACGCATGTTCTCAATTATTAAACCATTAGATGTTACGGTAGAACAATCTCATAAGATAGCGGATTTATTTGAAGATATGGCTGATGCGATCTATCCAGACAATGCTGTAAATTACCACTTACAGCAACTCAAGCAAATGCGCGACTATTTTGAACAAGACCAATTGCCGCAAACAAGGAAAGAATTTGAGGTAAGAGCGAATTTGTTTCAATTGTTATTCGAAGTAGAACATTATTTACTGATTAAGAATCGAACATTAACAGATTTAAAATGAGTGAAGCGTCCAGGTACAAGCAAAAGATTTTATCCTGTGTTAAATTACACTACTAATTTTCTTATGTTCTAATAGCGCACTTAAAAATGGCCTCCCAAATCGATTTTAATCGTTTACGGGAGACCATTTTAGTTTAAAGTTTATCACAGACAGCCATTTATAAAACGCCCGTCTCAAAAGAGCAACTCTATTTAGACGGGAGCTAACGGACGCTAATGTCCTAATCCACTGATTGAAGATTTGTTTTATAAAATAACCGCTAATCCTGTTGTGAAAATAGAGCCGATCATCGCTATAATCATAATGTAAACAATCATCTTATTGCGACGTTCACGCTTTGAAGGTTTGCGTGATTTCAGATTTTGATCTTGCTTTTGTTTTTTTGTTTTAGCCATGCTAATACCTCCTTTAACAAGGGAAATCTCACCCCTATTTTAGCTTTATTTAGTTAAGCTGACAAGCGTTTCGTCTATTTTTAATTAATTGACAATCAAAAAATAGTGCGCTAACGTTAAAGAAACTACAATTATGGAAGAAGGCATAGAAAGTGATAAATAAAGAGCGTTTAATTAATACATTTATAGAGCTTATTCAAATTGATTCAGAAACGAAAGAAGAGAGGGAAATAGCAACAGTATTAAAAACATTATTTATTGAATTAGGTTTAACGGTTATTGAAGATCAATCTCAATTAGAAACAGGTCATGGAGCGGGGAACTTAATCTGTACCTTACCAGGGAACGCATCGATTAAACCGATTTACTTCACCTCACATATGGATACAGTCGTACCAGGTAAGGGAATTGAGCCAGAAATCAAAGGGGATTGGATCACATCAGATGGAACGACTATATTGGGTGCAGATGATAAAGCGGGTATTGCTGCAATGATTGAAGCCATACGCTGTTTAAATGAACAACAATCAAACCACGGACCTATTCAATTTGTCATTACAGTAGGTGAAGAATCTGGCTTAGTTGGGGCAAGAGCCTTGGATCCTTCATTATTGAATGCTGAATTCGGCTATGCTTTAGATAGTGATGGAAAAGTTGGAGAAATTGTTGTTGCCGCACCTACTCAAATTAAGTTATTAGCTAAAGTAAAAGGGAAAGCAGCCCATGCAGGAGTCGCTCCTGAAAAAGGGGTCTCTGCTATTACAATTGCATCAAAAGCAATTGCTAATATGCCTTTAGGGAGAATCGATCAAGAAACAACAGCTAATATTGGTCGTTTTGAAGGTGGGCAGAAAACAAATATTGTCTGTGATTATGTCGAAGTATTTGCTGAAGCCCGATCATTAGACAAAGATAAAGTAAATCAGCAAGTAGAAAGAATGAAACACGGATTTCAAGAAGCGGCAGAAAAGCTAGGTGGAGAAGTAGAGCTCTTTTCAAAAGTGATGTATTCAGGTTATAAGCAGTATCCTGAGGACTCTGTCGTAAAAGTTGCCCAGCAAGCAGTCAAGGCGATTAATAGATCAGCAACTTTAACACAAAGTGGTGGCGGGAGTGACGCAAATGTCATATCCAGTTACGGGATTCCAACTGTTAATTTAGCTGTTGGATATGAAAATATACATACGACTGCTGAGCGCATGTCTATTGCTGAACTTTGTAAACTTACTGAACTTGTTCTTGCTATAATTGATCAAGTCAATCAATTATAACGATCCATCTTTTTTATCGCAGATAACCGTTCGTATTACACGCGCTAACCGACACTAATATACTGAGTCACTAATCTACCAATTAGTTGGAGAAGAGTACCCATTCACTGATTGCAGGTTCGTTTTATAAATATGTTTGATGTGGTATAATAACCAAAAGAACAAATGTTCTCAAGTAAAGGAAGCGATTTTATGTCGAAGTGGTATCCGAAAAACGGGCGAGTCATTTTTCACCTTGATATGAATAGTTTTTATGCCTCAGTTGAAATGGCCTACAATCCTAAATTAAAAGGAAAGCCACTTGCTATTGCGGGAAACCCTGAAGAACGTCGCGGGATTATTGTAACGAGCAGTTATGAGGCACGTGCTAAAGGGGTTAAAACGACGATGCCGCTTTGGCAGGCAAAACGATTATGTCCAGAACTGTTGGTCATGCGTCCAAATTTTGAGCGTTATCGGAAAGCATCAAGTGAAATGTTTAAGATGATGGCAGAGATCACGCCGTATGTTCAACCTGTTTCAATTGATGAGGGTTATATGGATGTTAGTCATTGCCATCATTTAGGTTCACCATTAGATATTGCAAAAGGGTTGCAGTTTAGGATTAAGAATGATTTAGATTTACCTTGTAGTATTGGAATTGCACCGAATAAATTTTTAGCAAAGATGGCATCTGATATGCAAAAGCCTATGGGACTGACGGTTTTAAGGAAACGAGATTTAAAAACCAAACTATGGCCTTTAGCCATTGAAGAAATGTATGGGGTTGGACAGAAGACAGCGGATAAATTACAAAATGTAGGTATCCATAAAATTGGCGATTTAGTTGATGCTAATACGTTTGAGCTCAAACGTATTTTGGGAATAAACGGTGAAAGACTACAGCAACGTGCTAAAGGTGAAGACACGAGTCCAGTCGATCCTGATGCAATCTATGATTTTAAAAGCATTGGAAACTCAGAAACCTTAAGAGAAGATACTGTTGATGACTCGACACTAACAATGTTACTAAGGAAATTATCAAGGAAAGTGGCGACACGGTTAGCGCGAAAAGAAGTTGTCGGACAAACGGTGCAAATCATGATTCGGTATTATAATCGCAAGACGATAACTCGAAGTATAACAAAATCTACTTATTTATCTAGCGAGACAGACATATTTTCTGTCGCCACTGATTTATTTGAATTACATTGGAATGGAGAACCGATTCGTTTATTAGGTGTGACCGTTCAAGGTTTAATTGAAAAATCACAAGTTGCTGAACAGTTAGATTTGTTCCGCTACCAAGAACAGGCTGGAAACGAGGCTTTACATGAAGTTGTTGAACAGTTAACAACAAAATACGGGAAAAATCCATTTCAATCGTTCACCTCAAGTGTTGATAAAGACCAACCAAGAACAAGTTTTCAAAAAGATTTCTTAGATGATTTTAGAAAATAAGTCAAAGCTAGCTGATAATCACTAGCCTTGGCTTATTTCTATTTCCATGAAATCCTCCGCAATAACCGTATTTTCAAAATAAACTTGGGTATCTCTCCTAAAAGTTTTGAGTTCTTCACCTTGATATCGAGAAGAAATGTGGGTGAGAACCAATTTTTTCACATCATTAGCCTTAGCTAATTTAGCTACTTCTGTATTTGTACTATGATAATATTTGTAGGCTAACTGGTGATCCGTTGATTGAAAGGTTGCCTCATGGACAAGCAAATCGCTTCCTGTAACAAAATTCGAAAATTGCAGTGGATTTCTAGTGTCTCCCATGATTACTATTTTTCTTCCTTTTTTATCAGGACCGACTACATCTTCGCGTTTGATTTCTCTACCATCTGGAAGAATGGTGCTCGAATTGGCCTTAATTTGCTGATAAATTGGACCTGGTTCTATACCGTAATCTTTAAGCTTGTCCACTTGGAGAGCACCATGCTGGTTTTTTTCCATAATCCGATAACCAAAACCATGAATGCCATGTTCTAAAGCAATGGCATCAATAATAAACTGGCCTGTATCTAAATAAAAATCGTCTGCAACTTCAATCACATGTAATGGATAGTTCAATTTGGTACAACTAATTTCCAAGCTTATATTTATAAATTGTTTAATCCCTTTGGGCCCATAAATGGACACGGGTGTTTTTCCGTCTTGAAACGAGCGACTACTTAATAAACCAGGGAGACCGTAGATATGGTCGCCATGTAAATGGGTAATGAATATTTTCTCGATCTTTCTCGGTTTAATACTTGTACGAAGAATCTGGTGCTGTGTAGCTTCTCCGCAATCAAACAACCAAATCGCACCTTGTTCCTGCATTAAATCTAGGGCGATTGCACTTACATTACGCTGTCGGGAAGGTAAACCAGCACCTGTTCCTAAGAAAGTTAATTTCACGTCATCCAACCTCTTTTATAGGGTATAGGGGCATTAAGATTATAACCAAGTTTAATAGCTGCTTGGTGTGGCCAGTATGGTTCCCTTAACAATACGCGTGCAAGACAAACTAAATCGGCACGTTTATTCTTAAGGATTTCTTCAGCCTGTTCAGCTTCAGTGATGAGCCCAACTGCAGTTGTTGGGATATCTACGCGTTGCTTTATTACCTCTGCTTGTGGAATTTGATAACCTGGATAAACATCTATATCTGTCTGTATCACACCACCTGTACTTACATCAACTAAATCAACACCTTGCTTTTTCATCTTTTGACTAAAATAAATCATATCATCTATTTGATTATCATCTTTATGATATTCATCTGCTGAAATACGGACAAATAATGGGCCACTCCATACCAATTGTATAGCCTCAATAACCTCCTCTAACAAACGATAGCGATTATCTCTATTGCCACCGTACTTATCGTTACGTTGATTAGTAAGAGGAGAGAGGAATTGATTAATTAAATAGCCGTGTGCTGCATGAATTTCAATCACATCAAAACCCGCTTGCTTAGCCCGTAATGCACCTATGCGAAAAGCATTTATCGTTTGTTCAATATCCTCAACTGTCATGGTCACGGTGTGATCATCATGCTGATCTATTCCCCCAACACTAGGAGCCATTGCAGGCGTGTTTGTGCTTGCTTTGCGACCCGCATGCCCCAATTGAATGCAACTTTTAGCTTGATGTGCATGAATACGTTTATTTAAATAGCTAAGCCCGCTAATATGCTCATCACTCCAAATACCTAAGTCATTGAGTGAAATTCGCCCTTCCGGTTGCACAGCTGTAGCTTCAACGATGATCAATCCTGTTTGTCCGATCGCTCTTGTTTCGTAATGAGTGATATGAAATGGTGTGACTACACCATCTTGCTTTTCAACCGCATACATACACATAGGCGCCATCACAATCCGATTTTTAAAAGTTACATCTCGAAAAGAGACGGGCTCAAATAATTTCACATTCATTTATATGCCTCCAAACTTTGTAAATATAGTGCTCTTTTTTTAACGGCCAAATCAGGTCTATCTGTTATGATCATATCACAATTTAATTGAAAACACCTTCTTAGATGATTAGGATGATTGACTGTATAAGGCGCAATATATAGATGATTATCATGCAGTGTCTTAACAATCCGGCGATTTATATGACGATATTTTAAATGTAAACCATTTGCTTTAAGCTCTGTTAATTCTTTCATTATGGGTCTATTTAAGTGCGAAGTTAACAAGGCAACTTTATTATTCTTATTTATTGCTTTTAACATTTCAAGTGATGCTTTGTTAAAGCTTGAAAAGATAACACGATCGCTTAGATTAAATTGATCAATTTGTTGAGATACAATTTTTTCTATGCCCTCGTACGCTATTTTATTGGTTTTTAATTCTAAGTTCAATAATAAGTTAGTGGTAGTCATCCATTCTAATAATTCATTTAAACTTAGTATTCTTTCTCCATGATACCGTGGGTCAAACCATGAACCTATATCTAGTTTTTTTAAGTCTTTATAAGTATATTGATGAACATATCCATTATTAGAAGTTACTCGATCGATTGTCTCATCATGAATGAGTACTGGAATGTTATCTTTAGTAAGATGAACATCAGTTTCGATTCCATCAGCCCCCAATTGATTGGCTAACTTAAAAGCGGAAAAGCTATTTTCTGGTTGGTCAAAACTTGCTCCTCTATGAGCAATAATCAGTAATGAAATGGTAATCACATCCTTAAATTTGCGGTCTTATTAAAATCGTAGCATAATATAAAGTATATATATATATGCTGATTGATACGAAGCTGTGTTTAATAGGAATGATAATCTACAGAAGGGGAGTTAAACAAACGAAATGAATCGTCGATAGGTAGGTGACAGGAAGGACCAAATCCTTAAGCAGAAGCCAAGCACTGTTTACTGTTATCCTTTGATTCTTCCGATTGTCAATGTGTCAGCAGTAAAGGGTACAGCTGAGGTTGGGGAAATTATCCTTTAGTTACACAAAGCTAACTTTAGCCTATAGATCAGTGATTTTGATCAAATGTTTTCGATTGAAGACATTATTTAATTAACAGGTTTAGTACCCGGATTTACACGGACTAGCTGTTAAATCCAATAAACTCAAATCAGCATGTGTTAAATCAAAACAAAAAGGTGGTAAAAGTTGATGAAAAAATTTGAAGAGAAAACGATTAAAACAGAAGAGATTTTTAAAGGTAAAATCATTAATGTGACGGTTGATGACGTTTTATTGCCAAATGGTAAGGAAAGCAAGCGAGAGCTAGTTAGACACCCTGGTGCAGTAGCTATTATTGCCGTAACTAAAGAAAAAAAATTAGTCATGGTTGAACAATATCGAAAACCACTAGAAAAGAGCATATTAGAAATCCCAGCTGGTAAGCTTGAACCCGAAGAGAACCACGCAGTCACTGCACGAAGAGAATTAGAAGAAGAAACCGGTTATACATCTGGACATCTTGAATATGTGACGTCTTTCTATACTTCACCCGGCTTTGCTGATGAGTTGCTACATATTTATTATACTGACAAATTGAAAATCATGGAAGAAAAGCGGGAGCTTGATGAAGATGAATTCGTAGAAGTACATGAGTATAACTTAAGTGAGTTGATAGCATTCCAAGAATCAGGGCGCATTCATGATGTGAAAACTGCATTTGCAATCCAATACTTACAACTACGTCATTTACAGTAAGGTGGTTCGATGACTTTAAATCACTATTTTGCTGATTTGCATATACATATTGGACGTGATCAATTTAATAAACCCATTAAAATTACTGGATCTAAAAACCTTACTTTGCTCGGTATTATTAAAGAAGCTAGGGAGAGAAAAGGACTAGATATGATAGGGATAATTGACTGTCATGCGCCTTCAATCCAAGACGAACTTAAACAGCACATTAAAAATAAACGCGCTTTTGAGAAAGAAGGCGGAGGTATTCAATTCGGTGACCTAACGTTGATATTAGGTACTGAACTGGAGATTTACGATAGCAATTGCAACGGTCCTATTCATGTGCTTTGTTATTTTCCAACTTTAGAGAAAATTAAACAATTCACAGAATGGCTATCGCCTTTTGTAACTAACATAACACTTAGTTCACAGCGCGTTTACTTATCTGCTCAAACATTCCAAAAGGGGGTTAAAGCACATAGTGGTTTATTTGTCCCTGCACATGTTTTTACACCATTTAAGAGTTTGTACGGAAAAGGTGTGAATAAAACTTTGACAGAAGTGTTTGATCCACACTTAATAGATGCGATTGAATTGGGATTGAGTGCAGATTCATTTATGGCTGATCGAATAAATGAATTACATCGATTTACATACCTAACGAATTCAGATGCTCACTCATTAAAAAAAATAGCAAGAGAATATCAAATTTTCAAACTGAAAAGTAATGATTTTACTGAATTAAAATTAGCATTCGAAAAAAAACATGGTAGAGATATCTCTGCAAACTATGGTATGCACCCGAAGTTGGGTAAATACTATCAGTCAGTCTGCAGAAATTGCTTGAGTCAAAACTTTGATAATGATCGATGTTGCCACTGTGGTCAAGCTAAAAAAATCAAAGGGGTTTCAGAACGCATTGAAGAGATAGCTAATTCTATAACAGCTTCAACTGAACGTCCACCATACTATTATCATGTGCCGCTTGATTATATAAATGGTCTTGGCAAAAAGACCTATGAAAAGCTTTTAAACCATTTTGGAACAGAAATGTGTATTCTTCATTATATAGAAGAGGCTGACTTACAAAAACTTGTCGGTCCACGGATTACAAAGCAATTGATGGCGATACGTGCAGGAGAGACTAAGATTCTAAAGGGAGGTGGCGGGAAATACGGTTCATTAATAGAATAATATAACATTGTTCTATTTTTGCTTATTTCGTCATAAGTTTCTTTATAGATTTAAAATAAGAAAGCTAATATTTTATCTTGTTTTACTATAATGGAGGCGAAAAGCATGCGGTCAACATATAACAGAGAATTTTTTAAGCATTTGCAAAATCACCATTTAAGCTATTTTTTTATTTGCATTTTATTTTTAATGGGGTTAATATTTGGAGCGATTATTGTCATTACCATGCATTTTTCTCAAAAGCAAGATTTGCTTTTCTACTTCAATCAATATATAAGTCAAATAGATCGTGCACTTGCTTCAAGTCATGAACTTTTTAAAACGGCCTTGCTAACACATGTTCAATATTTATTGATTTTCTTTTTGTTAGGTTTGTCTATTATTGGCTTACCCGCCATTTGGATCATGATTTTTGTCAAAGGTACTTTTATAGGTTTCTCTGTTGGTTTTTTTGTTAATCAATATGGCATCAGAGGTTTATTGTTAAGTACTGCTGCCATTTTACCACAAAATCTTATTGTTATTCCCGTGTATTTGTTGGCTGGGGCAATTGCAATGATTTTTTCTTCACAATTATTAAAGCGGTTATTAGCAAGGCGATTATCTCGGTTCACTTTTCAACCTTTTGTTCAATATTGCCTTATATTTATAGGCTTTTGTTTTCTCTCTGCTATTGCTGCTTTAATCGAATCTTATGTCACGACTTATTTGATTGAGCAGGCAACAAACTATATTACATTATAATAATTATTAATTAAATAAATGAAGGTTATTTTTTAATTATAATAATTTTAATTGACACTTTTTCACTCTCTGATTATAATTGAGAAAGTGAGGGAGGTTTCCGTTATGGAACATCGAATTGAACGTATAAAAAAGCACTTACATTCACAAAGTTATAAGCTGACTCCGCAACGTGAAGCTACCGTGCGCGTTTTGTTAGAGCGTGAAGAAGATCATCTTAGTGCTGAAGATGTTTATTTGCTAGTTAAGGAAAAAGCACCTGAAATTGGTTTAGCGACCGTTTACAGAACGCTCGAATTATTATCTGAGTTAAAAATTGTTGATAAAATAAATTTTGGTGATGGTGTGTCGCGTTATGATTTAAGAAAAGAGGGAGCAACACATTTCCATCATCATCTAGTATGCATGGAATGTGGAACGGTGGAAGAAATTGTAGAAGATTTATTAGAGGATGTAGAAAAAATCGTCGAGCGTGACTGGGGATTCAAAGTAAAGGATCACCGTCTTACCTTTCATGGTATATGCAAAAATTGTCAAGAAAAGGACGACTTTTCTCTTTAAATGATCTTATGTGTTAGGGATGAGTATTGTTGTCTCCTCCTATTTGCTAACAAAACAAGTAGCGCTGGTGGGTAAAACCCATTAGTGCTATTTTTTTAAGTAATATGTTATGGGTATAGGTATAAGAGGAATTTTTTTTGTCAAAAGTGGTAATGACAAAAATAAATAGTTGAAAGGAGACTAGTAGATGGGTAAACTAAAGGTAATCATGATAGATGTTACCAAGCTATTTATTATTTTCATTACTGCTATCTTCATTTTTTCATATGGTGTAGTGGTTATGAGAAATGAGTATCAACAGCGGATTAGAGAATTAACACCAGAGCGAGCCGCAGAAGAAGTTAGTTTATTTAAAACATATTTTACACTCGATCATTTAGGAGATTGATTATGCAACTAGAATTAGAAGACTTTATCCATTATATTCAAATTGAACGTGGCTTATCTAGTAATACTTTAGAAGCCTACCGGCGCGATTTGAAAAAATATATTAAATTTTTGAATACTAAAGCACTAATTGACCAGTGGGATGACATCGAGCGTACATCAATAACGAATTTCCTCTATGATATGAAGGATAACGGTGCTTCAGACGCTACCATTGCTAGAACGTTGTCTTCAATTCGTTTATTTCATCGATTTTTGTTGCAAGATCATGTACTTGCCACTGATCCAAGTATACATATTGAAACACCTTCCAAAAAGCGATCACTACCTAAAGTGCTATCTTCAGAAGATGTCGAGCAATTATTAAAGATCGAAGCAAATGACCCACTTTCAATAAGGAATAAAGCAATGATTGAAACTTTATACGCTACGGGTTTACGTGTCTCTGAGTTGATCCAATTAACTGTTAGTGATCTTCATTTAATGATGGGGTTCGTCCGCTGCTTTGGAAAAGGCGCTAAAGAAAGGATCGTTCCACTTGGCGATTTGGCTAAGGAATCAATTGAACATTACCTTGAAGACGGACGTCCTTATTTAATTAAGGGCAAAGCTATTGATCAAATATTTGTTAACCATCATGGTCGAGCTCTATCAAGACAGGGGTTTTGGAAAATATTAAAAACTGTAGCGAAAGATAAGCAAATTGAAAAAAATCTGACCCCCCATATGTTACGACATTCATTTGCAACCCACTTACTAGAAAATGGAGCTGATTTGCGAGCCGTACAAGAGATGTTAGGCCATGCTGATATTTCAACTACACAAATCTATACCCATGTATCGAAGAAAAGATTAAAAGATATTTATAGTAAGCACCATCCTCGTGCTTAACAAGAGACATAAAGAATTAAATTCTTTATGTCTTTTTTTGTTATAAAAACTGCTGAGGATGGTAAAAATGAAAGTACTTACAAAATAGGAGGTTTAGACAATGAAAAAAATAGCCACGGTACTCGGATCTATCATGTTGCTGATTTATCCATTAAATCTATCTGCTCAAGAAAGTGATCAGGTATTAGATTTAAATGCCAAGAGTGTTGTTTTAATTGAACGTAATACAGGTGAAATTCTCTATCAAGATAACAGTAACGAGTCGCTTCCACCAGCAAGTATGACAAAAATGATGACTTTATTATTAATCGCTGAAGCGATCGATCAGGATAAACTAGACTTAGAAGAAATGGTTCGCATTAGTGAGTATGCAGCGTCAATGGGCGGCTCGCAAGTTTTCTTAGAAGAACATGAAGAAATGTCAGTTGATGATTTATTAAAGGCTATTGCTGTTGGATCAGCCAACGATGCTAGTGTAGCGTTAGCTGAACACTTACATGGCAGCGAAGCAGCCTTTGTAAAAGCTATGAATGAAAAAGTTGAGCAACTAGATTTAAAGCATACACATTTCAAAAACACAACAGGATTACCAGCTAAAGAACATTATTCATCAGCTTTAGATATGGCTATGATAGCAAGAGAACTGTTGAAATATGATTTTATTACGGATTATACATCAATCTATGAAGATTATTTAAGAAAAGGGACAGAGGACGAATTTTGGCTGGTTAATACCAATCGCTTAATTAAATTTTATCCAGGGGTTGATGGACTCAAAACAGGGTTTACCCAAGAAGCAAAATATTGCCTTACAGCAACAGCTGAGAAAAATAATATGCGTTTAATCGCAGTAGTAATGGGGGCAGAGAGCCCTAAAGAACGTAATGCTAATATCACTCGACTACTCGATTATGGTTTTTCACAATTTGAACATCACAAAATTTACGATAGACATGAAGCTGTACAAGATTTAGATGTTCTAAAAGGGAAAGAATCTAGTATTGCTCTCGTAACTGATGATGCGGTTTCAATCGTAACTAAGAAGGGGGGAAACCTTGATCAACTAGAGGTTAAAGTGAAGATCAAGGAGGACGTAATGGCCCCGTTAAAAGCAGGAGAGATTCTCGGTTCTCTTATGTTGTATTGGGATGAAGAACTTGTTGATGAAATTGCATTGATTAGTAAGGAAGGGGTTGAACGGGCAAGTTTCTGGCAATTGATGAAAGATTCAGCAAAGCAAATTTTAGAATTGGGACAAGCGTAATATGATGAAAAAAAACACAAGTTTTTACTAGTTTTGTCGACATAGAGGTATTTGCATTTCATATAGCGAAAACAAAAAGGCAAATGAAATTATATTCTGAGAGGAAAAGAGGGCTTTTCTTTTCAAAATAATAAGGGAGGAAATCGACTATGCTTAAAAAAGAATTTGTGGTAAAAGATGATGTTCTATTAGTGCGTTTAATTGGAGAACTTGATCACCATGAAGCTAATACGTTAAAGGATGCTTGGCAATTAGAAATAACAAGTAAACGAGTCAAGCACATGATCTTGAATTTAGAAGAGTTAAATTTCATGGATAGTTCTGGATTAGGGGTGATTTTAGGGCGTTACAAAGAAGTTAAGCAACGCCATGGTGAAATGGTTATTTGTTCAATTTCACCTTCAGTTAAGCGACTATTTGAGTTATCTGGATTGTTTAAAATTATGCGCTTAGAACAAAGTGAAAAGGAAGCATTTGTATATTTGGGGGTGGCTTCATGAATAACACAATGCAAGTTTCATTTAAAAGCAAAAGTGAAAACGAGGCCTTCGCCCGTGTTGTGATTGCTTCTTTCCTTGCTCCACTTGATCCGACATTAGATGAACTAACCGAGGTCAAAACAGTTGTTTCTGAAGCTGTTACGAATGCCATTATACACGGCTATGACCAATCAGATGCGTTTGATGTGTATCTAAGTTGCGAAATAAATGATCAAAATGTAAAAATTGTCATAGAAGATTTGGGAGTAGGTATTGAGAATGTTGATAAAGCCATCCAACCGCTTTATACCTCAAAGCCAGAATTAGAGCGCTCCGGAATGGGATTTACCATTATGGAAAATTTTATGGATAAAGTGACTGTTGAATCTGCTCCTAGTCAAGGGACTAAGGTGACACTTGAAAAAACATTTCAACTGACACATTCCTATTCCCGTAATGGGAGCGAATGAAGATGTCCATGAATCAAGTAAAGAAGCAAAAACCTTTGACTAATGAGGAAGTTAAGTATTATATAAAAAAAAGCCAAACGGGTGATCAAGATGCAAAGGATATTCTAGTTGAACGTAACATTCGTCTTGTTTGGTCGGTTGTTCAGCGTTTTTTAAATCGAGGCTACGATCAAGAAGATCTTTTTCAAATCGGCTGTATCGGATTGCTTAAGTCTATCGATAAATTTGATTTGACTTACCAAGTCAAGTTTTCAACCTATGCTGTTCCAATGATAATTGGTGAAATTCAGCGCTTTATTAGAGATGATGGTTCAATTAAAGTTAGCCGTTCTCTTAAAGAACTCGGTCATAAAATAAGGAGAGAAAAAGAATTACTATCAAAAGCATTCGGTAGGTCCCCGACGATTTCTGAACTCGCGTGTTCGCTTGAAATAACGCCTGAAGAGGTCATCCATGCTGAAGAAGCAGTTAAACAACCCCATTCTATTCATGAAACGGTATATGAAAATGAAGGAGATCCAATCACCTTACTTGATCAGTTGGCAGAAGATGAAGAGAAATGGTTTGATAAATTATTAATTGAAGAAGTGCTTAAAAACTTAGGTAAAAGAGAACAGCTGATTGTTTACTTGCGTTATTATCAAGATAAAACACAGTCTGAAGTGGCTGAGCGGTTAGGTATTTCTCAAGTTCAAGTCTCTCGGCTTGAAAAGAAAATTTTAATGTATATGAAAGATCAAATTAGTCATTAGCTGTAAATCTAAAGGTGCGTCAACACTTAACGCACCTTTATTTGATTTTAAAGTATAGTTAAAATCATTTTATCTATACTAAGTATAGTCAAAGATAAAGGATGTGTACAGCATGATTAAACGTAAGGACGCACCCTTCAAGTTGGGACAAATCAAAAAAGTAGAAGACTATATGCGTGAACATGTGGGAGTGGGTGAGTCGTTTGATGTGGACTTTCGAGAAATTATTTTATTAAAACAGAAAGTGCACTTATACTATGTTAATGGTCTTTGTGATTCTCTTATTATTGTTGAGTTATTAAAAGTTTTAATTGCTATTAATGACAATGAACATGAAGCTGAACAGTTACCAGCTATAGTGAAAAACCGTCTTGTTCATCAGCAATTTGAAGAGACTGATCAATTAGATAAAATCATTACTGATGTATTGTCTGGGCTCATTGCTGTTTTCATTGAAGGTTACGATCAAGCCATGATTGTTGACGTGAGGACCTACCCAGGTCGAAGTCCAGAAGAGCCGGATACCGAGAGAGTTGTAAGAGGTTCGAGAGATGGTTATACAGAAAATATTATTGAAAATACAGCATTAACGAGAAGGCGAGTACGTGATCCACGTTTACGTCATGAAATTATAAAAGTTGGTGAACGTTCTCAAACAGATATTTGTTTGGCGTATATCAAGGATTTAGCTGATCCCAAACTAGTGAAGTTGATTAAAAAAGAATTAGAAATGGTGAAAACAGATGGTTTATCAATGGCTGATAAATCCTTAGAAGAATTCATTGTTCATCAAGGACTTAATCCGTTTCCTTTAGTGAGGTATACTGAGCGTCCAGATGTGGCTTCAAATCATTTGTTTGAAGGCCATATTCTTATTATGGTTGACACCTCGCCAAGTATGATCATTACACCGACGACGTTCTTTCATCATTTGCAACATGCTGAGGAATATAGACAATCTCCGGCAGTTGGAACATTTGTAAGGTGGGTAAGATTTTTTGGTATATTAATTTCAATTTTCCTACTGCCTTTCTGGTATTTATTATCGATTGAAGAACAATTATTACCTGAAATGCTTCAGTTTATTGGCCCTAATGAGGAAGGAAATATTCCTTTGTTTTTACAGATTATATTTGCAGATGTAGGTATTGAATTTTTACGTATGGCAGCTATACACACACCTGCTCCGTTATCAACCGCGATGGGGTTAATTGCTGCCGTATTAATTGGGGAAATTGCTATTGATGTTGGTCTTTTTTCACCAGAAGTCATATTGTATGTTGCCTTAGCAGCGATCGGTTCCTATGCAACACCAAGTTATGAACTAAGTGTCGCAAATAAATTAGCTCGATTAGCGATTGTTATTACAACGGCGGTCTTTGGATTACCTGGCTTCGTTGCTGGAACAACGCTATATATATTAGCGTTGGCTAAAATTAAATCATTAAATACACCTTATTTATGGCCTTTTATCCCGTTTAATCTGAAGGCGCTACTTCAAATACTCATTAGATATAGTGTACCTGCTACTGAAACACGCCCAAGTATAACTCACCCTAAACAGAAACGTTGATGATTTGACTTACCAGTTGATTAGTCCAAGTACTTATGGTAAATTAATTCTATTCTTATAGAAGCATAATCATATCTTAAATCAGCATCCCTTACTTAAGTTTGATGATTTGAATTTAAATCTTACTTGAAGGGATGTTCATTTTTGAATGTTTAGTGGTTAGATAAAAAAAGGGGGGGGAAATGGTGATTGGACACGAGACAATAAATGAGAAGGGTCATCTTACCATTGGAGGTATTGATACAACTTATTTAGCTGAAAAATATGGAACACCATTATTTGTTTATGACGTTGACAAGATCAGAGCAAATGCCCGAGCTTTTGTTAACGGTTTTAAGGATCTCGGAGTAACTGCTCAGGTTGCATATGCTAGTAAGGCATTTTCTTCTATAGCTATGTTACAAGTAGCCAAACAAGAAGGGCTAAGCTTAGATGTCGTCTCTCAAGGAGAACTTTATACAGCGTTAGAAGCCAACTTTCCTGTTGATAAAATCCACATGCATGGCAATAATAAAAGTATAGCCGAATTAGAAATGGCAATAAAAAATAAAATAGGATGTATTGTGGTAGATAATTTTCATGAAATCAAATTACTTGATCATTTATTAACTATACATGATCAAGAAATTGACGTATTATTACGTGTTACTCCTGGAATTGAAGCACACACACACGATTATATATTGACGGGAAACGAAGATTCAAAATTTGGTTTTGATCTAACTAATGGGCAAGCCGAAGAAGCATTCAAGCTAGTTAATCAGAATAAAAGGATTCAAATGAAAGGTTTACACTGTCATATTGGCTCGCAAATCTTTGAAACCGATGGGTTTATTATGGCTGTGCGTCGACTCTTTGATGCATTAGCGCAATGGAAAGAGCATGATAACTATCAGCCTAAAGTATTAAATCTGGGTGGTGGATTTGGTATTCAATATACCGAAGAAGACCAGCCTTTAGCTTTAGATCAATACGTTACAGCGCTTGTGGATGAAATAACAAATCAAACAAAACAACATGGAATGCAATTCCCGGAAATTTGGATTGAACCCGGTCGAGCGATCGTAGGGAATACAGCAATAACACTATATCAAATAGGTTCAAAAAAAGAAATACCTGGCGTTCGCAACTATGTTTCTATCGATGGAGGGATGACTGATAACATTAGACCCGCTCTCTATCATGCAAAATACGAAGCGACTATAGCTAACAAAGTTAATCACGCCAAAACGTATAAAGCTTCTATTGCGGGGAAATGTTGTGAATCAGGTGATATGCTAATATGGGATATTTTGTTGCCAGAAGTGGAAGCCGGTGATATACTAGCAGTGTTTAGTACAGGTGCTTATGGCTATTCAATGTCAAGTCACTATAATCGATTTCCTAAAGCGGCAGTTGTTTTTATAGAAAATGGTCATGATCAACTTGTTATGCAAAGAGAATCTTATCAAGATCTCATTCGAAATGATCTATCATATGAATAAATGGAGGATGTTAATATGGCAAAACAAGCAATAATTACTTTTGAAAATGGTGAAGAAATTAAAATTGAGTTATATGAAGAGGCTGCGCCGAACACTGTTGCTAACTTCGAAAAGCTTGCGAATGAAGGATTTTATGATGGGGTTACTTTTCACCGTGTCATTCCTGGATTTGTTGCACAAGGCGGCGATCCTACGGGGACTGGAGCGGGTGGACCTGGTTATACCATAAAATGTGAAACAGAAGGGAATCCGCACAAGCACGTCGCTGGTTCTTTATCAATGGCACATGCTGGAAAAGACACAGGAGGCAGTCAGTTTTTCCTTGTTCATGAACCCCAGCCACATTTAGATGGCGTGCACACTGTTTTCGGGCAAGTTACTGAAGGAATGGAAACTGTACTACGTATTCAGCAAGGTGATGTTATGGAAAAGGTTGTTGTTAAAGACGTTTAAACCGACAAGAATGCGGACAGAGCCGTAGAAGTGGCATGATCAGAATCATACCATACATGTTTACGCTGTTATTCGATTAATATTTTCTATTCACAATAAAGTTATAGACCTCATCAAGGTCTAGTAAGGGGTTAATATGTTAATAAGATTCAAAAAATCGATGGAAAAGATTGCAATGGGTCTGTTGTCTTTTATGCCTGAAGAAAAAGATGTTAAGAAATTACAACAAACGATGAAAGCTTATGAAGAAAATGACGCTTGGCAACTTTATTTATGGAAAGAAGAAGAAGATGTATTAGGTGCTATTGGTATTTATATTGATGAACCCTCACAAAAGGTGGTTGTACAACATATTTCTGTCAATCCATCACATCGAGATTTGGGAATTGGTCACAAAATGATTGATGCCGTTCGTTCTAGTTATCAAGACAATTATCAAGTCAAACCTAACGATTTGACTGAAGACTTTCTTAAGAAATGTGAATAGTGGAAAATATCGCTTTGAAGCACTACAGTAATTATTGTAGTGCTTTTTTATTATGATGATGACAATATACTATGTTAAGCTATTTGTCTTTAACTTCCTATAGCTAAATTATGTAATTAAAGTAGAGATAAGATGGTAAGTTATAAAATCAATATGTTATAATAAAACGAATCTTCAATCAGTGGAGGTCTTTGATCCTCTTCTAGCTGACTGAAAGTTGAGGAATGATATTGAAGGGGCTTGACATATGTTAGAATCTTATAGTGTTAGTGTAGAAGGTTTCGAAGGGCCACTCGATCTCTTGTTACATCTTATCAATCGTTATGAAATAGACATCTACAATATTCCTGTTGCTAAAATTTCAGAGCAATATATGCAGTACATTCATACGATGCAACAACTGGAATTAAATATAGCCAGTGAGTACTTGGTTATGGCTGCGACGCTATTAGCTATAAAGAGTGCGATGCTCTTACCGAACCAAGAAATTGAAGCGGATGATAATTATGAGGGTGAAGATCCACGAGACGAATTAATTGCTCGGTTAATCGAATACCGAAAATATAAGGAAGCAGCTCAGACGCTTCAGGAGTTGGAGGGTGAAGAGAAAGAAAGCTTTACACGACCTCCACAAAAATGGACAGAGGATAAAAAGTTGGTCTCAAAACCTAAAAAAGGGGCAGTTACGGTTTATGACATGTTATCTGCTATGCAGAATGTTTTTGATCGAAAAAAATGGAATCGACCGATGACGACAACGATTGAAAAGATAGAAATTCCAATTAAACAGCGAATGGAAGAAGTATTATCTCAAATCGAAACAGCTAAGCAAGGTATACCGTTTGATCAACTTTTTCCTTACCCTTCCAAAAGCCATATGGTGATAACATTTATGGCTGTGCTTGAATTAATGAAGGATAAATTGATATTTTGTGAGCAAGAGCGCACCTTTGATTCTTTAATAATACATAGATGGAGAGGATAAAGATTGGACATAAATCATTATAAAGCCATTATAGAAGGATTATTATTTGTATCGGGTTCAGATGGATTAACAATCAAGCAAATAGCGAATATTCTAGAAACAGATAAAGATACAGTTGATCATCTTATTAATGAATTAAAGTATGATTATGAAAGTGTCTATAGAGGAATTCAAATACTTGAATCTGAAAGCCATTATTTTCTGTCTTCTAAGTCTGAACATGCTGAATATTTTAAAAAGTTAATGACAGATTCACATACATCTAAACTTTCACAAGCCAGCCTCGAAACATTAGCGATTATAGCGTATAATCAACCGATTACGAGGACTGAAGTCGAAGATATTAGGGGGGTCAAAAGTGACCGACCGATTCAAACTCTATTATCACGTGGTTTTATTGAAGAAATGGGTAGAAGAGATACTGTAGGCAGACCAATGATGTTTGGCACGACACTAGAATTTCTAACTTATTTTGGATTAAAATCAATTGAAGAGTTACCGCCTTTAACTGAACAATCGATCGATGATGAAATAACGGAAGAGGCAGATTTATTTTTTAATCAATTAAAAAACAAAGAGCAAGAAGAGTAGGGAGCTTCTCAATATAGAGAAGCTCTTTTTGATGTTATGTGCTAACTTTCATACGTTAGCAACGAATCCTCAATCAGTAGGCGTGTTTAATCTTGCCCACTGATGGCTAGTGAAGGGTATCAGGACATTAGCGTCCGTTGTCTCCCGCCTAAATTCCCCTTCGTTATCTGTGATGAAAAATTTTAATACATAATTTAGAGCGACAATTTCAAGTTTGCAGAAAAATAATTAACCCCGAAAGCTTCTCTAATAAAATACACAGGCGTAAGTTTTGATAATCACTTCAATCAGCGCATAACTTGAATTTTCTCACATAAATTGTTTAGAGAAAACAATAAATTGCGACGATAAAGAAGGTGTATTATGCAAAATACAATGATAAAAAAGTTTACTGCGATTATAGTTTTAATTGTTGTTGCATTTTCAATCCCGTTACAAGTACAAGCTAAGCCGTTCGTCTCTGCGGAACAAGCCGTTTTATTGGATCAAGCAACCGGTGAAATTCTTTATCAAAAAAATACAGAGCAGCCACAATTAATTGCAAGTATTACAAAAATAATGACAGCGCTCATTGCAATTGAATATGGCCAATTAGATGAATATGTAAAAGTAAGTAAAGATGCTGTATTAACAGAAGGATCGTCAATTTACTTAATTGAGAATGAACGGATCTTATTAAAAGATCTTGTTTATGGTTTAATGCTTAGATCAGGGAATGATGCTGCGGTGGCCATTGCAGAGCATGTGGGAGAAAGTGTTGATGGTTTCGTTTTTTTAATGAATGAAAAAGCGAAATGGCTCGGTATGAATGACACATCTTTTACTAATCCGCATGGGCTTGATGCGGACAACCACCATTCAACGGCCAAGGATATGGCGAACTTAATGCGGTATGCGATGGAAAATGACAGGTTTGCTGAAATAACAGGTGCTAAATCGTTTCAATCCGAGAATCGCACGTATGCATGGGGAAATAAAAATAAACTGTTAACCTCTTATTATCCGCCAACGATTGGGGGAAAGACGGGTTATACAAAAGCAGCAGGAAGAACGCTTGTCTCAGTTGCTGAAAAAGAAAACAAACAATTAATCGTTGTAACGATTAATGACCCTGATGACTGGCAAGATCATATGCGTTTATACGAATGGGGATTTGAACAAGTTGAAGATCAAGCCTCTGCCACATTTCCATCACACATTGAACAACGATATACGACTTTAGAGCAAACCAGAATGTTATTTAAGAAGATGGTAGGTTTACCATGATGGTACACCTTATTTGGGCTGGTTTAGCTTGTATTGGTATTATATATGGTTTATTTAACGGAACAATTGCTGATGTTAATGAAGCAATTTTTTCAAGTGCCCAAGAAGCGATACAATTGATCATTGGACTCGCTAGTGTATTAGTGTTTTGGTTAGGCATCATGAAAATAGCTGAAGAAGCAAATATTCTAAAACAATTAAGTCGTGCTTTTAAACCTTTTATTGCAAGACTATTCCCTGACATACCGAAAGATCATCAAGTGATCGGTTATATTACATCTAACTTTATTGCCAACTTATTTGGCTTAGGGAATGCAGCAACACCATTAGGACTTAAAGCAATGCAAGGGATGAAGGGGCTATCCGAAAATGATGAAGCAACACGGTCAATGATCACGTTCTTAGTGATAAATACATCAAGTTTAACTTTAATTCCAACAACTGTAATAGCACTAAGAATGCAATATTTATCACATAGTCCGACTGAAATTGTATTAGCGACGTTAATTGCAACTTGTTTATCAACTTCTGCTGCGATTCTTATCGATCGCTTATTCTATTTTAAAAGGGTGAACAAAAAAAGATGATGAGTGTGATTTCGAATATAAGCTTGCTGTTTATTCCAATGTTTGTACTTGTTGTGCTCAGTGTAGCGACATTTAAAAAGTTACCAACCTATGATTTGTTTGTTGAAGGAGGTAAGGAGGGACTATCTATGGCCATCTCTTTACTTCCTTATTTGTTAGGTATGCTCGTATCTGTTTCAATATTTAGAAGTTCGGGAGCACTTGATGCATTTGTGCAGTTATTACAACCACTTTTAACATTTTTGCACGTCCCAAGTGAAATTATTCCGCTGGCGCTTACCCGCCCTATTTCTGGGACGGCGGCCTTAGCCATTACATCTGATCTATTGAAAACGTACGGACCAGATTCTTTTGTTGGGCGTCTGGCTTCAACAATGCAAGGGAGTACCGATACGACATTTTACATTATCACGATATATTTTGGTTCTGTCGGTATTAAAAAAATGGGAGATGCCTTAAAGGTTGGACTATTAGCTGATCTAATTGGTATAATAACAGCAATTATAATTGTATCTATTCTGTTTGGTTAAGGTCCATGTAAAGAAATCAAGTTGTGTTATACTATAATTTCTGGCAAAATAAGAGATGTTAAAATAATTAAAGTGAAAATTGGTGATCGGATGTCTACAAATGAAGAAAGACTCCAAAAAGTAATTGCTCATAGTGGAATTACTTCTAGGAGAAAAGCTGAAAAATTAATTGAACAAGGAAGAGTTAAAGTAAATGGTACAACGGTTACAACGCTAGGCGTTAAAGTGACAAAGGATGACAAGATTGAAGTGGATCATGTGCCTATAACAAAAGAGAAACCTGTTTATTACCTCATATACAAACCGAGGGGAGTTATCTCAAGTGTAAAAGATGATAAAGGGCGAAAAGTAGTTACTGATCTTATCCCTGATATCGATGAACGTGTATATCCAGTAGGACGCTTAGATTATGACACGTCAGGTTTAATTTTATTAACAAATGATGGTGAATTGGCACAGTTACTTATGCACCCAAGCCACCAAATTGACAAAGTATATATAGCTAAACTTGAGGGGATCCCAACTAAAACTGCACTGAGTCAACTAAAGAAAGGTGTTCAATCTAATGGAGAACGGTTGAAGGCTGTTAATATCTTCATACAGTCGGTTGATCAACAAAAGAAAACGTCAATTGTTGAAGTGACCTTGCATGAAGGTAAAAACCGACAAGTTAGGCGTATGTTTGAAGCAATTAATTTACCTGTGCAAAAATTAAAAAGAGAACGTTATGGTTTTTTAAATTTAAACGGTTTGCAATCAGGAGACTATCGTGAGCTTACTCCTCATGAAGTTAAACAATTAAGAGCAGAAGCATTAAAAAATAAATAAATTGTGTTGCTCTATTTCTTTTATGCAAAAAATGTTGAAATAGACTTGATTGCGGGTGGGGAATGTAAGTTGGTGTCAAAGAAAGGGGTATCTGGGATGGAAAACGAACAAACAATATTAATTATTGAGGATGAAGACCGGATTCGACGTTTGCTATCCATGTATTTAGAACGAGATGGCTTTCACATTATAGAGGCGGATAACGGTAATGATGGGATAACTTATGCACAGGAACAATCTTTTGCGTTAATTATTCTAGATTTAATGTTACCGGGTATTGATGGTATTGAAGTATGTAAAACGATTCGAGAGCAGCAAACCACACCGATTCTAATGTTGACAGCAAAAGGAGAAGAAGCAAATCGGATTGAGGGTTTTGAAGCTGGAGCAGATGATTATGTTGTAAAACCTTTTAGCCCGAGAGAGGTTGTTCTTCGGGTAAAAGCATTACTACGACGTTCGCATCATTTAAAGAGCGCTGTACAAGATAATAAACCGGTTAAAAATGTTTTAGCTTTTGATCATTTAACGATTGATAATGACGCCCATCGTGTAACGGCAAATGATGTTGAAATTACATTAACACCTAAAGAATATGAACTTCTTTATTTTCTAGCAAGCAATCAAGACCGCGTATATGATAGAGAACAGTTACTTAAGGAAGTTTGGAAATATGAATTTTTTGGTGATTTACGTACAGTTGATACCCATATTAAACGGTTAAGAGAAAAATTAACGAAAGTGTCGGAGGATGCTGCACAGATGATTGTAACCGTTTGGGGTGTAGGCTATAAATTCGAAGTGGACGATCTCTAATGCTTTGGCGAAGTATTGTTGTTAAATATTGGTTTTTGTTTATGCTTTTATTTATCATATGTTATACTTCTATGAGTTTTGTTATCTATCACCGATTTAATGCGCACTTAATTAATCAAGTTGAAAACGAGCTTGCATTAACAGTTAAGAACCTCGATAAATTTATAAGTCATTCGACTAACGATCACAATGATGTGATTCGAGATCACGAATATGGTATTATTATGATCAATAACAATAGCCAAGTTGCCAATGAAAGTGAATGGCTTACCTTTATAAATGAAGTTAGTGGAATTAATCAAATACATAGCAATCACATCCAAACACATGATGCCGAATTATTAATTGTCGGTCATTTTAGCCCTCAATCAACTATAATGGCATACCGATCTTTAGGTGCTATTGCACAAACCCTTGCTAAAATTGAACAGATGCTGTTCATAATTGGATTATTGCTATTAATCGTTTTCAGTGCGTTCAGTTATGTGTTGTCAAGACGTCTTTCTGAACCTTTGTCTCGAATGAGAAAGACAGCTCTTAATTATGCGAAAGGTGATTTTAGTTTAAAGTTACCGATGGATAATCCTGATGAGATCGGTGAATTAGCAATGGCATTTAATCGAATGGGTAGGCAGCTAAGTTATCAGCTGAATGCATTAAAGCAAGAAAAAGAAATCTTATCTAACATACTTCGTTCTATGCATGATGGTGTCCTCACGTTAAATCTTGATGGTGAAATAATTATCTCGAACCCGCAAGCTGATCAATTTATTTCTGATTTTCTTTACCAGGAAAATCAGGCATCAACCAGACAGGTTCCAGATCAATTATACAACTTTATTCAAGATGTGATTAAAAAAAGCATTTCCCAGAGCTATCACTTGAAAATTCAAGGACGAGATTGGCTGATGGTAATAGCACCCTTATATGAAGAACAAAGCATTCGAGGTGTTGTATCTATTGTTCGAGATGTGACAGAACAGAAACAACTTGACCAACTTAGAGAATCATTTCTCGCAAACATTTCGCATGAACTAAGAACACCGCTATCTTTGATGCAAGGATACAGTGAAGCTATTATTGACGGGGTTTCGGGATCGCGAGAAGAACAAATAGAATTAGCACAAATCATTTTAGATGAGTCATTGAGAATGGGACGTCTTGTTAATGAACTATTGGATTTAGCTAAACTTAAGTCAGGACAAATGGATTTAACGATTAATACCCACGCCATCTCTGAATTTTTAGCAAGAATTAGAAGAAAGTTTAAAATCAAATGTACCAATAACGGTATCTCATTCGTATTGAAGAATAATGCAACGATTGAGGAAATGCCGTTTGATAAGGATCGATTAGAACAAGTATTAACAAATTTAATCGATAATGCGATTAGACATACACCTGAAGATGGGATGATTAAACTAATCTTAGTGGAGGATGATGAAAAGCTTATTTTCGAACTTCATGATACAGGTTCAGGTATACCAGAACAAGATTTACCTTTTGTCTTTGAACGTTTTTACAAAGCTGACAAATCGAGATCACGAACACAATTGAACAAAAAAGGCACGGGTTTAGGCCTGGCTATTGCTAAGCAAATTGTTGAAGCGCATGGCGGACAAATATCCGTGCAAAGCAAGTTAGAAATAGGAACGACTTTTAAATTTAGTTTACCAAAAAATAATCTATAATATATTGGTGCATAACAGGGAATTTGGTGAGAGTCCAAAACTGTCCTCGCAACTGTAAATAGTTACGAAATGAACAAGACCACTGGAATTTGATTCTGGAAAGGATTCAAAGTAGCATGCTATAAGTCAGGAGACCTACCAATATATTTTAATACATGCTTCGAGGATTGGGCGTTGTCAAAAATAGAATATAGACGTTTAATTCTCCAAGTTAAATTGGAGAGGAGATTTAGCGATGAAAAAAATAATTGGAATGTTTTGTTTAACTTTATTATTGGCGGGATGTCAGGCTGACAATCAAATTGAGGGAGAAGCCATTGATATTGAAATATTGATTTCAACTAACAATCAAGAAGAAATTCTAAACCAAGACCAGTTAGAGGTGGAAGATAGTGCGATTTTATTAGATGTACTAAAAGAGCATTACGAAGTTGAAGCGTCGTCTGAGGGATTTATTACAGCAATTGAAGGTGTAGAACAATATGATGATTTTTATTGGTTTTATGAAGTGAATCAGGAAGAAGTATTTGTAGGAGCAGGGGAGTATGAGCTTTCTGATGGGGATGAAGTTAACTTTGATTTACATGAATGGGAAGAGTGATGCGAGTTGATTTACATAGATTAACTCTTATTTCCATCATAGCTGCCATAAGTGCTGTCGGGAGAATTGCTTTTCAGTTCATTCCTAATTTCCAACCAACGACAGCGATTATTATTATCGCTTCTTACTTTCTTGGTCCTTTATCTGGCATATTATTAGCCATAGTATCGACTTATTTATCTAATCTTGTATTGGGTATTGGATTATGGTCAATTTGGCAAATGTTTGCTTGGGGAATGATCGGTTTTTTATCATCCTTACTTAAAAAAATAAACATAAGAAAACCATTACCTATTTTAGTAATAATTGGTGTTTTTGCTGGTTTCTTTTATGGTATAGTTTTTGCTTTCGTTAATTTGTTGATAACAAATAGGTTTTTGCCTTATTATTTAGCTGGACTAACTTTCGATTTAAATCATGCGATAAGTAATGTTATTTTCATTGTGATTTTATTCAAACCAATGAAGCGTTTGTTTGAAAACGTATAGTATATTATAATCGTGTAACTTTTTTGTAAGCATGTCGACTAATAAATTGAAGACAGGGGGTCTTATTTTGTGAAGACCACATTTGATTCGCTTTATGACCAGTATCATACTGACTTATTTCAATATGTTTTTTACTTAGTTAAAAATCGTGAGGCGACAGAAGATATTGTGCAAGATGTCTATATCAAAGTATTGAAATCATATGATAGTTTTCGTGGTGATAGTAGTGAAAAGACTTGGCTTTTTTCTATTGCACGACATACCGCACTGGACTATTTTCGTAAACAGCATCGACAACAAAATAAATTGGCCCATTTCTTTAACAAAGATCAAGAAATAGGGAGACTAAAAGATCAGGACCCCTTGCCTGAAGAAATTGCAGAATTGAATGATGAGATGAGAATGATATATCGACTTTTGGATCAGTGTACTTTAGATCAAAGAAATGTGCTTATCCTACGTTATATCCAATCATTGACGATTCAAGAGACTGCTCAAATACTTGAATGGTCAGAGAGCAAAGTGAAAACAACCCAACACCGAGCGATTAAGAAACTTCAACAATTGGTTGCTGAAGAATAAAAGGGGTGAAGCAGTGATGGATCAAGATAAAAGGGAAAAGCAGATCATTCAAAAATTGAAAGAATTTCCAAATATAAGAGATGAGCAGAGTAAAACAACCCTTTATCAGTCTATAGAAAGCCAGTTAAATAAAAAACAAGCTAGTCAGCGCCATTCTAAATTTAAATGGATCATTCCTTCGATTGCTTCGGCAACTTTAATATTTTTAATTATTATTATGGTGCAGCCTCAATGGTTTCAAAATGATCAATTATCTGACACACCTATGACAACACACAATAATGAAATGGAGCGCCAAGATCAACAAATGAAGATCATAGAGTCAGAGGAAGACGAGGAAGATGAGATGGAGGGCTTTGAAGATAACATTCAAGGGTTTGAAACCCTTGAAGACGAGGTACCTGCTGGTGAATTAATTTATTATCATGATGAGTATAATCAATTTCCAATATTTACGATTGCTGTCTCAGATAGAGAAGGACGCTATGTGATTCCGATTTCCTTAGTATCTACATCTTCAACAGGAGATCCAAATGACTATTACAATCGCATCCATACGTTTATAGATGAACGTGCACTTGGTGTAAGACTTTTTCCTTTTGAAGAGATACAGTTCGAGTTTGCTAATCAAAATCAGACGATTCACATGACTGTTAATGACGATTACGAATTTCCACAAGGATCGACTCAAGCACATATTTTTCAATCGAGTATTAATTTTATGTTTGGTGATTATCCGGCAACGACCTTGACTCTAAGTACTGAATCACAGGACTATATAAACTTGGGCCCATTTGGCGAAATGAAAGAATTAGAAATAAGAAAGATGGAACATTTAGCTTATAAATTATATCAGGATGGAGATCGGGAGCGTTTACTTATTCCCCTAGAGGTGACACTATCTGGAGATCGGTTTTATACAATAGATGAAGCCCTTGTTGAAATGCAACAGGCACAAGAGGAGCAAAATATCTATGCAACAATCCCTATCGATGTAATTTTTGAAGTAGATGCTGCAGATGCTAATCAATTGAAAATTTTCTTTGAATCACATGCTGAATTTGGAAATAATACTTCTACAAAAGAAATGATCGAATCAATTTTGATGACAGCTAAAAGCTTTGATTTTAATGAAGTGGATATTACAATAGAGGGCATTGATTCAGAGATCGGCAACTTTAATCTAAATCATCCACTTTCAGTTCCTGACGCGGTAAACCCCGTTATATTACATTGAATGCTGGATGAAGCTCATTTTAAGAAACAAATCTCTAAACAAGCTGAAGCTCAATTGTTTAGAGATTTGTTTAACAGGTCGACTTATTTAAAGTTCAAGCATGTTCAGTTTCAGAGCTTGATTAAAGTGAGAAGGGATATTAAACTTTGTTAATTTTAGTGTGTTTTTGAGTAAATGGCGTTTCTTCCACTTTTATTGACCCCGTTGGACAACTTTCAAATGCGGCAAACATGTCATCGACCAATATATTTGGAATAGCAATTTCGCCTTGATTTTGATCTAGCAAACCATAAGCTATCCCTTCATCATCATAATCATATATTTCTGGAGCATGTGCTCCACACGCACCGCAAGCAATGCAAGTTTCTTTATCAACACACGTATAATAGCTCATCGCTATTTTCAACCTCCCTAATCAATTAACTTCCTCTATTCTAAATGGTATCTTATTAATAATCAATAATAGCAATAATATAACAAGATTGATAAAATATAAAAGAGATTACTATGAAATGAGTGTAAATTATGTTTACCTTTATCATTTTGTTCTGTGTTGAACGATTAAAGTGTCAGCGCAGTATTGCTTCAATTTATCATATATTACAAGGTAAAAGAGCAGCCCAAACGATCCAAGATGCGAATCTGTATCAATTAACAGGATTTTTTTCTATTTATAGTAAATTACGAAGATCCCAATTTGATCAAGTTACGAATCAATTATTACAAAGCGGCTGGATTGCATTTGATAGGAATAACTATGTTTATGTGACAGAAGTGGGAAAACAATTTTTAATAAATCATCAAGGACACTTTCAAATTGAATATTTTGATGGAGTAAGATATGCAAAAATAGTGGATGTTTTTATTAAAAGATTTTCTTTAACTGTTCAAACGTATTCGAATGTAGTGATGGATCGTAGGACATTTATGACTATTGTTGACGATGATGCCGAAAAACAGTGGGTTAAGAGACATTATCAAATGGCTCAAAATGACTTAGAATCTTTTTTAGTTGATCTTCACGAGAGTACAAAAGCTTTTTTAAAATCGATTGATCATTCATCCGCTCAATTATTTGTAGATCGCCTAACAGGTTATCAGCAAGTTGGCTTATCTGTTCAGCAATTAGCAAGGAAAAATAATGCATCTGAACATGATATAAAAATGATGTTAACATTAACTTATCATCGTTTTTTACAGTATATTGAGGACCGGCGGCCACCAATCTTATTAAGTTTTGTCAATGATCAACTTAGCTTAGTTAATCAACACTTTATGACTAATTCTGCACGAAAAACCTATCAGTTGATGTGTAAAGGACTTACTATTGATGATGTTGTGACCGTAAGGCAATTAAAAAGGAGTACAATCGAAGATCATGTTGTAGAAATGGCTTATGCTTTACCTGAATTAAATATTGAAACTTATATTAGTGACACAGAGTTCAATAAAATTGCAAAAGCTATTCAACTCAATGATAATCGTAAATTATCGTTGATTAAAGCTTATTTAAATGATGAGTTCAACTACTTTCAAATAAGATTGGTGATGGCACGCTATCAAATAAAGGTTAACTAGGAGTGGGAGTTTGGAAAATCTGGAAATTTCTTTGGATCGTTATTTTGGTTATAAAACATTTCGTAAAGGACAAAAAGAGATTATTAGTGATGTCATGGATGGCCAGCACGTTTTAGCGACGTTACCTACGGGGGCAGGTAAATCAATATGCTATCAGTTACCAGCTTTATTATTAAAGGGAGTTGTCATTGTTGTTACACCTTTACTTTCTTTAATGGAGGATCAAGTTAAACAAATGAAGCAACGTGGGTATTCATATGTTACTTCATTAAATAGCTTTAACACCGAACAAGAACGTTTAACAATTATGCGAAATCTACATAAGTATAAACTTGTATTTTTATCACCCGAGATGCTTCAAAATCAAAATGTATTAAGAAAATTGGTACTTATTGATATTTCACTATTTGTCATTGATGAAGCACATTGTATTTCACAGTGGGGACACGAATTTCGCCCTGATTATTTAAAATTAAATAATGTAATCGATCACCTAAACTATCCAACTATCCTAGCTCTAACTGCTACTGCCACACCGGATGTCCAAAAAGATATCATCACTCAATTATCATCCGTGCCATTCAACAAACATATTTATCCAATTGATCGAGACAATATAACGCTACTTGTCAAACAGGTAGATCATCATCATGAAAAGGATCAATACATTATATCGGTATTAGAACACTATAATGTACCCACCATGATTTACTTTTCAAGTAAAAAAGAGACAGAGCGTGTCGCATTGATTATTACTCAGCGATTTGATCAACTAAATGTAGCTTATTATCATGGAGATCTTGATACAAGTGATCGACTGTTAATACAACAACAATTTATGGAAAATCAACTTGATGTCATTTGTTGTACAAGTGCATTTGGTATGGGGATCAATAAATCAGATATACGTTTAATCATTCACTATCACATACCCACACAACTAGAATCGTTCATTCAAGAAATGGGTAGAGCTGGGCGTGATCAATTAGAAAGCGTCAGTATTACATTAGTATCACCAAATGATCATCAAATTCCTCAGCGTTTAATCGAGAGTGAATTACCTTCTTTAGAATCTATTAAAATGCTCTGGTCGGAAATTGAATCATTATCACAGAACGAACTAACCGTAGAAGTAGATCCAAACGAATGGGCCCTAAGTTATAATTTTTCAGAAGTTCATTTACGTTTTATTAAAAATTTTTTAGAAGCTTACGGAATTTTGAAGTATAATAAATATATAGTGAGTCATTCATCACTTTATGAAGCAAAGATAGCCATTATTAATAAAATTAACGAACGGAGCCGATATAAAAAACACAAGTTAAATGAATTGTTAAACTGGTTAACAACTAGTGGATGTCGAAGACAACGGCTTTATTCAAAATTCCAATCGCAAATTTCCCCAGCAAAATACCAATGTTGTGATCATTGCGGTTTTGATCTGTCTCAATGGCAGCCCCTACAATCGAATAATCACCAACGTGTAAATGATTATCTATCTCAATTAAAATCGGTTATGATGCCATTTTATGAGGACGAGTAGCCATGAACTGTTCTCGTGAGATTGTAAAACAGTTATCAGCAAAACAGTTAAGACAAGCTGTCTATTTCACGCAAATGATCATAACCGGATGTGCAGGACTTATTACCATCTTTTATCGTTATAAAGGCGTTAAATTTTCTGAATTTATTGCGTTTGATTGGAAGGAACTTGTTTATTTCTCAGTTATACCAGCTGTCATTATTTTAACAATTGATTTGTTATTGTATCACTATTTACCTAACACATATTTAGATGATCACGGTGTGAATAAAAAAATATTTAAAAATCTGACTCTATTTGAATTATTATTGATGACTGCTTGGATTGCTATCGCTGAAGAATGGTTATTTCGGCTTGTTATTCAAAGTCAATTTGGCATTGTTGTATCGATGTTGACTTTTGTAATTTTGCATACACGTTATCTAAAGCAACCCTTATTGTTATTAAATATTATCTGTTTAAGTCTTGGGTTAAGTTTGATTATGGAATTAACGGGGAATATCTTAACGGTGATTGTTTTACATTTTCTTATTGATTTTGGTCTAGGTTTATACATGCGGAAAGCATAAAATTTTAATTAAAGAAATGGAAAATAACAAGCTCAAAATTTAAAGTTCCGAGTATAAGAAAAGTTAATACATACGCTAAAAGAAGAGCGGATGTTAATTTTAAAATAATTGCGTTTTCTTTCAGGGGGGGATGTCAAATGGGAAAATCAAAAGAAGATCAAGCATATTTGTTAAGAGAACAAATGAATGCTATTAAAAATAACGAGAAGTCATTCGCTACTGAAGAACAAGAAGACGTTCACGATCAAGAGGATATTGATGTTTTGAACCTACCACCTCGAAGTGAAGTTCATGATGAGAAATCATCAAGAGTAAAATGGAAAGTCAGTTATGCACTTATTCGATTATTTGCGATTTTATTTATAATTATTGTCGTGCTTATTTTGACATTCAATTATTGGGGGAGTTATTTTATTCAATTAAATAGTTCTCCTGACGCAGAGGCAAATCAAGTGGGAGAAACGGTGCAAATCATTTCACGTGGTGATCAGCTGTCAGATGAAGTGACAAGACGGTTTCAACTAAATGATGACGATGATCAGCAAACAGAAATAATTGGACGCTATTATCAAACGCAAGTTAACGATTCATTACAATCAATCATTGAAATGTTTTATGAAAATGATCAATATCTTCCTTTAATAAAACGAATCAATAACTTATATATTTCAACTGACGAATTATTAGACGAAAATCGCTCGCTATTCTTACCGAGCAGGGTCGATTAATTGCGTCTTTAAGTTAAAATTTGATTCCTAATAAGATTTAAGTGTTGAGCTACAAAGCATCCTTTTCCTAATCATCAACGAATAATAAATCACACTTGTCTGTAATCGAGTAAAATTAAGACTGTCACAGAAGCGTTTAGGTGATAAGTCTTAATTTTTTATTACAAATAACCTCGTAAAACGCCCACTGATTGAAGGATTGTTTGATCATCTCAAAGTTATCACTGGGTTAGTTATTCCACTCATGCTATACTTTTAAAAAAGTCTTGATTATAGAAAGGATCGACCACATGAAAAAAATTCTTATTATGCATACGGGCGGAACAATTGCTATGGTTGAAAACGAAGTAACCGGCTCAGTAACACCTGTAGACCACCATCCGTTAACTGAACATATAAATCAGTTACAAGCGATTGCAGATGTAGATGAGATCCAAGTCTTTGATCTTCCTTCACCACACATAACACTAAACCATATGTTAATACTGGGACAACATATAGAGGATCAAGTAAAGAAGGATAAATATGATGGTATTGTACTTACCCATGGTACGGATACGCTAGAAGAAACTGCCTATTTTTTAGATTTGTACTTAAACAGCACCATACCTGTTGTCATTACTGGAGCCATGCGATCAAGCAATGAGATTGGTTCAGATGGCCTATATAACCTAATTAGTGCTATTAGGGTAGCGAGTGATGAGGAAGCAACACAAAAGGGCGTTTTAGTTGTCATGAATGATGAAATTCACTCAGCGGCCTATGTGACTAAAACTTCAACCAGTAATGTAGCTACTTTTCAAAGTCCACAGTTTGGTCCGATTGGTATTTTAACCAAACAAGAAGTTTATTTTTATCATAAATGGATTCGATTTGAACCCATAAAATTCACTGTCATTACTAAAACGGTACCTTTGATTAAAGCATATGCCGGCATGGAACAAGCATTTATTAAAGCTGTTTGTCAATTGCCGCTAGACGGATTAGTCATAGAAGGATTCGGGCAAGGAAACTTACCGCCTTGTATGGTTAGTGAAATCGAACAGTTAATTGAAAATAGTATTCCCGTTGTTTTGGTATCACGAAGTTTTAAAGGTGTGGTACAACCCACTTATGGTTATCAGGGTGGGGGCAAAGATCTAGAAGAAAAAGGTGTGTGGTTTGCGAAGCGATTGTCAGGTCAAAAAGCTAGAATAAAATTACTTGCCTTGTTAGAAGCAGGTTATCAATGGGAACAAATCAAAACAATATTAGAAAGATAAACTCGAGCCCGGAACAAAAAAGGCATTAGAAAGGTAAAATCCGAACATTAATAATCTGAGTACAGATAACGCTTTAGCAAAATACTTCGCTTGCACTCTCCCAAGCACAAGGGAGCACGGCCTCGGGCCTACAGGATGTGGGTCATTTAGATGTTGTTGCACGACGCGACGGGTTTAGTCTATTATTCCACTGCGTGAATAAGAACATTTCACACAGTGGAATTTTAGCTCGTGCTATTCTCACAGGACAAGGAAAGCGTCGTCGATCATGCACGTCAACCAAACAAGTTAACAATTTGTCTTAGCATCTAAATTTCTGTCGAATAAGGTGCATAGCTTGCTCGATCATAATCGGTTTACCATATTCAATTATTCTTGCAGGTGCGACCACACTAGCCTCGGAGTATTCAGATAATAACGCAATTAAGTCTTCTTGATGATGTTTGGCTAAGATATCGTCAGAAAAATAAACATAGTAATGTCCCTCATAGTAATAAATTGATCCTTCATCAATATTTAATCGCTCTAGTGTATAAGCCAGTTGAATAATATCGTCAAAATCGTCAAAGACGTAAAGTAGAGCATCACTTTCATCTAGCGTAACTTGCATTTCGATATAATCATCATCAGTATCAAAATATTCCTGAGTCACGATAATTAACATGCCTTGTGCTTGTAATAAGTATACTTGGACCGATAATATACCTGATAATTCAAAATCTAATTCATCACTTGCTTCAAACATCATGTCATGAAATAGAGCTTGCATTGCAGGGAGATCTTTCCACATCACATCTTCTGTGAGTCCTCTTTCAACGAGATCATCAAAAGTTAAAAAAATTTTAAACTGATTGGATGATAACCTTTCTAGTCGCACGTCAATTACCCCCTTTTCACTTTCACAAAAAATAAATCACATTACACAAAAAATCATTATTAGTTATTTTTACTCAATCTGCAATCTTAATATCCTCTTTAACAGAACCTTATCCTTAAATAATTAAAAAAAGATCTTTTGCTTATTATATGATATTCAATTCAATTTTGAAACATAGACGCACCGATGAATTTTTATCAAAGATAATATTCACTTCAAAATTGAAAACAGAGTTAAATCTATTTAAGTATGTGAGAGCGGACGCTATGTCCTGATTCACTCGGGCCAACAGGATGTTGGTCACACAAGCGTTTTCGCAGGACGCGAAGACGTTAGCTTGTGTTCCTCAGTGGGAGGTAAGATCGTAGACTAAGACCGCCACCTCCTGTAGATCTTCGTCGGCTGATTGAAGGTTCGTTTTTTTAGATGTCTGTATTTTGTGTATAAAATAAAGCTTTTATAAAAAACTAGTTAGCAACAATCTATATTCAATCCGTTTTAGGAGGCGAGTAAATGAAAACCACATTAATAAAATGTTTGCTTTTAAGTTTTATCTTCACTATTACAAGTATCCATCCTAATCAAGAAGTCTATGCCTTTAGCCCACAAGTGATCCAACATGGAGCAACTGGAGAGGATGTCGTTGAGTTACAAGCCCGACTTCAATATATTGGCTTTTACCATGGTCAAATAGATGGTGTGTTTGATTGGGGGACATATTGGGCTTTACGTAACTTTCAACATGAATTCGGGATGACGGTAGATGGTTTAGCAGGTGATAAAGTGAAAGATATGCTTGAAAGGGCAACTGATTATGACAAGGAATTTGTTAGAGAAAACTTAAAAGCGGGACGAACATTCACTCACTACGGTGGAATGAACAAAGAGGATCAAGTAAAACACGAACAACCTCCCGCTCAAGAGCAACCAGAGCAAAAAAAAACAGATCCGAAACCAGAACAGCAAGCACCTGAGCCTGGTGCAGAACCAGAACAACAAGTACCAGACCCTCAACCTGGGGCAGAACCAGAGCCAGAGCCAGAGCCTGAACCTGAACAAGAAACACCTGAACCAGAGCCAGAGCCTGAAGCTGAGCAACCTGAGCCAGAACAAGATAGTGAACCAATTGAACCAACCTCCGTTAATGTACCAAATGGGTATTCTCAGAATGATATACAACTAATGGCTCAAGCTGTTTACGGTGAAGCAAGAGGTGAACCGTACGAAGGCCAGGTAGCAGTTGCAGCAGTCATATTAAATCGTATTCAAAGTTCGACCTTTCCTAACACTGTATCCAGTGTAATCTTTGAACCATTAGCTTTTACCGCTGTTGCTGATGGCCAAATATATATGGATCCGGATGATACAGCTAGACGCGCTGTGCTTGATGCAATTAATGGTTGGGACCCATCAGGGGAAGCGATTTACTATTTTAACCCAGACACTGCCACATCAACTTGGATTTGGTCACGACCACAAATTAAAAGAATTGGTAAACATATTTTTTGTATGTAATATACTGGAGGGATTTTAATGGCGAAGTGGATTACTATCACTTTACTGTCTATAGGATTGATCGTATCAGCAACCTGGGGTTTTCAACAATCAGGTCAAAAAGAATCAATGATGATCCATGCAGAAAACAATTATCAGCGGGCATTTCATGATTTAACTTATCATCTTGATTTATTACATGACAAAATTGGAACAACATTAGCTTTAAATTCAAAAGAGCAATTGTCTCCACAGCTGTTAGACATATGGCGTTTGACATCACAAGCACAAACAGATGTTAGTCAATTACCACTTGTCTTATTGCCATTTAGTAAAACAGAGGGATTCTTATCAGAAGTAGGCGATTTCACATATGATGTTGCCGTTCGAGATCTAGAACATGATCCTTTGTCAGATAAGGAAATAGAAAAGCTTTCCGCTCTTTATGATGCTTCTGATGACATCAGAAAAGAGTTACGGACGGTACAACATGAAGTTCTGGGTCAACAACTGAGATGGGTGGATGTAGAATTAGCACTTGCATCTGAAGGAGAGGTGGATCCTAATTTAATTCTAGATGGTTTTACAGCTGTAGAAAACCGTGCATCGGGATTTAGTGAGACACACTTCCAGAATTTATCATCTTCATTTCCACGACAGCATGACCACTTTAGCTTTTTAGAAGGTGAAGAGATATCAGAACAAACTGCTATTAATGAAATTGCAACGCAGTTTGATTTAAGTAATGACCTCGATATTAATCTTGAAAAAAGTGGTGATGGCGCACAATTACCGATGTATAGTGGATCTTTCACGTATAATGAAGAACATGGATATGTAGAAATCACTGAAAAAGGCGGTCATATCTTGTCTTACATGCTTGATCGACCACTGACTGATACTAACTTAGGTTTAAATGAAGCACAAATAGAAGCAGAGAAACTTTTGAAAGAACAAGGGTTCGAAGATGTTATTCTACTTCAATCTAGTCAATATGATCAAACAGGATTTTTCCAATTTGTTGGTGCTCAAGAAGATATTTGGATTTACCCAGACAAAATCTTAGTGAAAGTTGCTCTAGATAATGGAGATATTATCGGATATAATGCAACAGATTTTTATCGTAATCATCGAAATCGAGATTTAGATGAACCTAAGCTTTCATTAGAAGAAGCTGAAGATAAAGTCAATCATGGGTTAAATATTGAAGATCAACATCTTGCTGTGGTAGAAGATGTTGAGGGTGAAGAAGTGTTATCATATGCATTTTTCGGGACGCTTAATCATGATACGTATCGTATCTTTATTAATGCCGCAACAGGAGAAGAAGTGTTGGTTGAGCGATTGCAAGATGTTGAATCCAAATGGGGACAATCCTAATAAAACAGCTTCAATCAGTGGAAGTATTCTTTTCTCGCTGAATAGTTGAACGACTTAGACATTAGTGTGGTTAACTTTCGCGTAAAACAGATGAACTCTTGTAGCGGGTATTTATAAGAACGACTCGCTGTGATAAAAAGCTAGCAAATCTATAAAAATGCGACTAGCGGAACTTCTTAGTAAGTGAAAAGAATTTGACAACAGCATATGAAATAAAGTTAAGACGAATGAATGATTTAATGACGTTCATTCGTCTTTTTTACATTATTATCTTGTACTTTAGCAAAGATTTTTGCAATAATGTAATTATTAAGATTTTAATGCTAAGGGAATGATTAAGATGAAAATTGGTACGCAGTTGATTTTGGAACAAGAGCAACAAGACAGTAGTATTCGACGTTATCGTTGTCGAATTGTTGAACTAAAGGGCTTAAAATGCTATATTGACCAACCTGTTAATGTTGAAACAGGACGAACAGAAGTGATACCTGTAGGAAGTTACTTTTCTGGATATTTTGTAGATGAGAACGACGTGATTTATAAATTTACTACAGAAGTAAAAGAACGAAAAAAAGACAATATCCCAATGTTGATTTTAGCATTTGATCAGAGTAAAATGGAAAAGGTTCAACGTCGGGAATACGTACGAGTACCCGTGAATTTAGATGTTTCAATATTAAACCCTAATACACCTTCAAAACCATTAGTAACGGTTACCAAAGATATTAGTGGGGGTGGAATTGCGGTCGTTTTACCAATCGATTATGATTATAATCCAGGTACTTCCTTAGAATTAACATTGGTCTTATTCTCTGGTGAGCGTCAAATTGATTACATTGTAACAGAGGCAGAAACAATTCGCGTTGAAAGTCATAACGACAAACAACTATTGTCAATGAAATTCGTCAATATAAATGAAAATGATAGGCAACGCATTATACAGTTTTGTTTTGACAGGCAATTAAAACAACGGCGTAAACAACTCAATATTTGACAATTATTTGATATTAGATCGAGAGGAAGAAAGGCATGACAAAAGACAAATTGGCAATTGCCATCGATGGACCAGCAGCTGCTGGTAAAAGTACTGTAGCTAAAAAAGTAGCTCATGCGTTAAACTATATCTATATTGATACTGGGGCTATGTATCGAGCACTTACCTATATTGCTTTAGATCAAGGTGTAGATACAAATAATGAGAAGCAACTATATCAATTGCTTCTTACGTCCACGATAAAACTTATCCAATCAGAAACAGGACAAAAAGTATACATAGATGATCAAGATGTAACAGAGAGTATTCGTAACCAACACGTAACCAATCATGTATCTCAAGTCGCTAAACATCGTATGGTTAGAGAGGAGATGGTGGATCGGCAAAGACAGTTAGCAGCCGAACGAGGCGTTGTTATGGACGGAAGAGACATAGGTACACATGTTATTCCTGATGCAGAAGTGAAATTTTTTCTTAAGGCATCTGTGGATGAACGTGCGAAACGTAGATTTGCAGAAAATAAAGCAAAGGGTTTTACGACAGACTTAGAACAATTGAAATTGGAAATTTCCAATCGGGATAAGTTTGATTCAGAACGTGAGGTGTCGCCACTAACACAAGCAAAAGATGCCATTGTTATTGATACAACAGCATTAAATATTGATCAAGTAACGAAAAAAATTCTTGATACCATTAAGACAAAGGGAGAGCGTTAAATTGACTTTCTATCATCTAGCTAAAAATATTGTTTGGCTTATTTTAAAGCCTTTATATCGCATGGAAGTGGTTGGTAAAGAGAATATTCCTAAAGAGGGACCAGTAATTATATGTTCTAATCATATATCTAATTTAGACCCCCCAATGGTAGGAATAACAGCCACGCGCGATGTACATTTTTTAGCCAAAGAGGAATTGTTTGAAAAGCCGTGGTTAGCTAAGCTTATGACACATTTGAATGCCTTTCCTATTAAACGTGGCATGAGTGATCGGCAAGCACTAAGGCAAGCATTATCCCTGCTTAAAAACGGAAAAACACTAGGACTGTTTCCGGAAGGCACGAGGAGTAAAACGGGTAAATTAGGAGAAGGTCTCTCTGGTATAGGTTTTTTTGCATTAAGATCTGAAGCAACTGTTATACCATGTGCGGTAATTGGCCCCTATAAAATAGGTAAAAGATTAAAAATCGTCTATGGTCCGCCAATTGAAATGAACAAGTTGCGTGAAGACAAAGTGTCTGCAAAAACTGTAACTGAAAAGATTATGAGTAACATTCAATCGTTGTTAGAAAATAATTCTTAAAAATAATTTATTTGACTTGACAAATGTGTGGAAATGTTAGAAGTTAGAAAAAGGATAGTTTATTTCTTGTCGCAAATTGAAGGAGGCTTTTTTTATGGATGAAATGAATAAAGAAGTATCAGATTTCAAAGAATTAGCGGAGGGTGAACTTGTCACGGGTAAAGTGGTCAAAGTAGAAGACAATCAAGTATTAGTTGATATTGGTTGGAAAACCGATGGGATTGTTCCAATTAGTGAGTTATCAAGTCTCCATATTGAAACAACGCGTGAAGTTGTCTCATTGGATGATGAGTTAACATTGAAAATTAAAAAAATGGATGATGACGAAATCATTTTATCTAAACGTGCAGTGGACACAGAGCAAGCATGGAACGATTTAGATGCTAAATTGCAGTCTGGAGAAGTTTTTGAAGCGACCGTTAAAGAAATTGTTAAGGGTGGATTGGTTGTTGATGTAGGCGTTAGAGGGTTTATACCCGCTTCTTTGGTTGAAACCTATTTTGTTGATGACTTCTCCGAATACCAAGATCGTACATTAACATTAAAAGTTGTTGAACTCGATCGCTCCAAAAATCGCGTCATTCTCTCTCATCGAGCGGTAATTGAGGCTGAGCAAACTGTTGAAAAAGAGCAACGATTACAAAGTCTTGAAGAAGGACAAGTTGTTGAAGGAAAAGTAGCAAGAATTACTGATTTTGGTGTGTTTGTTGATTTAGGTGGTATTGATGGTTTAGTTCATATATCTCAACTATCTCATGACCATGTTGAGCACGCAAGTGATGTCGTAAATGAGGGAGATGACATCAAGGTTAAAGTGCTTGCGGTTGACCCTGAGTCTGAGCGGGTATCTTTATCAGTTAAAGCAACTTTACCAGGTCCATGGGAACAAGTCGAACAACAAATTTCCCAAGGTGATGTTGTAGAAGGGACAGTTAAACGCTTGGTTCATTTTGGAGCATTCGTTGAAATTTTACCGCAAGTTGAAGGCTTAGTTCATATTTCCCAAATTTCAACTGATCATATTGGTACACCTCAAGAAGTGCTTGAAGTTGGACAGAGAGTGAATGTTAAAGTATTGGATGTAAATCAAGGCGAAAAACGAATTTCTTTAAGCATTAAAGAACTTGAAGTAGAAAAGAACCAACAAGAACTGAAATCATATGAAAAAGAAGATGATGACGCAGGCTTTTCCTTAAGTGATATGATAGGTGATCAGTTAGATAAATTTAAAGATTAATTAAAATGACTAACATGTAGCTGTTTATAGCTACATGTTATTTTATTATGGTCTTTGAAACCCCTGGCTAGAGGTTGCTGAAAAACTATCCCCTATTGGTATATTTTTTAGTGATAATTGAGTCTTGTGTGCTATTAACATGTTCACTTCAGTTCCAGACGATCGCTTTCCGTGGGCACGGCCTAATAAGCTAACATGATTTTCTTTACTAGCGGAGCTTTGGATTCGTGCTGAGACTACGACTACTCATCCCATCAAAAAAATGTGTTCCTGTAGTCTGCGTCTTCCACTTACATTTTTATCATCTTGATTAAAAAAGATACAATATCTTAAAAATCTGAGACACTTGTTTATATTGAGCCTGTTAAAGCCATAATGATAGCTAGAGGTGATCAATAATGGCTTATTACTGGGTAAGTTGGTTAAGCGTGGTTTATTTTATTTTTTTTGGGTTGGAGCAACATAAAATCAATCAGTTAATAAAGGTTATACTTTTATTCAATATCATTTTTATCCATTTTCAAATTGAATTTGGTTATTTTGTTGGTACGCTACCTTATACTTATAGTTTTTTTCTATTATGGATGTTCATTTTTAAATATCGTTTCAGAATCAAGCACTGGATAAGTCTGATTTGTATCATGTTAGCCTACACCGGCCTTCGGTATATATTAATTACAAGCCCTATTTGGCTGTTTCTTAATACCTATTTATTGATCCATCTTGTTTTGATGTTGATGGTTATATTTATTGAACGCAACTTAATAACAAAATTGTTACTTTACACTACATCATTATTAACTGGTGAAATTATGTTTGCTTACCATGTTCGAGTCATTGGTTGGGATATTATCTTAGGAGAGCCTATGTTTTTTGTTGCACTATACATAAGTATGCTGCTTATCATCATATTTCATCAGCTGATCCATCATTACAAAAGAAGTAAGATTTTTGGTTAGATCATTGTTTAACAAGCATACTTTTGCTAAACTATAAAAGTTAGTGACGTTATTATATGTCATTTAATAAGTAAATCATAGAAAGGATGAACCTTTCATGCGAAAATCTGTTGTAGCCATCGTCGGCCGACCTAATGTAGGCAAATCAACGATATTTAATCGTTTAGTTGGTGAACGTATTTCAATTGTAGAGGACACACCGGGGGTAACAAGAGACCGGATATATGCACAAGCAGAGTGGTTAACCACACAATTTAATTTAATAGATACAGGCGGGATTGAGCTAGGAGATGAGCCTTTACTTGTTCAAATGCGAGAACAGGCAGATGTTGCTATTAACGAAGCTGATGTGATTATTTTTATTGTTAATGGGCGTGAAGGTATTACTGCGGCTGATGAAGAAGTAGCAAAAATACTTTATAAATCGAACAAGCCTGTCGTATTAGCTGTAAATAAAGTTGATAACCCAGAAATGAGAGAAGAAATTTATGAATTCTATAGCCTTGGGTTTGGAGAGCCTTTTCCAATATCAGGAACACATGGTTTAGGGTTAGGTGATATGCTTGATAAAGTCGTTAGTTATTTCGAGACACTTAATGATCAAATTGATGATAAAGATACAATTTATTTTAGCTTAATCGGCCGACCTAATGTAGGGAAATCGTCACTCGTTAACGCAATTTTGCAACAAGAGCGTGTGATTGTAAGTGATATTGCGGGTACGACACGTGATGCAATAGATACCCCTTTTAAAAAAGATCAGCAAGATTACGTAATTATTGACACAGCAGGTATGCGAAAAAGAGGGAAGATTTATGAAGCAACAGAACGATACAGCATATTGCGTGCGCTAAAAGCAATTGAACGGTCTGATGTCGTTTTGACATTAGTTGATGCTGAATCAGGAATTATCGAGCAGGACAAGAAGATTGCCGGGTATGCTCATGAAGCAGGAAAAGCAGTCATTATTGTTGTTAACAAATGGGATACCATTGATGCTGATGAGAAAGCAATGAAAAATTTTGAAGAAAAAATCAGAGCACACTTCCCTTTTTTGGAATATGCTAATATCGTATTTTTGTCAGCTTTAACAAAGAAAAGGCTACATACTTTAATTCCACAAGTTCGATTAGCAAGTGAAAATCACACAAAACGTGTAGAAACAAACATTTTAAATGATGTGGTCATGGATGCTGTCGCGATGAATCCGACACCAACTCGCCATGGCAAACGTTTAAAGATTCTCTATACAACACAAGTTGCTGTTCAACCGCCAACATTTGTCGTGTTTGTAAATGATCCTGAACTGTTACACTTTTCATACGAGCGTTTTTTAGAAAATAGGATTAGAGATGCCTTTGGATTTGAAGGAACGCCAATTAAAATATATGCTAGAAGACGTAGTTAGGAGTGTGAAATAAATGGAGAAAATCGCAGTATTGGGAGCCGGTAGTTGGGGAACAGCATTAGCGATGGTTTTAGATGATAATGGACATGAGGTAAGACTTTGGACACATCTTGAAGACCATGCAAATGAAATCAATTTATCACATCAAAATAAAGCTTATTTAAAAGATGTTAAATTAGCGAAAAGTATTATGGCATATCATCACTTAGAGCAGGCCCTCGATGATGTTACGGCTGTGGTTTTTGTGTTACCGACTAAGGCAATTCGTTCTGTCTGCCAACAGGTGAAAAAATGCTTAAATCGACCTGTGACAATTATTCACGGTACCAAAGGTATTGAGCCTGATAGCTTTAAACGTGTTTCTGAAATGATGGAAGAGGAGCTTCCTAAGGAGATATATGATGAGATTGTCGTATTATCAGGTCCAAGTCATGCAGAAGAAGTTAGCATTGGTCAACCCACAACTGTTACAGCTTCATCAAAATCTAAACATGCAGCTAAGCATGCACAAAACTTATTTATGAATGATCGATTTCGCGTCTATACGAATAATGATATTATTGGCGTTGAACTTGGTGGTTCATTGAAAAATATTATAGCATTAGGTGCAGGCATATCTGATGGCCTTGGCTACGGTGATAATGCAAAAGCAGCCCTTGTGACGAGAGGATTGGCTGAAATTGCAAGGCTAGGCACGGCTATGGGAGCAGACCCACTTACCTTTGTTGGTTTAACAGGTGTAGGAGATCTGATCGTTACATGTACAAGTGTCCATAGCCGTAATTGGAACGCAGGTAATATGTTAGCACAGGGGCAATCGTTAGATGAGATTTTAGAGGAAATGGGCATGGTTGTAGAAGGTGTACGTACAGCTCAAGCAGCATATCACCTTGCTAAAGAAAAAGGAATTGATATGCCGATTACCTCTGGTATATATCAAATTTTATTTGAACAGGCAAATCCTAGAGAAGTGGTTGATCAGCTTATGACTAGGACAAGACGCCCAGAAACAGACGAAGTACATGCTATGTTAAAACAACATTATAATGATTAACAGATGAACAGCACAGACTCCTCTTGCATATAGTATCTTGACAATGCTTAACAAGGAGGAGACTAGGTGAACGATTTTCAAAAAGGATTATTTGATCATATTCAAAATAAGGCCAATATCAAACCTGATGAAATCTTTAAAGTTGCACAGTCAGTTCAGAGTGCTGATTTTTCAAATGAAACAACAGTTAGAAATCTTGTAAAACAACTGAGTCAATTAGCTAATAAACCTATATCAAAAGAAAAAGAAGATAAACTGGTACAATCTATTACAAAAAATCAATTCCCAAAAGATATTAATACATTAGGACAACTATTTAAAAAATAATACAAGTAGGCATATGTTTATACCAAACCACTTTTAATGCATAAACTATTATGCACAAGTATTCACGTAAAGTTGCCCTGGGTATTAATTTTAGTCACGCCGAGTTAGAGCGCCCCTTCTAACTCGGCTTTTTAATACTTCTTAATCGAACGGTTTTCCTCTAAATGTTCTAATTATTTTATTCTTACATAAATTGAGGATGTTAAATAGTAAAAATATTATTTAATCAACAGTCATAATATAGTGGGACAACGTCATAGACTTTTAATGTCAGAGCATCGTACTTTACGACGTTGAAGGAGATCGGGAGGGGATTATGTGGAAAAGGTAGACATTTTTAAAGATATTTCAAAACGAACGAACGGAGATATTTATTTAGGTGTGGTCGGAGCAGTACGAACAGGGAAGTCAACGTTTATTAAGAAGTTCATGGAGAAGGTTGTTTTGCCAAATATTGAAGATGAAGGAGATCGGGCAAGAGCGCAAGATGAGTTACCACAAAGTGCAGCAGGAAAAACAATTATGACAACAGAACCAAAGTTTGTTCCTAATCAAGCTGTACATCTTCAAGTTGATGAAGGTATTGACGTTAATGTCAGATTAGTTGATTGCGTAGGTTATACCGTCAAGGGGGCACAGGGCTTTGAAGACGAAAATGGTCCACGAATGATTCATACCCCGTGGTATGAAGAGCCAATTCCATTTCATGAAGCTGCAGAAATTGGAACACGAAAGGTGATACAGGAGCATTCAACGATAGGCGTCGTTGTCACAACAGATGGGACAATTGGCGACATACCAAGAAATGATTATGTAGAAGCAGAGGAACGAATTGTAGAGGAATTAAAAGAAGTTGGGAAACCATTTATTATGGTTATTAATTCAACAAAGCCTTATGACCAAGATACGGAGCTTTTACGTCAATCGTTAAATGAACAATACGATATTCCTGTACTTGCAATGAGTGTAGAGAGTATGCAAGAAGATGATATCTACAATGTATTAAGAGAAGCATTGTTCGAGTTTCCTGTACTTGAAGTTAATGTTAATTTACCAAGCTGGGTAATGGTGTTAAAAGATGACCATTGGCTTCGCCTGAGTTATCACGAAGCGATTCAAGAAACCGTTCAAGATATTAAGCGATTACGTGATGTCGATCGTGTTGTCGGTTACTTTGATGCATATGATCACATTGAACGTGCGCAAATTAATGGAATTGAAATGGGTGAGGGGATTGCAGAAATTGATCTAGATGCACCAAGTTACTTGTACGATCAAGTGCTTAAAGAAATCGTTGGCGAAGAAATTCGTGGTAAAGATCATTTGCTTGAGCTTATGCAAGATTTTGCTCAGGCCAAACGTGAATACGACCAAATAGCAGATGGACTTAATATGGTAAAACAAACAGGATATGGCGTTGCTGCTCCTTCAATTAGTGACATGACACTTGATGAACCTGAAATTATCCGGCAAGGGACACGCTTCGGTGTGAGATTAAAAGCCATTGCACCATCTATTCATATGATTAAAGTAGATGTAGAATCAGAATTCTCCCCAATTATTGGAACTGAAAAGCAAAGTGAAGAGCTCGTACGTTATTTGATGCAGGATTTCGAGGATGATCCACTTTCCATTTGGCAATCGGATATCTTTGGTCGATCTTTAAGCTCGATTGTTCGTGAAGGAATTCAGGGAAAACTAACCTTAATGCCGGAAAATGCACAGTATAAATTAAGAGAAACACTTGAACGCATCGTTAACGAAGGGTCAGGTGGGCTAATAGCTATAATACTCTAACGACTTGTGATCACAAGTCGTTTTTATTTTTCAAGTCACAGAAAACAGAACAAAATTGACGAACACCAACACCGAAGGATATACTTACTATACCGTTTCACTTCGCTGAAAGCTTGGATTAATATCGTGTAGTTATGCCTAATAAATTGTCATGCTATGCTTACCTATAGGTACAAACGGATGAACCTTATATCAAGCATAATTTTAATTGATAAGACTAAGACTTAAAAAAACAAACCTTCAATCTGCAGGCGTTTTTGGTCGAGTATCTGTGATAAAACATTTTATGATATTTTAGAACTAGAACCTATGACTTAATAAATTTCTAAAATGATTTAAAAGAATAATTACACATAATGGATATATATTACTTATTGTGGTTTTTAATTGTGATAAAGTTGCATAAATACAGCCTATGTGATACGATTCTAGTGATGAAAAAGCGATATCCCTAGTTAATCATGTCCATTCTGTAGCTTTCTTGAAATCTAAAAATGGTATTTTATGATTAGGTAATTTGAACAATTTTAATAATTATTGTGATTTTTGTTGAATTTGCAGGGAAAGTCGTTTATTATAAGCTTTGTCATCATTTAAATTGATGATCAGAAGTATAGGATTGAGAAAACTTGTGAACAAATGGAGTAAAACCATTTAAGTTCGTATGCTTCATGAATTTAAATGCGGGAGGAGGTGAATATCATGAACAAGACAGATCTAATTAATGCAGTTGCTGAGAAAAGTGAACTTTCTAAAAAAGATGCAACAAAAGCTGTTGATGCAGTTTTTGAATCTATCATGGATTCACTAAAAGATGGTGAGAAAGTACAATTAATTGGTTTTGGTAACTTTGAGGTACGTGAGCGTGCTGCTCGTAAAGGACGCAATCCACAAACTGGAGCTGAGATCGAGATCCCAGCTAGCAAAGTGCCTGCTTTCAAACCAGGTAAAGCCCTTAAAGATATCGTTAAATAATGTTTTACATAGGGCAAAAAAAGGGTGCAGTCATTGCACCCTTTTTCTTATACATAAAACTAACCTTCAACCAGCACCGTTTTACGGGTGTTATCTGTAATAAACATACCTTTTTGAAAGGTAAAAAAAAATTAAAAGGTGAGAAAAATGGAATCTGATTTTTTTATTATTAAAGCTTTAGAAGATGGTGTTCAAGTGATAGGTCTAACTAGAGGTGAAGCTACAAAATTTCATCATGCTGAAAAACTAGATAAAGGCGAGTTGCTTGTCGTTCAGTTTACTGCTCATACTTCAGCTATAAAAATTAAAGGTGAAGCAAAGGTGCAATCTCGATATGGAGAGATGAATACAGATTAATACAAGAAGTATAAAAGCAGTCAAAGTTGTCCATAATAACTGTTAGTATACCATCAATATGGAGGAAATTGCCATTGTGGAACTAAAAGATCTGGTTATTGATAAATTAAAACAACTCACCAATCAAAAGAATACGGTTATTGTAGATGAAAATTATTGGAGATCCAATCCAAGGTTATCTATTTTTATTCAACTAATCGGACAATCCAATTGGGGACAAACTAAAAAAATAGATTGCATAGCAGCCGTAGCTCTTTTACAGCTATCCCTTGACATTCACGATCGTGTCTCGAATCAAAATCTAGAAAACAATTCTAAATTAATTTTGCATGGCGATCTTTTAAGTAGTCAACATTATAAACTACTTGCGGATCATCAAGAAATTAAGCTACTAAAAACGTTAGCCAAAGCAATTAAAGATACTAATACCACGAAAGCTCATCTAGCTGTGTTAAATAATCCGTGTCAAGATGTCATTACATTGTTAAGCAAAAGGATTGAAATTGATATGGCATTGGTCTATTGTTTAATAAAATTTTTCAACTTGACTTTTTTAGAGACATTTATTGAAACGCTAGCATTACATCTTTCTTTAACCTCCGAAAAAGTAGAAACATCAATTAATAATAGCACTGATCAGTCTCTTTCTTTATATCACAAACGTATTCAAGAGCATTTAAGAAAAACAACGTCAGACAAGGATATGCTCGTTATTAAGATACCAGATGCCTTAAAGGGACTTATTGCACCAATTCAAGTATCATTAATGCGTTTTTACGGTGTGTCAGTTAAAAACAACGTGAGGGACGCAATTGATATTAGAGAAATTATAGATTTGAGTATGGGATGATGATATGCATTTACCTAAACAATATTCATATTTGCAGATGGATGTAGATTGCGTCAACAAACAGTTGCACGACGCTTTATCCGAAAGTGATCATCTAATAAAGGATGTCTCTCTCGATTTATTAGAAGCTGGTGGCAAAAGAATTCGCCCCTTACTATGTTTAACTGCAAGTTATTTCGGTGAACGAAAGGCAGTAGAAACATATAAATTAGCGACTATTTTAGAATTGATTCATATGGCTAGTTTAATTCATGATGATATTATTGATCATGCTGTGATTAGAAGGAGTAGATCCACTGTACATTTTCAATATAGCAAATTATTCGCTACCTATACAGGCGATTATTTATTTGCATTAGCCCTCGAGTTAACAGCAGATATAGAAGTAATGCAAATACATCAACTACTAGCTAGTACGGTTACACAGTTATCCATTGGAGAATTGAATCAATTGCACAAACGTTATATCATCGATATATCGTTAAAAAACTATTTACGTAAAATACGTGATAAGACAGCCAGACTCATTGCAACTTGCTGTCAAATAGGGGCAATAGCAGCTCAGTCACCCAAAACTGTCAATAATAACTTGTATTGGTTCGGTTATTTCCTAGGAATGGCTTATCAAATTACTGATGATATTAGTGATTTCACTGATACTCAAGAACAGACTGGAAAACCACAAGGGCAAGATTTAATCGAAGGCTACCTGACTTTGCCAACATTACTTGCCATGAGGGATAAAAAGGTTTATGATCATGTCCAATACTTTTTTAAACAAGGACAGTCAAAATCATCTGATATTTCTAATGATGTCGTTAATCGAATTAAACAAACAAATGCTGTTAATGAAGCTCTCGTATTCAGTCATTGGTACTTAGATAAAGCTGTCGAACGTTTAAAACAATTGCCTAATCAACCTGAAAAGCAACTATTAATGCAAATGGTTGCCTATCTCAGAAAAAAAAATAATTCGCAGATCGTTTAATTATATACATATTCACCGATATATAAGTTGTAGGTAGCGTTAGTGAGTGGAGGGGAAGAGCATATGTCTGATTATCAAACATTTACCAAGTCAATTAAAGAAAAGACAGGAATTGATTTAAATCTATACAAAGAAGTACAAATGAAGCGACGTTTAACTTCATTGCGCGATAAAAAGGGGTTTAAAGATTTTTCGTCATATTTCAACGCATTAGCTAGTGATCAAGAGCTTTTATCTGAATTTTTGGACAAAATGACAATTAATGTATCTGAATTTTTCCGAAATTCTGCTAGATGGAAAGTGTTAGAAAAAAAGATATTACCGGAATTATTAAAAAGGCAATCCCATTTAAAAGTATGGAGTGCAGCATGTTCAACTGGTGACGAGCCATACACGATTGCAATGATGTTAAGTGAGCATATTGATTTAAGTAAAGTTTCCATATTAGCAACCGACATTGATGATAAAATATTGGAACGTGCTCAAAAGGGGATATATACTGAGCGCGCTCTAAAGGAAGTCCCAAAATCATTAAAAGACAAGTATTTTACTTATGAAAATTCACTATATACTATTGATGCTAGATTTAAAAAAGCGATTACTTTCAAAAAACATAATTTATTATCTGATCCTTATCCCTCTGGATTTGATTTGATTGTCTGCCGAAATGTGCTTATCTATTTTACAGAAGAGGCCAAAACTGAAATTTATCATAAGTTTAGCCGTTCATTAAATAATAATGGTGTCTTCTTTGTCGGTAGTACCGAACAAATATTTAGTCCAGAAAGCTATAATTTTAGAGTGCTAGATACTTTTTTCTATCAAAAAAATGATTAACATAAAGCGAACCTTCAATCCGTGGGCGTTTTCGTTCTTCACCCACTGATTGTTAGCTCAGTGGATTAGGACATGCGTCCGTTAACACCCATCTAAATAGATGGATCTCTTTTTTCTATTTTGAGATGGGTGTTTTACCGACGGTTATCTGTAATAAAAGAGACGTACATGAACATAGGGCATGGACGTTTCTTTTTTACTCATACATACTTAAGAAAAAGAAAACATTAAAGAAAAGTTTGAAAAAAAAGAATAATCTATCTATTAGGTGTCCACAGAAACGGCTAGTTGTGTTATATTTATTAAAAACTTAACTAATCAGGGGGAAGCGATATGCGCTATTTAACGGCTGGAGAATCACACGGTAAACAATTAACAACCATCGTAGAAGGTGTACCTGCTTTAATGCCTTTAACCACTAATGATATTAATGAATCGTTGTTGCGTCGACAAAAAGGACATGGACGTGGTAAAAGGATGCAAATTGAAAAGGACTTAGTGGACATTGCTGGCGGTGTACGCCATGGATATACATTGGGTTCACCTATTGCAATGATAGTTAAAAATGATGATTTTAAACATTGGCAAGATATTATGGGAGAAGACCCCATAGATCTTGATAAAGAAATAAGACGAACGGTTACACGACCAAGGCCAGGACATGCAGATTTAAATGGGGCGATTAAATATGGTCACCGCGATATGCGTAATATATTAGAACGCTCTTCAGCTCGAGAAACTGCAGCAAGAGTTGCAGCGGGTGCAGTTGCTAAGACATTATTAAAACATTTAGATATTAACATTATCGGTTATGTCACTGAAATTGCGGGCATTAAAGCGAATGAACCTGAAAATTTGACGATTCAAGATAAAATAAAAATTTCTGAAGAATCGCCAGTTCGGGCACTCGATAGCGAGGCTGGCCAGAAAATGATGGATGCCATTGATCAAGCCAAAAAAGAAGGTGATTCTATTGGTGGTGTTTGCCAAGTTTACATTGAAGGGATGCCTCCAGGTATCGGCTCTTATGTTCATTACGATCGTAAATTAGATGCTCGAATTGCCTTTGCTGTCCAGAGCATTAATGCTTTTAAAGGAGTAGAATTTGGTATTGGCTTTGAAGCGGCTCGTCGTAATGGTAGTGAAGTTCATGATGAGATTATTTGGTCAGAACAACAAGGGTTTAAGCGACGGACTAATCATTTAGGTGGATTTGAAGGCGGAATGACTTCAGGTATGCCTATTGTCGTTAAAGGTGTGATGAAGCCAATTCCTACACTATACAAGCCTTTACAAAGTGTGGATATTGAATCGAAAGAAGTGTTTAATGCGAGTATTGAGCGTTCAGATTCATGTGCCGTTCCTGCTGCAGCCGTTGTTATGGAACACGTTGTCGCTTTTGAAATTGCCAATGCTTTATTAGAACAATTCCCGCATGATCAATTCCCTAAATTAAAAGCATCTATCGAGCAATACCGAGAAGAAGTAAGGTGTTTTTAATGGAGAGTATATCGGTTCAAACAAGTACAAATAGTTATCAGGTTTTTGTTGGAACAGGGCTTAGGCATCAAGTTAATCGTTACTTAAATAAAGCGTATAGTAGTATATTTATTATCACAGATAGCAATGTTGAAACACTTTATTTAAATGATGTTATTCAAAGCCTCAATGGTGATGAGCAAAAGGTTGGTTACACCATTGTACCTGCTGGGGAAGGTTCAAAAAGCATTCGATTTTATTTTGATATTATGACAGAAGCCATTCAATCTGGTTTAGATCGTCATGGGCTTATTATAGCTTTAGGCGGTGGCATGATTGGCGACTTAGCTGGTTTTGTAGCAGCTACATTTATGCGTGGAATAGACTTTGTTCAGATGCCAACCACGATCTTAGCTCATGATAGTAGTGTCGGAGGAAAAGTAGCCATCAACCATCCAGAAGGTAAGAATTTAATTGGAAGCTTTTATCCCCCACAAGCTGTTGTTTATGATGTTGAAACACTACATACGATTCCGCAGACGGAAGTTCGTTCTGGTTATGCAGAAATTGCTAAGCATAGTATTATTCATAACGATCCATTTTGGCAAGATATTAAGAATGCACATTTAAATGAACATTTAAGTGAAGAACAGTTAATGAAAGATCTTTTAAAAGGGATTACGGTTAAAGCAAAGATTGTTGAGCAAGATGAGCGCGAATCAAATGTGAGACAATTTTTAAACTTTGGTCATACGCTAGGCCATGCTTTAGAATCGGAATTAGGCTATGGAACCCTTACTCACGGTGAAGCGGTAGCGATTGGTATGTTATTTGCTATTCGAGTAAGTGAACATTATTATAAGGTTAGCTTGCCCTATAACGAAGTATTGCACTGGCTAACACGAAATCACTATCCATTAACATTACCTAAGCTATCTGTTTCTCGACTCATTTCAAGAATGAAAAAAGACAAGAAAGCTAAGAAACAAAGTATTCAAATGATCTTATTAAAGGGGTTAGGTCAACCTTCTATTGAAAAAATTGATGACCAAAATATAACGATTTGGCTTGAAGACTTTTTAAGGGAGCTGATGAACAATTGATTAGAGGTGTTCGAGGCGCAACAACTGTTTCCTCCAATAATGAATCTGAGATCATTAGCCATACACGAGAATTAACGCAAGCAATGATCAAAGAAAATAATATTAGCGCAGATGATGTTGCATCTGTATTCGTATCAGTAACACAAGATTTAAATGCCGCATTTCCTGCTAAACCGATAAGAGAACTTAGTGGGTGGGAGTATGTACCTGTGATGTGTATGCAAGAAATTGATGTACCAAATGGTCTACCGTATTGTATTCGTATAATGATGACGATCAACACATCACTTAAGCAAGAAGAAATTATACATGTATATCAACACCAAGCAAAAAAGCTTAGACCAGATTTATTGAAATAATGAGGGGGAACATATTTTGAAAGCAAAGAAAGTCTTTGAATCGATGTCACCATACAAACCAGGTAAACAAATAGAAGATGTTAAAAAAGCTTATGGATTAAATAAAATCGTTAAATTAGCCTCTAATGAAAACCCATTCGGTTATTCAAAGCAGGTAGATCAGACCATTAAAACATTTGCTAATCATTTCGAAATCTATCCAGATGGCTATGCAACAGAATTAAGACAATTGATAAGTCAAGACCTATCAGTTGATCCAGATCAGCTTGTGTTTGGTTGCGGGTCAGACGAGATCATTACAATGATTTGTCAAGTTTATCTAGAACCGGGAACGAACACGATAATGGCAACGCCAAGCTTTTCACAATACAAGCATAATGCGCTTATCCAAGGAGCAGAGGTGAAAGAAATTCCCGTAATTAACGGTTATCATGACCTTCAAGGAATGTTGGATACTATTGATTCGCATACTAGGATTGTATGGCTCTGCTCACCTAATAATCCTACTGGTTGTTTAATTAACGATCAATCATTAAAAAGTTTTTTTGATCAATGTCGATCCGATGTATTAGTAGTGGTTGATGAAGCTTATTTTGAATACATCACATCACCTGAAGCTCCAGACACATTAAGTTTATTGGATCAATACCCTAATCTAATCATATTAAGAACTTTTTCAAAAGCTTTTGGTCTAGCAAGTTTACGTGTTGGATACGGTATTGCAAACCTAGCTATTAGCGAAGTGCTTAATATAGCTAGAGGTCCTTTTAACGTTACCCAAATTGCTCAGAAAGCAGCTGCCATAGCTTATCAAGATAAAGATTTTCTTAAACAATCATTAAAAGAAACCACAAAAAGCAAGATTATGATGATGAATTTTTTTGATGAGATCGGTTTGGAATATTATGACTCAGAAACAAATTTTATATTCGTTAAGCTTCCGTGTTCAGGTGATAGATTATTTGAGTATTTATTGACAAGAGGTTTTATTGTCCGATCAGGTGAAGCACTGGGACATCCTAATGCTGTACGTATTACCATTGGAACAGAAGACGATATGAAAGTGTTACAAACTGAAATAAAAAGTTTTTTGGATACACATGTAGGAGTTGAATAAGTTTGACTAAGAAAATTTTGGTAGCAGGACTGGGGCTAATAGGAGGGTCTCTTGCTTTAACAATTCGTGAACAAGGTAATCACCACATCATCGGTTATGATGTGAATAAAAAAACCCTAAAATATGCTTTGAATCAAGCAATCATTGACGAAGTTGCAACTTCATTCGAAGAAGCAGTGACGACTGTCGATTTCTGTATACTAGCTGCTCCTGTTACAAAAACAATCGATTTATTAAAGGTGATAAAGGACTTGCACTTCACTAAACCGGTTATTATTACTGATGTTGCTTCTGTCAAAGGAAATGTGATGCAAACAGCTGAATTAATAGATAATCCCTTTGTCACATTTATTGGTGGGCATCCAATGGCAGGATCACATAAAAAAGGGATCGAAGCCGCTAAAGCCCACCTTTTTGAAAATGCAATCTATATTGTCACACCTACTCAAAAGGCGGATACAGAAGCAATTAAGGTACTAAAGGGCCTTTTAACAGCTACACGTTCGAAATTTTTACATTTAGATGCAAAAGAGCATGATGAAATGACAAGTGTAATCTCACATTTTCCTCATCTAATCGCATCATCTCTTGTTCATCAAGCCAAACGTTGGCAAAATAAACATGATAAAATACCAACCCTTGCAGCAGGAGGTTTTCGTGACATTACTAGAATTGCTTCTAGTAATCCGACCATGTGGCAAGATATTTTTTTTCAAAATAAAAGCATCCTGTCTGCATTGCTAGTAGACTGGATTAATGAAATGACAGATTTAAAAGAACTTTTAGATCGCAATGACAAAGTATCAATGTATCATTATTTAGAACAAGCCCGTGAATATCGAGATGGCTTGGATCATTTAAAAAAAGGAGCCTTACCTGGATTTTATGATTTGTATGTTGATATATTTGATCAACCCGGCGCTTTACTAAAAGTCGTCTCATTATTAGCTGAGCAGGAGATCAGTATAAAAAACATTGAAATTTTGGAAATTAGAGAAGGCATCACAGGTGTTCTAAGATTAAGCTTTGTAACAAAAGAAGACCAAATAAATAGTCATCGCTTACTGATTAGAAATGGTTATGAAACAATGTTACAAGATTAAGGGAGGGATTGCATTGAAACCATTAACATTAGAACCAATACATTCGCCTTTAAGTGGGGAATTGGCTGTACCTGGTGATAAATCTATTTCTCACCGAGCTATCATATTCGGCTCTTTAGCTAAAGGTACAACAATCATTACAAATTTTCTTGACGGTGAAGATTGCTTAGCAACCATTAAAGCTTTTCAGTTAATGGGTGTTGATATAGAACAACAGCACCAAAAGGTAACAATTAGAAGTAAGGGTATTGATGGTCTGACTGAACCTTTATTACCCATAAACCTAGGTAATTCAGGAACAACAGCTCGATTACTATTAGGTGTACTCGCAGGTTTGCCTTTTCACACGACTTTATATGGTGATCAATCTCTAACTAAACGCCCAATGGATCGAATTGCTAAGCCATTAGAACAAATGGGAGCTAAACTAGATGGTCGTGAAATGGGAAAATACCTCCCAATGGCTGTCCGGGGTCAATCGCTAAAAGGCATCACATTTCGACCACAAGTAAAAAGTGCGCAAGTGAAATCAGGGGTTCTATTAGCAGGTCTATTGGCGGAAGGAAAGACAACCATTATTGAATCAACCAAGACACGTGATCACACAGAAAATATGTTGACTGCATTCGGTGGCAATATCAGAGTGAATGGTAATGAAATAACATTAGTTGGTAAGCAACAATTAACAGCAGCTAAGATTCAAGTACCCGGTGATATTTCATCAGCTGCTTTTTTCATCGTTGCGGCTTTACTTGTCCCTAACAGTGAAATAACCATTAAAGAGGTTGGCTTAAACCACACGCGAACGGGCATATTAGATGCATTAGCGGCCATGAACGTTAACATTGAAATTAAAGAGACAGCACATGTTGGCGGTGAAGTTATCGGTTCAATAACGATCAAACACTCTCAGATTCACGGTGCTGATATAAGTGGTGATATCATACCAAGAATGATTGATGAGTTGCCAATTATCGCACTACTTGCTACGCAAGCAAAAGGAAAAACAATTATTCGAGATGCAGAAGAACTAAGATATAAAGAAACAGACCGAATCGACAGTGTTGTTCAAACATTAACCGCTTTGGGTGCTAATGTTAAGCCCACAAATGATGGGATGATTATTGAAGGTGGCGCGTCTTTAAAGGGAACACAACTCAATTCATACGGTGACCATAGAATCGGAATGATGATTGTTATTGCCTCACTCATCTGTGAAGGTAACATTACATTAATAGACGCAGAAGCAATTAACGTATCATATCCTCGTTTTTTTGAAGACTTAAAAAAAATAACCTAACATGTGATAGAACATCTTGTTTCAGCAGACAAGGTGTTCTTCTTTCTTTTTTATAGAAAGGTGATTTTTTGGGCGCTATACTGAATGTGGTGGTGTCCTCTATCGTGATAGTGTGCAAAAAAACACACTCATTCTCCCTCTCTTTGTTATCCTAAAGTTGTCGAGACAATAGAAAAAGAGAGGGGCTATGAGTGCGGATTCATATGAAACGGAGTAAGAAGTCATTGTGGAAGTCCCCCTATAAATTGTCAGGGAAAGGACGAGAAAAGGTTGAGAAGCTTTTACAAATGGATCCACGCTTAAAAGAAGCGTATGAGTTAAAGAACAAATTAGATGAATAGTTTAAGACAAGTGATGAGAAGACAGCTAGAAAAGGAATGGCGGCATGTCTAGAATGGAAGCGTGCTTCTAACATTAATGCATTTCACCGCGTAAGAAAAACGTTTATACGTTGGAAACAAGCGATCTTACAATCGTTCATGTATCCATTTAATAATGGTTATATCGAAGGCATAAACAATACGATAAAGGTTTTAAAGCGAGACTCTTGGCATCAAAAATTTTCAACGTTTGAAACATAAAATATTATGGCAACAAGAGGTTAAAAAGGCTCTCGTTTGAAATAGTACATAGCAGAGGAAATATGCGAGACTCCTGCGGAAAAACGGGCGACCGAGACCCCACAGCTGTCTTTGCGAGGAGGCTTGGGCGTTCGTCCGCGGAAAGCGAGTATATTTCCCTCTGCGGCTTAGCAAGCTTTTAACAAAGATGAATGGTGGAGTGAATATTACACCACCACATTTGACAGAGAACCATTTTTTGTTTAAATAAAGATTGTTTATCGTTGAATAATTTATTTTTTTTCGATATGATTAAGCTAATTCAAGCAAGAGTTGAAAGGTTGTTACACAGATGGAAACTATTTATCAAGCCATTCATTTAATTGAACAAAATAACGTTGAAAAAGCAATTCGTATATTAGATCAATACTTACCACAAGCTAGTGATGACGAGAAATTTACTATAGCTGATTTATTTTTAGAACTCGGCTTACAAGAAGATGCAAAAAATGTATTAGAGCCATTAAGAGAAGCATATCCACACGAAACAGAGCTCCATTTAACACTCGCCGAAATATATATTGATTTGGAGCAAGATGATAAAGCATTAAGTCTTCTGGAACAAATCGAGCCATCTAGCGATCATTATCTGCCTGCACTTCTGGCCTCTGCTGATCTGTATCAGACGCAAGGGTTGTTTGAAGTAGCAGAGCAAAAGCTCATTGAAGCCAAACAATCGGCTCCTCATGAACCGTTAATCGATTTTGCCAGAGCAGAATTAGCCTTTTCATTAGGAGAATATCAAAAAGCGGTTACACATTACCAGAAGGTGCACCAAACGCAATCAAGTATCGCTGAAATTGATATCTCCTTAAGGCTTGCTGAATCACTAGCAGCTATTGGCGAATTTGAACAATCATTATCCTTTTACCAAAAGGCAGAGAAAGAAGATGAAGACACGCTTTTCCGATACGGATTTATTGCATATCAAGCTAAGCGATTAGATATAGCTATCAAGGTTTGGGAGGAGCTTATTGAACGTGACAAAGAATATGCTTCTGTTTATAGTTATTTAGCTCATGCGTACGATGAAGAAGGGTTAGTTGATCAAGGTTATCAAACCGTACAAGATGGTTTGAAGTTTGATCCACTAAATAAAGAGCTACTCTTAACTGGAGCAGCTTTAGCGCGTCGTTCCGGAAATAATGAATCTAGCTATCGTTTAGCAAGAGAGGCCGTAGCTATTGATCCTGGATATAAAGAAGCGGTCTTATTCTTAGTTGAAAATTATCGATCTGATGATGATTTTCAAGCAATAATTGATCTGCTTTCTCATATTATAGATCAAGGAGAGCAAGATGGTTATTATAAATGGGAATTAGCTAAAGCATATGTAGAAGAAGAGCAATACGATTTAGCACTTCATGCATATCAAGAAGCCTATGACGATTTTAAAGAAGATAGTGATTTCCTTAAAGCATATGGTTACTTTTTAGTCGAGGAGGGGAGAAAGGAAGCAGCGATTCGTATATTTAATTGTTATCTAGCCATTGAGCCCAGTGATAGTGAAATTGAGAATTACCTGATACGTCTTAATAGTTGAGTCGTGTCATAATAACTTTCCTAAGGAATGATCGGGAGGGAAGCTTGTTGAATACGTCTGTATCCACGCACGACAAAAAGGCATTTATTCTTTGGTTTTTAGAACATTATAAGTTAAAAAAAAGAGAGAGCGTTTGGATCTTAAATTACTTAACCAACCACGAGAGTTTATTGGCAAATGTTCATTTTATAAGAGAAGCACGTTTTTGTCCTCGGGGCATCATTATCTCTGCTCAATGTTCAAACGATGTTCCATTTCGTTTTTATAAAGATCATATTGTCACAACCGATGCAGAGAAATCTTTTCATGACATAAGGTTAAATAGGCAAGATCCAATATATATACAGCTTTCTTTTGAAAATGCTCACCAAAGCGCTGAATATAGCGCAGTTTTAGAAGATAATCCGTTTTTACCTGATGATTTTTTTATAACGAAAAGAGAGAAAATGTTAGCAAGTGAATTTCTAAATTACACACTATTCAAGGCTAGGAAAAATCAATTATTGAAAAAAATAGATCAAGCGCTTGATCATCATGATAAAGAGAACTTTAACAAATATACAATGGCACTCGAACAATTAAATGACGCTTATGACACAGATCCCTTATTTAGTATTGATGATCATTGATCTCCGTCAAGCAAAATAAATATAGAAAAGAAAAAGCCGGATGATAACTGATAAAATCCCTTATCATTCGGTTCATTCAATGTTTACGAAATGACCTGTAAATAGAATGATGTGCTATCGAGTGTGAAAGTTTTGAGCTATAATTGATAAATACAATAAAACAAGAGATCCAGAAAACAATTTAGGAAGGGTTTTATCATTGTCATATATCCACATCATACTTAGACATCGTTTATTTTTAACTGCTTTATTTTTCATTAATTTAATCGGCACAATATATGGTTATATATGGTATGGCAATCAACTTGCCAATACACCTGCTATTTTTTTAATATTTGTTCCAGACAGTCCAACAGCTAGTTTGTTCTTTACTATATTTTTAGGTTTCTATATTTTTGGTAAACATGTTCCTTATATTGAAGCCCTAGCAATCGTTACGCTATTTAAGTATGGCATATGGGCAGTGGTAATGAATATTTTAACCTATTTCACTGATGGCTCCTTAGCTCCTGAGGCTTACATGCTTATTATTTCACATGGGGCAATGGCTATTCAAGGCCTTTTATATGCTTCCCATTACAAGATTAAATTAAAGCATCTTGTTGTCGCTGGTTTGTGGACAATACATAATGATTTTATTGATTATATATTTGGTATGATGCCACGTTATCGTTCTTTAGATATATACATGAATGAAATTGGTTATTTCACTTTTTGGTTAAGCATAGCTTCGATTGGATTAACTTACTATTTAACAATTAGAAAAAAATCAAAATCAGACACCAAGTTCAAAGAATTAGCATAGGCTACAGTAAAAAGGTAGGAGGCCGATGATATGCTTGGGCTTATTCTGCTTTCTTATCAGCTCTCGTTAAATTTTACTTTAGCTCAAATCAATCAATTTCATTCTATTCAGTTGGTAAAATCATTAGTCATTATGAGCGTTTTAATCATTATTTGTTTAGGATATGTTATTTTTAGAATGTATCGAGCGAATAAAAGAACCAATCAAGCATCCAAGCCTAAAAAAATTGAAATTAAATAGAATAAATATTCTTTTTTTACACGTAATGGTGATCCAATTTATAGATAGCTGGGTGGATAAAGCGAACCTTCAATCAGTGAACGTTTTCGCTCTTCTGCTGCTAATTGACCGTTGAGTGAATCAAGACATTAGCCTCCGTTAGCTTCCGTCTAAATAGCTAAGCAAGACGCGCTATTTGTAGGTCGGCGTTATAAGGAGGCTTATCTATGATGAATGAGGCCGGGACATAACAAAAATATGCTTTCCAAATACGAATGGTGTTAGAATGTGTAGGTTTATCACATACCCGCAGAGGAAATATACTCCCTTTCTGCGGGCACGGCTTCAGCTAATTCAGTAAAGCCAAAAGCGCTTTACTGAATGGATCTTCAGCTCGTGCTGTTCCCGCTAGAGTGTCGCATATTTCCTCAGCTATTTGGTATCATTCGTTTTAATATAATAAAGACGAATAATCCATTCACAAAACAAACGGATCATTCGCAACTGATCTTACGTCTTTTACTTTTGTCCCAACCTCATTTAAATATTTTTTCAGCTCACCTATGTTATGTATTGTACACCCCTTTAAACACGGCCTGATTGTCAGGCGGTGTCTTTTTTTGTACAATATTTTAGAAAAGCTTATAATGGATAATAAGTTAAGAAATTTGTCAAACGATGTTGTTTTCGCTACCATAATAAAAAAGACTTTATTATAAGAGAGAGAGGGACAAACATGTCAACAAGCCGCGCTGAAAGCATTCAATCTATGCAACAACGTGTTGATACATATATATCACAATTTAAGGAAGGTTACTTTAGTCCTTTAGCGATGATGGCACGATTTACTGAAGAAATTGGAGAACTTGCACGAGAAGTAAATCATCTCTATGGGGAAAAGCCTAAAAAAAAATCAGAAGACAAAAATACCATTGAGAATGAATTAGGTGATTTATTGTTTGTCATACTTTCGTTTGCAAATTCCCTTGATATTGATCTTTCAGATGCTTTTGATCAGGCGATGACCAAAATTGAAACAAGAGATAAAGATCGTTGGACAAAAAAAGAAACGGAGCGTGAATATAATGAGTAAAATTAATGTAGTCGTAGCAGGTGCAAGTGGTAAAATGGGGAGTGAAGCGCTCAGAATGATTAAAAAACATGCTGAATTAAATTTGGTGGCATGTATTGATATGAAACACACTGGAAAAAGAGTCAATGAAGTAGAAGGCTTACCTAATTTCGACGCGAAATTCTATAATGATATTGATCTCTGTCTAGATGAAGTTAATGCTGATGTCTTAGTTGATTTAACAAGTCCCAAAGTAGGGTTCAAACACACTAAATCTGCGCTTATTCATGGTGTGAGACCGGTAGTTGGAACAACGGGTTTTACGCCTAAAGAGTTAGAAGAATTAACGACTTTAGCAAAAGACAAAGGTATAGGGGCCGTTATTGCACCTAATTTTGCAATGGGTGCTGTATTAATGATGCAATTCTCAAAATTAGCTGCTAAATATTTCCCTGATATTGAAATTATTGAAAAGCATCATGATCAAAAATTGGATGCTCCCTCCGGAACGGCTGTTAAAACAGCAGAGCTGATTCAGGAAAATCGCCAATCCAAAGCGCAAGGGCATCTAGAAGAAGAAGAAACAATTACTGGGGCTAGGGGAGCAAACGTTGATGGCATGCGGATTCACAGTGTTCGTTTACCAGGATTAGTTGCCCACCAAGAAGTTATTTTTGCTGGACCTGGTGAGAATCTTAAAATTCAACATGATTCCTTTCATCGAGAATCTTTTATGTCTGGTATTAAATTTGCTATTGATCATGTCATAAATATGAAAGAATTAGTATATGGTCTAGAGCATTTAATGTTAGACTAAGTAAAACAAATGAATAATCGCCGAAGGAGTTGGAGACTAATGAAAATTTCCCTGATTGCACACGATAAGAAAAAGGAATCTATTATTGAGTTTGCGAAGTCCTATCAACATATTTTAGAGAAACATGAACTCTTTGCTACCGGGACAACAGGACAAAAAATAAGTGAAGCTACAGATTTACCTATTCATCGTTTTCAATCTGGTCCTATAGGTGGAGATCAACAAATCGGTGCCAAAATTGCTGAAGATAGCATGGATTTAGTCATCTTTTTTAGAGATCCATTAACAGCTCAACCTCATGAACCAGATATTAGTGCGTTAATGCGTTTATGTGATGTTCACCAAATTCCACTAGTGACAAACCTTGCTGGTGCTGAAATTATGATAAGAGCACTTGATGCCAATTTTTTTGCATGGCGAGATTTAATTAAAGAAGAGACAGAATGATGAAAGCTTTAAAAATTGGTATCACTTGTTATCCTTCTATTGGTGGCTCTGGCATCGTCGCAACAGAGCTAGGTAAGCAACTTGCCAATAAAGGGCATGAAGTCCATTTTATTACGACAGATATGCCTTTTCGACTCGATCATGTCTCAGCTCGCATATTTTATCACCAAGTGGAAATTAGTCATTATCCGGTCTTTCAATATCCACCGCACGACTTGGCTTTAGCTAACAAAATGGCTGAAGTAATTGATCGAGAACAACTTGATATTTTGCATGTTCACTATGCAATGCCTCATGCGATCTGTGCCATCCTAGCAAAACAAATGGCTAACCATCATGTTAAAGTCGTTACGACATTACATGGTACAGATATTACGGTCTTAGGTATTGATAAAAGCCTAACAAAAATGATTCGTTATGGTATTGAACAATCTGATGCTGTAACATCAGTATCAACAAGTCTCGCAGAAGAAACATATCAAATTATTAATGTTAACAAAGCAATCGATGTTGTTTACAATTTTATTGATACGAATGATTATTATCGTTCGTATCAAAAGAAATTGAAAAAAGCTTTTCAAATAAACGAATCAGAAAAAATAATCGTACATGTTTCAAATTTCAGAAAAGTAAAACGCATCGAGGATGTGATCATTACATTCGCAGAAATCTCAAAGCAATTAGCTGTAAAGTTATTATTAGTAGGGGACGGACCAGAATATAATGCAATGGTTGAACTTGTCGATCAATTAAAGATAAAGGATCGTGTTCTTTTTCTAGGAAATCAACAAAATATGGCTGATCTTTTCTCAATTGCTGATTTAAATCTACTAATGTCGGAAAAGGAAAGCTTCGGACTTGTATTGATAGAAGCAATGGCGTGCCAAGTGCCTTGTATTGGAACAGATGTTGGTGGTATTCCCGAAGTGATTAAAGATAATAATAATGGCTTTATTGTTCCTTTAGGTGATACGAAAAAAGCAAGTGAAATTGCGCTAGAGTTATTAACGAATCAAGAGATGCACCAACGTTTTGCTAAACAGGCCTTATCATCTGTGCAAGCACATTTCACACCGTCAGTAATTATCGCTAAGTATGAACAGATTTATCAACGAATACTTGAGGATGAGGATTAAAAGATGCAGGTTGATCATTTTAAAAAAGCAAAAGAACTCATCAATATTATAACAGATAAAGGGTACCAGGCTTATATCGTTGGTGGCGCTGTGCGTGATCATTTTCTAGGCCATCAAATAAACGATATTGATATAGCAACATCTGCCACGCCTTATCAAATTCAAGCTATTTTTGAAAAAGTAATCCCCGTTGGTATTAAGCACGGAACAGTGATCGTCAGATATAAGGGGGAATCTTTTGAGGTAACAACTTTTAGATCTGAATCTGGCTATTCTGATTATCGTCGTCCTGATCACGTCAGCTTCGTTGATTCCATTGATATTGATCTCTCAAGACGTGATTTTACAATTAATGCAATGGCATTAACAAGTACCGATCATTTAATTGATCCTTATAAAGGTAAACATGATTTAGATCAATATACAATTAGAGCTGTAGGGTCTCCAAACCAACGCTTTACAGAAGATCCATTACGAATCTTACGAGCACTCAGATTTGCCAGCCAATTAAATTTTCGATTTGATGAGTACACCTATACAGCAATCAAACGTTTGATTAATATGGTTGAAAAACTATCCATAGAACGCGTGACAGTCGAATTAACTAAACTATTCAATGGTGACTATGTTGACTATGGACTGAAGTGTTGTTTCGATGTGCATTTATTTTCCCATCTACCTATTTTTCAGGATCACTCGGATATTGTTGATAAACTTAAAAGCATTAACAAGCCTTTTAAACATTTAATTGATGTTATTGTTTTTTTAAATAGAACATCACCGCAGAGTCCATCGATAACAACATGGACTAAGGCCTATCGTTTGTCCAATCGAGCGCTTAATAATGCTAAACATCTTAGCTATTTAGTTAATTTATTTGAAGGAGAAGGATGGAGTAATTGGTTAATTTATCAATTGCCTGAAAATCTGGAGCAACGTTTTATCCGGTTAATCGAGGCGCTAGCATATGAATGTATTGATAGGAAGCGTGTCCAGGTGCTACGAAGATCAATTCCGATCGCAAATCAAAAAGATATAAAAATTAGTGGAAGTGACCTTATAAAATGGTATCCTCTACGAGAAAGAGGACCTTGGATTCATGATTACCTTAAAGACATTGAAAGGGCAGTTGTTGAAGCAAAAGTAACTAATCAGATTAAAGAAATAAAGGAGTGGGTCCTAAAGTGTCATCCTCCCGAGAAAAATTAATACAACTATTATCAGCGCACATGCATACCTTTGTATCAGGTCAATGGTTGTCAGAGCAATTGGACATATCACGAACAGCCATTTGGAAACAAATTAAGCAATTAAAAAGTGATGGTTATCAATTTGAAGCGGTACCTAATAAGGGCTATCGGTTGATTTCGCAGCCCGACAAAGTTAGCGAAAACACGATCTATTGGGGGTTAAATACAAATTGGTTGGGAAAAACATTAGAACATTACGAAGAGATAGATTCTACTCAACGCTTAGCTAATCAAAAAGCACAAGTTGGGGCGCAAGAGGGGCTTGTTATTGTATCAGATCGACAAACAAAAGGAAAAGGACGTCTTGATCGCAACTGGGATTCTGATAATGCTAAGGGGATATGGCTAAGCTTTATTTTGCGTCCAAAATTATTGCCATCAGAGGCGCCTCAGTTAACTTTATTAACCGCAATTTGTTTAGCTGATACAATAAAATCATTAACAAATGTAGAACCGTCGATCAAATGGCCGAATGATTTGTTAATTAATGAAAAGAAAATTGCCGGTATATTAACAGAAATGCAAGCTGAACAAGATCAAATCCATTACCTGGTAATTGGGATCGGATTAAATGTTAATCAAAATCAATCAGATTTTCCAAGTGGTCTGGGGAATATTGCTACATCATTAGCTACAGTAGCTAACCAAGAATTTCATAAACAAGAAATTATTCGAGATCTTTTAATGAGGTTTGAGACTTATTATCAAAACTATTTAACCGATGGCTTTAAAATGATTAAGAGCAAATGGGAGAGCTACGCCTATAAACTTGGTGAAATATTGACTTATCGTAGCGGAAAGCAAAGGAGTCAAGGTAAAATGATAGGCATTGCCGATGATGGGGCACTAATCATTGAAGATGTGCATGGTCATAAAACGAAAAAACTATACTCTGCTGAAATAGAATGGTTTTAGGAGGTTCTATACTTGAAGACAAGATTAGATTTCTTAAAAATGAAACAGGACAGTGATAAGATAACGATGGTCACTGCTTATGACTATCCGTCTGCTAAATCAGTTGAACAAGCCAAAGCAGATATTATTTTGGTAGGTGATTCTTTAGGGATGGTTGTGCTCGGGTACGAGTCAACCATTAACGTCACAATGGAAGACATGATTCATCATGGCAAAGCCGCACGTAGAGGTGCGCCTAATACATTTATTGTCGTTGATATGCCTTTTATGTCTTATCATATTTCAATGGAAAGATCTTTAGAAAATGCCAAACGTCTGTACCAAGAAACGGGGGCTCAAGCGATCAAAGTAGAAGGTGGGACTGATGAGATTTATGAATTGGTTCATCGTTTAACACATGCTGGAATTCCAGTGATTGGCCATGTTGGTTTAACACCACAATTGGTTAATGTATTTGGAGGTTTTAAAGTACAAGGAAAGGATCAAGAGAGTGCCGAAAGGATTGTTAAACAGGCACAAGCCCTTGAAAACAGCGGGGTAATCGCTTGTGTCTTAGAAGGTGTACCTAAAACATTATCCCACCTTATCACTAATAAGTTATCAATTCCCACCATCGGGATAGGAGCGGGGATTGATTGTGACGGTCAAGTTCTTGTTTACCACGACCTTCTACAATATGGTGTCGATCGTTTCCCACGCTTTGTTAAAACATATGCAAACTTCAACACTATCGGTCATAAAGCGTTAACTTCATTTATAGAAGATGTTAAAACAGCGCAATTTCCAGAAGGTAAGCACAGTTATTTGACAGAATCAACGGTTGGTTTACCTGAGGAAAAAAAGTAGGTGAATATATAATGAAAACGATTCGTTCGATTAAAGAAATGCAAGATGAGATTCAGCAGATTAAAAAAACAGGTCAATCGATAGGGTTCGTCCCTACCATGGGGTATTTACATGAAGGTCATGGGGCTTTAATCGACCACGCCTATGAAGATGCGGATATTATTATTGTAAGTATCTTTGTCAATCCTCTTCAATTCGGGGTAAATGAAGATTTCGACAACTATCCAAGAAATCAACAAAAAGATGAAAATTTTCTTGAAAATAAACAAGTTGATTACCTTTTTATTCCAAGTGCTGATCAAATGTATCCTTCAACTATGGGTGTGACCATGGTTGCAGAAAAGAGAATAGGTGTACTTTGTGATCGATCGAGACCGGGGCATTTCGGGGGTGTACTTACGGTATTAACCAAGCTTTTTCATATCATCGAACCAAATTATGTCTATTTGGGTAGTAAAGATGCCCAACAAGTAGCTATTGTAGACTTATTAATTAAAGATTTTAATTTCCCAATTTCACTAAAAATGGTTGCAACAGTTCGAGATGACGATGGTTTGGCTAAAAGTAGTCGTAATACGAATCTTCTTGACCATGAGAGGGAGGAAGCACCTCAATTGCATCAAGCTTTACAATTGGCCAGAAATAAAATCATTGACGGGGAAAAAAATCCTGTTAATATAGTGAATGAAGTTAAAGATCATATTAACAAAAAAACTTCAGGACAAATCGATTATGTGGAGATACTATCCTTTCCAGAACTAGAAATAGTCAGCGAATGTGATCGAACAATAATTATTGCATTAGCCGTGCAGTTTAGTCATGCACGCTTAATTGATAATATTATTATTGATAGTAGAGGTGAACCCGTCGATTCCCTGTATTAAATAAAGAGGGGGTGGCTTACATGTACCGAACAATGATGAAAGCGAAATTACATCGCGCTCGTGTAACAGAAGCGAACTTAAATTATGTTGGCAGTATTACGATTGATCCGGATATCCTTGAGGCAGTCGATATATTACCTCATGAAAAAGTTCAGATTGTTAATAATAATAACGGTGCCCGATTAGAAACATATGTTATTTCTGGTGAACGTGGAAGTAAAATGGTTTGTCTAAACGGAGCAGCAGCTAGACACGTTCAAGTTGATGACATCATTATTGTTGTTTCTTATGCAGCGGTTTCTGATGATGAATTATTGTCGTTTAAACCTAGGGTGGCACTAATGGATGATCAAAATAACATTGTTGAAATACTAGAACAAGAGCCGCCTCTAACCGTGTATAAATAGATAAACACTTACCTCGTAGCGGTAAGTGTTTATCTATTTTTAAAAAAACTTCAATCCGCGGGCGGAGGGGCACAGGGTGTAGGTCATGCAGACGTTGCCACAGGACGTGGCGGTTTTAGTCTACGATCTTATCCACGCACGGATTGTTAGTTGAATGAATTAGGACAGCACCCTAACCAATTACTCTATTCATTATTTTGAAGTGGGTGTTTACGGACGGTTAGCTGTGATAAATGAACATCGTTTTATCTAGCACAAAAAGATAAGGATGATATTTATGAATAAATTTGCAGTTATAGATTTAGAGACAACAGGAAATACGCCTAACAAAGGGGATCGCATTATTGAAATTGGGATTGTCATTTATCAAGATGGAGAAATTATTAACCAATACAATCAATTAATCAACCCGAATAAGCATATCTCTCGCTTTATTTCACATTTGACCGGAATAACCAATGAAATGATTATTGATAAGCCTAGCTTTGAAGAGGTTGCTGGTGATATTATTGCTTTTTTTGAAAACGTCTATTTTGTGGCACACAATGTACCATTTGACTTAGGTTTTTTAAATGTTGAATTAAAAAATGCTGGTTATTCGCCACTTAAACAACCTATTATCGACACAGTAGAGTTAAGTCGAGTGTTATTTCCCAAAGCAACAAGTTTTAAATTAGCCCATCTATCTCAATGGTTAAAGCTTGAGCACAATGATCCCCATAGAGCCTTGTCTGATGCATACGTAACTGCTAAACTGCTTGATCAACTATTTGTAAAATTAGATAGCTTACCATCAACGACAATTAAACAATTACGGCAATTAGAACCTTATTTAAAAAGTAACTTAAGCGATATATTGATTGAAAAAGAAGAAAAGGCAAAATGCCAAGAACAGATTAATCGATCTTATGACTATCCCTTTGGTTTGGCTATTAAACCGATGGTCTCAGCACAACAACAATCCAGAGAAACTGATCTACCATTTGGCGAGTTATTAGACATGCTTTTTCAGGATAATACCCCCTTTAAAAAAGCCTTTGAAAAATATGAAGATCGCCCCGGTCAGCGAGAAATGATTGAGTATATCTACCATGCTTTCCAAAGTCATCAACATGGAATTATTGAAGCTGGTACCGGGATTGGCAAATCGATGGCTTATCTTATCGCAGCTCTTTATCAAGCAAAGCACCAGCATGAGCAAATTATGGTAAGTACACACTTAACCCAGCTCCAAAAACAATTATTGCAAGAAGAGATACCACGCCTAAGGAATGTATTACCTTTTTCTTTTCGAGCAACTATATTAAAGGGTAAACAACACTATTTAAGTTTATCTCTATTTAAAAAAGCCTTACAAGAACAACCCTACAGAAATTATGACGAAGTATTAATTAAAGCAATGATTACCGTTTGGTTGACAGAAACTGAAACAGGGGATATCGCTGAATTACAGTTGCCTTCAGGTGGGGATCACTTCTTTAAGCAGGTTTCGGTTGCCACTGAACACGCTTTACAAGTAAAGGTAAACAATCATGGTGAATCATTTTATGCGTTTGCGCTTCAACAAAGCCAACAAGCTGACTTAATCATTATTAACCATGCGTTATTAGCAGATTATACTATTCGGAAACGGTCACCCATTCATGGTATCCATAAAATTATTATAGATGAAGCTCATCAATTAGAACGTGTATTTGCTAATAAAGCGGGGATGCAAATCAATTATCTTAGCTTCCAAAAGAGGATTATCTCACTTAGCCACATGCTAAAAGGGCTACATAATCATCATTTAAATCATAAAACAAATCAACTCATTACAACACTTTTAGAAGAAAATGATATGTTTTTCAGGTATATTTATCATTATGTAAACGCCCGTAGAAGCAGGGAGATTAATAAAAACGATGTTGGACGTTATCAATGTGTAATTGAGCATCCCTATCAAGCAGATTGGCAAACAACAGAAGAAATGGCAAATCGATTAATCCTGTTCATTAATGATCTGTTAAACCAATTGAACGAGATTCAAACGACCCAACAAGAAAAATTGTTAATTGACCATCATGCGAACGATCTAAAAGAAATGAAAGATAGATTAAAACGATTTTTTACACCAAATGAGGATGATCAAAGTGTAAAATGGATTGAAATCGAATCTTATGGTGCTAAAAATGCTGTTTATTTATACCAAGAGCCATTACAAATTAACCAATTGTTAAGATCAACTTTATTTAAGGAGACAAATAGTGTTATTCTAACGAGTGCTTCAATCACTACAGATGATCAATTCGAATTTTTCAAAAAGCAAATCGGCCTAGATTGTGATGTTATAGTCGAACGAAAGATTCCATCACCATATGCTTATCAAAGTCAAGTAAAAGTGCTGATCCCAAACGATTTTCCTCTAGCCCGCTATAAGGAAATGGACCCTTTTATTGAAGCAAGCTGTGAGGCTATCTTTACTTTGGCAGAAATCACCCGAGGGCGTATGTTAATTTTATTTAATTCATATGATATGTTAAAAAAAGCGTATTATCTGTTAAAAGAGTTATTTAATGATGATTATGTCCTAATTGCGCAAGGCATTTCAAGTGGAAGTCATGAACGATTAAAGAAAAACTTTCAAAGCTTTAATCAAGCAATATTATTTGGCACGAACGCTTTTTGGGAGGGGTTAGATATACCTGGTAGTGATTTAACGTGTGTAGTTATGGTTAGATTACCATTCGATAATCCCAACCATCCTGTATTTAAAGCAAAATATTCAGACATAGAAGCAAGTGGGGAAAATCCATTTCTATCCTTGTCACTGCCTAATGCCGTTCTTCGGTTCAAACAAGGTTTCGGTCGTCTCATACGTTCTCACACGGATAAAGGAATAATATTTATCTGTGATGATCGTATTATGACAAAACATTATGGACAGACATTTCTAAATTCGATTGCGAACGTGCCTACTTTTCACCGGAGAACAAATGAACTATTAGAGATAGCCAATAATTGGGTTTAGTAACACCTTCATATTGTGGGATAATAACCAAACATTATTTAGGTGGTGTTAAAATGAAGATAGCTTGGCTATTTGGGCTACTCTTACTCACAATGTCCATACTTGTATCTTTCTCTAATCAGTCAGAAATAGTTGTGTATTTCCTTGACCTTCCAGATGGGGAAGCAACACTAGTACAAGGAACCAATCAGCAATATACTCTAATTAATACCGGATCAAAAGCAAGTGGAATTTATTTAATTAAATTATTGGAAACATTAGAGGTTGATACCATTAATCATCTCATCATAACAGATGAAGATCAAAGATATCGCGCGAATAAAGACTTGATCATTAACAATTTTGACGTTAGACAAATAATAGATATTAATGAAACATCGCATTATCAAAGGACGCAATTAACATTGAGTAAAGAGCCTGCAAGCATTCACTTAGGTGATGGGTTAACCTTTCATGTTTTGGCTGTTTCAAATCAACCGCGCGCTTCAACCAACGTGCTCACATATAATAATCAAGCAATTCTTTTTATGGGGAGAACGAGCATCACTGAAAAAGATTTAACAAATCTTGACAAGTATGATTTTCAAATTGTTAAAACCGCACATTTTGGCGAAACATTTTTGCCGGATCGAAATATATTAACAAAAATCAATCCAGATGCAGCCATTTTTTTCACTTCTGCACAAAATGAAGCAAACAACGAATTATTATATTATCTTGAAGAACACTGGATTGAACCGTATTTTTTAGAAGATATTGGCTCTCTTATTGCCATCTTTAAAGATTCCGATTATGATATAGAGGTACAATTTCATACAAAAAATGTGAAGCATCATATTAATTTTGACTAAAAACCTGTTATAATGTATACAGGATTCCCATATATCGTTGTGCGATATGGATTATTCGATAGAAAAGGCTGGGATAAAATGAGAAAAGAACAAATTGAAACGCTATCAACCGTAAGATTACAACACAATCCTGAACTATATAAAATAGTTGATAGCTTAAACCGAACACTTAAAGATGACGATTTAATGTTTGGCTTAGCATTAGATGAGGTGGACAATGAGACGGCAGTCTTCACCATTTATCGAACTTAGTTGGCTAAAAGTCGTCTTATTTCTATTTATCCTTGCTATCCTACTTATAATTGGTTTTTCAGTTTATTTGTATCAAAGCGTTAATATGGAAAGAACAAAAGGCTTTTCTGATACAAGGGAACGTGTTGAGCAACAACTAGAGATTGCTTCGATTGACGACATTTCGCGCTATCACGGGGCAAGGTATTTTCATGTTGTAGAAGCGACATCAACTTCGGATGAAGATCTAGTCATTTTTGTTGATCAGATTGACGAAGATGCTGAATTGATAACTTACTATAAACAAGATTGGATTGAAATTGATCACATTTTAGACGAATGGCGCAACCAAACTGTTTACCAAGATGTATACCATACCCAAATAGGGTTACGTCATGAAACCCCTCTTTTGGAGATTGTCTATCTTGATGAATCAGGTAGACTAAGCTATGATTACTATCGCTTAGATAATGGAGAGTATGATAGTGGTATATCATTTGCAAACCATTAACTGAAAGAAAGGTGATAACATGCAACTAGCAAATCGAGTACAAACATTAACGCCATCCTCAACCTTGGCAATAACGGCAAAAGCAAAGGCGCTTAAGCAAGCTGGCCATGATGTCATAGGGTTAGGTGCTGGTGAGCCAGACTTCAATACACCAAATTTTATTATTAACGCGGCTGAACACGCGATGAACACGGGACTAACGCGATATACACCAGCAGGGGGGATACTAGAGCTAAAAGAAGCGATTACAAATAAAATGTACCGTGATCACCAACTTTCCTATCAACCTGATCAAGTTGTCGTGACAACAGGAGCAAAGCATGCATTATTTACATTATTTCAGGTTTTACTTAATAAGGGGGATGAAGTCATTGTCCCAGCTCCATATTGGGTAAGCTATCCCGAGCAGATTAAATTAGCAGAAGGAAAACCCGTTTTTGTGACTGGAGAAGAAAAAAATCATTTTAAATTAACAGCAAAACAATTAGATGAAGCAATTACTTCCAAGACAAAAGCAGTTATTATTAATTCGCCTAGTAATCCAACAGGTATGATGTATACAAAAGAAGAATTGAAAGCAATTGGTGACGTATGTCTTAAACATAACTTATTAATTGTTTCTGATGAAATTTATGAAAAATTAACTTATACTGACCAAGAGCATATATCCATTAGTCAACTTTCAAGTCAATTAAAGGAACAGACAGTAATTATTAATGGTGTATCAAAATCACATGCTATGACAGGCTGGCGTATTGGGTACGCCGTTGGGAGTAAGACAATTATTAAAGCAATGAGTAATCTTATTTCGCATTCAACATCTAATCCGACAACAATAGCTCAGTATGGTGCACTTGCAGCCTATCAAGCGAGTGATGATGAAATTATTAAGATGAAACAAGCTTTTAAGACTAGACTCGACCGTACGTATGAGTTACTTACTCAAGTACCAGGAATAAGTTGCCTTAAACCAATGGGCGCCTTCTACCTATTTCCGAATGTATCAGAAGCAATGAAAAAAACGGGATTCGATTCTATTGAAGCGTGGGTGACTGCGATATTAGAAGAAGAAAAAGTGGCACTTGTACCAGGTAGCGGATTTGGCGCCCCGAATAATGTCAGATTATCTTATGCTATTGAACTTGATCAATTAGAGAAAGCCATTGATCGGATTCAACATTTTATTAACAAACACCAACAAATATAAAAGAGAGCTTTGGAGGGTTATCATTGAAGACAACGATAAATAAAGTAAAAAACTATGTGGGCAAGGAAGTAACCATTGGTGCCTGGCTTGCCAATAAACGCTCTAGCGGGAAAATTGCTTTCCTACAATTACGTGATGGAACAGGTTTTATTCAAGGTGTCGTCGTTAAAGCGGAAGTAGATGAAGAGGTATTCAGCCAAGCGAAAGCATTAACACAAGAATCCTCGATATGGGTAACTGGTACTATCGTAGAAGACGCACGGTCACCATTTGGATTTGAAATGCAAGTGAGTGCACTAGAAATGATTCATGAATCCGTTGATTTTCCGATAACGCCTAAAGAACATGGAACTGAATTTCTAATGGATCATCGACATTTATGGTTGCGTTCAAAACGTCAACATGCAGTGATGAAAATTCGTAATGAAATCATTCGAGCAACCTATCAATTCTTTAACGACAATGATTACATAAAAATAGATCCACCTATTTTAACTGGATCAGCAGCTGAAGGAACAACAGAATTATTTCATACACAGTATTTTGATGAAGAAGCCTATTTATCTCAAAGTGGCCAATTATATATGGAAGCGGCTGCTATGGCTTTTGGAAAAGTGTTCTCCTTTGGCCCAACGTTCCGGGCAGAAAAATCAAAAACACGTCGACACCTGATTGAATTCTGGATGATTGAACCTGAAATGGCCTTTACCGATCATGACGAAAGTTTAGCTATCCAAGAAGCTTATGTAAGCTATTTAGCAAAAGCTGTTTTAACAAATTGCAAACTTGAGCTAACAACACTTGACCGAGATATTGCAAAGCTAGAAAAAATACAAGCACCATTTCCTCGTATTACATATGATGAAGCTATTGTTTTACTAAAGGAAAAAGGTTTTGATGATATTGAATGGGGAGAAGATTTTGGTGCACCTCATGAAACAGCTATTGCAGAAAGTTTCGATAAACCAGTATTTATTACCCACTACCCAGCTAACATAAAAGCATTTTATATGAAACCAGATCCAAAGCGTCCAGAAGTTGTATTATGTGCTGATTTAATTGCGCCTGAAGGCTATGGTGAAATTATTGGTGGATCACAGCGTATTGATGACTTAGAACTGATGAAACAACGCTATCAAGAACATCAACTATCTGGTGACGCTTATCAATGGTATTTAGAATTAAGACAATATGGTAGTGTTCCTCATTCAGGTTTTGGGCTGGGCCTTGAACGAACAGTTGCTTGGTTTGCCGGTGTTGAACATGTTCGTGAGACGATTCCATTTCCAAGATTATTAAATCGATTATATCCATAGTAGATGGGTGAAGGGGATTGACAAAATCTGAAGTCTTCCCTAACTACCAGGACCTTCTACCTGTTGATAGCGAGAGAAATTGATATTTCCATAAAACGAACTTGAACTCAGTGGCGTTTGTGTTCTTCTTCCACTGATTGATAACTAATAAGCTGGAATCGCAGGCTAATATTTCTTGTGCAATAAATGCCTCTAATCGTTGACCAAATAAGCGATCATAAATAAAACAATGTCGATATTTAAATGATGACACCATTCTCAAACCAAATCTCTAAGGCTGAAAGGCGCTGAGCAGAGGGAATAGGCGAGACTCCTGCAGGAACAGCATGGTCTGAAGATCAACTTGGCAAAGTGATCTTCTTTTCCAAGTTAGCTGAAGCCGTGCCTGCGGAAAGCGAATCTTTTTCCTCTGCGGTTCAAGCATCATTCGGTTATCCTTTAACGATGTTGAAATGAAGATCAAAACGATCACTTGAAACATAGAACTGAAAAATGACGTTAGTGCTTTTTTTACTCACCAACGTCATTTATTGTACAACCGTTTTATAGACGGTTAGCTGTGTAATAAAAGCCCTCGAATAGCATCGAGGGCTCTTTCTATCTCTAACGATCAATATATATGTTAGAATAATAACAGGGGTGACTGAGATGAAAAAACATCAAAATTATCAATTATTTTTAAGCGAGCAAATAACACTACCTTCCCGGTTACTTAGTCAATATCATACGCTATCTATAACCGAGCAAGAACTAATTGTTATTTTACATATTCACCATGCTTTTCTTAGGGGGAAGTATTTTCCCACGCCTTTTGAAATTGCTGAATTATCAACTTTCGATGAACAAACATGTAGTCAACTGTTAAGACAGCTTATGCAAAAAAATCTCTTAACTATTATTGAGACAAAAGATAATCAAGGCGTTGTTGATGAATGCTATTCATTAGAACCATTGTGGGAATTACTATACAGTAAAAAAACTGAACCAAAAAACGATGAAAAGCAATCTTCCATGAATATCTTTATATTATTTGAACAAGAATTTGGACGTCCCTTGTCACCATTTGAAATTGAAACGATCAACATATGGCTGGATGAAGAGGTGTTTGAGCCTTCACTTATTAAAGCCGCGTTAAGAGAATCTGTATTAATGAGTAAACTTAATTTTAAATATATTGATCGTATATTACGTGAATGGAAACGTAAAGGCATTCGTACGGTTAGCGATGCAAGAGCCGAATCAAAGGCCTTTCACAACAGCAAACGATCAACTGAAAGCAGTAGACCAACCAAACGGGATACATCTGTATACTATAATTGGTTAGAGGAAGATGAATAGAGGGGGGCGGTCTAGTAATGTTAAACAAAAAACAAATATATGACGTCTTAGCTGTAATGGAAGAGATGTATCCTGATGCAGCATGCGAATTGGTCCATGAGAATCCGTTTGAACTTGTTATTGCCGTGGCACTCTCAGCTCAATGTACCGATCAACTCGTCAATAAAGTAACGAAAGATTTATTTAAAAAGTATAAAACGCCAGAAGACTACTTATCAGTTCCTTTAGAGGAATTGCAAAATGATATTCGCTCAATCGGTCTCTACCGTAACAAAGCAAAAAATATTCAAAAGTTATCCCGTTCACTAATCGATGACTTTAATGGTGTTGTACCAGAGACAAAGGAGGAATTAGAGACTTTAGCTGGAGTAGGTAGAAAAACAGCAAATGTTGTAACATCAGTTGCATTTGGCCAACCTGCCATTGCCGTCGACACACACGTGGAGCGCGTATCTAAACGTTTAGGGATATGCAAGTGGAAGGATAGCCCGTTAGAAGTCGAGAAAACATTAATGCGTAAAGTACCAAAACAAGCATGGAGCGACACCCATCATCGGATGATTTTTTTCGGGCGTTACCATTGTAAAGCAAGAAATCCAAACTGTGAAAACTGTAAATTGTTAGATATTTGTCGTGAAGGCAAAAAGCGCATGAAACAAAAGGGGAGAAGAAGTATATGAAAAAAGAAGACTGGATTGAAACATGGAAAGCACAATCTCCCAAATTATCAGGTTTATTTCATAATAAGCGTTACCAAGAAGCAATGCGTCCTATGGCTACATCCTTAAATCTTTTTACAGATGCTTTATATGATTTGAATAAACAGGCCTGGTCAAAAGACACTCTATATCAAACGCTAGATTGTCTTGAACATAAACCTATTAATATTGGAGAGCGTGTTCATTATATTGCATCTAATTTAAGTCAGTATCACGCTTATATCCAATTAGATGCTTTGTATGAAGAATTAGAAAAATTATATGCTAAAGTTGAAGTTCTTGAGCTTTACAAAAAGAATCATGATTGAAAGCATATTTATAAATACTAACAGAATGGTTTATTGGCTATAAAGTAAACAAAGTAAACTAAAAAAGAAATTTAATCGAGACTGGATTCCTTTTTTAAAACGAATAATTATAAATTAATATCAAACAATCCATTGTACAAATAAAAAGGTTCAATTTACGGTTTTTTCGTAAATTGAACCTTTTTGCCCATTGAGGCTAGTTTTGTCCCGACCTCTTGATACTAATCTTGATTTTCATCATTATCTTCTTGTCCGCCATTCCCGTTATTGGGATCTTGATCAGAATCTTCGTCAGGGTCTTGATCAGAATCATCAGAGACTGGTGGATCATCTACTTGATCATCACCATTATCCTCAGGCTGATCTGGCTCCTCGCTTTCATCAGGTTCATCAGGTTCATCAGGCTCATCGTCTGTCTCTTGATCAGGAATCCTAATTTCTACCCGCCTTGATTCACTTTGAAGATCACTATTTTCATCACTTACTGCCGTTACCTCGATTGTGTAAACTGCACCACGCTCAACACTTTGAATCGTAAATGAAGTATCAGAAGTCGAAGATTCATTATTGGTCGATCCATTTGTGCCATAGGCAATGTTAAAACGAACATCTTGATCATTAGAATCAGACCAGCTTACTTCAATTTGATTTTGCTCTTCGTTAAATTGAGCGTTTAAACCACTGACTGGATCAAGGCGCTCAAAGGTTTCTGATTGTTCAGTAGGCTCATGGCCACGTTTAAATAATTCAGAAACAATTTGAGAATCGGGGGTATATTGGCTAGGTAGCCTAGCTGGATTTGAACCCCGCTCGACATCGACACGAACAACTGAGTTTGGCATTTCAAAATCAGCAGTGTCAATTCCAACAGATATCTCGCTCATTACATGACGGAAAATTTCTTGAGATATTCTCGTTTGGGTAACTGCCCGGGTCGCATCATCTTGATAACCACTCCATACCGCTATAGTATAATTAGTCGTATAGCCAGCAAACCAAACGTCAACATAATCATTAGTTGACCCCGTTTTTCCCGCCATTGGTAAACCGGAAACATTTGCAGTGGTACCTGTTCCACTGTTAACTACAGTCTTTAGCATATCAGTGATCATATATGCCGTAGCGTCTGACATTGCTGCAACAGGATCCGATTTAAGTGTTTGTGTATTTCCATCGCTAAAAACAACTTCAGTAACCGCATAAGGCTCATTATAAATACCACCATTACCAAATGCCGAATAAGCTCCAGCCATATCTAATGATGACATGCTTAACGTTGAACCACCAATACCGTCACGAATATTAAGACCATCTTCAGGGATAGGGACACCAATCCCTTCAGCAAATTCAGTTGCTTGAGCTATTCCCACTTCTTCTAAAGTTTTGACGGCAGGGACATTTAAAGACTGTTGCATCGCATAACGCGCACTAACATAGCCTTGATATTCATTGTTCCAATTCCCAATATTTCCACCTTGTGTTTCATAAGGTGCGTCATTATTAATTTGTTGGTGTGTAGACCAATTTAAATGCTCAATAGCTGGTCCATAATCAAGAACTGGTTTAATGGCTGATCCTGGTTGCCGCTTCGCTTGAATTGCCATATTAAAACCGCCAACTTCACGATTACGTCCACCACCAATCGCTCTGATCGCACCAGTTTGTGTATCCACAACAGTTAAACCAGATTGAAGCTCATCATCAGGAAAGCTTACCGGACTTTGATCCGATAACACATATTCAACATGTTCTTGAGCATCTGGATCAAGTGTGGTGTGAATTTCAAGTCCGTCATTGTACATATCCACATCTAACTTCTCTTCGATTTCAATCCTTACTTGATCTAAGAAGGCATGATAAGGCGTACCTTCTGATTCGGTTATATTTAACATGTCTTCCACATTTTCCGAAGCTGCTTCATCTGCTTCCTCTTCCGTGATCTTATCATGTCGAACCATTAAGCCTAATACCGTATTCATTCTTTCTTGAGCAAGATCAGGATTTACAGTTGGATCATATGCTGAAGGCCGCTGAGGCAAACCTGCTAATAATGCAGCTTGGGCTAAGGTCAATTCATCTAAATCTGTAATCCCAAAATAAGTTTCAGCTGCTGTTGCTACACCATAAGATCCAGCACCATAATAAATTTTATTTAAATACATTTCTAAAATTTCTTCTTTTTCATAAGCACGTTCTACTTGTAATGCTAACCATTGTTCTTGAATTTTACGCTCCATCGTTTGATCAGGAGATAAAAGCGAACTTTTAACGACTTGCTGTGTAATGGTACTACCACCTTCAGCTCCGAAACCACGGGAGAAGTTTGCTAAAATTGCGGCAGCACTTCGACGAAGATCAACCCCTGAATGGTCAAAAAAACGATTGTCTTCTGTTGCTAAGACCGCATCAATCATTATATCTGGAAGGTCATCATAGCTAATTGTTGTACGTCTTTCTTGACCAAGTTCAGCAAAAAGCTCTCCATTTGTATCGTACACTCTTGTTGAGGCTGGTGCCCCTAGTAAGTCATGATCTAAGTCAGGTGCTGATATAATATAATAGCCAAATACAGCGCCCGTTCCAATTAAAGCAACTAAAGTAACTGCTAATAATGATAGACCGATTTTCTTCCAAATTGAAGATTTATTTTTTTTCAATTTCTTTTGTTGTTGTCGTCTTGCAGTACGTGACTGGCCTTGTTCTGCCATTGTCATCTTCCTCCATTCTTAAAAAAACACTTGATCAATGACTTTAATGTAGTCAATGATAGCAGGATAGCCCTTAGGTATTTCAATACCTTCTTCTACAATCTCTTGATAAGAGATTGACTTTCTACCTTTATTATTAAATTGACGTTCCCATAACGGGAAAAGTTTCATTGCAGTAAATAGAAAAGTTTGGTCATGTGCTGCAAATCGAATAATAACAAAAGCAATACCTCCATGTTGTTCAACGGCTTTCATATGCTCAATCTGATGATTATGAAAGTTGTTAAGTGGGAATGACGTTTTGTTATTTGTTTCTTTAGCTTCAAAGTCAATATATCGCCCACGGTAAACGCCATTGTAGTCAGTTGTAGAGGGTTGTTTGAAATAACCTTCCTTAATAACAGCTGCGCTACGTTTAGGGTAGTCTACCTTAACGATTTGAACAGGTGTCGGTTTCTTATGCACTACACAAACTTGATGCGCTAAATAATAAAGATTTGTTTGATTTATGTCCTCTTCTAACGTCATACCACGATTGCTAAAATTCCGTTGGCGCTCTGCTTTTGTTTTATTTACTCTAACTGCACGTTTTTGACCATTTGGATACTTCATCACATTAATTCCCTCCTGCATGACTGTATCATACCAGATTACAGACTGATTTGAGAACTAAAAAGATAAACGAAAAGCTTGATTTGTATCTTAATATAAGCTGAAGCCTTCCTATCACCCTACAACTATTATAAACAACTCTTAGAAAATCTATAAGTGCAAAATTAGCTATTCTAATATTTTAATAGACGAAAATTAAGAAGTTTTGTTCATCCGACACTACTTTTGTCTAGCGCACAGGATTTAATCGATCATGTATAAAATTAATATATAGAAAATTTAAAGGAGATGGTCTTATGACAGCACAAAAGAATATTGAGAAATTTCAAGAACAGTTATTTCATTTAAATACACAATTAATTAAAATTGAAAAGAAAATCACTTGGGAATGTAATTATCAAATCTGTACGCGCCACCAAAACTATGCGAAAAAACTTTTCATCTATCAAGATCAGTTGAAAATTTTAAAAAGGCGTCATATCAATTTAAAAAACAAGCGTTGTTCTACACAAAATTGGCGTCTAAGAAGAGCTTAGCTGTTTACCAAAACACCACCACATGGTAAGGTTTTAAAGAGGTGAAACAACGTATGCTATTCAATTTAACAGATAAAGTCCAACAAGCACGTCTTCAGTTAAAACAAAGGTATTTAACAAATGATAAACCTGACAACAAAAAAGATAGAGATTTCTTTAATATGGTAAAGAACGAAACGGAACCCCTATTCGAATTAATTGGAAAGTGGGAAGAACTTGCACTTAAAGCAGTTAAGGATAGAGAGATTGCTGTCCACCCACAACAAGTACAATCAACAAGGGAAAATTTTGAACTTATTATATTACACAGTTATTACATTGACATTAAACAGAAACGATATATGGAATTACATCAGGCGATTGACTACGTTTGTCAAATGATAATAGATACTTTAGCAAAAAAATATTAAAACCATGGTCAGATGCCCGCCACCTCTTAGATATTTGTTCATAAGCTAATATGAATCATAAATAGGAAAGGGGATCACTATGCGAAGAAGACCATGTTGTCATACCGGACCGGTTGAAACAATCGTTTGCCCTACAAAACACCATCATGTGAACACATGCAGTCAAAGTCAAGTTAATTATGTACACCCAACGCATACTTCTGTTATGAATCATCATACGATTCAAAATACACATTTTTATCCACAATCAACTTCATGGGGGCAAACTGTGAATCAAACAAATGTTTATGGTGGACCAAATTGGCCTCCAAGATATAATCGTTGGCGCTAATTTGATTAAATGGAAGGGCTGGATAACCAGCCTTTTCATTTTGGCCAATAGCGTATGAATCATTCTAGTAATAAAAGGAATTTTCAATCAGTGGGCGTTTCATTCTTTGCCCGCTAATTGCTCGTTACATGAATCAGGAGATTAGCGTTCGTTAGCTCACGCATAAATAGATGAATGTCCTTCTCTATTTTTAGGCGGATACTATACAGATGGTTATCTGTGATAAATTTAATTATTGTCATAAAGGATTGGATACAGTGGAAAAAGTCATGACCATTACAGGATATAAATCGTATGAATTAAATATTAGGACGAGCCAAGATATACGTGTCGATATCATTAAGTACGCCTTAAAACAATCGATTACAGCTTTTGTAGAAAATGGGGGGGAGTGGATACTTACCTCCGGACAGATAGGCGTGGAGATTTGGGCTTGTCAAGTAGTTCAAGAGCTTTCCAAGGATTATCCGATTAAATATGCTATTATACCGCCATTTGAGAACCAGCAAGACCGCTGGAGTGAATCAGATCAACAAGATTATCAACAAATAATCGAACAGGCTGACTTTTACGATGTAATATACAAAGGTAAATATAAAGGGGCTTATCAATATACGGCTAAGGATCATTGGTTACTTAATAAAAGCGACTGCTGTTTAATTTTAACTGATGAACAATACCCCGGAAGTGTGCACTATTTTCTTAATAAAGCAAAAGAGCAAGTTGTTGAACAGAACTTTTCGATTTATTATATTACACCATTTGACTTAGAGGAGATTGTGAGGCAATGGCAAGAAATTAATCCAGAACAGTAACATGATTTTAAAATGTCCTATACTTAGCACTGTCAACAGGATATAGCCGAAAAGATAAAACAACCATTCAATCAGTAGACCTTTTCTGTGATAAAAACAATTGAAATTCGTCACCAGGCAGCATTTTAAAAAATACAAATCAAAATTTGATCTTCTAATTATCAATCCTACATAATAATATTAATACCATGAGTCATGGATTAAAATATCAATTTTCAAACAGATCTGACATTGAGATTTGTTCTGTTTTACAAACAAATGATGCTTGTAAATGAAGCCAAACAATCATTTTAGCGCTTCTTCGTAATAATAGACAATGCTTCAATGAATCATTATTAAGCGATGTTATAAACCACTTACGGATTGACATTTGGCACAAAATTTGAAAAAATACATATTAAGTGTTGCTAAATATGAGGTGAAAAATAATGACAGAATTGCAAAATAGCATATTGCAAACAAAAGACATTTTAGATAAACAATTTAAAACATCGATGAGGGGCTATAATCAAGAAGAAGTAGATGAATTTCTTGATAAAATTATTCAGGACTATGAATTTTTCAACAAGAAAATTGAGCAATTAGCTCAAGAAAATGAAAGATTAAAAGTACAAAAAGAGCAACCTAGATCGCGAGCACAAACGTCTAATCATCAAGTTAATTATGACATCTTAAAAAGACTATCTAATCTAGAAAAAGCAGTTTTCGGTAAAAAATATACAGATGCCTGATCGTTGAACTGGTAAACTTTGATGGATGATAATATGGTTATTATATGCTATACTAACCATTAGAGTTTAATAACATCAATATAATAATGAATGTTTTTGTAATCGCTGCAAACTTCAATTTGTAGAGGAAAGTCCATGCTCACACAAGCTGAGATGCTTGTAGTGTTCGTGCTTGATGAATTCATAAATCAAGGGAGTTGATTTAATCAACTTACGGCAGGAAAAGAAGCTAAGTCATTTTTGATATGTTTCGAATACCTTGAAAGTGCCACAGTGACGTAGTCAAATTGGAAACAATTTGAGTGGAACGAGGTAAACCCCGCGAGTGAGCAACCCAAATTTTGGTAGGGGCATCTTTGAGTAGGGAAATCAACCGAAATAAGGGCTGTTTATCGATAAACAGCAGATAGATGATTACGACTAAGGTACGAGGCTAACCACCATTTGTAGTACTTTAGTACAGAACATGGCTTATAAAACATTCATTGGTTAAGATGTATGATCAAACCTTCCGAAGGCAATTCTGTCTTTAGGAAGGTTATTTATGTTAACAACGTTTATATTACCCAAGTATTAAATCCCATGATAAGGAGTGAAAAAATGACTGAATCAACTGTAAAGCTATTAGCAACCGCAGCCATGGGGTTAGAATCCGTAGTAGCAAACGAAGTACGAGCTTTGGGATATGAAACTACTCAAGTCGATAATGGCAAGGTGATTTTTACAGCAACTCCCGACGCCATCCCACGGTGCAATTTATGGTTACGCACAGCTGATCGCGTTAAATTAATTGTTGGTGAATTTGCCGCAACAACGTTTGATCAATTGTTTGAACAAACAAAAGCACTTGATTGGCATCTATTCATACCAGAAGATGGTCAATTCCCCGTTATAGGAAAATCCGTCAAGTCAAAGCTTTACAGTGTGCCTGATTGTCAAGCTATTGTAAAAAAAGCCGTAGTCGATAAATTAAAACAAAAACATGGAGTTGCTAGTAAGATGCCTGAGACAGGGGCGTTATATCGAATTGAAGTAGCTATTCTTAAGGATCGTGTTACTTTAACGATAGATACATCTGGATCTGGATTACATAAGCGTGGCTATCGTGTTGGACAAGGAGAAGCGCCGTTGAAAGAAACATTAGCTGCTGCTCTTGTCCAGTTAACCAACTGGAAATCAGAATATCCACTTGTTGACTTGTTTTGCGGATCAGGTACGATTTTAATTGAAGCTGCTTTAATCGGTCAAAATATTGCACCAGGATTCAATCGTGAATTTGCTAGTGAAAATTGGCACTTGATTTCTAACGAAGCATGGGATCAAGCATTTCAAGAAGCGGAACAACTGGCCAACTATGATCAACCATTAACCATTACGGGTAGTGATTTAAATCCTAAATTGATCCAAATAGCCAAGCAAAATGCCATGGAGGCGGGGCTTGCTGATTTGATCACATGGAAACAGATGAAAGCAGCTGACTTTTTTCCTAAACAAAATAATGGTTATTTGATTACTAATCCACCATATGGTGAACGTTTGAACCAACAATCAGAAGTTGAACAAATGTACCGTGAGCTCGGACAATCCATGCATCAAAACACGAGCTGGAGCAACTATATATTAACATCACATGAAGATTTTGAGGTGTTATTCGGTAAGCAGGCGACGAAGAAAAGAAAGCTTTTCAATGGTTTTATTAAAGTAGACTATTATCAGTACTTTGGCAAACATATTAAGGATCAACATTAATATGTTAATTTATTCTTATTCATGTCTAAATGCTTAGCCATTAACCAACGAAATTTATGAAGGAGTGTGTTGTGATGACATCAGTGGAAAATCAGTTTATTGAGTTGATGAAGGAGATTAAAGGGTATACTGAAGCACTGGCACTAATCCATTGGGATTTGAGAACCAAAATCCCTAAAAAAGGGATGGAGCAACGTGCACAGGTTATCGGGCTACTTTCAGAAAAAATACATCAACTAAACACATCAGATCAAATGAAAGCATTGATTGATCAGTTAAAAGGGGTAACGAAAGACCCAATAATCGAAAAAGCTGTAGAGGTATGTGAAGAGGAATATAATAAAAGCAGTAAAATACCAGTTGAAGAATTCAAAGCATACGTAACGCTACGCTCAAAATCAGAAACGGTTTGGCAAGAGGCAAGATCAGAAAATAATTTTGCATTACTCCAGCCTTATTTGGAAGAATTAGTGAATTACAACAAAAAATTTGCTACTTACTGGGGTTATCATGCAAACAAATATGATGGACTACTTAATAATTATGAACCTGGCTTAACAACCAGCATTTTAGATAAGGTATTCGATAAACTTAAACATGCATTAAGTGACCTTGTTAAAAATATTGCTGAATCAAAAATAGAAGTCGATGCAAGCCAATTGTTACACCATTTTCCTAAAACCGACCAAGAACAATTCAGTTTAGCGATCCTTGATAAAATGGGGTATGATTTTGATGCAGGAAGACTAGATGAAACGATTCATCCTTTTGCAATTGGTATAAACCCTAAAGATGTTCGAGTAACCACACGCTATGATGAAAATGATTTTAGAACGGCTATATTTGGAACCATTCACGAAGGTGGGCATGCGCTTTATGAACAAAATTTTGATCCAGACCTTTATCAAACTATTTTAGCCAACGCAACCTCAATGGGAATTCATGAATCGCAATCGCTATTTTGGGAGAATTTTGTCGGACGAAGTCGGCATTTTTGGGAAAATCATTTTGATTTATTTAGAAAAATAGCCCCAGTCTCATTTCAATCGATACCGTTTGAATCATTTTTCAAAGCAATCAATGAAGTTAAACCGAGTTATATTCGTATTGAAGCAGATGAACTAACTTATTCCTTACATATTATTATACGTTACGAACTCGAAAAAGCTTTAATTAATGGTGATCTAGATACCAAGGACCTTCCAGAAGCTTGGAATCAGAAAATGGAAGACTACTTAGGGATAAAACCAACGAACGATCAACAAGGGGTTTTACAGGATATACATTGGGCTGCTGGAGATTTTGGTTACTTTCCTACCTACGCACTGGGTTATATGTATGCGGCACAACTCAATCATAAGCTAAAGCAAGACATAGACATAGAAGCAATTATTAAATCTGGAGATTTTGAGCCAATAAAAGCATGGATGACTGAACACGTGCATCGACACGGTAAAATGAAAAAGCCACTTGAAATTATAAACGATGTAACAGGCGAGGGGCTAAACCCGGATTATCTAATTAACTATTTAACTGATAAATACAAAACGATCTACAAATTTTAATTTCTAAGTACCTGGTCGAAAACTACAACTATACCTGTTGTTATGTTGGAAGGTCATTAGTGCAAGCATTGTTTAATATAGAGGATAAATCGATTAGAAGCTGTCTTTTAATTAGGACAGCTTTCTTCAAATTGACTTCTACACTTCAAAGCCTTCAAAATTAGCAAGTGTACCATCCCATCCCGATAGAACAAATGTTCTTTTTGTACTTTTATTTTATCCTAGACTATACTATAATAGAGTGAAAGGAACATCGAAAAGATACGGGTAGTGGGAAGAAGGGATCTATATGCGTCTTAGCCAAACACTAGCTGACTATATTGAAAGTTTGTGGGACAAGGGGTTTAAATTAACAGATGAACAAGTGAGGTTTATTTACTTTGGAAAAAAATATACCGATGCTAACGAAGAAATTACTAAAGCTGCATTGGAAGCGACACTTAGATTACAGTTTCATTTTGACCGATCCTTTTACATTAGTTTGCTAGAATTATTAAAAGAGCATCGCATTACCACTTGGACTGATGCTCGTCAACTATTTAAAGCGAAAGGCATTCAGTAACTGCTTCTTCTTTTGTTTGAATGGCAAGTTTGGCCAAGTGATCCGCTTGCTTATTTTGATTATCCGGTATCCATTTGATAAAGCAATGTGGAAATGAATCGATAAGGGGCTGTGCCTTCTGTAATAATGGTTGAAATTGCTTATTTTTAACATAGCCTCTCTCAACAGCATCAACGACTAGCTTGGAATCTGAACGGATAGATAAAATTTGGTCAGGATAATGAAGGTGACAGTATTGCAAAGCGTTGATCAATGCTTTAAATTCCGCCTCATGATTCGTAGTTATTCCAATATAGGTGTACCCTTGCTGACAATTATCCTTATTTTTAATAATGAAACTTGTCCCACTGGGACCTGGATAACCTGCTGTAGCACCATCAATATAAACTGTTAACAACACTTCCACTTCCTTTTATTTATGTTTATGTTGTTTGTTAATGAGATAATAAATCATACTTTTTTGTATAAAACGAACGTTCAATCGTTAGGCGTTTTCCACCGCTTGTTAGCTGAGTGGATCAGGATATTATCGTCCGTTAACTTCGACCTAAACAAGTTTGCTCAACGCTCTATTTTAAGACGGACGTTTATTTGTGATAAAAAACGGTGACACAACCGTCACCGTTTGAATGATTATTTTTTCTCAACGTTAGTAGCTTGTGGTCCTCGGTCACCTTCAATAATTTCAAATGTGACTGCTTGACCTTCTTCCAAAGTCTTAAAGCCTTCTTCTTGGATTGCAGAATAATGTACGAAGACGTCATCGCCTTCTTCTAATTGGATGAAGCCGTAACCTTTCTCTGCATTAAACCATTTTACAATACCGTTTTGCATTTGTACATAATCCTCCTAGATATTCACAATAAAACGTGATTAAAATACAAACAAGATGAAAATGAAAAAAGTAGCCTCATGAGAAGTGTAGGATCGTACCTGCATCACTTCAATTAAGGCTACTTGCATATAGATCCAAACATCTTCTTTGCTTAAGTAAATGATAGCGCATTTTTCAAAAGGCGTCAAGCCTTGCAGCTTCTCAATTCATCAATGAACACTATAATTAAAGCGTTTCTGAAAAGGTGGGGAATATGGAAATTATCGAAAAACAATTACATGAAATTAAACACTATGTCTTTGAAACATTTAGTCATGACGTTAGTGGACATGATTATGAACATATGCATCGTGTTGCACAATTATCTCGTAAAATTGCAGAAAAAGAAGCAAGTGATGTACATCTTTGTGAAGTAGCTGGTTGGGTACATGACCTGATTGATCACAAATTGACAGATGATGTAGCAAAAAATAAAAAAGCGTTAACCAACCTATTAAGTAAGATTAAATTATCAGATAAGCAGATCCAAGCTGTCATCGAGGCCATTGACACGGTGTCTTTTAGTAAAGGTGTTCTGCCAACTAGTAAGATCGGTCAAATCGTTCAAGATGCTGATCGTTTAGATGCTATTGGAGCTATCGGGGTAGCACGTGCGTTTAGTTTTGGCGCTTCAAGAGGACGACCACTCTATGGTACGAATGGTCAGTCCACTATTGAACATTTTGATCACAAATTATTTAAGATTAAAGATCAATTGCACACAACCTATGCGAAGCAATTAGCGACAGAACGTCATCAATTTCTTGAATTGTTTTATCAACAATTTTTAAAAGAGTGGCCAGACATTAATTAAAATTAGTTTAGTGAAACACGACGACTGCCTAAATACCTCGATTGCCAATATTCTTTTGTCAATTCAGTAATAGAGACCCCTTGCGATTCACTTGCATGGATAAACTGATTGTTACCTAAATATATCCCGGCATGGGAGGGACCCTTCTTATATGTCTCAAAAAAGACAAGATCACCAATTGAGGGTTGATCAACCTTAATCGTTCGATGCCACATGTCTGATACTGTTCTTGGTAGTGTCACATCGTGTTGGTCAAAAGCAAATTGAATAAAACCACTACAATCGAAACCGGAAGGGGAAGTACCACCCCATTGATAGCGAGATCCAATTTGAGATTTAGCTGTTTGTATAATCGATTCTACCTGTGTATTGGTTTGATCTTTTTCGATCGATTGTGCGACATCTTCTTTTTCCTCTTCTTGTTGATCGTTTGGTGTCTCAAGTACTTGTATTTCTGTTTCTTCTTCCATGTTATTTACAAACTCAGTTGTTACATGTGGGGTTTCTGGTAGCCCAAACGCTCGTTGCGCTTGTAACAAAGCTTCTTCTGTAATCGGCCCATAAATACTATCTAGCTCATCACTGTAATAGCCAAAATAAGAGAGGGCTTTTTGCAACGCTTTAATTTCTTCACTTTTTTCACCATATTGTAATGGATGATCGATAGCTGTCAACTGGTCGAGGTAATGACGTCGCTCCGCTTTCATAATGGACTCTAGTGTTTCTGTATTCAACGCACCATTCGAATCGATATTGTGATCAATTTGAAATTTTTTCAATGCATACTCTGTAAATAAACCAAATTCACCATCAATGGTCTCATCAAAATAATTTAGGTTATTTAACTTTTGTTGTATAATACGTATAGTTGGACTATGATCACCAAATGCAATAAATTCTTCTTTTTCGGTTATTAACCATTGATTTTGCAAAAGTGGATAAGCATCGACATAAAAAGTAAAGGGTTGACTGGCAATATAACCATAGGCAACTGACTGCTTAACAAGATGAGTAATATCTGCTTGAGCTAACAATCAAACGCCTCCTTATCATTATAATGTTGTTTTTAAAAGTGTATTCACTAAATAATCAATAAATGTGTATTGAACCTGTTGTTATTATTCTGTAATATTAAACAGGAAATAAGTTATAAAGTGGAGAGTGATCCAATGTCAAATAGTGAACAAGAATATTTAAATTTATGTCAGTCAATCTTAAATGAAGGTTATAAGAAGAACGACCGTACAAATACTGGTACATACTCGATTTTTGGTGCACAAATGCGTTTTGATTTATCAAAAGGATTTCCATTACTAACAACAAAAAAAGTTAATTTTAAATTAATTGCATCTGAGCTTATCTGGTTTCTTCGCGGTGACACTAACATTCAATATTTACTGAAAAACAATAACAACATATGGAATGAGTGGGCGTTTAAACGTTGGATGGAAAGTAGTGATTATCAAGGGCCAGATATGACTGATTTTGGTAATAGAAGTTTGGTTGATCCAGAATTCAATGCTCAATATCAACTTGAAATGGAGAAATTCAAACAACAAATTATTAATAATAATGATTTTGCTAAAAAATATGGTGAGCTTGGTCCCGTTTATGGTAAGCAATGGCGAGCATGGCAATCATCAAAAGGAGAAACCATTGATCAAATAGCTAATGTTATTGAATCAATAAAACATCATCCTGATTCACGTCGCCATATTGTCTCGGCATGGAATCCAGAAGATGTCCCGAAAAATATGGCGTTGCCACCATGTCACGCACTTTTTCAATTTTATGTGGCAGATGGTAAATTGTCATGTCAGCTTTATCAGCGTAGTGCAGATGTCTTTCTAGGGGTTCCATTTAACATTGCTAGTTATGCGTTACTTACGCATTTGATTGCACATGAGTGTGGATTAGCTGTGGGTGAGTTTGTTCATACGTTAGGTGATGCTCATATTTATCAAAACCATGTTGACCAAGTGAAGACCCAACTTACACGTGACTGTTTTCCATTACCAACACTAACTATTAACGACAAACTTTCTTCAATATTTGATATTGAGTTAGCAGATATAAGCATAGACAACTATCAATCACATCCAGCAATAAAAGCGCCTATTGCTGTATAATGGAGGGATATTTTTGATTTCAATGATTGCTGCACACGATCAAAACCGATTAATTGGTGAAGACAACTGGATGCCTTGGGATATCCCGAATGACTTAGGTTACTTCAAAGCAATGACAACGGGTAAAACAATTATTATGGGGAGAAAAACGTTTGAGTCATTTGGCAAACCACTTCCTAACCGACATAATATTGTCTTAACACGTGATAAACATTTTCAAGCAACTGGTTGTGAGGTTTATCATGATATCAATGCATTACTTGAACGTTTACAGCATAATGGTGATAATGAAGTGATTATTATTGGAGGGGGAGAGATTTATAAGTTTTTTCTCCCTTATGCTGACCGCCTCTATATTACCTATATTGACGATACATTTGAGGGTGATACATTTTTCCCAGCATATGATTTAGCCGATTGGACGCTAACGACCAAAGAAAAAGGAATAAAAAATAAAGAAAACCCTTATGATTACTATTTCCTACAATACGATCGCCGTTAGTATAAAGGAGTTTTATTATGCAATCTTTTCATCAGTATATCATGCGTTATCGAGGTACCAAGCAACAAACAGATGAACAAAAATTAGCTGAGTGGATCTTTCACGATCATGACTTTCCAAAACACAGCTCTTCCTATGATGAGATTAGCCGTTACTTAGAATGGAACATCCCTTTTACAAATGCCGTTAATATATTTGATCAATTGTGGGATGACTATTTAGAAACACGATAATAGACTCTAGCTTTGCTAGAGTCTTCATTACTTTTATCATAGATAACCGTCCATAAAGCCAGCTAAAAATATAGGGCAGCGCTCATCTCTTTAGACGGAATGAGCGGGTACTAATGTCCTAATTCACTCAACTCGTCATCAGCGCGAGAAACACAAATTCGCATTGATTGAAAGTTGGATAGGGAATAGGACGCAGTAGATTGGAGGATCAAACATATGAGAATATTGCATACTGCCGATTGGCACCTAGGTAAACTTGTAAATAACGTCTATATGACGGAAGATCAAAGTTATATACTAGACCAATTTTTTGAAATTATTAATGATCAAAAACCTGATGTAATTATTATTGCAGGCGATATATATGATCGTTCGATACCGCCAAAAGAAGCCGTAGATCTATTGGATCAAACTTTTACTAGATTAATAACAGACTACTCAACACCTGTGCTTGTCACATCTGGAAATCATGACAGTCCTGATCGCTTGCATTTTGGAAGTCGATTATTTCGGAAAAATCAACTCTTTATTGAATCGAAAATAACATTACCCGTAGAACATTTGACTTTCACAGATCAACAGGGGCCGGTTAACTTTTATTTGATCCCATATTTTGAACCTGCTGATATTAAAGCACTTTTTCCTAATCATAAAATACAATCACATCAAGATGCAATGGCCGTTATTGTCCAATCAATTGAAGCTCGCTTAAATAAACAAGAGCGCCATGTTTGTATTGCCCATGCTTTTTTAGCAGGAGGGATGGCGTCAGAATCAGAGGATCGTTTATCCATGATTGGTGGTAACCCCTACGTTGATGTTGATATTTTTAATGCTTTCGATTATGTTGCACTTGGTCACCTTCATCAGCCCCAAAGAGTAAAGCGAGATACCGTTCAATATAGTGGGTCCTTATTGAAATATTCATTTTCCGAAGCGCGCCAACAAAAATCGGTGACAATCATTGATCTCGTAGCGGATAAGCAAACGAAAATAACGAGGGTGCCGCTAACACCAAGGAGAGAGATGCGCATAATAGAAGGCTATTTCGAACAGCTTATCTCCGATGCATATTATAAACCGAGTGACGACTATGTCCAAATTTGTTTATTAGATGACGGACAAGTCCTTGATCCCGTAAGTCAATTAAGAAAAAAATTCCCTAATATTTTAAGGTTAGAAAGAAAAGTTAAACAATCGAATCAGCGTCTAGAGCAACTTCTACAGGTTAAAGAAAAACAGCATTTATCACATCAAGAATTGTTTCATAATTTTTATAAAGAAATCAAAGGTGAAGCGATACCTGAAGCAAGAGAAAAGATGATTAATGAGATCATCGAACAACTCATGTTGCAAAAAAGGAGACAATAATATGCGGGCTTTAACTTTAACGATGACAGCATTTGGACCCTATCGAAGTCAACAAATATTGGATTTCAAGCAACTAGGTAAAGAATCTATTTTTCTGATCACTGGTCCTACTGGAGCTGGAAAAACAACGATTTTCGATGCGATTTGCTTTGCCTTATACGGCAGAGCTAGTGGCAGTGATCGTGATCATGATACGTTACGTAGTGACTTTGCTGACTTATTAGAGCCAACTGAAGTGAGCTTTTCTTTTGAATTGAAGGGAAATGAATATTTAATTATTCGTCGACCAAAGCAAGAACGGCCTAAAGAACGAGGGGATGGTACACGTGAAGAGCCTGCCATAGCTAGTTTATACCAACTTAAAAATGGGGAACAGCAGCTCCTTTATAGTAAAGTGAAAGAAGTAAACGAAACAATTGAAATGATGCTCGGTCTTGATTATAATCAATTTTTAAAAATGATTATGATACCTCAAGGAGAATTCAGAAAATTAATTACTGAAAATAGTAATGAGCGTGAGAAGATCTTGCAAAAAATATTCCACACTTATTTTTATCGGGATATCATTGATCAATTAAAAGAAAAGGCAACACAAGTAAAATCAAAACTTGAGAGGCTTAATCATGATATTGACCATGGATTTGAACAAGTTGAGTGGTTGGAAACGGAACAACAAAGAGAAAATTGGACAAGGAACAACTACATTGAAGCACTGGAAAATAAAATAGCTAGATCATCAGCAAGGATTGATGATAAACAACAACAACAAATACAAAGACAAAAAAACTTAGCAGTTGCACAATCTCAATTAAGACAAGCCGAACAATTAGCCGATCTATTTCATACATACGATCAACTATTAGAAGAGAAACAAGTGCTTGAAAAACAACAGCCAATCATTCAAGAACAGCAAAACAAGTTAGCAAAAGCAGTCCAAGCCAAATCACTTGAACCTTATGAAGCAGATTTACAAAGGCGCTATCAAGAATGGCTAGAGCAAAAGCAAATAAAAGATCAGAAAGTAAAAGAACTTGACTTACTAAAACAACAGTTTTCTGAGCAGCAAGAGCAATTAGCTGAGTTAGAACCATTATATGAAGTGAATGCGACACAATTTAAAACACAAGAGAAACTCGAAATGAAACGTCAAGCTTGGGAGCAAGTTCTTCAATTTGATCAAGCGATAAGCCAAGCAAACAAAGATAAAGAGATCATAGCGCAAGAATATAATGACAAAAAAGATCATATGCTAACCAAACAAAAACAACTTGAACGCATAGAAATGGAGTTAAAACTTGAAAATCAGTGGTCGACCCAAACTTATCAATTAAAAATAAAAATGAATGAGCTGGAGGAAAAACACAAGCAGGCTAAAAAACTACAAAAAGCCTTTCAGACATGGAATGAAACCAGCGAGACTTATCATACAGTTGAGTCAAATTATAAAGAGTTAGATCAACAGTTACTTAAAATAAAACAACAATTACAACAACATGAAAATAACAACATCCAATATCAAGCCACACAATTAGCAAAATATTTATCTGCTGGATCTCCTTGTCCAGTATGTGGCTCAACGACACACCCAAATAAAGCTAATGATCATGTACAGGCATTAAATCAAGCAGATAAATCCTTTTATGTCTCAAAAATTGATGAGATAGAACTAAAACTAGCAGATACACGTGACCAATTGATTGAAGCGAAAGCAAGTCGACAAACACAGTTGCATCTTGTAGAAGAATTGGCAAGTAAATTAGATATACCTTTTGACTTGTTAAATAATGGGCGAATTAACGAAGTGGAAAACAATTATCAAACAGAATACCAACAACTTCTCAATCGTGAGCAAGCATTAAAACAAGAACAACAGAAGATTCAAGATTATAAAACAAAGAAGGATCAACTTAAAGACCAACTAAAAGCTATCGAAGCAGAGCTTGAAAAAATTAGCTATCAACTACAGCACAAAAGTGATCAAATCACGCATTTACATGGTCAACGTGTTATTTACCAGAAAGACTTACCAGATACTGATTTGACTTATCAAGAATGGGCTGATCACCTAGAAAGTGAAAAAAAACATTTAGAACAATGGCTAATGCGGTATAATGAGCAAGAACAGGAACTTACTGACTTAAGTAATCGGATTGAAACGGAGCGTGTCCATTTCACATCGATTTTATCCTTTACAGAAAAATTAAAAGATTATTATAATGAAGCTAGCAAAACATTCCATGAAAAACGAGCGGAGACATCATTTGAAGATTTGCAAACGTACCAAGAAGCCAAAATCTCAGCAGCACAGCAACAAGAGCTAACCGATCGAATTCAAAGCTATCAAGACCAAGTGAATAATGTAGCGGTAAGATCAGAGCAATTAACTACTCAATTAAGAGACAAACAAAGGCCAAATCTCCAGGAGTGGCAAGACAAAGCGGATGTCATTCAACAAGAGTACGAACAACTCATTCGCGAATTAGAACAGCAAGAGTATCAGTTAGAACATGATAAGAAAATTTATCATCATACGAACAAGCAATTAAAAGCCTATAACAAACTTCAACAAGATTTCGTTGATGTGACGGCATTATCAGATTTAGCTAGGGGTGACAATCATCTAAAGTTATCTTTTGAGCGCTATGTGTTAACGTCTTTCCTAGATGAAATTTTATTACAAGCAAATTTAAGATTTGATCAACTCAGTGAGCACCGTTATCAATTATTAAGAAGTGATCAATTAGCCAAACGCGGAGCTCAAAGCGGTCTTGATATCGAGGTGCTTGATCAGCAAACAGGTAAAAAGCGCTCAGTAAAGACATTATCAGGTGGTGAAGGTTTTAAAGCTTCGTTAAGTTTAGCGCTAGGGATGGCTGATGTCGTCCAAGCACATGCTGGTGGGGTACAGCTTGATACGTTGTTTATTGATGAAGGTTTCGGCACATTGGATGAAATTTCATTAGAGCAAGCGATCGAAACGCTAAAAACCTTACAACATTCTAATCGTGTATTAGGTATTATTTCTCATGTACCTCAACTTAAAGAAGAAATATATGCTAAACTACAAATTAACGTTACACCGCAAGGTTCAACTGCTAACTTTAGCTTATAAGTTAATATTTTTTACTTGGCGATATACTAATTTAAGAAGGGAGTGCTTACCAATGACTATGCCTTTAACCTTAGAATGGACTTTAGTTACTGAAGGCCAAGAAGAACGCGTTGAAGATCAAAATAATCTATTTAAAATGTCAATTGATGGTTATCGATTATATCCGATCCAGGACCAGATTGAAATTAGAAGACACAAAGATTCTGATCAAATTGGCTTCGGAAGAATAATAGAACTAACCTGGCGAGACAATCGAACTTTTTGCATCTATCAACTCGATTCATTATACAGTGTCAATTAAATGCATCGATTGTCAGATTATCCATTACATTGCGGTTACCCAGGAAATATAACACGCCTTCAACCAATGGGCGTTCCCACTGATTGGTCTTTAAGTGAATCAAGACATGAGCGTTAGATATGTCCCACCTCAATTCAATCGATCCATTTCTTTTACCCTTTTGATTTTAATTGTTTAATCAAAAGGGTATTTTTATTATTACACTACATCTAAACATAAACTCACCATACTTTCTAATCATTGACATACTAAATTTCCTATGCTAGATTTTAAAAATGCAAAGAACTATTACAAAATTAAGGAGTGACAGAGATATGGGAAGAGGTGGAGGTTCTGGTAAACGAGGCGGTGCTTCCGGCGGTCGAGGAGGCGGAGGTTCTGGTAAACGGGGCGGTGCTTTCGGTGGCGGCCGAGGAAGCGGCGGTCGAAGTCGTGTTGGCAACTCGTTTGGACCAGGTAAGAAAAGAGGAGGTGCTCAGCCTTCTGCAAACAGACCTAGAGGTGGTGGCTATCGACCGAGAACAGGCGGATTCTATGGCAGACCTTTTTATCGTCGACCATGGCGACGTAGAGGTTATTATGGCGCACCTGGGTGTGGTGGATCAGGTTGTGGTTTTGCTATTATTATTATTTTTATTCTATTAGGATTAATGGTTTTTTCACCTATCCCTAATTTTTTCTTGAATTTCAATAATGGTTTTTCTAGTAACCTTTTTTCAAGTAATGTACAGCAATCCACTGTAGAAAGAGAAGCTCTACCAGACGGATCTGTAGACGAAACAGACTACTACACCGACAATGTAGGTTGGATTGACAATCACACGGTAATGATCGATGGGCTCCGTCATTTTTATAATGAGACAGGCGTTCAACCACATGTTTACATAGTTGATGAAATAGATGGAAGTAAAAACCCGTCAGAAACAGAAATAGAAGAATATAGCCATGATTTATATGACCAATTATTCACAGATGAAGCGCATTTATTATTGATATTCTTTGAGCCTCGAGCAAACGAATATATGACTTACTATGTGGTGGGATCACAAGCAAGAAGTGTTATTGATAACGAAGCAGCAGCTATCTTGCTTGATTATGTTAATCGCTATTACTTTGATGATAATTTGACAGATGCAGAATTTTTCAGTCGTTCATTCCAGCAGACAGCTGATCGAATAATGGAAGTAACGCGCTCACCATGGATTACCGTTTGGATACTTATTGCTATCGTGGCGCTTATCTTTATTTTATTCAAATGGTGGAAGCATAAGCAAAAGCAAAAAAATGAAGAAGCGAAGCAAACTGAAGAAATGTTAAATAAACCTTTAAATACTTTTGGAAGTAGCGAAGCAGATGACTTAGCGAAAAACTATAAGCAAAACACCAAAGAAGATTAAAGCATAGTGATTCGCAGTACCGAAGCACAGTAAGAAAAACGATAGATACCAAATGGTTTAGTAAACCAACTTGGTGAGTAAATGATGTACATCCCTTTAGGTAGACAGATTGAAACATAAAGATTATCTGTCTACTAAAGAGGGGTGTACTTTTTGTATTTCAACGTACTCCCGACTTAAAATAGAAAATCACTACTGTCTATTTTGAGACAAGCTATTATCGCCGATTTTTTGTGATCAAGCTGTGATTATCAGTCGGGTTAATAGGTGTTGCGCATTTCTGTAAATATGGCTCTCGAACACCACACTTTAGCATTATAAATAATCTTGCCATTTTGTTGATCTTGAATCACAATTTTATCTGCCCAGCGTAAGCTATTAAGTAAGAAGCAGAGAAAAGAGGGGAATAAAATGAAGCAAATGCCTTCCAACTATACAAGTGGTTATCCTTTTAATCAAACCTTCCAAGCCGCTCCTTGGATGTCTAATATGCCAAATATCCAACAACCTTATATGGCGGCTCAAGCCGCACCTAAAACAGGGCTTACGGGTCTACTTCAAAAATTCATCCCCGCAGGTGGTAATTTAACACAAACGCTTGATCAATTGCAGAATGTTTTAAAAATGGCTCACTCTTTCACACCAACACTTCAACAATATGGTCCATTGTTAAAGAATTTACCTGGTATGCTAGCACTGATGAAGGAATTTAATGAAAGTGACGACGATGCAACTGACTCGTCTACTGATGAAGCGAAAAAAGAAGATGACGAGCCAAGTGATTTATCAGATATCTTAGCAGTTGAAGATGACAATCAACAACAAGAACACCAGGTGAAGATAGAATCCAATGACCAAATCAGAGAAACAAGTAATCATTCAAAAAATCTATATCGCATTGAAACATTAGCAGACCAAAATCAAACTGAATATAATAAACCGAAGCTCTATATTTGATAATCATTGTAATCGCATTTAAAATAGAGGATATACTAAATAAGTGAGGAGATATTCATTTGGTACATTCAGATCAAGCGCTAGCTACATTCGCAGGAGGTTGTTTTTGGTGTATGGTGGAGCCTTTCGATCAACAACCAGGTATTATATCTGTTGTCTCTGGCTATACTGGCGGACATAAAGACAATCCAACTTATGAAGAAGTTTGTTCAGATACAACGGGGCATTACGAAGCTGTACAAATCACCTATGATCCTAATATATTCCCCTATGAAAAATTAGTCGATCTTTTTTGGAAACAAATCGATCCAACTGATAGAGGTGGACAATTTAACGATAGAGGCTCATCATATAAATCAGCCATTTTTTATCACAATAGCGAACAAAGAGAAATAGCCGAAGCGTCTAAACATGCATTAAGTAAATCAAATAAGTTCGATAAGCCTATTGTAACTGAAATTTTACCGGCAAAAACGTTTTATCGAGCAGAAGAGAAACATCAAAATTATTATCAAAAAAACAGCTTTCATTACCGCTTATATAAACAAGGTTCTGGTAGAGAAGCTTTCATCAAAAACCATTGGAAACCTTCCTATTCTAAGGAAGAATTAAAATCCAAGTTAACATCACTTCAATACCACGTGACCCAAGAAAACGGTACAGAAAAACCGTTTCAGAATGATTACTATGCAACTGAAGACGAAGGGATTTATGTAGATATTGTTAGTGGAGAACCTTTATTTTCTTCATTAGATAAATATGATGCTGGTTGTGGATGGCCAAGCTTTACGAAACCCATAAATCGTAATGAAATTGAAGAATCCCTTGACACCTCTCATGGCATGAGACGTATTGAAGTAAGAAGTAAAGGTGCAGATAGTCATTTAGGACATGTATTCGATGATGGTCCTACTGAATTTGGTGGCACGCGTTATTGCATTAACTCAGCCGCTCTAAGATTTATTCCAAAACATGAATTAGAAGCTGAAGGTTATGGTGCATATAAGCAGTTGTTTAATCAGTCATAATACAAAAGAACGTGAAGGTGAAAATGATTATTTTAACCTTCGTATTAACTAATAAACCTTCTATATAACATGAATTGAACTTTTTTATATACAATGGTTATTTTTTTTGTAGAAACGTGCTAAAATATAAGATAAGTTTAATAGGAAAGGAAAAGGGAGGAAGAATTACCTTGATCCATAAATACTGGGAAGAAAATGAAACCATTAAACAAATAAAATGTGTTCACACGAATGCTAAAAAATTTGTTGTTAATAATATGCTAACACCAGAGAAGGTATATGATGTAAAAAATGAGACAGACGAGTTTTATTTTATTATTGATAATTCAAATCGTATTGGTGGATTCCGAAAAACATATTTTACTGAGGAATTCAAATAATAATTGCCCTAATATCAGCTTTATATGGTAGGTAACCCTATTGACTCTTAGCCTAATCAGGAGATGATCCAATGAAAAAGCTCATTCTTATTCGACATTGTCAAGCAGAAGGTCAACATAAAGATTCTCCTTTGACGAATAACGGCGTTAATCAAGCAAGACGATTAGCTGAATTCTTAAATTCAAAGGGATTAAAATTGGATAGAATTATTTCCAGCCCATATATGAGAGCTGTCGAAACAATAAAGCCTTATGCAAGACAAAATGAGATTGATATTGAAACAGACTCTCGATTACAAGAACGTATCTTAAGTGATCAGCCTGTTGATGATTGGTTTGATGTTGTTGAGACATCATTTAAAGATATGGATTATCGACTACCTGGTGGCGAGTCATCCAATGATGCATTACAACGTGGGCTTCAAGTCATTAAAGAAGCAATGGAAGATCCAAATCATCAACAAATTGCGATGGTGACTCACGGTAACTTACTTATGCTCCTGCTCTCTCAGTTTGAGGAGGGCTATGGTTTTACACAATGGCGATTATTAAAAAATCCTGATATTTTCATTATTGAACATGAGCAAGACTTTTATCAACTTCAACATATTTGGTAAAAGCATTTACACTATTTTTGAGGGAGGCATTTAGAGTGGCGTTTGTTATAACATCTCCATGTATTGGAGAAAAGGCTGGGGAATGTGAAGAGGTATGCCCTGTTGATTGTATAGAAGAGGGAGACGATATGTTTTATATTGATCCTGATATTTGTATTGACTGTGGTGCTTGTGAAGCGGTTTGTCCTGTTGAAGCTATTTTTATGGAGGATGAAGTTCCAGAAGAAGAGCATGAATACATTGCATTAAACCGTCGTTTTTTTGAAGAAAAATAAAATGTCCTTTAATCAGTGGACGTTTTACCGATAGTTATCTGTAATGAATAAGAAAGTCGTGTATATTTGTTTAATAAATACACGACTTTTTTCATTTTAATAGCAAAATCAGTAAACGACATCAAAGGACTGGTACGCTTTAAGTTCTTCGTAAATATTCAGATCAACATCTTCAACTTGAGCAGATGGGCTTGGCCCAGCTTTGATCGCATCAATAAACTGATATAATTTATCAACTTCACCTTCACCTTCAATTTCAACCGTATCATCAGGTAAATTTTTCACCCAACCGCACACGCCTATTTCCTTCGCTTTCATTTGCGTGGTATATCGAAAACCAACCCCTTGAACTCTACCCGAAACAATCATATGAGCGCGTAAACGGGACATATCACATCACTCCTTTATTCATTATCTATATATTTCGTTCCCTCGTTCATATTATACTAAACCAACATAAGGAGGACATCACTTTGTTAAAAGAAATTACACCGTCAGCCTTTCCACATTTTCAAATCGGCCATGCAACCTATCCAAACGGTTTAACAGGGTGCTCAGTTGTTCTCGCTCCTAATGGGGCTATCGCAGGCGTTGATGTACGCGGCGGATCACCAGGGACGCGCGAAACAGATTTACTGAAATCAGAGAATCTAATAGACAAGGTGCACGCCATCTTTTTGACAGGCGGAAGTGCGTATGGCTTGGATGTTGCTACAGGTATCATGCGTTATTTAGAAAAGAAACAAATTGGATTTAGCACACCAGCTGCCCATATCCCTATTGTTCCTGGTGCAGTTCTTTTTGACTTAATGATCGGTAATCCTTCCGTGCGCCCAGACGCCGAGTTGGGTTATCAAGCCTGCTTAAATGCAGGGACAGCAAAAGGGTTAGTTGGGAATGTCGGTGCCGGATTAGGTGCAACTGTAGGTAAATGTTGTGGACCTGATTATGCAATGAAAGGTGGGATAGGGTACTATGCAGTAGAGTTAAGTGGGGTTAAGATAGCAGCATTAATTGCTGTTAATAGCTTTGGCGATATTATTAATCCAACAACAGGAAAAGTATTGGCAGGTGCTTATGATAGGGGGCAACACATGTTTTTGGATAGTGAGCAACAGTTATGCAATCAAATGACTCAATCGACTAATCGTTTTTCTGGCAATACGACGATTGGTGTCGTTATGACTAATGCCAAAGCTACGAAAGCACAAATGAATAAAATAGCTAGTGTAGCTCATGATGGTCTAGCAAGAACGATGCGACCGTCACACAGCTTTGTCGATGGTGATACGTTATTTACTTTAAGCAGTAACGAGGAAGAAGTAGATTTAAATGTAATTTCCATGTTGGCTACTACTGTAGTTGAAAAAGCGATCATCAACGCGATTAAATCTGCTCAGTCAGTCGAAAGTTATCCAAGCTATCAAGACGTTAGGGATCGCTTTAGTTAGAAAATATATTATAAAGTATAAAAAACTGTGATTTTTATCACTGCTTTTTTGATTATTTGCTTCATAATAAACATTAGACTGTATTTTTTTGAGGTGAACAATGATGTGTTTATATAAACCTGAACTCCAAGCCACTGCAAAAGATTTAGACGAAGTTAAAGCTTTAACAAAAGCTGGTGCAGATGCTATTGTATTAGGGAATCAACAATTTGGAAATCGTGTTTGTGGTGATTTTACTTTAGATCAAGTGAAATCGGCGACAGATTGGCTGCATTTAGAAGGAAAGCGCATCTATATCATGGTTAACGCTATTTTTCATAATGACCACTTAAAACAACTACCCGATTATTTAAAGACGCTTGAAACATTTGGAGTAGATGGTATTATTGCTGGCGATCAAGCGATTTTTCAGCTACTAGACGAGCTCAATTTAACGCTCCCTTTAACATGGAATCCAGCTACATTATCAACAAATTATCAGACTTTAAATTTTTGGCATCAACGCGGGCTAAAACGTGCGACACTATCAAATGAATTATCACTTGATGCCGTTATTGAAATAAAACAAAAGGTTGCATTTCCAATAGAAATACAAGTACATGGTATGACGTGTATTTTTCAATCAAAACGTAAACTGATCCGTAATTATTACAATCATATAAAAGAGGACTATAATCCCGAGCAAATGCGTTTTATTAAAGAAGATAAGAAAGATGATACACACTATCCGATCTTTGAAGATGGGAATGGTACCCATATTATGAGTAACGAAGATTTAGTGATGATTGAATATCTAGATCAAATACTAGAAGCAGAAATTGATGGCTTACTGATTAATGGCATATTAAAGACAAAATCTTATAATGAAAAAATTGTTTCTATTTACCGAGAAGCTATTGATACCTACTTAAACAATCCCCGCCATTACCAAATAAAGAAGTCAGGGTGGAGACAGGCTATTGAAGATATTCAACCTGAGCAACGCGCGATGAATACCGGTTTTTACTTTAAAGAACAGATATATTAACAAGAGGTGTATGGGTTATGACAACAAGACAAAAACCAGAATTGCTTGCACCCGCAGGTAATCTTGAAAAATTAAAATTTGCAATTCACTATGGAGCTGACGCTGTTTACATTGGCGGAAGACAATTTGGGCTCCGTTCTAAGGCGGGGAATTTCACCTTTGATGAAATGCGTGAAGGTGTTGCGTTTGCAAATAAGTACGGAGCAAAAGTATATGTTGCCACTAATATTATTGCTCATAATGAAAACTTAGAGGGGGCACATGAGTATTTTAAAAACCTCTATGAAGTTGGTGTCTCAGCTGTTATTGCTGCCGATCCTGCACTGATTCAATCTTGTCGTGAAGCTGCACCAGATTTAGAAATACACATTAGTACACAAGCATCCATTGCCAATTGGAGAACAGCACAATTTTGGAAAAATGAAGGGATTCCACGCGTGGTCTTAGCACGTGAAGTATCTGTTGAAGAAATTCGGGAAATGAAGGAAAAAGTAGATATTGAAATTGAAGCATTTATCCATGGTGCGATGTGCATTTCTTACTCTGGACGGTGTGTACTTTCCAATCATATGACATCGCGTGACGCGAATCGCGGAGGATGTGCTCAATCTTGTCGTTGGAAGTATGATTTATTTGAAGATGGTAACGATGATGACATCTCTTTATCAGAGCAAGCAGATGAGAAATATACAATGAGTGCCCAAGATTTAAGCATGGTTGAACACTTACCGGACTTAATTGAGGCTGGTGTTGATTCACTAAAAATTGAGGGGCGCATGAAAAGCATCCACTATGTTGCAACAGTCGTAAATGTATATCGAAAAATCATTGATACATATTTTGAAGATCCGGATCATTATCAAATTGATCCAGCGTGGATTGATGAAATATGGAAAGCTGCACAGCGTTCCTTATCAACAGCTTTTTATTATAATGAACCGACAGATAAGGATCAATTATTCGGCAAACCAGATCGGATCCCTAAATATGATTTTGCTGGTTTAGTACTTGACTATGATCAACAGACACAAATTGCAACAATTCAACAGCGAAATAGCTTTGGTGTCGGTGATGAAGTTGAATTTTTCGGACCCCATTTCTATCATTTTAAACAAACCATCACTGAGTTATGGGATGAACAAGGTGAATCGATAGATCGGGCCAAACATGCGATGATGACCACAAAAATAAAAGTTGATCAACCTTTAAAATATTATGATATGATGCGGAAACAAAAGTAAAAGATTAGAGGGTTAACCTCTAATCTTTTACTTTTTTACTGTATTATTTTGTATAAAGGTAAAGAAACAAGGGCAAACCAAAATAGTAAAGGGGAGGGTACTATGAAAACCGTCAAGTTTGAACAAAATGAAATCTATTATGAAGTAATTGGTGAAGGTTTACCGATACTTTTCATTCATCCTCCAGGTTTAGGCCGAATTGTTTTTCAAACACAATTATCATTAGCTAAATACTATCAATTAATTATGCCTGATTTTAGTGGACACGGGCAATCCACAGCTCAGTATCGGCTACATATTATCGATCAATATTGTAAAGAGATTGAAGCCATCTTGGATAAAGAAGACATTAACAAAGTTATTATATGTGCATACTCAGCTGGAGGCGTAGTTGGACAAATCTTTGCTTGTCACTATCCAGATCGAATCGAAGCATTAATCATTGCTGGAGGCTATCCAAACGTTAAAACTTCAGCGTTACATCTTATATATTTAGCAGGTATGTTTACATTACGGGTTTCCAGAAATTTCTTATCAAATAGGCTAGCAGCTAGTAATACAACAAATGATAGTGATCGAAAGAAACTATTAAAGCACATTCATCAATCAAACCCAAATAAATGGTATCAATATTATTTGAGCACACATCGGGTAGATATTAGACATTATATCAATAAAATAAACTGTAAAAGCTTATTTATCTATGGCAATGTCACGGACTTTACACATTATTATCGAAGGTATTATCAAGAGAATACGTTTATTCAATTAGCTTATGTAGAAGACGGGACACACCAAATTCCGCCCAAAAAAGCAGAAGCATTTAATCATTTAATAAGAGCATTTATCGATTATCATATCTAATTTTTTATTCTGTCTCACTATCATAAGTATACTTCTTTAATGAGATGAATGATCTATATTCACTCATAACTTCCGATAATATATATTATGTAAACTAGAATATTAAATTTGACTAAACTATATTCTGTTCTCCATCTTTGATTGACTTCTCACCTGACCTACTGCTTTGTTTGATTTGATTATAACTATTAACATTCATAATCATCGTTCTCACCGCCTCTTACACACGCTCTTTGCTATTTCTTTTTGAACGACAAAATGACTTCACGCCGTATGTATAGCTCACATCATAAAAGCTAGTTTATATTAGATCTATTCAATAAAGGGATACCTCCAACATTTTGACGTAAAACCCACACTAATACATTTTTTACTATAAAAAAACCGGTAAACCTTACTTTAAGGGTACCGGCACAAGAATTTATCGGTTTAAGGGTCTTAAAGAGTTTATTCCTTAGTTGGCCTTCCGCCTTTCCTACCTCTACTTCTAGCAGATTGTAAACCTGCTTTCGTACGTTCACTGATGATGTCCCTCTCTAATTCATCAATACTTGCCATTGTACGAAAGAAAAAACGCCCCATTGCAGTCGATGTATCAATACTGTCCCTTATAGAAATGAAATTAACCTTTCTTTCCTCAAATGTTTCTGCTAGTTCAATTAAGTGCTTGGTAGATCTTGAGATACAATAGCAAAAAATCTTCTATTTTATTTAACATAGAAACCCGTTCAGAAGAGAACGGATTAAAAATTAACATAGATGTATTATTTTACTTTAAATGTATATAGTCTTCTCTAAGGATGCCGTATATTTCTAAATCAATTACTCCTTTACCAGACCATAAAGAAGCTTGTCTTAACAATCCTTCTTTTATAAAACCGTTTTTTAAGAGGACCTTCTTTGAAACCTCGTTTGCAGGCATGACCTCTGCTTGAATTCTGTTTACATTAACTTCTTCAAATAAAAATTTTACTAGCTTACGAACGGATTCAGTTGCAATGCCCTTTCCCCAATCGTCTTCTGTCAAAAAGTAACCAATAGACACCATATCCACTTTTTGGTTAAAATCCATAGCTTCTATAATTCCCACCAATTTATTACTTTGATTCTTCTGAAAGATACCCCATTTAACTCTACTTTTTTTATGGAAATCCCTATCAAAATGGCCAATCATCTTACTTACCGTTTGTACGTTATGTTTAGGAATGATCCCACAATATTCAAATATTTTGTCGTTGTCGTAGATCGTATATACTTCCTGTAAGTGTACTTCTTCAATCTTTCTTAATACTAGATTCTCTGATTCCAATATTGGAAAATTTCCAAAAACCATTTCTAAATTCATGCTATTCTCTCCTTAGGCTATTCCTTAATGGGTATGTAAATCTTCATTTTCATTTCATTTGGAAATGTTGAATTTAAGACATCTGTAACTTCAAAATCTGGTCCATCTTTTCTTTCATAATTAGAATTAGGTAGCCATGTCCCATAGATGTATCTTCTAGTGTTTTGAACTAAATCAGTGGTGCCGTTGACTTTGAATTCAGCATATTTACCCCCTGGAATTTCAAAATTCACAAAACCATTTTCTAATTCTGTATTAGATTCTTGAACTTCTTCACCAACAATAAACGAAAAATGACCATCATCATGAAAGTTAGTTGATATACCGTATGACATATTAGGTGTAATTTTCTTAGGAATTCGCTGATAATATTCATTTCTTCCAAAATCAATATAAAATCCCGGAACTTCTGCAAAATATTTTTCGTTATTTAAATTTGTTTTGTACTCGTAACCGATAATATGTTTCTTGTTCAGTAAGGTTATTTCAGGTTTGTTCATACTTATATCTCCTTTCATTCTATTTTTATAATCCAAAAAGTTAATTTTGATTTGCTGGCTTATAATAGTTTCTTCTTTTCGATATTTAGCTGGGGTTATACCAAAACAATTTACAAAAGCGCGCGTAAATGCTTCTTGGGAACCATATTGAAAAGATATTGCTATTTCTAATATGTTCTTTTCCGTTTCCTTCAGTAATTTCGCAGCTTCAGAAAGTCTTCTGTCTCTTATGTACTGCTGCACAGAAAATCCCGTAATTGCTTGGAAAAGTCGCTGAAAATGAAAAACTGAAAAACAAGATTTTGAGGAAACTTCAGTAATATTCAATTCGTCTTGTAAGTTCCTTTCAATGTATTCAATCGATTTTTGTATTCTTTCAAAGTAATCCATTCCTCAACACCTCTGTATATTCATTTTATAATTTAAACAAAAGAATTTTTTGATAATTTGTGCTAATTCGTACATTTATATTGTAACCTATACTGTGTTCTTCTTTTTGAGATTTTAAGTGCATATAAAAAGACGGCTCCCTTTAGAAAAGGAATGCCGTATCTTTAATTCCATAAAATGTATTAACGTGGGTTTTATGTCAAAATGTTGGTGGTACCCCATAAATAAGTGTATTGGGTCGAACATCTAGTTCAAATCCATTGCCTAGACCACACTAGTCTCAAAGACAGCGTAGAACTTACATTGATAAACATGATAGCTAGCTACTTTAAGATAAACTCGTCTGCCAGCTTTGATCAGCTGCAGACTTTAAGAAATCCTAGTCGAATGGAATCAACGATCAAGCCCTTAAAGTCAACTAAATTGTAAATTTACATTATTCCCTGTATATTGAATGTATAACATGCATGATGGGAGATGATTTGAGTGGAAATTTTACTAACGGGTGCTGCTGGAGCAATAGGAAGCTCTTTGACATATGGATTGAAAGATAAATATTCACTAACGTTAACAGATATAGACAAGAAAAAGCTAACAAAATTGAATAATAATTTTCTAATTGAAGAATTAGATATAAATGATGCTCAGGCTTGTAAATCATTGTTTTCAGGTATAGATGTTGTTATTCACTTAGCAGGAAATCCTAATCCTGAACAGAATTTCGAATCAATATTAGAAAGCAATATAAAAGGAACATACAACGTATTTAAAGCAGCTGTAGATAATAAAGTTAAAAAAGTTATATTTGCAAGCAGCGCTCAAACTATTGAAGCATATCCCGTAGATGTGCAATTAAGCGAAAACGACCCCGTTCGACCCAAAAATTTATATGGCGTCAGTAAAGTTTTCTGTGAATCTCTAGCCTCTTATTTTTCTTATGAATATCATATTCCCTTTATAGCATTAAGAATAGGTGCGTTTGATGAAGTGAAGAAATATAATAAAAGTTTAAATGCTAGAGATATGAGTGCATATCTAAGCCCTGAGGACCTTGTTCAATTAGTTGATAAGTGCATTTCAATCGATATTGGAAATACTTTTGAAATTATTAATGCAATTTCAAATAATAAATATAAAAGGTTGGACATTCAAAAGGCTAAAGAAAAATTAAATTATTCACCAATAAGCGATGCCTTTAAAGAATGCGGATTTACTTTCGATAATTAAAATAGTTTATGCTAACAATAATATCACCACTATAACGCTAACATAACGCATACTACTATATCATACATAAAGTCACATTCGACATATCTTCTTTTCTATCCCTTTTATGCGTCTAAACAATGTATATCAAAATGAAGAACCATTTCTACTAATGAAAAATGGTTCTTCTGACGGCTAATGATTTACTCTAATCTTTTTAAAAAAGTTCACTATCCCCAAGATACACAGTATAAGCCACACTGTCATTAGAAATGAAAACGGCGGCAGTAATGGGGTTAACAAGTTTCCTGAGGGTACATCTATTATCTCTGATATGACATACGCCAGCAGTATATGAATGCCGAGCAATAATGAACTTTTAACAACTAGAGATATCAAGTCCCTCTTATCTCCTTTTGCTAAAAAAAATATGATAATTGGTAGTACAAACAACATCAAGAGAATGAGCTCAATAATCGAAGTTGCATCTCTCAACTGTGTAAATCTTGCTATATTGTCTTCAGTAATTAGCGTTTGCCCTGCTAACATACGAGAGTACATATGAGCGCGCTTATCAATGAATACGTAAGTAATAAAGGTAACCGAAATTAGTATTGTAACTATAATTTGAAAGTTTTTTTTCTGAATTATATCTAAAATAACTTGCATCTTTTAATACCACCTAGTTTATCCCATGAGTAATTGTGTGATGGTGTCTTCCATAATCAAGTGGATGACCAATTGGTATAGAACCAATCGGAAGTGCTAAAGTACCACCCATTTTATAACTAGCCGAATGGTTTACTGTAGATCCTGAAATCGAACTTGAAGTTGATACATTTTCTAAAAACGGACTAAATGAGGCTCCCCAGTTTGCGGTTCGAATTGTAAGATTAGGTTCCGGAGCTGATGTAATTCTATATGTGTTGATGTTATAACTAAATGTCCCACTAAGTGTAACTACCCATTCTTTTGGAAAAGAATTAGTCGTTGTACTATTAGTACCATAACCATAAAAATTATAACTAACCGATCTACTTCTAATATCATTCATCACACTAAAATCATTTTTTTTAGTTAAATTTTCTGTTTCAGAGTAGCCTATTATCCAGTTATTTTGAATTACCAATTCATGAATACTTTGATAATCATCTTGCTGTAACATTATATTGGCATCTTCTTTAAACCATTGCGTCACATTAGAACCAAATATGTCTGTTACTAAGATATTATCTTCATGTTCAAACATCAGATCAATAAATTCAACAAAAAGATCAGTCACTTCTGAATTTTCAGTTTTTTCCGACAAAGAGTTTGCTGCTAAAACTTGAGCACTAGGAAGTATGGTAATACAAAGAAAGGCTAACATGGAAAACAAAAGCATTACATTTCTAATTCTATCACTCCTCCAATATTTTTACTTATTATACCATTAAATACTTGATATGTCAATAATACTTGGCGTTGAACAAGAATAAAGCATCCAATTTATCGCCTCCGGTTGAAATTTGAGATGATCACTTTCATGACAATGTACAAAGTTCACTTCGGATCGTCGTTAAGATAGAAAATCAATATAGGCAGGGGTATCTAGTTATATCTCAAATTAAATAAATGTAGGTATTTGATAACTGTTTCTTGATCTTCCTGTTAATAATAAACGTCTCCTTAAACACATGTAGAGTTATGTTTAAATCGATGCACAAAAAAGCGTACTCCTTAAGATTTCTTAAATAAATTATTAATTATAACCCTTGCTCAAACAAGACTTCTTTAAGAAATGAATCATTCAACCATTCGTTTAACTGGCCTGTGGAGAATCCTTTTGAAACATTGAGGTCGACAAGCGTACCACCAGAGTAGCCGAAAGAAGCCGATCTATCTGCTATGGTGTCGGGCCCTTTTAATAGGACATTTTTCAACTTTTTCAACATACTTTGAAAACTATTCGCTAAGTCGCTTTTCGGATCAATGGACGCTTCAATCACTCGCTCAAGCCGTTCATTTCCACCTGTAATCTCTCCGATTTCATTCAAGCTGACATCTGATAATGACAGTCCAGCAACTGTTTTCAAAAACGCATTTACATGCCATTTTTCGTACGCCTCTCTGTCCAATGGTATTCCGTTTTGTTCACCGACCAACTCCGCGTGGCTTAAAAGGCGCGCACCGAATCGTTTATCGTCGTCATTTAAAACGGCTTCGATCTGTGCTCGTTTTTGCTCATCTTCAATTCCTTCAACGCGAATGCTATTATTTCCGTCGACATGTAACGTTAGATTTTCATGTTGAGAAAGGGAAATGCCACTTTCACTCAACGCCTCGTTGATCTGGTTGTTCAGACGTTGCCTGTCCATATAAAGATTGTAAATTTCAAATTGAACACCGTTCATTTGCGACCGTAATGACACTGCGTTTTTTTGGGCAGCTTCAGCTTGTTTGCTTATGGAAAGGCTGTCATTATGTTTGACGACTTGTGCCTGTGAAACTTTTGCCTTTACTGGTCTATTCATGGTAGCCGATTTCAACAATTGGTCTGAATAAAATGAAAGCTTTACCTTGTCTCTGATATTCATGGGATCTCCTTTCAGGATCATTTCCTTATTTTATTTTTATATCGGCTAATGTTTGAATATGTTTACCAATTTTATGTTAAAGAACTATTTCTGTCACCGTAGGTCCTGCTTAATACATCTCGATTAAATTGAACAAAATAACTCCCCTTCTTTCCTTCCTCCTTTACCTTTGTTCTCTATTTTGAGGTGAGTGTTTTACGAATGGTTATCTGTGATAAATAAACACCTCAAAAGCTAGATTTGTTATTCTAACTTTTGGGGTGTTTATTTAATGTTCTTATCATCATCTTTTGTAGGCTTTATTGCAAAAAAAGTAATCACTACCGCAAGTGCGCTAAGTGAAGCAAGTATAATATATAGCATGTGAATCTGTTTCATGATTAGTGCAATAATGGGAGGCCCTGCAGCCACTCCTAGAAAGCGCATACTACTATATAATGAGGTCACTGTTCCTCGTATATCTTTTTCTACCCCTTCAGTAATCAATGCATCTAAACACGGTAGAGACAAACCAATACCTAATCCGGCTATAGATAAAAGTACCGTAATGAAAACAATACTAATTTGTTCATTAGTAATAAACAGCAACGGTACAGTAGATGCGAGATTTCCAATCAAAATTAACCACTTCATTATAACCTTATTTTCACCAATCTTTTTCCCTGTCACATACGATGCTATACAGAGCGATAACAATGGAATGGCCAATAATAAACCTTTATAGACACCTTCTATCTTATATTGTGATTCAAGTAATGATGAAAAATGAAATAATACACCAAATAAGACAAACATGTTGATACATCCGATAATAAATGTAGCGACCAACCAACGTCCATTTGTTTTTAAAACAGCTTTTAATGAGTTGATAAAAGTTGCAAAAGTCTGTTGCTCCGCCTTATTATCCTTTGGTGCTTTAACTAAAAATAACACAAGTAATACAGCAATGAAAGAAAAAGCCGGAATAAAAATAAAGGGTAAATACCAAATCACCATGGCCAGTAATGCACCAATAATTGGACTTAGGACTTTACCAAATGTGTTTGACGTTTCAATAATACCTAAGCCCACACTGACATCTTTTTCATCTTTATACATATCACCAACAGTTGGTATAACAACAGGAAATGCCCCTGCCGCCCCGATTCCTTGTAAAAATCGTCCAATAAGTATAACGATGTAAGGGGATGCCATCAACCAAGCTGCAATAGCCGATACGGCACCTCCTATACCTGTAATTATTATACTTGGTATCATAACTTTTTTACGACCAACCTTATCTGATAAATAACCGGCAATAGGAATCAGAAAAATGGCAACTACAGAGTAAACCGTAATAATGAGACTGGATTGAAAACTCGATATATCCAACTCTTTCTCAATGATTGGCAAAACTGGGATTAGCATCGAATTCCCTAATGTCATAACTAACGGGATTGACGCAAGTGCAAGTAAATCTAATTTTTTATCTTTCATCATTTCCATCCATTCCATAGCTTTTCAATTATCCTGTTTCTATTCTTAGCATAATTGAAAACTTCATACCTAATCTTGAATGAGCTGATGACTATTTAAATATCTCGACAAGCCCATGCATCAATTTCAACTTTGAAGTTTGGAGCAGCTAAAGCGACAACATACAACATCGTTGTACAAGGTATATGATCACCCAAGAACTGACTAACAACTTCCCTTCTCTTATCTGTATCAATATCCCCTACTAAGTAAAAGACAAGTTTAGTTAAATCTGTAATCTCCATATTGGCAGCACGTAAGTTTTTCTTTATATTATCAAGCGCTATCTGAAGTTGCTCAATCGGATCTTCAGGCAAGCGACCATCGGCAGCCATACCTAATTGGCCAGATAAAGTTAGCCACTGTTGAGGTCCGGTTACTTCAATTTGATGAACATAGGCTGCAACAGGATTATGTACGTCTTGAGGATTCCTAACTACTTTCATTTCATCATTCCTTGAACAAATATATATATTATAATAACATAAACAAACGGTTTTTTACATATTTTTCATATGCAGTTACTCAAAACGACAACTTTTCTGTTACATGTTATGACATTATATTACACAAACCCATGATTTTAAAAACCGTCAATAGGAAAATACATATATTTTCTCTTTATAAATAGAACTTAACTATAACTATTTTCATATAAAAACCATGACTTTTGGTACAGAAATAGCTATATGGTAAAATATTCAATCTGTGTTACAAAAATGCCATGCTATGATGTAATCGAATCAAAATATAAAGGAGTGTAGCATATGTTAAGAAAAATTGCAGGAGTTATTGTAGCAACAATAGTAATACTAGGGTTTTCACAGAACCCAGTCGTAGCATCTCAATCAAATCATTTGAGCTATAGTGATTTTGATCAGTTAAATAATTGGAAAGAATCGTTTCACATTTATTTTAATGATCTACAGGAAAATGAAGTCGTTGTTGTTGATGAAGACAAACAAGAACACTCTGATTCTAATCAATCTAATGATAAGAAAAAAGCATCGGTAGATGAAGATGTAGAACAAGACGCAAGTGAATTAGAGGCTTTTGAAGAGGAAATAATAGAGCTGACAAATCAAGAACGGACAGATCAAGGCCTAGATCCACTCGTTGTAGATCAATCACTTAGTTCAGTTGCCCGAGAGAAATCGAATGACATGGCAGTTAATAATTATTTTTCTCATCACAGCCCAACTTATGGATCACCCTTTGATATGATGCAAGCATTTGATATAAGTTATCTAGCGGCTGGAGAAAATATTGCGAAAGGTCAACAGACACCTGACGATGTTGTTCAAGCTTGGATGAACAGTGAAGGACATCGTGCCAATATTTTAAACGAAGATTTCACGCATATTGGAGTAGGATTTATTGAAGAAGGTTATCATTGGACACAGATGTTCATTAAGAGGTAAAAACGAACCTTCAAGCGCTTAACTCAAAACATTAGATATGCTTTCTCGTTTAAGAATGATCTTTTATAGACAGCGGTCTTTGATAAAATAAAACTTTTTTTAAAATAACAAACAGAGATAGCAACTAAGCTGTCTCTGTTTGTTCTAGCGTTAATAACATCCTCTTCATAGCTAATCCAGCTCGAAAACCTGATAATTGACCACCTTTTCTGATCACCCTGTGACAAGGTATAACAATTAACAGTGGATTTGCTCCAATCGCTCTTCCTACTGCCCTTACCGCTGTGGGACGATTAATCATTTTAGCTACTTCACCATAGGTCATCGTATGTCCATAGGGGATATCTTGCAGGGCACGCCAAACTGATTGTTGAAAAGCCGTACCCATTGGATCAATTTCAAACGTAAATGTTAACAAGTTTCCAGATAAATACCTAATGAGCGCCTGCTTGTATCTCGTTAAATGTTGATGGTCTTCAACCAAATCGTAGTCAGGCAAATGTTTATTTAACCAAATGATAATTTCATCAATTGGTTGATTGGGCGAACCAACATAACATAGACCTTTACTGGTTGCTACAATAAAGTACACCGCTTCTTTGAACGTAAAGGAACTATAGTAAACAGCTCTACTATCACTTTCTCCCACCTTATCTCCCCCTTACATTTAAAAAGTTTGTTTTACTGTAATTGCATGGTTGTTATACATGTATTGTCACCTTCGAAAGTTGAGATTTCCTGCTCAACGGTTTTACCATCCTTAGCTATCGTAACATGATAGGTCTCATCACGTGGCAACCATATATCGATGAAACCATTCTCCATTGAAGTGACTTTGTCATTAACAATGACCTCTCCTTTTTGGTCCTCAATAGATAAGTCAAATGTTTGATTGACAAGCTCACCTTGGCAACCTGTCAGGCTATGCACTGCACAAGGATGTGTCTCGTCGGCATAAGGAGCAATAGAAACAAAAAAACGCTCTTTTGGTAATTGATAGACACGTTCATTATCATCTTGGTCATTCACAATAAGTTCATGTGATGTGATTGAAGCATCTTGATCATCATGACGCCCTAAACTATAATCTGAGACCAGTTCCTTAATCTCTTCTGCTTCTAACACCCGATCATCGTCTTTGTCAAACATAAATAAATAGACACTACCGGCGATTAATAATACGACCAATGATGTGAATATATAATAATAAAGTTTTTTATTAGACAATCTAACACACTCCTTTCATAATGGATTCATTTTAACATAAATTCAAATGCCACTATTAGCTTAAAAAGATTTGTCATTAAAATTTAATAGATTAGCCATCATTCGACATCTGATTCCAATCGATTAACCTTATCCGACCAATAATTAATACTCAATCTATCGGAAATAGTTTCTTATAAAAAACCTCAATTTTATTCATTAAAATAAGTCAAGAAAGGATGAAACGATTGGTGAACAAGATGCATTTCTTTTTCTAATCGCTGTTACTTGTGTAAAAAGATCTGGTTCGTCAATTTGATAAGAAGTGATGTGATCAGGCCAGTAAAGCTTAACAATCGATTCAGGAACTAATGCAATTCCAATCCCCGCTTCTGCCCACATCATTGACGTTCGTGCGTCATCATTAAGACACTTGATAACCGGTTCAAGTCCATGCTTTTGAAAAGCTGATGTAATGACATGTTCCATTCTTCGATAGTAAATAAGTGGTTGATCTTTCAATTGATTAATTGAGATCTTACCATGTTTACCCATTAAATAATGTTTGGTTGTCACTGCAAGCATCGGCTCTTCTTTTAGGTTGTGACAAATGACATCATCAGCCTGAAATGGCGTGCGTACGATAGCTAAATCAATTTCGTCTCGATTTAGCTTTTCTAATAATTCGTATGTATTGCCCTCATGTAAATCATAGGTAAGGTCAGGATACATACGATTAAAAACTTGTAATCTATTATGATACAAAGAAGCACCAACCGATGAAATAGTTCCTATTCTTAACGTACCTGATTGATTATTTTGAAAATGATCAAGTTCATGAATCGTCATGCGTGAAAGGGCAACAATGCTATTTGCTCGTTTGTACAGAATTTTTCCAGCCTCTGTTAATTTCACCTTGCGTGCTCCTCGTTCAAACAACTGAACATGCAAGCTATCTTCTAACTGTTTCAATTGTACACTTAACGGCGGCTGTGAGATACCAAGTTTTTTAGCTGCAGCAGATATGGTACCATTCTCTGCTACGGCAATAAAATATTGCAATTGTTTAATATTCATAGTGCGACCTCAGCAAAATTAAATATCATACCTATAGCGGCAGCGAAAGCAATAAACACAACCGGATGGAGATTTTTAATTAATCGAACATGATTAGACAAATAAAACAACACAATCGCTAGTAGTAATGCTCGCCAATTGATCAAATCAATAAACGATCCGGTGATTCGAAATAAGTCAACATGAACTAAATCAATCATAACAACCGCAAAACCTGCTGAGGCAATAAGTGCTGTTGATGCTGGTCTTAAACCGTGAAAGGTAGCTTGAATATACTGATTATCTTTGAATTTATTTAAAAATTGAGCAACGACAACAATAATAATTACTGCTGGTGTAATCAAACCAAGCGAAGCGACAATGCCACCGGGTATACCAGCTGCCATGTACCCTGCATATGTTGACATATTAATACCAATTGCACCAGGCGTTGATTCAGAAATCGCAATCATATCAGCCAATTGCTCATAAGTAAACCAACCTGTTCGATCTGAGATATCATATAAGAAAGGTAATGTAGCTAAACCACCTCCGACAGCAAATAAACCCACTTGTAAGAACTCATAATATAATTGCAAGTAAATCATTTTAATCGCTCACCTCTTTGTGTTTTTGTCAATAATCCGATAACACCTGCACCAATAACAAATAGGACGGGAGACAAACTTGTAAATATAGATAAAGTGAAAATAAGTAAAAAGATAAGTAAACCGGTCTTATCAACAACTGATTTTTTCCACAACTTAATGACTGCATTAAGAATTAGCACATAGACGCTAACTCGAATGCCAGCAAAAGCATTTTGCAAAACGATAGAATCTTCAATATTATTCATAAACATGGCAATAATACTAATAATGATAAGTGAAGGAAAAATAACGCCAAAAGTCGCTGCGATCCCACCTAAGGTACCTCGATGCCTTTGCCCAATAAAAGTAGCTGTATTAACAGCTATAATACCAGGTGTTGTTTGCCCAATTGCATAATAGTCCATTAATTCTTCAGTTGTTGCCCATTTTTTTATTTCCACGACCTCTCTTTGTAAGATCGGGAGCATCGCATAGCCTCCACCAAATGTTAATCCACCTATCCGAGCAAACGTTATAAAAAGTTCAAATAAATCTTTCAACAAACCACCCCTTTAGATATACTTATATAATATATTTTATCGATTCAGTATACTTTTTTGATATATATAATCTTATAGTGGGTTTAGCTTATTGTCAATCAAATAAACAGAACCTTCTCTCTATTTTGAGACGGACGTTTTTTAAGAACACTTATCTGTAATAAATAGAGTCCATCTAAAAACAACAAGTTTTTCTACCTAAAACTTAATATGCAATAAAAAAAGGCCGCTTAACATATAATCGTCAAACGACCTTATGCAATAGCAGATCATGTTTATAGTGATTATACCTTTTTTATCAGACTCCTGTACTTAACGAGAAGGTTTCATTGATTCAGGAGCTTTTAATCACCCTTATTCTTATTTGATATAATAAAAACTAGGGTAGCAAAGCTAATCATGATGACTAAACATTCATAAACCGTCATGTTGGCCACCTTCCTTTCAAAAGGCATAACCGCAATCATGTCTAAGCTATTGCTAGTACTAGTATAGTAAAACGATTAAATTTTGTGCGATATAAAAGCCATGATTTAAACGATTTGTATGTTTAAACCATGGCTTTCATTTATTAATATTAGAGTTGATTAGGCACTTTCTATCTAGCTTTATACTTTATCATATATCTTCATCATCAAAGTCATTGAGGTAGGGTTCAAATTCATCTGAAGCCTCCATACTATAATCATATTGTGTTAAATTCACCGGTTCGTCATCTTGGTAATCTAATACTTCAGCCACATAGGGATGAAAAAACAATTCGTAAATACCAATAGCAACCGCTGAAAGGAAAGACGCTGTTAACGGGTCACCACCAACCGTTAATAGATCAGCGAGTAGATAAATAACAGCAAATGCAATAGCAAAATCAGCCAGTGCTGCTATTAAGTTATTTGTTCGCTTCAAGATAACTAAATCTCCAATATAGTAAGCAATAAGACTAACCACGTTAATGGCTAAGATGGAGCCCACCGCCATACCATAACCAATGCCTAAAACTAAATATAAGAGAACAAATGACGCAATAAATTTAATCACGATTAATTTAACATGTTCCATACCAACACCTCCATGACTAGTATGTGATTCAATCCTTTATTTATACATCTTTATATAGAAAATAATGTTTATACTTGTTTGCAATTTAATGTATAAAATAGTCGTGTTTATAAAAGAATAAAGCTTGAATAAACGATAAGGAGTGTTTTTATGGGTATTATGCGTGGGAATCCAAAGAAGGATCCATTACATTATGGAGAGGTATTTAGCATATGGTCCTTCCTATTAGCTGCAAAAGGAAACTATGTTACTTATCAAACGTTGAGCAACCATACTGGTGATCAAGATTTGTACAAATTATTAGATGATCTTATCCGTGGTCTACAACAAGAAATTGAAAGTACCGAAGAAATTTTGAAAATTAACGGTGTTAGTTTGCCGCCTACACCACCGGAACGCGCTTATGCTGATCTTGAAGACATCCCTAGTGGTGCTCGTTTTAATGATCCAGAAATTAGTGCAGCCATCTCAGCTAACATTGCTCAAGGTTTAATTAGTTGCAGCACGATCATGGGACAATGTTTACGCGAAGACATCGCCACGCTTTTCGGCCAATTCCATATGAATAAAGCGCAAATGGGTGCGAAAGTATTACGATTAAATAAAGAAAAAGGTTGGATTGTGCTACCTCCTCTACACATTAAAGCACCTGCACTCGATTAACTAAAAAACGAGTCAGATCTATTAACTGACTCGTTTTTTATCAATCATAACCTGTTAAATGTTCAAATAATCGATTGGCCACTTTTCTAGCGTATACGCCATTTCCCAAAACAAATATTCATATTGACTACTTATCATAAAATGCTCTTTCATTCGATGACGATCAGCAGTTGATACATGTTCAGCAATCTCATCTAATCGGTTAATTTGCTCCTCTACTAATTCTTTGAACCAGTCAGATCCATATGTTTTAATCCATTCTTGATAAATCGGTTCATTCGGTTGTTTATCTTTTAGTTGTTCCCCTATCTCATAATAGAGCCAATAACAAGGCAAGATAGCAGCAATTACATCCCCTAGGTGACCAAATTGCGCTGCACGATACATATGAGAACTATAAGCATATGCCGTGGGTGCAGGCTTAAATGTTTTTTGCTCTTCTTCGGTAATCTTTAATAATTTTGAAAAGGTACGATGTAAAGCCATCTCAGCTTCATAAGTGCCTTGAGCGTGAATAGCCATTCGATGGGTGACTTCTAAAGAATCTGCCATAGCCCCACCTAAAGATTGAACGCGAGCAAAGGTGGATAGATAGTAAGAATCCTGCATCACGTAATACCGAAAGCGATCTAATGGTAAAGTTCCATCTCCAACACCTTGTACAAATGGATGATCAAAGCTAGCTTGCCAAATTGGATCGGCTTCCTGTCTAATTTCTTCTGAAAATTTCATTGTCCTTCTCCTCCCATAAATGACAAAAACCACTCCCCCTACAAACGTAAGAAAAGTGGTGATATAACAAGGATCAAACAAGGTGACCCGCCACTTCCCTACGCTAGCCTAAACTAGATCAGGTTCCAAGGGTCTCGAAGCATTACTTCAATCTCAGTCACTACAAAGGTGACACCCCTAGTGGTAATTGCTCTATTAATTTTTTCACTATTTACACCATAACATGACGGCAATAAATGTCAAGCCCTATTTCATAACTTTCCAGACATCATTTGTGTAGCTGATTGGGTCCTCTACTGGTAAACCTTCAATCAATAAAGCTTGGTTATATAAAATATTGGTATATGATTCAACCTTATCTTGATCTGTTTCAAAAGCAGCTTTAACCGATTGGAAGATTTCATGGTTTGTATTAATTTCTAATACTTTATCTGCTTGAATACCTTGATTATCAGGCATCATACTTAAAACTTTCTCCATCTCAATTGAAATATCACCTTCATTACTTAAACAAACAGGATGTGTTTTCAATCGTTTAGATCGACGAACATCACTAACTTTATTCGAAAGTATATCTTTCATTTTATCAAAAATAGCTTGATCTGTTTCTGAAACAGATTGTTCTTCATCTTTATCATCATCTTCTAAGCCAAGATCACCACTTGATACAGATTTAAATGACTTGCCTTCATATTCAGCAAGCATTTTAATCGCAAATTCGTCAATATCGTCTGTGAAATATAAAATTTCATATCCTTTATCTTTAACTATTTCTGTTTGTGGTAATCTTTCGATTCGAGCATTAGTTTCACCAGTAGCATAATAAATAAATGGCTGCTCTTCTTTCATTCTTTCTACATATTCTGCTAGCGTCACTAATTTTTCTTCGGTTGATGAATAAAAAAGTAATAGATCTTTTAATGTCTCTTTATTTTGCCCAAAATCACTATAAACTCCATATTTAAGTTGGCGACCAAATGCTTGATAAAACTTCTCATACTTTTCACGTTCATTACGAAGCATTTTAGTTAATTCTTGCTTAATCTTTTTAACAAGATTTTTTTCAATTAACTTTAATTGTCGATCGTGTTGAAGCATCTCTCTAGAAATATTTAACGACAGATCTTCTGAATCAACTAAGCCCTTCACAAAGCTGAAATAATCAGGTAGTAATTCAGGGGCTTTATTCATAATTAAAACACCATTTGAATATAGTTCCAATCCTTTTTCGTATTCAGCAGAATAATAGTTGTAAGGAGCTGATTCAGGAATATACAAAATGGCCTGATATCTAACGTTACCGTCGACACTTACATGAATATACTCTAGTGGTTGATCGAATCCATAATGTTTTTCATTATAAAATTGATGATAATCTTCATCAGTTAGTTCAGCTTTATTCTTTTTCCAAATAGGAACCATACTATTAATCGTTTTATCTTCAATCACCGTTTCATAATCATCTTCGGAACCTTCTTTAAGTCTTTGCTCTGACACTTCCATCTTAATAGGGTAACGTATGAAATCAGAGTATTTTTTAACAATGGTCTGAAGTTGATGAGGATCAAGAAACTGATCAAAGTCATCGTCATCTTCGCTTTGTTTAATGGTCAATGTAATATCTGTACCGATCGTTTCCTTATCGCATGATTCGATACTATACCCATCCGCACCTTCAGAATGCCATAAATAAGCCTGGCTATCTCCCAGTGCTTTTGATTTAACAGAGACTTCATCTGCCACCATAAAAGCAGCATAGAAGCCGACACCAAATTGTCCAATAATATCATGGCCATCTTTAATTTCATTCTCATTTTTAAAAGCTAACGAACCACTTTTTGCAATAATACCTAAGTTGCTTTCTAATTCGTCCTTGGTCATCCCTACACCTGTATCAGAAACCGTTAACTGACGCTTCTCTTTGTCGACGTCGATTCTTATGTAATAATCCGATTGATTAAATGTAATAGACTCATCGGTTAAAGCACGGTAGTACATTTTATCAATTGCATCACTTGCATTTGAAATTAATTCTCGTAAAAAAACTTCTCGTTTAGAATAAATTGAATTAATCATCATATCTAACAAACGCTTTGATTCTGCTTCAAATTGCTGTTTAGCCATTTCAATCTCCCTTTCAAAATAAAATATTGAATTAGCACTTTAAAGTACTGAGTGCTAACATATATTTTTTAACATAGAATAACAGGCTTGTCAATGTTCAACACGATTAAAATGGTTCTAAGTCAACAAAAAATCATCATCTCCTGACTAAGCGGGAAATGATGATTTTTATAGTTAATGCTGTGAAGCTGTACAACCTAAGTTATGATTTCAGTTAATTCCGAATGTAAGTGTTTATATTGTGTAGATAATGCGTCAAACCATGCTTTGTCATTTGTTAACAAGGCAAGGTCGATCAATTGCTCTAGTTCCGCTAGTGTATAGCGTGTAAAAGGTGTTTCTCTTTCAAGTTTGTCTAATTGTACTTGAATGCTATGACCAGCCAGCAAATGATTATCACTTGTTACGACACGAAGTTGTAACACCTGATTATTCCCTGTGTGCTTTTCAACATAACCATGAATACGTTCACCTTTACTCGATTGCAATTTAACCCAATCACCAATTTGCACTTGTTGCTTGTTTTGCGTTCCCATGCTTTGACACCACCTTTATTGTAAAATGTGTATTCCCTATATAATTGACAGAATAGTTCGAATCATCAATTAAAATAGTTAATAGTTATTTTATGCATAAAAAGTATTTATGTCAATAGTATTGCACAAATTCTTCTTTTAATAAGTGTGTTTTTGTGTTCTTCTTCCACTGATTGATCGTTGCGTGAATCAGGCCATTACAGCCGTTACCTCTCCCCTAAATAGATAAGCTTGACTTTATTTCACTCAATATCATTTTTTGAATAAACGTTATTGTCAGTGCATGACATTTTTGGTATAGTATAATCACATTTACTTCAATCAATTATTGAAGTGGGTATAGAGGTGCAAATTAAGATTAGTACATGATGATGAGATAGGTAAGTATCGATGAACATCATGAAAAGGCTTGTTTGCCGAAGTAAAATAAGGCTTATCCTTTATTTCGCTGGTATAGGGTTGAACAAATACTATACTGTCATATAGTTGTTAACTATATGGAGGGCTATCTCACGCATCATAGATGAGTCATTTTATTGATGCAGCTGCCGATTGCTTTCGTGCGCTGTTTTTTGTGCTTTATTGATGGTTTTCTGAGGTAGCCTCTCATTCGTTCATGACGGTTTCAAATACGAATAAGAGGTGAATTTTTATGAATTTTGGAAGGTTATTAACTGCATTGGTTACACCATTTAACAACAATGGGACGATCAACTATCAATTGACTACGCAGCTCATCGAGCACTTACTTGAAAACGGAACAGATGGTTTTGTTGTTAATGGAACAACAGGTGAATCACCAACTTTAACATCAGAGGAGAAAGCCGAGTTTCTTCAATTTGTTATTAAACAAGTCAATCATCGCGTTCCTGTTATTGCTGGAACTGGTTCTAATAACACCCAAGCGTCAATCTTTATGACTCAACAAGCAGAAACGCTTGGAGCAGATGGTGTCATGCTCGTTACACCATATTATAACAAGCCGTCTCAAGAAGGTATGTTTCAACATTTTCGAGCGATCGCTCAATCGACTTGTCTCCCAGTAATGCTTTATAATATACCTGGCAGAACGGTTGTAAAGCTAGATGTAGACACGATTTTACGTCTAGCTGAGATTGATAATATTGTAGCTATAAAAGAAGCTACTGGGGACTTAGATGCAATCAGTCAAGTGATTGCAAGTACAGCTGATGATTTTTATATTTATAGTGGTGATGACGATTTATTATTACCCATTCTATCTATCGGTGGGCATGGGGCTGTATCCGTTACATCACATATCGCTGGTGATCAGATGCAGGATATGATCAGTACCTATAATCGAGGAGATATTAAACATGCGAATATGATTCAACAACAGTTGGCACCATTGATAAAGGCATTGTTTATTGCTCCTAATCCAACAGCTGTAAAAGCAGCTTTAACTTTAAACGGTTTTAATGTCGGAACCGTACGTCTTCCACTCGTGCCTTTAAATGAAGTAGAATATAGCATAGTAAAAGAAGCGCTACGCATGATTAAAACTAAGAAAGTCGGATAATCTACAATAAAAAACTAATGCATCTTGCTAAAGTACAAGCGATGTGTTAGTTTTTTATGTATTTAGACCTAACCATCTTCCTAATTAAAATTGGTTCTCTCTCAAATGTGGTGGTGTAATGTTCACTCCACCGTTCATCTTTGTTAAAAGCTTACTAAGCCGCAGAGGAAATATACTCGCTTTCCGCGGACGAACGCCCAAGCCTCCTCGCAAAGACAGCTGTGGGGTCTCGGTCGCCCGTTTTTCCGCAGGAGTCTCGCATATTTCCTCTGCTATGTACTATTTCAAACGAGAGCCTTTTTAACCTCTTGTTGCCATAATATTTTATGTTTCAAACGTTGAAAATTTTTGATGCCAAGAGTCTCGCTTTAAAACCTTTATCGTATTGTTTATGCCTTCGATATAACCATTATTAAATGGATACATGAACGATTGTAAGATCGCTTGTTTCCAACGTATAAACGTTTTTCTTACGCGGTGAAATGCATTAATGTTAGAAGCACGCTTCCATTCTAGACATGCCGCCATTCCTTTTCTAGCTGTCTTCTCATCACTTGTCTTAAACCATTCATCTAATTTGTTCTTTAACTCATACGCTTCTTTTAAGCGTGGATCCATTTGTAAAAGCTTCTCAACCTTTTCTCGTCCTTTCCCTGACAATTTATAAGGGGACTTCCACAATGACTTCTTACTCCATTTCATATGAATCCGCACTCATAGCCCCTCTCTTTTTCTATTGTCTCGACAACTTTAGGATAACAAAGAGAGGGAGAATGAGTGTGTTTTTTTGCACACTATCACGATAGAGGACACCACCACATTCAGTATAGAGCCAAATTTTTACTTTCCTCACATATAAAAAAGCTATCCGTTATATAACGAATAGCTTTTTACTTACGTGCCCATATCTTTAACTTTCATAATACGTGTAATACTTGCTCTCTCATTTTCTTCGAGCTTCATTTGAATATAGTGAATCGTTTCCTTCAATTGAGGAATCTTCAAGTATTCAAGTGCATTGACACGCCTTCTTGTCTTCTCAATTTCATCAGCCATCAACTGACACGTTTTTTCGATTTCAGAAAGCTTTAAGAGTTTTGGCAGAATATTGCTAATACGATCAATGGAATCATCTAATTCACTATTTGAATTTAGCAGACCATACTGCATCTCAGATTCTTTTTCATCTTCATTAACAGAAAAATTCATTTCAGGAACCATAACACTCATGATATTCTTTTCTTCAATATTTAAAGAAACAGATTTATCAGGTATAGCAAATAGTTCTTCAATAAATGATTCATTCAAAAGTGACTTAGCAACAACAAAAGCACGCATTGCTTCGGTCAGTTCTTTTTCCACTTCATCTCTTAACTTGTTATTTTCACGAATCAAGTCAATGAACTGACGCATTAACTCATCCTGTTTGTCCTTTAACAGCTTATGACCTCGAGTAGAAATGGCTAAACGGTCTTTAAGGTTAGATAGCTCCATCCGTGTTGGCTTGACATTTAATCTCGCCATGGGCCGATCACTCTCCTTCCGGCATATACTCTTCGATCAATTCACTCTTAATTCGTTTTAATTCAGTGCGCGGTAAAATAGAAAGTAATTGCCAGCCAAGTTCTAACGTATCTTCAATTGAGCGATTTTTGTAGAAACCTTGATTAATATATTCTTTCTCAAATCGATCAGTAAATTCAACATATAACTTATCTGTTTTAGATAATGCAGACTCACCAAGTACCACAGCAAGTTCTTTAGCTTCTTTACCTTTAGCATAAGCAGCAAATAACTGGTTCATGGTTGGTGCATGATCTTTTCTTGTTTTACCTTCACCTGTCCCTTTATCTTTCAAACGCGATAAGGACGGCAACACGTTGATTGGTGGTTTATATCCAGCTTTATCTAAATCACGGGAAAGGATAATTTGTCCCTCAGTAATATAACCTGTTAAATCAGGTATTGGGTGAGTAATATCATCCTCTGGCATTGACAAAATTGGAATTTGAGTTACTGAACCTTTTTTACCAACTAAGCGTCCTGCACGTTCATAAAGTGTAGATAAGTTTGTATAAAGATAACCAGGATAACCACGACGTCCAGGTACTTCACGTCGTGCTGCTGAAATTTCACGTAATGCCTCACAATAATAAGTCATGTCTGTCATAATAACAAGGACGTGCATGTCTTTTTCAAAGGCTAGGTATTCAGCAGTTGTTAGTGCCATTTTAGGTGTGGCAATACGTTCAATGGCAGGGTCATTGGCCAAGTTAATAAACATAACAGAGCGATCAATCGCGCCCGTTTTACGGAAATCTTCCATAAAATACTCAGCTTCATCGAAGGTAATCCCCATCGCTGCAAAAACAACCGCAAATTTTTCATCGCTATTTAATACAGATGCTTGACGAGCAATTTGAGCGGCTAACTCTTTATGCGGTAAACCAGATCCAGAAAACACAGGCAACTTTTGTCCACGAACCAATGTGTTCAAGTGGTCAATAGCCGATATTCCCGTTTGAATAAACTCATCAGGATAATCACGTGCAATCGGATTAATCGCTTGGCCATTCACATCTAAACTTGACTCTGGGATGATCTCAGGACCATTATCAATCGGCTCACCCATCCCGTTGAAAACACGACCGACCATATCTTCAGACACATCAAGTGAAAGAGGCTTCCCTCTGAATCGTACTTTTGTATCCTTAATATTAATACCACTAGGTCCTTCAAAAATCTGAACCATCGCTTTGTCGCCTTCAACTTCTAACACTTGACCATGTCGAATTTCACCGGTCTGCATTTGAACTTCAACAAGCTCATCAAATTTAACACCTTCAACTTGCTCGACTGCCATCAGAGGTCCAACGACTTCGCTAACTGTTTTGTATTCCTTAAGCATTTTGCGTCATACCTCCCTCGGCAACAATATCATGTACTTTATCTTTAATTTCTTGTTTAATTGCACTAATTTCATCTAGGTTATCTTCAGAAATATACTTCGCTCGAGCAATCTTATCGCGTAAGTCTTCTGTTCCATCGATAATCTCTTTGAAGTAAGCGCCCAAACGCATCGCTTCTCTCGCCTCTGTTTCGAGTGAAAGGATTAAATCAAGCATTAAGAATTGTTTCTGTCTTGATGTATAAGTATCCACATCATCGAATGCATTTTGTTGTAAGTAATCTTCTCTCAATGATTGAGCAATAACCATTGTAATGCGGTCTTTTTCTGATAATGACTCAATACCGACAAGACGAACAATCTCCTGTAATTCAGATTCCTCTTGTAAAATATTCATGGCATGCTGCACCATATTTGACCAATCTTGTTTCAACTCTTCATTCATGAATTGACCTACTTCACTTAAATAAAGTGAATAGGATGTTAACCAGTTTACTGACGGGAAGTGGCGCTTTTGAGCAAGTGATGAATCAAGCGCCCAATACACTTTTACAACACGCAATGTATTTTGCGTAACCGGCTCTGATGTATCCCCACCAGGAGGCGATACCGCTCCAATTGCCGTAATACTTCCTTCACGGTCTTCTGAACCAATTGAAAGTGTTCGACCCGCACGCTCGTAATATTCAGCAATTCGGCTACCTAAGTATGCAGGATAACCTTCATCACCAGGCATTTCTTCTAAACGACCAGACATTTCACGGAGCGCTTCTGCCCAACGGGATGTCGAGTCGGCCATGATTGCAACACTATACCCCATATCACGGAAATACTCAGCAATTGTAATCCCTGTATAAATAGATGCTTCACGGGCCGCAACAGGCATGTTTGATGTATTGGCAATTAAAATCGTACGTTCCATTAAAGACTCCCCAGTATTTGGATCAATCAATTCTGGGAATTCATTTAATACGTCTGTCATTTCATTTCCACGTTCACCACAACCAACATAAACCACAAGATCCACATCACTAAATTTAGCTATTTGGTGTTGCACAACTGTTTTACCCGCACCGAATGGCCCAGGGACAGCTGCAGCTCCACCTTTAGTAATTGGGAAAAAGGTGTCAATGACACGTTGTCCGGTTAGCATTGGTTTATCTGGGTTTAACTTTCGTTTAAATGGACGTCCACGACGAACAGGCCATCTTTGCAAGAGTGTTTGTTCTTTTACACCATCTTCAGTTTCAATGGTGTAAACCACGTCATTCAGGGCGAATTCGCCATTTTCGATGGATTTGATCGTACCTTTAACACCATGAGGTACCATAATACGATGTTCAATAACTTTAGTTTCTTGAACTGTACCTACAATGTCACCAGCTTCTACTTGATCTCCGACAGCTTTTGTTGCTGTAAACGCCCATTTCTTATCACGATCAAGCGCTGAAATATTTACACCTCTAACTAAAAAGTTACTATCTGTCTTCGCTTTAAATGTATCAAGTGGGCGTTGAATCCCATCAAACATCTGCGAAACGATACCAGGTCCTAGTTCAACAGACAGAGCCTCACCCGTTGTCTCTACAGGTTCACCTGGACCTAAACCAGAGGTTTCTTCATATACTTGGATTGAAGCAACATCATTACGCATTTCAATGATCTCACCTACTAATCTCATGTCCCCTACGTAGCAAAGGTCTTGGATATTCGCATGTTCCATTGCCTCTGCCATTACTAAAGGACCGGAAACTTTGATAATATTCCCTTTCTTCAAATAAGTCCCCTCCTAATTATAAGATGTTCTGTCCAACCGCTTTTTCTACATTATCTTGAATACGATCTTTACCGATATTGAGTGAACCCTTATGGTTCGGTATTAAGATAATAGCTGGTTGAACTTCAGCATCATAACGTTTAATCGTATCCGGTATTTCCTTTGCCATTGCTTCTGTTAAGTAAATAACACCATAATCTTTATCAGCTAGTGAATCAATTGTTTCACGCGCTTTTTGAGGTGTAGAAGCAGCAAAAACATCAAAACCAAGAATCTTAAAAGGAAGCACCGAATCTTTATCTCCTACTACAGCAATTTTATGAGCCATAAATGGGTCGCATCCTTTCTCTAATGATCTCTTCTTCGATTTGATTGTCTTTTCCGACAAGAATTAAACGGATATTTGTTACTTCTTTTTCTATAGCAAACATAAAAGCCATCACAGGCATTGGACCAAACGGTTGATACTTACCTTCCTCCATGAGTTCATGAATGATTTCATCAATCACTTTATCCAACACCATTGAATTTATACTGTCTTTTGAGTCTGCTAGTACAGCTTCCAATTGTTTAGCATATGGTTTATCTAAAAAGAGTTGTTGCATGACATTGACTGCACCTTGATCAGCTGCTTCAATAATTGCATGTTTTGATATAGACCCAGAACTCGATAATACCGTATGCAAAAATGACCGAGATTTACCTTGGTTAATACTTCTTACTACAGTTGATAGGTTATCTAAATCAATCATGACATCTGCCATCCGTGTAATCGTATCATTATCCAGACGGTTGGTTATCGCTCGCATATGTTTATAGTAATACGTATCCATAAACACATCAGCTGCTTCAATGCGGCCGTATATCTCATAATCAGCAATTGCTTCTTGTACAGCTTCGACCATAATTGGATTTAACTCTTCAGATTGCTCCGTATTAACCAAATTTCTTAATGTAGTTAATGGATATTTGCCAATTGGAATTAGCAAATGTTCAAGCTCTAAATCTTTAAAGCGTTGCTTTAACAATACTTTTAAGTTGTGATATGAATAACGTAATGTGTAAATTTGGATCAACTCAGAATCAGGTGTTACACTATACAGTTCCTCATAAATATCCTTTAGACGATGCATAAGAAACGCATCGAAATTTTTATCTTCTAGAATCTCAGAATCATTAATATGATATTCTGTGCTTTTCAATACTTCCAATGCTTCCTTTAAATCTTCAGCACGAATCATCTTTTCGTAATCTTCAGATGTTAAAAGCCTTGTTTCATAAACACGCAACAGTGTATTGACGCCCTTATATTGAGTGTCTTGCATTTATTCTCCCCCCTTATTCATTACTTTTAAATGCTAAGGTTGCAAGTTGTGGAGAAAATTCTTTTTTAAGCTCAGCTACCAGTACATCAAAGCAGAAATTATAGTCAATGCCACCTTGTTGTACAATGAAACCAGCTTTTTGTTTAACGACGTCATTTGACACTGTCACAAATGAATAGTCATTAACTACAGACTGAACTTGATTTGTTTTAAAAAGGTCAGTTGATTTTTCACCCGGAACAAGTGTCCATTGACTACTCGCATCTAATTGAGACAGTACACCATTTAAGAACACAGAAAATTGTTCGCCATCCCATTGCGCCATTTTATTCGTAGCCTCAGTAAATACTGAATTTAGAAGTGACTGTTTTTTGGCAAGGACCGTGTTTCTTTGGGTGTTAGCTAATGTCTGTGCTTCTCGTTCGTAGTCGTTCTTCATTTGACGCACAATTGACGCCTCACGATTTTTTTGACTTTCCACAAGCTTTTGACGTTGTTCTTCCATTTTGTCATTAGCAACTTTTTCGTACTCATCTAGTTTGGCTTGTCCTTCTTGTTTGGTTTTAGCCAAAATTTGTGTGGACAAAGCTTGTAAATCTTTCATAGTCCCCATCCTCTCACTATTTTTTATTTTATGCTAAAACAAGTAAGAAGGAGATAACGAACCCTAAGATTGCATAAGTTTCAACCATTGCTGAATAAATGATACCTTTTGAGTTTTGATCTTCTCTTTTTGCCAAGATTTGAACAGCTGCAGTTGATACACGCCCTTGTGCTACACCCGCAGTTAAACCTGTAAATGCAATAGGTAGTGCAGCCATAAACATATAGAAACCATCAGCTAAAGCCATATCTGGTGTCATGTTTAAGTAGATCAAGAAACCGATAACGAATCCGTATAAACCTTGTGTACCCGGTAATAATTGAAGAATTAAAGACTTACCAAATTTTTCAGGTTGTTCTTTGATTAATGAAGCCGCAGCTTCACCTGTCATCCCAACACCTTTAGCAGAACCCATACCTGCAAAAATAACTGCAACACCAATACCTAGTGCAGCAAAGATAAATCCTCCGTTATTTTCCATAAAAAATTGTAACCAGCTTTCCATAATGTAATTCCTCCATCTCGTTTATGATTCTTTTTGATTTTTTAATTGAATATATTTCTCAGATGCTTTTAGTGGCGCTAGTGCCTTTCCGCCACCTTCATAGAATTTACCAAAAAATTCAACAAAGATTAAACGTGCGCCATGCACATATGCACTTAGCATCGTTAAACCAATATTGACTGCATGAAGGACAAGGAATAAAAGAATACCAACCGTGAACCTGCCCCACACAGGGATAAATCCGATAATCATATTAAATGCTAAAGCAATACTTGCACTTGAAACACCTAAAGCCATTAAACGTGTATAACTAACAATATCACCAACATATCCTGTAATACCGTATAGATTATAAACACCTAAGCCAATACCAAGTCCTTTGTTTTCGGTACCTAATGTTGTAGCAAGTATAATACCTAAAGCACTGAGAACAGCGATAATCCCACCGATTGTACCTAGTAGTTCATTCTCTAACAGCATATTACCTGCTAATAAGAGAATAAGGCCTGCAAATATACCAATCCAACCTATTCCATCAGCAAAGGCTCCATATTTATCTTGGCTTCTCCATTTAAGGTATGTATTAATACCTAAGCCGAAGAATATTTGAACGACACCCAACACCACTGAGATGATTAAAATCGTAATAACATCATCTGTTGTTGATAGAATAATAAATGGTAATGGAGCACCAAAGAAAGTCCCGTATAGTATTCCCCAAAGCATGGTTGGATACGACAACAAGTGGAAAAATCTTAAATTTTTCTTCATTCCACCATCAAAATTAAAGTAATTTAATGCAACAAAGGTTGCCACCCACAGTAACAATCCATAGCCGAGGTCAGCAGCCATCATACCGAAAAACAACAAGTAAAACGGTGCTAAAAATGGCGTCGGATCAATCTCATTATACTTAGGTAGATTGTACATTGATGTAATACTTTCAAATGGTGAAACATAACCATTATTCTTCAGAACAATAGGAACTTGATCATATTCTTCTTCTTTGACATCATCAACGATTAAAGCAAAATCATCTTCTGAAAAGTTATCCGTCAAAGCTAATTTGATAGAGGAAACTTTTTCCTCTTCCAGCCAACCTTCCATGATAAACAAATGCTTTTCATCTACAAGTAATAATTTACTGCGTTCTCGTTGAAGTTTAGCTTCATAATACTCTTCAGTCAGCATTAATTGCCACTCTTCAGTAGTCATTTGTTCAAGCTCGCGTTTAATATTGGATTTGCGTTTTTTCAATTCTTTTTGTTGCTGTTGAACGGCTGTCAACTGATCACTTGGTGTTTGTTTAAATCTTTCTGTTAAATTTTCGAAATGACTGTCGTTAAGTAATTGTTTAATTGCTTGTTCATTTTGCTTGTCATAGAAAATGGCTACCCCATGTTCATCTTTATTTTGATAAACTTCTTCAGCGAACAGAAGCTCACTTTCTTTGAGTTGATTAATGTATGCATTTTGAACATTTTGTGGTACGGTACCGACACTTCCAGTCACGTGTTGCATTTGTTGCACATCAGCTTGTTTGAAATTCAACTTTTTCCAATTTGACAAAAACATTTCTTCTTCAATTAAACGTTTCTGCTCTTCAGCAAGACTTTCAAGTTGTTGTTGTTTATTTAAAAGGTTAGAAACTAATTCATGTGGTGAAAATTTGAAAATTTCTTGTTCAAGCTCTTCAAGAGAATATTCTTTTTTCTTCTCTTTTAACTTCTTCACCATTGATGTTTTTGGCAAGTGAGGCTGAATAAATGACAGAACAGCTTGCACTTGGTCAATTCGCGTTTCAAATTTTTTAATAATGGTTTCTAAGCTATCGACCTCATAGGCAGACACTTGATAATCCCCTAAGTCAGATGATGGTAGATCAACAACTTCAAACCTTTGCAACGCTTGAATCGACTGCAACAACTGATCTTTCTTTTCATGAAAAGATATGAGTGTCAGTTTTTTCATCTTAGCTATTGCCATACTTCCTCATTACCTCCTCAATGACTGCATTAATCAATTGATCGCTCTTATCTGTAAAGTTAGTTTCAAGATGGTTTAAGTCTTTTTCTAACTGTTCTTGGTAAGACGTCTTTAATGCCTGCAGCTTTTCATCTTTAGTTGCAGATTCTTTCTTTTTGAAAGCTTCTAACTCACTTTCAACTTTCTCTTCCATCTCTGCAATGGTTTCTTTTGTTTCTTGTTTCATTTTTTGTAGCTTCTCTTCATAGTCGCGTTCAAGCTCTTCAGCCTGACGTTCTATTCTTTTAACTTCGTCTATGGTCTTCAAGCTCATTCCATTAGCACCCCCAATCATACAGCAAGCATAGTCTAAAGATTTAAAAAGCTCCAAGTAATCCTATTATATCTTTTATAGATCAGCTGTTCAAATCTTTTTAACTAGCTTGCGTCAATCAGCCATATCGATTTATAGCTATATTTAATAGGAAGAAATAATTTTTATTTTTATAAAAAAAGCACCTTTTCCCTAGTCGGAAAAAGGACTTTTGGACTAATCCTTTCCTTCCAATAAATACGTTTTTCCATCTTCTTGTTTAATCAATCGCTCTTTGTATAATTTCCCAAGTGCTCGTTTGAAAGCGGATTTACTTATGTTAAAGGTGCTTTTTATTGCTTCAGGATCAGATTGATTGTCGAGATCCATCACGCCTTGATGTGCTTTTAGGTGGGATAAAATAGTCTCAGCATCCAATGCCTGTGCATCTTTTTTTCTAGGGATTAATGATATATTTAAGCTACCATCAGCTTTAACCTTGATCACCCGTCCTTTTACCCATTCTCCTAAACGCAACTCCTGTTTACGTTGGGTATGGTGAATGAACCCTCGATAGCCTTCTTCAGTAATAACGACAGCCCCTTCTCTACCAGATCGAAAGACACGCCCTGAAATATCATTATTTAACATGGATTCAGGTGCTACGTCCCAATTCCCCTCAAAATCCGCTTCTGAAACAGGGTCCGCTAATAATCGTCCTTTTTTGTCTTGTTTTAATGTCACATAAAGTTGGTCGCCGATTTCAGGCCAAACCGTACGTAACAATGGTAAGTCATCAACTGATACGAGGACATCTTTTGTTGTACCAATATTAACAAACACGCCTAGCCCTTCTTTGATTTCGGTCACTTCGGCCCAATCAAATAGATCATAGCGCACATTAGGAAGGACCATTGTTGCAATTAATTGTTTTTGTTTATCATGATAAACAAAAACTTCAACTTCTTCTGATTCCTTTAATGCATGTGTGGTTTCGTTTTTATGGAGTAGTATCTCATTCGAATGATCGGTTAATACATAACCCGTTTCAATTTCTCTTAAAACGGTCAGTGTCATAACTTGACCGGGTTGGATCTTCGTCATATGTGGATTCTCCTTACTCTTTATGATAAAATACAATATAAGCTTAAAACTGTTATATAACAATAATGGAGGTTAAAATGATTATTTATATTGACGCAGATGCCTGTCCAGTGACAGAAGACATTATTAAGGTATGTGAACCTTATCCATTAACCATTATTTTAGTTAAGAGCTATGCGCACTTCTCACATCGACTATACCACGAGTGGATAAAAGAAATATACGTGGATAGTGAGAAAGAAGCGGTTGATTACAAGATATTAAGTATGATTAACAAAGGTGATGTCCTTGTCACACAAGATTATGGTTTAGCTTCTTTAGCATTACAAAAGTCATGTTATGTTATACACCCAAAAGGGTTTCAATACACAGCTGAAAATATAAACCAACTATTAGCATCCCGTTATCACAATGCGCAACTAAGAAAACAAGGGGGACGAACCAAGGGACCAAAACCCTTTCTTCTAGCAGATCACGAGCGATTTCAGGCGGCATTTAACAAATTGCTAAATACGATCATTTAATTGTATTTGTTCTTCATCCACAATAACAGCTATTTTGCTTTGATGCCATCTTTGCGCTGTTGAATCAGGTACAACATAAATTTTATCCGCACGGAGTAGAGCATTTTTATACTGTGTTTGGATTAACATCTTTACTTTCAACAGTGTCACTCCCCATATTATATGTTTAGGCTTCTTTGTCAGCCCACTAACTAACTTTAATCAACAGCTTGATAACGCTATTACCTTTCAATACTGATGGCGTGAGAATAGGAAAAAGATAGAGAGGAAAGACGCTAATCCTCTCTACCCTTTATTACCAATGATTAGATAAGTAATTGAAATAAATCTTTATCTTTATTGATCTCAATATAAGAGAATCCTTTCTCCTCCATTCGATCAATTAAAGGTCGATAATCTTCTTTGTTTTGTAACTCAATCCCTACTAAAACGGGGCCACGATCACGATTGTTCTTCTTAGTGTACTCAAATCTTGTAATATCATCATTCTCTCCCAATACATTAATCAAAAATTCACGCAGCGCACCTGCTCTTTGTGGAAAACTAACAATGAAATAATGCTTGTAGCCTTCATAAATCAATGATCGTTCTTTAATATCTTGCATACGATCAATATCATTATTTCCACCACTTACTACAACGACAACATTCTTCCCTTTTATTTGATCTTTGTAATCATCTAATGCAGAAATTGGAAGCGCCCCAGCTGGTTCAACAACTATAGCATTTTCATTATAGAGATTTAACATCGTTGTACATATTTTGCCTTCGGGTATTGTTGCAAAGCCATCGACCACTTGTTTAGCTATTTCAAAGGTTAGGTCACCAATTCGCTTGACACTTGCACCATCGACAAATTTATCAACATGGTCAAGTTTAACCACCTTATTTTCTTTCATTGAGGCTTGCATTGAAGCTGCACCTGCTGGTTCTACGCCGATCACCTGGGTTTCAGGACTAATACTTTTTATATAAGACCCTACACCAGAAATCAGACCACCTCCACCAACTGACATAAATATATGTGAGATGGGTTGCTCCATTGTTTCCAATATTTCTAAGCCTACAGTTCCTTGTCCAACTATCGTACGGTAATCATCAAACGGATGAATAAATGCCATTTCGTGCTCTTCGCAATATTTTTTTGACTGATCAGAGGCATCATCAAATGTGTCGCCCGTTAAAACAATATCGACGTAGTCTCCACCAAAAAAGGCAACACGATTGACTTTTTGCCTTGGTGTGGTCGTTGGCATAAAGATCTTTCCTTTTACTTTTAATGCTTGGCATGAATAAGCGACACCTTGAGCATGGTTGCCTGCACTAGCACAAACGACACCATTTCTCAGTTCGTCTTTACTCAAGCTCTGCATAAAATTATAAGCACCCCGTATTTTAAAAGAACGGACGACTTGTAAATCTTCACGTTTTAAATAAACATTACACTGATATTTTTCAGAGAGTATCGGATCTCTTTGTAATGGTGTTTTTGTTACGACATCTTTAATCATCTGATGGGCGATGACAATGTCTTTGACAGCTATCGATTGTAATTGCGTACTCATTGTCCTGGATCCCTTCTTTGCTAAGATTAATAGTATTTTATTCTATCCAACAAACAATAGACTAAGATGAATTTTTCTCCGTCATTAGAGCGGGTGCCACAAAGGGCCATTTAAGCATATCTGACTAGTTTTACTTTAGTTTAAAATACTTTATGTTAAAGTATTTTAAATTTATTATCTAGTTAAGATATGCTAGCTATCGATAATTAATCCTAAATAGGGCAATAGCACCCCGCTCCCTTAACGCCATAGATTTTATCTAAGAAAGTGCATCTGTTAACTGTGGTATAATTTGTTTTTTGCGTGATACAACACCTTTAAGTTCTGCTTTATCATCAGTAAGTTCAACATTAAACGCCTGATTAATAGCATCTGCTTTTTCACCTATTGCAATTATGGTTGAATCGTTAGCCAAAATATCAGTGATGACAAAAACAAACAAGTTTAATTTGCGATGTTCAATTACCGCTGTAATCGCATCTTTTATGCTAGTTTCTTGTTGTAATAGTTCTTCCGGATCGACTGTATTCACTTGCGCTACTTCTATGTGATTTGTGCCAATATCGAACGCTTTAGCATCTAGTGCTAATAATTCCTCAACCGTTTTCTCACTTAAGTCAGCGCCTGCCTTTAGCATCTCTAAACCGTAAATTTCCGAATCGACCTCTGCAAGCTCGGCCAGTTGCTTTGCTGCCTCAATATCTTCATTTGTACACGTCGGAGACTTAAAAAGTAATGAATCTGAAATAATCGCAGAAAGCATTAACCCTGCCATATCTTTCGGAATACGGACGTGGTGCTCTTTAAATAATTTGTTTAGAATGGTCGCTGTACACCCTACTGGTTCTGCTCGATAATAGAGCGGGTCTGATGTTTCAAAGTTAGAGATGCGATGATGATCGATCACTTCTTTAACTTTGACTTGATCGATATCAGCTACACTTTGTTGCTTCTCATTATGATCAACCAAAATAACTTCTTTTGTCTCTTTAGCCACTTCGTTCACTATACGAGGTGCTTCAACATTAAAGTAATCGAGAGCAAACTTCGTTTCATTATTAACTTCTCCTAAAGCAACAGCCTCTACTTGATCCCCTAATTGCCCTTTTAAATACGCATATACAATCGCTGAGGTAATCGTGTCTGTATCCGGATTTTTATGTCCAAATATTAATGTTTTACTCACAATATCGCTCCTTTTATCGTTATACAGTTTAATAAATCCATGTTTAATTGTAACGCAAAAAACGAGATCTTTCATTAAAAAATTACTGTTTAAATTGACCTGTCCCAAATAATTGATATTTCGTTGATGTTAAAGCTTTTAACCCCATTGGACCTCGACTGTGCAATTTTTGTGTACTTATACCAATCTCAGCACCAAAGCCAAATTCAAATCCATCTGTAAAGCGTGTTGATGCATTATGATATACACATGCCGCATCTACTTGATTCATAAATTGGCTAGCATGCTGCTCATCCTCTGTAATAATGGCTTCAGAATGCTTCGTACCATATTGATTAATATGTGCGATCGCTTCATCTAACGTAGTGACGACTTTCATAGCAACAACATCATCTAAATACTCTGTATACCAATCTTCTTCATCTGCTTCAATAATGGCGTTGTCACATGCTTTAATATTTAAGTCACCATGTATTTCTACCCCAGCATGTTTTAATGCTTGAATTAATGCATGACCATTTACTTCAAACCAATCTTCCTGTACTATTACAGTTTCAATCGCATTACATACGGAAGGTCGCTGCGTTTTTGCATTAATGACTAAGTTGATTGCCATGTCTTTTTCTGCATTATAATCGATATACATGTGACAATTACCGGCTCCCGTTTCTAAAACAGGAACTGAAGCATTTGCAACAACCGTATCAATCAACTTTTTACTGCCACGTGGAATGAGTACATCTAAATATTTATTCATACGGAACATTTTTTCTGCTGTTTTCCGATCGGTATCCTCAATTAATTGGACACTATCCGTTGGTAAATTCGAGTTTGATAGTGCTTTGCGAATCACTTGAACAATCGCCTGGTTAGATTGTATTGCTGAAGAACTGCCACGTAAAATCACAGCATTACCTGTTTTTAAACATAGACTGGCTGCATCAACCGTCACATTTGGACGTGCTTCATATATAATTCCAATAACGCCGATAGGAACAGCTACTTTTCTTATCTTTAAATCATTTGGACGTATCCATTCTTCTAATTGCTCACCAATTGGATCTTGTAACTCAATAAGTTGCAATAACGCATCACTAATAGCTTTAATTCTACTTTCAGTTAAGCGAATACGATCAATAATTGCATCCGATATTTTATTTTTCTTTGCCAAATCGATGTCAATTGCATTCGCTTTTAAGATTTGCCCTTGTGAATCTAATAGTTGCTCAGCTATTAAAGCAAGTGCTTCATTTTTGTCTTTAGTTGATGCCTGAGCTAAATCGTTACTTGCCCGCTTCGCCTTTAATCCCATTTCTTCTAAATTACTCATACATCTACCTCCTGAACAGTAATAATTAATTTATTCCTATGAATGACTTCTGGTTTGTTAGATCCAGTTAATTCCATTACCTCTTTACTACTCAACCCTTTAACACGCCTTAATTGATCGGCAGTATAGTTAACCTGACCCTTTCCAATCATTTCTTTGTTATAATATATTTCAACGACATCTTCTTGTTCAAACTGATTTTCAATAGCAATAACGCCTACTGCTAAAAGACTTCGACCTTCAGATAATAGTGCATCTTTAGCCCCATCATCAACTAAAATCCGACCTTTTACTTCAGAGTGAAAAGCAATCCATTGCTTATGCTTTCTAACATGCGACGTATGCTTATCCCCAATATAGGTTCCACTCCCTTTACCATCTTGTATAGCCATAAGTTTTCCTGCACCTTCTCCATTCCCTACAAAACAGTTAACCCCTAAAGTTGTAGCCATTTGAGCAGCAAGTAACTTAGATTTCATCCCACCTGTACCTACTTTCGAACCGGCGTACTGGCTGGTCTGTTCGACTAATTGGTCCGATATATGAGGCAAATGATGATAACGTTTGGCATCTGGAACTTTATTAGGGTTTTGATCATAAATTCCATCAATATCTGTAAGCATTACTAACATATCTGCGTTTACCAGACCACTTACTAATGCAGATAACATATCATTATCACCAAATGTCAGTTCGTCAGTGGCTACAGAGTCATTTTCATTAATAATCGGAATGATCCTGCGCTTCAACAACTCGGTGATCGTTTGATATACATTAGAAAATTGCATTTCATCTTTGAAAACATCTCGCGTTAGCAGAAGCTGAGCAGATACATAACCATACGACTTAAATATGTGGTTATATGCTTCAATCAATAGTCCTTGACCAACTGCTGCTGCAGCTTGTTTTCCTTGCACTGTTACAGGGCGACTAGAATACCCCAGGTCTCTAAAACCAGCTGATATAGCTCCTGAAGAGATTAAAATCACTTCGGTCCCCTGATTGATCAGTTTCACAATTGCTTCGCTATGGGATTTTAGTTTTAATAAGCTTAACGTTCCGTCTTTCTCTGTTAAAGAGCTACTCCCAATTTTAACAACCATACGATTTTCTTTTGACACATTAACACCTACTTTCCATTAACCAACACACTGTATTGAAGATAAGAAAAACTGCTTTTCAGCCACTACACATATACTGTAATGGACGAAAAGCAGTTTTCCGCGGTACCACCATGATTTGATAAACGATAAATATCCTCTTGTTTTTTTTGTTAACGCTCTTATGGTGAGCGGTCAAGGTTTTCACTTAACAATTCAAAGGGCAGGTTTCGATAGCGAGCGGTTATGTTGAAACGTTTCAGCCAGTGCATTCCAATCTCTGTTCTTACATCATCCATCTACTTGATCCTTATCATTATTTTTGCTGATATGAATTTGTTTCTATTATCCATAAGCCAATAGCTAATGTCAAGTTTTTTATCAGAAAAATCTGTACATTCTAGTTTAGCAATTGCTGTTGTTTTCACTGATGCCTAAAAGAAAACTTTCATTTTCGGTTGCCGATTGACCTTGCATATAAATAAACAAAATAACCACACAATCCACCTAGTGTATTAAAGAATAAATCATCGACAGTGCCTGTTCTAGTTAAAGTGAATAAAGCTTGACTAAGTTCAATCGTTAAAGAAAATAAAAAAGTCATGCTTATTAAAAGCAAAGGATGACGCATTTTCTTGAATACTATTGGAGCTAACATACCAAAGGGGACAAATAATAAAATATTCCCAACTGTATACAATAATTGTAGATGCAGATAACCCTCAGCCATATGCGTCAATTGATAAAATAAATCCATATCAAATGAAAAAGCTCGTTCCCCCACAATAGGTAATTGAAAGTAAAAAGGCTCCATTGTTAAATAAATAACAGCCAAGATATAAACAGCAAAAGTTTGTAACACAATTTCTTCTGTTAATCCGATGCTTTTTTTGCGTTTAATCACATGTCTTCTTCGTAAAAAAAGCCACAATGGGTAGCTGATTAAGAAAAATATGATAAATCTGTTTTCAATCATTAGTACCAATCCTTCACTTCACAATGAAGAGTAGTTGATTTTGATCAACTACTCTTCACCATGTGATGACAACTTTTATATTTCTTTAATCCAATCAAATGGATCGTCTATTTTTCCATATTGAATGCCCGTTAACGTTTCATATAACTTTTTTGAAAGGTGTCCGGTTTGCTGGTCATTAATCGCCATTTCCTCACCATTGTAAGCTAACATTCCAATTGGCGAAATAACTGCTGCAGTTCCCGCTCCAAAGGCTTCTTCCAATTCGCCACGTCGATAAGCTTGTATAATTTCATCTAAAGCGATTCTACGCTCTGAAACTTCTATATTCCAATGTTTAAGTAACTGAATAACGGATTTCCTTGTCACACCAGGTAATATACTTCCATTTAATGCAGGCGTAATGACTTCACCATTAATTTTGAAAAAAACGTTCATACTGCCGACTTCTTCAATATATTTCTTTTCATGACCATCTAACCATAAAACTTGGGCATAACCATGGTCAGCTACTTTCTCTTGCGCGATTAAACTACCAGCATAATTTCCTGCGGTCTTCGCCTCCCCGGTTCCACCTTCTATGGCTCGAATATATTGATTTTCTACTGCTATCTTAACCGGGTTAATTCCCTCTTTATAGTATGCACCTACTGGGGACAAGATGATGATGAACTTATACTGTTTAGAAGGAGCAACACCTAAGTATGGTTCAGTAGCAATAACAAATGGTCGAATATATAACGAAGTCCCTTCAGCTCGTGGCACCCAATTTTTCTCTATCTGAACCAGTTTTTTGATTGCTGCTAGAGCTAATTCTGGTTCAATTTCCGGGATACACATACGCGCATTCGAACGATTTAAACGTAAAATATTTTCTTCAGGCCTGAATAATTGAATATCACCTTGAGGTGTAGCATAAGCCTTTAGGCCTTCAAAAACGGTTTGTCCATAATGGAAGACCATTGAAGCTGGATCTAATGTTAGTGGTTGATAAGGCACAATTCGGCCATCATACCAACCTTTATCAATGTGATAATCGATAACAAACATATGATCGGTAAAATGCTTGCCAAATGCTAATTGATCACTTGCCGGTTTTGTCTTTTCTGTCATCACCTTGGTTACTGTAAAATCATAGTTAACCATCCTTCTCCCCCTCAATATATATTTCTGCGAACAAATTTTAAATAATATATCTATTTTATTATGTAAACATATAAACTGACAAGTCATTTTTCGAGAAAAAAAGATATACATTAGCTATCATCTGACAACATGAACGGTTTTAGTTGCTGATGACTGGAACTTTGATGATCTTTCTCTTGTCCTAATCGACGTGTGAATATTAACAAAAAACGTGTTAAAAAAGAATCTCCAAACAATGTGTTTTTGATTGTTCGGAGATTAGATTTATTGATTAACTTATCTTGTACCCTCGCATCTGCTTACACAGTTATACAGCATGGACAGATGGTAATGTTGTTTGCCCCATTAAATAATGATCGACAGCATGGGCAACTTCTCTTCCTTCATTAATTGCCCAAACAATAAGACTTTGGCCACGCCTTGCATCTCCAGCAGCAAATACACCTTCAATATTTGTTCTAAAATCACCATAGGCTGCATCAATTTTATTTCGCTGTGCTTCTACACCAAATGCATGTAATAGAGGCTCTTCTGCACCTTCAAAACCAATAGCAATAATGACAAGTTGAGCCGGCCAAACTTCTTCAGTTCCTGCGACTTCATCATAAACAAACATACCGTTCTCATCTCTTGTTTTGCCCATCTCCACCGTATACAATGCCTGTAGGCCATCTTCACCATCTGTAATAAAGGCTTTGGTTTGAATAGAATGATGACGAATATCTTCCCCAAATTGTTCTTTAGCTTCTTTATGAGCATACTCTAAGCTAAACACTTTAGGATAAGCTGGCCATTGATTATCTTCGGCTCGCTTAAATGGCAATTGTGGATTGATTGCAAACTGATTAATAGATTTGGCACCTTGGCGTAGTGCGGTAGCCACACAATCGGCTCCCGTATCTCCCCCGCCAATTACAATAACGTCTTTACCATGAGCATTTAATGCCGGATTTTCTTCTTTATCTAATAAATTTTTTGTTGCTTGTGTCAAGTAATCCATCGCAAAATGAACGCCTTTTAGTTCGCGACCTGGAATCGGTAAATCTCTAGGCTTCTGTGAACCCGTACAAAGAATAACCGAATCAAAATCTTCTTTCAGCTGATCTGGCGAGATATCTTTGCCTACTTCCGTATTAAGGATAAATGATACCCCTTCCTGTTCAAGAAGGTCAATACGTCGCTGGACAACCTCTTTTTCTAACTTCATATTTGGAATACCATACATCAACAAACCACCTGCACGATCAGAGCGCTCATAAACCGTTACTTTATGGCCAGCTTGATTCAATTGATCTGCTGCTGAAAGGCCAGCCGGACCTGAACCTATAATGGCCACGCTTTTTTGTGTACGGGCTTTTGGAATGCGCGGTTTAATCCAGCCCATTTCAAAACCTTTATCAATAATCGCCCGCTCAATATTTTTGATCGCTACCGCTGGGTCAGATATGGCTACTGTACAAGATCCTTCGCACGGCGCCGGACAAACACGTCCTGTAAATTCCGGGAAATTATTTGTCTTCATTAAACGTTCCAGCGCTTCTTTCCACTTTCCTTTATAGACTAAGTCATTCCATTCAGGAATAAGGTTATGAATGGGACAGCCAGATGTTGCCCCATCAATCTCCATCCCAATGTGACAAAAGGGTGTTGCACAATCCATACAGCGGGCACCTTGGCGTTGCATCATTTCATCAGAGAAAGGAGCAGAATATTCTTTCCAATCATTTGTGCGCTTTTTCGGATCGCGTTCGATTGCCTGCTCCCGTTTAATTTCCATAAACCCAGTCGCTTTTCCCATATTCATGTCTCCTTTCTATTGCGCAATAACTTTTTGGTCATCAACATAATCAGCTAGTTGATCAGCCTTCTTCAACTGAAATGCCTTCATTTTTGCTTGTTCTTCCGTATAACCTGCAGATACTAACGCATCAATTTTTGCTGTAATTTGCTTATAATCATGTGGAATAATCTTTATAAACCTTTCTACAGCTGTATCCCAATTTGTTAAAATGTACTGAGCACGTTTAGAATTTGTATATGCCAGATGTTTTTGAATCATCGTTTTAAGCTCAAGTATCTCATCTGGATCCGTTACTGACTCAAATCCTACTAATTCTGAATTAGCTTGGGATTTAAAAGCTTGATGATCTTCACTAAACACATAGGCTATCCCACCTGACATCCCAGCACCAAAGTTTTTACCTACGTCACCGAGTATGACAACACGACCACCAGTCATGTATTCGCACCCATGATCACCAACGCCCTCTACTACAATTTTCGCACCACTATTTCTTACTGCGAATCGCTCGCCTGCATAGCCATTTATATAAGCTTCTCCTTTAGTCGCACCATAGAACGATACGTTACCAGCAATGACATTGTCACTTGCATTAAATGTGACCTGTTTAGGTGCTTTAACGATTACTTTTCCACCTGAAAGACCTTTTCCTACATAATCATTAGCATCACCGTCTAAAGTCAGTGTCATTCCGCGAGGTATAAAAGCACCAAAGCTTTGACCAGCAGAACCTGTGAAATTCAGTTTAATAGTATCTTCTGGTAGACCTTCTGCTCCATATTTTCTCGAGATTTCACTGCCAATAACCGTTCCCACCACACGATTAATATTTGTAATCTTGCTATTCACTTCCACCGGTTGACCAGTTGCAATCGCATCTTTAACGGCAGGTAATAGTGTAGTCATATCCAAAGATTGGTCTATTTTATGATCTTGATTTGTCTTATTAAGTTTAAATACACCTTTAGGTTGGTAAACGATACGAGCCAAATCTAACTGGCTTGCTTTCCAATGCTTTTTAGCTTTGTCATTAATGGTTAATATATCTGTACGCCCTACCATTTCTTCAAGTGTTTTAAAGCCTAGTTCTGCCATGATTTCGCGAACCTCTTGTGCAACAAAACGCATAAAGTTAACGACATGGTCAGGATCGCCAGTAAACTTTTTGCGTAGTTCCGGGTTTTGTGTTGCTACACCAACAGGGCAAGTATCAAGATGACAAACACGCATCATTACACACCCAAGAATGACGAGCGGAGCGGTGGCAAATCCATATTCTTCTGCACCTAGTAATGTAGCTAAAACAACGTCACGCCCTGTTAAGAGCTTTCCGTCTGTTTCTAAAACAACACGCTCACGCAAATCATTAATTAATAAGGTTTGATGTGCTTCAGCTAAACCAAGTTCCCAAGGCAAACCTGCATGTTTAATGCTCGTTTTCGGTGAAGCACCCGTTCCACCATCATAACCAACAACAGAGATAACATCAGCATTTCCTTTGGCAACACCAGAAGCAATCGTTCCAACTCCAGCCTTAGCTACTAATTTCACACTAATTCGGGCATCTCGATTGGCATTTTTTAAATCATGAATTAACTGAGCCAAATCTTCAATAGAATATATATCATGATGTGGTGGTGGTGAAATCAAGTCAACACCCGTCGTCGAATTTCGTACATTTGCGACCCACGGATACACTTTCTGTCCTGGTAAATGGCCACCTTCACCTGGTTTAGCACCTTGAGCCATCTTAATTTGTAATTCCTCTGCATTCACCAAATAATGACTATCTACGCCAAAGCGGGCTGATGCGATTTGTTTAATAGCACTCCTTCTAAGCTCGCCGTTCTCATCCGGTTCAAATCGACGCGGGTCTTCTCCACCCTCCCCACTATTACTTTTGCCACCTAATCGGTTCATAGCAATGGCTAAAGCCTCGTGAGCCTCTTGACTGATCGACCCAAATGACATTGCCCCTGTCTTAAAACGTTTCACAATGGCGTCAACAGATTCTACTTCATCAATGTCAATGGCGTCTCTTTTATTAAAAGTAAATAAATTTCTCAAAAAGCCAATTTGTTCATCGTTGACCGCTTGTGTAAATTCTTTAAATAGACTGTAATCTCCACGGCGAGTAGCCCACTGAAGTTTATGCAAGGTTAACGGGTTATAGGCATGATGTTCACCTGTTTTTCTCCATTGAAAGTCGCTACCTGAATCAAGTGATTTATTCACTTCATCACGATAACCTTGTTCATGCCTCATTTTAGCTTCAACTGCTATAGTCTTTAAGTCAATCCCGTCGATTTGCGATGATGTCCCAGTAAAGTGCTCATCGATAACCGCTTGACTAATGCCGACCGCTTCAAATATTTGAGCACCGCGATAGCTTTGGATTGTTGAAATCCCCATTTTTGACATCACTTTAATAACGCCCTCTGTTACGATATCAATATAGCGAGAAACCGCTTCTTGATACGTGAATGTCAGATTATCTGACAAAATTTCCGACAAGTAAGTCTCGTAAACAAGATAAGGTGTAATAGCATCAGCACCGTAACCAATCAAGGCTGCAAAATGATGAACTTCTCGAGCTTCACCTGATTCTACAATAATACTTGCCTTTGTACGGATTCCTTGTCTAACGAGATATTGATGTAAGCTACTTATGGCTAGTAAAGCAGGTATAGCTGTTTGTTTTTCATCCATATTTCGATCTGTCAATACAATTAAATTTGCCCCATCATTAATAGCTGTCTCTGCTTGTTGATACAATTGCTTTAATCCTAAAGCTAAATCGTCTGTGAATAGGCTATCTATCTCAGAGGCTATAAATCCTTCATTTTCTTTATTCAAGAGTTCCTGATGCTGTGCATTCGATAAAATCGGCGTTTTTAAACGAATCCGATGGCTGTTTTTTTCAGATGGATTTAATATATCCCCTTCCGAACCTAACCATGTTAACGTTGACGTCACAAGCTTTTCTCGATAAGCATCAATTGGCGGATTGGTTACTTGAGCAAATAATTGTTTGAAATAATTGAATAAGGATTGCGCTCGATTTGATAGTACCGCTAGCGGTGTGTCATTACCCATTGCACCAATAGGATCTTTACCATTAATAATCAATGGATTTAAATACTTTTCGATATCCTCTGTCGTATATCCAAATGCGACTTGTCGCTCAAGCAATTGGTTTATTTGCTTAGGGTTGGATTCAACTTTTGGTCCGTCCAGCGTCATGACTTGTTCGTCCAGCCATTTTTGATAAGGTGCATCATTAACGATGTCATCTTTTATTTCTTGATCCGAAACAATTCGACCTTCTTCCAAATCAACCAATAACATCTTTCCAGGACTTAAGCGATCTTTTAATAATACATTTGCTTCATCAACATCAACAACCCCGGTCTCAGAAGAATAGATAATGTAATCATCTTTTGTTACATAGTAACGGGCTGGTCTCAAACCATTTCGATCTAGAATAGCACCAATTTGTTTACCATTAGTAAAGGTAATTGATGTTGGACCATCCCATTGTTCCATTAAACAACTATGGTATTTGTAAAAGGCCCGCTTTTCATTAGACATCTCAGGATTTTGTTCCCAAGGTTCTGGAATTAACATCATTGCTGCATGAGCTGGTTTACGACCGGCTAAAATAAAGAACTCCAATGCATTATCTAAAACAGATGAATCACTGCCATCTGCATTTAAGATTGGGATAACTTTCTCCAAATCATCACCAAAAGCATCAGAAACAAATTGTTTTTCACGCGCTCGCATCCAATTAATATTCCCACGTAATGTATTTATTTCTCCATTATGGATTAAATATCGATTTGGATGTGCTCTTTCCCAACTCGGAAATGTATTTGTACTGAATCGTGAATGAACCAGTGAGAATGCTGAGACAAAAGCAGGATCTTGTAAATCCAAATAAAATCGATCCACTTGCTCAGGGGTTAACAAACCTTTATAAACAATGGTCTGACTTGAAAAACTAGGGAAATAAAATGCATCTTCACTGTCTCTGGCTATTTTTTCAGCTTGTTTTCTAATCAAATACAACTTACGCTCAAAACCAAGTGTGTCTGTGAACTCCTGATTCGCCTTGACGAAAACTTGTCGAACAAAAGGAGCTGACGCTTGAGCTTTTTTTCCGACTTTTCTGAAATCGGTTGGCACGGTTCTCCATCCAAGCACCTCTTGCCCTTCTGCTTTAACTAAGGCGTTAATTTGCTCTTCCCATTCCCTTTGCTTCGGATCATTTTGAGAAAAAAACACCATCCCAACACCATATTTACCTTCCTCTGGTAAATTGAAGTTTGGAAGTTCTTTTCTAAAGAAGGCATCTGGTAGTTGTACCATTAGACCGGCGCCATCACCTGTATCCGGTTCACTACCTTGACCACCACGATGATCCAATTTAATTAACATTTCAATACCTTTTTTAACAATATCATGTGTTCGTAAGCCTTTAATATGGGCATACAAGCCTATCCCGCAGTTATCACGTTCAAACTGCGACTGATATAACCCTTGCGTTTCAGGCATTTGGTTATATTTCATGAAACACGCCCCCAAAAATAAGATTTTTGTGTCTATTACTATTGTAGTTTTTATGATTTATATATACAATATATAATAATAATGAATATAATCTAAAATATAGATTAATCTTTTGGGGGAATGATGATGGAATTTAGGCAATTGAAATATTTTATCGAGGTAGCAGAGCGAGAACATGTATCGGAAGCAGCTGTGCATCTCCATGTTGCTCAATCCGCAATTAGCCGACAGATCGCCAATTTAGAAAATGAACTAGGCGTGCAACTTTTTGAAAGAGAAGGCCGAAATGTTAAATTGTTACCGATCGGTAAGATTTTTTTAACACATGCTAAAGAAGCGATGAAGGCGATTGATTATGCCAAAAAACAAATGGACGAATATATCGACCCTGAACGGGGATCAATTAAGATTGGCTTTCCCACTAGTTTGGCGAGCAGTTTACTACCCCATCTTTTAGCCGAGTTCAAGAACGCTTATCCTAATATCCATTTTCAATTAAGACAAGGCGCTTACCATTTTCTTATTGAAGCTATTAAGGAAAGAGAACTCGACATTGCATTTATTGGTCCAGTTATAACAGATGATCCCCATATTAATGGTGATATCCTCTTTCACGAAAAGATGTATCTTTTAACACCGAATAACCATCGGCTTTCTAAACGAAAAAGTGTTTATTTAACAGAATTGAAAGAGGAAGATTTTGTTTTATTCCCTAGGGGATATATTTTCGAGAAGCTTGTTATTGATGCTTGTTATTCAGTTGGATTTGAGCCACATGTAACTACACAAGGCGAAGATTTAGATGCGATTAAAGGGATGGTGGCTGCAGGTATAGGTATTACCGTTTTGCCTGAAAGTGCCATTGCTGAATATCAATCGAATTACACTGTAAGAATTCCAATTAGCAGTCCTGATTTAAAAAGAAGTGTAGGGATGATTACCCCTAAGCATCGCGATTTAGCTCCATCTGAGAAAGTATTTTATCAATTTGTCATTAATTATTTTAGTAAACATCACCCAACATTAGACAGAGAATTTTAAAAAAAGGGGAAATGAGTATGAAGACAAAAGCTTATGCTACTTTTGCTGGTGGTTGCTTTTGGTGTATGGTAAAACCGTTTGACCAATGGGATGGTGTAGATGCTGTAATTTCTGGATATACCGGAGGAGATATAGAGTATCCTACTTATCAACAAGTAAAAACGGGTGAAACTGGCCATTATGAAGCTGTACAAATAACCTATGATCCGGACAAAATAACTTATCAACAAATCTTAGATTTATATTGGCCACAAATTGATCCAACCGATCCAGATGGTCAATTTCATGATCGGGGTCCACAATATCGTACAGCGATCTTTTATCATAACGAAGAACAAAAGCGCTTAGCTGAAGCAACAAAGCAAGCTATTGCTGAAAGCGGGCGGTTTAATAAACCCATCGTAACAGAAATCCTCCCCGCTAGCCCTTTCTATCCAGCGGAAGACTACCATCAGGATTACTACAAAACGAACACACAGCACTATAAAGAAGACCGTACAAAGTCAGGTAGAGATGCGTTTATTAAAACAAATTGGTCATAAAACGAAACTTCAATCAATGGGCGATTTTGTTGTCCCCCCACTGATTGATCGTTGAGTGAATCATTAGCGTCCGTTAACTCCTATCTACTCTCTATTTTAAGGTGGGCATTTTTCGGACGGCTATCTGTAATAAACAAATTTAAAATCTCCAAACGATGGTTTAATTCGTTTGGAGATTTTAAATTTCATATCCTTTAACAATGTCTTAAGGGTTATCGCGCCATTTCAATACACTTTCTAGTTTACATAATATTATTATCGTTAACTAATAAGTTGTTACCACTGATCAATGCTTGGACGATCACCCTTACTGTTGCCTTTTTTACTAAATCTTTTTGTTAATTCTGCCTTTATATCAGCTAAATCAACATCCTTCTCGGCTAACATCACAAAGGTATGGTAAAGTAAATCACTCACTTCTAAGGTTAATTCTTCTTTAGCATTATTCTTAGAAGCAATAACGACTTCGCCAGCTTCTTCAATAATTTTTTTGCCGATTTTATCAGTACCTTTATCAAACAAATAATTGGTATAAGACCCTTCTTGAGGACTTGTCTTTCGTGTCAAAATTTCATGGAATACTCTGTCGAAAATGGTCGGGTCAAAATCTTTAGACCTTGAATCGTTTTGCACTTCATTAAAGAAACACGTAGTGGCTCCTGTATGACATGCTGGACCGTTTGGATTTACTTCAATAAGAAGTGTATCTTGATCACAATCAAGTACTATTGAGACAACCTTCTGAGTATTCCCAGACGTCGCCCCTTTATGCCACAATTGCTGTCTTGATCGAGAGTAAAACCAAGTCTCTCGTGTTTGTAACGTTTTTTCATATGCTGTTTCGTTCATATAAGCCAACATCAATACCATTTTCGTAGCTGCATCAACGACAATCGCTGGAATAAGTCCCTTTGTGAAATCAGGCTTCACGAACGATCACTCCTTTCGCTTTACAGGCTGCTTTAACCGCTTGTATTGTATAGGTATTCTCATGAAAAATTGATGCTGCTAAACCAGCTGAAACGTTTGTTGCATCAAATACTTCAGCAAAGTGATCTGGATGCCCCACACCACCTGAGGCAATCACTGGTATACGAACAACTTTAACGATAGCTTCTGTTAACGCCAGATCAAAACCATTTTTCACGCCATCTGTATCGACGCTAGTTAACAAAATTTCGCCCGCCCCACGCTGTTCTGCTTCTTGAGCCCACTCTACCGCATCAATACCGGTATCTTTTCGCCCACCATGTGTCATTACATGCCACCGATCAGCTACTTTCTTAGCATCAATAGCTACGACGATACATTGTGAACCGAAACGAGTCGCTCCTGCTGTAATTAATTGCGGGTCAGTTACAGCTGCTGAATTAATACCTACTTTATCAGCACCCGCTTGTAACAATCGCGTCATATCATCTATTGAACGCACCCCACCGCCTACCGTAAAAGGCACATGTACATTTCGAGCGGTTTCTTTAACGATATCTACAATCGTTTCTCTTGCTTCATGTGTTGCTGATATATCAAGAAAGACAATTTCATCAGCACCTGCTTCAGAATATGTCTTAGCCATTTCAACTGGATCACCAAGTTCTCTTAAACCAATAAAATTAGTTCCTTTAACCACTTTTCCATCTTTGACATCTAGACATGGGATAATACGTTTAGCAATCATAACGCTTGTGCCCCTTTTAATGTAACCGTACCTTGATAAATGGCTTTTCCAACAATAGCTTCCTCAATACCAATCGTGGCTAAATCCCTAATATCTTGATCGTGACTAATCCCACCTGAAGCAACGACTTTACAGGATACTGCATCATTTAATGCGCGTAACTGTTCTAAATTAGGACCTTGCATGGTTCCGTCCTTTGATATATCTGTAAACACGATGATTTGAACACCAAGTTGCTCAATTTCCTTTGCAAATGCAAGATAATCAAGTTCAGATAGGTTTTCCCACCCATGGGTAGCCACTTTACCATTTTTGGCATCAATACCAACCACAATGTTTTCTGGGTATTTAGCTAAAGCCTCTTTTAAAAAATTAACATTTTCTATTGCGGCTGTACCTACCACTAAACGTTCAGCCCCGGCCTTTATTAGTTGATCAACAGTTACAATTGAACGAATGCCCCCACCAACTTGAATCGGCACTGTTGATCGTGAACAAAGCGCCTCAATTAATTCAATTTGTCTTTCATTACTATTCCTTGCACCATCCAAATCAACGATATGAACAATTTCCGCCCCGTCTTTTATAAAGCTATCTAGTTGCTCAAACGGATCATTTGCTACTTGTTCTGATTGATTAAAGTCACCTTGGTAAAGGCGGACACATTGACCATCCATCAAATCAATCGCCGGTAATATTTTCATTTCTTCACCTCTTCTAAAAATGTTTTCAATATTTCTCCACCTATGGTTGCACTTTTTTCTGGATGGAATTGGATACCGAATACATTACCTTTTCGAACAATAGCGGTAACCTCTACACCATAGTTCGCTGTTGCAACAATGTATTTTGCCATGGTGTTAGCAGCAAATGTATGGACAAAATAAACAAATTCATTATTAAACGCTTTAAAGCTTGGAACAAGATCAGTCACTTGCAGTTGATTCCATCCAATATGCGGTAATAAATGAGTCGTATCAATCCGATCAACGCTTCCAGGTATAAGGTCAAGACCTTTAGTTAATCCTCCTTCAGTACCTTCAGTAAACAAAAGTTGCATTCCTAAACAAATACCTAAAAATGGTTTGGTTTCCGCCAATTCAATTAGAATTTGTTTCAAATCTCGTGCTTCAATTTCATCCATTGCAGCTTGAAAAGAACCAACACCGGGTAAAATAATGTGAGAAGCCTTACGTAATGTCGCATGGTCATCGGTCAGCACAACTTGATAGCCTAAATTCTCAAAGGCAGTTTGAACACTTGCAACATTTCCCATACCATAATCAATAATGGCAATCATTCAAGCAACCCCTTTGTTGAATTAATCCCTTCAATTTCTGGATTAATTTTTATCGCTTCTCCAAATGCTCGACCTAATGCTTTAAAAATCGCTTCAATTTTATGATGTGTATTAATACCATATAAGACGCGGGCATGCAAGGTTATGCCACCATGAACCATAAATGCTTGTAAAAATTCGCGGACAAGCTCCGTATCAAAGTTACCAAGCTTATCATTTTTAAAATCAGCATCTAAAACAAGGTATGGCCGGCCACTAATATCGAGCGATACAAACCCTAAAGCTTCATCCATCGGTACATAAGCCGTCCCATAACGATTAATTTGTTGCTTATCACCTAATGCTTCTTTGATTAATTGCCCGATAACAATACCAACATCTTCAACGGTATGATGACTATCAATGTACAAATCGCCATCTGCTTTAACGACCAATCCTATTCTCCCGTGTTTAGCAAATAACGTCAACATATGATCGAAAAAGCCAACGCCTGTGTCAATGTTCACTTCATTTGGATCATCTAAATTTAGGCTCACTTCGATTTTCGTTTCAAAGGTTTGTCTCATTTTTTTAGCGTGTCGCATGCTAGTCCCTCTTTTCTCATTTGTTCATTAATCGTTGCGATACCGCTCGAGCGTGTCCAGCTAATTGCTCTTCTTCAGCGATCGTGATCACATCCTGAGCAGCATTTTGCAAAGCGGTTTTAGAGTAATATAAAAAAGTTGTTTTTTTAACGAAATCATCAACAGACAGTCCAGAAGAAAATTTAGCCGTTCCTGATGTCGGCAAGACATGATTAGGACCAGCATAATAGTCTCCCAATGATTCAGGTGTATAATGACCTAAAAAAACAGACCCGGCATGTTTAACATACTTCAAATAATCTAACGCATGGTCAACTTGAATTTCTAAATGCTCAGGTGCTAACATGTTAGACAGTCTAAACGCTTCGTCTAAATGTTCGACTATCACAAGCGCACCATTAGCTTTTAAGGCTGACGTAGCAATTTCAGCTCTTGGTAGTCGTTCAGTTTGTTTACTCAACTCCGCTTTAGTTTCGTCAATTAATTGCTGTGAAGGTGTGAATAAGAATGCACGTGCGTTAGTATCGTGTTCTGCTTGTGCAATGAGATCTGCCGCCACATGGGCTGGATTAGCAGTCTGATCGGCAATAACCGCCACTTCCGATGGTCCAGCAATCATATCAATACCTACATCGCCATAGACAAGTGCTTTAGCGGCCGCTACATAAGCATTACCAGGCCCGACAATCTTATCAACAGAAGGGATCGACTCCGTGCCATATGCCAATGCGGCAACCGCTTGGATGCCACCTATTTTATAGATTGAACTTACACCGGCAATATCAGCGGCTACAGATAAAATCGGTGCGATCTCAGCGCCGTGGCGTGCTGGTGTAACCATTATAACCTCTTCCACCCCTGCAAGCACGGCAGGTATGGCATTCATAAGTACTGATGATGGATAACAAGCGGTACCACCAGGTACATAAATGCCCACTTTATCAATCGCTCGATACAGTTGACCAGAAACGATATCAAGTTCATCTTGCATAAATTTTGATTGTTTAATCTGCTTAGCATGAAACGCCCTAATATTTTCAGCTGCATTTTTTAATGCTTGAATGGTTTGGTCATCAACTTGTTGCCAAGCTTGTTCACGTTCCTGTTTAGAAACAAGATAACGATCAGGTATAACGCCATCAAACTTCTTTACATACTTCGCTAGTGCACGATCTCCATCTGCTTGAACCTCAGCAATCACTTCTTTTGCGACTTGATAAGCTTCGCTGGTCTGATTGCTTTGTTTTTTTTGCGCGTGCAACATCGCTTCAAATTCAGACGCAAGATAAGTAGATATCATGACTTATTCATTCTCCTTTTGCTGTAGTTTTTCAATGATTGGGTTAAGTTGTTTCCGTTTGATCTTTAATGATGAACGATTAGCTATTAGCCGCGCACTAAATTCCATAAATTCTTCATCGATAACCAAACCGTTTTCTTTTAATGTTGTGCCGGTTTCAACAATATCCACAATTGCATCTGCTAAACCTAATATCGGAGCGAGTTCTACCGATCCTTCTAATTTTATAATTTCTACCGACTCTCCTTTATCTTTAAAAAACGCTTTGGTTATTGCTGTATATTTACTCGCAATATATTTTTTTTGATTTGACCAGCTTTTCCCTTTTTCTGTTGCTACAGCCATACGACACTGACCGAAAGGGAGTGGCAAGAGATCATACACATCAGGTTGAATTTCGGCCAATATGTCTCCACCAACAATACCGAGGTCAGCAATACCATATTGAACATATGTAGTAACATCAGGTCCTTTAGCAAAAATAAAAGCAAATTCATCGGTCTCAACACGTAATTTACGCCCTTTCTCTGTTAGTGGATCAATATCATATCCTAAGGAAGCAAAAAAACTTAAAAATTGTTTTTCTAGACGTCCTTTAGTTAATGCAATTACCGGCTTCATCCTGTCACCTCATTTGCTAAGTTGATGATTTGATCATATTCGCCTACTTGTGGCACTTCATATTGAATATCAACACGACACTCCGGGTAATCTCGTCTCATTTTTTCTGCTTTAATATGCGTGTTTGGAGATGCTACAATGCAAAGACGTTTGGCTTCTAATTGTGGTTCGATAATTTTCGCTAATTGATCAACGTCAAAGGCTAAACCGACCGCAGAAATATTTTGATTAAATTGTTTATATAACTTATCGTAGCGTCCACCAGAAAAACAAATCTCTCCAGAGTTTGTTAAATAGCCACGAAACATCGTACCACTGTAATAAGGGAGTTGCCTAACACGACCAAGGTCTACAGTCACATCAATATCTCCAAGCTCTTCTAAGGCATTAAATAACTTTTTTAACAAACAGACGATTTCCTTAAGTTCATGAACATCCTGCCATTTTTCCATGTAATCGTCTAATACACTTATTCCACCAAAAGCTTGTGTTAAAGTAACTAGTTGCTCGGCAATTTCTTCGTGTCCTTTCTCCAAGACCAAACGGTAGACAACATCTTTCTTTTTATCATGCATCGCTGATCTTAGCAAACCTTCTTCTTTTTCATCTAATTCAAGTGGTGTCGTTAAATACTCAAATATCCCTGTATGACCCAATTCAATCATATAATTGTCTATAGATAGAGTAGACAAAAAATCAACCGCCGTAAATAATGATTCCATTTCTCCAAGTAGGGCATCTGTTCTGATAATCTCGATCCCCGCTTGCCTACTCTCAATCCCGTTTTTATCTTGTCGAAAAATAGATCCTTGATAAAACCATTTTAATTGTGAGCGATGTTGCTTCATTAATGCTCTGGCAATTGCGGTTGTCCAATCTGGTCTAAGAACTTCGATTTCCCCTTCTCTGTCAAACCATTTTAATAGTTTGCTAAAATCCATCCCAACATGCGGATTGGTAAAGGTTTCTGCATATTCCACGACAGGGGTTTCTATCGCTTTATAATCTCTGCGTTGAACAACTGTTCTAAACATTTGATTAACATGTGCTTGATTATTCAATTTTTCACCAATCTGATCTTGACTTCCAGCAGGTAAAAACACGCGTATCACTTCCGTTTCTTTATCACTCTACCGCTTTATCTAAGTAAAGTGTTTTATTGTACTTACAATAACATGCAATCTTTAATAAAGTCAACAAAAAATCCTTTTCAATTCATCATTTTAACTTTATCATTAAATAGACAAGGAGGAAATGCAATGATCGCTTATGGGGATTTTCATGTACACACGCCGTATTGTCCACACGGATCAAATGATCAATGGGAGCACTATATTCTAAATGCAATCAAATTAGGATTGTCTGAAATCAGTTTTACCGAGCACGCCCCGCTGCCAATGTCATTTCATGATCCGGTTCCAAACCAAGATAGCGCAATGGCTTGGTCAGATTTAGACATGTATTTAAAAAAAGGTGAACAACTAAAGCTACAATATAAAGATGATATCAAAATTAATATAGGTTTCGAAGTTGATTATATTGACGGCTATCAAGTTGACATTCAATCATTTCTTGACCAATACGGTAGTCAAATTGATGATTCCATTCTTTCAGTACATATGTTAAGAACAAAAGACAATAACTATGTTTGCTTAGATTACAGCGCGACTGAATTCGGAAAAATCATTAGACAATTTCAATCAATAGAGAAGGTATATCAACACTATTACCAAACCATTATCTCATCAATAGAAGCCGATTTAGGTGTGTATAAACCACAAAGGATTGGACATTTAACGTTAATTGAAAAATTTATTGGTCAATACCCCATCTCTTTTAGTAATCAAGTACTCGATGAAACACTGGATAAAATAAAAGAAAAAAAGTATTCGCTTGATCTTAATACGGCTGGATTATACAAACCAGATTGTCTATCGATTTATCCAAAGCTTGAGGTGGCACATAAAGCTAAGGCCATGGGAATTAGACTTTTACCTGGTTCCGATAGCCACGAATCAACAACAATCGGACGCGGTTTTGATCAGATTAGTGAGCTAATTAAACTATAAAAACATGCCTCCTGTCCATTTAGGAGGCATGTTTTTAATTTTCAGGTGTTAATCGATGATATGATCCACCATAGTAAACAAGCGGCTTGCCTGGTTTGAGGTCAATCTGGTTTACTTTTGCAATAAATATCGTATGGTCACCTGCAACTACTTGATTTTCTTTTTCACAAATTAAATGCACGAGTGCACCAGGAATAACAGGTACCTTTTCAATATAATCAAAAGAAACCGGTTCACTATTTTTCTTCTGATTGGCGAAAATCATTGAGAGGTCTTTTTGACTTTCAGCTAATATACTAATGCCAAAGTGGTCGGTTTGTTGTATGGTACTAATCATCGAAGCTTGATTACGAAGTGAGATAGCAATTAACATCGGATCAAGTGATAATGACATAAAAGCGTTAACTGTGATCCCTCGTATCTCATTATTTAAATTATTTTTTGCCGTGATTACGGTTATTCCCGTGGAAAATTGCCCCATCGCTTGGCGAAATAATTGTGTGTCAGTCATAAGTTACAAAACCCCTTTTTATCAAACTATTCACAGCATAGCATGCCCGTGAATAGGACAAAATTAATTTGCATGTAAAAAAATTAGCTTAACATTGAATAATATTTCACCAATTACCATTATGCATACTAATCTTATTAAATTGGTTTTTAAGTATTTATCACCGCTAACCATTCTGATTCACTCAACTCACAATTATTGGTCAAAGAATGGGACTGCCCACTGATTGAAGGTTCGTTTTATGTAAGTATGTTAAAAATCAGCAAGGATAATCATCTATCCTTACTGATTTAGTTTGAAGTTATTCTGTTTTAAATGGTGTTTGATAAACAATTTCTTTCCAAATGGTTGCTACTTCTCCCATTTCATCTGTATCTAAAACAAAAGATCCATTACTGTAGCGATCACTGATGCTTAATTCCATCGGATGTACGGTCGTCACTTGACCATTATCGGTCAGAATAGTTACACGTTCTTCTGGAAATACTTCAGTAAATCCAACTACACGATGAGGCTTACCTTTTAGTTCTCTTAACATTATTTGTCCGCGTTTAGCGCGTGTCGATTGTTCAAACTCTGTAATCTGCATGCGTTTCATTGCTCCGCGTTGTGTGACAAGCGTGAAGTAAGTTTCATCTTGTTTATCACCGTCCATCACAAATCCATTAACCACGTACTCTTCTTTTTTTAAATTCATTGCTTTCACTCCAGCAGCGCGTTGCCCCACTGGCGAAACTTCTGCCTCGTTATAACGCAATCCATAGCCTCTATTGCAGACGACAAATACGTCCTGTAGCCCATTAGATAAGGACACATTAACAAGTTGATCATTGCCTTTTAAGTTAATGGCGACGAGTGGCTTTGAATATCTCTGTGCTTCATATAAACTAAGTTCACTACGTTTAACCATGCCATTTCGAGTAAAGAAGATCAAATATTGCGGGGCTTTAAAATCACGAATCGGTATCGCTCTAATGATTTTTTCACCGTTATCAATCGCTACTACATTAGAAATATGTTGAGCCAAATCCTTCCATCTAATATCAGGTAAAAGGTGCACAGGCGCATAAATATATCGCCCCTTATTCGTAAATAATAATAAGGTATCCGTTGTGTTTATTTCAAAAAGCCCAACAAGTCGATCATTATCTTTCATGGCTAAATCTTCACCATTCGATGCAGCATATGATCGTAAACTTGTTCGTTTAAGATAGCCATCATAGGTAACAGAAACGAGAACATCTTCACTAGCTACCATGACCTCGAGATTTATTTTTAACTCTTCGACTTCAGCTTCAATAGAGGTCAGTCTTGGCGTGTTGAATTTTTTCTTAATCTGACGCAAATCGCTTTTTATTACATGGGCTAATTTTTTCGGATCAGCAATAATACTGCTCAGCTCGATAATTGTTTGTTTTAGTTCATCAGCTTCTTTTTCTAATGATGTGATATCGGTATTTGTTAAGCGATATAATTGTAAATTCACAATAGCTTCTGCTTGCTTTTCAGAGAAACCAAACTGTTCTTCAATTCGGCTTTTCGCATCGGCTTTATCTTTACTCGCTCGAATGGTTGTAATCAGTTGATCTAAAACAGAAATTGCCTTAATTAACCCTTCCAGAATATGTGCTCTGTCATTAGCGCGCTTCAAATCATAATGCGATTGTCTAAGAACAACCTCTTTTTGATGATTAATATAAGCATCTAATAATTGTATTAAATTGAGTTGTGTCGGCGTTTTATCCTTAATTGCAACCATGTTAAAGTGATAAGCAATTTGTAAATCAGTATGTTTATATAAGTAATTTAAAATCCCTTCACTGTCCGCTTCTTTACGCAATTCAATAACAATTCGCATCCCTGTTCGATCTGTTTCATCACGTACTTCAGCAATTCCCTCAACTTTGCGATCGAGTTTTAATTCGTCGATTCGCTTTACCAATACTGCCTTATTAACTTCATAAGGAATTTCATCGATCACAATTTGTTCACGATTTCCTCTAATTGATTCAATTTCTGCACGTCCTCTTACAATCACCTTACCTTTACCCGTACGGTATGCCTGTTTCAGTCCCTCTTCGCCTTGAATAATACCGCCTGTTGGAAAGTCCGGCCCCTTCATGATCCCGAGCAATTGATCAATCGTGACATCTGGTTGATCAATTTTCTTAATCACTGCATCAATCACTTCAGTTAAGTTATGTGGAGGAATATCTGTTGCGTAACCAGCTGAAATACCTGTTGAACCATTGACAAGTAAATTTGGAAATCGTGCAGGTAAGACAACAGGTTCATTAATGGTATCATCAAAATTCGGAATATAATCAACCGTTTCTTTGTCAATATCACGTAATAACTCACTAGAAATCGCAGAAAGTCGAGCCTCAGTATAACGCATTGCTGCTGGCGGATCTCCGTCAACACTACCATTATTACCATGCATTTCAACAAGGACGTTACGCACTTTCCATTCTTGACTTAAACGAACCATTGCTTCATATACAGAACTATCACCATGTGGATGGTAGTTTCCTATTACTGTACCAACCGTTTTTGCAGATTTACGAAAACCTTTTTCGTGTGTATTCTTTTCTTCATGCATCGCATAAAGAATTCGACGTTGAACCGGCTTCAAACCATCTCGAGCATCAGGTAAAGCGCGATCTTGTATGATGTATTTACTATAGCGACCAAATCGATCACCAATTACTTCTTCTAATGGTAAATCTAAATATTTCTCTTGTGAAGCCAAAGTATTTCCTCCTCAAAACTAACCATGAATATTCTCATTGTCAATGATATTCGTCTCTTCATCAAGGCCAAAGGCAACATGCGATTCAATCCATTTACGTCGTGGCGCTACTTTATCTCCCATTAATGTTGTTACCCTTCGTTCTGCTCTTGCTAAATCATCAATGGTGACACGAATCAACGTTCTTGTCTCTGGATTCATCGTTGTCTCCCACAACTGATCGGCATTCATCTCACCGAGCCCTTTATAACGTTGCAAGATATAACCGCTTTTCAACTGTTGAGTCGCTTGTTTCATCTCCTCTTCGTTCCAAGCATAGCGAATTTTTTCATTTTTCCCTTTACCTTTTGAAACCTTGTAAAGCGGAGGGAGAGCAATGTAAATCTTTCCAGCCTCAATTAGTGGACGCATATATCGATAGAAAAAGGTTAACAAGAGAACTTGAATATGAGCGCCATCCGTATCAGCATCTGTCATAATTACAATTTTATTGTACTGAACGTCATCTAAATTAAAATCACCGCCAACGCCAGCACCAATTGTATGAATAATGGTTGAGATTTCTTCATTTTTAAGTACATCTTCAAGCTTAGCTTTCTCTGTATTAATTACCTTACCACGTAATGGTAATACCGCTTGAAACTTACGGTCACGTCCTTGTTTGGCTGATCCACCTGCTGAGTCACCCTCAACTAGATAGAGTTCATTGCGATCGGGTTTGCGTGATTGGGCGGGTGTAAGCTTACCACTCAGTAAAGCATCTTTTCTTCTTTTCTGTTTACCTGTCCGAGCATCTTCACGCGCTTTTCGTGCCGCCTCTCGTGCTTCTTTCGCCCTAACTGCTTTCTTTAATAACATTGTGGCTACTTCCGCATTTTCTTCAAGAAAATAAGCCAGGTGTTCTGACACAACGGCATCAACTGCTGACCTTGCCTCAGAAGTCCCTAATTTGCCCTTTGTTTGTCCTTCAAATTGTAACTTTTCTTCTGGAATTCGAACCGAAACAATTGCAGTGAAACCTTCTCGGATATCATTACCTTCTAAATTTTTATCCTTATCCTTCAACAAATTATTTTTTCTAGCATATTCATTAAATACTCTGGTAATTGCTGTTCGAGCACCCGATTCATGGGTTCCACCATCTTTGGTCCGAACGTTATTAACAAAGGATAGCATACTTTCGGCATAGCCATCATTAAATTGGAAAGCAAAGTCAACTTCTATATCTTGTTGATCACCCTCGAACGAAACAACACCATGTAACACATCTTTCTCTTCATTTAAATAATCAACAAATGATTTTAAGCCATCAGGATATTTATACGATTCTTTAAGTCCTTGCCTTTCATCAACTAAGGTAATCTCTAAACCTTTCAACAAAAAAGCTGCTTCTCTTAAACGTTCAGAGAGGATATCAAATTGAAAAGTTGTGGTAGAAAAAATCCGAGAATCAGGTTTAAAATGAATAGAAGTTCCCGTTTTTTTAGTGGTACCGATTTGCGTCAAAGGACCAGTGGCTATACCACCATTTGAAAATGATTGTTCCATTATTTTTCCATCACGATGAATCGTAACGATTAATTCTTCTGAGAGCGCATTAACGACTGATGCGCCAACACCATGAAGTCCACCAGATGTTTTATAACCACCTTGACCAAATTTACCACCAGCATGTAAAACGGTAAGGATAACTTCTGGTGTAGACTTTCCAGATTGATGCATCCCAATCGGCATTCCTCGTGCTTCATCCGTAACAGTAATACTATTATCGTTATGAATCATAACAGTTATTTTCTCACCAAAGCCAGATAATGCTTCATCCACAGCGTTGTCTACAATTTCATAGACCAGGTGGTGTAGCCCTCTAGCGTCTGTTGAACCTATATACATACCTGGACGTTTTCTAACCGCTTCTAGTCCTTCTAATACTTGAATCGAATCATCTGTATACATCGTATCTTGATTAGTCAAACTCATCTTGCCCCTTCCATATATCTCAACATTCCAACAAGAGCGAACCTACGTTTGTCATAGTTATTTAGTAAGTATAGCATGTGTTTATTAAATGTGAAATAGCTAAAATAGTCTCCATTTGTACCTAACTTAACTAAGCTAGTCAATAGAACCCGATTGATCCAACTTTTAAGAACAGATTAGTAATACTTCTATAAAGTCATCAGCTGTTATATTGATAAGCTACTTTAATACATAAATCCATAACAACGAACAAGTCCTTATTATACAATTCATAGACAGCTTCATCAACCACACCTTGTTGCGCCCATAGTACATTAGCACCAATTCCAACAGCTTCTTCGGCTATGTCCTTTAAAAATATCGATTTTCGAAATACATTAACAATATCAATAGGACCTGGAATTTCAGAAAGGTGATGATAAGCTTTTTCACCAAGAGATGATTGAATATTAGGGTTAACGGGAATGATTTTAAAGCCAGCTTGTTTCATCACTTGGCTAACTTGATACGACACTCGATTCGATTGATCTGATAGCCCTACAACAGCAATAGTCTTCGCTTGATTAAATATATCTTTCAATCTTTCCGGATTTGGATGTGAATAACTCATAATCATGTTCCGCCCTTCATTATCTCGTCCATTATTTTATAGTTTACGCTTTTTTATTGACTCGGGTCAAATAACATTGTATTAAAACCTGGTCCTAAAAATATTTAATATTATTTGAATTCATGTTAAAATAAATCGACTGGACTATATCGTTTAATAGAAATGAGGAACAAATAACATGTGGACATATCTACTATTTATATTAATTGCTTATTTATTAGGGTCGTTTCCATCAGGACTCATTGTTGGAAAAGTCTTTTTCCAAAAGGACATACGAGAACATGGAAGTGGAAATTTAGGCGCGACTAATGCTTTTCGTGTACTAGGTAAAAAAGCGGGCATCGTTGTAACATTTGCTGACATATTAAAAGGTACATTGGCAGCTAGCTTACCTTTCCTGTTTAATCAACCTGAGTTGAGCGCTTTAGTTATCGGGATTTTTGCTGTTATTGGTCATATGTATCCTGTATTTGCTAACTTTAGAGGAGGAAAAGCCGTTGCCACTTCTGGGGGGATGATTTTAGGTGTTAATCCGCTTTTATTTTTAATAATTTTAATCACATTTCTCATTGTTTTATATATCAGCAAATATGTTTCACTCTCGTCCATGCTGACTAGTATAATCGCTGTCATCACTTCCTTCTTATTAAAAGATTACGGATCGTTAATTTTAACAAGTATCTTAGCTTTATTTATTATCTATCGTCACATACCAAATATTAAGCGAATAGTGAACAGATCAGAACCTAAAGTGCCTTGGATTTAATTTATTTTCACTTTGAGCATAGCTTAAAGTGTTTTTTTATTGGCCTATTATACGGTTTGTCGGATAATAAGCATGATAGTTTGTTGTAAAATGCCAAAACGCGACAAAATCTCCAGCCATTCGTAAACACGCTTGAATTTCTTTGATTCCACGTTTCGATACAGTCTTTTTACAATGCGATAAGCAGTAAGATTGTTGTTAACGTATTTAGATAAGTTAAATAAATTGAATCATCACACAGAGTTCAGTATACTTTGAACTAATAAAGATGCGAAAGGGGTTTATAATCCATGACGAATCATCAATCAAACTATCGAAATTTGCCTAATAAAACAGACAGACATCGTCTATTTGGTTCAGTTGAACCTGGAGAAAAAAATAAACCAACAAAAAAAGAAGATATGCCAGACTTACAAAACACACAAAACGACTTCTTATTTAAATTAGATGCAGTTGGTATAACAAACGTGAAACATCCGATTCAAATAAATAGTAAATACAAACCAAATCAACAAAGTTCACTTGGTGTTTTCACATTCTCTTCATCTGTCAAGCAAGATAGTAAAGGAACAAATATGAGCAGATTTACTGAGCAATTACAAGACTATTATAATAACGAGAAATTAACATTGGACCTCCATTTACTGAAGAGATTTACAAAAGATTTGGCAGAGCGTCTACACAGCTCTGATGCGTTTTTAAAAGTGGACGTCCCATGGTTTTATGAGCGCCGTGGACCCAATTCAGATTTAGCTGGCTTAAATCATGCCAAGTTGATGGTAAGCATACACTTTACCGAACCTCATTACTATCAAATTAAAGTCGGATTAACTGGAACCGTTACTACACTCTGTCCATGTTCAAAGGAAATTAGTGAATATAGTGCCCATAATCAACGTGGGCAAGTACAAATGGAGATTGAGCTCGCTGATGATTTTGATGAACAACACTCTGATTGGAAAGTATTATTACTAGAAGCAGCGGAAAGCAATGCTAGTGCCCGCATTCACCCGGTTTTAAAAAGACCTGATGAAAAAATGGTTACGGAGCAAGCCTATGAAAATCCACGTTTTGTTGAAGATATGGTCAGACTTGTAGCAGCTGATCTATATGAATCTGAAGATATCGTTGCTTTTAAAGTTACTTGTCAGAATGAAGAATCCATTCATTTGCATGATGCACTTGCATCAATTAGCTTTGATAAGCGGGTGGACTAAAAATGAAACACTTATTGTTGGCTCTTATTAATTTCTATCGAAAATACATTAGCCCGCATAAACAGCCAAGTTGTCGATTTCAACCGACCTGTTCACAGTATGGAAAAGAAGCTATTACTCGATTTGGTGCAATTAAAGGAGGATGGCTCACGATGATTCGTATCTTCAAATGCCAGCCCTTTCACCCAGGTGGATTTGATCCCGTGCCAGAAAAGAAAAATAAGAACAACAATTAATAAGACTAACTTAGTTAGTCTTATTAATTTGGCATGAGGATTTATAACCATCTATTAAATTAAAGCGTTGTATTTGATCAATTATCCCTTCTGTTCTTAATATTTCAGCTTGGCGCGGCGCAAATAAATCATAGTGTGGATAATCTTGATCAAAATGAATCCATTCCTGTTTCAATTGATAGTTCTCTCCCCACTTTATTAATCTTTTTACATCTGCACACCCTACTTTAGTTACACTTGTGCAGTTAGGAAAACGAGGATCTTGCCAATAGTGGGTAAGGAACGCAATTTCTCCTGCCTTCACACGTTTCTTCCAGTTTATTAATTCTTGTCTATCTACACCAAAAGCCATTATGCTTTTTCACCTAGCGCATCAAAGTAACTTTGATGCCATTCTGGAAACATGCGTCGCACAGAAATAGGGCGAAAATTCTCTTTTTTCACAACAACATGATCTGACTTACCTGAAACAGCCACTTCTCCGGCTTTATTTAGGACTTGATAGCCATAGGTCGTTCGTAAACCGTCATAACTTACCAGCCACGTTTCTACAAAAGCAGCTTCACCATAACGAATCGGTTGCTTATAATCCACTTCAACATGGGTAACAGGAGAAACCACGCCCGCCTTTTCCATTGCTGCATATGATAGACCAAGCGCATCAATAAATGCTGTTCTACCAATTTCGAACCAGACCAAATAATTAGCGTGATAGACTACCCCCATTTGATCAGTCTCCTGATAGCGCACTTGAATAGGTGTTTTTACTTTTTTCATTTACTAGGCTCCCTTCACTGTTTGCCACGCTTTTTTAAAGTCTTCTTTATCTAGATGTAAAAACTGCTCATCACTTGGGGTTTGTTCAGCCATACGTAAAGCTTGAAATTGAATCGCCTCTTCAACAAGGTTTACAACAAATCGTGCATTCCCATTAATTGATTCAGTCTGATAGTGTTCAATTAAATAGTCTCGTGCATCATCTGTTATTTTGTAGTGGTAATGCTCAATATGGTAATGGGTGATCGCCAATAATTCACTTGCTTTATAGTCAACAAATTCAAAGTACTTTCTGAAACGTGAAGATAAACCAGGATTACTATCAATAAATCGCTCCATGTCTTTCCGATAACCGGCAAGGATAACGACAAGATTCTCATTGTGTTTTGTCATCTCATCAACTAACGTATCAATTGCTTCCTTACCAAAGTCATTTTCACCCCTGAATAATGCGTAAGCTTCATCGATAAATAGTACCCCACCGAGTGCCTCTCTGATCTTATTTTTGGTTTTTAAAGCAGTTTGTCCTACATAACCGGCTACTAAATCACTACGTGAAGCTAAAACGAAATGACCACGTTTTAACAAGCCGCATTCCTTTAATAATTTTGAATAGATTTTAGCTACAGTCGTCTTACCAGTCCCAGGATTACCAGAAAAAACAGCATGAAGCTGGATAGGGACAACCGGATAGCCTTGGTGTTTTCTCTTTTGTTGCACTTTAACAAAAGAGGACAACTTTTTTACTTCTGCTTTAATGTTATCTAAACCAATTAACTGATCAAGCTGGTCCATCGGTTCTGTGTCATCTTTTTGATCATCCATGACAGACAAATCTTTTGATTCGATCCTCATATGGTCGAGCCAATCGTCATGGGCTTCTACAGTTATCGAAGCTCCTTTTTTGAATATAGCTTTCATCACAAGATCTCTTACCGTCCTAGCATTTCCAAACGTATCATCAACTTTTGCACGTTCAATTAAATCGTAAAAGCTATTTAAAGCAGTTTCGGTAAAGAAGTAATCATTACTTAATGCTGTCATTTCTGCAATTTCAACTAACTCACTCATTTTAAAATCAGGTAAGCTAATCATATTTTGGTCAGGGAATCGACTGCGAAGACCTGGGTTTGACCATAAAAACTGGCGCATCTCTTCTGGATATCCTGCCAAAATAACCACAAATGCACCCGCATATTCGCCACTTGTCATTGCTGAAACTAACGTATCAATTACAGCTTGTCCATAGTCACTCCCACTCGAATCTTGCCGCCTTAAACTATACGCTTCATCAATAAATAGGACACCACCAACTGCTTGGCGAATATAAGTCATTGTATTCTCTTCACTTTGACCAACATATGATCCGACAAGATGAGAACGATTGACTTCAATCACATGTTTTGATTCAAGTAATCCAAGCTCATGATAAATCTCTGCTAACAAACGTGCGATTGTCGTTTTACCTGTACCAGGGTTACCTGTAATAATCATATGTAAACCTGGCTCATCGATCATTTGGAAACCAATGTCTTTTCTATCCTTTTGATATTTCAGATAATGATAATATTGCTTCATATATTGTTTAATTTGATCGAGACCAACCATACTCTCGAGCTTTTGCAAAGGACTTTTGTCATTTTTAGCATGTAGGGTATCAGGAAGGGTTTGATCAAATGCGTGTTCTAAATCCACAAGTTCCTTAATCATATGATTAATTTGTTTAGTCGGTATACCAGAACGTTTATTCTCTATTGATTCAATACCTTCCTTCAATAGCTGATCCAAGTTTATTAGTTGTTCTCTCATCTGATTGTATATCTGATCCAATTCTAATTGATGGAAGTCAGTCGTAAATTGTACTGCTTCTGTTTCACTGTAAAAAGCAGTTATTTTTTTCTGCCATTCTTGAAGTTTCTTCAGCTTTGCTTGATCAAAATCCGTTTCTCGAATCGACCATTGATTAATATCGAGCTGCTTGAAGTGTTGGTTCAGAAAATAATAGTGTTTAATGGATTGGAGCTTGTGCTGTACGGAAAGATGCGGTTCCATTTTAGCAGCTATGTCGAGTAAGTTTTGCGCTAATTGATCTTGTTCTTCATGACGAATCAAACGATGAAAGGCTAACATCACGTGCAGTATGGCGACTGCACGTGTCGATAGGTGATCAGTGTCAACTTGAACTTGATCTAAAGCCCGAAGTATATCTATTTCACAATAAGGAGGTGTTGTTTCGATATTATCCCATTCAACTATTTTTTGTTCATTGATTTTGGATAAAATTAAATGATTGGTCAAACGAATCGGATCCTTTCTTCAACTAAGTTTTACGTTGTAAAATTGAAATTATAATTTGTAATTTTCCACATTTTTAATCACTGACTGAGATTATTAACAAAAAGACAGCTTCACTTGTTTATTTTAGCACATTTGTTTTTTTTAAGATAATGAACAAACTTGAATTATATAACGAAACAAATATATTTCCATCAAATATTATTATGGGCATTTATCAAAGTAGCGTCTATGAAGCGAATGCATAAAACAAACCTCCAACTAGTAGGCGTTCGCGTTCTTCTCCCACTGATTGGCAGTTGAATGCGTCAGGACATTAGCGACCTTTACTTGTGATAAACATTGATAACTCAAGACATTTAAGAGCAAAGTAAAAAGCCACCCTCAAAAGCTAAGCTTTCGGGACGGCATTTTACCATCAAGCAGTTTATACGTTTTTTAATTTGTGGCGTAATACCATTGGTAGTATACCACCATGTCGATAATAATCAATTTCAACTTCACTATCAAATCGAGCGATGGCTTCAAACGCAATAATCTCGCCAGCTTCAGTAGTAGCTGTAACTTTAACTTTTTGATTAGGTTGTACAGATTGCTCAATATCCACAGCAATCGTTTCACGTCCTGTAAGACCAAGGGTATCAGCACTTTCACCCTCTAAGAATTGGAGTGGAAGTACACCCATCATAACAAGGTTACTACGATGAATTCGTTCATAACTTTGGGCAATAACCGTCTCAATACCCAATAAGTTAGTACCTTTAGCCGCCCAGTCACGAGAGCTTCCCATACCATAATCATTACCTGCAAGAACAACTAATCCTGTTTCATGTTCTTGGTACTTCATAGCGGCATCATATATTGACATCACCTCTTCAGTTGGCCAATACGTTGTAAATCCGCCCTCTGTTCCTGGTGCTAACATGTTCTTTATACGGATATTACCAAATGTTCCACGCATCATCACCTCATGGTTTCCTCGACGAGAACCATACGAATTAAAGTTACGCGGTGACACACCATGATTTTGCAAATATTTTCCTGCTGGCATATCTTTAGCAATAGCACCAGCGGGAGATATATGATCGGTAGTGACTGAATCACCGAATTTACCAATAACACGTAAATTAGACAAAGGTTCAACTGATTTTGGATCTTTTGATAGATTTTCAAAGAATGGTGGATTTTGAATATATGTTGAATTTTCATTCCAAGCATACAAAGGTTGATCCGTTGTTTCAATTGCATTCCATTTTTCATTTGAGTTAAAGATATTTTCATACTCTTTCTTAAAGATCTCAGGTGTGACTACTTTACTAACCTCATCGCGAATTTCATCTAAAGAAGGCCAAATATCGTTAAAGTAGACCGGCTCCCCTTGTGCATCAAACCCTAAAGGTTCATCTTGTATATCAATATCTACTGTCCCAGCTAAGGCATAGGCAACGACTAATGGAGGCGATGCAAGATAGTTAGCCTTAACAAGTGGATGAATACGTCCCTCAAAATTACGGTTCCCTGAAAGAACCGAGGAGACAGTTAAATCATGCTCAATAATTGCTTCTTCTACAGCCGTCTCAAGTGGACCAGAGTTACCGATACACGTCGTACAACCATACCCTACTAAGTTAAATCCTAGTTTTTCAAGGTAAGGCATTAACCCAGCATCTTCTAAATAGCGGGTTACCACTTTTGAACCAGGCGCCAACGATGTTTTCACATAATCGGGTACGGTTAGTCCTTTTTCAACTGCGTTCTTTGCCAATAAACCAGAACCTAACATAACATATGGATTGGATGTATTTGTACAAGATGTAATGGCGGCAATGGCTAGAGAACCCGTCTTCATCGTTGATTCTGCCCCATTTGCATGTTTAACAGTTGCTTGTTTATTAAATTCTGATTTGTCTAACCCAAAGCCCTGATTACCTGCAGGTGCCGTAACTGCCTCATTGAATGACTTTTTCATATCTGATAATAAAATTAAATCTTGAGGTCGTTTAGGTCCTGACAAGCTAGGTTCCAACTCCGAAAGATTAATTTCAACAAGGTCAGTGAACTCCGGATCCAGTTGAGAAGCATCATACCATAAATTATTTTCTTTACAATACGTTTCAACTAGAGCAATTTGTTCTTCACTTCTACCTGTCAAACGCAAATAATTAAGTGCCTCAGCATCAACAGGGAAGAAACCACAAGTTGCACCGTATTCAGGAGCCATATTTGAAATCGTAGCTCGGTCTGCTAATGGCATTTCTTTTAGACCCGGGCCAAAATACTCAACAAATTTTCCAACTACTTTTTTCTCGCGTAACACCTGAGTTACTTTCAAAGCAAGATCTGTAGCAGTTATCCCATTGGGCATAGTGCCAGTAAATTTAACACCAATAACATCTGGAGCAACAAAATAAGAAGGTTGTCCTAACATACCAGCTTCTGCTTCAATGCCTCCTACACCCCAGCCAAGTACACCTAAACCATTAATCATTGTTGTATGAGAATCGGTTCCTACGAGTGTGTCTGGGAAGGCATCGAAACTGCCATCTTCATTTTCATGCTTATGGACAACGTTCGCAATATACTCTAAGTTAACTTGGTGAACGATACCCGTAGCCGGGGGTACTGCTCGATAGTTATCAAACGCTTTTTGTGCCCAATTTAAAAATTGGTAACGTTCGGCATTGCGTTCAAACTCTAATTCCATATTTGCAAGCAATGCAGTATTTGATCCGAACTCATCAACTTGGACAGAGTGATCAATCACTAGATCAACGGGAACTTCAGGATTAATTTGATCTGCCTCCCCACCTAGGTCAACCATTGCCTTTCGTAAAGAAGCCAAATCAACAACTGCCGGTACCCCTGTGAAATCTTGTAATATGACGCGGGACGGTTTGAAAGGGACATCCGTCTTATCAACCTTACCCCAATTCACCAGACCTTCAATATGTTCATCTTTAATTACGTGACCATCAAACTGTCGCAACAATGACTCTAATAAAACACGGATCGAAAAAGGTAAACGTGCAATCTTTCCTTTTCCTGCTTCTTCTAAAGCTTTTAATTGGTAGTAGTTATACTTCTGACCATTCAGTTCAAATGTCTTTTTTGTATTAATAGCCATACGTGATACCCCCTAACTAAATCTCATAACACTTCCTAAATACGAACGATTAAGGATCGACATGGTTATGTACCTTACTATTTTAATGTATAACTGCAAATAAGTAAAATCTTTCGTCATCACATGCAAAAACAGTCAATACAAGTTATGTACAGACTGTTTGATCATTCATTCCTTATTTTCATTAATATAATTAGGATTGTAGAATGGTAAATGGACTTCAAAAGTCGTTCCTTTATCATGATTTGTAATAATTTCAAAAAGTCCGTTATGGTTTTCAATAATACGTGTTGTTATCATCAAGCCTAGACCCGTTCCATCTTTTTTGGTAGTGAAAAATGGTTCTTTAACCTTATGTATAAGATGAGGAGGGATACCAGGGCCTTCATCAATAACTGAAATAACGCACAAACCTTTTCTAATTTCTACTTTAGTTACAACTTTACCAGGATTAGACATTGCTTCTATGGCATTTTTAATTAAATTAATGAATACTTGCTTCATTTGTGATCGATCAACATAAACCACAAAATCGTCTGGACAAATAAGTTCTAATTGAATATCAAAATTCTTTGCCTGAGTATTCAATAAAACAATTACATCCTTAATCATCGGCTTTAGCCATTGGTAGTTCTGGTTGTGTGTAAGGGGTTTTGATATAAACAATAATTCTGCTGATATGGTTTCAATTTTGTCAATTTCATCTATCATAATCTTATAATATTCTTGCTCCCGATCAATGCCAGCTTGCAATAAATCAATAAACCCTTTTAACGAGGTTAAGGGATTTCTTATTTCATGAACAACGCCTGCTGCTAGTTGACCTGCAACTGACATTTTTTCTGATCTTATCAACATCTCTTCTGCTTCTTTTTTATCACTAATATTTTTAACAAGGATGAGATAAATCACATTTTTCGTATCTTGAATAAAAATGGCTTTAATGACGACATCAACCCAAACGTATTTCCCTGTCATACTTTTGAGTTGGATAGTAAAACGCTGTCGATAAGGTGTATCGAATAAAAATGTTTCTACAAAAGCTTGTCGGGAGCGCTTTGGAATATATCGCAAAGCAAAATTTCCAATTATATCTTCTCTTTGATAACCCAATATTTTTTCTATCGAAGTAGAGGTATATAATATCTTTCCTTTCCTATTACAGAAACCAATAAAATCAAAACCATGATGCTCTATCCAATCGACGATTTCTTCTGGTAAATTTGCCATATTGAAGCGGATTGGTGTTGTGTTAAGCGAAAAACGAACTTGATCTTGTTTAACATGATAATATTCTATTTTTCGTTGAGAATACACAAACATGCTCCTCTCCATTCAAGATAGACTACCATTACTTTACAATAATAACATATCTAAAACCATTATATGTACTAAAATCGTTAAATATGTGATAAATTTTACAGATTAGTTACGAATTGTTTCATAATTATCAATTAATATCAATGTTATGTAAATTAAAAAAGGGGAAATAGGCTATTTCACTCAGTTTTTTGTTGGAGTTTCAATCTTTTTAACAAAGAGAAGTTAGAAGCGGACATACAATTTAATAATACTGTAAAATAGCCGTTAAAAAACGAACGAATGAGAGGTTTCTAATGCTTTTCAAAAAAATAAATCTCTAGTACGTAAGTCGTACAAGAGATTTATTTGTTGCAATGTATATATCAAGGCCTATAAAATTGCTTTATTTTTCTTGATTTTGGTTGTTCATTGCACGCATCATTTGATTAATCTTTTTCTGCGATGGCTTTTGCCCCATTTGCATCATTAAAGTCCGTAACATTTGCTCATTAATTGGTGGATTCTTTTTCAAATAATTCATCATGTATTTTCTAGCGATGAAAAACCCTAGTGCTACACCAGCTAATAATGCAATGATGACAATAAGTATTACCCAACCTGTAGCCATAAACTCTCTTCCTCCTTAAAAACATGTCTCATATAGTATATTAAACATTGAACTATATTACAATAGCGAGGAGCAAACTAGTAATGGTCGAGTTTGAAAGAGGATACCCTTCGTTTTATTATAGTGTGATGACGAAGTAATAGATGAATACTATCTGCAATATGATTTAATGACTTCTAGCTTATTAAGCCGGTGTGCAAGTGTATCAATTGAATCAACCTTATACACTGGAGAACTCACCTTATGTAAAGGTGATAACCAGCCAAAATGTTGATAGGTATGATCAACAATAAAACAACGGTGATTTTGATCTTCTAAATCATAGAGCAATGGATGATCTAGTATATATTGCGCGCTCGAAAAAATCGTCATCATCCGATTGTCCGTTATTTCTATCTGTTGAGCTTGAATGTTATCTTGTATAGGGATAGGTCTAGTAATATAAAAAAACTGTTTTTCTAAATCAGAACGATCTGGGTGACTCATATACTTATGAAAAAAACGATTTAGTAAAGCTGTTTTATAAAAATAGTGATGATAAACTTCAGCTTTTAAAAAAAAGATATAATAGCGATTCAATGGACAACCCCCTTTTTCTCAATTATATGTCTTAAAGGGATAAAAAACTGTCAATCACTGAAATGAAGAAGTACGAGTTTTGTCGAATTGAAAATCAATTATGAAATTGTAATGCTTGTAGAGGTAGATTTGGGTAATCGTGCGGTGCAATATATGTAAATTAGCTTCTCTTATACTGATGTGAGAATGTGCAGTTTTATCACATAGGCGAAGAGGAAATACACTCTGTCTGCGGCACAGCTTCAGGCCTGCAGATTTGGGTCAGTTAGACGTTGGCACACGAGGTGACGGGATATGATCTAATCCTCCACAACAAAGCCAAGAACGCTTTACGGAATCGATCTTTATCTCGTTCTGGGGCTGCGGTTACTCGCTACACCGAAAAGATTTGTTCCCGCTAAAATGACGCACCTTTCCTCTGCTGTTTAGTATCATTAGTTCTAATATAATAAAAAGCGAATAATCCATTCGCAAAATCAACGGATTATTCGCTTTAAATCTTATTTCATTTATTTTTGTTCCAATCTATTTCTCAGCAACAGCTACGAAGCGCTTAACAACGTTATCAACTGTAAAACCGTATTCTTGCATGACACGCTTTCCTTCTCCCGAAGCTCCAAAGCGATCAATTGCTAAAATGTCACCTTCTACACCTACGTAGCGGTCCCATCCTAAAGAAGCACCCATTTCAATTGCCAAACGCTTAGTAACTGATTTTGGCAAGATTGAGTCTTTATACGCTTGATCTTGTTGCTCAAATCGATCCCATGATGGCATACTTACTACGCTAACATCATAACCTTTTTCTCTTAAAGTAGCTTGCGCTTTAACAGCCAATTGCACCTCTGAACCAGCAGCCACTAAAATGCCGTCAGCTACTGATTTTGTTGATGGACTAACAATATAACCACCTTTTTGTACACCTTCATAATTTGTACCTTCTAACGTTGGTAAGCCTTGTCTAGTCAATACAAGTAATGTTGGTGTGTCAACTGATTGCATAGCTAAACGCCATGCTGCTTGAACTTCATTTCCGTCTGCTGGACGCATAACTGAAATGCCTGGCATCGCTCGGAATGCGGCAAGCTGTTCAACAGGCTCATGGGTTGGTCCATCTTCACCCACAGCAATTGAATCGTGAGTGAGTACATAGGTGACTGGTAACTTTTGAATAGCCGACAAGCGGACAGCTGGACGTAGGTAATCACTGAATACAAAGAATGTACCGCCATATACCTTTAACCCACCATGAAGCGCCATACCATTAAGTGCAGCAGCCATAGCAAACTCTCGTACACCAAACCAAATGTTACGACCTGCATAATTTGTTTTATCAAAGTCTTCCTCGTCATTCATTCGGGTGTTATTAGAACCAGCAAGATCCGCGCTACCTCCAAATAAGCTTGGCACGGATTGAGATAGTGCGTTAACCACTTTACCAGAAGATGCTCGCGTGGCAAGGGTATCCTCACCAGGAGTGAAAACAGGGAGATCAGCATCCCAATTTTCAGGTAATTCGCCTTTCATAGCTACTTCAAATTCATTTGCAAGCTCTGGATATGCTGACTTATATTGAGCAAACATTTGGTTCCACTCATCCTCAGCCGTTTGTCCACGTTTTGCAACCTTTTCTTTAAAATCTGCATAAACCTCATTAGGAACAGCAAATGGTTCATGATCCCACTTATATGCTTGCTTAGTTAAAGTGACTTCATCTTCTCCAAGTGGCGCACCGTGTGATGCATTAGATCCAGCCTTGTTTGGTGATCCAAAACCAATTACCGTCTTCACTTCAATCAGTGTCGGTTGTGTTGTATTCGCTTTCGCTTTTTCAAGCGCATTAGCAATTGCAACCGTATCATTTCCATCTGCTACGTGCAAGACTTGCCAACCATACGACTCAAAACGTTTCTCTACTGATTCAGAGAAAGATTTTCCTAATTCTCCATCTAATGAAATATCATTAGAATCGTAAAGCGCAATGAGCTTGCCCAATCCTAAATGACCAGCCAAAGAAGCAGCTTCATGGGAAATACCTTCCATAAGGTCACCATCGCTGACTAGTGCATAACTGTAATGATCAACTACATTAAAATGATCACGGTTATACTTTGCAGCTAAATGTGACTCAGCCATTGCCATTCCAACCGTCATAGCAATACCTTGTCCGAGTGGTCCGGTTGTTGCCTCTACACCGTCTGTGTCAGTGACTTCTGGGTGTCCTGGCGTATGTGAGCCAAATTGTCTAAAATTCTTTAAATCTTCAATTGAAACATTGTAACCAGCCAAATGTAGTAATGCGTATAGTAACATGGAGCCATGTCCAGCAGATAAAACAAATCGATCTCGATTTACCCAGCTTGAATGGTTTGGATTTTGCTCCATAAATTCAGTCCATAATGTATATGCCATTGGTGCAGCACCCATCGGTAAACCTGGGTGACCTGAATTCGCCTTTTGAATGGCATCAATTGACAATGTTCGAATCGCGTTTATTGATGTTTCTTGCACGTTATTTGTCATTTTTATAAATCCCCTTTCTATTTTTAGATACAAGAATATGTACGTACAATTATTATCCTATAATGAAATAGGATAATTAACAAGCAAAAATTGTACGATTTTTCAATTATCTTTATTTTCCCTCCGTAAGTTCTTAATTTTTTCTGGTGTCACATCATCTCCATTAGGATCAACAATTTTCATACTTTTAAATTGATTTGTGAAAGATTTACGTACATTGCTTAGATATTCTTCTCTTAACTTTTGTTGTTCCCTTTTTTCTTGCTCAGTTAAACCTTCGTGCTTTGATTTTTTTGCTAAGCTATTTATACGATCTAGTTTATCTTTTGCTAACATCTTCATTCTCCTTAACTTACAATTTAAATAGTGACTTCATTCTATCGAATCCGACCGGTTCTTCGCAAGTGTAAGATACTCTTGATATCTACGATGAATAGTTGCCTTTGATATGATGTAACCTAATCCTTTCAAAGTGGTAGCTATTTCTTGAAATGTCAAACCACTTTGCTTGAGGTGAACAACCTCTTCAATCGGTACGTCTTTTCGATCTCGTCCAGAACTTAAATGCTGATTACTTAAATTACGGGTTGGATCGTAACCTTTGGCTATTGCTTTTTTCATACCACGTTTAATCTTTATGTTATGGATTTTACGTTGGTACTCCTCAACGATACTGACAATTTGCAACACCATCTCATCCGACTCTGATAAGTGCATTTGTCCTTGATCAGAATATGAATAAATCGTTACACCTTGTTTGGCTAATTGATGGTATAACGCGACCTTAGTATGGCCCCTTCCTAACCTTGTTTCATCTTGTACCATTACACAATCAATTTTCTCATCACTACATCGATCTAGAATAGTCATGATACCATCACGATCAATTTCATAACCACTAGCCGTTTCCTCAATGATATCGATTATTTTAATATCATGTTTTTTGGCTAGCTTAATTAATTCTTCTTTTTGACGCCCAAGAGAAGTAACTTGTGTCGTTTTATTGGTACTGACTCGACAATAAATGATAGCTTGCATTATCCGTTCTCCCTTTCACTAATACTAACGCCAGAACGTTCATTTGGGTTTAGATTACTTTTATTAACGTTATAAGTCAAGTTTTATCGAACTAACGTTTGTCTATAACATATGTTCGTGTTATAATATTCTCATAATAAAACAATGAAGATCAGTAATAGCTTTCCTTTATTACGATGGCGATCTAAAAAACTTTTCATCTAATATGATCTCATTGCCATATGTTTCTTTATGTATCCTTGTGAATGACTTACACAGTTGTTAATGATTCACACTATTAGTAAGAAGCTTATAATAGGCATCCCAAAATTACACTTTAATCAAGGTATTTACTGGTCTTTCCAAGATACGTTAAAAATGATCGGAGGTTTATTAAACATTATGCACGCATTATCAAAGCGTCAAGAAGCTATTTTAAACTACATAAAAGATCAAGTCACCTTAAAAGGTTATCCGCCGTCCGTTAGAGAAATTGGGGAGGCTGTTGGACTCGCTTCGAGTTCCACAGTACATGGTCACTTGGCTCGTTTAGAAAAGAAAGGGTATATTCGCCGTGACCCTACTAAACCACGGGCTATTGAAGTCATTCATGTTGATGAAGAATTAAACATTCCCAAAGAAGATGTCACTTATGCTCCTGTTATCGGTAAAGTTACAGCAGGTCTTCCTATAACTGCAGTGGAGAATATCGAAGAATTTATACCTTTGCCTTCCTCAATCACTCACTCAGATGATAATATTTTTGTGCTTATCATTGAAGGCGATAGTATGATTGAAGCCGGTATTTTAAATGGAGATATGGTCATTGTTAAACAACAACAAACCGCAAACAATGGAGATATTGTCGTAGCAATGACCGAAGACAATGAGGCAACCGTTAAGCGCTTTTTCAAAGAGAAGGACCGTATCCGCCTGCAACCTGAAAATGCCACCCTTGAGCCATTAATCTATGATAGCGTAACGATATTAGGTAAAGTTATCGGCTTGTACCGTCATATGCAATAATTATACGAGCTATTTGCACTGAAATGATCATGCAAATAGCTCGTTTTCTCTAATGACTAATGAAGATCTAACACAGCATGAAAGTAACAAATCAAATAAATAATAACTATTATTTCCCGGGTAAACGCAACACTCGCCATACTCATACATTATACTACAACTAAAAAACCATCAAAGCCGTCTTTTTTTAGCGAATCAAGTCGTTTCTCAGCATTTTGCTTTTGGTAGAACGCCCCTGCTATAACCCGATAGTAGCGCTGTCCCTGCTGGGCATACGGCAAAATATAAGCTTCATACCCAGAGCGTTGTAATGTGCTTACTCTTGAACGTGCATTCTGATCTTCCCTAAATGACCCCACAACGACACGATATAATGGGTCATCGGCAAGGTCGTTATCTTGACGCTTTAATTGAAATGCTTTTTCAATTCCAACCGCATGAGCAATAGCTGCGTTTTCCACCCAATTATCCCCACGCATTGCCCGTGCATCGCTTTGATGGTCTATAAAACCATTCTCTGTTAACACTGCTGACATTCGTGTTTCTCTTAACACATGAAAGTTTGCCTCCTTTTGACCGCGGTCTTGCCAATTTTTTGTATTAACAATGGTTTGATGAATCGTAGATCTAACTTGTTGAGTGCGTGATTTCTTGGTAAATTGACCATTCCAAATATAGCTTTCAAATCCGCTTCCACCGCCAGCATTAACATGAATAGATAAATATAAGTCTGCCCCCCACTGATTCGCCGTTTGTGTTCTACTATTTAGAGAAACAGTCTGGTCACTTGTTCGCGACATTCTGACGGATACGTTTTGGTAATTTTTCAAAAGATAATCTCTTAACGCTAGGCCAATCGCTAATGTCAAGGTTTTTTCTGATAATCCATTTGCAACTGCACCTGGGTCACTGCCACCATGACCTGGATCTATAAATATTTTAACCATTTTATCCTCTCCTTTCTATATTATTCATACGTCTAAGTCTAAACTTGGCTTGGACGCTCAAAAGCTCTCTATGACAAAATATTCTGAAACATGTTATAATGTTAACGCTTAATGATAGGCATGGAGGACTGAGATAATGAGAACCGGTAAATGTATTTTGTTTATGATTTTGTTCAGCTTGCTTACAGCATGTGGACAAACCCAAACAATTGATGACAGGAAAGAAGATATTCATTACCCAGAGGTTGAAAATAATCCAATTGTAACCATCACTATGGAGAATGAAGCTCAATTCATTATCGAGCTTTATCCTGAAATAGCCCCTAACACCGTTGCCAATTTTATTTCTCTTATTGAGAGCGGTTTTTATGACGGATTAATATTTCATCGTGTTATACCAGGATTTATGATTCAAGGAGGCGATCCTGAAGGTAATGGTTTAGGTGGACCTGACTATTCGATACCAGGTGAATTTACTGACAATAACTTTGAAAATAGTCTAAGCCATGAGCGAGGTATTGTGTCAATGGCTCGATCACAATCCCCAAACTCTGCTGGCTCTCAATTTTTCATTGTTCAAGAAACCTCTACTTATCTAGATGGTCAATATGCCGCCTTTGGAAAAGTAACCGACGGCATGGACGTGATTGACAAAATAGCAAATACGGATCGAGATAGCAGTGATAAGCCATATGTGGATCAAGTGATCGATCATGTCATCGTTGAAACCTATGGCGTCGACTACCCATCTCCAGTAAAACAATAAAGATGCTTAATTATATTATCGTTTTATTTCATTATTATAGGCCTAATCCATGGCTTGTAAAAAGGGGGATCGTTTTGGAACACCAAAAAACGTCAGGCTATTAGCCTGACGTTTTTCTTAATTGAAGCACTCGATATAAATGAGTGATGAGTACTTTTGCGATTGCATAAAAAGGAACTGCCAATATCATACCCAAAATGCCCGCAAATCGTCCTGCAACCAGTACAAGAAACAACACGGTCACCGGGTGCATTGACATTTTCTTTCCCATAACTTGTGGTTGAATAAACAAGCTCTCAATTTGTTGAATCACAACAATAATAATAATGACTGTTAAAGCCATTAATGGTGATTGCAGTAATCCAACAATCGTGGCAGGAACTGCACCAATCCAAGGCCCAATATATGGAATAACATTTGTTACCATCGTAATTAAGGCCAATATGAGGGCAAAGTCCAAGCCAACAATTGAAAAACTAACATAGCACAATATTCCTATTGATAAACAAACAAGCATAACGCCTTGTATGTAATGACTAAGTGTCTGATCCAAATCTTTAAACGTACGCTTTAATTCCTCATGTCGTTCCTCTGGAACAAGCCGTTCAAAGCTTTCAGGAAACTTCTCCCCTTCCTTTAACATATAAAACAAAACAAAAGGAATAATAAATAAAGTAATCATTATATTGAACAAGACACCAAGGAAATTAATCGTACCAGATACAAAATCACCAATCGTAGTAGAAATTGATCGACCGACTTCCTCAACTTGCTCTTCCACCTCAAATAAATCAACCAAATTAAGACGTTCAAGCCATTCATTCTCTTGTAACTCAAATAAAAGCAATTGAATATCGTCAACGATTGCTGGCATGCTATTAATCAATAATAATACTTGTTTTTGAATTTCTGGCACAATAAAAGACACTAATCCAATAAGTATTGCGATAAAGCAAATGTACAAAATGATAATAGCCATAGTCTTGGATACATAATTGTTCAGCCACTTCACCAATGGTTTAAATATATAAAATAATAGGCTCGCAATTAAAATAGGAATAAATAAGGTTCGACCAAATACTAGAACAGGATAAAAGATCCAATTCACTAATGATGCTAAGTAGATCATAATAAACAATACGATAATCACCGACGCTATTTTCATAAACTTTTTATACAATTTTAGTACCCCCGTTCATATCTCACCTTAATTATAACAAATGAATTAAATATTATATGATAATAAAACGAACTTTCAATCGCGTTTTCGTTCCCCACTGATTGATCATTGCATGAATCAAGACATTGGCATCCATTATCTCCCTCTTAATACAGATGATCTCTGCTTTCCTGATAGTCAACATCTGTTTCTTGTTCCAAAGGTTATTCAAAACGATCCTATTTGAAGATTAATAGGTTCAAATCATCTTCTCGTTTATACTAATATTCTATCTGCATTTATATACTTAACAGTTTACAAAGTGAGTAAAAGGAACTAGTTCTAAAGTCATTGACAGCTGTAAACATCTATGAATATACTAAATGAATACAAATAGAAGGCATAAGGAGGATTGGTTTACGATGAGAATAAGTGTGACCAATAAAATGACCATGATCGTATCGATTGTTGTTTTTTTAAGCATAAGTATACTTGCAATATTCAATTATCGTTCCAGCTATCAAGAAGTGTTACAAGCTGCCGGTGTTGAATTAACAGGTTGTGCTAATATTACAACTGGGATAATTGACCCGGAAGCTCTACAACATTTAGTGAATGGCGAGGAAAGCTATCTCAATCAAATTGAAAATGAAATTGAATGGACAATCGGAAAAAAAGATATTTTTGAAACGCATTATATTTTATCACTAGACGGACATGTATTAGCTGCTGATAGTAACCTTCGTTCACAAGGCTTGCAAGCCGGTGATCATTTTATGATTGAGGAAGAGGCCATTGAACATGTGAAAGCGGGACATAGTTATTATACTGATGTTTACGAGTTCGGTGGAGTCACACGTGTAACGGGTTATGCTCCTATATTTCGTGATCATAATCCACAAAATGAAGTCATTGCTATTAATACTATTGACTTCGAAAGGTCGATTGTACAAGAGCGCACTTGGGAAATGACAAAACCCACATTAATAATAGCGGCTATTCTACCCTTTTTGGCAGCTCTTATAACGATTATCATCATTCGAAAAATGACTAAACCTATTCAATTAATTAGTTCGCATGTAAATAAAGTAGCAAAAGGATCCCTAAATATTCAACCGCTCTCCATTTCTAGTAGGGACGATTTAGGCGCTTTAGCTGATGATGTCAACAAAATGGTCGAATCATTGCAACAAGTCATCACTGGAGTAGCTGAAAATGCCCAACTGATCGCAGCAACTTCAGAACAATTATTTGCAAGTGCAGAAGATACCAGTTTTGCAACTGACCAAATACATCTTGCAATGAGTGATATGGCTGCAGGTGTCGAACAACAATCACAATCAACCCAAAACGCAAATCGTAATATTACAAACATAGCTGAACATATTCATGCAGTCTCAATACAAATTGAACAAGCTACACAAGACTCAAATGATACAGATCAAGTATCTAAAAATGGCACACAGGTCGTTAACCAAACGATCCAACAAATGAATAACATTAAAGATAATACAAATCAAATGAGTGAAATTGCAGAGCGACTAAACAATAAGGCACAGGAAATTGACAAAATCATTACACTCATTACATCAATCTCAGAACAGACGAATTTACTGGCACTGAATGCCTCTATTGAAGCGGCTCGCGCTGGAGAACATGGTAAAGGATTTTCAGTTGTTGCAGAGGAAGTTCGAAAGCTAGCAGAGGAAACCGGCCAAGCAACTGAACAAGTTTCAATCTTAATTGAAGAAATACAAAGCGAAGCTATTCAATCTGTAGATCATACGAGCCATGCACAGTTAATCGTCGAACAGGGCATTGACTCCATTTATAAAACGAATGATGCATTCACTAAGATTTCATCAACAGCTTCTAAGACAGCACAACAACTCAAACAATTAACAATCGACATAAATAGAAGCAAAAAACAAATGGAAGATCTAGTAAAAGAAGTTGATGCGATGACTGAAATTGCAGAGCAATCAACAGGTAATACTGAGAAAATAGCAAAATCTGGAGAAGAACAGAAAAATATGATGGAAGACATTTTTCAAGCATCCAAAGCATTGGCTACCATTTCTGACAAATTACAATATAGTATCGATCAATTCAATTACTAATTCCCCATACCTTAAGAATAAACATAAAGAGGCTAACTTTTAAAAGTTAGCCTCTTTATTTCAACATTTAAATATAGGTTTCGATCTCCGCATCACTTCGTAACACTTCAACTAATGCTAAAATCACTTCTGACTCTTCTTGCCTTTGTATTTCTTCCTCTATCTCAGGCCTTACTTCCTCAAATGGAGGTAGCTCTTCCATACCCTCTGTTTCTTCATACTGTGCCGAAAGATCATCATAGAATGTTTGCAATTCCTCTTCTGTGGCCTCAACTTCACCCACTTCATCAGCGATAAGTTGTTCCAGCTTAATTTGCATCTCAATTTGAGCGATAAACTCTGATTCAGATGTTCCTTGCTCTTCTAAAACAGAAAATAGCTCATCTCGTGACTCTAGTTGATTTGCTTCTGCAATTTCATTGATCATTTCATCTACTTCTTGCTCTGTTGCCTCAAACCCTCTAGCATCAGCCTCTTGAACCAATAGTTCTTGATCTATCATATTGTCGGCAATCTCAGATTTAAGTTGATCCTGATCAACAGGTTGACCTGTCATTTGTGCTTGCATCGCAGCTTGCTGAAACTGACTAATATAAGTCATTTCAAATTCAGCGCCTGTAATTTCATTTCCATTAACCTCAGCAACCACATCAGGAATGCCTTCCAAATCCGGCTCCGGCATTTGCAACTCCTCATTAGGATCATCTGTTACTTGATCCTGTTCCGTTGTATCATCCTCATCGTTACCACAGGCAACTAAAAAACCAACAATAAGAATGAGGAATGACCCCAGTATCCATTTTTTCATTATTAAAACTCCTCTCAAAACCAATTGATTCTCAGTGTAACATAACTGATTTTCAGTTTAAAGCCAGAGAAATGAGTTATAAAAAATATGACAATTGTATAACATGACAACATCACTATTTACAGTCTGTTTCGCTTTCAATTAATAGAATCACTACTATTTTAGTAAAAAATGTGTAATCAATTGTGGCCTTACAAATTCCTTGCCTATTAACAATCAATACTGATAAACTAAAAATAGGATAGGGCGAATTTCAAAGGAGGAACTAGATTGAGAAGTGCTAACAAATGCAATAAAGAAGCGATGCGTGTCCTTAAAGAAACCAGTCGAACATTTTACATCCCCATCACTTTATTAAAGCCAACTTTAAAGAAAGCTGTGGCTTCTGCTTATTTATCCATGCGCGCAGTCGATGAAATTGAAGACCATGAACAATTACCCCATCAAGTTAAGGCAGGACTTTTAGAAGAAACAAGTCAATTACTACTTAAACCATTCGATGTAAAAACATACCAAAATCTGATTGCACCTTATTTAGAAGTGCTTCCAGAAGTGACAAAACGCTTAGGTGACTGGCTTAGCATTTGTCCAGATGGGATTGTCGATAAAGTAAAAGCATCTACTTCCACTATGGCGATTGGAATGGCAAAATGGGTAAGAAAAGATTGGAAAATACATACAAAAGAAGATTTGGACGACTACACTTATTATGTAGCTGGTCTTGTTGGTGTCATGTTATCAGATATTTGGAGTTGGTATGATGACACGGAAACGGATCAAGAACTTGCGATAGGGTTTGGACGTGGATTGCAGTCAGTGAATATATTGCGTAACCAAGATGAAGATCAGGAGCGTGGTGTCACCTTTATGCCAGATGGATGGGCTCGAGACGATATGTTTGCTTATGCAACAGAAAACCTTAGCTTAGCCGAAGCATATATGAAGGATATTGACAATCGAAACATTGCTACGTTTTGTAAAATCCCTTATAAATTAGCAGAAAAAACGTTGACTGTTATGAAGCATGGTAGTGAAAAGATGACCCGTGCTGAAGTTGCTGCAGTAGTAGAAGATATTGTTAACGACTAACCACGGCGTTAACCTTTCCTTAACTTAGAAAAACCTGTTTATCACAGATAAAAGCCCGAAAAGCACCAACCTCAAACTAGAGAGTAAAGGAAATGGTGATAATAAGCGCTGATGTCCTGATTCACTCAACTAACCTCAGTGGGGTTCGTTTTATGACGTTCCTTCTTTAAGTGTCAAAAATGCTAGAGGCACCTATTTCAAATAGATGCCTCTAGCATTTTATGTTCCACAATAGGTTCGATATGCTTGACCAGTTATCGGTGGGAGCTCGACATAAATCTTTTGCTCATCTGTATAAGCATATGGGTTTAATAAAACATTTAATAGCTTATTAAACGGTAGAAAATCTTGTTCTTCTACAGCTGCATTTAAAGCCTGTTCAACTCGGAAATTACGTGGAATCACTGATGGGTTATGTTTTTTCATATGTTGCTTTATTTGTTCTAAGCTTTGCGTTTGATATTGTACTCTTTCTTGCCACCTATGATACCATTGCTTGAAATCATCTAAAACAAACCACTGTTGACTGTTAAAATCAGATAATGTTAAAGCTCGGAACGTATCTGTATAATCTGCCTTAAACGTAGTCATCAATGTGAGAAGGTCTTTAATAAGTTTATCGTCCCCTGCCTGTTGTGTAAACAGACCGAGCTTAGCCCTCATCCCCTTGCTCCAAGCATCTTGATAATCCTCTGAAAATTTGTGTAAAATAGCCTCTAGATCTTTAATTGCATCATCACTCTCTATTTCTATAAGCGGAAGCAAAGCTTCAGCCAGCCGAGCTAAATTCCATACCGCGACCCGTTTCTGTTGGTTGTATGCATAACGTCCATGTTGATCGATGGAACTGAATACAATTGCAGGATCATAAACATCGATAAACGCACAAGGACCATAATCAATCGTTTCCCCACTAACTGTCATATTATCTGTATTCATTACACCGTGAACAAATCCTAATAAATCCCATTTAACAATTAAATGCGCTTGACGAGTAACAATTTGTTTAAACATCTCTAAATAAATATTCGTTTGTTGCTTTATTTCAGGAAAATGACGATCAATTGTATAATCAGCTAAAATCCGTAAATCATCTGTAGTTCCATATTGTCTTACATATTGAAAGGTTCCAACTCGAATATGACTTACTGCTACACGCGTTAAGATTGCACCTGGTAGTGGCTTCTCACGCATTACCGTTTCACCTGTCATGACAACAGCTAAACTTCTGTTGGTCGGGACACCTAACGCATGCATTGCTTCACTAATAAGATATTCACGTAACATTGGTCCTAAAGTTGCCCTACCATCTCCACCTCTAGAATAGGGCGTTTTACCAGCACCTTTCAATTGAATATCACACCGTCCACCTTTAGCTGTTTGTTGCTCACCTAACAAAATAGCACGACCATCACCAAGCATTGTAAAATGACCAAATTGGTGTCCGGCATAGGCTTGCGCTATTGATTGACATCCATCTGGAATATGGTTTCCAGCCAGTAATTCTAGCCCTTGATCACTACCTAAACTTAGATCATCAAGTTCTAATTCTTTCGCTAATGATTGGTTAAAAACGACCCATTGTGGCGATTCAACCGGCGTTGGCTTAACTTTTTGATACATTTTATCAGGCAGATTAAGATACGAATGATCGAAACTTATACTTAAACCCATGTACTGTCCCATAATACACCCTTTCTATATCATGTTGTCTTTATATCATTATAAAACATAATTTTAGTTTTAACTAATTAGCTGTTTGTATGCTTTAAGGTAACATATTAATGATGACATAGAGAAAAAGTTTCAAAAAATATAGGTGTCTATCTTTGTTTTATTATAGTACCGTTAAATGATTTGTTATTTGATAATTAAAATTTTTATCGTTACATGTGACATTAAAAAATATTAGCTAGGACTCCTCCATAAATGAAAGCAGCCCCATTTCTATTTAAAAAGAATTGAGGCTGCTTGTTCAAATGCGGTGATTTTGTATCTAGCTATGCATATTAACTTAATTTTTTTCTTAACTGCAAGTCAGATTATGACTTGAAGATGATGGTCTTTTTAAGCTGAGGGCTTAACGCCATTAACCTTTAAATTCAGCTACCAAACCTTGAGTTGTTTGCTTAGCATCCCCGAATAACATCCTCGTATTGTCATTAAAAAACAATGGGTTATCAATCCCAGCAAAACCAGGATTTAATGAACGTTTCATAACAATAACGGTATTTGCTTTATCTACATCGATCACAGGCATACCATAAATGGGTGATTCTTCATCTGTCCTTGCTGCAGGATTAACGACATCATTAGCACCAATAACGATAACTACATCTACCGATTCGATGGTTGGATTTACATCATCCATCTCTTTAAGTTGTTCGTAGGGTACATTGGCTTCTGCTAGTAGCACGTTCATATGCCCTGGCATCCGTCCAGCTACTGGATGAATGGCAAAGTTAACCTCAGAACCATTTTCTTCAAGTTGGGTCGCCAACTCTTGAATAGCGTGCTGCGCTTGAGCAACTGCCATTCCATATCCTGGTACGATTAACACACTACTAGCAGCTTCGAGCATAATATAGGCATCTTCAACTGATACAGGATTGGCTTCTCCTTGAAAACCGCCACTGCCTTTCCCTTTACCGGAGCCAAAACCACTAAAGAGAACATTGGTTAATTTACGATTCATCGATTTACACATAATGTTTGTTAAAATAATACCACTAGAACCGACCAATGCTCCAGCGACAATCAAAACATTGTTGGTAATGACAAACCCTGCTGCACATGCAGCCATTCCACTAAAGGAGTTCAGCAATGAAATCACAACCGGCATATCTCCACCACCAATCGGAATAACAAAAGAAATTCCTAAAAAACAGGATAAGACAATGGTTATAATAACTAACCAATAAGAATCTATGCTCACAAATTCACGAAGTGGTCCGAACAAAACAGTCGTCCCAAGTAAGAAAGTCAATAATAATACATTAACAAGTTGTTGCCCCCGATATTGAATCGCTTTACTCGGTAGTTTTTCTGATAGTTTCCCCCAGGCGATAATAGAACCGGTAAATGTGGCACCACCAATAAAGATTGTAACAATAATAATGAGCAATGAGGGTACACTAACCGCCATGAAATCACCAACGGTTACATAACGATGATATTCTGACCACCCGACAAGCAAACTTGCAGCACCACCGAATCCATTGAACAAAGCCACCATTTCCGGCATCGCTGTCATCGCTACCAAACGAGCTGCTAAAGCGCCTACAATAGCACCAGCAATCATACCAATGGCAATCCATTGCCACTGAAGGACATCATGGCTAACAAGAGCTGCTACAATGGCAACTAACATACCCATAGCAGAAATAAAGTTACCCTTTCGTGCTTTTTGGGCATTTCCTAACAACTTTAAACCAAAGATAAATAAAATCGCTGCTAAAATGTATAGTAAGTTAATGATAGTGTCATTAATCATGTTGGTCCTCCTTCTTCTTGGCAGCTGTAAACATAGATAACATACGATCAGTTACCATATAACCTCCAACAACGTTAATCGTAGCAAAGAATACAGATAAAGTTCCTAACACAATTCTAACCACTTCTCCCTCTACCACAAAAGTACCTGTGAGGCTTAGTATAGCACCAACGACCGTAATCCCAGATATAGCGTTAGAACCAGACATGAGTGGTGTATGTAATTGTGACGGCACTTTTGATATTAATTCAAAACCTAAAAAAGAAGCTAGAATCAACACAAATACAAGTATAATTTCCATCATTTACCTCCATAAATAGCTTTAAGTCTTTCATTAACTACATAACCATCTTTGACGACAAGACATCCGTTCATAATCTCATCTGATTGATCTAAAGCTAGTGTATGGGTCTCTTTATTATAAAAATGCATAAATAGATTGATTAAATTATTGGCATACATAGTTGACGCATCGAAAGCCACCTGACCCGGAAGGTTATCAATGCCAATGACATCGACCCCCTCAATGGTGACGATTTCATCCACCACGGCACCCTCTACATTACCTCCAGAACCCGCTGCCAAATCGATAATCACCGATCCATTCCGCATTTGTTTCAGGATTTCTTTTGTCACAATGACAGGCGCTTTGCTAGCAAATAGTTTAGCTGTAGTAACAACCAAATCAGCGTTAGCACAACTTTTTGCCATTGCTTGTTGCTGTATTTTTAGCTGTTCATCAGTTAAAGCATTGGCATAGCCATCCTTGTTTTGCCCAGTCTCTCCTAAATCGACTTTAACAAACTTGGCACCAAGCGATGTCACCTGCTCTTCTACAACTGGTCTAGTGTCAAACGCTTCCACTTTTGCGCCTAAGCGCTTCGCCGTTGCAATTGCCTGTAAACCAGCAACCCCTGCACCTATAACAAAGACTTTTGCCGGAGGAATAGTACCAGCAGGTGTCATCATCATTGGAAAAATGCGATCCAATCTTTGCGCACCTAAAATAACAGCCACATATCCTGCTAAAGACGCTTGTGAACTAATGGCATCCATTTTTTGTGCCAACGTTGTTCTTGGTACCATTTCCATACTAATGGCATTGACCCCTTGCTTCATAAAGCCACGTACGACTTCAGTTTGATTGTACGGATCTAAAAAACTAATACTGATAGACCCTTTCTTCATTTTACTCACATCTTTTAGTGACGGTGCATTCACCCACAAAAACACATCACCAGTGGCCAACAATGTGTCTCTTGAGTCCACCACGCGCACACCGGACGTTTGATAGGCTTGATCAGAAATCATAGTTGTTAAGTTCGTTTCAACTGCAACTTCAACGCCCTCTAGCTGAAGTAATTTCTTGATCGAATCAGGTACTAAAGCGACCCGTGATTCATCATTTTCCTTAAGTACAACTATTTTCATATACACGATTCCTTTCACTATATTAGATTGTTATTATGCTAAATTCATATAAAATTATATCATTGAAATTTGGCTTTTCCAATAGTGAATGGTATATATTTTACAAAATATACAATATGGTGGTAGAAGATAACTTTAATTAAATCAATTACCATTTGTACTTAATGGCTGATTCATCGAATGATAGCAAATACAATGAGGAAAGCATGATCACATGATAAGAAATCATCATAACCTTTAGGCTCTCAGACAAAAGAGATGGCGTGATTTTCACTCACACCATCTCTACATATTGAGCTTCTGTATTGTCGTAAGAATTCTTTTATCACGTTGTGTCTAACTAAAGCGATTTCAACTCTGTCCACCGTATCATTTTTTCTTACGTTCATTTCGAATTTATTTGTTTTATCAAGCTATATCATCTGCTCCGACTGATTTAGCTGGGATACTTTTAAACTGGTAATGGAGCAAGAGCAGAAATAAGGTTCTTTTCCACGAGTTCTTTCCAAAATTCAGCTGGTATGGACGTTTTTAAACCAGCTATATCATTTTTTATTCTTTCCGGTCTCGTTGATCCAGGAATAACAGCTGCTACAGCCGGATGAGCTGCTGAAAACTGTAAAGCTGCTGCTTTTAAGGTAGTGTCGTATTTAGCTGCCACTTTCTCGAGTTGCTTAATTTGATCGGCAACCTCTGGTGGAATGTGATCATAATTATAGGAATGACCGCCTAAAAGAGCTCCAGAACTGTATGGCGCACCAACAACTATCCCGACATCTTTTGCCTCTGCCATTGGCATCACGCGTTCAAGTGCCATTTCATGATCAAGCAAGGTATACTGGGTAGCTGACAGGCAGATATCTGGTCTCGCCTCTTCAAGTCCTAATAATAACTCTATCGGTTCAGTTGTATTGACGCCTATGCCCCACCCTTTAATAACCCCCTCACCTTTTAGATCTGACAGTACTTTAAAAGCTCCATTACTCGCTTCGTCAAATTTGCTTATCCATTCATCCCCATAAAAATCTGGTGAAATATCATGAACAAATACGACATCTAATTTATCCGTCTTTAAGCGTTTCATACTATCTTCAATTGAGCGCAATGTCCCGTCGACCGTATAATCAGAGATAATTTTATTGTTTCGTCCATCCTTAAAAATCCCCTCTTTTTGCTCTGTTTCATCTGAAATAAGACGCCCTACTTTTGTACTTATAATATAATCTTCTCGCTTGTGTTCCTTTAAGCCTTCCCCTAGTCTTAATTCAGCTAATCCTGCTCCATAAAAAGGAGCGGTATCAAAATAACGAATGCCAGAATTCCAAGCCGATTCGATCGTTTCCATCGCCTCTTCTTCTGAGACATCGCGAAACAAATTACCAAGCGGAGCGGTACCTATACCAATTTTCTCGCGAACTTTTCCACTCAAAAAGTCCATCCAAAATCCCTCCTAGAAATAATTAGTATTTGTATACCTGTTTTCACAAATACTTAAACGGATTTCCTTCATCCTTTTCTGAAGTTTTTATGGTGAGAAAAGTTTAATACTAGCGAATGACCACTAAGAATAATGCCTAGATACATCTTCTTTAACAGGAATTCCCTTTACGCTATTAAAGCACTTGTTGCTTTATTTGCAGCCTATCGTTTTGAATGGAACGTTAACTTTGGAACAAAGACCGTTTTAAACGTGCCAAGTTTGCCGAAGTTAACCAACTATGCAATGTATTTTTAAATTAAGATAAACTACGTGTTTCTTTTCTCCCACGAATAAAGAATAAACTTATATAGAAGAAATAGAACAAACATACCTAAAAAGCTCACTGTAAAACCACCCAATATCCGTTTAATATCCATCCCAACCCTTAAGAAAACAGTGATTACTGATAGAACACCTGTCAACAACGGGACTAAAATCAAAAAGTAAAGTTGTTCTCTTTTGCTCATTGAAACAGGATACGTAATTGGAATACCTTTAGATGCTAAAGCAAAAAAATGCACTAGCGATGCAACAAACCATACTAAAAAGAAGTCAAGTGTTTCCATTAACGTTTGATTCAAGACAAACCATCGATACAATAACACTATAAATATACCAAACCAAAAAATTGAATAACCAATACTTTTTGCTACTTTAACCTCAGAATTCACTCTCTCATCAGTTTTCATTTCCATCCTCCTCTAGCCAAAATAATTGATCAAGCGACTTATTGAGAACTTTGCTTAACTTAAGTCCTAAAGAAATAGTCGGGTTATATTTTTCTTTTTCGATCAGACCAATGGTTTGCCTTGTTACCCCCACTTGTTCAGCAAGTTCTTCTTGTGTGAGCTTTTTTTCGTTACGACTTAATTTAATGCTGTTCTTAATTATACTAATCACCCCATTTTTACCGAATGCAACATATATGTTCCATTACATTGTAATATATATTTTGCATTCATTCAAGAAAAAAATATTAAAAGTCAAAAAATATTCACCACTTATAATTTGTATTCGTTACGTCGTTCACCATTAAAGTTCGCTATCGGTTCAGCAAACCACCTTTTGTAACCCTATTCGCCTGCCTCTCATATCTTTTCCAACACGTACATGTTGTTTTCGTCCTTCTCCACTGCTTGGTCGTTGCGTGACGCGTTTATTTTGAGGCGAACGTTTTATGAACAATCTTTTGTGATCAACCATTCCATTAGCGTATCTCTTGTCACGCCATAGCCTTTATGATAGTATTGTATCGTATTTCGATATCGATTAAAGATATATAACTCGTTCAACATCGATAGTACCGGTGATGAAAGATAAGTACAAAATTAAAGAAATTGGAGCTCAATTAAAGGGAGAGGATCATAATTTTTTTATTTGAAGAAGTTAAATATAAGGATATTCTTAATATTGAACATTTAAGTATTAAAAAAAATAACACCACTTGTATTGTTGGTGAGAGTGGTAGCGGAAAAACGACATTATTACGCCTTTTAAATAAACTCATTAGCTATGATCATGGAGAGATTTTTTATCATGACCAACCTTTAAGCCAGATAGACTCTGTAAAATTGAGAAGATATGTGACCATGCTACCGCAAACCCCTGCTATCTTTCATGGTAGTATAAAAGATAATCTGCTAATCGGACTGAAGTTTGCTGAAAAACCACTTGCCTCCGATAATCAGCTTTGTGACGCACTAAAAAGAGTAAAGTTAAATAAAGCACTTAGTCAAGATGCTGAAAAGTTATCTGGTGGGGAAAAACAAAGAGTTGCTTTAGCTAGAGTTGTCCTTAGCAATCCTGAAGTGCTATTGCTTGATGAGCCTTCTTCTGCTCTCGATGAAGATACGGAGCATATCATTATTGAGGAGCTAGTGAACTATAGCCAAAAACGTGGTAAAACCTTAATTATGGCTACTCATTCTAAAAAAATAGCCAATCAATTTTCTGATCAAATGATTGAGATAAAAGATGGCAAGATAATCTAAAGAAGGGAGGTTTAAACGTTGGACAGTGTAATAGAACTTCAATTATGGCAAATGGCTGCTGCTTATATTTTTGTTGTTGCTTTATTGTTTATTGTAAGAATCCGGGGCATCTCAAGAGAAAAGGAAATTCTCATTTCTTCTACAAGAATGACCGTTCAACTTATATTAGTAGGTTATATCCTTGACTATCTATTTAATAATATTAACCCTCTAAATACAATTGGAGTCATCGTTGTTATGGAGGTGTTTGCTATTCATAATATATATAAACGAACGAAGGGAACGCTTTCTAAACCACTTAAAAAAATTATTGCTCTATCTATGATGTTTGGAACATTATCAAGCCTCATTTATTTCCTACTTGCTGTCATCCACATCTCGCCTTGGTATGATCCGAGATATTTCATCCCGATCGCAGGGATGTTGATTGGTAATTCTATGACGGGCATTTCACTTGGCGTAACGAGGCTTGTAGATGATATGTATGCTGAAAGACACCTTATTGAATCAGCATTGATGCTTGGTGCAACCCCTAAAATGGCTACAAAGCAAATAGTAGATAATGCTTTCGATTCGGCAATCCTACCAACCATCAACTCTATGGTAGGAATGGGGATCATATTCTTACCAGGAATGATGACTGGGCAAATTTTATCTGGTATATCTCCTGTTACTGCTGTTTCATATCAGATAGCAATCATGCTTGGCATTCTTGGCAGTGTTGCCATCACGGTCATATTATTTGTCCAATTAGGCTATAAAACTTTTTTTAATGAAGAAAAGCAATTGGTTGTTAACGAATAGGATGTGTGTCTTTACTTGCTTTATTGAAGGTTCTGTTAAAGTTCATTGTTGAGATTTATAGAAAAAACGGAACTTCATAAAACTGGAAGTTCCGCTTGGTTTTATTGTCTTATTGAACTAACACTTACCCGTTAGCATAAAGTGTATTAATTCACGTACATAGAAAATGATAAAAACCTTAAACCCACATAGTTTCTTTATGAAAGACAAGGTTGCTATTGAATATATTTTCAATTACTCCAGATAGCTCCATAGGAAAATTAACTTTATCCTCCCTATTTACAAACCAGATGCCCTTTATTTTACCCATTTCTTTCATAGAAGGGACACCACTAACGGACTCTGCAAAGTAGAAGTATCCCTTCCAATGAGTATCTCCGAAATAAAAATCTCCTTGGTAAACCTCTGTAAGGTTATGAACACTTAACCCTACTTCTTCTTGTATTTCCCGTTTTGCACAGTCCAAAGGTGTTTCTCCTAATTCCTGTTTCCCTCCTGGAAAATTCCAAGTATTTTTCCTATCTTGTACTACCAAAATATTATCGTCCTCATCTTTTATTAGTACACGAGTAAATACTTTTTGCATATAACCACCCTTTTCAAAATCAAGTTCACGCCAAAAAGACTCTCTTTCGTGGACTATACTTCCGTTTCGTGATACCAGTTTGTTGCTTTGTACGGTTCTTGTTATACTATTCTCCCCCGTTAGTTGAATAAAGAAATAGCCTTTATACAGTAAACTTAGATAATCTAATTGTATCATAAGTTTATATATTTGGAATTAAATTCCCTTTTATTATCATATCGTTCATTGTAACTTCATTTCGTTGATGATGAATGCTCTCTAACACTTGAAACCACGCAAGATAATTGTTCAGATACTTGGTCGTCACGCCGTTAAAGCGTTGTATCCAACCTTTCAGTCTTCGGTGGTAGTTGTTGACGTTCTGGATGTGATATAGACCCTTGGTGCGAATTTTACCGTCAGACTTAAAGTAATGTTCAAAAATTTTTTTCAGTTTAATAGCATTTAATATAGGTATTGAATGGTGGACTATTCTTCATTAAATCTACCTACTTCATCCTCAGTGAACGTGCTCCTGAGTTCATTCCCTCTAACCAACATGACACATTACAGAATCAAAAAGTTTACCTGGGCAAAAGAGCCAGGTAAACTTTTTTCAGTGCTAGCATTATTATTGTATCCATCTAGCATAACACCATAGTTAAATGACCTATACTAATTTACTCCTGTCTAGATAAACATGGATCATATCGATATCATGGCTACGTCCAAAGATTTTTCGACTTGTATCAGCGTCTAACATGTATCCATCATACACCTTCTCATTACCAGCGACATCATACACAGCCAGCTTTTCTTGATCACTTAAGATGTACGTGATTGGGACAGTAAGGGCGGTAAATCCTAACGTATCTTTTGCTAGCTTAATCAACGTTGTTGCCTTTGGATTTAGACGTTTCGCTAACGGCCATTGATGTTCTGACGTTAAGAACTCCGATTTAGGTATAAGCACAGGATTGAACTGCAGGCGACCATTTGTTACTTTCACACCTAATTCACCGAAGCGTGACAGAATATCTTCTTTTACTTGGCCAGTCATTCCTGGTTGTTGCACACCAGCAAAGCTAGGTGTATGAGAATATGCTTCAGTAGGGAAAGCACCATACGCGACAGGTGTTTTTTCCGCACCAATACCAGCTTTAATATCATGATAGTAAGTCATGAGTGTCTTTGCATCTTCAGTCATACCTTCTGCGCTGTAAACAGCATTAAAGTTCTCTTCAGTCGCGAGAAGAAGTTTCGATACCATGTGCCAATACACGCTACCCAAGCCTTCATACTTATAAAATGTACCTGAGCGACCCGTAAAGGCATGGTGGTTAAACAGTTCTGTAAACAAATCTTCTACAACTTGAATATCTGCTGCATTATAACAACCTAAATCCAGTAGAGCTGCTCTAATCTCTTCACCATTTCTAAAACGACCATTAAAATGATAGCGACCAAAAACATCTTGTTCAATGATACGTGTATGTTTATTTTTAAGTTCCTCCTGTAAAATAACCGACGTTTTAATATCTGATGCTGGAATGATATTCTTCTCTAAGAACTTCGGTAACTTACGGTTAGGATACAACATGTAACTGTTTTGATCTTCACGATAGATAGCGCTGTCTCTTAGCGATGCCAATACATGGATTGCTTCTTTTTTGTCTAATGCTTTCGAGCTTAGAACAGCCACTTGCCCTTCTAACATTTCATAGAGATAAGATACTTGACAGCTTTCCCCATTAAATCGAATTAGGTTATATGCATGATACAAACCGTCTTCACGTTTATTCTTTTTAATCGTGTCTTTCAAGTGCTTCATCGATAGATCAATAAATGATCGTAATGACACAACCGGTAAATCTACTTTCTCACCACTAAAGCCGTCATCATAAACCGTTTGACGATAAGATTCTCCGATTTCACCTAATGCTTTTACAATCATAAATCGTGTCTCATCAGAAATTGGCTGGCCTAGGTCAGCTTCATGTGCACTTAGAACTTCTAGCGTTGCATCAAACTTACGTTTCACTTCAGCAGAAATCTTAATTGCATCTGTCGTAATTTCTTTAACAAGGTGATCCATATAGACTTGAAAACGGTGCATGTAATACAGTGTTACCATTGATAATCCGTTACCTACAAGTGCGTTATTCGCATCGTTCCATTCTGGCCGCTGAGTATTCATCCAAATACCGCCTTCTGGTACATAATTAGAAAATTTAGCAAGTAATGTGACTAACAGTTTTTCCATCAGATTAACGCGATACACTGTATCATGACAAAACACTAGTTTCCCATCAGAGCCTAATGATGCCGTTCTTTCCTTAATCATCTGTTCTTTCTCGTCGTCATAGACAATACTGTTTCTCGGATCTTTGACTAGATCACTGAATCCTTTAATACGATAAGGTACATGCGCATAAGCATAAATATCATTTTCTAACAAGGTGTGGAGTTTCTCTGGATTATACGCTTTAGATAACTCAAGTAACTTCAAAAGGTAGATGATTTGATGATCTCCCCAGTAACCAATATTTGACCACGGATCATCTGGATCAAGCGTTTCCCAATCAATACCGTCTTTAGTAATACGGTACGGGTTATAACCATCCGCCGTCGAGGCATTGACGAATTTCGCAATAATACTTTCCGTGAATGCAGGATACGAAATGGATAGCGCTTCCCAGTTTTGGAAGATATCACGCCAGTTCCCTTCAAAGTTCAATGCTTTTGAACCATCTTCTTTTGTGACTTCAATATTAAACTTATTCCACGGCCGGCTTGGATCGCCATGTCGACGACTAAATGTTAGTGGCAAGTATTCAAATGCTAAACGCTCTAAGTCAGGGTTGTTTCGGTCTTTCGCTAAGCTGAGCAAATCATTGTAATGTAATGTATCAGGTAAGCTCATTAATAATGGCTGCTCATTATTATAAACAGCTTTATTCCAATGTGAGACAAACGCGATAAAGTCTGATTTGTCAATCATATAACCATCAGCATAAATACCTCCACGCATAATGTTGTACAATGTATTTGAGAAATGGCGATAGCTCACTTTTTCATTTGCAGTAAACTGATAGCCATCAGCATTAAAGACAAGTTGTCTTAAGTTCTCTCCACCAAGCGCCACATCTTGTTCGACCGCCTCAATGATATGATCATTTTCAGTAAGGTCCTTTATCAGTTCTTCTACTCCGAAAGCGCTTTTGTTAACGTCAGCAATAATATACCATTTTTTTTGTTCTTGTTTTTTTAAGTGTACTGTATCCATTACATAGTAGGCGCCTCGACGTCCTTTCACATCCGTTTCCTTTTGAACAGACCTGTTTTGTGTAAACGCTTTAATTTGTTGTTCAGATAAGAGGTACTTAGGATTTTGAAGTCCGCGTGACCATACAGTCGTTGCTTTTAGTGATTCGCTCGGTTCTGCTCTATCGGTTAAAATTGAACTCATTGTATAAATACCTAAACCAACATCCTCTACGAGTTCACAACGTTTATATCCATCCACTAATGTACTTTGTGTTGACTGATGAACAGTGGTCACACCGTAGGGCAAAATGTTTCGAATACCATCTAACAGTTGAACAACGACTGGATGATCTGTCATATTCACAAGTGATGATTCTTTAACAAATCCATAATCGTCACTTGTTTTTAATGTGTAGCTAAATCTTACTCCTAGATCATCATTAATTTCTTCAAAGATGATTTTATCACCTGTCGCGTTCTTGTAAAGGTTTCGTGTGATCTGATATACCTCACTCATTTGCTGTGAAAATGGTTTCCAAAGATAGTCTTTTTCCCCTTTCGTGACAACTAGTATTGTATCTGGTCCCGTCGTTTCAATACTATCATGAATTTTATCATCTGTGACATACGGAAATAATGCTGCTTCTGCATTCTTTCGACCGGCTGTTAACCCTCCTGTACTTGATACAAATAGCCAATGATCTGTATCACTGACGACGGTCATAAAAAATGGTGCCATATCATTATAGTTCACCATTTTAAAATAGGTTTCATTATTAAGTTCAACCTTTTCTAACGAAACCGCTTTCGTTTTTTGGTGTAAAAAATTTTTCCCTAAATATAAATCACGTAAAGTCTCCATAAGCATTTCCTTTCTATCATTAAATTTACTTGCTTTTATCACTCCGTTTATGAACGGATAATACCTAAGGCTGTGACTAAATAATAAGTCATTCATTAATGTCCTAGTGACTCATGTGAAAAGCGATTTCTTGTGTAATAAACGCTTGTTGTATCGTCATTTCCCATTGTTTAAAACGCTATCACAGCAATAAAACGAACCTTCAAATTAATAGATTTTTTCCTCTTTTCCCATCGAATTGGTCGTTGAGTGAAATAGGACATTAGCGCCTATTATCTCCCACCTAATAAATGCGGTCTACACTCTATTTGAGGGAAGCGCTTTACAATTAGTGACCATTATAAAAAACCGCTTTCGTAAAAGGTGAATCTTTTTACATTGTAAACGATTTATTATGATAATGCACCTCTTTTTTTCCGAAAGCGATAGAAAATTTAATAACAAGATCTTTCCCGTTTCATCTATCCCATTTTTTTAGCCTAGAAAACAACCGCATGTTACACTTAGATTCGTTTTGTCATTGACCTGTTCGTTGATAAAACTGATAGCAACGTTTCCATTTTTTTATCTCACCTGGCGCTAAAGTAATATCAATAAAGACTTCAGGACTAATAACATGGGCACGTCCCCATAAAGCCATCTTTTCTGGTTCAAAAAACACTTGTTCTTTCACCCCAGCACGTACCGTCTTGTGATAAAGATCCCAGTTATACCCTACACGAATCTTATCCATATCAATATGAGCATAGAAATCGCCATCCGGTACAACTGGCCACGTTAATTGATTGTTTGATACGTCAATTTTGCCAACTGTTACATCTAGACTACGCATATTTGGCAACGTGAGTTTATAATCTTTGTCTACTTTATGGCTATTAATTCCAATAAAGTTATGAGCATATTCGTTAGTTTTGAAACCAATTTCACCAGTGTTTGTCAGTATATAACTAATCACTAGATGGTTGTTATCAAGTGCAATTTCTTTCACTAAATGATAGCCATAACCACTTGGACTTTCTGCGCTTGTGTCAAATGTCACGGTCTGATCTTTATTATTTACTTTAACATCAGCTGGTGCCACATCGTAGTTATAAAAAAAATCATACGCTGTCTCTTCTGCTTTTGTTAGTAGACCAACACCGATCTTCAGAAACTGTTCGCCTGGTTTTACCGCATCATAGCCTAACGGTGCATCAATCCCAAACTCATTGCTTAGCCCAATGCCCCCTGTACCAGCTCCCGATTCTAAACGTTCTGGCACACAATAGGTCACCGTTCCGTCTAACGTAACTTGGGTAATAAACCCAGTCCAATCAAATCTTGAACCACTATACACATCCCCAGGTGCTGCTACTTCAACTTTTAAACGATTATTCTCTAGTACATACATAACTAACGCTCCCTTTCGTTAGAACATATATTTTTGTTTTCATCTTCTAATTAAAACGCTTAAAACACACCAACAACTAGCCCAAAGCAATCGTTTTGCAATACTTTCTCTTTCATATATCAACCCCTTTTCTTAGTATCCATTGTTTGAATGTTTTGGTTGAGACAAATTTTTTATCACAGATAACCATCCATAAAACACCCAGCTCAAATAGAGAACAAACGTAAACCTAGTTAAATGATGGTTATCATGGACGCTAATGTCCTGATTCACTCAACGACCCATTCATGGGAAAAGAATGAAACCGCCCACGGATTGAAAGTTCAGTTTATAACATGTAATTAAATACTTAAAGGGCTAACTAATGTTTTACAGGTAATAAGTGCTAATGTCAATATGTCAGGCGCATATATTTTTTAACTTTCCTAGGGTACATTTTTTGTTAAAGAATCATTAAACAGATATCTATTCATCTTCATTACGTCCATTTTTCTCATCACAATCATTCTTTCATTCATTCTTAAATTCAACAAAATGTGAAAGTTATCTCCAGTTAATGCTAAACATATCTTACACTTCCTTTTATTAGCCTAAATTCAAAAAAGCCGACTCCGATCATTGATCCAAGTCAGCCAGCAAATCTTTTATTATTCTATTGTATAGGAGTTAGGGTTGAATTTTTTCTAATTAAATCTTTAATCCAATACTTCCTTAACCCTACCAACAAGTCCACCCTCAAGCATCACTTTAATACCATGCGGATGTGTAGCAGAGTTGGTGAGGATTTTTAAGACCACACCTTCCGTTAACGCCCCAGAGCGTTGATCTTGTTTTTGAACAACTTTGACCTTCTTGCCCTGTCTTATATTATTTCGTATCGTTCCATCCATGATGATTACCTTCTTTCTTTAACTTTTATATAGGTTCACTACGCACTCCACGTGACTCGAGTTGATGGCATTGATGTTAGAAGTTGATTTTCACCCCCGACGTATAAGGAAACAAGTCCACTCTAATACCTAATCATTTTCAGGGTATTAATGCATGTTATGGTGTATCTTTGAAATGTATTTCAATCCCTCAAAGCCAATGGCAGACGCATGATCATTGCATAATCCTATTAAACTAGGTAAAGGCAACCTACAGTTTGTCAAAACTACCACACCAAATTTATCCTCGGGATGTATACCTAGAAAACTATTAAATCCGCCAGTTGAACCATTGTGGGAATGAAGTTCCCCTATCCCTTCATGTCTTGTTATCATCCACCCCAGCCCAACATCTAAGTGTTTGGAAACTGTTCGATTAGTTTTATGGCCTATTTCACATCTAGAATAAAAAGGATGCCCTTGAAGGTTTCCCTTGGCAAATTTCAGCATATCTTTAATGTTGGCATCGATGGCTCCAGCGGCCTCTATGGAATTCAATTCCCATCTGTCTAACTCCCTATTTCTTTTCATGGCTCCTGGTGCCAAAATAGTGCCTTCTTCCGGTCGGGTTATCCATAGATTTTTTATTCCCAAAGGTTTGCAAATCTCATCTTTAACTAGTTCTCCATAGGTTTTTCCTGATATTTCTTCTAAAACTTGCCCAATAATACTAAATCCCAAGTTCGAGTATTGAAAGCTACTCTTAGAATTAACCGGCTTCCTATAGTTATTCAAATAGTCCATAAGTCTTTCTTTGTTGACATGCTGATAGGGATTCAATTTATCATACTTCCCCAGTAGTGCTTTTGGTGCTGAAGGCAATCCCGCATGATGGGTCAGCAAATCTTCCACTTTCATCTCTCTAATTTTGCTATGGGCATCTAACTGAAGGTATTCTCCAACATACCCTTTTAAATCCATTTTTCCATCATAATGGAAAGCCGATGACAATGTTGCTGTAAATAATTTAGTAACTGAGCCAATCTGAAAGCTCACAATTTCTGGACTGTTTAAGCCAAAATCACCATAGGACACCACTGTTTCCAAGTCCTCATAAAACCATCCAACTACAGCCTGTGTGCCTGACTTTTTAGATAACTTTTTTCGCATTAGTTCTTTAAAGTTTTGGTTTACTGCTTCTATCACTTTGTACCCTCCTTCAAATATTTTTATGCATATTAAATAAGAAAGAGCCAGCCTATGTAGTTCATCATCATATAAAGGTCTCTTACTTGCTCTTCCCTTCACGGTTATGCACACAGATATCCACTGTCTTCTCCATTTATACTACTTGTTCTCCGTCCTATTGATACTGAACAAGACAGAGTGCGGACTCTTGTCATAAGCGGGCTTCGTATACTTGGAAAAAAGTTCCTGCATTTCCTTTTGGAACAGTTCTTCATCTTCGTCGGACAAGTACAGCATAAAGTCAAGCAACAGGTGTAGCCTTTTTACCTCTTGAATTCCAGTCTGTTCTTCCTTCATGACCTGGTGTAAAGAGCTAATAAAATCATCACGAAATGTATTAAAAGTATTATGAAGAAGGCGTAGTTTTTCTTTAGTGAAAACGTCATCTGTTTCATTAATAAAGTCCTCATCTAAGATAAAAGAGTCGACCGCAGCCTCATAATATCGAGCAGTAATTCCATTAATCAACTTTGTGTGACTTTGTTTAACCACTCCTATTTTTTCTAGTTTTTTTAAATGGAAATGCGCAGAGGCAGGTTTAATGCCTAAACGATCACCAATATCTTTTCCATGCAGGGGAACGCCCTCTAAATGTAGTAGTTTAAAGATGCGTTGTCGCTGAGGTGACGACATAATTTGCACATCCTCTTCTGACGATACTATCAATACCCTGCTACCTTCATGCACAACTATTCTACTCTTTTCAGTAGCTTTTCTGTTTTCTGACATATAAACACCTCCTTCGCATCACACCTTATCCCAGCCTAACCCTATTTTTTTTCGACTAAATCTCATTTTTTACCACTAATGCTGTGCCGTTGTGAAAAATCTAATAACGTCTAAAAGAGCAGGGGATGCCTTTAGAAGTGGAGATGAGGAGCTGTAGAATTGCTCGAATGACCAACCCTGCCTCAAAATATAGTTCTTCTCCACACCCTAATCGTTATATTTTTTTTAACGTTATATATAATTTAACATGAACCCATTTCTCTTTCAAATATTATTTCTACAATTATTTCCTTTTCTTATCAAGTACTGTAGCTTTCACTTCAACCTCAGCACCCGGCTTAAACTCAACTGCAAGGTTATCTTCAAAAACCGTCACTTTCTCAATGACCCTTCTTACCAGCTGTTCATCATATTTTTCCAATTCTCCCGGTTGTTCATCTCAATAAGGCGGTGCCTTTTTCCTTCACGCTCTGCATTTTCAACCAGGGCACTTTGCTTCTACAACTGATGCCTTTAGAGCCTCTCCATTGATGATTGGGAAAGAGCAGACGGAACCTCTTTCTTCAAGGTAGCTGACGTATTACCAGACAATGGGTCTGCAGCCTCGATTGTTCCAGTGCGCTCTTTTTTGACAACATCTATCCTATCTCCTAAACCTATACGCTATCTATTCTGTCAACTCAACCTTATCTGCTTTTAGTCTCAATATTTGCACAAAAATAAACCCTCGATATGTTCCCACAGACACATATCAAGGGTTTATTCAAATTGACAGATTTACTTTCATTTCATAAAACTTAGTAATTTCAATGCTTCTCGGGCTTTACAGTTTAGACATCAATACTACCGTCTCAACGTGATTTGTCCCAGGGAACATATCAACTGGGATCATTTTTTCCGCGCGATAGCCCTTTTTGGCTAAACTCTCCAAGTCTCGTGCCAGCGTAACCGGATTACAGGAAATATAGACAACTTTGTTTGGCTTTATCGACGCTAAAGCATGAATAAACTTTTCTGTACTACCCGATCTTGGTGGATCCATCAAAACCGCATCGACGGATTGTTTTTTGCGAGACATCTCGAGCATAAAGTCGCTGGCATCAGCTTGATGGAAGTAAACATTTTTCACTTGATTTCGCTTCGCATTGTTAATCGCATCCTTTACCGCCGCTTGGTTAAGCTCAACACCAATGACTTGTTTAACCCTATCACTAGCAATTAAGCCAATCGTACCAATGCCGCAGTAGGCATCGATAATCGTTTCGTTCCCTTTGAAATTGGCAAGATCAAGTGCTGTTTGATAGAGCACCTCTGTCTGAACTGGGTTAACTTGATAAAATGATTTTGGTGATAAGCGAAATACTTTACCACACAAGGTATCTTCGATAAACCCTTTTCCATAAAGCACTTGTTCACGATCCCCCAGCACCATGCTTGTTTTCTTGTTGTTAACATTCATCACCACAGTTGTAATTTCAGGGTGTTTTTCTAGTAAAGCTTTGATAAAATTCTTCCGTGAGGGGAAAACAGGTGAGCCAAGGACAAGGACGACCATGATTTGTCCACTTTGAAATCCCGTACGAACTAAAACATGGCGTAATAAGCCTGTTCGATTATCCTCATTATAAGGCCTCATTTTAAATGAGCGAAGCATCTTTCTAATTGAAACGACAATTTCGTCAGCGCGCTGATCCTCGATTAGGCAACTATCAATTGGAACGACTTGATGCGAACCTGCTTGATACTTGCCTGAGATCACGTGCCCTTTCCGATTCATTGCAAAGGTCGTGTGAATTTTATTCCGGTAATAATAGGGATTGTTCATCCCTAGAATCGGTTCCACTTTACCAAACTTACTTAACAGCTTGTTAACCTGATTTTGTTTCTTCTCTAATTGTTTCTGATAGGAAAGCTGTTGGATTTGGCAGCCCCCACAGACTTCAACAACAGGACAATCTATTTTGGGTACTTGTGTGTTCATTTGCTTTTGCATAATAACCCTTTCTTAAGTGGACATTGACGTATTCGTTTGCGATTGGTTTAAGTAATCAATCAGCGGCACAATATATTCTCGCTTAGAATGATCATGGGATTGCGTAATCGCTTGACTCGTTCCGTCCTCAATTTCTGACTTATTTTTTTTGAGTGCTAATACTTTACTGAAAGTTTTCATCACTAGTTTATCAAAGAAGGGCATCTTCTCATAATTTAATCCGCTTTGAAAATAAAAGAAGACAACAGCTTGACGCTCATTTTCTAAAAAATTGTTCTGTTTAATAGCTGTAACTATTTTCTCATCATACGGAGCAGCACCAGTTGCGAAGATTACAATCTTATCATCAACTAAATTTAAGACATGCTTTTTGAATGTCTTTAATCCTTGAATATGTCCGGCATGGATACCAGCACCATAAATAATCTTTGTATATGGCTCAAGATCAACTTGACTGAGTTGATCCAAACGCACGATGTCACAAGTTATCGATTCCTTAATCCAATTTACATATTTTTCAGTAAAGCCTGTACGTGATTGGTAAACAATTAGTATTGAAGCCATCTTACCACACTCCTCTATAATGTTTAAAATGGATAGAGTAAGTCGAATGGTTTTGTCGATGCACAGATGTAGGATTGACGAGTCACTCTAGTTCTTGCGTTAATAAACGGTACATATGCTTTAAATTAAATAAAATCGCTGCTCTTAGCTCTTGCTTGTTCATTTTCACGGCACGTCCACTGAGCCACTGACAGATTTCACCATGCATATAGCTGTGCAGTACATGCGTGATTCTCGTTATGTCTTCATCAGTAAGTTGCTCATCAGCTGCTTGAGCTAATAACGTTGCCAGGCCGATCGATGGTTGGGTTAAAATGCTGCTAATGTCTTCTGGTGGCTCACCATCAACTGCTTCAAGCCATATCAATCGATACCAGCCAGGATGATCAAGAGAAAAGCATACAATCTCATCAAGTGCTGCAAACAAACGATCTTGATCCTTATGCTCTGAAGCAATTCTTACCTCGACAGTTTGAATCATAGTTAACAGGACTTGACTAATCCCGACCCAAATGAGTTCAGTGAAACTGCTAAAATAGTTATAAATATTGGTGTGGGCACACCCCATTTCCTTTGCAATTCCTCTTAGGTTTACCTCTTTAATGCCTTCATTTTCTTCGACCTTGTCAAGCAGTGTTTTCACGATTCGTTCCTTACTTACCACTTTCCTAGCTACAGCCAATTTCTCACCACCTTATTACCACTGGTCATATAATAGCAAAAAAACATGCGCTTGTCATTACCCTTTTACGATTTTACTTAATTAGTGAGAGGAAAAATAAAACGAAACGATTACTATCTTTAGGGAACCGTACATTCTAGAAATCCACACTTTAACAGCTACTCCTGTCCTTATTACTTTGCCATACCGGACATACTATAACGCATAGAGTTGCTCTTAAGAGGCAGGAGGGTGGAACAAAATGACAGAAGAGAATAAAAGTTATCAAATGACGGAAGGATTAGCTAAGCAATTATTGAATAAAAGTAATATTTATTTGACTGAGGAGGGACGCAAGATTCTTGAAAAGATGGCAAACAAAAAAGAACGATAGCCTATTAAGACCACCTCATTCATGCTAATAGATAAAGAGGGGTAAGTGAATCTTTTTAAGAGGCGTTTAAAAGAAGCGACCAGAAGCAGATTTGTATAGAAGCGGCTTCTGGCCTTTTTCATGATTCAAGGATGTAGTCAGTGAGCATTATAGCACATCCGATAATGAACGACGATCCTACACACTTAGCAATGGGCTTATCTGCATAAATCAGGCTAACGATCACCTTGAAGCGCGGTTAATTTCAATCGCCCATAAGGATTTCTTTTTAATATGACAAACCCTATGATAAGCGCACTTGATTCCACAAATATGATCGTCAGCCATATGCCATTTTGACCAAATAATAATGGCAATGTAGATAAGCCAATAAAAGCTGCAATTAAGCTTCGATACAAGGCAATACCTGCTGAACGCAAAGGATCATTAATAGCCGTATAATAAGTGACAATGCTTATGTTTACACAAAGAAAAAGGAAAGAAATCGCATAGTATTTTAAAATGTCAGCAGCCAAGTTAATCGTGTCTGTATCGGTCAGAAAAACACTGGCCAACTCAGTGCTAAAGATTAAAGAAGTGACTGCTAAGCTTACACCCAAAAGAAAGCTTACCTGCAAACTCAAATTTCTAATTTGCTTTACCCGATTGTATTGCTTGGCGCCGAAATTATAGCTAAGCGCTACCTGGCCACCTTCAGCAATTCCATAGCCTATTGAAGAAGCAATGGCCGCAATCTGCAGCGCAACTGAAAAAGCAGCCACTCCATCACCACCTAGCCTGTTCATCACGATATAATTAAACACCACTCCCGTTACCGCTGTTGCCATGTTCGTTAAAAACTCAGATGAACCATTGTAACATATGCCTCTAATCTCAGAAAATGAATAGCGCGGTTTTTTAAATGTCCAGCTTGTCTTGTGTATAATAAACAGCAAGAAAATGATAGCTGGCAATGCCTGCGAAATGCCGGTTGCCAGAGCAGCTCCTTTAATTCCCAACCCTAATTTTGCAACGAAGAAATAATCCAGCATAATATTCGTTAATGTGCCGCTTAACATAATTATCACCGTTGCAACAGGCTTACCATCAAGCTTAAGAAAAAAACTAAAAGCAAAGCTGAGCAAAAAGAACGGGATAAACAAAGAAATATAGCGTGCATATGTTATTGTATTGGAAAGCACCTCTCCTTCTGCACCTATTACATTGGCAAGCGTAGGGATTATTGTATAAATAAGAAAACCCCCCACTACCCCGGACATTAAAAGTAACCGTGTGGTCACATTAAAATAGTTATTGCTCTTATTATGATTTCCTGCTCCTTTTTCGATCCCGGCTAGTGTCGTGCCACCAATAGCAATCATTGTCCCCACGCCAATTAAAAAAAGAATTAACGGCATGATTAAGGTAATGGCTGCCAACCCATCAGCTCCAACATAGCGCCCAACAAAAAACGAGTCAATAAACCCTGCCGTACTTTGTACGATCATCATAAGTATTGAAGGGATCGCATAGGTCCAGAATATTTGGTGTATACTTGTTTTCCCTAAATCTAATCTTGTTTGTTCTTTCATCATTCTCACCTCTTTATGAATTAGTTGAATGCAAGCTCAACAATTGATATGATAAACCTTAAACCAAGTTCAAGGTCAAGGAGGTATTGACGAAGTGAGAACTTTTTTGACAATAGGTGAAGTCGCTACGCTCTTAAACCTATCTACTTCGAAGATCAGATTTTATGAGAAAAAAGGGCTTCTAAAGCCTCATCTCATTGATGATAACGGCTACAGACTATACGCATATGAAGAGCTTGATACTCTTGAAATGATTACTGTATTCAGGAAGATGAATCTTTCAATCCATGAGATTAAAGATATTCTTGATCAAAAAAATACGTATAATTTTAATAGCATACTAGACAAAGTAGAACAACAAGCTAACGAGGAAATAACGCAATTAAAACAAACATTGCGATTTATCAATAAGTTGAGAAGCCATTTTACCCGATTTAACACAGATGAAGAAAGTGTAAGCTTTTTTCCCAAACGCATCCTATATGTTATAGACGACAAAATCAATATAGAAAAGCATGAAAGGGAACTTTATGCGTTCGTCCAGCAGCATGGGTTACACTATTATGATAATAGCTATCTATTGTTTACGATTCTCGACCAACCTCAGCATATAAGCTGTCTATTCGACCAGGTAAACAACAAAAAGATATCACAATTACCTACCTACGAATTAGAAGCTGGCTGTTATGTCTGTCTGAATTTTGTTATCGACAGCTATGATGAGGTAAATGAGCTTCAGCAAATCGCGATTGGGAGATGTAAAGATAAGGGGTATGAGCCAGTGGGAGCATGCGTCATCGTAGAAGACTTTACCACTTTTTTATTTTCAAAAACAAAAATTCACTTGACTTTGCAGGTAAGGGTTAACACAAATAATGGCAAATACTTTAGCGGTTAATGATTGCATGACATTCATCTCTGTGCAATGCTAAGGTGTAGAGAAATCAAGATCGCCTGGGAAGGCTTTATGGTGGAGTTAAACAGTGCAGTCGGTACACTTGAACATGAAAAGAAGGAAGAACGTCTAGAGGCATTAATCGCTCAACTTTCACAATATCCGGAGGCTTTAGGCGATTATCGGGAAAAATTAAAAGAAAAGGAGATAGACACACCAGGCTTTCGACCGATGGGGAGTGCAGAAGGAACAATGCGCGTGTTCGCTAAGCGGCTCAAAAACGGGCGCAGTTGGAGTAAAATAGGACTTGATAAATTCGTAGCTATCATGGTCGCTCTAAAAGATAATCTAGAGATTAACACGCTCCAAGGCATACTAGAACAGACACCAGAACAACAGATTGGGTAACGAACCAATCATGACCGCCTCTCCGTATAAAGTTGGATTAATGCTCAATTCGCTACCTACAGCTTATTCTAGATTAGCTAAAAAGTACATTCATTAACTATATACAGTTTAGAAATACAACAGATTAAGACCCATTTCACTTTTTTCTTGATTCGTCATTGAAAATTTCTCCACATTAATCAAATGAGAAGAGGCACATTCTTTGCAATTCCCTCAATCATGATGGCGAATACTCTGCGCGAAAATACGACTGTGAAAATTGAGCAAGAAAATATTCAGGGGTTAGAGGCGTTAGCATAAATCATCTTATTAGATACATTAGCTTGAGGTTATAGACCTAATAGATAGTGTTTTTTTATAAGTTTGGATACTTTCTCATTATGAAATGATAAGCCGGATCGCCTATTTTAAATACTAATGTACCAATATACACCATATTTATCAACTACATCTGCAGCACAAGCACTCCATGGCAGTGTACCCAGCGGAAACAATACCGTTCCATCAGTACTTAGTATATCGTATGCTTTACGAATTTCATCCTCATTATTGAAGTTGATTCCATAACTCATAGTCGGTCTCGCTTCTTTTAACGATGCGTTTAGCATCATTTTGACAAGCGATTCATTTTGAGATTCGCTCACAGCAAAAATTTCTTCGCCATCTTTGAGTAGGGCTGCATGCATAAACGTACCATCGGGATTTTTCACATTATACCCTAAAGTCATTCCAAATGCTTCTTGGTAAAATTCTACAGCCTCCAAACTGTTATGAATATACAACGTTGCTCCTAATTTCATGTTAGTATTCCTTCCTTTCGTTTACTTATTTGGTTTTTCTGCGATAATAATATAGTAAATTTCATTAGACAATGTCATCGAGCCACTCGCTACTAACACATATGCGTGTTTCTAGTGGTCCCTTTGCGATTAAGTTTCCGTAATCCATGATGCATGTGCCTCAAATTAGTAGAATCAAGCTCAGCAGTTGGTTCATCGAGAAAAAGTAGTTCTGGTTCATGAAAAATGCGCGAGTGAGCGTTATTCTTTGCAGCATCCCCTTCGAAAGCTCAGAAACTACCTCCCTTTGACCATCTATTAAATTAACCATTCCAATACCTCATCAATTATTTTACTTTTATTTTCCACATGTGAAAAAATACTGTCGAAGATGAATAGCAGCCATTCATAGCTAACCCAATAGCCGAAAAAGATAGTGTCCAGTATGTAGCTCAATTTATTATTACTTTTTTCTACTGCTCTTTCAAAGTATACATTATTATTCGTAGTAAAGATTCATATTTTTTAGACATTTATTTATAGGTTTATATTTGTACTTCATACTATATGTACTAATTTTTAAGATTTGATTTTACTTTGAACTCCAAATCTAGTAGCCTATCCAACTTTTGCAACTAAATAAGCATCAACTACTTTTTGCTTAAACTCCTTATAATATTTGCGCACAACCCCCCCCAAAGTTTGACTAAGCTAGTCCAACTTTGGGGGACACGTCACTAATGACCTTTTGAATATAGGTCATGTCATGGTATCTTTGATTGAAACTGGAATAACCCATATTTCCATGTAGGCTTCTGACGATGTTGTCTGATAATATTTCTCTACTGAAAATGGCTGAATTGTCAATCCCCGTTTTACCAACCATGTTTCCAAAAGGTAGTTCATCGCTTTCCCAAGTGCGTTAGTAGAAAGCTCGGTGAAATTTTCCGCTTCAAAGCAACAGACGACATATTCTCCTGCTGCGAGCTCCCATTTAACAAATGGTTCACTCACACAGGTATTCGACATCAATTCCCCACCTACAAAGTAAGTGAATGTATCAGGTATTGCTTCGTCCATCATTGAGACACCCAATTCAATTCCATCAGACAGTAGGTAAGGGATATCACCCTTACAACTGTGAAATGAATCCCATAACTGACCGGCTCTATCAATACCAGTTGTTTCTCCTGCGGGCATTTGCGAGATAGGAATCTTAGTAGAAAGTCCAACGTAAGCCTCTGGACTGTCCAGTTTCCTACGTGTCATTTCCAATACCATACTATCCGTAATTAAAGGCACGTCTTCATCTATCATCGTATAGTCAAGAAACAAATCTGGTTTGGAAACATGGGTGAGCCGAGAAGGTCTACTACGAAATTCTGCTGGTGTTATCCGATAGGCATCTTTAAACGAGCGGGTAAACGTTTCATGCGATGAAAACCCATAGTCTAAAGCTATATCTACAATTCGCTTATTCTTATCCAATAAAACTTCTGACGCTCTTGCTAGACGACGTAGCTTTACGTATTTATTAACCGGTTTCTTTACCAAGCGTTTAAATAGGCGCTGAAAATAAAACGGAGATAGACCTGTCAAGTTCGCTAACGTTTCAATTTTTATTTCTTCTGAAAGATTTTCCTCAATATAGTCAACCGTTTTTTGAATTTGTTCCCATGCGTGCATCATAAGCACCTCCTTATGAAAAGGATACCATCTGTTTAATCCGCGCGCTTGACCATCAATGCTCTTTTGTGAATTTCGATAAAAAGCTGAGATGTTTTCCTAACGGACAGTCATCTTCGATCACTAGGGAAAGATACATTCTGAAATCCCACGCTTTTTGACCACTCCTGCTATATAATACAACCGTATACCTCTGTTTGCTGATGTCAGGCTAAGCGATGTGACTAGTTCATTCATTTATAGAAACGATAAAAAATGCTCAATTACATTGAACGTCGAATTTCTCCTGCCTGTATCCATTGACCATTTGAACATAGCCCTCCCTGTTGCTAAGTCTGCTTTGAGCGTCTATATTAAAAGATTCTATTTGCTACCATAGCAAATTGAATGGATAATTTAATGGGAAGAGAGGCAGCAGCCATCTGATTAAGATCCCCGACAAAAAATAAATCTTTTATAGGATAATAAAACGCAAAGGAGCCTGTTGATCCAGAATGTCCTACTAATTCACCTTTGCCCATATAAAGACTAATCAGTCCACTTAAGGGGATTTGCATATATCCTCCACCATAATGAATCGGTCCCATAGAAGCCTGTAGTTTATTGTAAGTAGATAGACGTCCAAAAATGCTCTTATTAAACAATTCCCCTCCAAAGAATGCTTTTATAAATATCATTAATTCTTGAGCAGTCGTTATGCAACCCCCACTTGCACCGCTACTCATCACAAACTTAGGGCGGTGGATAATCTGATTCTTGTAATAGATCTTAGGTATTTCATCATCTCTATTCTCAGGAAGATATGTACTAACTAACCCAAGTGGTTCAAAAATATACTTTTCATACGCCTTACATAATGTTAAACCACTTTCTTTTTCCACAATTTCCCCCAATATATCGAAGTTTATATCTGCATAGTAAGCTTTTCCTTTCTTTCTAGGTTCAAAATGAGGTTTTAACTTCTTAACCCTACTCACGGTATCGCAAAAATGCATATGAAAATCCTCTTGTATGACCCTATTTATTAAGCAGTTTTTCCCTTCTAAGTAAACATCAGGAAGCCCACTTGTTTGAAACAATAAATCAGAAACTGTTAACTCATAAGAGTATTCTCTCCCTTTATAAATATGAACTTTCTTTAAAATATTTATATCAAGAAACTTTACAATTCTATCTTCCAATGATAATTTATCCTGCTCCAATAATATTAAAATACAAGTGGTAGTAAGTAATTTCGTAATACTAGCCATAAGAAATGGCGAACTTAATTCCTTTTTTCCATATCCTTTCATGAACGAAAACTCTCCACTTGTATTTTCTACAAACAAAATTCCCTCATTGATTTTTTTTGAACTAGTGAACTTATTAAAAACTTTTTCGAATTTCTCAGTTTTATTGATTGTCATAACCACTCCCCCTACGTTTAAATCGTATTCTTAGCAATGCTTTATTAAGCGAAGATTTTACTGTTGAATATATTGTTTTCGAAGCTGATCTCGGTTTTTTTAGCAGAAAGCCTCTTAATTTTAGTATCGTTTTCGGATTTGCTCAGTTTAATTCTTCACTCTAATGATGTTTTTTTGCCAAAGTGCTTAAATATCATCTTTCAGCTTTATAGGAAAATATCTTTGCATTTGTTTATAACCAAGTCCCTTTTCTATGTCTTTATAGGCAATATCTCTTCCATCTTCATATAAATAAGGCATATTGAACATAATATTACGGCCTTCATCAAGCTCAAAATTTGTGGTTTCAATCCATCGACGAACTTTATCTTCCACTTTGTTTATGCTCTCGTTATCCTCATCAATACTGACTGCCATAGCGTATAAGCCTCCCGGAAAATCGAACAGATTAAAAGGCTTTACATCCGCATTGGTCACACTATCTTTAACGGCACATATCCATTCAGCTTTGTCATTTTTAGATAGCAAAAAATCAAAACAATCGAAAATCACATGCTTATACAAATGACAATGCTGCCACAATTGATACATATATCCACCATTTTTGAACATGTCCTCCCATGATTGTTCGCCCACTGTCACCGCTCTAAATCCCGGTATCCTAACGACCATTATATCAGGAATTTTTTTATCTAATTTTTCCGTTATTTCAATCAAGCGGTTTATATTGGAGGGGTTGCCGATATAGTCAATGCTCATCAATTGAGTTTCAATCTCTTTTGTCTTGTTGTACAATTGTTTTATGTCTGAGGTGTCTGAAAAGTTCAATTGTTCGATTTCGCGTATGAAATCCAGCACGATTTCCTTCAGCTCATGTAAAAGCGCAACCTCATCGTCTATGCTCTGAGCTTTTTTCCCAAGTACTTCTAAGACAACCTCAGAACTAGAAGTGTTAAAAACACGTTGAATATCTTTTATACTGATGTTCAATTTGCGTAAAATAAGGATTTGCTCAAGTCGACTGACAGCGTTTTCATCATACATTCTGTAAGCGTAGTCGTCACTTCGGGTGCTGTACAGTAACCCCATATCTTCATAGTAACGCAGTGCGCGAGCTGTAATGTTATATTTGCTTGAGATATCCTTAATTTTGATTAGGTTGTTCATTTGTTTCGACCTCTTTTCTAAATAATTGATTATAAACTTAATATAAAGTGTTACCTAAAGGAAGAGTCAAGCGAGCGATGCTATTTTATGTGAAAAGCGCTTCACCCGTCATCATTGGCCGAAACAATTTGTTTAGGGTTTGGCAAGGTAAGCATCACCTTTTTGATCCTAAAACATAGAGACAGTTCGTTAAAATTCTATCTGCTAGCTGACAGCACAAGCGCCCCTTTTACTCTACTTCTTTAGCTTTACAATATAACCAGAACCTAGATTATATATTTTTCTAGTCAAATACTATAATTTCAATATTCTAAGTGCATTTCTAGAAAAAATATTTTTTAACTGTTCATCATCTGAGGTCGCCCTAAGTACCGAGACAATTGAAAAGGCATGATTTACAAAAGGATAATCTGTTCCAAATAATATTCTCTCACTGCCAATTTTGTCTATCAGTTTTTTTATATTATTAGAAGGTTGAATGCTGATATCAGTGTATGTATTTGGAAATCTCTTCATTAATTCTATTAATTCATCGATTTCAAAACACCCTCCATGAGCTAATATAAATGTAGCATTAGGAACTGTTTTCAAAACCTTATAGAATTGTTTTATCCTTTGTGTGTCCAGTTCAACCTTCTGCTTTTTAGTTAAAATAGTTGTAGCGAAAAAATCTTCAGGCACCCCAAAGCCGCTACAGGATAGTATGGGCATATTTGTTTCTTCTAATGTTTTTATTAAATCAATACTTTCTCTGCTGTCAACATTAAAACCACAAACATGGGGGTTAATTTTCCATCCCTTAATATCTAGTCTTAAGTATGGAATGTCAACACTAAACTGGAGTACCTAATGGAACTATCCATTCTTCTTCACTTTTTGTTTTGAGTGTATGATTTATGTAACTAATAGTTAAAATCAAAATAATTATAAAACCTAATATCATTAATACTTTCATTGCTTTTTTCAGCTTTTATCCCCCCCTATTACATAATCATTTACTGACCTATTTATTTTTTCGAACTATACTTTTATCTTTTCGCACAGTTTTATCTTCATTTTTTTAACATTAATGGATTTTCCAGATTTGTAATGGGCTCTATTATAATCGCTTCGTTATAAAAGCCCCAACTCCAATTATGAAGTAGAATGTCATTAAGCATACAATCAACATTCCTGTCTCAATAAAATAAACACCCATTGAATATAAGATTAGTAAAGTAGCACCACTACCAATGAGTAGGACGTATAGTACAATCATCAAATAACGTTTCATAAGTATTATACTTCGTTCATCAAAATTTGGAACATTACCATTTCTTCGTTTACTCCACTTAGTAATAAGCCATGTAATTAAAACACCTAAGAGTGTTCCAACAATCATAGGAATAGCCATGTATCCACCAGTTTCCTCACCAATAATATATATACCTAAAAATCCACCAAATAAAATACATCCAACAATAAAAATCATACCTAATATAAACAAAGTCCTGTTTTTCATAGGTTTTCCTCCTTTTCTAAATAAAATAACTCCTCAATCGGAACATTAAAATATTCTATCAATTTTAAAGCCAATTCCAGACTGGGATTATATTTATTTTTTTCAATGGCGTTTACAGTTTGTCGTGTAATTTGTAAATCTTCAGCCATCTTTACTTGTGTTATCCCTTTTTCTAATCGAATATCACGAATATGATTTATCACTTTCATTAATAATCCTCCAATCTGGAAATAAAGATATCTTTACATTTATTATAAAAAAAACACAAGTAAGTGTAAAGATATATTTACAATTACTTGTGTTTTAATTAAATTATCCTGCTTTGTTAGTTGCATAAAGGCTAAAATATTTAATCTGCATTTTCTTTAATATACCATATTTTTTACATAAAAGTGGAAGAAAAAATACTAAATGAGTTCCGATTTTTATTATTCTTTATAAACAAAAGAGCCTTTCAATTGCTTAGAAAGGCTCTTAATTCACTATTATATCTTTTATTTACCTTTATACGTTAATAGTGAAACGCACTCCACATGTACGGTATGTGGAAAAAGATCGACAGGCTGTACCTTTTCTAGCTGATAGCCAAAAGGTTCAAGCTCCTTAATGTCAGTGGCAAATGTTTCAGGATTACAAGAAACATAGGCAATACGTTCAGGTTTAGCTCTACCAATACGACGCATGACTTTGCCACCCGCACCAGATCGGGGTGGATCAAGTAAGAGGAGATCAGGTGTGCCAAAATCAGTTAATATTTGGTCGATGCCTCGTCTTGCGTCTTTAGCTAAAAACATTGTATTATCAATACCATTATCTACAGCATTACGTTCAGCTGATTCAATAGATTTTTCCACGATTTCTATGCCAGCTAATGAATCGACACGAGCAGCAAAAGGCAAAGAAAAGGTGCCGACACCACAAAAGAGATCAATCATTTTCTCTGAAGATTTAGGATTAGCCATTTCTATTGCTAATTCCACTAACTTTTCTGCTTGTTTCGGATTCGTTTGAAAAAAAGTATCGAACCATAAACGATAACGATAACCAAACATTTCATCATAAATAAAATCTCTGCCTGCTAAGATATGAGCTTGTTCGGATTGCGTACGATCAGCCCAATCGCGATTTTCAAACCACATTAAACTTTTAACCTGAGGACATTTGCTGCTTATACGACGGATCAGATCCTCTGTCGCTGAACGTTCATGATCAGGAGCTTCCGTCGCAAAGATACCAAGCATGATTTCACCTGTTTCCAATGACTGCCTCACCATAAGATGACGCAATAACCCTGTGTGTGTGTCTTTATGATAACCAGCAAGTTGATGACTCTTGGTCCAATCCGCTACTTCCATTGTTGCATTTACCATGTCTTCACTAGCAATCAAACATGTTTCTAGCGGAATAACCTTACGGAAATTACCTTGTTCATGCAACCCTAGTGAACCGTCAGCTGCAAAAGTAAATTCCATCTTGTTACGATAGCGCCAAGGGTTTTCAGCACCCATTGTATCTAAAACAAGCGACTGATCAAAACCTTGGGCTTCCAGTACTTTCTTAACATAATCTGTCTTATGTTTTAACTGTCCTGAATAACTCCAATGTTGCCAGACACAGCCACCACATCGTACAAAGTGAGGACAATCCGGTTCAACTCGTTCTAGATCCGGCTCAACAACTTGGTCAGCTTGTAATCTCAACCATTTTCGGTCAGGGTTGTCCACTGTCACTTTTACCTTTTCACCCGGAATCGTCTGAGGGATCGTTAGCTTTAGCTTCTTTGGATTAACTTGTCCCGTATCACGCCAAACAACTGCTCGCCCTGATCCTTTTCGGTCTAATTCATTAATTTCAGTTATATGTGTTTCAGTCTTTACATTTGTCAACATACTTCCTCCTATCAACATACCCTTTTAACATCTTAACGGCTATCAAGCAATAATACAATACGCTAAATTTATAAAACGAATCGAATCTTCAATCAGTGGGCGTTATCATTCTCCTTCCACTAATTGGTGTTAATCAGAATATTACCTAACGTTATCTCCCGCAAAAATAGATTTGCTCTATTCTGTTGGTGTTTACGGGCGGTTCCCTGTGATAAACGCCGTTAACTAATCATTATAATTGTTCTCAACGTATTCAAATTTAACAACTCACTTCTTATCAAAGGTGATTTAAGTTATAATATACGATCAGGGGGGATTCAATGTCTACATTTACAATTATCGGTGGTGGTATAGCAGGTGCTTCTATCGCCTATCACTTAGCCAAAAGCGGTCATCCAGTCACCGTTTATGACCGATTAGATAAAGGACAAGCTACGTCTGCTTCAGCAGGTATTATTTGTCCTTGGGTAAGTCAGCGTCGAAATAAGAAATGGTATCGCTTAGTTCGAGAAGGTGCTCGTTATTATCCCGATTTTATTAAGCAATTAGAGGCTATTACACAGTTGTCTACGGGTTATCGAAAAAATGGTGCCATTTGTTTGTTTAAAGATAATCATATTCAACAACTCGCGTATGATAGAATAGCTGCCAAACAAGTGGATGCACCTGAAATGGGTAAGGTTATAAAAATGACGAAACAACAAGTCAAAGCCATGCATCCATACTTGACCGATAGCTATCCGGCTGTTTTCGTTGAAGGTGGTGGTCAAGTTAACGGTGAAAAACTACTATCTGCTTTAAAAGTAGGTGTTTTGCACTATGGTGGTCAATGGCTTAAACAAGCAAAGGAACCTACCGAATTAGATCATACCGTTATTTATACAGCGGGGGCCTGGTCACGTGAACATTATCAACAACCTAATATTAAACATCAACGTGCTGAACTTCTACATTTCAGGTTGTTAGCAGCTGATCAACAAGAAGAAACCCCTGTTGTGATGGGTCTGGGACCCATGTACATCGTTGAAACCGAAAAAAACAATTTCGCAATTGGTACGACCCATGAAGATACGGATTCGTTTAACAGTGCTCCATCTAGTGAAGGTCAACGCTATTTATATGATCAAGCTGTTCGTTATTTCCCAGATAGGCGTATTGAAAATCAAACGATGGCTGTTGGCTTACGTCCCTTTACACGAGATTCATTGCCATACATCGGTTATGTAAAAGATAATAACTTTGTCGTTAATGGGCTAGGATCGTCAGGATTAACTGCAGCACCTGTTATTGGGAGAGAAGTTGCTAACTATTTGACAGGAAAAGAAACAGCCTTAGACTTAAATGATTATGCTTATTTTTAACAAGTTAGTTAGTGAATGCACATCGTTAACAAATTTTCAGGATTTCTTATACTCAGAGCACTTAAAATCGCTATCCATTTCCTTACTACTATTTTTCACATTTATAACATAGATGAAAGGAGTCAATCCATAATTAAAAGGAGAGACACTGAGCTTGTGTAAGTGTCTCTCTAGCTAGTAGTATAGATTTAAGTTACTGAAGACAGAGCTTCAGCTTGTGCTATCGGATTCAATAAGAAAGTTGCATATGCATTTGCTCTGCCATTTTATCAGATCGTTCAATACTCATTATTTCCAGTTCGTGATTTCCAACTGCTTGTCCCTTTACTAGCCCTGTCTAGATAGATCGGTGATATAAGTGAAAAATGCATCACGATCGACATGATAAACAAGATTAACTGGACGGCCACTTTCAGCTATTTCCGTCTTTCCTTGACTAGCTCCATCAACGTTCACGATGCTTTTAACAACCTTTTGCTTCACAAGATCAGGTTTGCCAACCGTTGCTGTTGATAAGACATCCCAAAGGTAGTATGTTGAATTGGTCTGGAAATGAACAAGTGGTGGAACCATAGCATAACATTGACCAAGAAAATCAATACCAAGGTCTTTACGCTGACTTGCCCAAGATTGGCGAACTTCCATTGTCAATGGTACCATGTTCGTACTTTCTAGAGCAACGAGATCAATGATAATCGAACTATCCCATACCCGTTTTACAGCTTCAGGGTCCCAAAAAGCATTCCACTCAGCGGTACCGTCATGCTCAGGTTCTTCGACATTGCCTTGTTCAAGGAAAGTTCCCCCCATCCAAACGAGCTTCTCAATATTTCTTTCGATTTCTGGCGCTTCCTCTAAAGCTCGTGCCAAATCTGTTAGCGGACCAATAAATAGAAGGGTGATCGGCTCTTCACTTGCTTTTAATACTTCAATTAAATGTTGATGAGCAGGCAATGGTGAAACCGGTGTTGCCATTTTACCAGACTCATTTAAAATAGGTAAGGCATCAACGAAAAAAGCATGCATACGCCAATCTTTTGGAAATGGGTTTTTCCCACGTGAATTTGAAGCAGACACCTCAATTTGTTGCTTACTGAAGCGATCAATAATTTTCCGACTTGCATACATGGCTGGTTCTAAATAACAATCAGCTGGAATAACACCGACACCAACCAAATCGATATCTTCCATTTGTGTTAATAAAAACAATGAAACTAAATCATCAACACCACCATCATGATTTAAATATACCTTTTTAGACAAAGTACATCCCCCTCTATTAATCTTTTCCGTTTTTTCTTCGTACGCGTGTTACCTAAACTTTATTATAGCCTAATTTGATAGCTAATTAAACAAAAAAACGCCCAGTTATTCCCTAGGACGTCTTCTTCATATATCATTCACTTGCTCCCCATTACAGATCAGTCGGTGCCATCCAATTAAACGGCTTAACGTTTCTTAGTACACCAAATAATACTGTCATAGCCAACATTGTTGCCATCAGCATTTGACTTTGTTTATGTTTTCCTTTTTTTTCTAAAATATAATAGATCAAAAACAAAGGTAATAGAAAAAAAACGAGCATATTATAACGAAAAGATTGATGAACGTCGCCTTCTAATAATGCTAATGAAGCTCTGGTCATTCCACAACCTGGACAATCATAACCAGTCACTTGTCTAAAAGGACATGAAATATGGATCCCTAACTTTGGAATAACAACTGTCAAATAAAGTATAGCTGCTCCTAATAAAGATAGTCCGATATATATTTTTTTATGAACGCTAGCAAAATATTTTTTCATCATGACCATCCCTTAATATAAAGTGAAAATGCATAGATTAGAAGTAAATAAAAGTAATCGGAAATACTTAACTTTTGTTAAGTATTTCCTCTTAGATTAAGCTAATTTATTCATATCTGATTGAATAATCGCATTTGCCACAAGACCTAATCCAAATACAGATAATAGGATATAAATAAGTCCGTTATCATTCGTATGCTGATTTTGTCGATACTGGACATCGGCAATTTTTTGCCCGACAATGTAATACCAGAAAAACGTATAAATGCCGCATGTTAAGAAAGTAAACAGTATAACATTACCCCCTCTAAATGCTCTATCATCAGTTGCCGATGCTAACTCTTCTGTGACTGAAAACATCCAAAATAAAGTATAAATGCCGCAAGTAATAAATGATAATATGATAACCATTGCCACACTACGTTGTCTTATCACATAATCCCCTCCTTCTCTTTATGTATTTAAAATAGCCTATTGTGATCACTTCTAATTTGTAGAGAAGTTACACATAAATAATATATCGGCTAAACCTTAAAAATTATATCATAAATTTGTCTTTTTATGCACAAAAACTGCACATTTATAATTTAGTTTTTTAAACCCAATGGATGGCATAAAGCAAAGCTTCAATCAATGGGCGTTTTACGGACGCTTATCTGTAATAACAAAATAAAAAATACCGAAAAAAGTGCTATCCACTTCATTCGGTACCTTTATTTCCATAACATCTACTTTTATCAAAACATACTCAAACTATAATTTTTTGATAACAATTCAAGTAACTTTAATCCGGCTATACTGTTACCTTTGTCATCTAATGCTGGGCCAAAGATACCAATCCCGAATTTTCCGGGTACGGCTCCCATGATACCACCAGATACCCCACTTTTAGCAGGGATGCCAATTTTGATTGCAAATTCTCCAGATGCATTGTACATACCACATGTGACCATGAACGTTTTACAAATCCGAGCGATATCCTTAGAGATGATTTGTTTTCCTGTTTCATGATCCTTTCCATCTTGAGCGAATACCATAGCTATTCGGGCTAACTGCAAACAATTCATTTCAATCGCACATTGTTTCGTATAGAGTTGGATCAAGTGTTCGACCGGCTCATCTATTTGTCCATGTTGCTTTAAAAAATAGCTTAATGCACGATTTAAATCGGCGGTTTCATATTCGGATTGGGCCGTTTGCTCACAATAGTCTATCGTATAATCATTAGTAAGATCATGGATAAAGGCTAGTAAACGTTGAAATCGAGCGTCAACTGATTTACCTTCTATCATGTGCGTAACTACCAACGCTCCAGCGTTAATCATTGGGTTTAAGGGTTTGGCTGGCACCATATTTTCTAACTTGGCAATTGAATTAAATGGATCACCAGTTGGTTCCATTCCTACCTTATCGAAGACATAATCCGGTCCATGATCGCTTAGAACAAGTGCTAAACTAATGACTTTAGAGATACTTTGTAAAGTGAATTTCTTTTTCACATCGCCAGCTGATACATAACGACCATCAGGATATTTAATAGCAATAGATAAATCATGAGGATTCGCCTTCCCTAATGCTGGAATGTAATCAGCTACTTTACCCTGATTTGTAAAAGCACGTGCTTCTGAAACAAAATGCGCTAATTCTTTACTACTTTCACAAAACATATTGATCACCCCTTACTAGTGTAAACAAGTATATTAAATCAATAACGTAAATGAGTGACAACAGTCGACTATTGTTAACGATTATTCATTTCTTCTTGTTCTCCTTCAATTTTAAAGGTGTGTCATCTTATTATTCAACTAAAACACTAAAAGCATGCCAACAAAAAAACACCCCAACGATTGAGGTGCTCTTTAGCCTCCAAAAAACAGGTCAATGATATTGGAAGCTGTTGATGATTGCTTATTATATAATTCTGAGTAACCACAATCTTGACAGTAGACAACGAGAAAGTGGTTATGTTGAACGTCAAACATTTTTGATAAGCCAGTGCCCGATGTAGCAA
>NZ_JH976435.1:375750-400005 GCF_000306965.1 Amphibacillus jilinensis Y1 | reverse complement strand
GCTTTACTGAATTAGCTGAAGCCGTGCCCGCAGAAAGGGAGTATATTTCCTCTGCGGGTATGTGATAAACCTACACATTCTAACATCATTCGTATTTGGAGAGCATATTTTGTTATGTCCCGGCCTCGTTTTGTTCATCGAATAGCTTTTAATGCGCCACTCCATTTTATCACTTGATCAAATAGTTCACTGGCATTAGCTGCGTGGTAATCTGCAGGCTTAAAAACAGAGAAATTTTCAAAATCACTCATTAACGAGAAGGTTAACGCTGTACGTACATCAGCAACTTGTAACTCACCTAGTATAAGACGTAAATTCTCATGTGAGCGTACGCCGCCTAAGCTACCATAACCTACAAAACCTGCTGCTTTATCGTTAAGCTCTGGATTTAGATAGTCTAACGCATTTTTTAGTGCGCCTCCAACGGCATGATTATATTCTGGTGCAACAAAGATGTATCCATCAAATGATGCGATTTTTTCTTTCCACGCATCAATAACCTCTGTTACTTGTACGCGATCATTTTCAGGAACCGATGCACCTAAGAGTGGGAGATTGTAATCCTTTAAGTCAACCAACTCATAATCTGCATCACCTCTGTTTTCAGCGAAATCGCACACCCATTTCGCAACCTGCTCGCCATTTCTTCCTTCTCTTACACTACCTAAAATAATACCTATTTTCAACATCTTAACGCCTCCTCTGAAATTAATCTCAAGTTCAAGATAAATATATTATATCTCGAATTTGAGATATCGTCCACTTATTTGCTCTTGCATTATAAATGTTTTTTAAACCGGACTTTTTCAGGTCGCTAAATTAAATATTCCTTGCACTTCCCTTATAATCAATAATGTAACAGTCCATCTTACTCGGGCCGCTTTGTCATGAGTTGATAAATGGTTTCAGCTGATTGATGGGGATCTAATGACGCTTGCCTCCCACCTATATCAGTATGCATCCAGCCTAGGTAACAGAAAATATGTCTATTTGATCCTCATTAATGAAATCGCTAGTTATTCATTTCATCATATCCTGCAATCAGTTTATTAAATCACTTTTATACATTCAACCGATTAAGCGTTATCGACAATATCCTTAAGTAATTGATATGACCGTTTTTGTTTTTCTCGATCATATATATAAGAAATGGCCATCACCTCATCAACATCAAATTGGTCTTGAAAATCAATCAGCTGTTGGCGAACAGATGCCTGACTGCCAACCAGAGAGTAACTCGACATTGAGGTTGCGGCATATTTCTCATGTGCCGTCCAAACCTCGTCCATATCTTCAACTGGCGGACTTAAAGGCTGACTTGAACCTCTTACAACATTTAAGAAAAATTGCTGCATCGATGTCATTTCATACTTAGCCTGCTCATCGCTCTCTTGAGCAATAACATTTAAGCAAACAATCATATAGGGTTCCTTCAAGAAACGAGATGGCACAAACTGTTGTCGGTAAATCTGAATAGCTTCGGCCATATGCTGCGGAGCAAAATGGCTAGCAAAAGCATAGGGCAATCCCTTCTTAGCCGCTAATCTAGCTGAATCAGTCGATGAGCCTAATATATAAAGCGGAATATCCGTATTAACACCAGGATGTGCTTTTACATGTCCTTGCTGCTCAAGTGGACCAAAATATTTCAGTAAGGTATCTACATCATCTGGAAACGTGTAGACAGAGTCCTTACCAGTTGATCGTCTTAGCGCAGATGCTGTCAACATATCTGTACCAGGAGCTCGGCCTAGCCCCAAATCAACCCGATCTGGATAGAGAACAGCCATTGTTCCGAATTGCTCGGCTACAATGAGAGGCGCATGATTTGGAAGCATAATCCCCCCAGACCCAACCCGGATCGTCTTTGTGTTTGCTAACGTATGATTAATAAGCACAGCTGTCGCAGAACTCATTAACGTTGGTGTATTATGATGCTCGGCAATCCAATAACGACTATAACCCATTTGTTCAGTCGCCTGTGCCAGTTCAACCATTGCATCAATCGCTTGCTTTTGATCTTCTCCTTGTCTAATTGGCGCCAAATTTAAGACAGACAAAGGGATATTAAGACGCATCATAACTTCACTTCCTTTTGTATCGTATTTCCAACATCTTAACACGCCGTTAATCACTGCTCAATTTATTTGATCTGAAACTTATAAAACCCGACAAACCAAAGGATGAAAAGCTTTATGGGTAGTATTTCATGATCAACCTGATTTAGCCAGGCTACTCAACGTAGCTGGTTCATTTTCCAGTAAAAAATAAGACCACGAGAAGCGTTTGGACTGAACGCTTCCTCGTGGCTTTTACTAGCTCCAGTATTAAATAAATCTTGTCATAACGATTCCTTCGACTGTCTTTAATTTCATTTCTATTTCTGACAGCTTCTTATGTTCCACCTTATCTTCCATGTCAATAATGGTATAAGCATGCTCCTGTTTTCCGCGATTAACCATATCTGCAATGTTTAAATGAAAGTCTGATAATATACTCGTAATCTGACCAACCATATTAGGCACATTTAGATGAAAGACAGTTAACCTCGTTTTCCCCGTATAAGGAAGGTTAGCATTTGGGAAATTGACAGAATTACTTATGTTACCTGTTTCAAGATAGTCTTTTAGTTGTCGAGCCGCCATGATCGCACAATTTTCTTCAGATTCTTTTGAAGAAGCCCCAAGATGTGGAATCGGAATGACATTTTCCATATTTAAGACAGTTTCATTAGGAAAATCAGTTATATATTTTCCAACTTTACCTGTAGCTAAAGCATCTGCCATATCTTGATCATTAATGAGTTGATCACGTGAAAAATTCAGAATAAACACATTGTCTTTCATCAACTGCATTGTCTTACGATTAAACATTCCTCTTGTTTCCTCAGTTAATGGCACATGTATCGTAATATAGTCTGCCTTAGCAAACAATTCTTCAATTGATAAGACACGTTTAATCGATCTTGATAATTCCCATGCCATATCAATAGAGATAAAAGGATCAAAGCCAATCACGTCCATGCCTAACTCAAGTGCATCATTAGCCACACGTGCACCGATAGCTCCTAAACCAATTACCCCTAATGTTTTCCCTCTAACCTCTTTACCAACAAATTGCTTCTTACCTGATTCAACTAATTTAGGTATAGCTTCTCCTTGCCCTTCCAATGTACGTGCCCAAGCAATCCCGTCAAATAATTGACGAGATGATGCCATTAAAGTGGTCAACACTAATTCTTTAACTGCATTGGCATTTGCTCCCGGTGTATTAAATACCACAATACCCAAATCTGTACACTTTTCAATTGGTATATTATTTACACCTGCTCCAGCTCTAGCAATTGCTCTCAAACCCGAACCAAATTCCATATCATGCATGTTATAACTTCTTAACATAATTGCTTCTGGATCTTGTACTTGCTCATCTATAAAAAAATCATCTTTTAAAAATTCCAAACCTTTCTCTGAAATGATATTTAATGTCTGAATCGATTGTTTTTTATTAATAATTGCCGTCCCCATTATAAATCCCCCTACTTTAATTAATAACAACCAGACGAACCTTCAAGCAATGGCTTTTTGTTCTTTTCCCACTGTTTGGCAGTTGAATGAGTCAGGACATCGGTGTCCGTTATCTCTCGCCTAAATAGATTAGCTCCCCTCCTTTAAAAAGCAGAAAGAGGTAAGGAGTTAAACTCCTTACCTCTGCCCAGGCGAACGGCTATATATTACAATACGCTTCCTCACGGTTAATCCGTGTACGCCAGTTACGCATTGCCTTGTTTATCGTTAAAAACTTATGAACAAAGATAATATAACAAAAAAAACACACCTAATCAAGTCAAAATGTTAACATTAATATATTTTTTTAAAAAAACGTTCGTTTCTATTGGTATGGTTGAATGGCTCGGTGAAACTCCTTTAATGGGCTTGCTTCTACTCTTCGATAAAAGGTGTAGAGACCTTGTTTCAGCGTTCATCTCTTAATACAACCTCTAATAACGTTGATAAATCAACATTTATTTATCAAATATCATATTCTTACCTAAGCATTATTAAAATACCCCCTTGTCATTTAAATACGACAAAGAGGAATTTTGATCATTGATTGTTTTCATTTTTTAAGATACTCATAATGACAATGCCATGCCATTTTCCCGTGCAATACTGCACCAGTGATAAATTTTCATGCCAATCAAATTAATTCATACTCGCCTTTTCGTAAATAAATGGAAACATATTCCGAACGGATCTTTTACATACCCATAACCTTCTGTATAAAAATCGTCTGTGTATTCTCTTAATATGCTTGAGCCTTTTTCAATCATTCTGTCATAGATAGCTTTTGTTTCTTCCGCTGTATTAAAGGTAAGACAAATAGAAACATTAGTACCTTCCGTAATAGGAAGACCCTCTGTATCATCAGCCAGCATTATTTTAATGTTCCCAAATTGTAATACAGATTGGTCAATTCGATTGTAATCATCTTCAGAAATACCTTTCTTGGCTTGTTCTGGTCTGTCTTTCACCCTTTGCATATAGACTATTGTTGCATTAAAAATTTCTTCATAAAACAATCGTGCTTCTTCTGCATCGGTTGTTATTAAAAAATAGGGCGATACTTCAAACGCCATTATAAATCCTCCTTATCATTTTGATATAATACAAGTATAAAATTAAATGGTGCCACTTTACGGCACCTTAAGGAGAATTTTGTATGAAAAAATCAATGCGGTTATATCATATGATTCACTTTGTCAATACAAAGACCGTCTTCAACCTCTCTGATTTGATGGAGAAATTTAATATTTCAAGGAGAACAGCATTACGAGATATTCAAGAAATGGAAATGCTTGGCGTGCCCATATATAGTGGAACCGGAAAACACGGGGGATACCGAATCATCCGAGAAAGAAATTTGACAAAAATTGATTTAACGAATGAGGAAAGTAACGCTTTGATATTTGCCTTAACCAGCATTTCGAATATGAATTCTCTGCCATTCAGCACCACTTATGAAGATATTTTTCATAAAATATACACCAATTCTACTGCTGAACAAAGGAATAGCATTACTTTCTTTAAAAATAAAGTGAAGTACCATCATATCCATGTAAATAAGAGCGAGTTTGATGTAACTCCTTTTATTCAAGTTATGGCTAAAAAGAAATGGCTACATATTATTTATGCTGATAGAAAAATGAACGGACTTTATTTCATCATCGGCTTTCTTTTTAAAAATGGACTTTGGTATATGGTTATTACAAATGAATCGATGAACTATACCAAGATTCTAAATATAGAAAAAATTAATGAACTTCAAGAAATAACTGAAATGAAAGAAATACCAAAGATAACGATGGATAACTTTCAAAAGTATATGTTTCGTCCTGATAATAAAGTTAAAATAGAAATTCATTGTCAGGAGAGAGGTCTCAATATGCTAAAGAATCATCTTTGGGATAGCATAACGATTTCCCTCATAAGCGATGATATGTATCACTTTGAAACTTATGTGAATGAAAAGGATTTGAATTTTATTTCCTCTTTACTAAGTAAAATGGGTAAACATATTAAAGTAGTCTCACCAGAACCTTTAATACAGCGAATAATTAACGAGTTAGAGAAAGTCTTAGTAATGTATAAGAATAGCTAGGACTTTTAATTTAAAGGTTACTTGGAAATAGCCATTTATAAAAAGTAATAATTTTGAAGAATTCATTTCATTACCATCTAATCAATAAAAGAATGAGTAATTTGCTGAATGTCGTAATTGTATTATAAATGTTATAGCCAGACTATTAGAGAAAATTAGGTGTTTCTTCATCAGCTTTAATTAAAACTGAGGTGCACGACGTGTTGCTTTAAGATCGTATTTCTTACACTTGTTTGCAGCTTCACAACTCGCATTCGCTCGATTTTATTATAGATAACCGTCCATAAATCACCTATCTTAAAGTAGAGAGTAGAGCAAATTGAGTGAGGTGGGTGTTTTACGGAAACTAATATTCGTTTTATCACAACTAACAGAAAAGACGAATGAACATTCTATTATTGAATGATCATTCGTCTTTTCTTCTATTCTATTTACTTTTGTATCAATCTTTTTTTAAAAAGCTTAATTATTCAACTTCTACAGTTCCTGTTACGGTTCCACCAGTTAAATCTGCTGACTCTTGATATTCTTCACTAGCAAAGTACACGTTTCCATCAATAGTACCATCTGGAATAGAGAATCCATCAGCTTTTACGTAAACATCACCTGCAAATGTACCGCCTTGAATGCGTGTATTTTCATTTTCTATTGTGATACTCGGTGCAGTTAACGTAAACTGATCGATAATTACGCGATCTTCATCTTGAGTATAAAGAGCAAGTTTACGAGCTGGTTCATCATTGTTCTCAAAACCACCAGTAAGAACTAATTCTTCACTTGTTTCTAAGTCACCTTCGAAAATAACAATCCATGCACCGTCGTTAGACACACCTGATAGTAATGACTCTTCATCTTCAACGACAACTTGTGTTGCACCTGTTGTTGCATCAGTATCTTCTTCTGTATCACCTGCTGTATCATCATCTGCACCACACGCCGCTAACAATCCAATGATTAGCACCATCATTAATAACGTCATCAATTTTTTCATAGTCTTTCTCCTCCTAAATTATCTATCTATTGTGACACTGTTCACATACTATATTAACATAAAACTCTTAAAAGTCTATGAACAAATTGTGAATAGTTGATCATTTTTTTATTTTATTTTTTTAGTTTTAAGTTCAAATGTAATAAAGAAATATACTATAATATTAAGTTGTTTTCTTGTTAAATACTAACCTTAACAACTGATAGCTTTTGTTGTTATTTTCACATAATAATAAATGATTTAGTCCGCTAACTTTCGAGCATTATTAGCAGGAACACGGAAAAAACCAAGAGAATCAAAGGCGGTACCCTTGCAATTAAAACCACCCCATTCGCCTTTGATTCTTTTTACTTTTGTCCTCCTTTAATTAAAACTGAAAGTATCTTTTGGCATTATTGTAACAAATATTTCTTACTATTCCCCCAAGCTGTTCCTTTTCAGCTGGATACTCGCCATCTTCTACCCATTGAGCAATCATCTGACACATAATTCTTCGAAAGTATTCATGCCTTGGAAACGAGAGAAAACTTCTTGAATCTGTTAACATGCCAATAAAATTACCCAAAACACCTACATTAGCTAACGCCTCCATTTGTGAAAGCATACCTTGCTTTGTATCATTAAACCACCATGCTGTACCTAGTTGCATTTTTCCAGCTATACCTTCCCCTTGGAAACTACCAATTGCTGTTGCCAATATCGGTAAATCATTTGGATTTAGTGAGTAAACAATCGTTTTAGGCAGTTGTCCATCCTTTTCTAAACGATCAAAAAAGGATACTAGAGGCTTAGCAATCAGGTGATCATTAATGGCGTCATAACCTGTATCTGGACCGAGTTTGTCTAACATTCTGTTATTATTGTTTCTAAGTGCGTTGATATGCAATTGCATCGCCCACCCACGCTGCTTATAATGCATGGCCAAGAAAGTCAGCAAATAGGACTTAAATTGATCGGCTTCAGCCTTAGCTATCTGCTCTTGAACTAACGCCTTGTCAAATACACGGGAAGCTTCTTGCTCTGTAGCCAGCACGTTATTAAATTGATCTAACCCATGGTCTGATAAACGACAGCCATGACGATGAAAATAATCCATTCTTTTTACAAGCCCATGCAAAAGATCTTGAAATGTTGTTATCTTTGTTTTAGTAATGTTTGATAATTGCTCTAACCAAGGTAAAAAATGTTCTGTGTCAATGGCCAGCGCCTTATCTGGACGAAAACTTGGTCTTACACTTACATCAAACGTTTGATCTTTCATTAATTCATTATGAAAATGCAAATCATCTATCGGATCATCTGTTGTACAAATAACTTCAACATTTGACATCTCAATAAGGTTTCTAACTTTTAATTGTCCTTCAATTAATTGTTGATTGGCTTTTTCCCATATGATTGGAGCAGTATGCTCATTAAGTATCTCATGTGTATTAAAAAAACGTTGTAATTCTAGGTGTGTCCAATGATACAAAGGATTTCCAATTAACTGAGGAACCGTCTTAGCCCAAGCACAAAATTTATCATAGTCATCCGCTTCACCAGTTATATACAGCTCCTCAATTCCCATTGCACGCATTGCACGCCATTTATAATGATCACCATGTAACCATACTTCTGTTATGTTGTTATAGCTACGGTTATAATAAATCTCAGCAGGACTTAAATGGCAATGATAATCAATAATAGGCATTGCTTTTGCATAATCATGAAACAGTACTTTAGCAAGTTCATTTTTCAGTAAAAAGTCTTCATCCATAAATGGTTTCATTCCATTACACTCCTTTTTTATATGTACACCTGTCATAGATGCAATTATTAGATGATTATGGTACATTAAGTTCTAAATAAGCATTAAATGATGTTGATAAAAGGACAAGCGAAGGTGGATTTCATGGGAATTACGATAAAAGATATTGCTCAACAAGCTGGCGTTAGCTATTCAACCGTGTCGAAAGCGTTGAATGATAGTCCACTTGTTAAACCTGATACAAAGCTTAAAATAATTGAAATTGCACGCACATTAGGTTATCAACCGAATTTTGCAGCCCAACACCTCGTGAAAAAACGCACCAATACCATTGGTCTGATCTGGCCTACTATTGCCCGTACTGTTCCAGCTCAACTAGTTAGTCTAATTCGAGAAGAATTAGAACAGCAAGGATATGCTATGATTCTGTCTGTCGATTCACTTCTGAAAGCACTCGATACATTTAAGCGTTTTCAAGTTGATGGTTTAATTATTTTTGAAGGGGTCGATCCCGTACCACCTCTTTCTTTGTCTATTCCTATTATTACCTATGGCATATATCATCCCAATAAATCCTATCCTATCATTGATGCTAATCATCGTTTAGCAATGGATAAAGCGGTTGATCATTTAGTTAAACTCGGTCATTCTCGCCTCCAATTTATCGGGGACTTAGATTCAAATGACCCTTTTCAATATGAGAAACAGCAAGGATTTATCAAGGCACTAGAAAAATATCGACTTCCCATTGGAGACCATGCCATCATTAATACTCATGGTTTAGATTGGTTTAATGGGTATCAAGCCATTAAAGATTGTCTAAACCAAAAGCAATTAGAGAGTGCAATCATTAGTGGAAGCTATGAATTGAGTGGTGGTATTGTTCGCGGTTTAAAAGAACACCAGTACGTAATACCAGAAGACATCTCTATCATAGGTTATGACAATATCCCTCAAATGGCTCACTTAGAAAAACCGATAACATCCGTCGGCGTTTCAATGGATAAGCTCGCTATAACTATTGTAAAACATCTCATCAATTTATTAAATGATAAAAATGATGTACATTTCCCTGTTAAAATGATACCAGAATTAAATACTCGGCATTCATGTGCTAGATTAGTATTTTAATCGTATAGATTTATTTTGTTTTAAACACTTGAGGATAGGTTATTCGATTTGATTCACCAGCTATTTCAATTTGGTTGGATTGATCAAGGTTGCCAGTAACCGATTCAATAGATAGATGGTTAACATCAATTAGACTACACCAAGTTGCTGTATTTAAAAAACTTTTAATATCTATGAATGAAATAAATTGACTATTTATGCACTGGATCCCTTTATCAGCTGTTCCGGTCAGCTTTCTTATCGTTATATCAACTAGTGGCTGTTCTGGTAATCCAATCATGTTTACTAACTTATTGGCACCACTCACTAAAATTTCTTCCATCCAAATGTGGCGAGTTAAGGGCACAAGATGATTATGCCTTGGATCTGCTGGTTCCTTTTCATGTGTATAATCCATCCGAATACTAATGGCTTCACCTTCAATATTAAACATGTTGATTTTTTCAAGTTGAATATATTCAATGACACCTCCTCTCCCTTTCTTCGATTTGATACGAATCCCTTTATCCGTTCCAATGAATTGGCATGAACGCACTTTAACATCTCTTACGTCTCCTGACATTTCACTACCAATCACAAAACCTCCATGACCATGAAAAACACGACAGTTTTCAATTAAAACATGTTGACAAGGCATTTGCTTTTTATCAGCTTCTCTACCCGCTTTCAGACAAATCGCATCATCACCAACATCAAATTGGCAATGATTCACATACACATAGCAACAAGATTCAATATCAAGACCATCTCCATTTTGTGCATACCAAGGGTTACGTATCTTAACGCCTTCTATAACAACATTTTGACAGAACCACGGATGAATCGTCCATGCGGGTGCATTTTGAAATGTAACATCTTTTAATTTGATCCGTTTAGATCGTCTGATGCTAACCAAGTTAGGGCGGAGATAATCCCTAATTTGTTGATAGTCTAATTCTGTCAGCGATTGTGACAGCACTTGATTCTCCAACAAACGCGCGCCGTTTCTCGCTTTCTCTGTTGGCCACCATACTTGTCTTTCTTTATCCACCACTCCTCCTTTCTGAATGATTTTATCCCATTGATAATTAGTCATTTTCCATTTTTTTATTGGTCGCCAATATTGACCCGTTCCATCTATTATACCCGTTCCAGTGATCGCAATATCTGTTAAATTATCACCATCGATAGGTGCTTGACACCTCATCATTTCTTGACCTTCAAAGCTCGATTTAATTAATGGATAGTCTTCCAAAATCGGTGAAAAGGTAATAATTGCACCTGGTTTTAAATGTAATTCAATCTTTGATTTCAATTTAAGGGGGCCTGTTAGCCATATCCCATCTTCAATGATAATCTTGCCACCACCTTGCTGATCACAATGACTTATCGCTTGATGGAAAGCTTTAGTATTATCATGGATACCATCAGCTATCCCCCCAAAATCCGATAAGAAACAAGTATACGCAGGGATGATCGGTTCATCAATCGAAAAAGGAATAAATACTGGCTTTTCATTCCAAAGCTTTAAGTATTTAATTAAAGGAATAGTTAATAACTTAAGTTCGTCAATGACTAATTGAGCGATCTGCTTGGCTCCTTCTAATGAAAAGTGTGTATTATCGATTTTCCCCTCTGGAAAATAATCATAGCGACCTTGATCAACCCATAAAAACAATAACTTAGATTGTTCGATTCCGTACCTTTCATATAGATTAGCACTTAATTTAGTCAAATCAATTAACGGTACTGATAAAGTTTTAGCTAATTTACGGACAGCCTTTGTGTACTCCCCATGGCTATTGACCACGTTCCCTACCTGATTAAACTGCCTTCTTGCTACCGGTGTGACTAAGATTGGTTTCGCACCTTTCTTGATCGCAGATTTTACAAAATAGGTTAAATTCGTTGTATAATCAAGGTGAGGTTCAGTATGACGTTCTTGATCTTGCTTTTGATCATTGTGACCAAATTGAATAAATAAATAATCATCTGGTTCAAACCTCGCTTCTACTTGCTCAAATCTACCTTCATTTATAAAACTTTTTGTACTTGCTCCTGACTTAGCATAGTTATGAACGTTAACTTCATCATTAAAGAACAAATCAAGAATTTGGCCCCAACCTGTTTGTGGGTACTGATAAGTAGGATAATTGGCTACAGTGGAATCACCAATTAAAAAAATATTCACCATTTCGCTCCCCCTTATTCGCTTATTCTAGCCAAGTTGCTAGCAATTGTTTCGATTGATTAACGTCATTAGCATAGATTGGAACAAGAGCCACCCATTCTTTGGTTTCCCTGATTGACGGAATAAGATCTTCAGTTATTAGCTGAATCCCATAGACATAGTCTTTGTTTTCGATCTTGTGAAAAGCCGTGAAGTGTTCTGTTACTTGATTCTGATTAACAATTTCATCTAATGGCACAAGACCTTCTGGATCTAAAATTGTCGACGTAAGTAAAGTAGTATCGATAATCAGTAAATCACCATTATGAGCAGCAATTTCCATAATTAAACGTTCATAGACCGGTGGAATAATCTCGACATTTAAATCAACTTTGGATGTTTGAATCAATCTATCATTCGTCCATGTTTCAATCACTTGTTCCTGGTTACTATAATCCAATTCAGTAAATAGTAAAACGTGTTGGACTTCATGTTCAGCACACCCAAACAATCCGATCAAACATAGAAACAGTAGACTTGTTAATTTCATGCTAGACTTCCTTTTAATCCACGTAATTGTGCAATTTGAATGCTTGCTAAAACAAAAGCACCGACACCATGTAAGTCATTAACACAGGTTTCTCTATTAATGTAGTAATCATATGTTCCAATCGATGTACCAATGCAAATGTCTTTCAATAATAGATGACCTCTTCCATCAAAATTAACCTTTTCCTTAATAAGACATTGATAGCTTTCATCAACCATTGCTACGTAATCACTGCCAATATAACCTTTATTTATCGCTTTTGCTATTGTATAAATAAACAAACAAGAACAAGAAGCTTCCAACCAGTTATCCTGTTGATCACCTTTATCAACCACTTGATACCATAAACCTGATTCTTGATCACGGTATTTAATTAATGCTTCGATTAACTCAACCAAGACTCGCTTTAACGTTGGTCGCTCCAAATGATCATTTGGTAGTAAATCAAGAAAAAGCGTTAATACCATCGCATACCACCCTAATGCTCTCCCCCAAATTTCAGGTGCATGCCCCGCTTCAGTTACCCATGTCGCTGTTTTGCTTTCATCGTAGCCATGATAATATAATCCTGACTTCACGTCTTTCGTATACTTTCGCATTAGTTGTTCTTGTTTAAGAACCAAATCAATTAATTCAGGCTCTCCATGCCATTGACCATACTGAATTGAAAATGGTCCTGCCATATAGAGGCCATCAAGCCACATTTGGTAAGGATAATGATCTTTATGCCAGAAGCCACCTTCTTTCGTCTGATTTAAAGTGTTTAATAGATGTCTTAACTTGGAAGCTGCGATAAAGTAACGTTTGTCGTTTGTTTCTTTATATAATGGAAATAATAAAAGACCTGCTTGAATAGCATCGAGTTCACCTCGGGCGAATAAAAAATTACCGGATGCATCAATCAATCCATCAACATATCGTTTAACATACTGATAATAATCGTTATTATTAGTTAGCTCCCAAACATCTAACATACTCCAAAGGAATACACCTTGATGATAATGCCAACGATTTTTAGGCGGTAATTCAATTGAATCGTATTTGTTCATTAGGCTGCGACAAGCTAATTCTGCCCATTCAAGAGCCGTTTTTTCTTGAAATGCATTCATGTTTATACCCCCTCTTTATCATATAACGCGCTATATTCGAACCAATCAAAATCTGCCCAATTATCACTTTCAGACCCATTTCCGCTAATATACAAACCAATATACGCACCGACAAAACCGCCTGCTTTATCGGTACTTAATATGGTTCCATCGATATCTTCAGCTAATATTTCCCATTTGTTTGGTTGTAAAGCATAATAAAAAGAATAACGTTGTTGATCAGCTTCTACTTTTAAATAAAGTATAGATAGATTTAAGTTTATTTTAGATAAACATTGATCAACTCCAGCTTCCCGTCGCGTTAACATTAAGTATGATTGTTGATCAATTCGCATATATTCAAATCGAAAATGATAATCATGGTTCTGCAATAGGACAATACCTGCTGATTCACGTTCCTGAATTGGCACGTATTCCATCTTTGTTTGTGCACTAAAACATATATGTTGTTGGCGCCGACCAATAAAAGCTGGATTAGCTTCCTCAGTTAGTTTGATCGACTTAGCTTTAAGACGTAAATAACCTGGTCGCTCTGTTAATGACCAGAATTGGCCACGAGGAGTACGAATGAAATTCCAACAATCAGCCAAATCCTCATCTTCAAAATGATCACAGGCTGGCACACTCGACCATTGGTGTTCTGGTAGTCTTGGAAAAGTCATAACCGGATCAATCACACCCTTACCCGGATTAACTACAGGCCAATCATCTTCCCAACTAACAGGTGCTAGAAAAGACTCCCGACCTAAATTTCTGTATAAACCACCATAAGGACGTGATGCTAAACAAACAAGCCACCAGTCACCGTTTTGTGTTTCTACGAAATCCGCATGACCGACGTTACTTATCGGGTAATCCCTGCCTAAATGACGGTGAGTTAAAATTGGATTTGTTTTAGCGGATTGATAAGGACCTGTTATCGATCGACTTCTAGCAATCGTCACAGCATGGGTGAATCCTGTACCGCCTTCTGCAATTAATAAATAATAATAGCCATTTCGTTTATAGAGATGTGGTGCTTCTTGGGCATGAGCATTTTTTAACGCCCCGTCCCACAATCCATAGCTCGTACCTATTAGCACATTTTTATTGGTATCAAGCTCTTGTAGCCAGATTTGATTATGCTTTGAATAATCTTGACCATCTGGTGGTACGCGATTACCTGTGTAATAAGCTTTACCATCATCGTCGAAAAACAATGATGGATCAATACCAGGAGCGCCTTTTAACCAAATCGGATCTGACCAATCACCAGCTGGATCAGTAGCGGTAACGTAAAAGTTTCGCCGTTCACCACATTGGCTTTCTACGAAAGTTGTAATCATATAAAAGATTCCATCATTATAACGAATCGTTGGGGCGTATATCCCTTTGGAGCATGGCGTGCAATCTAAGTTTAATTGACTAGGACGATCCAAAATATGACCTATCTGTTTCCAATGAACTAAATCCTTGCTATGAAAAATCGGAACACCAGGAAAATATTCAAAGGTTGATGTAACAAGGTAATAATCTTCGCCTACTCTGCAGATCGAAGGGTCTGGATAAAAACCCGGTAAAATCGGATTTTTAAACGTTTTCATTTTATCCATCCTTTCGTTCATTTAACTCGATATACATTTGACCGAGTTGCTCATATTGTTGGCCTTCAATTGTATAATTTGACACCGATTGGAATGAAACAACAGGAACTGATTCATGCTTGTTATTTGTTTGAAAATTCATTAAAGTAATATTCTCGCCACTAATAACCTCAAGAGCAGGTCCATTTTTTGTATTTATCAGTAAATCTCTACATGTAAAATCCTTAACATATTTCCCATAAATGCCCGAACCTGCAACAATCATCGGCTCCTTAATCATATCAGGTTCACCACCTTCTACATCATCAATTAATGCCATATCAATAGTGATATTGGACAATATGATATTTTTTATCGGCATCTCTGGTAGACCATAAATAAATCCAGCCGCCGCCCTTACTCCTTTAGCTAGAATATCCGTTAGCTTAATATCCTCAATTTCAGGCGTTCGTTCAGTTATAGGTATCGGTTGATCAATAGTCATTAATGGATCTTCACTATTGACACCGTATCGATAAAAAGCATTTATCGCTATCGGGCACAAGCAATTTTCCATGATAATGTTGTTAACCAAAACCTGCTTAATATAACTGCCTCGCGCACGATTTGTTTTCAATCGAATCCCCCGATCGGTACCAACAAAAATACAGTTACTAATCGTGACATTCTTTATTCCTCCCGAATTTTCACTGCCTAATACAACCCCACCATGACCATGAATCATGGTGCAGTTACTAATGGTAATGTGTTGTGAAGGGACCGCTATTTTCCGCCCATCTTCATTAATACCAGACTTAACTGCAATACAATCATCTCCCACATCAAAGTGACAATTTGATATCCGCACATGTTGGCAGGAATCAATATCTAAACCATCACCATTTGGCGTATCTTTAGGATTATATATTGTTAATCCATCGACGATGACTTGATCACAATACAACAGATGTGTATTCCAAAATGGTGAATTTTGTAATGTGATGCCTTCTAACTTTACATGTTTACAATGGTTCAACTGTAAAAGAGCTGGTCTTAAAAATTGAGAAGGCCATTCAACGATATTCGTTTGGTTCGGTTCTGTGAAATCTTGATTTAATTGATTTAATCGTCTTGTCACCTGATTCTGATAAGAGGCTCCCGTTTTGAGCAATTGATTGGTTAACCACCAGTTCTTGCCTTGGCCATCAATCACGCCTTCACCTTTGATTGTGATATACTCAAGATTTTCTCCATATAAAAGAGGTGAAAAGGCATAGCACTGATACCCAGACCACCTTGTATATACGGGATGATAACGGTTGAAATTATCATCAAATAATAACTTAGCCCCAGCACTTAAATATAATGTTAGATAACTTTTCATCTTTATTGGACCGGTGCGATAAATGCCTGGAGGGAAGTATATCGTTCCCCCTCCACCTTTTTCACATTTATCAATTAACCATGCTATTGCGTCTGTATTATCTGTCTGATTATCACCAATAATATTAAAATCTGTTGCCATATAATCAAACATTCTATTCCCTCCTCAGCCATATTTCTCTGAACTAACCTTTCACTGAACCGAGTAAGGCCCCTTTAGCAAAGTATTTTTGCAAAAATGGATATACCAGTAAAACGGGCACGGTAGCAACAACAATGGTGGCCATTTTAATCGTAACTTCTGGCGGTGGCACATCAGTATAAGCCGTACCATCATAGTTAAACCCACTTGCTAATACGACAATTTGACGAAGTAAAACTTGAACTGGCCATTTGGTCGAATCACTTAAATAAAGAATCGCATGCATGTAAGTATTCCAATACGTTACCGCATAAAATAGTGATATTGTCGCAATGGATGGTAACGATACGGGGATCACAATACGGAACAAAATACCAAAATCACTTGCCCCATCTATCTTTGCTGATTCTTCTAATCCCTGTGGCAAATTCATAAAAAAACTACGTAATATAATCATATTAAACGCATTGATTGTCACTGGAATAATAAGCGCCCACAAAGAATTTAGTAAACCGGTTTGTTGAACGACGAGGAATGTCGGGATCATCCCACCATTAAATAACATCGTAAACACAATTAAAAAATTTAACGCTCGACGCCCAACAAGATCACGCCTAGATAATCCATAAGCAGTCAATATCGAGAAAAACATACTCCAAATGGTCCCAACAAATGTGACGAATACTGATATACCTAATGCTCTAAAAATCGTATCTGTGGAAAAGATAAAACGATAGGCATCAAGCGTAAACTTTGTCGGGAATAACAAAAATCGGGTACTGGCTATTTCGGCACTCGTGGCAAATGAACTACCAACTACATGGATAAATGGTAAAATGGTTATTAATCCAATTAACCCAAGTAAAGTATAATTTATGACATCGAAAACTTTACTCCCTACAGAGATTCGAGTTGCTTGATTTTTTTGTTTCATTTTCTTCACCTCAGCTTGATATAAATTAATAAATCCCTTCTTCATTGAATGCCTTAGCAAGGCGGTTCGCAATTACTACCATAATTAAACCGACCACCCCTTTAAAGAAGCCAACAGCTGCACTATAACTAAATTGTCCTTGTTGAAGTCCAGCCACATAGACATAAGTATCAAAAATTTCACCGACATTACGATTCGACGCATTTAATAAGAGATAAACATGTTCAAAGCCTAATTCAAGTACATTCCCAATTTTAAGAATAAGTAAAACGATAATTACACTTCGGATCGCTGGCAAGGTAATGTGCCAGATTTGCCGGAAACGATTAGCGCCATCAATCTTTGCCGCTTCATATAATTGTGGATCAACCGCTGTTATAGCTGCAAGGAAAACGATGGTACCCCAGCCTGCTTCGCGCCAAATGACTTGAATAATATAAATCGGCCTGAACCACTCAGCACTCATTAAAAAATTTATCTTGGCGAAGCCTAAGCTCTCTAGAACAGAGTTAATAATACCACCATCAAGTGTCAACATCACAAAGCTAATTGATACGATAACCACCCAAGACATAAAATGCGGGATATAAATCAAGGTTTGGATTCCACGCTTGTATAAAGAATGACGTACTTCATTTAACATCAAGGAAATAATAATAGGGATAGGGAAATAAACAAAAATTTGTAAAGCAAACAAAGTTAACGTATTCCTAAAAATCGTCCAAAATTCAGGACTTGTAAATAAACGCTCAAAATGGGTGAATCCTACCCAAGGACTACCTGTTATTCCTAAATAAGGTTTGTAATCTTGAAAAGAAATGATTAAACCATACATAGGAAGGTACCTATACACAAGAAAATAAATAATGCCAGGCAAAATCATCAAGTAAATCATTTTATTTCGCTTAATTCGTCTCCATAATTCTGAGCGCCTTCTCTTTCGATCAACAGCACTAAGTTTTTTTTTGGCTTTTAACTTTGGTACTACAATACTACTCATAAGCAAAACCTCTCTTCTTTCTTTTGATAAAAGATATAGCTTTAAGATAAAGTTAAATGATCCCACCATAACAGTAAATAATCATTTTATAAGTTTGACGCCTCTAATTTCGGAATTTAGCGATTTTTCTCTTTAATATGTGCTAATGATTATCCTATCCTCCTACGACTATATAGGGATAAAATGCCTGTCTTAATAGGAAGACAGGCATTTCAACCATTTCTTAATTGCTGTAATTTTCATTAAATTCATCAATGATTTGTTGACCACCTTGAGATTTCCAATTTTCTACTGCGGCGTCAAAACCTGCTTGATCAATTTGGCCTAAAATATACTGATAGGTGGCATCTGTAATAATTTGTTCCAGTCTTGCACCATCTCTGGTAAACGTTTCAGAATAAAGCGGTACTGTCGGATCTTCTATTAAATAATTTTCATTATCAATAAATAAATCTTCAGATTTTGCTTTTGGTTCATAATCGAAGTAACCTTCGTAGCGACCATTTGTTTCAGCTTCACCAACTTCTATTGCTTGATAAGGTCTAACTTCACGATCGAGCAATGCTGTATCATCAACCGGTAATGCTCGCCCATCAATGACTTCATAATGGACGTCTTCTATTCCCCAATATGCATAATTCATGACCTCAGGTGTCATCATTTGATCAAAGAAACCCAATATTTTCAATAACTTCTCTTCAGTTTCAACTGAGCTTTTTGGAAACATGACCAAATTTCCATAGCCAGGAATAGACCAAATACCATACTCCCCTGTCGGTCCTTCCACATAATTATGAACATCTAGTTCAACATCAGGGTTTATCGTTACCGCGTCACTGTATATACTAACGACATCCCCCATCGATCCTATATAAATGCCAGCAGAGCCATTTTTAAAAAATTCTTGCTGGTCTACTTTGCTTGTTACAGGAAAGTCCTGATTTATATAACCGTTTTCATGTAATGCTTTAAAATATTCCATTGTCTCAAAATACTCATCAAACATAAATTCCGGCAAAAGTTCCCCTTCACGTTCTCCCCAATTATTAGGCGTGTTAAACCATGAAGCAACGGTCTTAAACGCACCATAAATCAAGTCATTACGATCGGTAATCCCAAAAGTGTTATCACTACCACTCTGATTCGGGTCATCTTCTGTGAATGCTCTTGCCATTTCAAAAAATTCTTCTGTGGTGGTTGGGGCTTCTAATCCCAAATAATCCGCCCAATCCTTGCGGTAAATTATCCCTTGTCTAGATAGTGGACGCCCCTGATAAAGCGTATACAACTTCCCATCAACTCGTGTATTATCCTGAACATTATCTTTTAATTTCTGTAAATTCTCAAATTGATCCAAATACGGGTCCAATTCCCAAAATTGTCCATCTTGGATGGCGTCACGAAATTGAATAAATGTGCTTTGATTTTTCAAAAAAACTGCTTCAGGTAGTGTATTCGTAGCAAATGCCGTATTCAAACGATCTTCATAATTATTGTCTGGTACCCATTGAATCTCTATTTCTGTATTCGTTAACTGCTCTATTTCTTCTAAGACCGTCTCTGCTGGCACTTCCGGTGTGTGAAGATTAGCCATGATCGTAAATGCAAATGGCTCTTGATCCTCTTCTCCAACATCCATACTCTGGTCTTCATCATTACCGCCTTCCACCTCATCAGAGGAAGCGCTTTCATTATTGCAAGCTAAAAGAATCATTGCCAACATCACGAACATTAACCCCATTACAAATTTACGACAACTTAACATCATTACAACCCTCCAAATCAAATTTAAAATCTATTGCATAGTAAATATTAGTGCAATAGCCTGATTTCGTATATAATCACTTTTACATATGTTGGTTTATTATGATAAATCATTCACATCATTAATTATTTATCAGTCAAACAATGATGATTCATTAGAATAATCATTATATAGGATAATCGCTTTCAAATGTTCTTAACTAATGATTATTAATATTTACCGAAGTTTTCTACCATAATCATACAGAAGTGTTATAATAATGTCGATAGATATCTTATAAAATAGTAGGTGAATATAATGGAAACCAAACGTTTATTAAGTATCATTAATCATGTTGCAGTGATCATTAGTCGTTATGCCTATATTAATTTATTATGGGTTGCTTTTGTTTTATTAGGCGGGGTTATATTTGGAATAATGCCTGCTACAATAAGTATGTTTACCGTTATTCGAAAGTGGTTGCACCAAAATAGTGATGACTCAATTTTTCAAACTTTTTATTACACGTATAAACAAGAATTTATTAAAAGTAATACTCTAATGGCGGTCCTTCTTGTTTTCGCTGTTCTCTTATATAGTAATATCGCCTATGCAGGTTTGATTAGAGAGACTAGCTTATATCCTTTTTTCTTAGCGATTACTTTTATTGCACTTTCCCTATATATCATTTTAATGCTTTATATTGCCCCTGTTTATGTTCACTATCAATTTACTTTTAAGCGTTACTTAGCGTATTCGATTCATATTGGCTTAGCTAACTTACTTCATACAACAGCAATGGTTGTAAGTCTATTAGGATTTTATTATCTTTCAATGAAATTTCCTGGTATAATATTATTTTTTAGCTTTAGCGTAAGCGCTTCAATTGTTGATTTTTTTGCTCAATTTAGTTTTAACAACCTACAGACTCAGGAAACAACCGTTAAGTCAGCTTAACTATAACTTTTCTTAATTGATACTTAGTCAATAAAATTGAAGTGTAGGAGTAGATAACATGAAATGGTGCCGAATTAAACATTATTATAAAATGATGATCGTTATATTAATGATCAGCACTGTTCCTGTCATTATAACGGGAACTCTCTCTTATTGGCAATCCTCTCAAGCGATTCAAAATTATTCAAATCAAGAGAAGATGCAAAATATTTATCAAATTCAAACAAACGTAGAACAAGTTTTAAAAAATATTGATCACTCAATCACTTACTTTGTCCGCACCTCACAATTGCAACAATATATTCATGAGTCAATATCAGCTGAAACTTTTTCTGATTATGATACCATAAAAAGAGATTTAAATCATCTCCAAACACTAGATACGGGTATTGAAGATATTGTGCTCGTCAGTCTTGAACAGGGTTGGCTTATTAACAATAATGGACTGATGCACATCGATCAATCAACAAAGGAATCCATTACCAATCATTATCTCTCATTAGCTGACAATTCGACATGGATACTAGAAGAGTATGAGACAATTGGCTTGCCTCATACTGTGCAACATCGAAGCTCACATTATATCAATCTAGCAAAGAAGTTACCTTTATTAGCATCTGAAAAAACCGGACTTATTACCGTATTTATTCCAAGTAGTGCGCTGACTGAAATCATGGAAAGACGCGTTGATGCTGAATCTTTTCTCATTTTAGATGAAGCCAACCAAATTATCTCGCATTCTAATTCAAATTATATAGGTGATAATTTTACCATGCCTGAACAAATTATCACATCTATTAGATCCCAGGCAAAAGAAGGACAATTTGATCATATTATTGATGATATCCCATATAAGGTAACTTACCTTCATTCTGATTATAACAATTGGACTTATCTCTCTTTAGTGAAAGTAAGTGATTTAAACAAGCGTTCCAGTTCAATTGGTTGGATAACATTTATTATTTGCTCTATACTTCTCCTGTTGTCCTTGATCGCCTCAATTCTTAGCAGTAAAAAGCTTTACCGACCCATTCGTCGCATTCACGAGCTCGTTTCACAATCGAATGAGGAGCATCAACAGCAGTCGTTAGTGAATCAAAATGAATTTAGTTTAATTGAAACACATATTAATCAACTTCTTAATAAGAACAAGCATTTAGAAGTGAGGATGCAAAATCAAGTTAGTCAGCTTAAGCAGCTCTTTATCATTCGGCTTTTACAAGGGAAAGTTACTGCAAATGAAATTCCGATTAAATTAAACGCATTTAATTATCCAAGAGTGTGGAAACAACTTACCCTTTTATCTTTACAGATCGATACATTAAAAAATCATTCTTTTGATAAAAGTAACAGTGACTTACTTTTGTTTGCAATTAATAATATTATTGAAGATCTCATTGATAGTCAAAAGCGTTTGACACCTGTTGTGATTAATCATACCCAATCGACGATTCTGATTAACAATAATGATGATTACCAGCAATATATGCGCTTCATTAATGACAAGGCTAACTATATTCAAAAAGAAGTGAAGCGAATCTTTGGTTTATCAATTAGCATTGGAATTAGTCAACCATTTAAAGATTTAATTGAGGCTAAAGAAGCTTATCATGAAAGCATTGAGGCACTAAAATATCGAATTAAAGTAGGAGCTGAATCGGTGATTTTTTTCGATAATTTAAATAGAAGTGGTCAACTTTTCATTGATTATCCGAAAAATATTAAATATAAACTATTTGATGCCATTAAGTTGGCCAACCGAACCAAAGCCGATCATGAATCAGAAAAACTATTTACGTATATTAATAGAGAAGATCATCATCATAATTATTATCAAATCATCTTAACCCGCTTCCTTTACGATCTTATCGAATTAAAACAAGTCTTAGGTGTTGAATTAGCGCAAGAAGATAATCAAGTATTCCTGACTGAATTCTTTGAACTAAAAACGTTGGCAGATATAAAGGATTGGTTTACTCAAACATTCATTTATCCTTTAATTGAAAAAGTCGAAGCTAGAACAAAATCAGAAGATAAAACATTATCCGAAAAAATTATTCAAATCATTCAAGATGAATTTGATCATGATATTTCCTTAGATATAATCGCATCTAAATTACATTATAATCCTAATTACTTAAGTAACATCTTTCAAAAAGAAACCCATCGGTCGTTTAGTGAATACTTATTGCTTTATCGTATCGCAAAAGCTAAAGAGTGGTTAGCTGAAACCAACATGTCAGTTAAGGAAATTGCTGCTAAACTAAAATATAATAACTCACAAAATTTCATAAGGTCCTTTCGGCGAATTGAAGGCCTTACACCTGGAAAATATCGAAATGAACTTCGATAAACTACCTTTTTCCTCTACGAGTTAGCGTCTAGCATAATAAAACGAATGATCCATTCAATATATAAAGGGATCATTCGTTTTGATTATGGTCTTCGAAAACCCCTGGCTATGCCGGGGGTTCCATAGAGCTTCTAGCGTGGTGGCACAAAAAAGCCTCTCTTCTGGTAAGATAAGGTTGGTTTCCCGACCACCAAATCTCACTAAAGAAGGAGGCATGTCCAATGCAGGACAAGAATAGTTTAGCACATACACAGTGGAGATGTAAGTATCACCTCGTTTTTGCACCAAAATATAGAAAGCAAATAATCTATGGAAAATATAAAAGAAGTATCGGAGAAATAGTGAGAGAACTATGTGAAAGGAAAGGAGTCGAAATACACGAAGCTAATGCATGCAAAGATCACATTCATATGTTAGTAAGTATTCCACCAAAATTAAGTGTATCTCAATTCATGGGGTACTTAAAGGGCAAGAGCAGCTTAATGATTTTTGACCGACATGCCAATTTAAAGTACAGATATGGTAATCGCAAATTTTGGTGTAGAGGCTACTTTATAGATACAGTGGGAAGAAATAAAAATCAAATTCAAGAATATATTAGAAATCAGCTAAGAGAGGATTACATGAGTGATCAGTTAACCTTATTTGAAGAATTTGATCCGTTCACTGGAGAGAAAAATAAGAAGAAGTAAGAGATTCTTTTAGAATCAGTGAGTGAGTGTGGTGCAAAAGGGAAAACCATTCAGTGGGCCTTTTAGGCCGAGGCCGGTAACAAAGGCTTTCAGCCGCAGAGCAAGAGGTTGGGACAAAAGTAAAAAACGTAAGATCAGTTGCGAATGATCCGT
>NZ_JH976435.1:309879-375523 GCF_000306965.1 Amphibacillus jilinensis Y1 | reverse complement strand
GAGTCGTCGTCTTTCACTTCCGTTTTATTAGCGTTTTTATCTGACTAAACACATGAAAATAATCCATTTTTAATCTCTTTCTTCTGTATAATAGAAAGAGAAAGTAATAAAAAAAGAGCGGTGAAATTTTTATGTTAAAACAACAAACATCCCTTTCGTTAAGTCCTTATCAAAAGAAAATAATTTACGTCTAGTTGCGCAACTGCATCCAGTGATATCAAACGGAACACGAATAGAAGAAACAACGTTTCAGTTTAATAAAGATGCGGGGATGTATGTCTGTCCAGCAGGGCATCTAGCAACCAGAAAAGGAATGAAACACCGAAATTCAACCACTCAAAACCCACACCTAAAATATTTTTCCGACGTGAAGAAATGTAAAGTATGTCCGTTGCGTGAAGGTTGTTATCGAGAAGGGGCCAAAACAAAATCCTATTCAATAACAATAAAATCAACAGAACATGTGGAACAAGAGGTATTCCAAGAGACAAAAGAATTTAAAGAGTTAGCCGCATCAAGATATAAAATAGAAGCAAAAAATGCAGAGCTGAAAAATAGACACGGGTATGAAAAAGCGATTACCTCAGGTCTGTTCTGTTTGGCATGAAGATGCAAGGAGCTGACACCATCTTCGTTAATATGAAACGAATTATTAAGCTAATAAATGAAAAAGAGATAAAGTAGGGGCTGTATACTCAGAAAAACAAGTATAATTTCTCCCTTTTATGACGAGCATTACGCTCGTTTTTTATTTTTATTAATACGGGAGAAAAATACTACTTTTTCAGCAGTCTCGAATAGCACGAGCTGAGGATCCACTGAGTGAAGTGTACTTCTTCACAGTGGAGGAATGTTAGACTAACCCCGTCCCGTCCTGGGACAACGTCTAACTGACCTACATCCTGTAGGCCCGAAGCCGTGCCCACGGAAAGGGAGTATATTTCCTTTGTGGGTATGTGATAAACCTACACATTCTAACATCATTCGTATTTGGAGAGCATATTTTTGTTATGTCCCGGCCTCTTTGATTGTACTGTCTCAGCCTAATTTCTAATAATACAAGATATTTACTTAAGTTCCTTTTGGCTGGGCAACTTAAGCAGATCGTCAATTTTCACAGGCAAACCGGTTTTTAATGAGTGATTACCTGCAATACCAGTCATAATTGACTGAATGCCATCGATATGTGTAGCTGCACGTTTAAATCGATCTACTTTCTCTTCTCCAAATAAATCTTGTAACAATATTTGATCTCCACCACCATGTCCTCCACTTCCCATTTTAATAGGCACATCATAGGGTTCATCAAACATAGGAAGCACACGTAAGGCAATAAATTCAGCTTGGCCTTCTTCTTGTTTTTTTCCACTAGAGTTAATATAAGAGCGCTCTCTAACCATTAACTCAAGTCTTCCTTTGCTACCATTTAGTGCAACACTAAATCCTTCCCATGGCAAATATGCATTAAGTGAATAGGTTAGAACTGCTTTATTTTGATAAGTAACGAGTACTGCAAGGGTATCCTCAATATCAATACCATCTCCAAACACACTTTGATCTCGTTGGTAGCCATCTTCTTCTTCTGCATCCAAATACATTGCCTTTAAATGTTGATTCGCAGAGAGATCAAGTGCAAAAGGATCTGACTTAGCATGCTTATTTTGATATGCGCGTTGATAAAAATATCGTTCCCCTCGTTCTTCAGCATTTTCTTTCCCATAAAAACGTAACCCTCCAGCTGCATAAACCGTTTCAGGCTGTGTACCTAACCAAAAATTAACTAAGTCAAAATGGTGGGTTGATTTATGAACTAACAAGCCGCCACTGTTGGTTTTATTTCGATGCCAGCGTCGAAAATAATCGGCACCATGCTGAGTATCTAGTGCCCACTCAAAATGTACAGAAAAGACTTGGCCAATGGTATCATTTTGAATGAGTTCTCGAAGTTTTGTATGATGGGGAGCATAGCGATAATTAAAGGCCACCCTGATCTTTCCATTTGTACGTTCCACTGCATCAACTATTGCTTTTGCCTTGTTTTGATCGATTGTAATGGGTTTTTCCGTAATCACATCACAGCCCAGTTCCAGCGCTTTTATAATATATGTATGATGTGTACGGTCAACTGACGTTACAATCACAATATCTGGTTTGTTGTCGCTAATCATTTTCTCGAATTGATGAGCTAAATATATCGCTATTGGTTTATGTTGATATTTTTCTTGGAGTAGCCGATTAGCATAATGCTGTCTGGTAAGGTTGCTATCACAAAAAGCTACCAATTCACATGTTTTCTGAAAATCTTGAGCAATTGCACCATAAAAAAATTCTGCTCTTCCACCTGTACCGACTAATGCATATTTTTTTCGCACTTTATTCTCTCCTTATTTATTCATTTGATTTACTAACCATTCTATCGCTTGCGTTCCGTTAATTTCATGCACACCTTGAAACAAGTGATAAGAAAAATTTTCTTGAGCCCCAATCGATTGATAATGATTTGCAAGTTCATCTATCACTCCTCTAGCTGAAGCAATAGGAAAGAGGTGATCTTGATCTCCAGCTTCGATAAATAATGACCGCGGGGCAATTTGCTTTAATAAATCTGGCATTTCACCCAAAGTTAACATGTCTGGAATATAATTATCCAAGCAGTGTCTCCTCGCCATAATACTGTCTTTAAAATAAGCAGGATAACCACTTAAAATCGTCGTTTGAATATTCGTGTTTAATATAGCTAGGCAGATTGAAATGAGTGCACCACCCGAAAAACCAACCACACCTAAATTATCGGGTTTTTGATCAGACGTAGCCTGTATAAATTTAATTAATTGTTGGCATTCACATACTCTGAGTCCTGTTAATGTGTAACCTAATAAAAGGAGTTGAGCTGCTAGCTGATAACATGTATTTTCAGTTGGTGGCGTCTGTTCATCTCTTATTAACCGGCGTTTTCCCATACCAGCCAACTCTGGTACATAAACGTGAAATCCTTTGTTTACTAGAGTAATAGCAATCTGCTTATAAATACTGCTTCTATTAATCTTGGTATGATTCACCGTTAAACCCACTAACTCTTGATGGCCATAACCATGTCCAGGAATGACTAGAATTGCATATTGATTTAATGCATTGGCACATTGTGGCACAAGGTGATAGGTCAACATATGTAACTCGTCAATCGTTGGAATCGACCATAAACGCCGAAGATAAGCTGACTCATTAATTTCGTCTACTATTCTCGCATCCCTATATCGATGTGGCGAATCTGAAACAGTGAAAATACCCAATTGTTGTACTAGCTTTTCTTTGCTTACGCAGGCTGTAGCGGACTTCAATTTGCTTTGATATAACTGATCAATAAACGTCTCAATTTCAGTCATGTGAAAGCTCCTTCATCATAAAAATAAGATGAAACCTTTCAATGGAGGAGCCATAGCCTCCATTGAAGGCGATTCATAAGTTATCAATTTTTTTCATCTTTTTTAATTAAAATAGTCTGTCACAGTGTGACACCTGTTTTAAAAATAGCTAATTCACGATAATCATTTTGTTCATTTTTAGCTTTAGCGCCATTGGCAATAGCAACGATATAATCAATAAATTGATCTAGTACTTCTTCTTTTTGATAACTTAAGAGCTTACCCGCATCAAAATCAATCCAGTGTGGTTTTTTTTGATAAATCTGACTGTTTGAAGAGATTTTTATCGTTGGGACAAAAGTTCCAAAAGGCGTTCCCCTTCCTGTCGTAAATAATACAATGTGACAGCCTGAAGCAGCCAAAGCAGATGAAGCGACAAGGTCATTGCCCGGAGCACTCAGTAAATTCAAGCCTGTTGTCTTTAAACGCTCACCATACTTTAACACATCTCTTACGGTGGACGTTCCAGCTTTCTGTGTACAGCCTAATGATTTATCTTCTAATGTTGTAATCCCTCCATCTTTGTTACCTGGAGATGGGTTCTCATAAACAGGTTGATCATTTTTTATAAAATATGCTTTAAAATCATTGATCATTGCAACCGTTTTGTTAAATACATGCGCATTTTCAGCACGCTCCATGAGAATTGTTTCAGCACCAAACATTTCAGGTACCTCTGTTAAAACAGTTGTTCCACCTTGTGCAACCAAATAATCAGAGAACTCGCCTACTAATGGATTAGCTGTTATACCCGAAAGACCGTCAGATCCTCCACATTTTAAGCCTATTTTTAATTTCGATAGAGAAATAGGTTCGCGATGATCCTGACTTGCTGCCTTATGAATCTGCTTTAGTTTACGTACGCCTGCTGCAACTTCATCACCGACAAATTGGGTCACAAGAAATTGAACACGCTCTTGATCATATTCCCCTAACCCTTGTCTGAAATCTTCAACAATATTATTCTCACACCCTAAACCCAATACCAATACACCACCTGCATTCGGATGATGCACCACATCTGAAAGAATTTGACGTGTATTCTCATGGTCGTCACCTAATTGTGAACAACCATACTGATGACTTAAGACAAGTACTTGATCGAACGGTGCTATATCTTCTACTTCTTTAATAAATTGTTTCAACATATGTTCAGCTACACCATTGACACAACCAACAGTAGGAACAATCCATAACTCATTTCGAATCCCTACATCTCCATTCTTTCTTTGATAACCATTAAAGAAGCGCTCTTCCTGTTCAAACCGTTTGCTATTTGTAAGTTTAGGCTGATAATGATAGTTTTCTATTCCAGACAAGTTGGTACACATATTATCCGTATGCACGCGCGAACCTTGTTTAATTGTTGTGATTGCATGACCAATTGGATAGCCATACTTGATCACATCCTCATTTTTTTCAATGGCTTTAATGGCGATTTTATGCCCTTGCGGTATTGTTTCTTGTAAAGTCAATGTTTCCCCATTAATCTGCAATGTCTCTTCAGCTTTTAACGCCGTTAAAGCAACGACCACATTATCATGTTCCTGAAGTTGGATGAATTTAGGCATTAGTATCAGCTCCTATAACTGATACTAATGCTGCTTCTAAACCATTTTGATCAATATCAATCAGCATCTCTGCCATCATCTCCGTCAAACCATTCATTTGTGTTAAATCTTCGCCCCACCATTTCTCTTGTTGTAAAACTTGACTAACTAACACACTTGCAGCTTCTTCACTTCCATCAAAATTATTCCATAATTCCCTAAAACACGCCAATATCGCTTGATCATCTTTTATAGTAATCTTCTCTTCCGCTCTTCTGCCACGGTAAAAATAAATTAAAGATGTAAAAGCAAAGACTAACTTCTTTGGTAAACGCTGCTTTTGTTTAATATACTGTTTAAGCACCGGTAAATTTCTTGTAGCAAACTTTGCGATTCCATTTAACGAAATGCTCATTAATTGATGATTAATATAAGGGTTTTTAAAACGTTCAAGTACCGATTCTGTATACGCTTCCAATTCTGAGCGTTCTATTGGTAATGTTGGGGTGACTTCTTGGCTGATTAACAACTTCAAATACCGCTCTACTCGCGGATCACAAATCGCTTGTTCAACTGTTTCTAAACCAAGTAAATAAGCAACTGGAGTCATAGCCGTGTGTGTTCCATTTAATATATGAACTTTTCTCGTTCGATAAGGATTTAAATCACTAACAAATAACGTATTTAAACCGATCTGATCAACTGGTAATCGCTCTTGTAAATGGCGATCAGCTTCGATCACCCATAAATGGTAATGTTCAGCCACTATCAAGAGTTGATCCCGATAACCTAATTCTTTTTCTATTATGTTTGCTTGATCACCTGGATAGCCTGGCACAATTCGATCAACAAGACTACAATAAAACTGATTTGCTGTTTCAATCCACTCTTTAAAGGCTTCTTCTAATTGCCATAACTGAATATACTGAAGAACACAGGCCTTTAGTTTGTCAGCATTTCGATCAATCAGTTCGCACGGAATAATGTACATCCCTTTCGTGTCATCACCATTAAAATGTAAATAACGTTGATACAAGAATGCGGTTAATTTCCCTGGAAAAGTCTTCGCTAAACGATCACTTAACTGATCTTGTGGGTCAAATGCTATACCAGCTTCTGTTGTGTTTGAGAAAATGAATTTCAAATCAGGTTGTTTGGCTAATGCTAAATATTGCGCTTTATCCACGTATGGATTAATAGAACGGCTAATCGAGTCAATCACTTGCTTTTCTCTTACAGGTTCTCCATTTTTCACACCTTCTAAAATGAGCGTATACAAATTATCCTGTTGATTCAATCTGTCAGTCAAGCCATGCTCAATTGGCTGAACAATGACAACACTACCATTAAAAAATCCAGCTTTATTCAACTTATCAATCTGCCAGTCAACAAAAGCACGCATAAAATTCCCCTCACCAAACTGTAAAACACGTTCAGGATAGTTTTGTTTTTGAACAAGTTTTTCAGATAATTGTTTCATCTTTCTCCCCTCCAATTACAATATTTAGTAATAACAACGTTGTTATTTTACCATATATCAATAATTTCAGCTATAACTATCACCATATATATGTAAAGATGATTGTTAACATGCTAATGATTAATGGCTATACAGCTATATATATTTCCATTTATACCAATAAATTAGTTTGCATTTCTTTTAGCACATCACATATAATAAGAACAAACGTTCCGTTAGAGGTGAAAGTATGATCAAGCATAAGATCATTAACAACTTTATTATTTTACCTTTTGTTTTAACGCTTTTCAAAAAAGATCGCCATGCTTTTAATCAATTGAAATTCAATTATTTATATGAGCAATTTTTCGACCAGCTTATTGAACAGGTTCAAAAAGATATTATTGCTAATAAGCAACTTATGTACAGTAAATATAAAATTAATGTCCAACTCGTTGAACGAACAACAAAGACATGGCGTTATAAAATTTACGAAAACAGTCATGGACGTATCATCGAGTTTACACCCAATGAGTTAAAAGAGATGACCATCACATCTATGAATGATTATTTATTGAAGAAAAAAGGGGTGTTAACATCCTAGTCATAGAAAGTTACCAACCTTAAGGTAAGAAATCGATGATATAAACAGATGTTTTTCCTGATCTTGCTTCACAAAAGAGTGGATAAAGATAAGATCACTTAAAACACTAGTCATTCTAAGGGGTTGATAAATGTTTCATTATTATCTCGCAGAAGTTTATCTGCTCATGTGAATAACAGTTATAAAAATAGACATTATTCAGATAACTTACTTTTCATATCTTCAATATCCCTGTTTAAACACCTAATATTAAATACAAGCGTTGCCTTTGAATATAGATTTTCGATTGATTATAAACCTTTCGTTTTGGACGCGCAGATGAGCTATGTTCCACTTTCCGTGGGCGTGGCTTGAGCTACTTCCACAGGAGTCTACACATAGCTCACTTGCTAAATAGTAACACCTATCTTAATAATGATTGTCTTTGAAGATCTCATCAAGCGTCATTTCAATCAGTGGGAGTTAGATTTACACCGTTTAGATCATGATCAGCATTGAGTCTCAACATAAGGAACTTCTTATTCTAGTCGTGTCACATCTTCTTCGCTTTATTTCATGCGTTGGGCTTACGCATTCAGTATGAACCCTCAGTCTAAGTGGAGATAAGCAAGGGGTGAGACTTCTGCGGGAATAGGATGAGCTAAAGATCCACTTGAGGCGTGATCTTTGCGACTCAAGTTAGCTGAAGCCATCCCCGCGAAAAGCGAATCCCTTGCTTTTCGGAATGACATAACGTGCTAAACGTATGTGGCACATCCATGCAGACTTAATTAAGCTTGACTAACTAATTTTTTAAAGACACCTGTTGATTGATCAGAAAGCTGTTGATACTTTCCTTGTTCAACCACTGATCCCTCGTCTAATACAATAACTTGGTCAGCATTTCGAATCGTTGATAAGCGATGGGCAATGATAATAACGGTCATTTTACCTTTTAACTGTTCAATTGCTTGTTGAATCTTAAATTCATTTTCTGTATCAAGAGCACTAGTTGCCTCGTCTAAAATCAAAACAGCTGGCTTACGTAAAATCGCGCGAGCCAATACAAGTCTTTGCCGTTCACCACCAGATAATTTAATCCCTCTATCTCCGATTACGGTATCTAAGCCATCTGCTAATCCTCGGATGAATTCCGCCGCTGATGCAAATTCTAGCGCTTCCCATAAATCTTGAGCTTTAGCGTTTGGAGCAACGAGCATAAGATTTTTTCTGACTGTTGTATTAAATAAAAATGGTTCTTGTGCTACATAACTTAGCGAAGTTCGTAATGAACGTAATAGTTCACCTTTAAGAGGATGACCGTCGATTAATGTTTGACCGTTCTCTGGTTGATTTAGCCCCATTAAAACATCTACTAATGTACTTTTCCCAGCACCTGATTTTCCGACTAAAGCGGTTATTTTATTAGCCGGAATAAAAATATTAATATCTTTTAGTGCGTGTTTCCCACATCCCTTAGCATAACGAAATGAGAGGTGGTCACAGCGAATACCATAATTAATTGACAGCTCAGTAGACTGTTGAAAAGGTTCATCTATAAATTCAGCTGCTTCCTCTGTTTCTTTTTGTAACAATCGAACTGCTTTTAACGAGGGGATGGTAAGTGCTACTTGTTCTAACGAGCTTTGAATCCCTGCAACACGAGGCCATAGCCTAGAAAAGATTACAATAATTAATGTTAATGATGCAGCTTGTGCAGAAAATAAATGAATAGATATAAAAACAAATGCAGCTATAAAAATAGTTGAAGCATTTTTGTAATTGGCTTGTGTTGTCGCTTTTAAGGCCATGAAATTGACTTGTTGATCTTGTATCTCTTTCGTAATCCAACGGTACCACTCCATTCTCGGTCCTTCTAATGAATTACTTTTAATATCTTTGATTCCATTGATATGATCGGTAATACCTGAAAGATAATGTTTAGATAATTCATAATTGCGCTCACCTAATGCAATCGAACGTTTTAAAAATTTTCGATTGAGGAATAATAGTAATAATCCGCACACCAAAACAAACGTTGTAATTGAAGGTGAAAGCCATAAAGCCATCCCTATTTGAATCACCGTAAATACAACGGATGCAATTAGGTTTAAAAAACCTTGTGCGCCTGCATTAGTACGACCGATTTCTACTGTTAAAATATTAATGAGATCTGTTTTTCTATTTTTTAGAAAGAAATTCCAATCAGCTTTTAAAATTGAATTATATGTTTCAAGTTGTAAATATCTTAAAAATCCTTGTTGAATAATCGAATTTTTGACGGTGAGATAACGTTTTAGTAGATTTTGTCCTACTGAAATAAGAAGATATATGGTTAATATAATTAATAAACTCACCACATTTGGAAATTCATTCAAAAAACTGATTACGCTCGCAAACGGTAATTCTGTTGTATTTAAATTGACAATGTCTGTTATGCTTATCATGGGAATTAACAACAAAATACCTACACCATCCAGCAAACCAATTCCCATTGACGCAAATGTATTTATATAAAACGCTTTACCACTATATAAATGGATTTGCTTAATAAAATAAAAAATATTTTTCATCTGTTACCTCTCCTTAGCATCCACGGTTCAATCATAAATGTGAATTAATTCAGCTTCTGCTAATTGTCTTATAAAAGCTATAACTTGTTGATAGCAGACTTCTTGATCAACATCATATTGTTCTAACAAATTTAATACTAATTGTTGGATAGAAATCGGTTCTATTATCATATCCCATATTTCTCCTCCGAGTTCACCTAAGTTAAAGTACTTTCCTTTAGTCACACTTAACATGACTTTTTCACCATCCATATCACTCACTATATTCCCTTCTAATTGCTTAATCATCTGATTTTTATCAACACCCTCAATTCTCTTCATATGAATACATCTCTCCTCTAATTATTGTTAAAATTCCGTCTACTAATTGATCAGCTGTAAATCGATTGACAGGCCGTTGAATTTGAAACATTTTTATCTTATTAACAAGCTTTGCCGACGTTCGAAAATGCCAATCTGTTAACTCTGACTGTGGAATAAAGAAATTGCGATATGTATGTTTAAACAACAGATCGAATTGCTGCAGTTTTTCAATAGCATTAATTTTAATAGAACCATCGTTCGTTTTCGTTAATTCAAGTATCCCTGCCAATTCTTTTGCTTGATTTGCAAACTGATCAATAACAGGAATTGAAAATTTAGTTCCGCGATTGTAGATAGGGGTAAAGTCGCTAGAATTTATTCTGTATTTTTCCAACGTTTCTAGCCACAATTTTTGGTAAGGATAGGCTGGAATAACGATTGGATTATTATCATTAGTGAATGTCACAGGAATAACATCATCACTAAGAAGCTGATAGCCGTTCCTTAAAAAAGCTGAAGCTAATGTTGATTTACCAGCTCCCGAATCGCCAACAATGGCATAAGCCTTACCATCAATAACAATTGCACTCCCATGTAACGGTAATATTTTTCTTTGCAATAAAACAGCACCCATACATGTTCCAAGAATGTATAACCTTAACTCATCTTCATTTGTATCAGCCAATGGGTCAATATGAATTTCATCACCATTGACTATGAAAAATGTTGCAACATTAGGGATGCGAAACATAATCATATCTTTCTTTACGTAAATTGTCTTATTCTTTTTAGCTCCTATCAATTGAGACCATGTATCTGCCAAATTAGTTCGTGTTATTACCACATCAATCTTCTGATGTGACGCTTTAACTGGAGCTATTTCTGGCAACCTTAAATAACTGTCTATTATTAAACCAAACCCCTTGTATACATGTTGTTGCTCTAGGTTGTTCACATTAATCATCACCTTTTATTTTTTAAAAAATAGGACTCTATCAAAAAAGATAGAGTCCACATCCATTAGTATTAAGTATCAATATCCCCAGAAATTCACCTTTATACATTATTAACTTTCACCAATTAAGGGATTACCATCATCATCTGTTGGAATTGGAGAGCCATCAGTGAAATTCCCATCAAAATTAACGTAATTCGTACCCGCTAATGTCATACTTATATCTAATACTTCTAACGTTGGTTGTGTCCACGCTTTTCTCATTTGATTCACCTCCTTTCAATCACAAATTCGCAACCTTTGTCTTTGCCTTCGTCTCACTAACCAAAGAACATGGGTTCATTAACATCTAATACTTCTAACATTGGTTGTGTCCACCCTTTTCACATTTGATTCACCTCCTTTCAATTAAATTTTTTCAGAAAACGATTGACGATTAGACATCGCATTAAAAGACTATATTCAAACCTAGCATGTTCTTGACTAGGTCCCCTTTCAGCCTGTTTTACGAAAGAAGCTATCGTGTCACCATCGATATATTCTAACAAACGTGTCTCCTTACATAGTTGTTTTGCTTCATTTACAAAAGCCGGCCATACAGGAATCATTCTTTGAATCCAATCCGCAGCTTGAATCCCCCTAGTCGACTGATTTAAACGAATGCTATCAGGTAAGTACTGTTTCGTTGCCTTTCGAACAAGCGCCCGATCTAATCCATCTTGGACATATTGATCCTCAGGTAAGGATAGGCAAAAGCGAACGACTCTGAGATCATTAGTCGGATCGCGCTTCCACAATTTGTAATGCAACGATAACTTACAATCCAATGTATTCCCAGCATTCCATGGCAAAATATCTTCAAATAAAATTTTCCGTTGTTTATATGCATTTTGGGTCGCAAACCAACCTGATCTATTAAAATGATAATCTTTTAATTTGCTAAAGATTTTGGTATTAGTGGCAAAGTTCGGATTTATAATAGATTGCGTTGCTGATGAAGACTTTTTAAATAATTGATTTAGGCTTGGAAACCCACTTTTTAGAATGAATGGCATTAATCGAGAACGTGAGCTACGCGTTCTCTCACAGTACTGATTAAATTCTCGTTGAAAATGAATCCACCTAAACTTTTTAATAAGCATGGCAAAATAAGGTGTTGATGATCCCCATGAAATAGTGAAATTCCCTCTATCTCCGTTTAATAAAACACCCAAGTCCAGATTATGTGCTTGTTCAAACATACCACTAAGCCAAAATGAATTTTCCAGAAATTTATATGGCATTTCCATAACATCAAGATAATGATCAATCTCAGAATAAGAGTTTCTCCCCATAAAATTATAATAACAATCCTGCATTCCACCTACATAATTAACGGTTTTTTTCACAAGATCTCTTTCATCAGGTATCAAATGACTTGGTGTATAATCAACAAAATCACTTGTTGGAACATAGGTGAACGTATGTAAATTTTTGCTGCCTTTTCTTAATTCTCTAGCCGCAAAACTTGCAACAGAACCAGAATCCAAACCACCACTCAACTGCGATCCAACCCCTCGAAATGTACGCAATTTTGCATTTACTGCCTTATGAAAAACATCTTGAAATGCTTCAATATATTCTTGATTTGATCTTAACTTCAAGCGTTCTTTCGGATGAAAAAAACCGTATTTCTCTAGCTTGATCTTGCTTTTATCCAAAGTAAATAAATGAAAAGGCGGTATTTGTTCTATCTTCAAATACGGTGTCATACGAGCATCTAATGTATCAATCATTCCTGATATTGCTAAATACTCTGCTAGCCATTGCTCATTTAACTCTGATTTAATTCCTGTTAAAGTTAACAAAGGCTCAATCGTTGTACTAAAGGCAAACAGAGTATGACTATGATAATAATAAAGTGTGCGATAACCAGAGGGATCTCTTGCACCAAATAGCTTTTGCTTGCGCTCATCCCAAATTACAAAAGCATAGTCTCCAATCAAATAATTTAAGGCGGCCTCACCCCACTTGCAATAAGCGTGTATGATTAATTGGCTATCCGACATTTCTTTTTGATTACGCTTCTCAATAGCCAAGTACTCAAACAGTTCATTACGATTATCTATAATCGCATCAGCTGTTATGGTTAAGCCGCGCTCAGCATCATAAAAAGGTAGTATTTCACTAATCGATTCCTCCGTAATATGTTGAGCATGACACCCCATAAATATATGATTTTTATGCCAGATATTCGTTTTATCTGCCGGATATTCACTCAAAGCATCCATCATTTGCGTACTTTCTTCACATGAAACTTTCTTTTTATTCAAATGATAAATACCAACGATAGCACTCAATAAATTTCACCTCTTTTCATTATAATTACCTCAATCCAAAATGAGACCGTTGCTTTCAGTCTGATTACCTTTCTCTATTCTTTAATTTTTTTTATTGCTTAATCCTTTTTCAAAGCTGAATAATAAATCGCATTCACTTAAATAAATTTAGCGAATGAACGCACAGGGGTAAATTTAGTCATATTCGCCCGACCTGTCACATAAAACCGGCCACTTCTTAACCAAGCATGTGCAATCATTTTCCCGTCTTCATCTCGAGCTGTTCCTAAATACAATGTGCTTTCTATCTTTCTTTTTTCTAACATTTTCATGGCTGCAATGGCTTGTACAAGACAGGTACTTTGCCAAAAAGTGTACTTACTCATAATATCTATCGTCCGCGAAATTTCTTTAATTATAAATTGGTCACTACTGATTGTAAGTGGCGTTTCTTTTGATTCTTCACCTAAATGTGGTGCTACTTTAATAAACGTTCTACTTCTTAATACACGAGCTCGTGCTAAATTTAGTAACGTTTCAATATACAAGCTCTTTCTAAAAGAAGGAAGTTCTAGGAATTTCTTCATCGTTATAAACATCAATATCATCCCCTTTGTTACTGCTGCTATCCCCTATCCTAATTAGTAGTAAGTAATAACAGAATAGACTAATTAATCCGTAATTCGAAAAAACATTTGCATCAATTGTGTGCGACTATTAATATTTAATTTTCTATAAATACGAGAAATAGCATTTTTCACATTTCCTTCACTTACATTAAGTTCTTCAGAAATTTTTTTATTAGACCAGCCTTTGTTAATAGATAGAATTAATTGGTAATCATTTTCTTTAAAATTCAAATGTTTTTTTGATTCTAAACACTTTTTCACTGAATAAATGTGGCCTTGCTTTTCTAAATTAGTTAAATACATAAATTTTTCAGATAAATCGTTAATCAAATATTTAGGTGCAACAAATTGGCCATCTAAGACAAGTTTTATTTCTTGCTTGAATTTTTCCAAACTTGATTCTTTCAGTAAATACCCATCTATCCCAGCTAATAGAGACTTTTCAAAAAGGGACTTACTTTTGTGATCCGATAAAAGAACGACCTTCATCTCAGAATTATATTTCTTTAACCATTCCGTGCAACATATGCCATCTATATCTTGAATCTGGACATCAACCAAACATAAATTAGGCATTGATTCAGCACTCTCTACAAATTTAATAACCTCATTGCTATCTCTCACAATTTTAATAGAGTTAAAACTGCCCATTCCTTTAAAAGCAGCTGCGATTATTTCACTATAGAGCTTATGCTTTTCAGCAATTAACACACTGTATTGTTTAACCATTTTCTCATCTCCTATTAATAAAACATAAAGCCCCCCATATATGGATTTTCGGTACGCTGATGAAAACTCTCAGAAAATCATTGCTTTTATAGTATTTGAACTTACTTAGACATTACATTCGGTTGTATAATTGACTCAATTTCTTTCCAAGATACAACGATACGATAAATATCTTCTTCTACCAATTCACTTCCAGTTTGCACTTCAATTAACTCCATATCAGTTGTCGCCCTTACTGCATGTTTTGACGCTAAAGGTATATGAATGACATCACCTACTCGAATATGACTTATTCGATCCTCGAGAACTAAAACACCTTCTCCTTTAATAACCGTCCAAACTTCATTTCTTTTATAATGAACTTGATAACTTAGATTTTTGCCCGCATTAATACCAATTCTTTTTGTCAAAACTTCATTACCTGCAGGGTATTTTTTGTATTCTAGTACGCGATACCAGCCCCATCTCCGTTCTTCATACATGGGTCGACCCTCTATAGCATGGGTGTATGATTTGATTTTTTGACTCGCTTCTTTATGTGATACTAAGATTCCGTCGGGACTAGCGACAACGATCGCGTCATTAATACCGATTAATGTAATCGGTATGTCTAATTCATTGATCACATGAGTGTTTTTAGTATCTTTATCAACTACACCCTTTCCAACTAAATAATTCGGGATCTCTTCTGTTAAAACATTCCAGGTTCCCAGGTCTTTCCAAATGCCGTTATAGGAAATGGCTGCGATGTGTTGTGCCTTTTCTACAACTTCAAAGTCGAAACTGTTTTTTAACAGAATTGGATATTGTTTTAATAATGCTTCATATTGAGTCGGCAAACCTTTTTCTTTCAATACTTTAAGCATGTAATCCAATTTAAAAGCAAATACACCACAATTCCAAAGAGCGCTTTGATCAATAAGTGCCTGTGCCAATTCATGATCTGGTTTCTCTTTAAAATAATCCACCATATAAAAGTCTTTGTCCTGCTGTTTTTTAGGTACAATATAACCATATTTCTCAGAAGGATAGGTCGGCGTTACACCTATCAAAGCTAAATCTGCTTGAGATGTTGCTATCACATTTTCTAGATCTTTTATTCGTTCAAAAAAACGATCTTCTACATATGGGTCAACAGGAAGAATAGTAATAACCTCTTCAGGACTCACATTTTCTAAATCATACAAATATACTGTTGCTAAGGCAATAGCTGGAAATGTATCCCTTCGTTCCGGTTCGCTTACAGTAGAGGTATCTTCACCTATTTGACTATAAATCATCTCTACTTGGTTTTTACCCGTAGCAATAATGGCGTCATCAATTAAATTATTTTTTTTCAATTGTCTCCAAACACGCTGCACCATCGATTCGAGATTACCATTTTCATCTTCTAACACTTTTAAGAATTGTTTTGACCGTGCATCATTTGATAATGGCCATAAACGTTTTCCTGATCCTCCAGACAATAAAACAAGCTTCATAAAATTCCCTCCTGTTCTCAAAAAACAATGTGCTCATCACAAGTTAAGCACACGCTAAGCGCATCATTCCTTCTCCATGAGTTACTGTTGTAAACAGGCTCCATAAATAATCAGCAATAAGCAGTTGTTTAATTCCTGTCAAAGTCCGAATGCTACTGTTAGTGATTATCTTTTTTTTGAACACATCGCCAGATTCCAATGAAAGGACGTAAAGGAAAATAAAGAAAGTGGAGCGCCCTTGGTAAAGGTAATACTTGTGCGTCCCAAGAATTTGGTTGTGCTTTTCTAATCAACAACTGCCACTTTTGCGAGTGACTTTTAATTGCATATAAATAACGTTTTGATTTTTTCATCCAAAAAGTGTCAGGTGGAGCGTCAATATTTATGTTATCGTCAATAAAAGCTAACGCTTGACTCGCGAGATGTTGCGACCTACGTGTTAGCGCAAAAGACTCTAAATCCGATGATAACTCAACATCTAATAACGCTTTAGCAAGTTGAACATATTGACCAATCAAATGACTATATTTGTATCTTTTCAACATTAAAATAAGCTTACCGTGCTGATGATGGAGCCGTAGTAACTGATCAATATCAGTCAACCAACGCATTCTAAACCAACCATGTCGAGCACCATGGGTAATTAAATGAAAAAGTAAGTATTCTTCAGACAAACTATTAATGGGTGTTGTAGTAACAGGAATTTGAACCCTTTTATCCCACATTTCACAAAATGAAGGTTCATTGGTTGGCCCAGGATTTAATTTCCAATGCACTTCTATTTCACAATTTTTTTCATAATTATAAAATTCAATATGATGATTTTGTACTTTCCAATCTTGAAGAAGTCTTGGCGGTTCATATGCTATTTGATAGCCTAAATCCTTTAAGATTTCCGTTGAAGCATCTAAATCCTCAATCGAAATTAAAAAATCGAGATCATTAGATGTTCTCGATGATAAGTCTTTATATAATTGATAAGATAAAACCGGACCTTTCAAAACCAGTACATTAAGCTTATGAAGATTAAAAATCGAGCAAACACGTTCCATTTCAGCAGTAAGTTGCATCATTCTCATTGTATTTGCCAAATAGTGATCGTGAAATTCCCTTAATATCTGGTTAGGAACAAGTTCAGTATTTAATTGCTTTAATTTTTTATATACAATAGGATTGACCCGGTGATATCGAGCTAGCCTAAACAATTCCGTCCAATTCACTTTTTTAATAAGGGGGGACAATTTACATAATACTTCTTTGTTTTTATTTTTTAAAAGCTCTAATAACAATTCAAGTTCATTAGACATGCTTTTTTCCCTATTACTAATCGTGTTCATTGAAGATCACCTTATTCTATTTTTAATTCATTTAAATCTAAGATGTTGATCAACACCACCATACTTTAGTCGGACTAAATATTAACATTTACTTATCTCCATATTAATCACTTTTTGCTTGACTTCAATGCTGGTTATTACATTATCCTTTGATTGAATAAATATTGTCTATCTTTTTCACATAAGATTTACCACTCATATCATTCCTTTCTATACTAACACTCAAGTTAGTATGTCTTCTTATTCCAAGAAACGGATGAAATTTGAAAGCTTTTCATACGTTCTTTTGCTTCAGCGTTTTCAGAGCTTTGATCAGCGTTGAATAATTTTGATTCTACAAAGGCTTTAATTTCTCTCCTAAACCTTTGTGGTGAGAAGTTAATCGCATGATTTCGACAATGTTGTGGATTAAAGCTCATCTTTTCAAATTGTTCAACTGCTCTTCGAATCGCTTCTGGTTTCTGTTGATAAAAGAATAAACCTGTTGGCTCAGCTATTTGAGCGATTCCTCGCACGGTTTCTAACGATCCACCCTTACCATATGCAATAACTGGTGTACCACAAGCTTGAGCTTCTAATGGCAAAATACCAAAATCTTCTTCAGCTGCAAAAATAAAGGCCCTAGCTCGCTGCATGTGATCTCTTAAAACTTCGAAAGTTTGATAGCCAAGTATTTTAACATTTACGCCCGCTTTGTCCCTTATTTTTTTAAATTCCGGTCCATCTCCAATAACGATTAACTTCTTTTGAGGCATTAAAGAAAAGGCGTCAACAATTGCATCTATTTTCTTATACGGAACCATTCGTGATGCCGTTATATAAAAATCCTCTTTCTCTTCCTTTAACGAAAAGCCTGCTATATCAATGGGTGGATAAATCGTAGTCGATTGACGACGATAAACTTTCCAAATTCTTCGACCGACGAAATTAGAATTAGATATAAAATAATCTACACCATTCGCTGTTCGATAATCCCATAATCGAATTTGGTGTAGTAGCATTCTCGTTAGTGCACCTTTTATTCCTTTATCCATTCTCGCTTCCTTTAAATACTGGTGTTGAAGATCCCAAGCATAACGAATTGGAGAATGCACATATGAAATATGGAGCTGATCTGGACCTGTGATCACACCTTTTGCAACAGCATGAGAACTAGATAGAATTAAATCATATCTTGACATATCAAGTTGCTCGATCGCTAACGGCATAAAAGGGAGATAGTTACGATATTTTTTTTTTGAACAAGGTAGCTTCTGAATAAACGTTGTTTTAACGGTTTTATTCAGAATAAATCGCCGATTATCTTTCGATAGATGGTCTACTGTACTGTATAAATCTGCTTCTGGAAAGACCTTTAATAGCTGTTCCAAAACTTTTTCCGCACCACTATAGACAACAAGCCAGTCATGAATAATAGCTACTCTCATGAGTACACCTCCTCATTAGATCAATTATTGGTTTGAAATAAATAGAAAAGATTAATTTAAAAATAGTCAAACAACGCATAACGTTAGTTAGTATCGCCAATGTTAGAAAACAGCGACGCAACCAATTGACGATAAATTTGTTAAATACAACGTTTTTTCGGATCCTCTTTTTTAGAGAAGCGTTTATGATAAGAATTTATGATAAAACGCTTTTCACCATCATTCATATAAAAACGAAACATGATCCAGCCATAGATTACACTAAATGCAACCGCAAAAATAAACACATCGATCATATTCGAAACATGAAAAAAACTTTTAAGCAAATAGCCTAAAAGCCCCATAGTTACCATAGGTATAAATAAAATAAAAACTTCCTTACTATAACGTTTCATATCAATTCCAATACGAACATAATAAATGTTCATGACAACCGTATTAATGATTTTCCCAATAACGGTCCCAATCGCTGCTCCAATAACACCATACATCATTGCTAAAGGAATACTAATTAACAAATTGAATACGGCAACGACCAGATAGAGTTTTGATTGAAAAACATGTTGGTTCTTTGCTTGTAAAATAGATGTTGCTAGCACTTGAACAATGGGGATAAATCGTGACGAAATAATTAATAAAGCGACCCAATAAGCCAAATGGTAATCTGGCCCTGCCCACAAGACTATAAATTCATGTCCTACTGAAATAAAGCCTGTTATCACTAAAGCCGCAAGAAAAAACTGTATTCTTGATATTTTAATAAAGATATTATCTATTTGACGATTAGACACTTGGTTCGTTATCATTTTAACGAGCTTCGGTAAAAGAAAACCACTTAAAACCATTGTTAACTTATTAAATAAACTATTTATAACATCTGCTATATGATAGACAGCAACTTCTCTTGCATTGACTAGAGCCCCTAAGACAAAAATATCTGTTCGAGTATAAATAATATCTGCAAGACCAGCAACAAAAACCCAAAGTGAATAACTAGCTATCTCCTTTAGTAATTGAAAATCAACTTTATGTAATTTAATTTTCAATTTAAGTATGACGATACAGTAATAAACATCAAGCAGTGACAAGAATATACTAACAATTGTGATTGCGGCTAATACAACGATTGAAGTGTAACCCATGTAAAGTACAGACAATATCGTTAGTGGATTAACAATGAATCTGATTAAATTTACGACTTTACTAAAAATAAACCGTTCATGGGCAACAATGACACCACTAAAGAGTTTAAGTGGGAATGAAACTGCTAAATTAATAGCCACAATAATCAACATATCTTTAAAACGCTCAATCTCTTCAACAGAAAGACCTTTAGCAAAGATTTTATCTGCTTGTAACGACATGATAACTGCACAAACAAATAGAATGATTCCGATGATTGAATATAATAGGAGAAACATCGCCATCGTATTTTGGTAGCCTTTTTCATCATTTTTCTCTTTAAATTTTGTTGCATATTTAATGACTGCATTTGAGAAACCGAAATCAAATAAAAACAACATCCCCATTATTGACATTGCTAATGCATACAACCCATATTCTTCCTGTCCAAACAAACGTAAGGTTATTGGTGTTATTAATAATCCAGTTAATAAGTTAATTAATGTTCCAATATAAGTAATGATCACACCAAATTTAATCTGCTTGACCATAGGCTCGCCTCGTTTTCTCTATTTGCTATTTTGTCTAAGTCATTCCACTTTATTCTCTATCTTTACGATGCAACTTTGATCGATTTCAACCGCGATTTTTTGATAATACGATTTGGTAAAGTCATTGTTATAGCGTGCAGCATCACAATTTAAAGCTAATAATTCATCTATATAAAGAAAAATATTTTCATCTTTTTCAACGAATTTTATATAAGGGAGATGTTTAAGCCATTGATAAGTTCCCCTAACCTTATGATTATAGTTACTGAGAACTACACAAGGGGTTGATGTTATAGCTGCAAAGACCATACCATGCAATCGATCGGTAACTATCAATTTAGATTGGCTAAAAGCGTCCCAAATCTTATTAAGTTCTCGCTCTCTTTGTCGCTTGCTAACGCCATATTTTACCATCGTATCAGTTATGATTGCCTGATTTTCATCATCAGCAAAACGATCTATTATTTGTTGTTTTAGATGATCATTTAATATCGATTCGACGTCGTTTCTAAAACACAACAAAACATCTCGGCGATGTTTCTTTTGCGTTTGGTTTAAGTACATAACAATATCTGGAACCATTATAACGGTATTATTCTTAAAGGCATCACACATCATCTGGTAAGATTGCTTTTCTCGTGCAATTAGAATAAGATTTCTATGTGAATTATAAATTCTTTTTGTTAGCTCAAATTCCTTTGTCCCCTTCTCAGAATCATCAAAATACATTGTTTGTGGGAAAAGAATTATTTTTTGTCTGTTGAAAATCTTAATGATCATCCGTCTAAGTTCCTCTTCTTCTGGGTATTCATTTCCTAAATTCCCACCGCCATGAAGCATAATAATATCTTGATCTATAATATTTTCCTTGAGCGCATATAAACAATACTTCAATTCACTAAATTGAATTTCAATTCGTTTAAAATTTTGACACGTCTCATCTAAAAAACGTTTTTCTGCATAAGCTATGGCTTGATCTCCTAAATTCCCATGTTCTGGAGTTCCAATTAGTATAATATTGCATTCCTTACTGTTTTTTATTGCTCTGCTAACCTTATATGCACTGAATCTCACACTCAATTTGTAGCCGAATCTCTTCAATTTGTAGCTAAATCTCTTCAATTTGCGGCTAAACCTCTTCAATTTATAGCCGAATCTCTTCAATTTGCGGCTAAACCTCTTCAATTTATTTGTAATCTTGTATAACATCATTTGATATCACTCCTTATTAACCAGCATATCTTTTATATCTTTAATTTCATCTATTAATCTTAGATGAATGCATTTCATCAAAAATGATATTTTTAAAAACGAAAGATATAAAATATTAAGAAATCTCTTGATGAATGAAAAAAATCAATCCACGCGATGCTAAGATTGACTTGATCACCATTTCTTTACTGATCAAATTGACTCTAGCAAGTGCGTTTATTGATTTAGCGAGCGTATCTATATGCTTAGCCTCGTATAATTTTCGAACGAATATGAACTTTATCGCTATATTTGTTCGTTTTAAAACTGTATGAATAGTTATTGAATTCATTCAGTTATTTCCTTCTGAAATTAAGTGCTATATATAATCTTCTAATTAGAAATACCGGCATAAAGCGATAAAGATTTCTAATCAGCTTCGTTTTCATTGAGATCGGATATTTTTCAAACACTTGCAGATGATCCTTATAATACTGAATGAGCTTGTTTATTATGACATCACGATTATCGATATCATAGATAATCACACGATTAATTGATCCTCTGACTAAAGACTCTAATCTTCTAAGTGCCTTTTTCTGTAACTCGATCAAACCATGTTCATGATAAAATTGCCACTGATTATTATAAGCTTCTATTTGATTAAGTCGTTGGTGATTAAAACCTGCTCCCATAATACTTGATGTTCGTTGCAAATAATAATACATTTTACAATCCATTATTACGAGTTTATTTGCCTGATATAAAAGTTTATACGTGGTTAATTCATCTTCGTGAACTTTACCTTTTGGAAACTCAATATCTTGAAACAAATTTAATTTAAATAGCTTATTCCAAACTACAACCGTGTCACCATAATTTTGATTGTATAAATTATCTAGAATCTCTTGTTTTTTTAAAAAAACACATGTATCTAACTTATCAATCGATTCATTAATCAGATCATGACCTGATTCTTCTGTAACTTTAGTGTAGCCACATTGAACGATATCGGCCTTGTGTTCAATCATAGCTTCCAATAAATAACGATAGAATTCACTATGAATATAATCATCAGAATCAATAAAACTAATATACCTACCTGTTGCGATTCGTAATCCAGCATTCCTCGCATCAGAAAGTCCACCGTTTTCTTTATGAATAACGCAAATTCGCTCATCAATTTCTGCATATTTATTACATATTGTACCGCAATAATCAGGAGAACCATCATTGACTAAAATGATTTCTAAGTTGCGATACGTTTGATTGAGAATACTATCGATACATTTGGGTAAGTAGCGTTCCACTTTATATACCGGAACAACAACGCTTATTTTAGGATTCACATTATCAACCTCGCTATTTCAGTTAAAGATAATTTTCACAACCCTGATCTAGTAAATGTTGGTATATGTCCGTATACATTGTTTTAAATAAATTATCATTATATTCTGTGTGCCTTTGTTCATTAGCCGTTAATATTGTATTGGCGAGATCAAATGAATCTTTCCTTTTTGCAACATAAATATGATTCATCATGTTTGACCATTCTGACAATCCACCACTGTCAAATACCACAACAGGCTTTCCTGCTTGTCTGGCTTCAGGTACTACTAACCCCGCGGCTTCATACCAAATTGACGGGACAACAACGATGTCCGCATTCTGATAATATTGTTTAATCTTAACACTGTCTACCTTACCGATAAAATGAATAAACTGCCTTAGTTCTTTATCTTCTACCAGGTTAATCAAGCGATCTTCATACCAACCACCGCCAACAATATAACATGCCATATCAATACCTCTAGTTTTAAGTTTTGAAATTGCAGAGATTAAATACTGTACACCTTTATTATAAGAAAGCCTGCCAACATACAGTATATTTAGGATAGTATCTTCACGTGTAACATTATTTATTGGTCCTACATCTGTTAATGATCCAAGGGTAATATCAAATAACTTAATCTGATTCGGATCAATGCCCTCCCATTCTAGTGATTGTTTCATCGCTTGGGTTGCAACATAGATTGCTTTACTTTGCTTAAACAGATCATGGGTCGCTTGACTCTTTTTAAATAATCGAAACGCTTCTTTAGGCGCCTTGTTTATTCCACATCTTCTAACATACCAATTCACCATGCATTTAAGACCTGTAGAACACATGCATATTTCATCTTTATCCCTAAATAGCCTTGTCCCTGCTGGACATGTGACATTATGAGCGATTGAAAAAAGTGGATATTTAAGTGCAAGTTCCTTTACCTCATCTGTTGTGTTAGGGCTCACATGCCATAGTAACGCATCTGGTTTAAACGCTTGAACGTTATCGCGCCAAGCTCTATCGAAAGTCATCATCTCACATCCTATCTCCCCCCCCCAAATTGACGTACCACTATAATCCAAACATATCACAGCAGTTTCCGAATCATTAGCTCGTATCTTTTGTGTTAAATCATACAAAAAACGTTCTTTCCCTCCACCATCATGATATTTATCTATGATTTGTAATAATCTCAAAATCCCACTCCTTTACAGGCTAAGATGCATAAACCGAACCTTCAATTCGTGGACGTTTTCGTTCTTCTCCCACGGATTGGTAATTGAGTGAATCAGAACATTAGCGTCCATTAGCCCCCGCCTAAATAAATTTAGCTCTGTTCTCTCTTTTCTCGCGGGCGTTTTACGAACACTTATCTGTGATAAAAGTTGCGATAAGCATTGTTTCATCTATCGATATTTCATAGCTTATTTGCGTTTATCTCTATTTTTTAATGCTTGTTTATAAGCATTCAGTCTGATTTCTGCAGCTTGATACCAACTATATTTTTGAGCGGTCTGATAAGCGTTATGACGTATGTTATATAACAATGTCTCATCATTAATCAACTGTTCAATCGCGTTTTCTAGTGCTCGAATATTCCGGCGCGGAACCACTAATGCATCATGATTGTTGTTAACAATATCGTTAGGTCCCGGTGTTTCAAACGTTATCGGTGCCAGTCCACATGACATTGCTTCAATCAATGTTTTCCCAAACCCTTCTGACAGTGAAGGAAATAGATTAATATGAAATCCCCTTAAGAGGTTAGGTAAATCAACATGATTGTAATTTTCAATCACATGAACTCTGTCTGTTACTGTATAATTGAATGCTTGATGCACCTGTTCTACTGGACAGCCAGTTCCAAAAAAGGTAACACTAACATTTGGATATAAGGATAAAATTTTATTTAGTGCTTTTGTACTATAATCAATCCCCTTTCTTTGAATATAGCTCCCAACTTGAGCTATATTTATTTGCCCATTATTTTTTCGCTCAATTTTTACATTCTGATTTAAAAAATAATCTGGTATTCCATTAGGTACAATGCGAATACGATCAAGTTCTATACCAATTTGATTTACAATATAATCTTTATCCGTCTTATTTAAAACGATCGACATATCTGATCTTCTTATTGAGCTGGTTACTTCTTGCAATCTAATACCGCCCCAATATATTGGATATTTCCAACTTAATTTAAGGTGTCCTTGCACGGACTCTTTAACGATTTCTTCATGAGCAAGATGTTCTAACCCATGGCTACTAAACACGGCTATGGGTCTGTTTTTCATAAATGTCAAGATCCAACCATCACCAGAAGCGATATCGATTAAATCATACTCTCTCCATTTCTTTATTTTTAAAGCAACTCGCCATGGGAAGATAACTCTATCCAGTAAACCACCCGAAAACAACTTTAGATCATCCATAAAATAGGTGTCGACCCTGATATCTAGTTTTCTTAATGCATCACTTAGTGCAATGCGACTACCTGACACACCAGTATTCGGATCGAAATCAGCACTGGATATTAATGCCACTTTCATTTTTTCACCCTCTAAGCTTTAAATTGAAATTGTCAATCTTTTAATACGGATAAACGAATATGTTTTTCTACTAATGAAACGGTTTGTTCAATCGTAAATTTATTTTCAAAACGTTGATAAGCTTGATTTGCTATTTTTTGATAACCTTGTTTATCGGTGAGCAAACACTCAATTGCTTCTGCTAAATCGCCAACATTACCAGGTTGATAAAGAAGCCCTGATAAACCATGCTCAATAATTTCCAAAGGACCTCCGATACCTGAAGCAATCACGGGTACCTTGGCGGCCATCCCCTCAATAATCACCCTACCAAAAGGCTCCGGTCGTACGGAAGCATGAACCAAGATATCAATGTCATTTAGTAGAGGTCTGACATTTCCTTGGTGCCCTAAAAATTGAATGGCTGCACAACCACTAGCTTCTTCAATAATGGCTTGTTTAAAATTCAGCTCTTCCTCTTTATTAAATAAAACATCACCAATGATTAGAAACTTTACCTTGGGATATTTCTGATGTAAACATTTTGCAGCTTGGATAAAAATATCTTGCCCTTTCCATTTCGCAATTTGACCAACTATAGCAACCTTATCAGCATTCAATTTTATTAGCCTCCTCATGAGGACAGATGCCGTTATAAACGATTTTCAATTTATGATTTTGTTTAAACTGTTTTGACGCCGCAGCAGATATACAAATAATTTTATCTGTATATCTTGCTAAGTATGTGAATAGGGTTCGATTTAAGCCGTCGTCAAGAATATCTCTTACATGCCAAATAACTTTTTTAAACATCAATTTCCCAACTATTAAACCAATAAAATGTGCCTTCATAGAATTGGTATAATATAAATCTACTTTATGCCTTAATCCAAATCGCCAAAGTTTTACTATTGGGAAAAATAAAGAAAAGCCATAAAAAAAACGAAAACGATTTTTTTGGTCTCGGTTATATTTCAAAATTTCATCAGGGAACTTTATAATGGAAACTTCTATCCCTTTAATTTGTCTAGCTAGACGAACGAGTTCCCCATCTTCAAAACAAACAAGCAATGGGTGAAATAATCCTTTATTAATATAACTAAGAATATCTAATAAACTGCGCTCAGCACCACCAACGACAGCGGTATGATTGATAAAAATGACTTTAATTGGCTGTTTATCCCCCATATCATCACTCCAACGTTTCTAATAAATTCACTCTTTGTTTCCATAAACAATGCTCTGTAACCCAACGATAACCATTATTACCGATTTTCCTTGCTAATTCGTGATCATTTAAAAGCGTTAGTATTGTCTGAATAACTTCCTTTTTATCTAACGGATTAATTAAAAAGCCGGTTTTTCCATCTATCACGGCATCAGGAACACCACCATTACGACCTCCAATCACAGGTGTTCTATGCAATCCCGCTTCTAAAAACACGATACCATAACCTTCTACATCGCCTTCTTGATGTAATTCTTGATTAAGCATGATAAACAAATTAGCCAATGAATATAATGTTTCTAATTCACTTCTTTCTATCGCACCTGTAAAAACAACGTGTTTTTCCATAGCTAAGGTTTTTACTATCTTTTCTAAATTATCCCGTTCGGGACCACTACCACAAATGACATAGACGACTTCTTCATTACCTTTTATAACTTCTTGTAACGCTTTAATCACAAGATCATGTCCTTTACGTTTCACTAGTCGCCCCACCGTTAATAAGACCGCCTTGTCTGCTAACCCGAATTTTTCACTAACAGCAGTTGTATTAAGGTCTATATCGTCATGTCTCATTGTTCCTGGATTGATAATAACAATATCAGCTGGTTTAATTCCTACTTCTATTAACTTTGTTTTCGTATACTGACTATTAGAAATAATTTTATTTGCCCGCTTTAAACTATACATTAATAACTTATATTTCAAGCGATTTTGCTTAGATTCCAAAAAGTCTAAACCATGAATATATGGGTAATAGTTTACTTTTAACCATTTACGAGCCAGGGGGCCAATCACTCCTATAGGCATAATATTTCCAAAGTGCAATTCTTCAATTTTGTGTTCTCTTTTTATTTTAACTAAATAATAAATCAAGCCAAAGAGTTGTAGGATTTGCCTTATAAATGAAACACGATTAGTCATACCAATCCGGTATGTTTTATAAGCTTGTGATTCATCAAAACGCTTATATGTTTCTTTTCCAATTCTATTTGATGTTAAGACAAATGTTTGACTGGGATTTAAATGTTTAACCATTCCATAAACATAATTTTGTATCCCGCCATTTTCGGGTGGAAAATCAATTGACACAAATAAACGTTTAATCACGCAATCACAACCTTTTATCCAACTATTTTTTCAAATGACGCGATAATCATTTGTGCAATTTGTTTGTTGCCAAATTTGTTTATCGCACGCTCTCTTATACTGAGCCTGTTTTTTTCAGCTTTTGCTGCAACAATTATTCTATTAGATAATTGAGCTATATCATCCTCTTCAAACACCCAATCCATTCGTAATGCTTTAAGCACTTGCGGAATTTCTCCACAATTACTACCAATAGATGCTACACCACAGGCTGCCGCTTCTATTAACACTCTACCGAACTGTTCTTTCCAATTGTGCGAAGTTTTTGAAGGGAGTACATGTACATCCATACAGTTGAACCATTTGGACATCTCACTATGTTCAGCATTATCAATAAAACTCACCTGTTGATCAATATGAAGATTCGTGGCTAACGCTCTCAATTCTTTTTGTAACGGACCTCTTCCTACAATTATTAAGTGAATGTCCGATAAAAATGCAAGTGATTTTTTAAACGCTTTAAATAGAATATCTACGCCCTTTTCTTCAACTAATCGACCTGCAAAACCAATAACAAACGTATCATTTGATAGATCTAATTCTGCTCTCCCATACTGTCTGATCTGATAATCAATATTAAAATGAGCTTCATCTACACCTAAAGGAATTTCAATTAACGACTTTTGATAACCTTTATCACGTAATACACCTGTTACATCTTTACTAATACTAACCGCTAAATCAGCATAATTATAGGTGTATTGCTCTATTTGCTTTATTATAAAAGGATAGTTTTTATAAATATTCTGTGCTGAATAAAATCCAACCGGGATTTTTAATGCCTTGGCATATCTTATTGACTGAAAACAGCTAAGCGAGTATGGTTCTTCGGCTAAATAAATTGCATCTGGATTTAGTCTTTTTAGTACGTGTTTTAAGTTTTTGCGATAAAAATGTAAAGGGATACTTCTATTTAATATTGTTGGTATCTCAATAATTTCTCCATTAAATCCTGGCCAACGCTTTACTTTAATCGGTTTGTTTGTTAAATCCGCAGCTATAAAATTACTGGGTACGATCACATCTACATGATAACCCAATTTTTCCATTTCACTATATACTTGTTGATTGACATCCGTAACACATGCATGACTAATCACCGTTAAACGCATATTCTCCACCTCGTTGCAACATATATTCTTTATGAATCCATCCAACAAATAACCAAACAATTATTGGGGTTAGATAGAAGCCTCCATTAAGCCATTGACCTAAAGTACTAATTAAAATACCTAGTATAACTACATGTTCCGTTTGCCTTTTATGATAAATTAACCAAATGGACCTGTGAATTGTGACGCCAATAACCACCATGTATATAATGCCACCTAAACCTAAAGCAACAATCATATTTGATATATCAACCTCTGTAGACATGCTTTGCGCAGTTTCTGCTTTATCTGCTGCCTTCGTAATCGAAGCTATTCCATTGCCGAGCGGATTCGTATATATATTCTTGGCGCCATCTACCACTCGTTCAATATGACCAATACCCGTTTGCTCTTCCGAGAGCGGATCTGTAAGGCCCCCTATTACATGCTTGATAACTGGCTCAGCAGAGCCAAACCAAGAAGGGTTAATTTGTGGGAATGTTGACCACAATATTATAAAACCTATCGCAACTATGACCCCTGCACTAACTCGCGCTATTAAGCGTTTTCGAGTGATAATTATAACCATAAAAATAGCTAAACAAATAAAGAAGATAACCATTCTTGATCCTGCTAAAATGATTGCAGTTAGTGCTGTGATACTTACAAGAGCATGGACAATCTTAAAACGATCAACGATCATTCTTGCAAAAGAAATGCTAAATGTTATTGTTATAAAATAAACAAATTCATGAGCGCTTGGAAACGTCCCAATTGCCCTTACCGTGTCTTCAGCCAAGTATAACGCTGCATAACCTGATATATTTACCCAATCCATTTCAAATGTAAGCAATCCGAAAAATGACTGATATAAACCGTACAGGGCTATGATTACTCCTAATAGTTCGATCGTGTTCATAATATGTTTAACTATCGTTTTATTAAACTTAAAAAATGAAATATAGTACCATAACCATGGAATTAAAATAAACATGGAAGCGATTAGACCTAATCTCAATGGATTAATGATATGGATACAACTCATACCAAAGAGTAAAGCCATCAATTTGTCTGGTTTTTCTCTTTGCTCATGTGGATTATTTTTATGTTCCCAAAACATAAGAATGGCAAGCATAACGGTAAAAATCGGGATTAAAATCAGAAGCGGATCATAGCTACTCCATCCAGCAATCGGGATTAGTGCTCGTCTAATTAATCCTATGAAAGCTAAATAAATAATAAAAAGATATATCATCCGTTCTCGATAGCTGATAACTAAACCCGATATGGTTAAAAACAATGCAATAAATACAAGAGGCCTTATCATTTGTGCTGAGATAGATAATACGCCAACCATTAAGGATGTTATGACTACTAATAGAATTAGTTGAGCAAACTTTTTATTAAAAATTACAGCCACTAGATGTTCCTCCTCTTTTCCATGCATCATTTAATTTACAATATTTTTATATAGTGCTTTAAATAAAATATAGCTCCGATCCCATGTTAAATACTTAGCTTTCTCGTGCGCTTTGATCGACATTTCTTTTCTTAGTTGAATATTTAACGATAAAGTCTCACAAGCCGCTTGTAAAGAATGCTTATTTCTTTCAACTGTGAAACCTGTCACTCCATTTTCTGCTAAAATACTTGAAATTCCAACTTCTGTCATGATAATAGGTAAACCACATGCAGCTGCTTCAAGTGAAGCAATACTAAACGTTTCATACAAGCTTGGAAGTACATATATATCCGCTGTATTATACAATTCAGTTGGATTTTCCTGAAACCCATAAAAAATAACGTGATTTCTCATGTTTGAATCGAGTCCACTAAGAAGCCTTTTTTCATCTCCCTTTCCAACAACCAACAACTTTGCATTAATCGTTGGATAAGTAGATCGAAGATGCGCAAATACCTCTATCATAATTGGCAAGCCTTTTCGAGTCCAATCTCCACCAACAAAAATAAATACCAAAGCATCCTCTGGCATTCCTCTTTTCCTTTTATAGATCTTCTTTCTTGTTTCATTTACGGGTTTAAATACTTCTGTATCGACCCCATTATATATAATCGACACATTTTGATTATCATAATTAAAATATCTAGTAAGTTCTTCTTTCACGTGTTCAGATACAGCGACTAACTGTGGTATCCGTTTAGGCTGATAACACAAATTTTCCATTATTCTTGCAAAATGATTTTGAAACCAAGTATTTAATCGATGGGCATTTGATTTAACGACCTTCACTCGATCATGTAATCCCAATTGATGATAAGCTTTATGACAAAAATGGACAGTTGAAACGTCAACACGATTTAGGACAATTGCGCCTGTTGTATGGACAAGATCAAACTTCTTAAAAGTGAGAATCACACTAACAATAATCATAAATAATATACTTTTCAGAAAGACAGGTCGTTGTGAAATGGGGATTCTCATAAATTTGACATCTTCACAATCACAATCTAATTCGGTCGCAATTACCGTAATAGCATAATCATACTTTAGTCGCTTAATCATCTCCAACAAATGTTTCTCCATACCGCCTTTATTATTTATATTATGCGCAACGATCGCTAATTTCTTCTTCATAAACTTCTCCTTTAAGATACTTGCCTATCCTTTGTTTTTTTGACAAAGGATAATCTTACACTTAAATTAATCTTAAACTTTTCCATCACTAAATAAGGTTGATTACTTAATGAGCGAAATAATTGAAGAACACCCGGTCGATCGCGTGTACCTATTAACACAGTCCATAAAATATAGATTAACCTTCTACAGCGCGATGGCATATATTCTAATATGATTAATGTTTCATTATATATAGCATGATAATAGGCTTTAGCATTAAATTCATCCCGTTTATTTAAATCAAATCGTCGCGCAGGAAAGTGATCAACCATTGCACGAGGATCGTATATTAAACGCCATCCCTTTCGCTTCACACTTAGGCTGAATGCCATGTCATTATGTACCTGAGCACCCTCTCCAAGTAATCTTTTATCAAAATACAATTCGTTGATCGCTTCACGACGATAACTCATATTTGCTCCCTTTAACACATCAACATCGCGAACAGGTCCATAACCTAGGTGATGATTTCCGATCACCCGCCCAAACCATTGAATTTTCCCAACCGTTCTTTTTTTTGCTTTTCCTTTCATTGATTTGTAATTTATCCAATCTCGCCCGCCTATGCCACCGATATCATCGGCAAGGTGAAATTGATCAACAATGGTTTGTAACCAGGTGTGATACGGTGCTGTATCATCATCTAGAATACAAATAAATTTACCACGCGCACTTCGCAAACCCTCATTTAAAGCGGCTACTTGTCCAGGAGTGGTCACCGTCCTTTCTACTAGTTGATACTTTGTTGATTGAAGTCCCCTTATAAATCGTCTTGTCTCTGAATCTGTATCTCTAACAATAACGATGACTTCGTCTGGTAACAAAGTTTGTTTTTGCAAAGCTAATAAACAACGTCGTAAATCGCTTATTCGTTTATAAGTTGGCACTAATACGGAAGTATTCATACTATATCTCATCCTTTAAATATTTGGTGAACATTAATAAGCTCCATTTGAACCACATAGAACGACAACGGTTCTAACAATTAATTTAAGATCAATTAACAGATTTCTTTCACTTATATACTTTAAATCTAAATAGACCCATTCTTCAAAATCAAGATCACTTCTACCACTTATTTGCCAATAACAAGTTAGTCCGGGAACAACCTTCAAACGTTGCATTTGGTAACTTGAATATTTTAATACTTCATCTGGTAGTGGAGGTCTAGGTCCAACTAAACTCATTTCACCTTTTAAAACATTAATTAACTGCGGCAATTCATCAATACTTGTTTTTCTAATAAATTTGCCTATTTTCGTAATCCTAGGGTCTTTTTTCATTTTAAATACTGGACCAGTTACTTCATTATTAGCTAATAATGAATGTTTTAATGCTTCTGCATTAGGTACCATAGAGCGGAATTTGTACATGTTAAAACTTTTCCCATCTTTACCTAAACGTTCTTGACTAAAAAAAATCGAAGTCTGACTATCATCTAATTTAATTAGAAATCCAATAATAAGAAATACAGGAGATAACATGATCAATCCTACACCAGCAATTATTAGGTCGATACATCTTTTCGAAACACGATAAAAACGCGATTCATTTACAGGGATCATAATGTATTTAATATTATAATTTTTTTTTTCTTCTGTATGACCTTTTGTTATCAGCAACTTGCTTCACCAACCTTGTCATCAGTTTCAGTCAAATAGTTATTTCAAATTAGCTTCTAGTAGTTAATAGCTACACTGATTAGATTAAATTAGATTAATTTGGTACTGCTTCAAGTATCATTTCTTTTAACATTTTTTCAACATGAGGACCTAACTCTCTATTCTGTAATGCAAATTCTATCGTTGTTTTTATAAATCCTAGTTTCTCTCCAACATCATAGCGTTCACCTTCAAAATCATAAGCGAATACACGTTGTATATGATTCAATCTTTGAATTGAGTCCGTTAATTGAATCTCTCCGCCAGTCCCCACTTCCAACTTATCTAAAAATCTGAAAATTTCTGGTGTAAGTATGTAGCGACCCATAATGGCTAGATTGGACGGCGCGGTTCCTGGTTCTGGTTTCTCGACAAAACTATTAACTTTGTAGCGTCGCCCTTCAAAACTATCAGGGTTTATAATTCCATAACGACTTGTTTCTTCATCTGGTACTTTTTGAACACCTATAATAGAAGAATAAGTTTTCTCGTATTGTTCTATTAACTGCTTAAGACAAGGAACATCGCTTTTAACAATATCATCGCCTAACAATACGGCAAATGGTTCATCACCAATAAAGTTTCGCGCGCACCAAACCGCATGACCTAATCCTTTAGGTTGACTTTGTCTAATATAGTGAATATCTGCAAGATTAGAAGTATATTCTACCTGAGCAAGTAAATCTAACTTTCCTTTTTCCGCAAGATTCCGTTCTAATTCAGGTGCATGATCAAAATGATCCTCAATTGCTCGTTTCCCTTTACCTGTTACAATGATAATGTCTTCAATACCTGACGCAACAGCTTCTTCTATAATGTATTGAATCGTTGGTTTATCAACAATAGGTAACATCTCTTTAGGCATTGCTTTAGTTGCCGGCAAAAATCTTGTTCCTAATCCAGCGGCTGGTATGATTGCTTTTTTTATCTTTTTCATAACCTACCTCCTTAAAATTTTTTGATAAATATCTTGGATAGTATACTTTTTTACTTTGGTATTTTTTCCTAACTTAAATGTATTTTTTTTGACTTCTCGCTTGTTAGTGTTTAAATCAGAGAAAGATAACATCATTGTCGATTTGCTATAAATTATTTTCAGGTCTTATTACTCAAGCCAAATATCAAGAACGTTGCGTCTTGGCTTACGTAAGTGATCATTTCATATTTAAATCTCCAATCCTAAATCTGCAGATAGACTAAATAGCGAAAAGGCATATTTTAATTAAAAATGGGCATCTAACCCGTCCTCACTTCCACACCCTTGCTGACTTGCGCTAAGGTTATCTATCTTTTGATATAACCCACAGTATGACCGAGTGCATCCATTGATAAGGGTTAGGATACATCACCCATAAACTCATACATTATTTTATTTTCCTTTTACTGAAGACAAGCTTTTCTATTACGTTTTAAGTTCTTTTTTTGACTTCATATATAGAGAGCTAACTTGTTATTATTACAGTTGCTTCGTTATTCATCTTAGGTACTGTGAAATTTAATATACGTAGATTATTAATTCGTTTACTTGTTTTGATAACACCACTTTTTTCTTTAAACTATTTATAACAAAATAAAAAATAATTCACATATAACTAAAGTTATATTTAGACAATTTTTTTAAGAAATAATTCCTTAAATAGTATCTTACGGCCCATAATAGGAAAAAAGTTAATAAAATGTAGATTGAAATGGAAATGAAGTAAAATTTCAGAAGAGAATAAATATCGATATTTCAGATGTGAAAATACGTGGTATCAAAATAATGACGTTGGTAAAAACAATTAACGTCATAGAGATTTTTAATGATTAGATAAAGTCATTCTCACTCCAAACTCAAATCAACTTTTTTGCTTGTTAACACGAAGATAACAATACATTTGAAAGTAATGAAACATTTTTGTATTGGCACGTTTCCCTTTCCCAGAGTAAATGCACTCAAACTGTTTAAAGAAACTGAACTTAATCCATTTGCAAATTAAGCTATCTATCATGAGCATAAAAAACTATAGGTAGACTTTTTTAAGTCTACCTATAGGCTATATCAATCTCACTATCATCATATTTTTGTAATATTGCTAATTTATCATCTTTGGCATGATCATTTAATACCACACCTATTAGTTCTGCTTCTGCGTTTTCCAATATTTCTTTTGCTTTAGCGGATTTTTCCAAATTTGTTTTCATACTGCGAACAACTAAAAGGGAAACATCGCAAACTTCTGCCAAAATTCTCGTATCCACAACTCCTAAAATGTTTGGTGTATCAAAAATTACTAAATCATAGATTTTATTTACTTCAACTAGTAATTCAGTCATTTTATTTGATGCCAATAATTCCGTCGGGTCGGCAGAAATCGAACCAGCTGTTAATAAATCCAGATTCTTCACCCGGCTACGAATCACAACATCGTTAAACTGTTTCTTACCATTAATGATACTGCATAAGCCATGATTATTTTTTTCTTGGAAATAACACTGCAAACTTGCATGACGAATATCGGCATCAATAATTAATGTTCTGTAATTTCGCTTAGCAAAGGCAACAGCTAAATTTGCACTCACCATTGACTTTCCGTCCTGAAATTCTGGAGAAGTAATAATCAATGATTTCATCTTGTTTTTTTTCATGAAGCATTCTACATTTGTTCTCAAAGTTAAGTATTGTCCCATAATATGTGAATCTTGCATTTTGTTCGTTACTCGATCAGCTTGATCATAATCTAATTTTCTATTTCTTTTCACTCGTAAATACGCCCTTTCTAATTTCCGTTAACCTTAAAATTGTCATGAAATTTCTTAGTATTCCTTGTTTGAGCATGACCAATCACACCCAAAACAGGAAGATCCAATTGTCTTTTAACATCCTTCTCTGATGTTATCGTGTTATCTAAATAGCCTAATACTAAAGCAATACCTGCTCCGATTATTAGACCTAATACGATAGCAATTGTAATATTTAATGATTTATTAGGTCCCCGTTTTTGTGCCGTCGATGCTCTGCTAATAATATTTATATTATCTACCTGCATAATTCCAGGCAGTTCTTTTTGAAAAACTTCAACAACCGTATTAGCTAAGATTACTGCATCTGTTGGATTTGAATCAAAAGCACCTAATGTAACAATTTGTGAACCACTTCTATTATCTATCTCAATAGAATTAGCAAAAATCGGCCTGTCCAACTCTTCTGATACGATGTCTAATATTTGCTGGCTGACGATAAGGTCTTTATAGGAATTAATTAAATCTAAATTGACACTAATTTGATTCGATTGGTAAATTTCGTCTTCACTCATTTGATTAACTAAAAATTGAGCACTCGAATAATAAGTTGGTGTTACTCTAAAAGTAAAGATCCCACTGATAACCCCTGCCAAAATTGCAATTGATATGATCATGAGAAACCTTTTTTTAATTAATGCAGTGATCTCTTTTAACGCTTCAAAATCTTGCATTTTACCACTCCATTCTGCTTGATTTGAATAATATAGTTATCTTACAACAAAAAGACTTTCTCTACGTATATCAAAAGTTATAATTCCTGTATAAAATCTATTCTTTTTTCATTTTCAGCACTTAACGATTAACATTCAATTTGCTATTCAACAGCCGCTTAAGCTTGTCATGCTAATGATTTAAGTACAAATCTGAACTACAAAAGTTAAGTTATGGGTCTATGTCTATTACGAATAGCGTCAACTATATTAAAAAAATCATTTAAAGCTAAAGAAAGAGCGTGTCCATAAAAAGTCACTGTGTAGTGATTATTTAGGACACCCCCTTCTAAACTTAATTTATGAGTTTTAACTGATTCGCTTTAAAGATTGCCATTGTGCGTCGATTAACATCTAATTTAGAGAAGATGTTATGTATATGAACTTTTATCGTTCCGATTTTCACACCTAAGATTTTTGCTATCTCTTTGTTTGAATGCCCAGCTGCCATTAAGTTAATAATCTCAAGTTCCCTGTCAGTGAGATCATCATAAATCATTAGCTCTTCATCCACATTATCGTTCTTATAAAGTTCTTGTTTCAAATCTATAGTATTAGATTTAAAGGGTTCTATTAATCTCGTGACAAACATAGCTTGGGTACCTAGAAATTTCAAGATAGAAAATTGCTCTTCAGAAAACAGATTGGCAATCCAACGATTTTCCAAATAGAGAATTCCCACGTACTGACCTTGGATAAAGAGCGGCATACATAATGTAGATTTTTGAGAATATTCCATAATATACGACGTTCCCTTATAGATTTCTGCATGTGTATTATTAGATGTGTTAACAAGTTTCTTCGTACGATCAACATATCTAATGACTTGATGCGGAATCTCTTTTGATTCATCAATTGGCTTATTGGGCATCAAGACATCATCTATTCCTTGCACAATCGAAGTGACAATGACTACATTTTCTTGCTTGGTAAAAAGAATAACTTTTTCTGCTAGAGATTCTCGTTTAATAGCACACATTAATTCTTTAAGTGCATCGGAAAAGTTTATTTCTTTTGACATTACTTCTGATGCTCTAATAATATTGTCTAATTTTGTCTTTGAACGAATACTTAAGTCTCGACTCATTTCTTGTGATGAAGTTTCTTTTTTTACTATTAGGTGATTGACATCGTCTGTCATCCTATCAAAATATCCATGTTCAATAAAGCGCGCTTTCCAACCCGCTCCCCACTCATTATACTCTTGAATAGCCACTTTAAGAAAAATTAGTGCAATTCTTATTTTTCCTCTTTCATGATAAAACTGCCCCGTAAGTTCATTAGTTAACGCCTTACTTAACCGATTTCCGTTCTTTTCTGCCGAAGTTATCGCTTGTTCATATAACTCTTCTGCTTTATCAAGATAACCAAAAACATTAGCGTATTCAGCTCGAATCAACCATTCTTTGTAGGCAAAACATTTCTCATCATATTTCCGAAAATGCGCGAGCTGTTCTAGAACAATCCTCAACTCACGATTCCACTCCAATTGTTTAGTGCCACTCTGATCCTTCCAGCATTTCAACATAACGATTGCTTTGTAAAAGTAATGATCAACTAGATAATTGTAATGATCAGAATATTCAACATAATTATCTGCTTTTAAAGCATATGATACTGCCTTACTATATTCTGCGTTTAAATAACAAATTTGGGTTTTGTATAGATAATAATTAAATAGAGTCATATCTTTTGTGTCTTTAGCTTCAATATCAACCATAAAATGCTTTTCATTAAAATCATCACTATCCATTGATAACGGATCGTTCGTTCGTCCTTTCATGCACAAAATAAATTGTGAAAAGAGCATGATATTATCAAAAACCAATCCTTCATTAAATTGTTGTAGGATCCTTTTGTATCTATCCGTTAATTCTAACAAATCCACTAATGTTTTTTTCTCATATGATAAAAATGTGTGTTTTAAAATAGCCATGCTGGTATAAATGTTTCCGCTACCAATATGTCCCCCAAATTCAATAGCTTGTTTTAAGTATGCTTCTTTATTGATAATCTCCTCGTTACCATAATGATAGAATCCACTCCCCAAAACCATATAAGTTTTACTTTTTACCGAAGGAGTATTTTCCTCTACTACCATACTTAACGCAATATCTCTAATAGAGTAAGCTTCTGGAAATGCTTTCGATTCAAGACACAATAAAGAACCATAAACAGCGAAAACAGCAGGCGCATCTTCATATCTTCCATATTCTATAATTAAACGCATGAGTTTACAGATAATAACAGAAAAAACGCTTTTATTTATTAAAAAGCTAGGTATTAATAATTCAAATAAAACCTTCATGATGGTATAGATTTCACGGGTTTTAACATTAGGTAAATACCTTAATTTTTTAAAATCCCCAGCAAGACGTTGCCTTGTTAACACCATCTCTTCTCTAACAAGTTGCGGGGTTGGTTCTCTTGGAATATCAAAATTAATCTTTTCAAGACAATTGATTCCTACTTCTAAAGCCATTTTCGGTTTCCCGCAATTAATATAGTTTAAAATCTTTTGACTATATACCAATAGGATATCTGAACTTGCGTGAGCGCGTTGTAATAATTTTGCATGTAGTATTTCAAGTTCTTGCCCATGACCAGTATAATACTCCGATTCTGCTAACTCTAAATACAGGTTGAAACAAAAATCATGACATTTCTCCCACTTTAGTTGCTCCATACTCATAACAGCACTTCGGTAATAATGCAGAGCAGTAACATAATCATTTGATTCCTTAGCCAATGAACCTGCTTTGTAATTCAACTCGATCAGCTGCTCTTTTTCACTTGTTTCTTGAATCATATCTCTGCCTTTGTTAAAATGATCGACTGTTTTAAATATCAAATCATCTTGTGGCCCTAAATTAACAAAAAATCTTGCTAATTCTAAATGATTTCGTTTTTTTTCAGTCTCGCTATTTAAATCATAAATAACCTGTTGAATCTGGTTATGGAAAAAATGATAGCGCTGATCCTGATTATTAAGCGTTTCAGAAAAAATTAACCCCTCTTTTTCAGCACGATGTATCGCGTCCGCAATTGCTTTAACTGAGAAATCTGAAAACCGTTCAATTTCTGATCGTTCAAAAACATAACCAAAACAAGCGATAATCTTTAACACCTTTTTCACGACTTTAGGCAGTCGATCAATTTTATGAATCATATAATTGATTAAACACTTCTGCTCTTTAACTGATTGAATCGCCTCTTGGTCCCATTCCCATGTTTGCGTCACATTATTATACATTATCCAATCGTTGGCATAAATAACTTTTAGTAATTGTTTCGTGTAGAAAAGGTTCCCTGCTGTCTTTTTATAAATTAATTTAGTCAATGCTACAGTCTTAGTTGGATCACTATGAAGTGTGTCGGCTACTAACTGGTTAACTTCCTTCATTGATAAATTTAACAATTCCAATTCCGTGCACCGAACGCCATACTGATCAATCATTTCAAATTGGTCTTTTATCATCTCCAATTGCACTCTGTCACCATCGTCTCTACAGCCTAAAATCAGCATTAGTCTGCTTGTGTTTGGTTTCATTATTAAAGAACGAATTAGTTTAATGAATGGTTTATCAGCCAAATGAAAGTTATCTAAAAATAAGACTAACGGTTGATCACTATTGATAAATACTTGAATAAATTGTTGAAATACCTGAATAAATTTCTGCTCTTTTTCTTCAACAGACATTAAGCTTATTGATTTTTGCTCTCCTATAATTGACGTTAATTCTGGTATAACATTAGTAATAAGGTGTGCTTGATCTCCAATTGCATCCAAAATTACTTCTTTCCATTTGCCCATTTGTTGGTTAGTTTGTGTTAAAATTTCACTAACTACATCTTGAAAAGCTGAAATCAATGATTGATAAGGTGTATGATTTTGGGTCTGATCAAATTCACCCGAAGTAAAGTATGCTCTGTTATAAACCATTTTTCTAAATTGATTGTTTATTAAAGTTGTTTTCCCTATTCCAACAGGTCCATGTAGAAACACTAATTCTACTGAACCATTGGAAGCGTCTTGAAATAAATCATATATTAGACAAATTTCGTTATCCCTTCCGTAATAGTGTTTTGGAATTTTAAAAAATCCATCTAGTTGTTCAATGGATAAGCGAAATGAGTCAATTTTCTCTGTATCTTTTAACGCGACTAAGCACTTCGTTAAATCTTTAAGTAGTTGACCACATGTTTGGTATCTATTTTCTGGATTTTTAGATAAAAGTGTCATAACTATATAATTAACCATCTTAGGGACTTTCCGATTCATTCTTATTAATTGAATCGGCTCAACAGCTATGTGATTATGCGTCCAATCCTGATTATTGTATCTAGAAAATGGATTTTTACCTCTTGCAAATACTTCATATAACAGCATACCTAGCTTATATAATTCAGAACGTTGATCATAGTTTTTCTTAAGCAATTCTTCAGGCGACTGATATTTACTTTCCAATGATTCCTTCGTCGAAACCATAGGTAATATTTTAACTTCCAAATCTTCGGATAAAATAATGCGATCTGGTTTAATCATAAACTTAACTTCTTTTATATGCTGACATTGCTCAACTGACTTAACAAGTTGAATCGCTATCTTTAGTGATTCTTCAATAGAATATGCGTGACTGCTCAACGCTTCACTTAAACTTAGGCCTTCTATATTTTCAAAAGCAATCCCTTTATCAACTATTTCTAGCGGGGGTAACATACAAGGTATATCAAATTGTTGACGAATCTGAAATTCCTTAATTAATAACCCCTCAGATATTTCATCATCATCAGTCAACCTCCTCAATAATATCTTATTAGAATCAGCTTGAATGGCCCTAATAAATTGATGATTGTCAATTTCCCATGCAAGTTCTAACTCACTATATCCTGCAGTTTTCATTAGCATTACCTCTTTCAACATGAGCTATAATATTCGTATTGTATGTATTTCTAACTAACAAACACTAACTCTTTTTATAATAAAAATAGCAATTATAAAATCATTGTCAGAGTCTTATGTACTCTTAAGATTGTAAATACTAATCAATAACTATTAAATCATGAATAGGTAAGTGAATTTCCAACTATCTTAATAAGTATATTAGAAAGAATACCTTACAACGGTATTCAACTATTCGTAGTAACCAACTTAATACATCAAAAATAATGATTTTACTTTATGATCTAATCCTATTTTAAAAACAAACGCTATTTAAATGAATAAATAAAATCGTGCGATGATTCGTCATGATTTTGAGCGCTTGAACACGCTTTACCTACTAATGACTTCGCTTGTTTAAAGGCATTGCCTAGGGTCAACAGGATGTTGATCAGTTCGATGTTAACACATGATGTGACGCTTTCAATTTAACATTCTCTTAAGTGAAGCTTCACCTGATGTTTTTACTCTTAGCGGCTCATCCTTCGGCTTCCTTTGCTCATTGAAAACTTACATATTGTTCGTCTTCTACTCCAAATAGCTGAATTATGAAATGCATTCACATAACAAAAGTTATGGATTTTTCTTTTATAAACGATCACTATTTCTACATTTAATTCCCCCTGAAAAATTCGAATTTTCAATAAATGATATAAAGTTCTATATATGGATACATCAGGCGTTAATACACCTGCATTCATTTTTAAAAAGACAACTCATGGAAAAGATTATACAATAGCTTCATTTCTACAATAATAGTGCTCATCAATATACATTTAATTACTTAATCAACAAGCGAAACCAAAAACTTAATTGATTATGCGCCGAAACTAAAGACCTATTCATTCAAAAATTTATTACTAATAGTTTGCTAAAAGAAGTTGAAAATCTTGATACGATAAATAAATGTCTTCTTTTTAATAAAATTCAAATTAGAAAAAACATCATCTATAAAATAAAGTTTTATATACAATTTGTCACTTAAAAGCTCATTTATTATAATACTACCATCACATTCTTTCTTCTTAAAAGGGAGCTTTGACCTAATTATATTTTCTCATTTTTGTTAAATCATTCTATATATTTTACACTTTTACTTCATTTAATTGACATGAAATACAAGTGTAATCATACTTTACAGTTTTATTCACAACGCTTAAATCCTTTGAAGAAGTAAATATGACCACCAAACTTAGATATATAAAAAATCATTTAATTAATGTCTATTTTTCACAGAAATCTTTGGAATATCTTATCACTTACTAAGCGATCGATCACTTACTACAGATGCTATAAAAAAACTGATGACGCAAGAATACTAATCCTCACGTGTCAGCGTACGATAAAGTAAAATAAACAGCGTCTAACCAGTGCTTACTCCAGTAATCAACGGGCAATTAACGTTTATTTATACGGTTGAGAGCACTTTCAAAATCATTAATTAGAGAGTAGTATTAATGAAATGTTTTGCACAGTTAATAGGTCTTATTAAGATTACACTAAACTTTTTGTTTTTACCTATTGTTTACGCACACTTTTACTATAAGCGATTTCAGCTTGTAATTTGCATGCAAATAGATAAGAATTAATATAAGGTTTGTAGTTTTATGATTGGCGTGTGACTACCAAAATTTCTTATAACTTTTTTAACTTATAAGCAAATGCCTCTGTATTTTTTTGTATTATTATACATATAACTTGATTATTTTGGAATATAAAACCTTTTAAGCATTTCTTATTACCCAAGACAACCGTCGTTACATATTAATGGAAAAAATATGTTAAATAAATGATTCTTTAAGCTCATGTTTAATGCTGATTATACTTCTAATGCTCCAATAGCAGTTAAACGTATGAGAAGGTCGCGTGTGGCACATCCATGCAGAAGTAAAGTCAACAAGCCTATTGAATACCGCGTCTATTGAACACGATCAAGGTTGAATGACTATTTTCAGTGTGCGAAAGTTGAGTTAGTGAAAATTAATTTCACCTCAATTAAATTAAAGATCACCAGTTGTTATTGTATTAATTAAGCTTTCAAAATCATCTTGATTTCGCCTAGATAAAGATATATTAAGACAAAACAGACCTTACTTCTTCTAGCTAATTATAATTTCTCTCCAACTACTCACTGACTCTCATTTAACTTACAAAGTGATAAAAGTTTAAAAGATTGCATTTTATTTAACAAACTTGTATTTATGTTAATTGAAGTGTGATTTGACGTAAATAGGTTGGGTGGGTGATCTGTTTTTATGTAGTTTTTTAGATCATGTAAACTTTGTAATCATCAACATATTGGATGTTCTTATGAATATATCCGGATACATATACTTTTACTTCAGGGCAGGGATTACTTTCTGAATAGTTGGGCTAGTATGAAGTATTAAAAGTAACATGAAAAAGGGTGGCCATATACTTGGTATTGTTACTTCGTGTGTGGGGTTCATTCCATTTGTAGGTATAGTTCTACATATTTTAACAGCTATTTTCCTTCTCATTGAAGCAGCAAAAAACAAAGTAGAGGTACAACCAGTAAATCATGCTTCTTAATTAAAGAAATACAAAACCACTAATCCCTATAAGCCTACCTCAGCATTCCATTTAAAGGGATAGAGCTAGGTTTTTTAGGTGACTAGTGGATTTTTTACGTTTATAATGAAGAATCCTTCTGCTTTACAAATTTCAAGACTTCTTTAAATAGGTTGATAGTAAAATAGTAGTAAACAACTACACCTAGGACTGCTAATAAGATAAAAATGATTTGGAAACTACTCAAATAAGTCTGTACGATATAATTAAACATAACCACACTAATAAATGTATGTCCAGTACTAATAAATATAGCTACTCCAATTAAAGAGATTTGCACTATACCAATTAACTGTTTATCTCTTTGAGTTCTTGAGGATTTTTTATTCTTTTTCACAAATAATGCGATTAAAAGCATAATAATTGACCAGACGCTTAAAACAACGCTAAAAATGCTCATTAAATTAATAACTACAGATAGAATGGCGATTTTCACATATTTTTTGAAACCCATAACTATTTTATCCACCTCACTTTAATGCAATCAGTACCTGAATTCTATACTAAAAGTTCTCTTTGCCATACGATTCAAAATAAATTTTTTTATTAAAGATAGAAAACGTGAACTAACGTCATCTATCTAACAAACCTCAATTTATGTTAATTGAAATGTGATCTGATGTAAATAGGAAGAACGAGCTGTTTTATTTATATCTCTAAAGCAGGCCTTTTACTTGTTCAATTAAAATAAAAGCCACCATATGGTGACTTTTATTTACTATTCATTCATATCATCCGGGTAAATAATACTATCAAACACATCTCCAGAAGTTTCATCAACCATGTCAATGGTGACGTTATAATCATCTGGATTAGCTCCACTCATTAACTGATAAAACAAACCTGAAATTCCGAGTGAAAAAGCTGCCATACCATCAAAGCTATTCTCATAAACTTCTTGGTCAACAACAACTGAAAAGCTTGAATAGTCGTTATTTGCAGTTATATCGCGAATCGACACAAAATCCTCACTTGAAACAAGCTCATTCATTGTACTTTCAATTTCAGTCACATAATCACTTAACCATTCATCATGCACAGATTTTGGCATTGTATACGTAACTGATCCATCATCATTAACTGTTACTTCAGTAATTCCAATTTCATCAGCCTCTGCTTCAATCTGATCGATATCTAGTTCTTCTGCATAAAAAGAAGCGGGTATCGTGACATCAACATCAAGTGCCCCTTCCTCTACATCAGCTTCCTCCACACCATCTTGGTCATTGTTCTCTTCAATATCTTGTTGTTCGGATTCATCTTGCGAACATGCTGAAATAAGGAAAACAGCCAACAATAACACGCTTAACACCATTAATATTTTTTTCAAAATTTTCTCCCCTTTTTAAAATTAAAATATAACAAAATAATTTTACCATATTTATCTTTATACTACCAATCAATAAAAAGAAAGTTTGTAAAAATATCCTTTTTAATCTTACTGATAAATAGCTAAAAACTACTAAACCTGCCAATAAATACGTTTGTATTGAATATGCGTTAAGATGTATAATATAGAACGAATGTTCTGTCTGTAAAGTTAGAAGGGATCGACATCATGAAAAATAAACTTACAAAAGAAGCTAATTTAGTATGGGAAGCTAGTCGAATGATTTTACCTGAGCATAAAGAATTAATACGTAAACATTATCAAGAATTAAACGATGAGATTAAACCTATATTATCTGAAGATAAATTGGAGGAACTCGAACGAGCAATCATAGAGGCTATTGAGCGTAAATCTGTTGTTGAGATCACCTATTACAAAAACAAACGAATGATAAAGTATCAAGGTAAAATTATACGTCCGCTCGATTTAAGACGATTAGAAATTGAAGTAGCTGACGGCTTAGAGTTTTTAAAGTTTGATGATATTATCGATATCGAATAAATAAGATAGCAGAAATGCTGTCCTATCTATTTCGCTAATAAAAGCATGCTTTATGTTACATCATTTCTATAAGAGGAATCTTAATATATTTTACATTACGATTACCCTTCTTCCTTTTATCAGATAGATCATTTGTAAAACGAACCTTCAATCAGTGGGCGTTTTTGTGGCTAATCCGTGGCGATGAAATATTAAAATGACATTTGATTGAGTCATCCAGCAATCAAAACTGTAATCGATTGGTTAGTTACTATTTATTAGATTAGTTCATAAATTAGACACAATATGTATTTTAATACCAAATTATTGTAAAAAGGAATTGACTAAGTTTTTTTTGGAAGTACAATTAATTTAGATTCAAAATACAATTATAAGAGGTAGAATCGATGAAAAAATTTTTAATACTATCAGTTGTTTTTGTTCTAACTTTTTCAAGTTTTAGTACGTCTCTTGTTTATGCGGTTGAATCAGGGACTATTGAACCTTTTGTAGATTTGGAAATTGATGAAGATTACATAGATATTGTTAATATCGGAATTACTGACCTTAACAATATTCCAGAGGAAGTATTAGATCCAAATCATTTCTCAGCAGACGAGATCATTTACATACCAGAGGAATTCTTTGACCCCTACCACGAGGATGTAGTTGAAGTCATTTATGACCTTAAAGATGAGAACACAGAGGGGATTTTTCGTCCTTTCATTGCCTTAGAAGTAGCAGCCGGCTCTTTTTTTATCCCTGGGATTGGTACAGTAGTTATTACAACGGCTGGTACTCTAGTCATAGCCGGATTAACTATTAAAGCCGGATCTATCCTTTATAATGAGGTAGCTACTTATTTTGCAAAAAAATCATATGATAGAGCAAAAAGAGATGGTGCTAAGACAAAAAATCATTCAACACAAACTGTAGCAAAAGGTAAGAGTAGTCTTCCTAAAACCGGAAAGCCTTTATCTTCAAAAGATCTAAAAGATGGGAAGGGCGTAAAACAGAGAAGATATTACAATAAAAAAGGAAATGCTGAACTGGATATAGATTACAGACACTCTGGAAATTATAAATTCCCCCACAGACACACATGGAAAAATGGAGTTAGGAGTAAGCATTAAATAACGAGGTGAAGTATAACATGAATAATAAAAATCAAAACTTTGATGAATTACCTACTGGCGAAATTATTAGTTATGAGCACTTTTTATATCAATTAGACACAGGGAGGGAAATTGAGTTCAGCTATAATAATCAAGAATATTTTATAGCCCATGACAAAAAAGGACGAGTTCTTTGGAAAGGTAAAAACAGACTGAGTGAGTATTATGATGATAAAAATGAAACATTCTTATCATCTGTACAGATTGAAGGTGTAACTTTAAAAGAATTAATAAATAAAAAGCTTCTTAGAATAAGTACTGTCTTCTAAGTTAAGGTAAGGAAAAAGTCCCTCCCTCACTAACCAGTAAGGGGCTTATTTTCTGACTACTTTTTTTCTCATGGCGTTCGTAGCTTATCCCAGATCTCTAAACAAAAATTAAGTGATTCAAAAACAAAACCCTAGAACCATTATGGCTCTAGGGTTTAACTGATTAATACATTTGGATATATTGTTCTCTTTCCCATGGGTGTACTTGTGTGCGGAACATATCCCATTCGATTTCTTTAGATTCAATAAAGTGTTCGAATAAGTGCTCACCTAACGCATGAGTAATGATTTCATCATTAGAGAGGTTAACAAGTGCTTCATAAAGTGTAGCTGGTAAATCTTTAACACCATTTGCTTCACGCTCTTCTTTGTCCATGACATAGATATTGCGATCAACTGGTGATGGTGCTTCTAAGTTACGCTCAATACCATCAAGACCTGCTGCAAGTAAAGCAGTAAGAGCTAAGTATGGATTAGCAGATGGATCTACACTACGCACCTCAACACGTGTACTTAAGCCACGAGATGCTGGAATACGAATAAGCGGTGAACGGTTTGAACCTGACCAAGCAATATAACAAGGCGCTTCATAACCCGGCACTAAACGTTTGTATGAGTTAACAGTTGGGTTTGTAACCGCAGTAAATGCTTGTGCATGATCAATAATACCAGCAATAAATTGATAAGCTGTTTTGCTTAATTTTAATTCGCCGTCCTCATCTAGGAATGTATTTGTTTTCCCTTTAAATAGTGACATATTACAGTGCATCCCTGAACCATTTACACCAAACAATGGTTTTGGCATAAAGGTTGCATGCAAGCCATGTTTACGAGCGATTGTTTTAACCACTAATTTAAATGTTTGAATATCATCAGCATGCTTAACTGCATCAGAATATTTAAAATCAATTTCATGTTGTCCTGGTGCTACTTCGTGGTGTGAAGCTTCAATCTCAAAGCCCATTTCTTCTAATTCAAGTACGATATCACGGCGACAATTTTCACCTAAATCTGTAGGCGCAAGGTCAAAATAACCACCTTTATCATTAAGTTCTAAGGAAGGATCGCCTTTTTCATCTAATTTAAATAGAAAGAATTCTGGTTCAGTTCCAATATTAAAGGCTGTAAATCCCATATCTTCCATTTTTTTAAGGTTTCGTTTAAGGTTAACGCGTGGACAACCTAAGAACGGCTCCCCTTCTGGTGTATAAATATCACAAATAAAACGCGCTACTCTACCTTTTTCTGATGTCCAAGGGAAGACAACAAAAGTATCAAGATCAGGGTATAGTTTCATGTCCGACTCTTCAATTCTAACGAAGCCTTCAATTGAAGAACCATCAAATACCATTTCATTATTCAATGCTTTGTCTAATTGACTTAGAGGAATCTCAACATTTTTGATCGTCCCTAGTAAATCAGTAAATTGGAGTCGAATAAACTTAACGTTTTCCTCTTTGATTTTCTGCTTAATTTGTTCTACGGTAAACTTTGTTCCCATCTCTGTCCTCTCCTTTAGCTATTCTTTATTGATGGAAGAATCGTGACAATTCTCCCTGACGCAACGAGGTTTTTCCAAGTCGGCCTGACTGCATTAATTCATTCCGTAATAGTTTACGCAGTTCTTTCTCAGATAATTCAGGTTTTTTATCCGCTTCACTTGCTGATCCCTGCTCTGTAGTCGGTAAATCTTTAAGCTGTAAAACTTGTTTAATACCAGCAAGATTAATCCCTTTCTCGATCAATTCCTTAATTTCCAGTAACCGATCGACATCATTGAAAGAAAATAATCGTTGATTTCCTTCTGTTCGAGCTGGGTGAATTAACTGATGCTCTTCGTAATAACGAATTTGTCTAGCGGTCAAATCAGTCAAATCCTTGACTATACCTATGGAAAATAAGGGCTGCGAACGTCTATCTAGATCACTCATAACATTCTCCCCTTTCCTCTCTTGCTTTCCATAATCTTATTATACACATACGGAAAAATAGTTGTCAACAGATGTTAGCTTTTTTTACATTGAAATTTTCAAAAAATTTAGTTTAATACGTTTTGTCTGTTTATTATTTAAAGCCGTCATTTCCTGTAAGTATAGTATTGGATTTTGATATACCACGATCTACAAATTTAAAATAAGCCCTTCTTGAACATATGCTGCGTATGACAGACGAATTGGTTCATTAGCCGTTCATCAATACTTGCATCTTGTAAAACCAGACGATAAGATTCATATTGTTTTACAAATTAACAAACAGTTATCTACAAGGACAATCAACACAGAAGCGATTTTTTATAAAAGTAACCCTTTCTTGTATTTGGCTAATCAAGAATAAAGAACGGTCGGCATATTCTTTTGAACGCCAAATAGCAATCACTATGTTTGTTCGTTAATTGATAATTCAAATTTACTTCATTTACATTTGTTAATGGGATGGGATGGCATGATAATTCACCCCACAATCAATCAAAAATCCTCAAATTTCGCCCCGAAAACCTAAAACGAATTCAAATGTATCATAAGATACGCCACTGTTACTTTGGTGAAAGAGGATGGTCATCAGGCAGATAACCTTGCAACCAATAACGTTCCTCTCCCTCAATAAACGTTTCATCAGTAATAATTGAATGTTGCTTTAATTGTTGTAACCTCTTCCCTTGATGAGCTGGGATTTGAACAGAGTATTGTTTCCATTGTTGTTTGATTAATTCTTCTGTTTCCTTGAGTACCTTCTTACAATCCAACACTGACAATGCACTGATTGTTAGAGACGGCTTGTGCAAAGGGATAAAATCAGCAGCAATTAAATCAACCTTATTGTATAAAGTTAAAGTAGGAAGTTGATCAGCACCTAATTCCTGTAGTAATTGATTAACGGTTTGTTGCTGATGATGTTGCTCAGGATGGGAAGCGTCAACAACATGATAGATCAAATCAGCTTCTGTTACTTCTTCAAGTGTAGATCGAAAAGCAGCGATTAAATCAGTTGGCAAATCTTGCATAAATCCAACCGTATCTGTCAAGATAACATTAAGACCCGAAGGCAACTTCAATTGCCTTGAAAGCGGATCTAATGTCGCAAACAGTTGATCTTGTTCGAAAGCATTACTCTGTGTTAGTCGATTAAAAAGTGTTGATTTTCCTGCATTTGTATAGCCGACAATAGCAATTTGAAAGGTATGGTTAGCTTTTCGACGTGATCGATACTGATGGCGTTGATTCGTAACGGTTACTAACTTTCGTTTAATCTCATCAATTCGCCTATTAATATGTCTTCGATCAGATTCTAGCTTGGTTTCCCCCGGTCCTCTCGTGCCAATTCCTCCACCGAGTCTTGAAAGCGCTAGACCTTGCCCATGCAATCTTGGTAACAGGTATTGATATTGAGCTAGTTCAACTTGAAGCTTACCCTCGTTTGTTTTTGCTCGACTTGCAAAAATGTCTAAAATTAATTGGCTACGATCAATGACAGGAAGGTCAAATTCAGCCTGTAAATTCCGAGTCTGAGAAGCTGATAATTCATCATTAGCAATAATTAAATCAATTGCTTTTATATCAATCAATTCCTTGATTTCAATTAATTTACCCGCCCCTAAATACGTGGCTGGATGTGGATGATCTCGTTTTTGTATGGCCTCTTCAATGACTTGACCTTTAGCTGTTTCCGTTAACGACTTTAGTTCTTCTAGCGAATATTTAAATCGACATTCATCATCTTTTTTTCTCTGCACAGCAATGATTAGCACATTTTCTTGCATTTTTATACCTCATTTCTACAATACACCTCTTCTATTTTAACAAAAAAATATGTTACAGTAAGCACATTCATACAATATATTCACGAATAATGTTAACTTTTTTCTTATATATCGTCAGATGTTAGCAATATTAACTTATTTAATTCATATACCCTTTCTTTAACTAAACGAATCGATTGCTTTCGGATGGCTTCTTCAATGATATTCCTAACGAAACGAGCATTACTAAATGGATGCGTTGTATACCTATGCAATTCACGCTCAATTAAGCGACGAAGTTTTAATTCAGCTTTTTCAGTTAAGTGATAATCACGATCTTTAACCATTTTTTTTGCAATTTCCATTAATTCGCTTAATTGATAATCTTCAAAGTCTAAAATAAAAGGAAAGCGTGACACTAATCCTGGATTACTACGCAAAAAAAACTTCATTTCTTCAGGATAGCCTGCTAAGATTAGGATAAAAGATTGGTGATGGTCCTCCATCTGCTTAACTAAGGTATTAATCGCTTCTTTTCCAAAATCTTTATCTCCACCATACGCCAAAGCATATGCCTCATCGATAAACAATACCCCTCCAAGAGCACGATGTATTAATGATCGCGTTTTATGCGCTGTTTGCCCGATGTATTCACCTACCAAGTCTGTTCGATCGGCTTCAATAATATGTCCTTTCTCTAAAATATTCAAATCGACAAACCATTTAGCTAAAGTACGAGCTACCGTTGTTTTTCCGGTTCCAGGGTTTCCTTTAAATAGCATATGTAATGATTGTTGTTCCGTCTTAAGCCCTGCTTCTTTACGTCTTTTGTTTATTTCAATATGCGCATAAATTTCTTTCATTTTCTCGCGGAGATTGTCCATACCAATAAACCCATGCATCACTTGATTAATGGATTCAAACGGATCGACTCCATTTTCACTTTCAGCTTGATTAAGGTGTGTATCATGTAAGACAATATTAATTTGATTCGTTCTCATCACCATCTGTCTAATCACCTCTTTCTTTATGTATTATACGCAAGTTTTGCTTTGTATTAACACTAAATAAATAATAAAAGCTAACATTTGCTTGTCCTTTTGCGCAGAGGTTAGCTTTCATTATAATTGGCTTTTTAAAATCTTTATCCCCTTAACAAAAAACACATCGCCCTTTAGATCTCTTCTAAAGGGCGATGTGTTAGTTTGTTAACATAGGATAATTATTCCTTCTCCAAAGCTACATTTTTAGTAGGTGCAAAAGTTGAAATGGCATGTTTAAATATCAATTGTTGCTTTCCTTCTGTTTCTAATAAAACAGTAAAGTTATCAAACGCTTTAACAAGACCACGCAATTGAAAACCATTGGTTAGAAAAACAGTTACCTGAATATGGTCTTTTCTTAGGGCATTTAAGTACTGGTCTTGAATATTTACAGATTGAGCCATACTATTCCTCCTCTATTCTATCTCTAATATAATATAATTCTAGGTGAGTCTTAAAATTCCTGCTAGATCTGAATAAATTTTTTCGAAAACTTGCTCTTTTGTCTCGGGAGTAATGTCGTACCAGTTCACTTTCATTTTATTTCTAAACCACGTATATTGACGCTTAGCATAACGCCTTGAATTACGTTTAAGTAATGAGACAGCCTCATCAAGATCGCATTCACCTTTAAAATAAGGGATAAACTCTTTATAACCAATCGCTTTCATAGATTGTACATGCTCTAAACCTTGTTTGTAAAAATAATGCGCTTCTTCTACAAGGCCCAATGTAAGCATATGATCAATCCGTTCATTAATGCGTTGATAAAGAAGGTGGCGATCCATTTCCAAACCAATCAAAATAGGATGATACGGTGAGGTCTGGGATTGTCGGGCTTGCATCTCGCTTATCGTTTGACCTGTACGATCGTAGACTTCTAGAGCTCGAATAATCCTCCTTACATTATTAGGATGTATTTTAGCCGCTTGAATAGGATCAACGGACTGTAAACGCGCATAAACATTCGCAACCCCGTCTTGTTCGATTGATGCCTCGATTTTCGCTTGATAACTTGGATCACGACGTTCTTCCGAAAATTGATAATCAGATAGCGCGGCATCAATGTATAATCCGGTCCCTCCCGCAATAATTGGAAGGCGCCCTTTATTTGCAATCATCGTAATGTAATGCTGAACTTTTTCTTGAAATTCAGCTACAGAAAACGACTCATCTGAATCTTTAATGTCAAGCATATGGTGGGGAATACCCGCTTTTTCTTCATCAGTTACTTTGGCTGTTGCAATTTCCATTCCTCTGTATATTTGCATAGAGTCTCCGCTAATGACCTCACCATCAAAACGTTGAGCAATCTCCACACTTAACTCTGTTTTACCAACAGCTGTCGGCCCTACAATGGCAACGACTGTTTGTTTCATTTCAATTACCCCTCGTATAATAAGTTTTAGTTACGACCAATTGTTCGTGATTTCATCATCTGTAAATATTTTGCGTGCACGTACTCACAACGCCTAAGCAATACCTCGGAGGCAAACATAGCTTTAAATTTACAGAAGCTAACACCAACGTGGCACCCTTAATCTTTTTAAATGGATAAAACGAACCTACAATCAGTAGGCGTTTTACGTCGCTTATCCGTGCTAAACGTTCCATTTATATCTCATTGTTACATTTACATCACACGTTTAAACATTTTTTCAATGTCATAGTTTGAAAAGTTAATAATGATCGGCCTTCCATGGGGACAAGTAAAAGGGTCCGTCGTTTCGCGTAATGATTCTAACAACTGAAACATATCATCATAATTCAAATAATGATTCGCTTTGATTGAACGTTTACAAGCCATTAATATGGCTGACTCTTCTCTTAGTTTGTTTAAATCAACTTTACCTTCCTCCATCACTTGATTTACAATATCACGAATGACTTCTTCTTCGAACCCCTTAGGAAACCATTGTGGGTGTGCACGTATTAAATAAGTCGTTTGTCCAAAATGTTCAAAAAATAGGCCAACCTCTTTCAATTGTTCTTGATACTGGTTGATCATAAGCGCCTCTTGGTTCGAAAAGTCAAAAGTTAACGGCATGAGTAGCTCTTGCAATTCGCTCTCTACTTGACCAATTTTATCACGGAAATATTCATACTTAATCCGCTCTTGTGCAGCATGTTGATCAATCATATACAATCCTTGCTCATTTTCAGCTAGAATATAAGTGCCATGGTGTTGGCCAATTGGATATAACACGGGCACCCGCTCATTTTTCGAAGAGACATTTTGATTGACTTGCGCAGGACTAGGCTCCTCCAGATCGACATCCGCTTGATAAGCTGACACTTCTTCTTTTGCTGCATCTAAAATAATATCAAGTGACTGATGTGTATCCGTTGGTTTATTCTCTGTTTGTATAGTTGATTCGAGTTCTGATGAAGGCTGTTTTTCTTGCTGATGTTCGAACTTAAAGCTTTCTTGTGTACTTTGGGTTATATTTTTTTTCGGCTGCGTAACTGTTGGAATAAGCGTTTCTGTTCGGAAAGCCTGACGAACCGTCTCTTCAATTGCTTGAAATAATTCTCTATCTTTACTAAAGCGTACTTCAAGCTTTGCAGGATGAACATTAACATCAACTAAGATCGGATCCATTTCTATTTGCATGACAACAATCGGACTACGCCCAATTGGTAAAAGCGTATGATAGCCATTAAGGATCGCTTTATTTAATGGGATACTCTTAATAAATCGTCCATTAATGATCGTTGACATATAGTGACGTGACGCTCTTGTAATCTCAGGTTTAGCAATATACCCGGTAATATGATAATCTAAGGTCTTATGGTCTACTTTAAGCATTTTCTTTGCAACAGAAACGCCATAAATTTGAGCAATAATCTGAAGCAAATCACCACGACCATTTGATTGAAATAATAATTTTTCATTATGATATAATTCAAAACGTATGTTTGGATAAGACAAACTTATACGATTAACAACATCAGTAATGTGTCCAAGCTCGGTATGAATGGTTTTCATATATTTCAGGCGCGCTGGGGTATTATAGAAAAGGTGTTGCACCGTAATCTCTGTCCCTTGTCTTGCGTCACCTTTGTCTTGACTGACCATTTTTCCACCTTCAAGATAAATAATCGTCCCTGCACTTTCCCCTGTAGATGTTTTTATCGTCAACTGGCTAACTGCAGCGACAGAAGCTAGTGCTTCACCACGAAAACCTAATGTAGCAACATGAAACAAATCTTGTTCTGTCCGAATCTTGCTTGTCGCATGACGTAAAAAAGCGCGTCCTGCATCAACCTCATCCATCCCCGTTCCATTGTCTGTAATTTTTATTTTGCGCAACCCTGCTTCCTCAACTTCTATTTTAATTACCGAACTCTTTGCATCAATGCTATTTTCAACAAGCTCTTTGACCACTGAAGCAGGGCGCTCAACCACTTCACCTGCTGCTATTTTATTGGCCAAAATATCTGGCATTGTTTCAATTGGCATTATGATTCATCCTTTCGCGCTAGCTTTTGCAATCGGTACAGTTCATTAATAGCTTCCATCGGCGTCATTTCCATTAAATCAAGTGCTTTAAGTGCTTGCTCGATCTTTGAAGTTGATTGTTTCTTTTCTATTGAAGTAGGTTCAGTTGTAAAAAAGCTTAATTGATTCGTGTCTTGCTGAACTTCAGATGATTCTGGTTCCATTTCTAACTCAGTTAAAATAACTTGCGCTCTTTCAATTAACTCTTCTGGTAATTGCGCAAGTTTAGCGACATGAATACCATAACTTTTATCTGCGGCCCCATCTTGAATTTGATGGAGAAAGACTACACGCCCCTCATATTCTTCAGCACGGACATGAATATTTCTTAATTGCTCTAATTGATCTTCTAAACTTGTTAATTCATGGTAATGCGTAGAAAAAAGCGTTTTGGCACCTACCCGATCGTGAACATATTCTATGATGGCTTGTGCTAAAGCCATACCATCATAGGTGCTTGTCCCACGCCCAATTTCATCAAGCAAAATTAAACTATTTTCTGTCGCTTGCGTTAGTGCATGCTTTGCTTCAAGCATCTCAACCATGAATGTACTTTGTCCTGCAACCAAATCATCTGCGGCACCAATTCGAGTGAAGATTTTATCAAACACAGGTAATGTAGCATGTTCAGCAGGCACAAAGCATCCGATCTGGGCCATAATTGCAATTAATGCGACTTGACGCATGTATGTGCTTTTACCAGACATATTCGGCCCAGTTATTAAAAGGAGTTGACTTGATTGATCCATTAATACATCATTAGGCACATACTCCTCGTCTTTCATCACCTTTTCTACGACTGGATGCCGCCCTTTTACAATTGACATCGTATGTTCGTTTGTTAATGTCGGCTTAACATAACCATATTGTTCACTCACCAAAGCAAAACTTTGTAACACATCAAGCTCACTAATTTGATCAGCTAAGGTCTGTAAACGTGTAATGTAAGCTTTAACTTGTTCTCGTAATTGAATAAATAAATCGTATTCTAAATCGACACTCTTTTCCTCTGCTGACAAAATTAATTGCTCTTTTTCCTTTAATTCTGGTGTAATAAAGCGTTCTGCGTTGGTTAATGTTTGCTTGCGTTCATATTTCCCCTCGGGTAGCAAATGAAGATTGGCCTTGGTCACTTCTATATAATAACCAAAAACCCGGTTGTAACCAATTTTTAAAGATTTTATATTCGTTGCTCGCTTTTCTTGTTGTTCTAGTTCAGCAATCCATTGTTTCCCGTTTCGTGAGGCATCTCGATATTTATCAAGCTCTTCATTAAAACCATCTCGAATAATGCCCCCTTCTTTAATGGTTAAGGGAGGGTCTTCAGTCAAACTGGTTTCAAGCAAGTCTAGCAACTCCGTCAATGAATCCAAAGCTTCTCCACGCTTCACTAATTGTTCTTCCGAAAATTGTGCTAATATTTCCTTTAACCCAGGTACTTTTGTAATTGATAATTTCAATTGTAATAGATCGCGTGCATTAACATTACCAAAAGCAACTCGCCCAGCTAAGCGCTCTAAATCGTAAATGGATTTTAGTTGTTCACGTAAATCTTCACGCGAGATAAAATCAGCCATCAATCCATCTACAAGTTGATAACGTCTTGTGAGTATATCTTGATTAAGTAATGGACGTTCTAGCCATTTTTTTAATTTACGCGCACCCATTGCAGTTACTGTTTGATCAAGAACCCACAGCAAACTCCCTTGCTTTCCTTTTTTGATAATGGTTTCAGTCAGCTCCAAGTTACGCTTTGAATACATATCAAGCCCTAAATATTCGTTTAGTTTAATAACTTGAAGTGGCTTTAAATGATCAAGTGCTCGTTGCTGGGTAGCTTGAATATATTGAACAAGCCTACCAAATCCTATCTTCAGTTTCTCATTGTCAATATTTTCTACCAAATGTTCGTAAGATTGCTCTAATGTTGTTTCTTCGACATATGACAATGTTACTTGAAGCCGATTGGTGAGATCAACTTGATGATCTACGGGTAAGTCTTTTGAAATAACAACTTCTCTAATCGGTCTATTATAGAGTTCACTTAACACACTATCCCAACCTGTTTGAACGAGCGCTGCACTCGTCTCGCCTGTGGACAAATCATTGTATGCCAGGACATAATGTCCTTGTTCAAAACTTGTTATACTTGCTAAATAATTATTTTCTTTTTCGTCAAGCATTGCGCCTTCCATCACTGTACCTGGCGTAATAAGTTGAATAACTTCTCGTTTCACAACACCCTTGGCAACTTTAGGGTCTTCAACCTGCTCACATATTGCAACTTTAAATCCTCTTTCAATTAGTGTTTTTATGTAATTACTTGCTGCATGGTAAGGCACACCACACATAGGTATACGTTCTTCTCCTCCACCATCACGACTTGTAAGCGTAATCTCTAACTCTCGAGATGCTTTTAATGCATCATCAAAAAACATCTCATAAAAGTCACCTAAACGAAAGAAGAGAAAACTATCTTGGTATTGTGCTTTTATTTTTAAATATTGCTCAATCATTGGCGTATAATTACTCATTAATCGATCTCCTAAACTATATAAAAATTTCAATACTATTATTATAGCATATCATTAACTCTGGTTTTTACCTGTAGATTCAAAGAATATTATTAAATTTTACATTTTTGATTACGGATGGTTATCTGTGATAAAAAAAGAAAGCGTACAACAACATGTACGCTTAACCTGTCAATTCGTATCATTAGGTTCTAAATTGATTAACTCATCATCTGTTAACTGATCAACCCAATCTTCTTCGCCTTCTACAACACCACTTGGATCAACACGAACAGCTACTTTTGTATCACCGATAACTTCAACTAAAAATTCGCGTTCTACTTCCGTTTTAATTTTTCGATCTGCTTTCTCTATCGTACAGGATAATGAATTGGGTTGTTGTAACGGTTTGGCATGAACTTCAATGTGAGATCCTACTGTTTGCTTATCTTTAACAGCAAGTTTAATGGGATCTGAATACGTCACTCGCTCAGTAACAACTTCTGTCTTTGTATGATCATTGTATGAATACCAAACGTTGATATCGTAGCTCCCACTTACTTCTACTACCTCGTCACCTTTGCGTTTGGCATTATATAAATGATTAATGATCCAACACCCTAAAATGCTAGATGGCTGATGTGTTGGACTAATAATATGGGTATCTTGCGTAAACTTACGACCCTTACCGATGACAGCTTTTGTAATAATTTCTCGATAATCTTGATCAAGAAATGACATAGACAATAACCTCCTCTTTCTTCATGTTCAGTTTATTCAATATAGCTAGGCGAAGTGACACTTACCACATAGTTCATCCTATGCATTTGCCTAATCGTTGCTACTGTAAACACAGATTATTTTTATAAATCCAGAGCAGCTCATGTCTGAAGCTAACAGCTCACTCGGTAATTTGCGACGGAATTTATCATAGATAACCAGTCCGTAAAAAACAAAGGTGAGTGATAACGGCCGCTAGTACCCTAATTCACCCAACTAACCATCAGTTGACGGGTAAGATCATAGACTAAAATCACCACAGCGTGTGGTAACGTTTACATGACCTATGTTCTGTAGCCCTCACCCACTTTTTTTCGTTCTCAAAACACAACAAATCCCCCGATTGTAGTCGGGAGATTTGTTAAGCTGCGCTAGCCGATAAAAGTCATCGGTGCGATTTGATAACGAACCTTCTTTATTCATTTTGATCTAATTTATCACTAACTTGAGTCTCTATATTACCAATTAGTGATTGTAACACATCATTAACAATAACTTGTGAGGTTTTAAATTCTGCAACAATGGGAATATCGTCAATTTCAGCTTGGATTGTATCAATTTGTCGATCAATTTGTTTAACAGCCTCATGCTTTCCATAGGCTTGTAAATTAACAGCTTGTTTCTGTAATGCTTTAATTTGATTAATTTTGTCCTTAACTTTCTGATTAGCATTCAAGCGTTCTTCGAGTGCTTTATAGCGCTCCACTTCTTCTAATGCATTTAAGTCATTGGTAATTTCTTCAACCTTTTTAAAGATTTCTTCTTTTGAGTATGTCACTTTTTAATACACTCCGGACGTCATCTCAACGAGTTCACCGTCTAATGACCATGTTTTAGCTTTTGTAATCTTGACCGGAACAATTTTACCAATAAGTGTTTTAGATGCTTTGAAGTTTACTAACTTATTCCGTTCAGTATAACCTGATAATACTTCAGGATCTTTTTTGCTTTCTCCTTCTACTAAAACCTTAACTATTTGCCCTTCATACTTCTCCATAGCTGATTTGGATTGCTCATTAACAAGGGCGTTAAGTCGTTGAAGACGTTCTTTCTTCACTTCCATTGGGATATTATCTTCCCATCGTGCAGCCGGTGTACCTTCACGTGGTGAATAAATGAAAGTATATGCCGCTTCAAATCCCACTTCTTTCATTAATGTCATTGTTTCCTCAAATTGTTCATCAGTTTCATTTGGAAAGCCAACGATAATATCTGTCGTTAATGTTGCATTTGGCATTGCTTCACGAATTTTACGAACCAATCTTAAATAATCTTCACGTGTATAACGGCGTGCCATTATTCGTAATACATCAGAGCTACCGGATTGAACAGGTAAGTGAATATGATCAAGTAAATTACCACCTTTAGCCAATACTTCAATCAGACGGTCATCAAAGTCGCGTGGGTGAGAAGTTGTAAAACGAACACGAGGGATGTCAATCTTACGTATTTCTTCCATCAAATCACCTAAACCATATTCGAACTCAAGGTCTTTCCCGTAAGCATTCACATTTTGTCCAAGTAAAGTCACTTCTTGATAACCTTGAGCTGCAAGGTGGCGTACTTCTTGAATGATATCCTCTGGTAAACGGCTGCGCTCTTTTCCTCTTGTATATGGAACAATACAGTACGTACAAAACTTATCACAACCATACATGATATTAACCCATGCTTTAATATTACCTTTGCGGACTTTTGGTAAATTCTCAATAATGTCGCCTTCTTTGGACCAGACCTCAACAACCATTGCTTTAGAAAACATCGCTTCTTTTAACAAGCTTGGTAAACGATGAATATTATGGGTGCCAAAAATCATATCAACAAAAGGATGTTTCTTAAGAATACGATTAACAACAGATTCTTCTTGAGACATACAGCCACATACACCGATAATCAGATCAGGATTTTCCATTTTAAGCGGTTTTAAGTGACCGATTTCACCAAAAACTTTATTTTCAGCATTTTCCCGTATCGCACATGTATTTAATAAGATCACATCTGCATCATTCGTATCTTCTGCGGGTTGATAGCCTAAATCCGTTAATAAGCCCGCCATAACTTCGGTATCATGTTCATTCATTTGACATCCATATGTGCGAATCAGAAATTTTTTGTCTTTTCCGATGCCTTTCATATCCTCCGGAATACTAAAGTCGTAATGAATATCGACATCTTTCTTGAGCCGCTTTTTAGCTTTCTTTAAATTTGGTGGCTCATAAGTTGTCTGAAAATACTTACCGATCAACTCATCTGAATCCATCTTTTTTAAACGATCTAAGTTTGCATCTGTATCTTGTTTTATTTGACTACTTTCTTTACGTTGTTTTTCGTTCATTTGAAAATGACTCCTTCCTTACACGTACATCTTTGTCCATTTTAACACGTTAGCATACTTTTTTGTGTGAAAAAGCTTGATTTACTCTTTCAATCTAGGGAATTTTCTTATAAAATTTGCACCAGTAATTTGCTTAACCGTTGATTTATCGTATCTTTTATCTAGTGCCTCTATTATATTAACATAATTTTCAACTGTTTCTAAATTTTGAATGGTCGTTGATATACCATCGAAGTCAGAGCCAAAACCTAGATGATCTCTTGCCCCGCATTCGAGAAAATAATCAATATGTTTCATGACATCATTAATTTGCACTGGCTCATTTGGCTTTGTAAAGTAAGGAACAAAAGTAACACCAATCCAACCCTCACGTTTGATTAGTGCGGCTATCTGCTGATCATCAAGATTACGCCTATGTGGACATACCGAAAAAGCATTGCTATGCGATGCCATCACGCCATGTGCAGTAGATATAACATCATAAAATCCTTTGATAGATAAATGTGAAACATCTGTCCAAATTTGTTCGTCATTTAATAAATCAATGACTTCATAACCAAAACTGCTTAATCCCTTTCCATGAGGATGATCAATACTATCAGCAATAGCATTGTTGTTATTCCATGTCAACCCGACAATTCGGACACCATAATCAAGCAATTGCTTTAATTTGTTTAAATCTCTTCCTATTGGATGACAACCTTCTAAAGTTAAGATGGCACCACGTTGATGATTTTCTAAATCTTCAATATCTTTTTTTGTTTTAATTTGCACTATGTCAGGATTGGGTGTAATGATTTTTTCATAAAAAAGCTCCACCATTTTCAATGCCACATCATATTGCTTATACTCTGGAACATCATCAGGTACAAATATAGCAAAAGCCTGAATACGCACAGGGCTATTACGCCACTTCGTTAAATCAAATTGAAGCTGCTTTGATTGATTAATATCGTATGAATGCTGCCAAAGTTGATATAACAAATCACAATGTGCATCGATTAACATCGTCAGTCACTCTCCTTAAAATGTGAAAAATCCTGTTTGTAAGATACAAACAGGAAAGCCAATTAACGAGGTTCAACAATGAGTTTAATTGCTGTTCTTTCTTCATCATCGATTTTAATATCTGTAAAAGCAGGGATACATATTAAGTCAACTCCACTAGGTGCAACAAAACCACGAGCTATTGCTACAGCCTTCACAGATTGATTAAGTGCACCTGCACCAATGGCCTGAATTTCTGCCGAACCACGTTCGCGCAACACATTTGCTAAGGCACCTGCTACTGAATTTGGGTTTGATTTAGCTGAAACTTTTAATACGTCCACTTTTGCTACCTCCTTGGTTTTCTAAAGTCGTTCCACTTTTACTATATTCTCACAAATTGCTGATATGCTTACTTTTAATCGAATGATTAACTGAAAAAAGGTTGATCCTCGGTAATCAAAATACGATTAATTTGTTTGGCCTTACCTGAAACAGGATCAATATCAATAACTACACCACTGAGCTGATGTTTTCCATGCTTCATGGCTTCAAAACGCACAGGAAGATTGGTTAAAAATTTCTTAATGACCGCCTCACGTTCAGTACCAATAATTCCATCATAAGGACCTGTCATACCCACATCAGTGATGTAGGCAGTCCCTTGATCAAGTATTCGATTGTCAGCTGTTTGCACATGCGTATGCGTACCAACTAAAGCACTGATACGTCCATCTAAATACCAAGCTAGTGCCAATTTCTCACTCGAAGCTTCAGCATGAAAATCCACAAAAATGATTGACGTTCTTTTTCGGGCTTCTGCTATCAGTTCATCAGCTTTTCGAAATGGGTCGTCAATAGTCGGCATAAACGTTCTGCCTTGCAAATTAATTACTGCTACTTCTGTACCATTCACGTTAGTAAACGTTATTCCATTACCTGGTGTACCAACAGGAAAATTTGCCGGTCTAATCATTCGCTTCGCACGGTCGATGAATTCAAAAATTTCTTTTTTATCAAAAGTATGATTCCCCATCGTTAAAACGTCAGCACCCCAGTCTAAAAATTGCTTATAAATCTTCTCAGTAATGCCTTTACCTGAAGCCGCATTTTCTCCATTTACAATGGTTAGTTGAGGTTGATACTTCTGTTTTAATTTGGGTAAGTAGGTTTGAAGTTGGTCTCTCCCCATTGATCCAACAATATCTCCAATAAATAAAATACGCATTAATGTGCTCCTTCACTCTATACTTCTAATTATATAACACTCAGTTTCACATAGTTTCCTACTCTTGTCAAAAAGAAGCGACCACATATTGGTCGCTCCTTTCGCTTTTTTACTATGAAAGCATATTTACTTTGCATACTCTACTGCACGTGTTTCACGAATAACGGTTACTTTAATATGTCCAGGAAAATTCAATTCTTCTTCAATTCGCTTACGAATATCCCTAGCAATACGCACGGATTCAAGATCATCAATTTCATCCGGCTTAACCATGATTCGAACTTCTCGCCCAGCTTGAATAGCAAATGATTTCTCAACCCCATCATAAGATTCAGAAATCTCTTCAAGCTTTTCCAGTCTTTTAATATAATTTTCTAATGTTTCACTTCTCGCACCTGGTCGTGCAGCGGATAAAGCATCGGCAGCTGCAACGAGGACTGAAATAATAGAAGTAGGCTCTTCATCACCATGATGAGAGGCAATAGCATTAATAACCACTTCTTTTTCTTTGTATTTCATTGCAAGCTCTTTTCCAATCTCAACATGACTACCTTCTACTTCATGATCAATCGCTTTTCCGATGTCATGTAATAGTCCAGCTCGCTTAGCCAACATAACATCTTGCCCTAACTCTGATGCAAGTAAACCAGCTAAATGGGCCACTTCAATTGAGTGTTTCAAAACATTTTGACCATAGCTTGTACGGTACTTGAGGCGTCCAAGAATCTTAATTAAGTCAGGATGCAAACCATGTACACCTACTTCGAAAGTCGTCTGTTCACCGACTTCCCGAATATATTCATCCACTTCACGTCTCGACTTATCAACCATCTCTTCAATACGTGCGGGGTGAATACGACCATCTTGCACTAATTTCTCTAAGGCAATTCGCGCTGTCTCGCGACGAATTGGATCGAAACCAGATAAAATGACAGCTTCTGGCGTGTCATCAATAATTAAATCGATACCTGTTAAGGTTTCTAAAGTTCGAATATTCCGACCTTCACGACCAATAATTCGGCCTTTCATTTCATCATTTGGTAGATTTACTACAGACACAGTCGTTTCTGCAACATGATCGGCTGCACAACGTTGCATAGCGAGTGATAAAATCTCCTTAGCCTTTTTGTCTGCTTCTTCTTTTGTACGATTTTCTGCCTCTTTAATAATAAGTGCTGTTTCATGACTAACTTCTTTTTCGACCCGTTCCAAAATCACTTGTTTTGCTTGATCCGATGTATAACCAGAAATGCGCTCCAGTTCAGCCTGTTGATCTTTCAACAAGGCCTCCACTTTGCCTTCCATTTCTTCAATTTGTTGTTGTTTTTCTGTTAATGAGTTTTCCTTCTTCTCTTGCATACGCTCACGTTTATCTAACGTTTCGTCTTTGCGATCAAGGTTCTCCTCTTTTTGCATGAGACGATTTTCTTGCTTCTGAAGTTCAACACGTCGTTCGCGAAGTTCGTCCTCTGCTTGCTGACGAAATTTATGATTCTCATCCTTCGCTTCTAAAAGGGCTTCTTTCTTAGCAACTTCTGCATTGCGATGCCCCTCAGCTACGATCTGTTTAGCCAACTCTTCTGCACTTGAAATCTTTTTCTCTGCAATTGATTTACGAATCAGATAGCCAACAACAATACCGACGATTAGGATAGCCAAACTGGAGATGACGATAACCAAAAAGTCCGTATAATTCATGGTTTCACCTCCTCTTGCTATTCATTTTTAAACTTAAGTTAAGTCGGCATGTACTTGTCTTACTCATTTAAAATGCGTCATTAATAGTTGTGTATAATTTTAAAAAAATGAATTATACACCATTAATTCTAATAGTGCGTATAAGTAATGTCAAGAAAACGTCACATACTATTTTCAAAATCCTGCTGTTTTGTCAAGAAATATCATTATTTTAAGCTAATTTATTTA
>NZ_JH976435.1:162957-309869 GCF_000306965.1 Amphibacillus jilinensis Y1 | reverse complement strand
GAGTCTCGCATATTTCCTCTGCTATGTGCTATTTCAAACGAGAGCCTTTTTAACCTCTTGTTGCCATAATATTTTATGTTTCAAACGTTGAAAATTTTTGATGCCAAGAGTCTCGCTTTAAAACCTTTATCGTATTGTTTATGCCTTCGATATAACCATTATTAAATGGATACATGAACGATTGTAAGATCGCTTGTTTCCAACGTATAAACGTTTTTCTTACGCGGTGAAATGCATTAATGTTAGAAGCACGCTTCCATTCTAGACATGCCGCCATTCCTTTTCTAGCTGTCTTCTCATCACTTGTCTTAAACCATTCATCTAATTTGTTCTTTAACTCATACGCTTCTTTTAAGCGTGGATCCATTTGTAAAAGCTTCTCAACCTTTTCTCGTCCTTTCCCTGACAATTTATAAGGCGACTTCCACAATGACCTCTTACTCCGTTTCATATGAATCCGCACTCATAGCCCCTCTCTTTTTCTATTGTCTCGACAACTTTAGGATAACAAAGGGAGTGAGAATGCGTGTGTTTTTTTGCACACTATCACGATAGAGGACACCACCACATTCAGTATAGCGCCATTAATGACAAGACAAAAGACAGCACCTTTAGTCAAACCCCAGTCGTTAAATTCAGCTTTAACTTTTAGGGTCACCATAACTTTAAGGCACTGTCTTATCCGTTTTCTATTTACTTACCATCTTCAATAAGTTCATCCATGATAGGTTCTTCATCAGGATTAAGTTCATCCATATTATAATGATTACGTACTGCTTGGTAGATTTCTGTAGCAATTGCCGTATTCTCTTTTAAGAACTGCTTAGAATTTTCACGTCCTTGTCCAAGACGTTCATCATTGTATGAATACCATGCTCCACTTTTCATCACAATATCCAAGTCAGAGGCAATATCAAGCATTTCCCCTTCGCGAGAGATACCTTCACCGTACATAATGTCTACTTCAGCTTGTTTAAACGGCGGAGCTACTTTGTTTTTAACCACTTTTATCCGTGTTCGATTACCAACCATATCGTTGCCTTGCTTAATCGTCTCTGCACGACGAACTTCTAAACGTACGGAAGAGTAGAATTTTAACGCACGTCCCCCAGGAGTTGTCTCAGGGTTACCAAACATGACACCCACTTTTTCACGAATTTGGTTAATGAAAATAGCCGTTGTCTTTGACTTATTAATCGCTCCTGAAAGCTTCCGCAAAGCTTGTGACATAAGTCTAGCCTGAAGACCAACATGAGCATCTCCCATCTCACCCTCAATTTCCGCCTTCGGAACCAAGGCTGCAACGGAATCAATAACAATAATATCTACCGCTCCACTGCGCACTAAAGCTTCAGCAATTTCTAATGCTTGCTCACCAGTATCAGGCTGCGAGAGTAATAGTTCATCAATATTCACGCCTAACTTTCTAGCATATACCGGATCAAGGGCATGTTCGGCATCAATAAAAGCAGCTGTTCCACCTTGTTTTTGGGATTCTGCTATTGCATGAAGCGATACTGTTGTCTTACCTGATGATTCAGGTCCATATATTTCAATAACACGGCCTCTTGGGTAGCCACCAACACCTAAAGCTACATCTAAAGCTAAAGAGCCACTTGAAACCGTTGCTATTTTCTGTTCAGCTTGCTCACCTAGTTTCATAATAGAACCTTTTCCAAATTGTTTCTCTATCGATTTTAAAGCCATATCTAAGGCCTGTTTGCGATCACTCACCAGAATTCCTCCTCATAATTTCAACTAAACCTATCATACACCGTTTTAAACAATTAAACAAGCAAAATGCGAATGAATGTTCTTATTTTTTTAGTTAGTAAACCAGCTGCTTTTTATAGAATAGTTGAAAAACCTTAAATAATTAGCTTTCTTAATGGTTTTTTTTCAAATATTGATAAATTAATGCTAAACCTTTTTTTACCGAGCGATTACGGACAATTTCTCTATTTTTTGGAAAGGAAAATTGCTCAATCTTATAGTTGTCTTCTGAATGATAAAAACAAATATATACCGTACCTACGTCTTTCCCTTCCAATTCATCGGGACCAGCTACACCGGTGAAGCTAATGCCATATGTTGCATCGAATTTATTTTTTGCATGTTTAGCCATTTGATAAGCACAATGTTCACTAACCATCCCATACTGATCAAGAATAGATTGATCAATATCAAGCACTGCTACTTTCGCATCGGGTGTATAGCTTACAATACTTCCTTTAAAAACATGACCAGCACCAGGTACAGATACCATTGCGTCTGCAAAGCGCCCACCCGTTAAACTCTCAGCTGCAGCAATGGTTTGCTGATTTCGATTAAGCCAATTAACAATAACTTGATTAATGGTTTGGTCATTTACGCCATAAATATAGTCACCGACAACCTTTTCAATTTGTTGTTGAGCTACATTAATTAACTGGTTTGCTCCATCAGCAGACTCGGCTTTTGCTGTTAGCCGTAGTGCTACTTCTCCGTCGGTTGCTAACGGTGCAATAGTCGGATTCGTTTGCTGTTCAATTAAGTGCTTCACTTTCATTTCAAGTTCAGATTCACCAATGCCTATGAAGCGAAGCATCTTAGACGTAATAACATCATTGAGTGTTAAACGATCCTCTAAATAGGGGAAAACAGTATCTTCCATCATCCCCTTCATTTCATCAGGAACACCTGGCATTAAAATAAGATGGCAATCTTGATGAGGGACAATCATACCTGGTGCCGTTCCAGATCGATTTGGAATAATGGTTGCACCAGGTATAACGTGTGCTTGCTTTCTATTATTAGTAGCCATTACACGATTGCTTCTTTTAAAATAGGCTTCTATGTCTGCCAATGCTTGTTTACTTTCAACTAACTGCTTCCCTACAAATTGAGCGACTGTTTCTCGAGTCAAATCATCATCCGTTGGTCCAAGGCCACCCGTTATTAAAATAAGATCAGAACGTTGCGTTGCTGATTGTAAGACTTCTAAGAACCGCTTCTCATTATCACCAACCACATGATGATAATAGACACTGATCCCTCTAATCGCTAACTGTTGCGATATCCATTGCGCATTTGTATTAGCAATTTGTCCAAGTAACAATTCTGTACCCACTGCAACAATCTCTGCTTGGATTCCTTTCATTACCTTGACTCCTTTATAACATGCCAATTCTTTACAAAGTAATCGACACCAGAAACAACAGTAAGTATAAGCGCAACATATAATAAAATCGTTCCTACAGGCCAATTTAAGTAAGAGAAAGGAAAATCATGTAATAATAGGACGCTGATCGCTAGTAATTGAAAAGTCGTTTTCCATTTACCCATCTGTCCCGCAGCCAGTACAATCCCCTCCCCAGCTGCAACAAGACGTAAGCCTGTTACCGCAAATTCTCGAGAAATGATAATGATCACAACCCAAGCCGAAGCCGTACCCATCTCTATCAGCAAGATAAAGGCTGCTGTTACCAGTAATTTATCTGCCATTGGATCTAAAAACTTCCCTAAATTCGTTACTAAATTATACTTGCGAGCATAATAACCATCGACCCAATCTGTGCCTGAGGCTACAATAAATAGCAATGCTGCTACGAAGTCAACAATTGGTAATGTCTGATACCCAATCGTCCAACTCCCCCAATCCAAAGGCAAGGTTAGTAGTAATATAAAAATAGGAATTAAAAAAATACGTGATAAAGTGATCCGATTTGGAATGTTCATTTAATCATCCACCCTTTCCATTTATTAAGCGATATAAAACGAACGTTCAATCAATGGCGCATTCGTTCTCCACACTAATTGGCAGTTAATTATCTTAGATAATTATATGTAAACCTTAATTCTGTAACAGAAGTTAACCCCTCTCACCTCTTGATGAGAAGGGTCTCGAAAAAGCTAAAAATTGGTGTAAAATTATGACTCAGGCTCTTCATTAATATAGATCCAAAGCTGTTGGACAGCTGTAGGCGCAATATCCTCGGAGAGAACCACGTCTAAATCATTAATTGAGAAATCAATCACACTCGGATTTCCAAATCTCAAATAAACAAAAGATTGATCAGTAACATCAATGGTAAGCGGTGACTCACTAGATTGAAATGTGGAGTAATACAAACGCTCACCTGAATCATCTTCAATTTCCAACCAATTACTATCTGATGTTTCAATCTTTAATTCAATCATTTCATCTTCACTTTCCAATTGATAAATCGATTGGTTACTTTCATAAGAAACAAAGGTCAATTCTGGATCTTCACTGTCTTCTTCTTGCTCTTCTTCTTCCTCATCATCGTTATCATTTGAATCGGACTGTTCTTGCCCATTATCTTCTTCATCCGTATCAGGTGGTAATGAGACTTCATCGCCAGCTGATTGGTCCGTTTGCACTTGATCATTTCCATTTCCTGAATCTTGCTGCCCCGGACCTAACGTAATCCGCCATATAAAGAAACCTACACCAACAATAAGGAGAATAACAAATACAGTAGGTAACAAGGAAGTAAATGGTGACGTTTTTGATGAAGTTGTTTTTCCTCTTGTCCGTTGCATCCGTGTATATTCTACAGCATTTTCCGCTTCTGGAGCTGGTATTTCGCTTCGGTGTTCACTTAGAAGCTGATTCGGGTCTAAGTCGACAACATTTGCATACTCTTTAATAAAAGCACGTATATAAAAGCTTCCAGGTATAACTGAAAAATCATTCCTTTCAATAGCTTGTAAATGTCTCGTTTGAATTTTAGTTAAACGTTGGACATCATCCAAGGAAAGACCTTTCTCCAAACGCGCTTCTTTTAATTTTTCACCAATTTGCATCTATAACACCATCCGTTTACTTAATCACTGTCAACTATCATTTTACTTGAGCATACTACTACTATAATAAATGATTTCCACTCATTATAAAAGAGGAGAATGTCATGATCGAACAATTATTTTTTCCCTACCCCTCATTGCCAATCACCCGATAGCAATATTTTCTCCATTTATATAATTAGACTTCTGATCAAGCAAAAAAGTTACTAAATTTGCAACATCTTTTACTGTTCCTCATCGTTTAGTGATAATGCACCCATCAGATTCAATACTAGCGCCTATTTCTTCACTTGCTCAAATAATAAGCAGATGATAAACCATCGTTACGATGCCTCAGCTATCCTAACTTGGAATATAGCGACATTATCATCTTTAATCCAATTATTCAAAAATTGGTTAGCATCTTGTAAAGATAACGATTCTAAAGTTGGTAAAAGCTCAAAAAAATCAATATCGAGCATTTGATATTGGCTAACTTGATTAGCAATTTCTGAAGTGCTATTCATATCTCTTAATAAGCCACCCATCATCTTACGTTTCATTCGCTCAAAATCTTCTTTACGGAGCTGATAAGACTTGAATGACTCAAGTTGTGACTTTACTGTTTTAGCAAATTTATCTGGATCGCTAGTGTTTCCACCAATAACAGAAAAGGCAAACTGCTTTTGACGCTCTGATTCGAACCCAAGACTTCCATCAATCAAATCCAAGTCATACAATTCTTGATAGTATTCACCTGATTTCGAGTAAAAATAATCTAATAACATGTCCGCCAATAATTCTTCTTTTATAAACGTTTGGCTATCTTGCTTAGGTTCTTCTTTAATACCAACCATACACTTAGCTACAGCAACTGGCATTTCAATCGCATCTTCAGACTTTGCTACCCCTAACGCTTCGTCAGGATAGAAGCGATTAATATGTGGAGTTTTTTCAAAAGTTTTTTGTGCTTGATTCGCTTTAATTAATGCAATCATTTGTTCAGGATCAAATTGCCCGACTAAGGTCAGTGTCATATTTGATGGATGATAAAAGGTGTGATAGCAAGAATAAAGATCTTCCTTTGTAATCAATTGTATCGAGTCAACTGTTCCGGCAATATCAATTTTAACAGGATGTACGTCATACATCGTTCCTATAATCCCAAAAAATGCTCGCCAGTCTGCTTGGTCATCGTACATTTGTATTTCTTGAGCAATTATTCCTTTTTCTTTCTCAACCGATTGATCTGAGAAGTATGGTGTTTGTACAAAATCTAACAAAATCTCAGTATTTTTATCCACTTCGGAAGTTGCTGAAAATAAATACGCGGTTTTTGTAAAAGAAGTAAAAGCATTTGCAGATGCTCCGTTCTTTGTAAAATCTTGAAATACATCACGATCCTCTTTCTCAAATAGTTTATGCTCTAAAAAGTGGGCAATTCCATCAGGTACAGTAACCCTTTCATCTGAATCAATCGGAACAAAGCTTTGATCAATTGATCCATAATCCGTTGTAAAGACACCATATGTTTGTGCCATTTCATTTTTTGGAACTAAAATAACACGCAAGCCATTAGGTAGCGTCTCTCGATAAACTGTTTCTTTTATTTGTGGATAATGCTTTTTATGCATTGGACTGACCTCCTTTTGCCGTTAAGAAATAGGTAGTATCTAATTCAATTTTATTGGCCATTTGTACAATAGCTTGATGATTCACAGATTCAACAGCATCGATAAACTCAGAAACTGAACGAGATGAATCAGCAAGTTGTTGGTTATAAAGGACTTCCGTCATACCAAATGGATCATCTAACGTTTCTTTGTATTGATTAATAATTAAGCGCTTAGCTTCGTCGATTTGTGCTTCGGTGAATTGACCCTCACGCATAGCCTCCATCTGTTCTAAGATGATTGCTTTTGCCCTATCGTAATCAGTCGGGGCAATACCACTAAAAACAAATAACAATCCTTTATGACTTTCAAAGCGAGAAGCTGCATAATAAGCTAAGCTATTTTTTTCGCGCACATTAATAAACAGTTTAGAACTAGGAAAACCACCAAAAATAGCATTAAATACTTGTAAAGCTGGATAATCCTTATCCGCGTATTTCGTATGCGTTCGATAGCCAAAGTGCAACTTACCTTGTTGTAATTCTTGCTCTTCAATAATGTCTTTTACTTCATTGACTACTGGGGTTTCTGATGATATATCTAAATCTAGATGCTTACTTAGATCTCGATCGAATAAATTACCAATTAACTTTTTAATATCAATCGATTCGAAATCGCCCAGTACATACAAGTCAAGTGGATCTTCTGATATGACAGACTGATAATATGAATAAAGCTCTTCTGCAGTAATGCGTTCTAAATCATCTGGATAACCATGGACATGCAAATGATAAGGCTCTTCTTTACACATTTCATCAATCATTCGCATATTAGCATAATGCATTTTATCATCTACAATTGCTGCAATCTTTTGTTTTAATGTTTGCTTTTCCCGTTCAACAACTTTAGGATCAAAACGATTGTTAATGACATTCGGGGCGAACAATGCTTCTTTAAAGAGATTTAGCCCATCCGTTAAAATATTGTGTTGATCAGACAAATAATTTTGATTGGCAATGGTCATTCGCGCAGTCAGAATATGTTGTTCGCCTTTTTTGGTACCATCCATGGACAATACTGCGCCATAAAGATCATCTAATGCTCTCCGAAAAGCATTTGATGTTGTATATCTTTTCGTACCTTGTTGCAATACAAAAGGTAAAAGCGCCCTTTTTGTTACGGTTTCACGTTTTAATAAACAACGAAACTTTGCTGTTATATGAACAGTTTTAAATTTTTTACTATTAACAATATGTAACTTGTAACCCTTCTTGTCTATTTGTTCTTCATTTAATTCAATCATAAATAGCCTCCTTAATAACGGTGCATTTTGTCTTTATCATACCTATCTTTAACTTTACCACTATATTTTACACTAAAAAAAATCCGGTAACAATTACCACACTCTCTAATCATCATTTAAAATGATAACAAAATATGCTCCACAGTACTGAGCTACTGTGGAGCATGCGTTTAATCGGTATTATTATTTTTCATTAACGTATTTGACAAAGACGAGATGATCACGATACTAACGTTAAATTGCCTTTGCTTGACTAACGATTACCTTTAATATATGGCTCGCCATTTGCTTTTGGTGCTTCTGCGCGACCAATAAATCCTGCCAATGCTAAAATAGTCAATACATACGGAGCAATAATTAGATAGACATTTGGTACATCAGCCAATATTGGAAAGTTGCGGCCAACAACACTTAGACTTTGAGCAAAGCCAAAGAAAATGGCTGCTCCCATTGCACCTAGTGGGTGCCATTTCCCAAAAATAACGGCTGCTAGTGACATAAAACCTTGCCCGGAGATTGTCGCCCCACCAAAATTTAATGAAATCGTTAATGCATAGGTCGCCCCACCCAATCCAGCTAAAAAGCCAGATATAATAACGGCAACATAACGTATCTTTGTAACGCTAATTCCATTCGTATCAGCGGCCATTGGGTGCTCGCCTACAGAACGAAGACGAAGACCAAAGGGTGTTTTATAAAGAATGAACCATGCCAATATCGCAAAAAGAATAGCAATATAAGCAATATAGTAAATACCACTAAAAAACATCTCTCCGATAATAGGGATGTCGGATAAAAAACGAACCGACCGAGTATAAAAGGGTTGAGTAATAGAATTCGTTTGTCCACTTCCATACCATTCTCTTGTTAAGAATACACCTACACCAAGCGCAATCATATTAATTGCAACACCACTAACCACTTGATTAGCACGTAATGTAACAGCTGCAACAGCATGCATAATAGAGAATATTCCTGAAACCAAACCTGCTACAAGTAGTGACAGCCAAGGTGTTAATGTACCAAACATTTCTGCAAATGATAAATTAAAAACAATACCACTAAATGCCCCCATCACCATAAGACCTTCTAGACCAATGTTTACAACGCCTGAACGTTCACTAAACACACCGCCTATCGCAGTGAATATGAGTGGAGCAGAATAAAATAATACCATTGGCATCATTGATTGCAATAAATCAATAATTTGCATTTATTTCTCCTCCTTTTTAAAGCGAAGTACAATCCAACGAATCATGTAACTTGATGCAACAAAGAAGATAATTACTGCAATAATTATTTCGACCAACTCAGAAGGGACGCCTGAAATGGGCGGCATACTTAGTGAGCCTACTTTCAATGCTCCAAACAAAAAGGCAGAAATAACGGATCCGATAGCTGTATTTGCTCCTAACAATGCAACAGCAATACCATCAAATCCCAAGTTAGAGAAACTTGCGTGTGTATGCATGCTCCCAAATGTACCTAATCCCTCCATTGCACCAGCAAGTCCTGCAAATAAACCTGAAATCATCATCGCCATTATAATATTTCGCTTCACATTGATACCAGCATAATGAGCTGCATGCTTGTTGTATCCAACAGCGCGCAGTTCATAACCATATGTAGTTCTTTCAAGTAAAAACCACATAGTTATAGCTGAAATAAACGCAATTATGAATCCCCAATGAACTTGAGAGCCACCAAATAACGTTGTTAAACCTTCTGTTCTTAACGAAGCTGTTTCACTAATCCGAGATGTTCGTGATCCAGACTCTAAGAGGTAAGCGCGAATAATATGATTACTTAGATGTAAGGCAATATAATTCATCATAATGGTTACCACAACTTCGTGGACACCTCGTGTTGCCTTTAATAAGCCAGGAATCAATGCCCACAAAGCGCCTGCAAGTCCTGCAACTAAAAGAGCTAGCGGCAAATGAATGATGGTCGGCAAGTCTACAACAATCCCTAACCATACAGCGGCCAACCAACCTACAAACACTTGACCCTCTGCGCCTATATTAAACAAACCACTTCGAAAAGCAAAAGCAATAGCTAATCCTGTTAACATTAACGGAATCGATTGTCTAATCGTTTCTCCAAGGTAGTAGGAATTGCCAAATGCACCATTCCAGAGTGCACGATAACCTTCTATTGGACTATATCCGAAAGCCAACATCACAATCGCTCCAACTAGAAATCCTAGTAACACAGAAAAGATGGGAACGATTAAATTAAACGTTCGATTAGAAAACATTACAACTCACCTGCTTTCTCTTTACTACTACCGGCCATTAATAATCCCAGCTCTTGTTCGTTCGTTTCTTCCGGTTTAACTTCAGCTACAATTTGGCCATCAAACATAACAGCGATGCGATCACTCACATTGATAATTTCATCTAGTTCAAAAGATACGAGAAGAATAGCTCTTCCTTTATCACGTTCCTTAATTAATCGTTTGTGGATATTTTCTATCGCTCCTACATCCAATCCACGTGTTGGCTGTGCCGCGATTAAGAGGTCTGGTGAGCGATCAACCTCTCTAGCTATAATCGCCTTTTGTTGATTACCACCAGATAGTGCTCTAGCTTTTGTCCGTGTTGATGGCGTTCTTACATCATAATCTTCAATTAACCTTGAAGCATGCTGATAAATATTTTTGAATGAAAGTACCTTAAAGTTTGAAAAAGGTTTTTGATAATACGTTTGTAACACCATGTTTTCGCCAATTGGATAATCTAAAACTAGCCCAAACTTATGGCGATCTTGCGGAATGTGTGCCACACCTGCCTCTGTTACTTTGCGCGTGGATATATGAGTAATTGATTTGTTATGAAGAAAAATTTCTCCAGATTCCACTTTCCTCAGTCCTGTAATAGCCTCGATTAACTCTGACTGTCCATTACCATCAATACCCGCAATGCCGACAATTTCACCAGCTTGAATATTTAAATTTAAATCTTTTACCATAAGTGCTTGCCTAAAATCTTTAACTTGTAAGTTTTTAATTGAAAGTACGGTATCTTTCGGTTGTGCTGGTGTCTTTTCTGTGGTAAAAGCAATATCACGCCCCACCATTAAAGATGCTAGTTCATCAACATTTGTCTCACTCACATTGACAGTTCCTATTCCTTCACCTTTTCGAATTACCGTACAACGATCACAGACTTCCATAATTTCCTTTAATTTATGTGTGATTAAAATAATTGAGATCCCTTCATTAATTAAAGATTTCATAATACCAATAAGCTCTTTAATTTCTTGCGGAGTTAATACTGCTGTTGGTTCATCTAATATAATAACTTCCGCTCCCCGATATAAGGTCTTTAATATTTCTGCCCGTTGTTGCATACCAACAGAAATATCTCTTATCTTTGCTTTTGGATCAACCCTTAAACCATAACGTTCTGAAAGCTCAGTAATTTCTTTTTCTGCTTGTTTCAAATCAACAAGAACACCCTTTTTTTTCGGCTCACTTCCTAAGATAATGTTTTGTGCGACAGTGAAGGTATCAACAAGCATAAAATGTTGGTGAACCATGCCTATACCTAATCGATTGGCGATGTTAGGGTCACTAATTTTCACCACTTCTCCTTTGACCCGAATCTCTCCTTTTTCTGGTTGATACAATCCAAACAACACATTCATTAATGTTGATTTACCTGCTCCATTCTCTCCAAGTAATGCATGTATCTCACCTTTTTTTAATTGCAAATTAACATTGTTGTTAGCTACAATCCCAGGAAATTCTTTGCGAATGTTTAACATCTCAACAATATAATTACTCATTATGTTCACTCCTTATTTATAAGGTTGGTTACCGTCAATGTTTATTGACTTTTCATTTACAAGATCTTCACCCATCCCATTGCTTATGAGGTAAAATCGTCAAATGAAAAGGGGAGAGTAACTGCTTTTCATTTAATGATTTAACCTGAATCATCGAACGCTATCATTTATATAAAACGAACCTTCAATCTATAGTGGGCAGTTTCGCTCTTCGCCCACTATGTTGTTAAGTGAATCAGGACATTAGCACCGTTATCATGACTCAAATCGTTTTATCTCTGTTCTCTATTTTGAGGCAGTGTTTTACGCACGACTATCTATGATGAAAATGTATAACATTTCCTAGACAGAGAAAAAGACTAGAAGATCTCTAGCCTTTTCTCGGTTAAATTAAAGAGAGTCTAAATAGTCTTCTAATTCCTCATCCGTTTGTGGAACCACAACTTCTCCATCTAGAATACGTTGTTTCCATTCTTCAACCGCTTCACGAATTTCATCTGTATATGCATCACTATTTGTATCAGCTACAGCAATTGCTTCGTCTTCAAGACCTAATATGATATGTTCTCCACCTGGAAACTCTCCTGATAAAGCCATTTCTGAAATTTCTTGAACAGCAACGTCTACACGTTTAACCATTGACGTTAATGTAACATTATGATCACCTTGTTGGCCTTCTTCGTATTGATCACGGTCAACACCAATTACCCATACAGGCTGGTCTGGATTGTTTTCAATACGATTTCTTGCTTCTGTAAAAACACCATTACCTACAGCACCAGAAGCATGGTAGATAACATCTATACCATCGCCGTACATGCTATTAGCAAATGATCGCCCCATTTGCTCATCACTAAATGACTCTGCATAATTAATGCGAACATCTAAATCAGGATTTACTGATTTAACACCCGCTACATAGCCAACTTCAAAGCGTTTGATTAATGGGCTTGAAATACCACCAACAAAACCAACTTCATCAGATTCCGCTTTTAACGCTGCAGCTACACCAACAAGAAATGAGCCTTGCTCTTCAGCGAACGTTACGCTAGCAACATTATCTGCTTCAATCACTTCATCAATAATAGAAAAGTGTGTATCTTGATTTGCTGATGCGACTTGTTCTACAGCTTCTCTCAATTCGAAACCCACACCAAAAATCAAATTATAATCTTGTTGTAACAAATTATTAAGGTTAGGCATGTAATCAGCAGCATCATCAGACTGTGCATAATTATAGTGCGTACCTCGCTCTAGTCCATGTTCAGCACCAAAAGCTTGAATACCTTCCCATGCAGATTGATTAAATGAGCGATCATCTACCCCACCTTCATCAGTAACCATTGCAACTGAGAAGTCTATTGTATCTTCTGTAGTGTCTTCGTCTGTCTCCGTGGCGTCATCTGTCGCTGTGTCATCTTCATCAGCTGTTCCACACGCACCTAGAGTCAATACTGCTGCAAACAATAAAGCAAGAATTAACCAATGTTTGTTCTTCACTTAAATACCCCCAAATAGTTAATAGTTGACCAAATAACGTACTAAAAAAGATGTTAGGCTGTCCTAAACAAAATACTATAATCGCTTTCTTACCACATGGAATTGAAATGCATCGCTTCTAAAGTAATTCGCTGAATAGAGTATCGGCTGGTGCTCTTCAGTATAGTGCATTTGCTTGAGTAGCAACAAAGACTGATCCGGTCTACAATTCAAAATCGCAGATATCTTCTCATGAAAACCAATCGGCTCAATATATGTATGGGCATACTGAATACGCATCATTGTATAGTCTTCTATCAATTTGAAAATTGAATTTTGACTGTGAATTTGACCAATCGGAATTCGAGCATGATCAACTTTGTCAATACAATAGACGACGGGCTCACCATCTGCAGTACGCACACGTTCAACACGGGCAATCGCTTCAAGATCTGTTGCATTAAAGTTATTAAGATCATGTGCAGTGGGTTTGACCACTTCAGCAGCTACATATTGAGTGCCTGGTTGTTTACCTGCTTTTCGAATCATATCTGACACACTTCCTAACTCTTCAATACCTGAAGAGTAGATGGGCTTAGGGTTTACAAATACACCGATTCCTAACCGCCTTGTTACCACATTTTCTTCAACTAATTGATCAATAATAGCTTCCATAATGGTACGCGTGACTTGATAAATTGTAGCCAGCTCATAGAGAGGATGAAGCTTTTCATTTGGTGGATAGATGCCTTGTTCAATATCTTTACGTAATTTTATTAATGTCTTTTTAAACAAGTCATTATCGTATAGGTTATTCACCATATAAACATCCTCCAAGTTATAGCGTTTGATTGGTCATTAACAATATACCACTTTACAAAAAATAAATAAACAGAAATTACGACAATTTCCTATTTTGAAGTAAGTCTAAGCACATGCTTACTCTGAATATTCGGATATCAACACCGTTCGTGGTTTTGATCCCTCATAAGGTCCGACAATTCCTCTATCTTCCATCATATCAATTAATCGCGCGGCTCTCGTATAACCAATTCTAAACCGCCTTTGGAGCATGGATACACTGGCACTTTGCATCTCAACAATCAATTGCACCGCATCGTCAAACAAGTCATCCTCTGGCTGCGATGGTTTTTGTTCAATTTCATCTGGAATCATTTCTTCTTGATAATGTGCTTTTTGTTGTTCGACACAATGGTCAACAACATTTTCAACTTCTTCATCCGACAAGAAGGCTCCTTGAATACGAGTGGGTTTCGATGCACCTACTGGTAAAAAGAGCATGTCACCTCTTCCTAACAGTTTCTCAGCACCGCCTGTATCTAGAATGGTACGTGAATCCGTTTGTGATGATACACTAAATGCAATTCTGGATGGAATATTGGCTTTAATAACACCTGTAATGACATCTACAGATGGTCGTTGAGTAGCAATAATTAAATGAATGCCAGCAGCACGAGCCATTTGCGCCAAACGTGTAATCGCATCTTCGACTTCATTGGATGCTACCATCATTAAATCCGCTAGCTCATCTACTAAAACAACGATATATGGTAAAAGAGGTTGTCTCTCTTCTACACTTACTGTTTCGTTATATCTATTTATATAATTGTTGTAACCCTCGATATTACGATTACCTGTATCAGAAAACAGCTCATAACGTCGTTCCATTTCCGAGACGACTTTTTTTAATGCTTGCGACGCTTTTTTTGGATCGGTTACAACTGGTGCTAATAAATGCGGGATGCCATTATATATATTTAATTCAACCTTTTTTGGATCAATCATCATCATCTTTACTTCATGTGGTTTAGCCCGCATTAAAATACTCGTGATAATCCCATTAATACAGACACTTTTCCCGCTTCCCGTTGCTCCAGCAACAAGTAAGTGTGGCATTTTATTTAATTCTGCAACAATGGCGTCCCCAGATATATCTCGTCCTAATACAAAAGACAGAATTGAGCTTTCTTTCACTTGTTTTGTTTCAAAAACTTCTCGAAGTGTAACCATAGATACTTCTGTATTTGGCACTTCAATACCCACTGCTGATTTTCCTGGTATCGGTGCCTCAATTCGAATATCTTTTGCTGCTAAGGCTAAGGCAAGATCATCATGGAGATTAACAATCTTGCTAACCTTCACCCCAGCCTCAGGATAAACTTCATATTTCGTTACCGCTGGACCAACATGTACCCGTGTCACTTTAGCTTTAACACCAAAACTATTAAATGTGGATTCTAACTTTCGAACAACAGCTTGAATTTGCCCACGCTCTTGTTGATGTGCTTTTTTATTTGGTTCATTAAGCAAATTAACCATAGGTAACTTATAATCAACATTTTCCAATTCGGTCATTGGTGCAACGTCAAGGGGTACATCAGCTTCTTGATTATCGGTCATTTGATTTTGATGACTTTCCTTTTTGCCCTTTGACATATCGATTTCTTGTTCTGCATAAGCTATCTCTGTGAAAGCTTCGATAACAGGTTCTTCCAATTGTTGATTATCATTTGGTTGAGTATTAGTTACCTTTTCTTGTGATTCTGCTTGTAATTGTATTGATTTCTTGTGCTCCCGATTCGCTTTCCAATTTTTATAGTGCGTTTCAATAAATTTTTTGAAGTTAGTTGTTTGCTTCTCTAAAAAGGTCCCAATCGAAAAGTGGGTTAAGAAAATAATACCCACAAGAATCATAAATATAGCTAAAAAAACAGCACCAGTAGTGGAAAATAATACATAAGATGAAGCGTAGAGAACCGCTCCAATTAGACCGCCACCTAAAACACTTGCACTAGCGCGTCCATTGAGGTAGTTAATATACTGGTCCCACGTTTCCCTAATGATAGATGATTCTTCAACGCCACTGCGATAGACATGATACTGATCAATATGACTTAAAAGCAACAAACCTAAAAATAGTATAAGAACGCCTAGTAGTTTTCTTGTCATTAATCGAGGAATCTGTCTTTTAATCATTAAATAAAGCCCAAACGCAAACAGAGCTAGTGAAGCTACCATATACCAAAAACCTAGGAAAAACCGAAAGAAATTTTCTAACCATGCTGGAATAAGACCATCACTAATTGAACCAGCACCACTACCAAAAATCGCTAATAGAATAAAAAGAATACCATACAATTCATATTGCAATTGTAGTTTTAATTTATTTTTTGATGTTTTGCGTTTATTCTTTTTACGAGCCATCCTAAAAATCTCCTTATCTTAAACTTCTCATTCCCTTATTATAGCACATAAAACAGGCATAAAACGAACCTTCAATCAGTGGTTTTTTCAATCTTTTCACTGATTAATAGTTTTGTGTATCAGGACGTTAGCTTCCGGTTAAACAAATGATCAACCCTTTATTTTGAGGCGAGCAATTACGGACGCTTATCTGTGATTCTGATGGCTATTCAAATGAAAAGAGTACAATATCCAAGCAAAAGATATTGTACTCTAACGTTTAAATTAAATCTCGAATCAACTGCTCTTCCACCTCATTAACATTAACAAGTGGTAAACGTACACTACCTGTTTCGATACCTTTCATTCTTAACGCTGCTTTAACAGGTGCGGGAGAAGGGGCCATAAACAATCCTCTCATAATAGGAAGCAACGATCGATGAATAGCAGATGCTTGCTTAACTTCTCCTTCATCAAATCGATTTAACATTTCTTTCATTTCATTCCCTACAATATGTGAGGCTACAGATACAACACCATCAGCTCCAATTGCTTTCAACGGTAAAGTTAAACTGTCATCTCCACTATAGACAGAAAAATCATCGTTAGTCTCTTCGATAATTTGTGAGATCGCATCAAGGTTTCCACTGGACTCTTTGACCGAAATAATGTTGTCTATCTTGGATAAAGCTACAATTGTATCAACGGTTAAGTGAACCATCGTTCGACCAGGAATATTATAGAGCATGATCGGTAAGTCTGTTGCTTCAGCTACAGCAAGAAAGTGTTGATAGAGTCCAGATTGATTTGGTTTATTATAGTAAGGTGTAACTAATAAAACGGCATCAACACCAATTGCTTCAGCTTCTTTTGTTAATTTAATCGTTTCTTCTGTATTATTAGAACCCGTCCCAGCTATAATAGGATACTGGCGATTTGACACTGCGACCGTATGTTTAAATAACTCAAGCTTTTCTTGATGGGTTAATGTTGGTGATTCTCCTGTTGTTCCTGCCACTACTAAACCATCTGAACCATTTTCGATAAGGTAATGCATTAACTCGGTTACTTTACTGTAATCAATTTGATTCTTATCGTTAAATGGTGTAACCATCGCTGTTAAGAGTTTTCCAAACTGCATAGAGATTTGCCTTCCTTTCTTTCAAACAATAATCATTCACTTATTATCTGCTAATTGATCTTTCAAAGCAAATGCCTCATGCAGGGCATTAATTGCTAGAGTAAGGTCCTCATCGTTAATTAAGACCCAGATGGTGGTATGACTATCTGCTGATTGTAATATCTTCACTCCTGCATTGGTTAAGCTTTGAACAATGGTAGCCGTTACCCCAGGTACACCTGTCATCCCTGCCCCCACTAGTGATACTTTAGCACAATGATGCGTAAAGATAGGATGATAACCTAAATCTTTAAGTAAATGATGCGCTTTTTCACTTAATACTTCTGGAATCGTATAGACGATACCGTTAGGGAAAATATTAATAAAATCAACTGAAATCCCAGCATCAGCCATTGCTTTAAAAATACGAGCATGCATAAACTCTACTTGTTGATCTGCTTCTATCTTTACTTGGGTAATACCTGACATATGAGCAATACCTGTTATGAGACGATCCGGAATATCCTTACCTTTAACATCGTCTATAGAAGTGGTTATCAGTGTTCCAATATGATCATGATCTGTTGAGCGAACACGAATGGGAACCTTTGCTTGCATTGCGATTTCAACCGCACGCGGATGAATCACTTTTGCACCTTGGTAGGCAAGATTACAAATCTCGTTATAGGTTACGACATCTAGGGTACGTGCTTCTTTTACAACACGCGGATCTGCTGTCATAATACCATCTACATCGGTGAAAATATCGATAAATTTCGCATCTAGGGCAGCACCCAGTGCTGCAGCGGACGTATCACTACCTCCGCGGCCCAGAGTAGTTGTCTCATGATCTAAAGTTTGACCTTGAAAACCAGCGACGACGACCACATCATTAGCCGCTAATTCATGTTTTAGACGCTCGACCTCCATCGATTGAATCTTAGCAGCAGTAAAATCACTCGTTGTAATAAAGCCCGCTTGAGCACCTGTTAATGCTGTCGCTTTTAAACCAGCTTCCTTTAATTCATTTGAAAAAACGACTGCTGATATAATTTCACCACATGCGAGCAAGAGATCTTGTTCACGATTAGATTGATAACCATTAGGATAATTGATTAATGCTAATAACGAATCTGTTGCATAAGGCTCTGGTGCACGACCTATTGCAGAAACAACGACAACAACTTTATAACCTTCTCCTTTTGCTGATTGAATATGGTTAATTGCTTTATGTCTTGTTGCTTTATCTTTTACAGATGTCCCTCCAAATTTCTGAACTAATATATCCATCGCTTCACCTCAAATCTAGAGCCAGTTATGGTTAATCAGTGATTCAGCAATTTGCACTGAATTCCACGCTGCTCCCTTTAATAAATTATCTGAAACAATCCACATGTGGTAGCCATTATGATAATTTAAATCCCGTCTAACTCTTCCAACAAAAACATCTGACTTTCCTGCAGCATCAAGTGGTGTTGGATAAATTTGCTTGTCAGGATCGTCTGCTAACGTAATCCCTGGCGCTTCGCTTAACAGGGTTTGCAATGATTTAACAGATGTTTCCTTATCAACTTCAACATAGACACTTTCTGCATGAGAAGTAAAGAAAGGCAATCGAACACAAGTTGCTGCAACATTTAACGCATCGTCGTGTAGTATTTTTTTCGTTTCATTAATCATTTTCATCTCTTCAAATGTATAACCATTTTCTTGAAACACATCAATTTGTGGTAAGGCGTTAAAAGCGATTGGATAATGTTTATTCTCACCTTTTACTGGTAATAAATGCGCTGTTAAATCTTCACCAGCTAAGAAAGCTTCAGCTTGATCCTTCAATTCTTCAACCGCTTCCGCCCCAGCACCAGAAACAGCTTGGTAAGTAGAGACGATCACACGTTTTAAACCATATTGCTCTTGCAGTGGCTTTAATGCTGCTACCATTTGAATGGTTGAACAATTTGGGTTTGCAATAATACCTTTATGTTGCTTAATATCTTCTTCATTAACTTCTGGAACCACAAGTGGTACATTTTCGTCCATACGAAATGCACTTGTATTGTCAACGACTACAGCTCCCTTTTTAACTGCTTCAGGAGCAAGTTGTTTTGATACTGATCCACCCGCTGAGAATAGCGCTATATCTATACCTTCAAAGCTCTCGGGTGTTGCTTCTTCAACTGTATATATTTCGTCTTTATACTTAATTTTCGTTCCTGCTGATCGACTAGAAGATAGGAGTTTTAGCTGACCAATTGGAAAGTCTTTTTTGGCTAAAGTTTCTAACATTTTCTGCCCAACGGCCCCTGTAGCTCCTACGACCGCAATATTATATAATTTAGAATTTGACATAAAAATCCCCTCTCCACAAGCGAAATAAATTGTAATTTCTATTTTAACATATTCTTATGGAGAAGAGGATGTTCGATTTAAGTTATTTATTAAATCTTAGCTTAAATACTGTTTAATAAGTGGTGATAACGGGTTGAAATTGTTTGTTCTCTAATGCAGCTTCTATCGTGTCTTGTAAATAGTCCATTTTGGCAATAAGTGAATTAGGTTTGTTAAAAGGATTATCTTGACCAAATGGTACAAAGTATATCCCCTTTGTTGCCATAAGCCTCATTATATTAACGCCATTTAGTCCAAGTGCATCATTTGTAGAAATAGCTAATATGACCGGGGCTTGATTACGCATAGTTGCCTTTGTTGCCATTAGTACTGGGCTGTCAGTTATTGCATTGGCTAATTTACTTAATGAATTACCAGTCAGAGGAGCTACGACCATCGCATCTAATGGATTAGCTGGGCCAAATTTTTCTGCTTCAACAATAGAAGAAACGGGTGTATGACCTGTTTTATCTTCTAAAACTTGCAAATGTTCTGCTGCTGTGCCAAAACGACTATCAACATTTTGAACAGTGTAGGACACAACTGGATACACATCTGCACCGTCGGCTACTAGTTTGTCAATAACCGGGAATACTTGGTCATACGTGCAATGTGATCCCGTTAAACCAAACCCAATCTTTTTGTCTGTTAACACGATGCAATCAACCTACTTTCTATTGATGATCTGTGATCAATTGATCAATGACCTTAGCTAATATTTCACCAGCCGTTTTTGGTGCTACCCTTGCAGGTAAACCTAATGCATGAATTGTATTTAGTCCTCTATCTCTAGCATAATCAAAATTAATGCCCCCTGGTTTTGATGCCAAATCAATCAATAAAGCATCTGTCTTTAACGTATTTAATACTAATTTATCAACAATCCGTGCTGGAATGGTATTAATCAATAGATCACACTTCTCAGTATATGCTGTGAGACCATCAAGGTGAAAGCCGCCAAAGCCCAGTGCATTTGCTCTAGCTATGTCACTAGGACTTCTTACTCCAACCCAGACATTGGCCCCTAGTTTGGCAAATTTGTCAGCAACCGTTAACCCAACACGCCCCAATCCAAGAATAATGACATTGGCTTCGTGCAACGTAATTTTCATATGTTGTATAGCTAATAAAATCGTTCCTTCTGCCGTTGGGATTGCATTATAAATTGCAACATCATCCCGCTCCATTAATGGATAGAGTTTAATTTGGTTTTCTTTCACCGCTTCATCTAAATAAGTTGTTGTGATTCCAGTAAAAACTAAAGCCTGCTGATTCAGCCTTGCAAACCAATCTTCAGGAAATGAAATGCATTGACTTGAGAAAACTGGATTTATCTCACCCTTATCATTTATACCGGTGATCGGTAAAATTACAGCATCAAGTGTTTCTGGTGTAATCTGCGTTAAATCTGTATGGCTCACACTGAAAAAACCAGGGTCTAATTGATCATAGCCAATTAATTTAATTTGGTAGTAGGGGTGACCAGCTAGCTTTTTAATTAATTCTAAGTAGCGAGCATCACCACCAATAATTGCTATTTGTAATTTCCTATTCATTGCGCACTCACTTCCATTTCCTCTTAATGTTACATAGTTAATGACAGTTATCTCTCTTTATATTATGTGACTAGACGTAGACAGTGCAATCGTTAGGGCGAAATAGGTTTTTATCTAACAATGATAGATACGAAGGATTTCTGTATACTTATAACATCCATTCATGATCGCTCAATAAGTTGTGTAAAACGTCATACAACCAAGGGAAAATTCAGATAAAACAAACCTTCAATCAGTGGATGTTTTTGTTCTTCGCCTACTGATTGTTAGTTAAGTGAATTATCAGACCATTAGCGTCCATTATCTACCTCCTAAATAGATTTATCCCTGTGCGCTATTGAGAGGTACCTGTTTTACGAACGGTTATATGTAATAAAAAAACCGATCAAGTTAGACTGATCAGCTTTTTAATTATTTAACTTGCTCCATTTATCATTTATTTGCGCGATGAACAATAATGGTGTCTTTTCCTATCTTTTTAATTTGATTCCAAGTAATCGTCGTTTCATTTTGATCACGCTTCATTCCAAATAAGCTATAACTTGGAATGATAAAGGCATTTATTTTCCCTGTTTTAGGATCGACTTCCAAATCAGTTTGTCCAAGCACGCCTAGACGCGTGCCATCTTCTAAGTTTACAATTTCTTTGCTACTCAATTCCTTATATCGCATCCTTATTCCCCCCCTCATATAAAGGTATGAAAAAAGCGAATAAGAAAAAACCAATCGTGATCAATTTTACAACATTCCTGATCAAGATTGGTTTCTTTGTGGTAAAGAACTTGCTTTATTTAGTTACGAGTCAGATTTCTTTTGCTTCTCTTGTTCTTCGAGTAAAACCGCTTTTCTGGATAAATTAATCCGGCCTTGACGATCAATTTCTTTAACTTTAACCATAATTTGGTCGCCTTCTTTTACGACATCTTCTACTTTGTTCGTTCTTTCGATCGCTAGTTCTGATATATGAATCAGCCCTTCTTTTCCTTTGAATAATTCAGCAAAAGCGCCGAATTTTTCAACACGTTTAACGGTAGCTAAATACATTTCACCAGCTTGTACTTCACGAACAATATCCTCAATCGTTTTCTTAGCTTTTTCATTCATAGCCTGATCGGTTGATGATATAAACACTTTACCATCTTGCTCAATATCGATTTTTACACCGGTTTCTTCAATGATTTTATTGATTTGCTTCCCACTTGGCCCAATCACATCACGAATTTTATCAGGATTAATTGACATGGTTAGAATTTTTGGAGCATAAGCAGACAATTCATCATTAGGTGTGGCAATGACCTCTGCCATATGGTTTAAAATATGAATTCGACCTACACGTGCTTGTTGCAAAGCTTCTTCTAAAATATTACGAGATAATCCTTCAATTTTAATGTCCATTTGTAAAGCTGTTACACCTTTTTCAGTACCTGCAACCTTAAAGTCCATATCGCCTAAAAAGTCTTCCATACCTTGAATATCACTTAATACGGTGTAGTCTTCACCTTGTTTAACTAATCCCATCGCTATACCAGCCACTGGTGCCTTGATTGGCACACCCGCATCCATCATTGCAAGTGTAGAAGCACAAATACTCGCTTGTGATGTTGAACCATTAGACTCTAACACTTCAGAAACTAAACGAACGGTATACGGAAATTCATTTTCTGAAGGGATGACCTTTTCTAATGCACGTTCTCCTAGTGCCCCATGACCTATCTCACGACGACCCGGTCCACGTATCGGTCCTGTCTCACCAACACTGAAAGAAGGAAAATTATAATGGTGCATAAAACGTTTAGACTCCTCTAGATCCAATCCGTCAAGAATTTGTACATCACCTAATGCGCCAAGTGTACAAACACTTAATGCTTGGGTTTGTCCACGCGTGAACAATCCTGAACCATGGGTACGTGGTAAGAGGTTAACACGTGAAGTTAAAGGACGAATCTGATCAGGAGTACGACCATCTGGGCGTACTTTCTCTTTGGTTATAAGTCGTCTTACTTCATCTTTTACCATTTTTTCTAAAATATCTTTAATTTGACTAATCGTTTCCTCATCTGCTTCATTTGCTTCATACTGCTCAATCACTTGATTTTTTACGTTAGTTATTGCTTCTTCTCTCGCATGTTTTTCAACAACTTGAATGGCTTCTACCAATTGAGATTTTGCCGTTTTTTCTAGTGCCGCTTCGATGTCTTGGTCAAGAGTGAAAAGCTTCACTTCCATCTTTTCTTTTCCAACAGCTTGATATATTTCTTCTTGGAAGGCCACTAATCGTTTAATCTCCTCATGCCCAAACATAATTGCTTCAAGCATGACATCTTCAGCAACCTCATCCGCACCCGCTTCTACCATATTAATGGCATCTTTGGTACCGGCAACAGTTAAATCAATATCACTTTTTTCACGTTGCTCAGTCGTCGGATTAATAATGAACTCTCCATCTACACGTCCAACAATGACTCCAGCAATTGGTCCACCAAAAGGAATATCAGATACACCTAAAGCAATAGATGAACCAATCATCGCAGCAATTTCTGATGGCGCATTTTGATCCACACTCATAACCATACTGATAACCTGGACATCATTACGAAATCCCTTAGGGAAAAGTGGACGTATCGGTCGATCGATTAATCGAGATGTTAATACCGCTTTTTCGCTTGGTCTTCCTTCTCGCTTTATAAATCCACCTGGAATCTTTCCTACCGCATAAAGGCGCTCTTCATAATTCACTGTTAACGGGAAAAATGGTAAGTCTTTTGGTTCTTTTGAACCCGTAGCTGTTGCTAATACAGAGGTGTCACCATAATGAATCATACAAGCTCCATTTGCTTGTTTGGCTAATTCTCCTACTTCAACAACAAACGGCTTGCCAGCAATTTCAGTTTTAAATATTTGTTTGTTCGTCATTCTTTTTTATACCCCTCTCGTTAAAACCGTTTACGTTAGATTAAATAAAAAGCTAATTAAGTTAATTTACCTCAGACAAATATAACTTATTCAAACGCGATGAACGGTTCAAAAGAGATAGCTTCTTTATCCTATTGCATCAACATCATCTTGCTCCATCCTGATCAAAACGTTGCATGTCTTAACAACGCTTTGATCAGAATCGAGCGCAAGGACCTTAGGAGCTACTTGTCTTTCGAAACCGTTTTATTAAATATGAATACAGAAAAAGCGGGAAATCCCCCGCTTTTGTGTATGTTATCGACGCAAGCCAAGCTTTTCAATAAGTTGACGGTAGCGTGTAACGTCTTTATTACGTAAATAAGTTAATAAATTACGACGTTTCCCAACCATTTTCAATAAACCACGACGTGAATGATGATCTTTTTTGTGTGTACGTAAGTGATCATTTAAACTTGTGATTTCAGCAGTTAGGACAGCGATTTGGACCTCTGGAGACCCTGTATCGTTTTCATGCGTTTTAAATTCATTAATAAGTTCATTTTTACGCTCTTGTGAAATAGCCATCCTTGTTTCACCTCCTATTAATATTCAAACATCCCCAATCCCCTAGCAAACGTTGGAGAAGCGTTTTGCCAAGTAGATGGTTTCCGTTAAATAGATTAACGCTTTTTCAATCAAATTGCAAGTCTTATAGCAGATTTCATTGAAAAAGTTGACGAATTTCAATTTCATCTTGGTTAATTTGCGTTATTAATTGCTCAACACCATCAAACTTATATTCTGGTCTAATAAATTTTTCCCAATGAACAATTAGCGTTTCGTCGTAAAGTTCACCAGTAAAATCAAGTAAGTGCACTTCTAATTTCACCCTATCCTTGGCCTTGTCATCTTCAAAAGTTGGGTTATAGCCGAGGCTTGCCATGCCATGCAATTGTTGATGATTGATATCAACTTTCACATAATACACACCGGTTCGAGGTAATGCTTGCTTAGGATCAACCGCCAAATTAGCTGTTGGATAGCCAATCTGTCTTCCTCTTTTATAGCCATGGACCACTTTACCTTCAGTCGTTAAGGGCCTTGTTAGAAAATATTTAGCTAGATCAACTTTCCCTTCAGCTAATAGTTTACGAATTCGTGTCGAACTGACCTTTTCATCATCTTCACTATACTTTCCAACTATAGATACACCAAAACGCTCACTTGCATGTTGTAATAAAGTATCCACATTGCCTTTCCCCATATGGCCATATGTAAAGTCAAAACCACAAACTAAGTGACAAATATTTAGATCAACAATAAAATGATCAATAAATGATTGCGGGTCAAGCTGAGCTAAAGATAAATCAAATTGAACAATATACAATAGATCAACATCTAGACTTTTCAAAATCGCTTGCTTTTGCTTTAGTGGTGTTAAATAGGATACTTGACGATTATTTTTTTCAAGTACAGCTGATGGATGAGGAGTAAATGTCATAACAGCTAATTTTTTATTTTTCTGACCGGCAATAGCTTTAGCTCTCTCTATAACTTTCTGATGCCCCTTATGTATGCCGTCAAAAAAACCAATCGCACAAACAGATGTATTATTTGTATCTGGAAGGTTGGTGTGCGGATACGTTAACGTGATGGTTTCCATCGCTTTCACCTCTTTCTCATTACTGCTTAAACACACGCAATGGCTTTATTTGTTCTGGTTTAGTTGGATGAACGTAATAAATCGCTAACACCTTACCTGATGACATCATGACATAAGGCTGGTCTTCTTGCCATCCATTCGGGCGATTAAACTTTTGCCCCGTTAAAACTTTCGCTGCCCATTGTTGGTTCACCTCAAATGTAGGAAGATGCTTTAAACCTGCTTCAATAGGTAAAAGAACAGATGTATGCTGATTTACTTTACTTAACTGTTCAAGCTCTGTCAATGTAACTGCATGGCTTCGATCAAAGCTAGCAGTAGCTGTGCGAACCAGGTGTGACATATGGGCAGGAAACCCTAATGCCTTCCCAATGTCAACAGCTAACGTACGGATGTAAGTCCCCTTCGATACCGTTGTTTCAAAAGCAAAGCTTACCTTATCATTAGATTGGTTTAGGCTTTTTTCTAGATATTTAATGGCATGAATGAATACGTATCTAACTGGCCGTTCAACAGGCTGATTCGTTCGGGCATATTCATACAATTTCTTGCCTTTTACTTTAACTGCTGAATAAAGTGGTGTAAGCTGAGTAATCTCTCCTTGAAACTTAACGAGCGTTTCTTTCACTTCTGATTCAGTGATTAACTGGTCTATTTTCACCTGTTCAGTCGGCATCCCGGTCTGATCTTCTGTATCTGTAGACACGCCTAAGGTTACCTCAGCTTGATATGTCTTTGTCGTATTTGTTAAATAAGGGACAATTTTAGTAGCTTCACCTATACAAATAGGTAATAGACCTTCAACTTCAGGATCTAACGTCCCCGTGTGTCCAACCTTCTTTGTTGAGAAATATCGACGTAATTTTATCACACAATCATGTGATGTTATCCCTGCAGGCTTCCATAATGGGACAATACCATTCATTACTGTTCCTCCAACTTGCTTCATAGCATTTATTATGTAAAAGAATAAAGCTTCTCTATCGTTATCGGCTATTAAAATCCTTGCCAAACATGTCATATGATATATTAAGCAAAGCAAAACCCTTGTTTCATTATAGAACAAGGGTTTTGCGAAGTAAAATGTTAATGATCCGACTGATTTAAATCACGTAATAACTTCTCAATTCGATTACCCGTCTCAATGGTTTCATCTATTTTAAAAAACAATTCAGGTGTTTTTCGCAAACGAATACGATGCCCAATCTCTGAGCGTATGAAACCTTTCGCCTTAGATAAACCATCTAGGGTATCTTGCTGCTCCTGCTTATCTCCTAATATAGTTAGAAATACAGTAGCTTGTTGTAGATCCCCTGTCACTTCTACATCTGTAATCGTTACAAAGCCAACCCTTGGATCTTTGATCTTTCTTGTTATGAGATCTCCTAGTTCCTTCTTCATTTGTTCTGCAACACGATTTGCACGCATTTCACTCATTAACGCTCACCTCAATTTCTATATCTTACTATACAGTATAGCTTTACCCGAACCAATGCCGTTCTACACGTAGACATTCTATTTCAGGAAAAGAGTCAAGTTTAGCTAAACAGGCATCAATGACTTGTTCACAACGCACACGATCTGAAGAAATAGTAGCTATTCCTATCCTTGTACGTTGCCATAAATCTTGATAATCAAGTTCACTAATCGTTATATTAAAGCTATTTTGAAGTCGCGTTATGACACGCTTTAAGACTGAGCGTTTCTCTTTCAAAGAATGAGATTGATAAATAAAACACTCGATGTCAACGTATAACAACATTAGCGCTTGATTTCCTCCATGATGTAGCATTCAAAAACATCGCCCTCTTTGATATCGTGGAAGTTTTGTAAAGTAATACCGCACTCATAATTTTGAGCGACTTCTTTAACATCGTCTTTAAAACGTTTTAGTGAGTCAATTTCACCTTCAAAAATAACAACGCCATCACGGATAACTCGTACACCAGAATCACGTGTTATACGCCCATCTGTAACATAACTTCCTGCAATGGTACCGATTTTAGATACTTTAAACGTTTCTCTTACTTCGGCTTGACCAATCACCTTTTCTTCAAATTCAGGATCGAGCATCCCTTTCATTGCAGCTTCAATTTCTTCAATCGCTTTATAAATAATACGGTGCAAGCGAACATCAACATTTTCCGATTCAGCTGCTTTCTTAGCATTGTTATCAGGTCTAACATTAAAACCAATCACAATAGCATTGGAAGCAGAGGCTAAAATAATATCTGACTCTTTAATTGCCCCTACGCCTGTATGAATGATGTTAACCTTTACACCTTCTACATCGATTTTCTTCAGTGAAGCAGCCAAAGCTTCAGCAGATCCTTGAACATCAGCTTTTAAGATAATATTTATATCTTTTATTTCGCCTTGTTTGATTTGATCAAACAAGTCTTCTAAGCTCACTCTTGATTGATTTCCACGACGCTCTTCAATTTGCTTCTGTTGTCTAAGTTCGCCAATTTGACGAGCAGTCTTTTCATCCTTAAATACAACAAAACGATCACCAGCTTGTGGCACTTCATTCAAACCAGTAATCTCAACTGGTGTAGATGGACCCACCTTTTTAACACGGCGTCCTAAATCATTAACCATAGCTCTTACTCGTCCAAATGTATGACCGACAACAACAGGATCACCAACATGAAGGGTACCATTTTGAACAAGTAAAGAAGCTACTGAACCTCGCCCTTTATCAAGTTCTGCTTCAATTACTGTACCGTCAGCACGCTTATTCGGATTGGCTTTAAGTTCCTCTACTTCTGCGACGAGTAAAATCATTTCTAACAAGTCATCAATACCTTCGCCTTGAATCGCAGACATTTGAACAAATACAGTCTCGCCACCCCAGTCTTCAGAAATTAACTCATATTCTGTAAGCTCTTGCATGACACGATCAGGATTTGCCCCTTCTTTGTCCATCTTGTTCACCGCAACAATAATTGGAACTTCTGCTGCTTTCGCGTGGTTAATCGCCTCAATCGTTTGAGGCATGACACCATCATCTGCCGCCACAACTAAGATTGCTATATCTGTTACTTGCGCACCTCGTGAACGCATACTTGTAAAAGCAGCATGCCCCGGTGTATCTAAAAACGTGATTTTTTTATCATTTGCTTTAATTTGGTATGCTCCAATATGTTGAGTAATGCCGCCTGCTTCTCCCTCAGTTACTTTAGTATGTCGAATAGAATCGAGCAAAGTTGTTTTACCGTGGTCAACGTGACCCATTATTGTAACAACTGGGGGACGTTCAACAAGTTGGTCTTCTTTATCTGCTTCAATATATTGAAGCAAATCTGTCTTTTCAATCTGTACTTCTTTTTCAACAGCTAAACCGTATTCCCCGCAAATTAATTCAATAGAATCATCATCTAAATCTTGATTTTTGGTTGCCATAACACCTAAAAACATTAGTTTCTTAATGATTTCACTTGTATCTTTCCCTAGTTTTTCAGCTAAATCTCCAACGGTTAACGTTCCCGTATATTTAATCACTTTTTCATCTTGTTTAGATGAATGAGGCTTTGTTTCCTCTTGTTTTTCAGCCGTTTGCGTCTTATGATTATTTGAGCTTTTCTCTTGACTAGGTTTTGATTGTTTGTTGTCTTTACTATAAATCTCATCTAACTTAGTGACAATCTCATCTGAGATCGTTGACATATGATTGGTCACATCTACCTTCATCTCTTTTAACTGATTAATAACGTCTTTACTTGATACATTGTGCTTTTTGGCATATTCATATACTCTTACTTTAGCCATACAGTCACCCCCGAATATTATTTAATCGAGTAATGAGCAAATCTTCTCAGCAAAGCCTTCATCCGTTATAGCAATAGCCACTCTCCCAGCCTTACCAATCGCATGTGATAATGTATCACGATCGACAACTGTCCGATAAGGTACACGATAAAACTTACACTTATCTGTAAGCTTTTTATGTGTTTGAAGGCCAATATCACTGGCGATTAGAACAAGCTTGGCTTGTCTTTGTTTAATCGCTTTAATAATTTGGTCTTCTCCTACAGCTATTTGACGGGCTCTTGTCGCCAAACCGATCATGTTTAGATATTTTTGCTCGTTACTCAACGTCTTCACCTTGTATTACTTTTCTTAAATCTTGATAAATTTCCTTTATCGCTTTAACTTGAAAATGGCGTTCTATTGATTGACTACTTTCTGCTTGATCGACAACACTTAAATCATGAGAGACATAGGCGCCACGTCCATTTTTCTTACCAGATGGATCAACAAAAACATCCCCATCTTTTGTTTTAACTACCCGAATTAATGCTTGCTTAGGCTTCATTTCCTGGGTAACAATACATTTTCGCAACGGAATTTTTTTATTTTTTTTAGGCATAATAAAGCTCCTCCTTACTCAAATAAATCTTCATCCGCATTAAAAAGTGGCTCACCGTTTTCTTCACCCTGAACATTGCTTGTGAGAATACCTAATTCTTTTGCTTCGGTCTCACTTTTAATGTCTATTTTCCAGCCTGTTAATTTTGCAGCTAAGCGTGCATTTTGACCACGCTTACCAATTGCTAACGATAATTGATTGTCTGGTACAACCACCGTTGTCGCCTTATCTGTTTCATCAACAATAACTTTCGTTACCTTTGATGGGCTTAACGCATTAGATACATAGACGATAGGATCTTCTGAATATTCAACAATATCAATCTTTTCACCTTTCAATTCATCTACAACCGTTTGAACACGTTGACCCTTTTGACCTACACAAGAACCGACGGGATCTATATCAGGATCTTGGGCATAAACAGATATCTTCGATCGGTCACCAGCCTCTCTTGCAACAGAACGAATTTCGACAATACCGTCATAAATTTCTGGTACTTCTGTTTCAAAAAGGCGTTTAAGTAAACCAGGATGTGATCGGGAAACAAAGATTTGAGGTCCCTTGTTGGTGTTTTCTACCTTTGTAACAAATACTTTAATACGGTCATGCACACGGTAATTCTCAGTTGGCATTTGTTCCGGTTCAGCTAATTTGGCCTCAACCTTTCCTAAATCAATATAAACAAAACGAGAATCAACACGTTGAATAATACCATTCATGATATCTTCTTCTCGATCAATATATTCATTGTAAATAACGCCACGTTCTGCTTCTCTAACTCTTTGTGTCACCACTTGTTTAGCTGCTTGTGCAGCAATACGTCCAAAGTCTCTAGGTGTTACTTCAACCTCAACAACATCTCCTACTTGATAAGTTGGATCAATTGCTTTCGCTTCATCAATTCCAAGCTGTTGTTGGGTATCTTCAACTTCATCAACAATTTCTTTACGTGAGAAAACCTTCATACTACCGGTTTCTTCATTAAGGTCCACTCTTACATTTGTAGCAGATTTAAAATTCTTTTTATAAGCTGAAATAAGTGCAGCCTCTAACGCTTCTATTAAAACATCTTTATCAATACCTTTTTCTTTACCTAAATAATGAATGGCATCAAAAAGCTCTTTACTCACAATAGATCCCCCTTTAATTAAATGATACCGCTAAGCGAGCCTTAGCCATTTTATTGTACGGTATCTTAACTTGTTTAGTTCTTGCTTTATCTTTCACTTCAAGTGTAGCTACCTCATTTTCATCAAAGGTAACCAAACGGCCCTCATACACTTTTGCTCCATCAATCGGTTCATACAATTTAACATGAATATGCTCACCTACATGCATACGTAAATCCTCTTGCTTTTTTAATGGTCGCTCAGCTCCAGGTGATGATACTTCTAGATAATAAGGTACAGAAATCGGGTCTTGCTCATCTAAACGCTCACTTAACTGTTCAGATACACGCCCACATTCTTCAATGTCTACGCCTCCTGATTTATCAATAAAAACACGCAAAAACCAACTTTTTCCTTCCTTAACAAATTCAATATCAACCAGTGTTAAATTCATTTCTGTTAAAATTGGTGTAACCAATATTTCTGCTTGTTGTATGACATGACCACTCATCTTATCGCCTCCTTTATTTCATTCATATATTAAGTGTTAGGTGTATACAAGCCTATCTTTTTATAGTCTACGCATTAAACCATATTTTCATTATTGATTTAAATCCGCTAACCTATTAACCGAAAGACTCATAAAGCTTATGTAGCACTTAAAGCTTATCGCACTTATCGTGCAATGATAAATCCCTTGTCAAAATCGACAAGGGATTCCCATCACCATAAAAAACACAAAAGCACTAAGCTGTGAAGAAAGAGTGGGTTTCCCCACTCTTTCTTGTAGCACGCTCATTTAAATCCATATAAAATATATCATATATTGGTATATAAAGCAAGTAAATCAAAAGGGTTTCTTTACTAAAACAATGATAATTGATTTTTTTCTTCCATGCCGTTTAAGGATCCATGATTCTCTAAATACTCAATCACTGTTTTTGAAATACGACTGCGTTCACGTAAATCTTCTTTAGACAAAAATTCTCCTTGTTCTCTAGCTTTAACAATATTTAATGCCGCATTAGTGCCAAGGCCATCAATGGCATTAAATGGTGGTATTAAATGGTCCCCTTCCACAAGGAAATCTGTTGCACTTGATTTATATAAATCAACTTTACCAAATTTAAAGCCACGCTCATTCATCTCTAATGCCAGTTCTAGTACAACAACTAAACTTTTTTCTTTAGGTGCAGCATCGTTTCCTTTTTTGTAAATTTCCTCAATTCGTGTTCGAATCGCTTCAGACCCTTTCACCATTGTGTCTAATTCAAAATCACTGGCACGCACAGTAAAGTATGCAGCGTAGAAAAGAATGGGATGATGGACTTTAAAATAAGCAATTCTAATCGCCATTAGAACATAAGCTGACGCATGTGCTTTAGGAAACATGTATTTTATTTTTTTACATGAATCAATATACCAGTCTGGTACATCATGCTTTTTCATTTCAACGATCCACTCGTCGGTTAACCCTTTACCTTTACGCACAGATTCCATAATTTTAAATGCTAAAGATGCATCTAGTCCCCTATGCATGAGGTAAACCATAATATCATCACGACAGCCAATAACATCAGGAAGCTTGCAAATGCCTTGATTAATCAATTCCTGTGCATTACCTAACCACACATCCGTTCCATGCGACAACCCAGAAATAATAACAAGTTCTGCAAAAGTTTTAGGGTTTGTATCTTCTAACATTTGTCGCACAAATCGTGTTCCGAACTCTGGAACCCCTAATGTACCTGTTTCACACATGATTTGTTCAGCTGACACGCCCAATACTTCAGGAGATGAGAAGATTTTCATTACTTCATCATCATCAGTTGGGATGGTCATTGGATCAATACCGCTTAAATCTTGAAGCATCCTAATCATCGTCGGATCATCATGTCCTAGTATATCAAGCTTCAATAAATTATCATGTATAGAATGAAAATCAAAGTGTGTCGTTAACCACTCAGCGTTACGGTCATCAGCTGGATATTGGATCGGGGTAAAATCGTATATATCCATGTCGTCAGGAACAACAATAATACCGCCTGGATGTTGCCCTGTTGTTCTTTTTACACCTGTACAACCTTTAACTAATCGATCAACTTCTGCATTCTTAATATGCAGATCACGATCACTGGCATAGCCTTTAACGTAACCATAAGCAGTCTTTTCGGCAACTGTACCGATTGTTCCAGCTCGGTAAACTTTGTCTTCACCAAATAGAACCTTCGTATAATTATGGGCAACGGGTTGATATGCACCTGAAAAATTGAGATCAATATCTGGTACTTTATCCCCTTTAAACCCTAAAAAGGTTTCAAACGGAATATCCTGCCCTTCTTTATTATATTCCGTTCCGCATTCCGGGCAATTTTGGTCAGGAAGATCGTAACCACTCCCATATTTTCCATCAGTGAAAAATTGATGATGTTTACACTTTGGACAGACATAATGTGGCGGTAACGGGTTGACTTCGGTAATTTCAGTAAAGGTTGCAATTAATGAAGAACCTACTGACCCGCGCGACCCTACAAGATAGCCGTCATCTAATGATTTCTTTACTAGTTTTTGAGAGATTAAATAGATAACCGCAAAGCCATGACCAATAATACTTTTTAGTTCCTTTTCCATTCTTTCTACAACAAGATCAGGTAATTTTTCCCCATACAAATTGTGCGCAAATGCATAACTCATTTCTCTAATTTCTTTGTCAGCACCCTCAATATTCGGTGTATATAACTCTTCTTTTATAGGGCTTATTTGTTCAATCTCATTAGCTAGGTTTTGTGTATTGTCAACGACAATTTCCTTTGCTTTGTCTTCACCAAGAAATTCAAAGCAACTTAACATTTCATCTGTCGTTCTAAAAGGAACATCCGGTAATTTCTGCCTACTTAGTGGGTTACCATTTTGTGACTTAATTAGAATTTTACGATAAACCTTGTCTTGTTTCTCTAAGTAATGGACATTTCCAGTTGCTACACATCGTTTATTTAGTTGATCAGCTAAATTAACAATGTTACGGATAATATCGTATATCTGTGCTTCATTTTGAACCAATTCTCGTTCAATTAACGGATAATAATTTTCTGGTGGTTGAACTTCAATATAATCATAAAATCTGGCTACCTTTTCCGCTTCTTCTGCTGATTTCTGCATCATCGTTTCAAAGACTTCACCTTTTTCACAAGCTGTCCCTATTAGAATCCCTTCACGATGGGCCGTTAATTTCGATCTAGGTACGCGCGGCACGCGATAGAAGTAATCAATATGGGCCATTGAAATAAGCTTAAATATATTTTTTAACCCGATCTCATTTTTAGCCAATAATGTTGCATGGTATGGCCGAGCACGTTGATAAGCATTCCCTTCCCCCATATGCAGATTAAATTGATTGTGGTTGGTAATGTCTTTTTCTTCTGCGGCTTTAACTAATTTCCATAATAAATAGGCTGTTGCCTCTGTATCATAAATCGCTCTATGGTGCTGTGTCAGTTCAATCCCGTAATGCTTACATAGTATATTGAGTCGATGGCTCTTTAATTGTGGTAAAATAAATCGACCTAACTCTAACGTGTCAATGACTGGATTAAGCGCTTTGGGCAGACCATGTTGCTCAAATCCCTGATTAATAAAACCCATATCAAAACTTGCATTATGAGCAACTAAAATATCATCACCGATCCATTCACGAAACGCGCTTAATACATCTTCAACCTCTGGGGCATCTTTAAGCATATCATCGGTAATACCTGTTAAATCAATGATCGTTTGAGATAACGGCTTATGTGGATTAGCAAAGCGCTCAAACTTATCAATTATTTCTCCATTTTTGAACTTAACAGCTGCCAATTCAATAATTGTATCATACACTGCAGATAAACCCGTTGTTTCCACGTCAAACACAACGTAGGTGGCTTCATCTAACTCAAGGTCGACTTCATTATATGCGATTGGCACGCCATCATCGACTAAGTTAATTTCTACACCGTATATCATCTTAATACCATGCTTTTGACTTGCCGCATGCGCTTCAGGGTATGCCTGTGCAACTGCATGATCTGTTATAGCAATTGCTTGATGCCCCCAATTAGCAGCTTGCTCAACTAGTTTTGAAACAGAAACAACAGCATCCATTTGACTCATGGTTGTATGTGCATGTAATTCAATACGTTTTTGATCATCATCAGCTAAATCTTGCTTTACTTTCGGCTTTATCTCATTCAAATCGTTGAGCATCATCGTTAGCTCATTTGTATAAGTATCTGTTTGGATGCTCCCTCTTACTTTAACCCACATGCCCTGTTTAACTGATTTAAACTTTTCTTGGTCTTGATCTCCCTTTGAAAACATTTTTAATGAAAAGGAGTCCGTATAATCTGTTGCTTTGGCAATGAGAAGATGACGACCTGACCTTAACTCTCGAACTTCCACATCAAAAATGTAGCCTTGCAAGATGACACGTCTTTCTTCTTCTACAATGTCTTTCATTTGTAATGGTGATTCTTTGATTGGGTAACCAATCATCAATGGCTGATCCGAAGCCTGTTGTTCCTTTTTATCTGTTCTTTTTTCTTTATCTTCCATTGCTTTCTTAACAAGTAATTTATCTTCTAACGCTTTTTGTTCTTTAAATTTAGCTAAATCCTCTTTGGTCTGATCTGCGATTGTATCGATGATCCAAATTGGTATACCGACACGTTGGCAATAAGCACGATAGCTTGTATTCAGTCGATTTTCTATCACCGTTGCTTCCGTTTCATTTCGTGTTTTTATGACTAGCTTTTGTTCTTGTATAACAGGTTGCTGTGCCTTTAGTAAATCAGCATACGCTGGTGACAGGTCTTGAGCTGTCTCAATAAAGTCTCTAAAGTAACCAGACATTTGTTCATTGGTTATCGATTGATCATCACAAGTGATAATCATGTCAACCTCAGCTATCGACTGAAACGTCTCTTGTAATTTCAAGCGTAACAAACGATAGATTTGAGTCGGTAAGACTTTTTCAATATTAAAGTGAAAGAGCCAGCTTCGTTCTTTTTTAAATACCTCTAATTTCAATAATTGTGCATTGGCAAAATACGTTGCTTGGTCCTGTTCATTTATATTTATTTGCTCTAGTAGAAGATTCATTTTTTCATGACTGGATAAGCTCATTTCTTAACCTCCAGATTCAGTATCAGTAATAAAGTTGGAAAACCCTTGTCCGTTTTTTTCATAGACAAGGGTTAATTGTTAATGTAATGCTCTGTTTAAATAATCGACTACCTCTGTTTCATGACATTCAGATTGTTCACCAGAATGGCGTACTTTACATTCAACAATACCGTCAGCCGCTTGCTTTCCAACCGTTATTCGATGAGGGATGCCAATTAAGTCACTATCGGCAAACTTCACACCCGCTCGTTCATTTCGATCATCGTAAAGGACTTCAAATCCCGCATCCAACAATTTGTTGTAAAGCATATCACCTAACTGACTTTGCTCAGGCTTTTTGCTATTTAGCACAAGCAGATGTACTTGAAATGGAGCGACTGAGCTTGGCCAAACAATACCTTTATCATCATGATATTGTTCTACGATAGCAGCCATTGTACGAGAAATACCAATGCCATAACAGCCCATCATCACCGTCGCCGCTTTCCCCTGTTCATTTAAATATGTTGCACCTAATTGATCAGCATAAAATGTACCTAATTTAAAAACTTGACCAATCTCTATACCTTCTGCAAATTCAATTGTTCCTTTACCGTCTGGAGATGGGTCACCCTCTTTAATAAATCTTAAATCTGTGTATTCAACATTTTTCAAGTCACGCGTAGGGTTAACATTAACATAATGCATACCTTCTTCATTTGCACCGCAACTTGCTGATGCAACAGAACGTATCGCATAATCACAAATAACTCGAATATCAGTTGAGACATCAATCGGGCCAAGTGATCCGAAGCTAGCTCCCATTACGTGAGCCGTCTGCTCTTCTGTTGCAAGTTCAACGTTGTCTGCTTTAAGGTAATGTTTAAGTTTGATTTCATTAACTTCATGGTCCCCTCGTGTTACAGCTAATACGTAACCATCATCAACTTTAAATAATAACGATTTAAAACCTTCTTCTAGTTTATGACCTAGGAAATCTGCAACTTCCTGCATTGTTCTTTGATTTGGTGTTTCTATTTTCGTATAGGGTTTTGTATCTGCTACAGCCGGCGTATAATGGTCGATGACTTCAGCCATTTCAATATTAGCAGCATAATCAGATTCCGTTGAAAATGCAATGGTATCCTCGCCCACTTTAGAAAGTGCCATAAATTCATGCGTATCTTTACCACCCATTGCTCCAGAATCAGCAATGACTGCACGAAAATTTAGTCCTAATCGCTTGAAGATACGACTGTATGTTTGATACATCTCCTGATAACTTTGGTCTAGACTTGTATCACTGGTATGAAAGGAATAAGCATCCTTCATAATAAACTCTCGTCCTCTTAACAATCCAAACCGTGGTCTTCGTTCATCTCTGAATTTATTTTGAATTTGATATACGGTTAAAGGTAATTTTTTATAACTTTTTACCTCATCTCGAATAATGCTCGTAACAACTTCCTCATGAGTGGGACCTAAGACAAATTCACGATTATGACGGTCATTTAATCGCATCAGCTCAGCGCCCATTTTGTCCCATCTGCCTGATTCGCGCCAAAGGTCTGCTGACTGAATCACTGGCATCAACATTTCGTTAGCTCCAATGCGATCCATTTCATGACGTACAATCGTTTCTATTTTGTCAAGCACACGTTTTCCTAAAGGCAGAAAACTATAAACACCAGAAAAATTCTGGCGGATAAAACCCGCTCTTAATAACCACTGATGACTAGCAACATCGGCATCTGCAGGTACTTCTTTTAAAGTTGGAATTAATGTTTTACTTTGTCTCATCGTACAATCCACCTTTTCTATCCTTTGATCTATTTATAAAAACAAGCGTTGAATATCATTCCAAGTCACGATAATCATTAATAACATAAGTAAAGCAAAGCCAACAAAATGAACCAAACCTTCTTTTTCTGGCGAAATCGGTTTACCTCGAATAGCTTCTATGCCTACGAACATAAGGCGTCCACCGTCAAGTGCTGGTAACGGCAACAAGTTAATAATACCTAAATTAACGCTTAAAGCCGCTGTCCATTGTATAAAATTCCATATACCTGTTTGAACAATTTGGTCTGTTGCATCATAGATCCCTACTGGTCCAGATAGCATATCAACTGAAAATTGGCCAGTGACCAACATCCCTAAATTAACTAAAATAAGTTTAGACCATTCGTAAGTTTCTTGAATGCTAAACGGAATCGCTCGTGCAAAAGATTTTTCCACATACTGCATCACACCAATACGTCCTACTTCACGATCACCCATTTGTTCCGCTCTCGGTACCACAGCGAGCTCAATTTCTTCACCATCCCGATTAATAATCATTGATAGTTGCTGTTCTGGGCGCTCACTAACATAGGTTTGAAATTCAATCCATTCGGCTATTGACGTATCATTAATTGAAACAACGTGATCTCCAGGCTGTAAGCCAGCTTCTTCAGCCGGACTATTGGGCTGAATCTCTCCAAGTCTTGCCTCAGTAACAGGAACTCCTTGCATAGCACCTAAAATTAAAAATAAAACAACTGTTAATATGAAGTTCATCAATGGGCCTGCAAACAATTGCATCGCTCGTTGACGTTTTGTTTTTGAAGCAAATTGGCGATTATAAGGTGCAATTTGGGTTTCTACCTCATTCATTAAGTAGTCCGCATCTTCGGCCACATAAAATGTCTGAAGTGTTTCTTCACCAGCTAATCTACCTTTAATCGTTAAATCATGGACAAGGTCCGCACTTTCCACTTCAATGACTTGGGCAGTAGGATGTTTGTCTTTATTATTAACAATGATTTTGTTAACTTTTTGCTCAGCATTGTAAGTGAGACCAATATGTTGTCCTGGTTTTAACTCAACAATTTCTGGATCTTCTCCAGCTACACGTACATACCCACCCATCGGTAGAATACGCACCGTATATAATGTCTCTGATTTTTTAATTGAAAATATCTTTGGTCCAAAACCAATTGCGAATTCTCGAACGAGCATACCTGCTTTTTTCGCAAAAACAAAATGACCAAATTCATGAACAAATACTAATAAACCAAACATTAGTATAAAAGCTATGATCGTGTTCAATCGAACGTCTCTCCTTTATTCTACCTTTTTAGTTGTTCAAGAACCTTTCTTCTTGTTTCCAAATCAATTGCTTGGATGGTAGCTAAATTAGGGTTAGCGATATTCTGGTGTTGATCAAGCATTTTTTCAATTAACCTTTCAATATCTAGAAAAGAAATCTGCTCATCCAAAAATAAGGAAACGGCTTGTTCATTAGCTGCATTTAATACAGTTGGGGTTGATCCCCCTATTTTCCCGGCTTGATAAGCCATTTTCAAACATGGGAAACGATTGAAATCCATATTCTGAAAATTCAATTGGCTAATGGAAGCAAGATCAAGTTGTTCTGTATCATCTAATCTTAGCCGATTTGGGTAGGTTAGTGCATATTGGATTGGAATTCTCATGTCCGCTAAGCCTAATTGTGCAATGACACTCCGATCAGCAAATTCAACCATTGAATGTATAACACTTTCTTTATGTAAAATAACGTCAATTTTATCATATTCAATTCCAAATAGCCAGTATGCTTCAATAACCTCTAATCCTTTATTCATCATCGAGGCAGAATCAATCGTAATCTTTGCTCCCATTGACCAATTAGGGTGTTTTAATGCATCTTTAACAGTCACATCTTTCAATTGGTCCCGTGTATAATCTCGAAAACTGCCACCAGATGCAGTAATAACCAGACGATTAATTGTCTTCTCGCTTTCACCTTGTAAACATTGAAAGATAGCGGAATGTTCACTATCAATAGGTAATAAACGAACGTTTTTCCGTTTTGCTCGTGCGGTCACCAAATGGCCAGCTGTTACCAACGTTTCTTTATTCGCTATAGCAATCGTTTTGTTCGCTTCAATTGCTTGTAACGTAGGGGCTAAACCAATACTTCCCATTACCGCATTGACTACTACATCAACCGCTTGATCTGTGCTAACCTCAATTGCACCTTCAACCCCTACTAGAATATCCAGCTGTGGTAAGTACGTTTTTAATTCATTTCTTGTTTCAACATCTTGTACGACTACTTTTTTAGGTTGAAACGTTTTAATTAGTGGAATAGCTATATCAATCTGCTTTCCAAAAGCTAATGCGTAAATTGAAAATTGTTCAGGATGGGCTTGTATCACTTCTAAGGTTTGAACCCCGATAGACCCAGTTGCTCCTAATAAAGTAATGTTCTTCAATGGCTCACTCCTCTACTTTATGAAACAAATTGAATAAAATGCAAGAATGGAAACACAAATAACCAACTATCAAATCGATCTAATATACCACCATGTCCAGGTAAAATACGACCGGAGTCTTTAACATTGTAGTATCGCTTAAAAGCAGATTCAACTAAATCACCAATTTGCCCCATTAAACTCGCAAATAAAGAGACGATCACAACCACCCATATGGAGTCATGAACAGGTACAATAATATGGAAAATCACACCAGAACACATTGCAATAATCGTCCCTCCAATTGCACCTTCAATTGTTTTATTTGGGCTAATTTCTGGCCATAACTTCTGTTTTCCGAATAATCTCCCTGAGAAATAGGCCCCTGTATCTGTAGCTAAAATAACGACTATTGCATAAAAGATATAATGCAAACCACTTGCCTGACTTTCAACAAAATAATAGAATCCTAATCCAATATATACCGCTGACAGTAACATAAATCCTGCATCTTCAAAAGTAAATTTATTCTTTACTAAAACCGTATAGCTTAATAAAAGTAACGCAATAATTAATAACACTTCAAGTTGATGCGTAAAAAGCCAATTAAATACGGGCCAATCTATATCTGGCAAAATCAATGACCATAGTAATATCATTGTAAAAGTCATAGGAATAGGATATTTTGTCATTTGACGCATCTTTAATAACTCATAGAGCCCCATTGTACTAATCAGAAACATTATTAAATAGAAGGGCCAGCCACCTATAATAACGAACGGGAAAAACACCAAAATTGCAATTACAGCTGTAATTATTCTTGTTATCATTACTTTCACACCTTTTTTATGTTTAAAGACCACCGTACCTTCTTTTTCTTTGCTGGTAAGCCATGAGTGCAGCTTCAAATTCTTTCTCGGTGAATGAAGGCCAGTAAGCTTCAGTAAACCAAAATTCTGTATAAGCAAGTTGCCACAATAAAAAGTTACTTAACCTTATTTCGCCACTTGTACGAATTAAAAGGTCTGGCTCAGGCAAGTTAGCGGTAAACAAACGACTGTTCATGATATCTTCATTAATATCTTTAATATCCAAATACTCATTCTTAACATCTGATGCAATCGACTGGATAGCTTTGACCATTTCAGAACGACTTCCATAGTTCAATGCAATATTTAAAATTAACCCTGTATTATCTTTTGTTTGATCAATGGCATGCTGAACGGCCTTCTTGGTATGATGAGGCAATGCTTCAAAATCTCCTATTGTCTGAATTCTCACATTCTCCTCAATCAGTTCCGGTAAATATACATTTAAAAACTCTTTTGGTAATTTCATTATGTAATCTACTTCTTGTTTCGGTCGTTTCCAGTTTTCTGTCGAGAAAGCATATAAAGTAAGCACTTGAATTCGGTAGCTATTGGCGACTTTGACAATACGCTTGATATTGTCCATCCCCTCTTTATGCCCGGAAAATCGTGGTAATCCACGTTCATTCGCCCAGCGTCCATTCCCATCCATAATAATCGCTACATGTTTAGGCATGATTGTAATCTCATCATTTGACTGATAGATCATTTTATTTCTATTTTTAAAAGGCCATCTAATGAATGCCATTTTATATCCCCCATTATTAACACTAACTTACTCAATTTGAAATTAGGCTATTGTTTACTTGCCTTTTTACAGTTTACCATGTAATCACTTCAGATTCACTAAGAAACTTTACTAATAGAAAAAAGGTGTAGCAAAAGATCGAGCTTTTGCTACACCTCACTTTGCTAAATGAATCAAACTTCCATAATTTCTGCTTCTTTGTCCTTAACAAGACTATCAATTTCACTTATTGATTGATCGGTTTCAGTTTGAACATCATCTTGATAACTTCGAAGATCATCCTCTGTTAAGTCACCATTCTTTTCAGCCTTTTTCAGTTGATCATTAGCATCACGACGCACATTTCGAACTTGCACTTTTGCTTCCTCGGAAAATTTCCCAACTACTTTCACAAGTTCCTTACGACGTTCTTCTGTTAATGGTGGAATAGCAATTCGAACGACATTCCCATCACTGGATGGAGCTAAGCCAAGGTCTGCTTTCTGAATGGCTTTTTCAACTTCCCCAATAGCTGATTTATCAAAAGGAGTAATTAATAACAATCGGGCTTCGGGTGCCGAAATCGTTGCAAGTTGATTCAATGGTGTAGCCGCACCATAGTAATCAACGAGAACACTATTTAGAATCGCAGGGTTGGCTCTACCTGCACGTACGGTTGCTAACTGTTTTGAAAAAGATTGAATCGCTTGTTTCATCTTTTGTTTAGACTCTTTAATAATTGAATCAGACATTTTTTATTTCCCCCTAATCATAGTACCGATCTCTTCTCCTAAGACGGCTCGTTTAATATTTCCATTCTCAGTAACTGAAAAAACTAACAGAGGTATATCATTATCCATACATAATGATGAAGCAGTTGAATCCATTACACCTAATTCATCATTAAGCATCTTCATGTAAGTAAGTTGATCATATTTTTGGGCGCTTGTGTCAAATTTAGGATCAGCATTATAAACGCCGTCAACGTTATTTTTGGCCATTAGAATCACTTCCGCATCCACTTCTGCTGCCCGCAACGCAGCGGTAGTATCTGTTGAAAAATATGGGTTACCAGTTCCTGCAGCAAAAATGACAACGCGTTTTTTTTCAAGATGGCGAATGGCTTTCCGACGTATATAAGGTTCAGCGACTTGTCTCATCTCAATTGATGTCTGAACTCGCGTTTCAATACCACAATTCTCGAGACTATCTTGTAAAGCGAGCGAATTCATAACGGTGGCTAACATACCCATATAATCAGCGTTAGCTCGATCCATGCCCATTTCGCTGCCAACCTTACCTCGCCAAATATTACCTCCTCCAACAACAATAGCTATCTCAACGCCTAAATCGGCTACTTCTTTAACTTGCTTAGCTATAGATTGGATAATATTAGGTTCGAGACCATAACCTTGGTCTCCACTTAAAGCTTCTCCACTTAATTTTAACACAATCCTTTTATAACGTGCTGTCGCCATAATAACCTCCATTATGTATAATTTACTTATATCTTACACTATCTTTAGTTATGAAACAAACGAAGTATACTCATTCAAAAAATATCTTCTTACATTTATTTAATTGATTCCATTCTTAACTTGCCAAATCATTGCTGACTAATACGCTCTCTAAAAGGATTTAGCGTTAACACATGTTGAAAAAAGCAAATTGCTAGACCTTTAATGAAGATGTGAGCCTTATAATGCTCGACACTTAAAAACTTTAATCGATCCGTTCCCCACTGCTTTGCTAAATTCCATACCCTCAAGAAAAGGGAACACGATGTGCTCCCTATAACTTAACTGTACTTAATACTTCTAACTACGAAAGTATTGGGGACGTTGGCATCACCAGTCGTATTCCATACAGATAGATAGATTGATTATTTATTCATTTGATTTCTTACTTCTTCTGCAAAATTTTCTTCACGCTTTTCAATACCTTCTCCTACTTGATAGCGTGTGAAATCTTTTACTGTAGCCCCTTTATCAGCAATTAGCTTTTTCACCTTTTGATCAGGATCTTTAACGAAACTTTGCTCTAACAAACAAATTTCTTCAAAGAATTTGCCAAGTCGACCTTCTACCATCTTTTCAACAATGTTCTCTGGCTTTCCTTCATTCAACGCCTGTTGCTTAAGAACATCACGTTCCTTATCAACCGTTTCAGCATCAACAGCATCTCGAGAAACAAAACGAGGGTTGACTGCAGCAATATGCATGGCAATATCTTTAGCGAACGCAACATCAGTTGTACCTTCAACAACTGTTAGCACACCAATATTACCGCCCATATGGATATAAGCACCAAAAGCATCTGCATCTGTTTTTTCAATAACAACAAAGCGACGTAGAGACAATTTTTCTCCAATCTTTGCAATGTTATTATTGATAAACGTTTCAACAGATTCTCCATCGCCATGAAGAGGTTGTTGTAAAGCTTCTTCTAATGTTTCTGGTTTTTGAGTTAGCAAATGTTTAGCTAACTCATCTAACAATGATTTAAATTGGTCATTTTTTGTTACAAAATCTGTTTCACAATTAACTTCTAATAATACGGCTGTATTTCCCTCTGTTAATGTATATGCTGAACCTTCAGCAGCGATACGATCAGCTTTTTTAGCTGCTTTTGAAATCCCTTTTTCTCGAAGATAATCAACAGCTTGTTCCATATCACCATTTGTTTCTTGTAATGCCTTTTTACAATCCATCATTCCTGCCCCAGTTTTTTCACGTAGTTCTTTTACCATACTTGCTGTTACTGCCATTTGTAATTCCTCCTTAATAGTTATCTAACTTCATTTCATATCGATATGACTGGTTTTGCATCAAATTGATTTGTTAACTTAATTATTCATTCGCTCTGCTATGGTTTGTTTTCTGTCTGTCTTTGATAAAGACAATCTCGAAATCTCACCATTTACTAGCGTGTAAAAAAGGTGATAAAAGGTTCCCCTCTTATCACCTCTGTAAACCTTTGTTATTCTTGCTCAGTAGCAACCTCTTCAGCGTTTACTGTCTCTTCAGTTGAAACCTCTTCTGCTTCTTCAGTTTCTTCACCTTGTTTAACTTCTAAGATAGCATCAGCCATTTTACCTGTTAATAATTTAACCGCGCGGATCGCATCATCATTTGCAGGGATAACATAATCGATTTCATCCGGATCACAGTTTGTATCTACAATACCTACAATCGGAATGTTCAATTTATGTGCTTCTGCTACAGCAATGCGCTCTTTACGAGGATCAACAATAAACAAAGCGTCAGGAATTTTCTTCATTTCTTTAATTCCACCTAAGAATTTAACAAGGCGTTCTTTTTCTTTCAAAAGACCAACAACCTCTTTCTTAGGAAGTACATCAAATGTACCATCTTCTTCCATGCGCTCAATATCTTTTAAGCGATTGATACGCTTACGGATTGTGCCAAAGTTAGTTAATGTTCCACCTAACCAACGCTGATTGATGAAATATTGACCAGAACGAATTGCCTCATCTTTAACAGATTCTTGTGCTTGTTTCTTCGTTCCTACGAATAAAACAGTTCCACCATTTTCAGCGACTTCTTTAATAAAGTTGTATGCTTCATCAACTTTTTTCACTGTTTTTTGTAAATCAATAATGTAGATGCCGTTTCTTTCCGTGAAAATGTATTTTTTCATTTTTGGATTCCAACGACGTGTTTGGTGACCAAAGTGTACACCAGCTTCAAGTAGTTGTTTCATTGAAATAACTGCCATTTTAACTTCCTCCTATTTTGGTTTTTTCCCTCCGCTTATTTCATCTTTACAGAGAAACTAATATATGTTTATATTAGCACCATCTCCATCATCCATAAGCGTGTGTAATTAACACCATGAACAAATATATCATAACGCTTCACTTCTAGCAAGTTTTTTTACTTGTTTTTTTGTTGGAATTTAACAAGTAACTCTACCTCTGTTTTTCCACGGTTTAGTTTTTTAGCAATAGCTTCTGTCGTTTCTCCTTTAGCATGTAAAGCAAGGACTTGGGCTGCTAATGACTGTTCAACATGTTCTTCTTGTTCAGGTTGGACTGGTGGCTGATAGTTCTGATATTTATCTGGGTGACTATTATCAGCCTCAGCGCTTGGTTTCTGTTGTGTTGGTTGACTATGTCTTGTATCTACTTCTTCCTTAGTCTTCGTTAGCGTCCTATTATTCTCGATATGCTTCAATAATTTTTCGTTTTCTTCTCGTATTTCTAATAAATAAACAGCAAGAAGTTCTTCCATTTCCTTCTGCTGCTTAGTTAAACTTTCTTGAATTTGACTCGGTTGATCAAGCTTATTTTTTAATTGCCGGATAATAATAAATGTAATTCCGTGGGTAAGAAAACTAATAAACAATAAACTATATTCCATCATTTTAAATCCCTCTTAACCGTTAATATCAATTCGTTTCCCTAAGTATGGATGCTCTATCTTGATGTGGCTTTGCGCCTCTTTGGGTTGATTTTCTTCTGTGTCTGAATTCAGTTGCTTCTTATCGTGCCGATCATTCTTCAATTTTTGCTTTTGTTCAAGGTCATTCACTTGCCGACGTTTTACTTCTTCTGACTGTAACTGAGCCTGTGCAATCACATCTTGCATAAATTGGCCTCGTTGCTGAATTTGCTCTTGAATTCGACCGGCATCGGACGTTCGAGGCAATGCAACTTGTAATTCGATCCCTTTCCAACTCACAGCACACACTTCCTTTCAACTTAAAGAGGTGAAATCTGGATTTCCCCTTCATCAAGAAAAACTTGAGTAAATTTGTACTCCTTATCGGTGGTCCTTTGATACTTACCAAACCGCAGATCGACATTGGGATGAAGTACACCTTTAACAATTAACCTCGCTTTTTCCTCATCGCCAATTTGCACGTGCAATGATGCAATCTTCTCTTCGATTTTATTTAGCTTGTTCTCCGTGACTTGCATGGTGTTCTTTTGCTTTAAAAGTAAAATACGCTCTTTCGAGGATAAACCATTTTTTGCTTTCTTTTCTAAACTCTCACCTAAGGCCTTTAATTTTTCTATGTCATTTATTAGCGTTTCTTTAGCTGCATTTAATTGACTCTCTATTTGATATTGCTCTTGATCGATACCAATGGCTATTTCTGTTTTTGTGTCCATTTTGTTACCAACATCTTTAGCTTCGATTAATGTTCCTGCTGAACAAGCACCACCAATAATATTACCAGATTTACAATAGATATGATCTTTCGCCACACAATGACTATGCATAATTGAATTTTGAACAATAATATTATTTTCTGCTTCTACTTTTGCTTGATTTATATAACTAATGGTCACATCTCCACCTGCTTTGATGGATCCTTTCTTCAGCCCAGCAATACCTTCAGTAATAATAACATTGCCTCCAGCTATAACATGGCCATCCTCTACAAGTCCATATATGTGAACGTCTCCATCCGCTTCAACACGGTAACCTGCAGGGACATTGCCTCGGATAACAACAGAGCCAATAAAATTAACATTCCCTGTTTTCATTGATAGATCTTCATTTAATTCATATGTATCAAAAACGTTTATCTTATTAGCACCTACACTTAATTGACCATCTGTTGTGGCAAAGAATGTATTGGTTTGCTCATCAAAACGTACGTTCTTTCCTGCCCGCATCTTGACAGGCTTCCCTTGCTTAGCTGGTAGCTTTTTATCTAGAATATCACGCCCTGATTGCCCCTTAACTGGGTCCGTTATGACAGCGATCTTCTCACCTTCTTTAAGTGAGGGAATCTTTTTCACATCACGAAAATTCCTCTTCTCATCTAAATCAAAGTAGTCATCTTGATCACATACAAAATCAATCTTGCCATCTTCACCGTGTTGGGCTGTAACACCTTTCGCAATGTTAATTGGAAAGATCGAGGTGTCATACTGACTAACAATCTTTTTTATTGCTTCTTCATCCAAGCCAAACTTAATGTTTTCACTTGCTAACCATTCTCTAAATACTTTTTCTCCAAGCTCATCGGGATTGTACTCTGCCCTTAATTGAAGTGTTGCAGACATCTTATCAGCAGATATAAGTAGGTCAAAGTAATCGTTTATATCCTCCATTTTCATATCTCCTTCGTGACTTAATATGTTAGATCAAGATAATACATGCTTTAACTTAAATATCGCTTGCTTATGAATTTGAGAGATTCTTGATGTCGTGAGGGACAAGACGTGTCCAATTTCCGTAAAAGTAAGCTCTTCGTGATAGAAAAGGCTAATAACCATTTGTTCATTTTGATTTAACTGTTTAATCGATTGAGCGAGTTCTTCATAATTCTCATCTTTTAAAATTTTATCTTCTGGTGAAAGCTGGTCTTTGTCAACAATTGTGTAACCAATGCCTTCTTTATGGTCTTCAGAAGATTCACCAACTTTCTCTTCAATTGAAAGTAAATGAGCAGACCATGCATCTTTATAACTTGTTTCTACTTCACTAACTTTCATATTAAGATGTTCTGCTACTTCTGTAACGGATGGATTCCTCTGTAACTTTTGAATTAATTCATGTGAAGCTTGATCAATTTTTTTTGCTTTTTCTCGTGTTGACCTTGGAAGCCAATCTTCTTTTCTTAGTCCATCAATAATTGCACCACGAATTCGAAATGATGCATACGTATCAAATTTCAAATCACGCTCGGGTTCAAATTTTTGCAAAGCGTCATATAAACCAAATAAGCCCAAGCTACGAATATCATCTTTCAGAACATTTTTAGGTAAGTGACTGGCTATTCGATTCGTATGGTAATCCACTAAATACAAATAATGTTCAACGAGTCGATCGGCCGCAAATGCATCTTTATCTTCTATCCAGTTTTTCCAATGTTGATCGATGGTTAGCGCCTTATCAAGCAATCCAATCGCCTCGCTTTCATTATTTTTTAAATATCTTTTGTTCCTTGACTAACGGTTCGAACATTTAACAATGTCGTATCTATTGAAAACTCAATGGTCCGTCCACTGCTACCATAAACATCTTCTGCTAAAATAGGTATTCTGTATTGATTCAACACTGTCTTTACCGCTTCTACATTACGTTGACCTACGCGAAGCATATCATTAGATGAGCTAAACGAAAACATTTGTGCGCCACCGGCTATTTTAGCCTTTAGGGCAAATTTCCTTGCTCCATCCTTAATCAATGTGTCAATTAAAATCGGTAATGAAGTATCTGCATATTTAAATTGATTAAGCTCTGATTTTTTTGACGATTTAGAATCCGGAAGCATAACGTGTGCCATGCCAGCTATTTTTGCTGATGCATCATAGATAACCACCCCAACACAAGATCCTAAACCTGATGTCCGCAAAACATCCGGTGATTTTGCAAATTTTAAATCAGCTATCCCTACCTTAATCAATTTACTTTCAAGCGTGTTCACTGATCAGGTATACCTAATTTATTGAAAATTTTAGGGAATGAATCCGGATCAGGTAGTAAAAAGAAATGACCTTGTATCGGTTTGTTTTCATCTTCATGATCGTCAATAATCGTATCGATAATTATTGCATAGTCACTTACTTGAGATAGTTCTAATAGTCCTTCAGCTAAAATTGCCCCTGCCATATCAATCGTTAATAGAGGAACAGATGGCTGCAATAAAACATTGATAAAATCAGATAACGCAGAAAGATAAGAGCCTGCTAATATATTCCCCATTTCTTGTAATGCAGACATGGCCATCTCATCAAAAGGGGGTTCTTGCACTGAAAAATCTTCACTTCCCGTCATTTGCTTAACAAAAGTTTCTGCTTCCTCTGGAGAAAGGACAAAAAACATATTACCGGGCGCTTCTCCTTCGATACGCAAAAAAACTGCAGCAATTAACTTATCGGGTCCACCGACCAATTCCATCATTTCATTATAATCAACGATTCGAACTGCCGGCACCTTCATATCCACTTTATGATTTAACAGCATTGACAATGATGTTGCTGCATTGCCAGAGCCTATATTACCGACTTCTTTAAGTGCGTCCAACTGATAATCTGTTAAAGATTCAATAAATGACATGATTACACCTGCTTATCTTGAAAAGCTGTTTTGCTTGCCAGTGCTTCATCTGCTAGAACTTTATCAATGTTTAATAAAATTAATAATCGATCGTCATGTTTAGCTACACCATCAATATACTCAATTGAAACAGACCCAACTATTTCTGGTGCCGGTTCTAACCGATCTTTAGGTATATCAATGACGTCATAAGCCGCATCAACAATAAGACCAACGTCCATATTGTTATGGTGAATAATAATCGTACGCGTACTCTCTGAATAATCGACTGACTCAAATCCGAACCTTGTTCGCAAATCAATAATAGGTGTGACCACGCCTCTTAGATTTAAAACGCCTTTGACAAAAGGAGCTGCACCTGGGATTCTTGTAATATGCATCATACGCTCAATTGAACCTACTAGATCAACAGGCATTGCATATTCTTCATCATTTAATTGAAAGACAATAGACTTTAAATACTCTGTTGTCACTTCTGCCATCTCATTTTCCCCCTTGTTATTTAATTAATGCATTCGTATCAACAATCAATGCTACTTGCCCATCACCAAGAATGGTTGCACCAGAAATTGCAAATATATCTGTCAAATAATTACCGAGAGATTTTAGCACCACTTCATGTTGACCAATAAACGTATCAACAATGAGCCCAGCCATTTTGTCACCTTGACGTATAATAACAACAGAATAATATTCTTCGTCATTTGGCTCTCCAGGTACATCGAATACGTGTTGTAAAGAAACAAGTGGTACCACCTTACCTCTAAAATCAATCACTTGTTTATTATGCGCACGCATAATATCTTTTTTATGAACGATAGCTGTTTCAATAATTGACGACAACGGTATTGCATACTTTTCTTCTTGTACTTCAGTTAACATAACAGAAATGATTGAAAGGGTTAATGGTAACTGGATTAAAAATGTTGAACCTTCATTAAAAGTAGAATCAATTGTAATGGAACCACCTAATGATTCAATCGTATTCTTAACAACATCTAGTCCTACACCACGTCCTGAAATATCAGAAATTTTATCAGCAGTAGAGAAACCACTTTCTAAAATAAGTTGATAAACTTGATTATCCGTGTATGTTTGTCCTTGTTCCTGCGTAATAACACCATTTGATATTGCTTTATTAACCACTTTGTCACGATCAATACCAGCACCGTTATCTGAAATCTCGATAAAAACGTGATTACCACTGTGGTAAGCATTCAGCTTTAAAATACCTTCTTCTGGCTTCCCTTTTTGTTTTCTTACATCTGGTGTCTCAATTCCATGATCTAATGCGTTCCGGATCAAGTGTACTAATGGATCACCAATTTCATCGATAACCGTTCGATCAAGCTCCGTATCAGCACCGTAAATTTGCAAATCGATTTTCTTATCAAGATCTTTAGCTAATTGTCTTACCATTCTTGGGAAACGATTAAAGACTTGATCAATAGGCACCATTCGCATGTTAAGAATTATATTTTGCAGATCGCCTGAGATGCGAGACATGTGCTCAACCGTTTCTTGAAGCTCATTGTCACGTAAAGAGCTGGATATTTGCTCAAGACGACCACGATCGATAACCAATTCTTCAAATAGGTTCATCAGTGCATCCAAACGTTCTATATTAACTCTGATGGTTTTACTTGTTAGTTGAGATTTAGAAGCTTCTTTTTTCGATGTATCCTCTTCTTTACCTTTTTGAGGTGTTACTTCTTCTGAGACATCAGTAGTTGATTGATTGCCAAGTTCTACTTCATTAATTTGAACTTGATCAATCTCAGATACCTTCATCACCTTTTGCTGAATAGCTTCTGGCGTATCATTAGCTACTAATATGACTGAGAAGTCATATTCAAAATTCTCGTCTTCTAATTCAGTTACCGTTGGTGTTGACTTAATAACTTCACCAATTTGCTCCAAAATTTCAAAGACCATGTATACTCTAGCTGCTTTAAGTAAACATGTTTCTTGAAGTTGAACGGTGATTTGATAGTTTTTAAAACCTTTTTCTTGTGATTGCTGTAAAACAGCTAATTCAAATTGGTCTAGGTCCTGATTAACATTAATCGTCGTATTGATTGAGCTTGTTGCTGGATGAACTGACTTGGTTTCTCCAACTAATTCACCATTTTCTATAGCTTCTAGTTGCTTAATTAAGTCTGATACATCCTTCTTTCCTTCACCACCATCGATAATATCAAGAACCATTGACTCAAGTGCATCAACAGCATTGAAAACAACATCAATAATTTCAGGTGTTAATGTCAACTGATGATTCCTTACAGCATCAAGTACATTTTCCATTATGTGAGTTAACTCAGCGAGGTCTTGAAAACCCATTGTTGCCGACATACCTTTTAATGTATGAGCTGATCGAAAGATTTCACTAACAATATCCAGATTTTCCGGATCTTTTTCAAGCAGTAATAATTGATCATTCAAGGACTGAATATGTTCTTTACTCTCTTCAATAAATACATCTAAGTACTCATTCATTTCCATGCTATTCACCTCTGACTTTCAGTTGATTGACAATTGTATCTGCAATACTTGGAAGTTCAACGACAAAGTCTACCAATTTAGTCTTTTCAGCAGCTTGGGGCATGCCATAGACGACACAAGTTTCCTTAGCTTCAGATACAACGATCGTATTACTTTTCTTTTCTTTCATCTTAATAATTCCATTCGCCCCATCAGTCCCCATGCCGGTCATGATAACACTTAATAGCTGTTGCTTGTTCAATTCAGCTAAAGATTCAAATAATACATCAACAGACGGTTGATGACCATTTCTATTCTCTTCTTTTGTCACTTTAGCTTTCAAACCCATTGATGACTCCACCACCCTAAATTGATAGCCACCTGGCGCAATATAAGCTGTCCCCTTTTCCAACCACTCACCATCAGTTACTTCTCTTACAGATATATGGGATAAATTATTTAAACGATTAGCCAATGATTTGGTGAAACCAGCTGGCATGTGTTGGACAATAACAACAGGCGCAGGTATATCTGCCGGTAATCGGGTTACTACTTGCTGAAGGGCGCGAGGTCCCCCGGTCGATGTACCTATAGCTATAATAAAATTATCCGTACCATTTAACTTAGATCGTTGTTTTCTATCCCTATTAAATGATTGAATAACAGGAGAATGATAACTTTTAGGTTTAATAGATGTAACTTTAACATGAGCGGCTTGTAAGACCTTACTTATAATTTCGGCTTCTTTTTCCTTAATGTTTAGAGAAATAGACCCAGAAGGCTTAGTAACAAAGTCCACTGCACCTAATTCCATTGACTCAAGCGTTTTATCAGCACCTTCTTTAGTTAAGCTAGAAAGCATGATAACAGGGCGCTGTTTATTTTTCATAATATGGGATAAAGCGGTTAAGCCGTCCATTACAGGCATTTCTATATCTAAAGTGACCACATCAGGGTGTAATGTATCTATCTTATCTAGTGCATCTTGACCATTCCGAGCGGTTCCTACGACTTCTATCTTTATATGCGATTCCAATATGTTAGAAATCATTTTGCGCATAAATGCAGAGTCATCGACAACGAGTACCTTTACTTTATCCATATTGCCCTACCTTTCTGTCATGAATTTCTTTAATTTTGTTATAAATGTTGATGTCGTTTTCTTATTTATATTGATTGAATTCGTCAAGTATTGAGTAGCGATTTGATTAACAGCTTTTGAGGCTTGAGCACGTGAATCAAATAACGTAAACGGAATTTGTTGAACAACAGCCCTTGAAATCACCTTATCATAGGGAATAATACCTAAAGGTGTAACCGATTTAGATAAAAATTGTTCAATAACTTTTTGAAGTCTTTTCATAATCATCTTACCATCTTTAAAAGATTCACTTCGATTAACAACTAAATAAAAGGGTAGTTCTGGATTTCTTAAATAAATATGCTTAACCATAGCGTAAGCATCCATCATTGCAGTAGGCTCAGGTGTCGTTACAACAAAACATTGATCAGCAGCTAATATATAAAATAAGCTATCATGTGTCGCCCCAGCTCCCATATCAAAAAAGATATAATCATAATCATGAGTGATTTGGTCAAATTGTTCTAAGAAATAATTAAATTTCTCATCGCTCATGCTAAACACTTCTGAAAGTCCGGAACCAGCTGCAATATAAGCAAGAGCATGTGGGCCTGTTTCTATAATATCATGAATAGAAAGATTATTCTCATACATTTGAACAATCGATTGCTTAGCTTGTAAACCAAGCAGAATATCAATATTTCCCATACCTATATCAAGATCAACAATCAGTACGGCTTTTTCCTTTTGAGCTAAGCTAAGAGCAAAATTCAATGTGAAATTTGATTTTCCGACGCCACCTTTTCCACTTACAACAGCAATTGTTTTAGCTTGTTTATTTGAACTTCGCTTTTCCATCTTTTTACGAAGATTTGCAGCTTGATCATTATACATTTTCATCATGTGACCCCATTAACAGCTCTACTAACATCCCCGGTTCAGCTTCTTTAATATCATCTGGTACATCCTGACCATGTGTTAAATAGGCAATACCTATTTGATAATGGCTGATTAAGTTCAAAATTGCACCATAAGACATCGTTTCATCGGTCTTTGTGAAAATAAGCTTTTTCAATGGAATGGCGTGAAATTGCTTGAATATGGAGACTAGATCGTTCGATTTAGCTGTCAAAGAGAGAACCAAGTAAGTCTCAATATCATGTTCTAAATCTACAATTTGTCCAAGTTCTGCGACATACTTTGGATCACGGAAGTTTCTCCCCGCTGTATCAACAAAAACAACATCATAATGTTGAAATTTCAACCTGGCTTTTTGGTAATCTTCCATCGTATAAGCAATTTCTAATGGGATATCTAAAATTTTCGAATACGTTTTTAACTGTTCAATTGCTGCGATTCGATAGGTATCTGTCGTAATAAGCGCTACTTTTTTTCCGTCCTTGATCATGCTGTTTGCAGCGAGCTTAGCAATGGTTGTTGTTTTACCCACCCCTGTAGGACCGACGAGGTGAACAAATCTTTTTTCATAAGTGATAGCCCCACATTCATAATTTGCAAAAAAAGATACCAGATGTGATTCGACTGACTGCTTCGCCTCTTGATAAGTTAAATCGTCACGATTCACTTGTTCATAGACGGTTTTTAATAATTGATCGGTAATCGTTTGGTCTACTTCTTGGGCTAACAAATGGTCACGGACGGATTCAAAGGCCGCCGAGAAAACTGGCTGATCATCTTCTGATTTTGATTCCATCCATTTCCTTAGTGACCTTAACTCTTCCAGGACAATCTTTTGCTCTTTATCCTTTGTTTCCTTTTCTATTTTGAAATGGTGTTTGACTGGTGACTTAACCGTATGATTTGGAGACCTTCTAACAGGTTCAGGTTCAATGGCTGCTACCACCTCAATATTTCTTTTTTTAAATAACCCAAGAAACCCTCCGGTATAAATCACTTTAGAATTAAGAATAACAGCATCACTTCCTAATTCCTTTCTTACTTTTTGCATCACTTCAGGCATTGTCGCTGCCACATATTTTTTCACTTTCATCCGGCGTTCACCACCCCAACACTTTGAACATCTAGATTTGGTTCTAATTCATTATAAGACAACACCACAACATGTGGAAAGAAGCGATCTAGCAGTTGCTTCATATACATTCTAATAGTTGGCGAACATAATATAATTGGGATTTCTTCTTGTAAGGATACCTGTTCCACCTTCTCTGTTACTGAACGAATAATTCGCTGTTGGGTATCAGGATCTAATGCTAAATAATTTCCATGCTCTGTTTGTTGAACGTGATCAGCAATCATTTGTTCTACTTCTCCAGCTACGGTAATGACCCTTAATGATTTGGAGCCTTCCGTATACTGCTTTGTGATCTGTGATGCTAATGCTTGTCTTGCATATTCACCAAGTAATTCAGGATCATTTGTCATTTTTCCGAAATCTGCTAATGTCTCAAAAATAACAGGTAAATTTCTGACAGATACTTGTTCGCGTAATAACTTAGCAAGAACCTTTTGAACATCTCCAACATTTAACGGTTCTGGTGTAACCTCTTCGACTAAGATTGGATAGGATTCTTTTAAATGATCAATTAATTGTTTAGTCTCCTGACGCCCTAATAGTAAATGTGCATGTTTTTTAATAACTTCTGTTATATGTGTAGAAACGACAGACGGAGGGTCAACAACTGTATAACCTGCCAGTTCAGCATCATCTTTCACTTCTTCCGTAATCCACTTTGCTGGTAGGCCAAAAGCAGGTTCCTTTGTCTCGATCCCATCAAGATCATCGTCATCTATCCCAGGGGTCATCGCTAAATAATGGTCCAACATTAATTCACCTTGTGCTACTTCATTACCCTTTATTTTAAGTTGATAAGCATTCGGAGGTAGTTGAATATTGTCACGAATTCTTACAACGGGAATAACAATGCCAAATTCAATGGCTAATTGTCTTCTAATCATAACGATTCGGTCCATAAGGTCGCCACCTTGACTTGCATCAACCAGTGGGATCAACGCATAACCAAATTCAAATTCAATTGGATCCATACTAATTAGATCGACTACATTTTCTTGGGATTTCATCTGGCTACTTGATTCTTCTTCCTCTTCCAAAGCGTGATCAACTTCTATATTTTTTGCAGGCCGTTCTAATAATAAACCACCAAAAATTAATGTCCCAGCTATTGCTGTCGTTAACCAAAAATTAATAGGTGTTAAACCGAACAGGAATATAGTACCCCCGGCAATATAAAGCAACTTTGGATACTGAAGCAATTGTCCCGTTACATCACTGCTTAAGTTACCTTCTGATGCGGCACGTGTAACAATGATACCCGTAGCAGTTGAAATTAATAATGCTGGAATTTGACTTACCAACCCATCCCCAACTGTCAATTGCATGTAGGTAGATATAGCCTCTTCAAAGCTCATTCCTAATTGAAGCATGCCGATGACAAGCCCGAAAATGATATTTATAAGTACAATAACAATACCAGCAATGGCATCCCCTTTTACAAACTTACTGGCACCGTCCATCGCTCCATAGAAATCGGCTTCTCGCTCAATTTTTTGTCGACGTTCTTTAGCCTGTTGTTCATTTATTAATCCTGCATTTAAATCAGCATCAATACTCATTTGCTTACCAGGCATTGCATCTAAGGTGAATCGTGCACCTACCTCAGAAACACGTTCACTACCTTTCGTTATAACAAGAAATTGGATAATAATTAAAATTGCAAACACAACGAAACCTACAAGTGGACTATCACCAATAACGAAAGTTCCAAATGTATCCACTACATTCCCAGCGTCTGCTTCACCTAAAATTGAACGCGTAGTAGAAACATTCAAACCTAATCGAAACAATGTTAAAAGTAGTAATAACGAAGGTAAAATTGAAAATTGCAATGGTTCAGTTGTATTCATGGCAACTAAAATAACAATTAAAGCCAAGGATATATTTGTCAATATTAAAATACTTAATAACCAACCAGGTAACGGGATGATTAGCATAATAATAATTGTGATTACAAATAATAGTACGGATAGATCTTTTGCCTTCATTATTCCCTCTCCTTACAAGCTGTGTTAAGCTTTTTGTTCAATTTGATAGACATAAGCCAAAACTTCAGCTACAGCTTGATAAAACGATTCATTAATAGCTTGGCCAATCTCAACTTCGGCATATAATGCTCTTGCTAAAGGACGATTTTCTACAATTGCCACTTTATTATTTTTGGCTATATCACGTATTTTAAATGCTACATAATCGACGCCTTTAGCAACAACATAAGGAGCATCTGCTTTTGATTCATCATATTTAATCGCTACAGCGTAGTGAGTAGGATTCGTAATAACTACATCAGCGTTTGGTATTTCACTCATCATACGGCGCATTGCCATCTGACGCTGACGTTCTTTAATTTTAGATTTAATCAAAGGATCTCCTTCAATATTCTTATACTCATCTTTGATATCTTGTTTCGACATTCGAATATTCTTTTCGTAATCAAAACGTTGATACATATAATCAATAACCGATAGGACAAGTAAAGCTAGCGATGCTGAAATTCCCATTAATGTTACTGTAGAACCAAAAAAAGATAACGCTCCATCAAGGTTTCCGTGGGCCAACATCATCATCTCATCTTTATTCATCCATAATATTGAGAACGTGACCGTTGCAACCACAGTAATTTTTAAAATTGATTTGACCAATTCAACTATTGCTCGAATTGAAAAAATCTTTTTTGCTCCTGAGATTGGATTTAATTTGTCCAGCTTCATTTGTAATGGTTCTGTCGTAAATAAAAAACCAATCTGCATTAAATTTGAAACAAGTCCAGCTATAATAGCAATACCCATAACTGGAGCAATCGTAAATCCCATATAAGTAATGATATCAATAAATATGATGCGCAAATGATCAGGAGTTAACTCCCAGAGCATGTATTCAGTGAAAATTTGCTGATACAGGCCTGTAAAACGCTCCTTCCAAAAAGGACCAATAATGATAAAAACGATAAACATAAAAAAGAGTAGTACAGCAGTGTTTACATCTTGACTTTTGCTAACTTGCCCCTTTTTTCTTGTATCTTGACGTTTCTTAGGTGTAGCTTTTTCTGTTTTTTCCCCGGAAAAAAACTGTAGATCTAAAGCAAGCCATTGCATGACTACACCCCTCCTAGCACTTGCATAAATACATGCATCATTTCAATAATATAACCAAAAAGACTTCTAACAAGTCCCATATACAGAACAATAAACATACTAATCACAAACAACGAAACCGTAATCTTTAATGGAATACCAACAACAAAAACATTCAGTTGAGGAACGGTTCGTGCAATAATCCCTAAAGCTACATCTACTAAAAATAAGCAGCCTACAATCGGAATGGCCATCTGGAAAGCAATTAAAAACATTTGGTTAAACATAGTTAACACGGTTAATATATAGCTTTCTGATCCTATATTGATAAATTGATCAATCGCTATGAGTTCAAAGCTATAAAAAGCACCATTAATGAGTAAGTGATGACCATCTACAGCCAGTAAAAACAATATAGCAAACGTATAGAAATATTGGCCAATCACTGGGCTTTGCGCCCCTGTTTGAGGATCAATAATATTAGCAATTGCAAATCCCATTTGGAAATCAATAAATCCACCTGCGATTTGAACGACAGTCAAAATCACATAAGCGACCATCCCCAAAATCATTCCAACAAAAGCTTCTTTAAAAACAAGCAGTACAAAAGATAAATCAAGCGAAATATCTGGAATATCAATTGTAAACAATAAAATCCAACTCATAAAAATAGCTATGCCAATTTTAAATGTATTGGGGATATTTCGATAAGAAAAAATTGGAACTGTAGCAATGAATGCAATGATTCGAGCCAAGATGAGTAGAAAAGCAGGTAAAAGATTCAAGTCTATTAATGTTAACATTGCTTAACCTACATATTGATTGAGATTCTGCAGTATACTAGCTGTAAACTCGATCACCCTCGTAAGCATCCATGGTCCAAAAAAGACAAGACCCATTAATACAGCAACAATTTTCGGGATAAATGCTAATGTTTGTTCTTGGATTTGAGTAGTCGCTTGAAAAATACTAACAAGCAAACCTACACCCAATGCTAAAATTAATAGGGGACCTGCTACCATTAAAACAGTAAGTATGCCACGTTCAGCAAGTGTTATAACTAATTCTCCACTCATCACTACATTCTCCTTCTCACTAATTAAATCCTGATAATAATGATTCTGTTATCAGATACCAACCATCCACCATAACAAATAGTAATACTTTAAACGGTAATGATATCATAACAGGTGGTAGCATCATCATACCCATTGACATCAAAATACTAGCCACTGTCATATCAATGACGAGAAAAGGTATAAATATCAAAAAACCCATCGTAAAAGCTGTCTTCAATTCGCTAATAGCAAAAGCAGGAACGAGTACAGTTAACGGAATATCATCAATCGATTCAATGTTTTCTGTATCAGTATAGTCTAGAAATAAAGCAAGATCTCTTTGACGCGTATGGTCTGCCATAAAGCTTTTAATTGGCGCACTTGCTTGATCATAAGCTTCTTCTAAACTAATTTCTTCATTCATTAATGGTGACAAGGCTTGTTGATTAATTTCTTGAAACGTTGGTGCCATGACAAAAAAAGTTAAAAATAGTGCAATTCCAACCAAGACTTGATTAGGTGGCATTTGTTGCGTCGCTAATGATGTTCTTGTAAAAGATAGCACAATAATAATTCGGGTGAAACTTGTCATTAATATTAAGATACTTGGCGCAAGTGAGAAAATCGTTAACAGTAAAAGTAATTGAACTGAAGTTGATACAGCTTCAGGATCTGTCCCAGAAAAGATATCAATAAAATCATTCATAATTATTCTTCTTCCTTATAATTCGCTCTAATTTCTGCTCTTTTTTTCTTCATAGCATCAAGTTCTCCCTTAAACAACGAAGCAAAAGCTGTATCTTCACTTGAACTTTCATCATTATCTTGTTGATTTCTACTTTTCTGTAACGATTTAAATTTAATTTGATTTAAAAAAGGAATTTGAGTCGATCGATCAGTATACTTCTGGTCAATTAACTGTTGTCTAACTTCTTCATCAGTTATCTCTGTCAATAATGAAACATCATCCCCTACACCAACTAAATACACTTTTGTCCCAATTTTAATCAGCTGAACAGATTTGCTAGTCCCTAAAGAAAGCCCACCTAAGCTTTCCAAACTGTCGCCTTGTTTACTAAAACGGCCCGAGCGATTAAAGAATTTTAACAACGCGTAGATCAATCCAATAATTAGAGCGAGTGCAATAATAATTTGAAAAATTAACACCACTATATTGGTTTGATTGTTCGTCAATTGTGTCGTGATCTCTTCATCACCTTGATCAACAATAGGTTGATCTTGTTGATCTGGTTCTGGCGATTCAAGTTGTTCTTGGTTAAAAAAATCTGATACTGAATCATTATCTGCATTAGCTAAAGTCGGTTCTATATGCGTCATTAGAAAAAGCAATAGGGTTAGTATAACAATCTTTTTCATTCAATCAGTCCAATGCTTTATTAATTGCCTCAATAACACGTTCAGCTTGAAACGGCTTTACAACAAAATCTTTTGCCCCTGCTTGGATAGCATCAATTACCATTGCTTGCTGACCCATGGCTGAACACATAATGATCGTTGCGTTAGGCTCAATTTCTTTCATTTCCTTAAGAGCCGTTATTCCATCCTTTTCTGGCATCGTAATGTCTAATGTAACAAGGTCTGGTTTTAACTCTGTAAACTTTTCGACTGCTTGCTGACCATCTTGTGCTTCTCCTACCACGTTAAAACCATTTTTTGTTAAAATATCTTTGATCATCATTCTCATAAACGCTGCATCATCAACAATTAATACTGAGTGTGCCATCCTATTTCCTCCTTAACTTTTACTTTAACTTTTTCAATCGATCTGACTGACTGACAATATCAGTAACTCGCACCCCGAAATTTTCATCGATAACAACAACCTCACCTTGTGCAATTAGTTTGTTGTTAACATGGATATCAACAGGTTCACCCGCCAGTTTATCTAACTCTAGAATCGATCCTGATGATAGCTCTAAAATATCTTTAACTGCACGCTTAGTTCTTCCAAGTTCAACCGTTACTTGCAACGGTATATCTAACAGCATATCTAAGTTGCGTTTTTCTGTTTCAGGCAAATTTACCTCTTCAAAACTTGAAAATGAAGCATTTTGTACGTCAGCTCCAGCTTGTGCTGGTTCCCCAATATTACGAGGTTCACGATTAACTTTCTCCGTATTCTGACTTACTTCTTGATTTTGTGTTGAATTCATTGGTTTCTCCACTTTTTTCGTTTCTTGTTTATCGACTTTTTCAGTTGGTGCATTCAATAGACCGTCCACCATTTCTTTAGCAAAATGTGTAGGGAGTAGTTGCATTATTTTCGAATCAATGAGGTCACCGATTTTGAGTTGAAAACTAACTTGAATTAAGATGTCATCCCCTGGAATGTGTTGCTCACTTGATTCATCTTTCACATCAATCATCATTGTAGATGGTGGGGAGATATCAACTCTTTTAGAAAATACAGTTGACATGCTTGTTGCAGCCGTGCCCATCATTTGATTCATTGCTTCTTGGACAGCACTCATGTGGATATCACTTAACTCTGTAGCTTCTGTTTGACCATCACCACCAAGCATTAAGTCTGCAATAATTGCAGCATCATTTGATTTGATTACAAATAAATTAACACCTTCAAAGCCTTCTGTATATTCAACTTCAACCCCTACATGTGGATGTGGAAATTCATCCTCTAGTTCATTACGGCGAATAACGGAAATGGTTGGTGTTGTAATATCAACCTTTTGGTTAAGTAAAGTTGATAGGGTTGTAGCAGAACTACCAAAAGAAATATTACCGATTTCCCCTAAAGCATCTCGTTCTAGATCTGACATAATTGTGGTAATGTCGTCATCTTGACCTTCACCATTTTCCACAACTTCATCTTGACCTTCTTCATCCGTATTTAACAATGCATCAATCTCATCTTGAGAAAGCATACCATCATTCATCATCTGGGGACCCCCCTTTAATTTCTTCTAATATTTGTACAGCAACCTTATTTCGCTTATGTCCAGGTTGAACATAATAAAGTGACTCATCATCAGATTGCATAATTAACGGTTCATCAATCGATTGATTTAAATTTAATACATCTCCAGCCTGTAATGCTAATAAATCATGTACCGATATGTTGGTTTTACCAAGAACTACTTGTAAATCTATATCAGTCGCTTCAATATTCTTGGTCAAGTTTTCATACTCTTCAGGCTTTCTTTCTTTTTGTGTTTCCGTCTGCATCCAATAGTGTACAGACAAACGAGGCATAATTGGCTCTAACACAACATGTGGAATACATATATTGATCATGCCACTACTTTCGCCTATGGTTGTATTTAATGAAACAACAACTACTGTTTCATTAGGAGAAACCAGTTGTAAAAATTGTGGATTGACCTCAAATTCTTCTAACATTGGATCGATTTCTGCAACAGATGCCCATGCATCACGCAAATTATCTAACGATTTTTCAAATAAATTAGTCATAATTGTTGACTCAATTTCAGTCAAGTTCTCAATTTTGTTTAAACTCGTTCCTTTTCCTCCAAGAATGCGATCTAGCATTGCATAAGCAATGTTTGGATTGATTTCAAATATAATTCGACCATCTAACGGTGCCATACTGAATATGTTCAAAACAGTCATGGTCGGTACAGATCTAACAAATTCTTCGTATGGAATCTGATCAACAGAAGCAACAGAAATATGTACATAAGTACGTAACTGTGCTGAAAAGTATGTTGTTAACAATCTAGCGTAATTTTCGTTAATTCTGGAAATACTACGAATCTGATCTTTCGAAAAACGAAGTGCGCGTTTAAAGTCATAAACCCGAACCTTCTTATCCTGTTCTTCTTGCTTCAATTGATTAGCATCCATTTCGCCTGATGACAGTGCTGATAATAGCGCATCAATTTCATTTTGGGACAAAACCTCTTCTGCCATTGCTCTCACCTCCCATTAAGGAGCTAAATTACTGTACAATTTTACCCACAATGTAAATGTCGGTAATTTCCCCTTCTTCCATTAATTCATTCATTTCATTTTTTAAATTCGTTTCTAATTCTGACAAACCTGCTTGAAGATCATCTGATGTCATGTCAACTGATTCTTTAATTAAAATATTGTTAAATTGAAACTGACGCTTTTCTACTTCTTCTCTTGCATCGCTATTGTTCGTAATGAGGTTAAATTGAAGTTGAACAAATCGCCCATCTAGCAAATCAACACTTATTTGTTCAGTTGTGTATGAATACTCAACCTGTTCATCGATGGTTAATTCGCGATCTGGGTCATCTTCATTCACTAAAATAAAGATGATTGCACCCATGCCTGAGATAGCTATAATAGCTAATACAGCCAATATAATTTTAAACACTTTACTATTCACTATGTTCACCCACTTTTTCTTGCCAGCGATTTATCCCAGCTGCTTGATAAAATTGTATAGATAGCTCTCTGACTTCTTTTTCGGTTTCTCTAACAACCATTTTTTTCCCATTCACTAATGTTATGGTCGTGTCTGGAAAGGATTGAATGCGCTCGATGTAGTATGCATTTAATGTAAACGTCTCACCTTTAAAGTTTGTTAGTTCGATCATAATGTTATGGTAGGAGCAAGTTAGTGAACTTGCTCCCTCCTCCTATCTATCGTTTAAGGTTGACCAATTCTTGCAGAATCTCGTCTGAAGTTGTAATAATACGTGTATTGGCTTGGAATCCACGTTGTGCAACAATCATGTCAGTAAATTCTTCAGCCAAATCGACATTTGACATTTCAAGTGCTCCGGAAACGATGCCGGCTGTCCCTTCTGATTCTGGTGCAATTAACTGCACGACTCCACCGTCCATAATCATGCCATCATTAACAGTAGAACGATACATATTTGAACCGACTTTCTCTAAACCACCCGGATTTGAGAAACTCGCTAACATAATTTGACCGGCTGATTGTGTTTCACCATCTTCATCAATGTAATTAACCACACCATTACCTTGAATACTGAAGCTACCAATGTTTTCAGGTAAGTTAATTCGTGATGGGTTACCATCATTATCATGACCAATTAAATATTGACCATTTGCATTAACGATGTAACCTTCATCATCTAAATAAAGGTTTCCTGCACGTGAATACAACAATTGACTTCCTTGTAAATCAATGCCGGCACCACCGTCTACTAAATCCGTTCCAAACACAAACATACCATCGCCTTCAAGTGCCAGATCAAGGGCACGGTTAGTTGTTTGACGGTTACCTTGTGTATGGATATTATCAATCGAACCAATTTGAGAGCCTAAACCTACTTGTTGTGCGTTAATCCCACCACGAATAGCTGTTGGTGCAGATGCACCTGACACGGTTTGACTCATCATATCTTGAAATGTCGTACGCCCCTTTTTGAAGCCTACAGTGTTGACATTGGCAATGTTATTACCAACAACATCTAATTGCGTTTGAAATCCTCTCATACCTGCAATACCTGAGTACATTGAACGTAACATTTAACGATTCCTCCTTATAAAGACTACTGTCTCTTTCAATCAACAGTGTCAACGGCCTCCTATGACGGTCCAGCCTTAATCTAAAATGATGGTTCCATTAATATTATTGAAAATCCGACTTTGCGCTTCGTTGCGATTCATTGCAGTTACAACGGTATTATTTTTAGCGCTGACAAGTAAAGTTGCTTCTTCTGTAATCACGAGTGAGTCGGTAATCCCTTTGGTTTTTGCTTCTGAAACGTGTTTGGCAATTTCCTGCCATTTAGCGTCTGAAATATCAATACCACGTTCGGTTAATCGTTCTTGCGCATGTTTACTTATCTTTAGCGCGGATTGTGCTTGGTTAAATAAAGTTTTAAATGATTCACCACGCGACTTTGGTTTTACATGTTGTGATCGTGTATTGGATAGTAACGCTTGGCTCGGTATATGTTGAATCCGATGATCCATTTGATCCCCCCTAATCTACAGAAGGTTCATTAATACGTAAAATTTCATCTGTATATATTTTTTGGTCGTTTTCTAATTCGATAACAGCATACCCTTCGCGCTCACTGATCGCAACCACCGTGCTTGTTGCTAGCTCCTTCGGTTCAATGATTTTACCTGTCTCATCATCGAGGGCATAATACTGTACTTCTTTACCAATTAGATGGCTATATTGAATCACAGGTGACATCATTTGATTATCAACCAATTTTGAGATTGAAGTATTCATATTAAGCATTTGCTCAAGTTGAGAGAATGTTGTCATTTGTGCAATAAACTCTCGATCATCCATTGGATCTAGTGGATCTTGATTTTGGATTTGAGCCATTAATATCTTCAAGAATTCCTCTTTACCTAACTCGCCACTTGGTGTACTTCTCGGTTGATTTTTCAAATAATAAGACGGATCAATAGATGTCATACTTTACACCCTTTCATTGAAAAGAATATCTTCGAAGCTCATCTCTGGCTCCTCTTGCTGGTCTTGCTGATCCATAGTCGCTTCTTGGTCATGCTTATGGGACTCTTGCTCATCATTAAAATGATCGAGTGGTGATTGATGCTCAAATATTAGTGCTGAATCTTCTTGTTTTTCAACCACAACATTTTGAGGTGAAAACATATGACGAAGTTCTCTTATGTTAGCTTCTAAAGCTTCTTTAGCCATTTGAGAAGATGCTGTTAATTTAACCAACATTTCCCCATCCACTTCTGTTAACTCAACCACAATATTCCCTAATGATTCAGGTGCCAACCTAACGAGCAACTGGTTGGTCCCGTTTTTCCCTTGTAAGAATGTACTTTGTTCAAGTGCTTCTTCTAACTTAGCCATTAATTGTTCAGATAATTGATCAACCGTTTCTGTCTGACTATTTAAGTGCAACGTCAATTGTTCAATTGCTGAGAATCCTTGCTGTTGGTTAAATAACGCTCCAAAACTTGATGACTGTTCGTTAGCAGGATTGTTATGTCTTGCAACGGCTGATTTGACCCACTTCATAACGTCTTCTGAAGTTACTGTTGTATCTGCTTGATAAGTTGTTCTTTGACTTAATACTTCTTTGTTTTGATAATTATTAAGCACTTGTAAAAAAGCTTTGAAATGAGGTTTGTGCTCATTATCATTGATAAATTGATTTGTTAACGTCGCATCGTTTTGACCAACACTTGTCCACTGCTTCAACAACACAAGCAATTGCTTTGCTTCATCTTGACTAAGCTCATCAAATTGACTAATCAATTGCTCAATTGAATTCTTTAACGAAGAGGAATCAATCTTAAGATCACTCACGCCTTCTAAACCACTAAAGATCATGTTCAAATCGACTTCAGTTGGAGGGCTGGAAACAGGTTGTTCTGGTATCCATAAGGAAACAAATTGGTTAACGAGATCATCATCAATTTCTTCAGCCTGTTCTTCGACTAATTTAGCCGCCTCAACAACACCTTCTATATCAGTAATCGTTTCACCCGTTTTTTCTTGAAACCAAGCGAAAAGATGATCAAGTTCCTCTTCTTCCAAAGATTGAATAAATTCACTCCATTTATCACTATCTGACGCTTCAGTTTCCAAACCTTCTTTAGTTGTAAGTATTTCAGACGACATGGTAGAAGAGCCAAGTAGTTGTCCAAATGATATGTTTGCCTGTTTACGATCCACTGTCACTTTAGCACGAATGGCATCAACAGATGGGGTGGGCGGATTAAAAAGTAATGAGTTGATATTCACTATTTCACCTCCTTTCAATTAAATCAATCTAGTAATTGTTCAGTAAATGTTGCTGCTTGTTCAGGGTCCATTGCGCTTAATATAGCTGCTCGATGTGCATCATCAATTTCTTGTAAGATCGCTAAAGCAACTTGACTTGATGAATTAGATAAGATCACTGCTGCGTTTGCTGGATTCATCTCATCATAACTTTCAATGAGCTTCGCTAAATTTTCGACTTCACTTTCTTCTTCACCGTCTTCTTCAATAGTGTTTTCAATCTGAGCAGTTAATCTGACAATTTCTTGATTTAACTGGTCAATTTCAGATTTTTTTGAACTCAAATCACTTTCCATTGCAGCTAGTTCCTCTTCAAGGCTATCAATTTTATTCTCATATTGACGTTGCTTTCGTTCAATTTCAGCTTCTTCATCAGTTGTAATCCAATTACTAACGACAGGGATTGAGTTAGCAAATTCTTTTGTTCTTCCAATAGGATCCATCCCGAGCATTGATAATACAATGAATAAAATGACAATAGCTAATACTAAAGGAACCAGGATAAGGAATAACCATTGAAAGACCTTCATTTTTTTCTTTTCATTTTTAGTTGTTGTAGGATCCGCCATCTTATTCACCTATTTCCATAATTAAAGTGCTGTCTCGACGACAGCTCGTCCATTGTTTGATTTTCAAGGTATTTGACTTTTAACTCTGCTCTTTTTTGTTTATTCTCAATTATTTTTTCGTATTTCTTGACTTCAACATGAGCAGACGTTAACTTTTGTTGCTTTTGCTCCATGATTGAACGCTTTCGATTAACTTCCATTTCAACTTCGTATATTTTCTGCTTAATTTGTTCAATAAAAGCATAATGCGTAGCCAATGTTGTCACTGTACCTGAAGAAGTTAAATAATAGTTATACTCTTTTTCAACTTGCTCTTTTTTGTATAAAAGTTGATAAAGTTGTTCAGCAATTAATTCAAATGCATTAACAGCTTCTTGATAATCAAGGTATGCTTGATTTTTCAATCGTTCTTGGTGGTTAAGAATTTTATGAAAAGCTTTTACTGTTGTCATTATTTAACTCCCCCATGCAAGACCGTTTTCATCAAATCTACAGCTTCCGTTCTAGAACATTTTTCATCAACGTGTTGTTTTAGGAATGAGATGATTTTAGGGTGCAATTGGATAGCCTGATCAACTGCCTTACTCGTTCCTTTTTTATATGCACCTATTTGGATCAATTCATAATTTTCTTCATAGGTCGAAAGATATGATCGCATTTGTGTTGCTAATTGCTGTTCATCTTCATTTGTAATTTGTGGCATTACCCTGCTTATCGATTTCAAAACGTTAACTGCTGGAAATTGGCCTTGTTCAGCAAGTTTGCGATCCAAGACAAAATGCCCATCCAATATCCCTCTTGTTGTATCAGCAATTGGGTCATTTAAATCATCACCATCAACTAATACGGTATAAAAAGCGGTAATCGTACCTTGGTCGCTGGTTCCGGTTCTTTCTAGTAATTTAGGTAGTGTAGCAAATACAGATGGTGGATAACCTTTTGTTGTAGGGGGTTCTCCTGTTGCTAAACCTACCTCGCGTTGCGCCATAGCTACACGTGTTACAGAGTCCATCATTAAGTTAACGTTATAACCTAAATCTCGGAAATACTCACTAATTGCTGTTGCGGTATAGGCACCTTTTATCCGCATTAACGCAGGTTGATCAGATGTAGCTACGACGACGATCGAACGTTTTAAACCTTCAGGTCCTAAATCTGTTTCAATAAATTCTCTGACTTCACGTCCTCGCTCTCCAATTAATGCGATGACGTTAATATCTGCTTCACTGTTTCGGGCAATCATACCTAACAATGTACTTTTTCCTACACCACTTCCAGCAAAAATCCCTACCCTTTGCCCTTTACCTACGGTTAGTAGTGTGTCAATTGACCTAACCCCTAGTTCTATTGGTTCGGTTATACGCGGACGCATCAAAGGGTTGGGAGGCATTTGTTCTGTATTGACATAATTCAACCCTAAAGGTAATTGCGACTGATCTAATGGCATCCCTAATGCATTAACGACACTACCAACTAGAGGTCTACCTACTTTGATCATAAGCGGCTTATTGGTCGCCTCTACTAAACTACCAGGTCCAACATCCGTCATTTGACCATATGGCATCAAAAGTACATTCTCATCATTAAATCCAACGACTTCTGCCATGATTTGATCACCGTTTGTTGAATGAATATAGCAAACATTACCTATATTAACGGCTGGGCCAATCGATTCAATCATAAGACCAACGACTCTTTTAATTTTCCCATAGCGTCTATACGAATCGATATGATCAATTGTCTCAATATAACTATTGATGTCCACGGTTGATCTCCTCCATTAACTCCATTAAACCGGTTCGTATCTTATTCAATTGCTGATCAATTGAAACATCTAAACGTGAATAGGGCGTTTCGATAATACAATCCCCATCGTTCAGTTTATCTGACGGATAAATGGTCAAACTAACATCCGGTTCAAGTACGGACATCAATTGCTCCTTACGGTCTCTAACAAACTCAAATTGATTGACACTCGTTTGCAATTTTACAGAAGGCTGATTGTGAACATCTTGAATAGCTCTCTTAACCATGTTGATAAATGCTGCATTCTCATTTACTTCGTAGCCAATAATTTTACTTGCCACTTTCATTGCTAAAGTTAAAATCACCGGTTCACCTTGATCAATAACAGCAACCCGTTCTTTTTCTGCCGTTTCTATTATTTGATCAGCAAGCATTAATTTATCTTTAAACGTTTGTTCTGCTTCTTCTTCCCCTTGTTTGAACCCCTCTTTAAACCCGGTCTTCTTCGCCTCTTCTATCAATGTTTGTTTTTCTGATAGCCAACTTTCTTTGGCTTGGGCTATTTGCTCTTCTGTTTGTTGTTTTTTCTGATCCATCTTATCTTGAATATCTGCTAGCTGTTGTTTAGCTGATTCAACTTGATCAGCTAAATTCTCTGCTTGCTTCGCTTGATCATCTTCTTGATCAATATCTTGACTAGGGAATACAATTGGTTTTAATCCAATAACTTTTTTCTTTTGTGGAGTGTCATGGTGCATGTTAGACAATAACATCATCTCCTCCACCACGAGCGATGACAATTTCGCCAACCTCTTCTAGACGACGAATAGCTGCAACAATTCGCGTTTGTGCTTCTTCTACATCACGTAAACGAACAGGACCCATGAATTCCATTTCTTCTTTAAAGGTTTCTGCCATTCGTGAGGACATGTTGCTAAAGACAATTTCCTGAACATCTTCACTAGCCACTTTCAGCGCAAGACGGAGGTCATCATTCTCAACTTCTCGAATAACGCGTTGAATAGCTCTATTATCAAGCGTAACAATATCTTCAAAGACAAACATACGCTTGCGGATTTCTTCAGCTAATTCTGGATCTTGAATCTCAAGAGCATCTAATATCGTTCGTTCTGTACTTCGATCCACACCATTTAACACTTCTACAACTGCTGGAATACCGCCAGTTTGTGTATAATCTTGTGTAACCGTTGCAGAGAGCTTTCGCTCTAGGATTTGTTCTACTTCATAGATAATTTCTGGTGAAGTAGAATCCATAATGGCAATCCTCTTGGCAATGTCAGCTTGCATCTCTTGAGGTAATTCAGAAAGAATCTGACCTGCTTGCTCATTGTCTAAATACGACAAAATGAGTGCAATTGTTTGTGGATGCTCACTTTGAATAAAGTTTAGTATTTGTCCAGGATCTGCTTTCCGCGCAAAGTCAAACGGCTTCACTTGAAGTGATGAAGTTAGCCTAGAAATAATATTTTGCGCCTCTTCATTTCCAACAGCCTTCTCCAGTACTGTTTTAGCGTATCCAATACCACCTTGGGTAATATAATCTTGGGCTAATGCGATTTGATGAAATTGCTCAAGAATTTCCTCTTTCTGTTCTGTTTCCACTTTTTTCACTGAAGAAATCTCCAATGTTAACTTTTCAATCTCTTCTTCAGTTAAATGTTTATATACTTGTGCAGATACATCGGGACCCAGTGAAATAAGCAGAATTGCTGCTTTTTGGCGTCCGGTAAGTTTTTGGTTTTGCCTAGCCATCAAGCTCTCCCCCTATTCCTCTGAAATCCAAGATCGAAGTAATTTGGCAAAATCGTCTGGTTTGTCTTTTGCCATTTTTTCGAGTTGTTTTTTCTTTATAGCACCTTCAGTTGCTTCAGGTTCTTCAATCTCCGGTACTTCATTAGATTGTTCTTCAAGTTCTTCTGTATATGCAAGCTCATCCTCTTGATTCCTACGGTTACGAACCAACAAAACAATAAGTGCAATCACTGCTACGAGTAAAATACCACCAACAATATAGATCCAAAGAGGTATACCCGTTGCCGTTGGTTGTTGCGTTGTATCTAAACCAGTAAACTCTTGAAAAACAATAGAAGTATTTTGAGTTGGATCAATTTCTCCATAACTCGCATCTACTGATGTTGAAATTATTGAATCTAATATTGAAGCGATACCTTCCTCTACTTCAGCTTGTTCTGCAGCTGTTAGTAATTCTGGTTCACCTTCATCGTTTAATACGTGGCTGCGATTATCAACAGCAACTTGAATACCTAAATCTCTAATTTTATAAGGGCTCTCATTAATATCTCTTTGAATTCTATTAAATTCATAATTGATCGATTCCTGGATTAACTCATAGTCACCTTCTCCTGCTTCACCAGCAGGATAATTCATAATATCTTCTTCACCTGCACCAACTTCGCCAGCAAAAGCTCCCTCGCCAGAGTATGTTTCGTGAATGGTCTCAATGCTAACAGGTAAGCCTTCAATTTCTTCTTCATCAACAGGTTCAACTAATTGTTCAATCCGTTCTTCTTGTGTAAAATCAATATCTGTTGTCACAGAAACGACGACTTTATCGCCACCAATCATTGTGCCTAACATTTGTTGAACACGACGTTGAATATCACGTTCGATATCACGTTTGATTTCCTGTTGATTGGCATAGATGTCGCCGCTAGAAAATTGATTCCCTTGATCGAGGTCATAATAATTAAAGTTTTGATCCATTATGACGATATTATCAGGAGACAGGTTAGGTACAGATTTAGATATAAGATGATAAAGGCCACTAATTTGATCAGCTTCAAACTGGTATCCAGGTGCGATCGTTAAGACGATCGAAGCAGAGCCTTCTTCTTGAGCATCACTAACGAAGACTTGTTGTTGTGGCAAATTAATCATAACATTTGCATGTTCAACACCTGTAATGCCCGTAATCAAATTTCCTAACTCCGTTTGCATAGCGTCAAGTCTCATAATATCAAATTCATTATCTGTAACACCCCAAGAAGTGTTTTGACTAAAGAATGAGTAATCAATACTTCCACTATTAGGGATACCTTGTGCAGCTAAATCAACGATTAGGCTGTCTGCCATTCCCTCCGGAACATGTATTGTTGTCCCAGAGTCACTGACTTCGTTTTGAATCCCTCGAGCATCTAATTCTTCCTTAATCTGTCCTGCCTCTTGTACAGTAAGGTTATTATATAGTGGAACCATTGTGGAGCGTGTTGCTAAGAAGCTACCACCGATAACAATTAACATAAATAATAAAATTGATGATATGATTAAACCTTTTTGCTTTCTCGTTCTTGAGTTCCATAATTCAATTGTTTTGATCCTGTATTCATTCATTTTCTCTTTCATTATGTGCCTCCATACCAAACAACCTTCAAGTGAAGTGCTTTAATTTAAATTTGCATACGCATCATTTCGTTGTAGGCATCTATAACTTTGCTTTGCACCTCAACGGCTAAACTCATAGACATTGTCGATTTTTGCGCTGTGATCATCACATCATGTAAGTCATCGATTTCACCATTGACTAACATTTCGGTTTTTATTTCTGTCTCAACTTGTGATTGATTTAGCTGATTTATCGCTTCTTTTAGACGATTTGAAAATTGTTGTGGTGATGCGGAACGTTCAACCTCTTCGTTTGTATGCATACGAGTCGTTGGTTGGATTGATTGTAAAAATTGAAGATTAACACTCATTTTCAGTCACCCTCTCTTGATTATCTACCAATCTCAAGTGCTTTCATCAGCATTCCTTTATTGGCATTTAGTGCCGTTACATTTGCCTCATATGAACGCGTAGCACTCATTAAGTCGACCGTCTCTTGCAAAGGATCAACATTTGGCATTTCCACATAGCCTTCAGCGTTAGCGTCTGGATGTGTTGGATTATAGACCATGACGAATGGTTCGTCGTCCTCGTTAATTGAAGCTACTTTCACACCATTACTCGTTGCATTCCCCTGACGATTACGCACTCTACTTAGTTGATTAGCAAAAGACTGACCTTGTTCTTGAAATCTAACTGTTTTTCTCCGATATGGTTCGAATTCACCATCTTCATTAATGGTCGCACGAGTGGTTTCGGCGTTAGCAATATTTGAAGAGATCGTATCCATTCTTAGCCGTTGAGCAGTTAGCGCTGATGCACTAGTGTTGATTCCGTTAAATATACTCAAAATTAACGCCCTCCACGTATAACATTTTGTAAGTTACCAAAATCGCCATTCAACCGATCAATGAGCGCTTGATAGTAAATTTGGTTATTTGCTAGCTCTGTCATTTCTTTGTCAATATCAACGTTATTTCCATTATGATTATATTGGGTATTCTGGTTAGTAGTTACGCGAAATCCTTGTGCATCATTACCGAAGTCTATGTGCTGAGGGTGCGTTCGTTTCGCTTGGAAGTTTTTCGCTGTTTGTTGCTCTAGTAAACTTTTAAACTGAACATCTTTAGCTTTATAATTGGCAGTGTCAACATTAGCAATATTATTATTTATCGTTTGGTTTTTTGCCATTGCGTAATCTAAACCGTGTTGAATATTGTTAATTGAAGCTCCAAATATTGACATGATGCAACCTCCTTTACTGTTCTTCTACATTTTTTTCGTAATCTAATTGTCATTGTATTGTAAAACAATGCCCCTGTCTACGCTGTTTTGATATATTCTGACTAAAGTTACAGACCTATTTTGTACAATTTGATACTATCGTACTAAATCTTTTCAATTAGTCTGGAATCACAGCTTTGATTGTATAAATGATTTATGAATGATTTTTATCAGACGAAGTTCTTGTCATATAAGCATTCATTCAACATTAACCAGCAAAAAACCACAATATTTTTATAAACAGCTAGTGAAACAAAGGACACAGCTTCCTTCCAACTGTTGACTTTTATCGATTATTAATAGGACAAACGAATCATTTTTGGTTTTTTAATTAAAATGTCCTATATAATAGCGTTTACTAGTAAATACTTGGATGAAGCCATGTATTTATTGATAAACCCAACTCGCCCTTAACTAATACACGAATAATATGAAACTTGTTACCTAGAAAATAATACTTAGTGCAATATTCAATCCTGTTGTATGTCGTAGATAAAATCAACCTTCAATCCGTGAGGGCTTCATTCTTTTCCCACTGATTAGGTAGCTGAGCGGATCAGGACATTAGCGTCCGTTATCTCCCGCTTAAATAGATTTGCTCTACGCTCTATTTTGAGGCAGGCGTTTTATGGACGGCTACCTGTGATAAATCTATAACTATTCTCCATAAAAAAAGGACTTTGCATGAATCCTCATGCAAAGCCTCTTTAATCATTATTTGTCTTTAATTTTTGTAATTCTACAAGGAATTTACTGTTTAATACTTTAATGTATGTTCCCTTCATGCCTAAAGATCGGGATTCAATAACACCAGCACTTTCAAGTTTCCTAAGGGCATTAACGATTACTGAGCGTGTAATGCCAACTCGGTCAGCAATTTTACTTGCTACTAATAGCCCTTCTTTACCATCTAATTCCGCAAATATATGCTCAATTGCCTCCAGTTCACTATAAGATAGTGAACTAATCGCCATTTGAACAACAGCCTTAGATCGCGCTTCTTTTTCTATTGCTTCTGTTTTTTCATGTAAAATCTCCATACCGACTACTGTAGCACCGTATTCTGCTAACAACAGATCATCATTGTTAAAGTCGGCATTTAAACGACTAAGAATTAACGTCCCTAATCGTTCTCCTCCTCCGATAATTGGGACAATCGTTGTTAACCCTTCTTTAAACAAATCCTTATTCTCTACTGGAAAGGCAGTATACGGGCTATCTATATCAATATTTGGTGTCGTATCCTGAATATTGAACAAGCTTTCTGTGTAAGCTTCTGGAAATTGTCTTTCTTCTAACATTGCTTTCATACGTGCATTCTCTATTTGTTGATTAATTGAAAAACCAAGAAGTTTACCTTTTCGGCTTACAACAAATATGTTAGCAGCGATAATCTCTTGCAGTGTGACCGCCATTTCATTAAAGTTTACAGATTTACCTGTGGTCCCTTGTAAGATTGAATTTATTTTTCTTGCACGATCTAATAACTCCATGTTATTCCTCCATTCGTGGTAACTATAGCTATAATATATATTGACTTAAATCTTTATTTTTTGCAATTGAACTTAGCTTTTCGTCTACATACTGTGGTGTAATCTCAATTGATGGCATGGTAATATCATTAGCTTCAAACGATAGATCTTCTAATAACTTTTCCAGTATCGTATGAAGCCTTCTTGCTCCAATATTATCTGTCTCTTGGTTAACTTGAAAGGCCACTTCTGCTATTCTTATAATGGCTTCATCAGTGAAATGGACTTGAACGTCTTCCGTTTTTAATAAGGCCTGATATTGCTTAAGTAACGCATTCGATGGCTCCTTTAATATACGTTTAAAATCATCTACGGATAATTTCTCTAATTCAACTCTAATTGGAAAACGCCCTTGAAGTTCAGGGATTAAATCTGAAGGCTTCGCCATATGAAAAGCTCCTGCTGCTATAAATAAAATATGATCTGTCTTCACAGCCCCATACTTCGTTACAATAGTTGAACCTTCGATAATCGGTAAAATATCGCGCTGAACCCCTTCACGGGATACGTTTGCTTGATGATCACTTTTACCTGCTACTTTATCTATTTCATCAATAAACACCATCCCAGATTGCTCCACACGATCTAAAGCAAGCTGTGCAACTTCATCCATATCAATTAACTTTTGTGCTTCTTGTTGTGATAATACTTTGCGCGCTTCACTAACCGGCAATTTTCGCTTCTTTGTTTTCCTCGGCATAAATTGCCCAAACATATCTTGCATGTTAATGCCCATTTGCTCCATGCCTGATCCTTGCATCATATCAAACATTGTGTTTTGTTGCTCTTCTACTTCAATCGTCACCATTGTATCTTCAAGTTCTCCAAGCGCAAGCTGGTGAGCGAGTTGTTTCCTTTTTTGAAGCTTTTCCTCATCTACTTGCGACTGCTCGTCACTGTCATCCTCTTGATCGTTTTGTGAAAAAAAGACTTCAAATGGGTTTTTTATATGGTTCTGCTGCTTTTTTACTATTGGAACAAGTAATTTTACTAGTTTTTCGTTCGCCTGCTCCTCAGCTTTTAATTGGACTTCTTGCATCTTTTCTTGTTTAACCATTCGAATCGCCATCTCAACTAAATCTCTAATCATCGATTCTACATCACGTCCGACATAACCTACTTCAGTAAATTTCGTTGCCTCTACTTTCACAAAAGGGGCACCAACTAATTTAGCAAGTCTCCTAGCAATTTCTGTTTTACCGACACCTGTAGGCCCAATCATCAAGATGTTTTTTGGAACAATTTCTTCTCTCATTTTTTCTTCTAATTTCATTCGTCTTACTCGATTTCTTAAGGCGATAGCAACAGACTTCTTGGCTTGTTTCTGCCCAATAATATATCGATCTAATTCTTTAACAATTTCTTTGGGCGAAAGATCTGCTTTCAACCCCTCCACCTCCAATGCGACTTAATCGAGTGTCTCTAAAACAATTTGATCATTGGTAAACACACAAATTTCACCGGCTATTTCTAAAGCTGCTCTAGCAATTTCAGCTGCTGTCTTATCCGGACTGTAACGCTTTAATGCCCTACCAGCTGCTAAAGCATATTGTCCCCCAGAACCAATCGCCAATATACCATCATCAGGCTCAATAACTTCACCCGTGCCCGATACTAACAAAAGCGTTTCTTTGTTCATAACGATTAACATCGCTTCTAACTTACGGAGTGTTTTATCGCTACGCCATTCTTTAGCAAGCTCAACCGCAGAACGCTCTAAATTGCCATTAAACGCTTCCAGTCTAGCTTCGAATTTTTCAAATAGGGTGAAAGCATCAGCTACAGAGCCTGCAAATCCAGCAAGAACTTGGCCTCTAAATAGCTTCCGGACTTTTTTAGCTTTATGCTTCATAACAACGGCGTTCCCCATAGTAACTTGACCATCCCCACTCATCGCACATTTGCCCTTATGGTGGGTAGCAAAAATTGTTGTCGCATGAAATTGTGTTTCCATACATTCACCTCATTACTTATTATCGTTTCTTTGCTCGAGGATGATTTTTCATATAAACATCTTTTAAGCGATCTTTCGTCACATGGGTGTATATTTGCGTTGACGAAAGATGGTCATGACCTAACAGCTCTTGCACACTTCTCAAATCAGCGCCTTCATTCAATAGATGCGTAGCAAACGTATGACGTAGAGCGTGTGGGTGAATATGAATGGTCAATGCAGCATCTTTAACTATCTTATTTAAAATAAAACGGATACCTCTATCCGTTAGTGGTGTTCCTTTGGCATTTAAAAAAACAGCCGAGCTATCTAGATTGCTCTTAGTTAATAATTGCTGTCTGCCTTCCGCTATGTATCGTTGTAATGCTGTAGCTGCAAAAGTCCCAAATGGAACATAACGCTCTTTTCTTCCCTTCCCATAAACAAGTACAGTATGTAAAGAGAAATCGAGTGCATCAATGGTCAAACCCTGACATTCACTGACACGGATACCTGTAGCATACATTAATTCTAGTAGCGCTTGATTTCGTTGCCCTAATGGCGATGACAAATCACTAGCCATAAAAAGCTGCGCTAACTCTTCTTTATAAAGAAAGTGAGGTAATGGTTGTTCCGCTTTAGGTAAAGCGATTGACAAAAAAGGGTTGTTTTCTACAATTTCTTCACGTTCTAAATATCGGTAAAACGTTCTCAAAGTTGAAATCTTACGCGCAACACTTTTTCGACTAAGCTTTTGTTCATATAAATTAGTTAAAAAGAGACGTACAACACGATCATCTACTTCATTTAATGATTTCATTTGTTCTTTGTGTAAAAATTGAAAAAAAATATTTAAATCTTGTTTATAATTTATTAATGTATATGGAGAAGCATTCTTTTCAATTTGTAAATACAAAGAAAATTGTTTTTCAATAGAATCATATACTACCACTTTTTCACCTCATTATAGTAGGCGATTAAACCGTATCATATTATGGAAATTAACGCAACTCATTTACCGAATTATGATAAAGTTCTGAATCCTTTATTAATTATGATTTTAGCATACTCAAACCCTGTCAAGCAAATACACTTACCAACGGGTAAGTATATCGTTATTGTTTGTCTATGTCAACAAATAAAATAATATTACTTTTAAAGTAACTGGACATGTCATGCTTTGCCTTAAATTCACCTGAATGTTAAACCTTATATTTGAAACGAGGACATTAAAATAAAACTGCGCAAAAGAGGATCGACCCTAAGGATACCTACCCCCAATTGCACAGTTTTAATTGATTACTTTTGTGGTTCTTCTTTATAATCACAAGATGAACACTGAATTTGCATACCTTTCTTCACTTTTTTCTCTACTAGCAATTCATTACACTTAGGACATGGACGTGAAATAGGCTTATCCCAGGACAGAAAATCACAGTCTGGATATTGATCACAGCCATAAAAAGTTCGACGTTTTTTTGACTTACGCTCGACAATCTGCCCTTTCTTACATTTGGGGCACTCAACACCTATTTCTTTTAGAATCGGCTTTGTGTTACGACAATCTGGAAAGTTTGAACATGCCATAAACTTCCCATAACGCCCCATTTTGTAGACCATTTCGTGACCACATTTCTCACAGTCTTCACCTGCAGGTTCATCCTTTATTTCAACTTTTTCCATCTCTTTTTCAGCCTTCTCTAAGCGCTTTTCAAAATCTTGATAGAAATGGTCGATAATTTTTACCCAGTTGGTCGTCCCTTCCTCAATAGCATCTAAATCATCTTCCATCTTTGCAGTAAAGTCTAAATCGATAATTTCTGGAAAAAACTCAATCACGAGTTCAATGACGATTTGACCGAGTTCAGTTGGTATAAACCTTTTGTTATCTAAGGTTACATAGCCCCTTCGTTGGATGGTATCTAAGGTAGGAGCGTAAGTTGAAGGTCGTCCAATCCCCTTCTCCTCCATTGTTTTTACTAAACGTGCTTCTGTATACCGTGGAGGTGGCTGTGTAAAATGTTGATTTGGCACTATTTTTTCCGCCTTAACAACCATTCCTTCTTCCAAAGCTGGTAATAACTTATCTGTCTCTTTTTTATTATCGTCATTACCCTCAATATAGACTTTCATAAAACCTTTGAACTTTATTTTCGATCCGGTAGCTCGGAACTGTACACCATTTTGCACTAAATGGACCGTCATCGTGTCCATAATCGCTGGTGCCATTAAACTTGCAATAAATCGGTCCCAAATTAATTTATATAGTCGATACTGATCTCGAGATAAAATGGGTTTTAACGAATTCGGATCACGAAAAGCCGATGTTGGCCGGACAGCCTCGTGCGCGTCTTGAGCCTTTTCAGCATTTTTATTTTTCCTTGCGGCTCCTAAAAACGCTTCACCATATTGTTCTGTAATATAGTTTCTTCCTTCAGACTGTGCTGTTTCTGATAATCGCGTGGAATCAGTTCTCATGTAGGTAATTAAACCCGTAATTCCACCTTCTTTTTTACCTAAATCAATACCTTCATATAATTGTTGAGCTACCATCATTGTTTTTCTTGCTCTAAAATTTAGTTTTCTAGCTGCCTCTTGCTGTAACGAGGAAGTCGTAAAAGGTAAAGCCGGATTTCTTTTGCGTTCTTTCTTCTTTACTTGATCAACTGTAAAAGATTTATTTGATAGTCGACTTAAAATGCGATCGACTTCATCTTTATTAGGTAAATCAACTTTTTTACCGTCTAAACTGTGAAATGAACCTTCAAATTGATCAGCCTCTTTTAGAAATTGACCATCAATCGACCAATATTCTTCAGGCTTAAAATTCTCAATTTCTCTTTCTCGGTCAATAATCATCTTAACAGCGACCGATTGAACGCGACCAGCACTTAGTCCCTTCTTAACTTTCTTCCAAAGTAACGGGCTAATATTATAACCGACTAAGCGATCTAAAATTCGACGCCCTTGTTGAGCATCTACTAAATCCATATTAATACGTCTTGGATGTTTAAAAGAATCTTTTATAGCATCTTTAGTGATTTCATTAAAAACAACGCGACAATCAGATTGGTCATCAATCTCTAAGCTATGCGCCAAGTGCCAAGCAATAGCTTCTCCTTCGCGATCGGGGTCAGCTGCTAAGTATACTTTTTTAACTTTTTTCGCCGCTGTTTTTAATTCTTTTAAAACAGGGCCTTTTCCTCTAATGGTAATATATTTGGGTGTGTAGTCGTCTTCTACATCCACTCCCATCTGACTTTTAGGTAAGTCACGAATATGTCCCATCGAAGCTTTTACTTTATACTTTTTGCCTAAATAGCGTTCAATTGTCTTTGCTTTAGCTGGTGATTCAACAATTACTAAATAATCTGCCATCATTTTCCCTCCCAAGAGGTTTTCTATTTAATTGAAACGAGATGAAATAAATCTTCACTATTATTAAATACTTTTTAAGTATTTGTCAAATTTATCAGTAAATAAATTTTATCCCAGAGCGGGATTTTGATTGCTTTCTAACATCATTCGACACCATTTTCGGTTAAATGATTCCCATTCTTGTAATATATCATAGGTATTTTGAACTAATTTTGCACCATTTTGAATTAATTCATGACAGCCTTGTGATTGTGGTTGACTAATCGCTCCAGGGACAGCAAAAACATCTTTCCCTTGCTCTAGGGCTTGATCTGCGGTAATTAAAGAACCGCTTTTATGTTTGGCTTCAATGACTAATGTCGCAAAGCTAAGTCCACTTATTAGTCGATTGCGCTCAGGAAATTGATAGCGTTTTGGTTTATCGAACGGTGGGTATTCAGAAATAACTAACTGATTTTCAATCAATCGGTTATAGAGATTTAAATGTCCAGGCGGATAAGGATACTCTAATCCGCCTGCAAGAACAGCTATTGTTTTTCCGCCATAATAATCAGCTAATCGGTGGGCATAACCATCAATCCCATACGCCATTCCACTAATCAGTACCCAATTATTATCAACCAACGGCTTTAATAATTTATACATGTGCTTTTTAGCTGTTTTTGATGGATGTCGGGTACCCACAACAGCCAGTGAAGGCATTTGATCTATTAAAGAAGCCTGTCCTAAACCATATAATACAAGCGGTGGGTCAGGTATTAAGGTTAACAGTAAAGGAAAATCAGAGTCAAGAATTGTCCAAATTTTAAAACGAGACAATCGACTCAGCAAACGATCAAAGTTATCTTTGTCTCGAACATAACCGTATAGTGTATGCGCTTTTGAGGCAGGCAAATGATATTTATTAGCTAAGTCTTTCACGGAAGCTGTAAAGAGGGGTTCTAATGTGTGGTCTTCTTTTAGAAATGTAAGAAGAAGCGAACGTGATAACTGTGGATTTTGGGCAAGGTAAATCAGACGACAGCGTGGGTCATTCAATACTAGACACTCCTTATTATTTATATTTATCTACAGTTTATTGAATCTTAGCTTATTTGTCTATAATTAAATGACATAAGTTGGATGCAAACTGAATCAGTATGCCATTCATCACAAATAATCGTCCGTAAAACACCCGCCTCAAAATAGAGAATAGAACTTATCGATTTAGGCGGGAACTAACGGACGTTAAGTGAAGGTCGTTTTATAAAATAATGAGCAGTCATTATTTACTGTCTTAAGCGCTGGATATACTGCCAGTTTCACAAAAGGGACAAGCACCACATACTTGAAAGACTCGTGTTTTTAATTATCATCATTTTTACTTTTGTCAATTTTATATATATAAGCAAAGACTTCTGCTACTGCCTGATAGAGTTCCTCTGGTATACGATCATTTATATTTAATTCAGCTAATACTTCAACGAGGCTTTTATCTTGCTGGATAGGAACATCAGCCTGTTTTGCTCGCTTCAAAATTTCTTCCGCAACATAGCCTTTTCCTGTTGCCTTTACCACCGGCGCTGTCTTCTTTTCTTGATTATATTGGAGTGCTACTGCTTTCTTATAATAATTATCCTTTTTCAAATTCTCACATCCAAACGACTCGATTGATTGACTTCTTTAGTGAGTTCAGGCCGTATTGATAATTCAGAAGGATCATCTGGTAAAGGCTTATAATGCACCGTAGCTAACGTATAACCTAATTTATCTAATCCTTCTTTTAATGTCGGCTTATAAACGTGTAAGCTTTTAGATATATCTTCATTGTTATAGACAGTCATCTGTACAAATCGATTTTGGACATTCATATCAACCATAGTCGTGCCGAGTTGGTCTAATTCAAGATAAAAGGCAATTCGACAATAGTTAGGATCTATTTTTTCATTTTCATCCTTTTTACTATAGAATTCTAGGCCGATATCTTCATTAACACCAAACATTCCTGGGATTTGTGTAGAAATATGAATAAAACTTGCATCTTCATTTATAAGGGATAATTGATGTCCTGTAAACGTATTTAATGCACTTTCAATTTCTCGAGTAGAACTAGATGGACTATTTATCACCTGAAGTAATAATTGCTTCAGCTGAGTTGAATGCTCACCATCACGTGTTATTTGATTATTAATATTATATTCATAATCAAGCCCACTATTTTGGAAATAATCTTTCATTTTAATGAGGAATAAATCACGTGTTGAAAACAGATCCTTAGACGCATTAGTAAATTGATTTAATAAGTGAAAATGTTCAGGTTGCTCACTTGTCCGATATTGGGCTTTAAACAGTTGTTCTAACGGTTCAGCTACCTTTAAAAATTGCTGCCTCGTAGGTTCTTCAACAAATGCTTCTAACTCAGTGATAACTTGACTATTTAAATGCGCCGTTATTTTTGTGAAAGTTATATTATTGTTTAATAACTTCACTAATTGCTGTAAACCTTGATCAGATGAACCTGGCTGATGCTGATCATTAGAAATCAGTGTTAAAACTTTTTGAAATTGGTAAATTAATTTATTACTTAAAGGTAATTGCTTGTTAAAATCCGATAGAAAAATATTTTGATTTGCTATTTGCTTTCCTGAACCTCTTACGACTTGTTCCGCATTATCTGAACGCACCGAGGTAGGATTTGTTAATTTATTGGTATGACTGGTAGGTAAATTGACTTGTTGTTGATCATTTGTCTGCCCAATGTCCGAGGTGTTTTTATTAAGTAAAGTAGAAAGCTCAGATAATAATTGTTTTTCAGCATGATTGAGTGACGTTTGTTGATTAAGCGTTTGAAATACCTTTGTTAACTGGCTTTCAATCGAATCAGCTTCCGTTGCTTTTACAGCCTGAAATGCTGCTTCTGTAATAGGTACTTGTTTCTTTAGCATGTCTGTCAGTACTGCCTTCGTTTGCTCACTCGGATATTGCTTTATAATGGACAGAGCTTCACTTAAATCTTGCAATTTATAGGGTGTTTGCTGGGTCATAAGATCTTGCAAAAACCCTTGCATTTCTTTTGCATCTGCATAGCCAAGCTTGCTTAATAATGCTACAATTTGATCAGATACATTCGATTCGGTAACAGGTGTTGGTACTACTTTTAGCTGAGGTATATCATCAATGGAGACGACTTCAAATAAATAGGCCTTCCCTATTGATAAGGCAGTCTCAAGTTTAGCCGTCACTTCGTGATTTCCCAATTGAACCGTCGCCACTTGATTTGGAAGCAACTTTGTTATCTTCCCTAACATAACCTGCCCTTGGCGAAGCGCTAAAGGCTTTGAGTTCTGCGATGTCTCTGCTGATTGAACATAGGAAGAAATAGTAGAAAGCCTGGAATCCATAATCGTTATACCTCCTTAAATATAGTCTCGAACAGGAGCAAATGACTGACGATGAATAGCAGTGATGCCATGCTGCTCCATCCCATTTAAATGCGCACGCGTGCCATAACCTTGATTTTTATCAAATTGATAATAAGGATAGCTAAGATGATAGTCTAGCATGATTTTGTCCCTTGTCACTTTAGCTATAATACTCGCAGCTGCTATTGAAATGCTTTTTTGATCACCTTTAATAATTGGGTCTTGATCAATCGTTAAGCGTGGTAAAGAAACCGCATCAATTAATAATTGATCTGGTACTGGTGAAAGTTGCTTAATCGCTTGTTCCATAGCTAATAGTGACGCTTGATATATATTAATTTGATCAATCACTTCATTATCAACGCGACCAATGCCAATACTAATCGCTTGCTTCTGTATCTGTTTTGCAAAGCATTCGCGTTTTTTCTTTGAAAGCTTCTTTGAATCTGTTAATCCAACTAATTGACACGTAGCTGGCAAAATAACAGCCGCAGCCACCACAGGACCCGCTAATGGTCCTCTCCCGACTTCATCGACACCAGCAATATAATGCTTTCCTTTATCATAGTAATAACGCTCATACTCTTGCATGGATTGCCACTGTTCTTGCAACTTTGCTTCTTTTTCTAGCATTTTTTTATAGGTTGTTACCGCTTGTTTTACACCTTGGCGTTGATCAGTCTCTAATGATCTTAATAAGTCATCACTTACCTTCTCTGTCTGTAATAATGCTTTTATTTCTTTTATTGTCCGATCAGCCAATGTCTACACCTCTGCTTTAATTTAATTTATATATCGACCAAATCAAACCATCTTGAAGTCGCTAAACGAATTACTGTTCTTTTTATGAAATACAAAAACGCAAGTGGGATAAGTGAGATCCCGCTTGCGTTTCTAGCTCTAGATACCTTCGCTTGGCCGCTCTAAAGATATAGACCCTATCTTACCCGAACGAAAATCTCGAATGACTAATTCAGCTGTTTTGTCGATATCAACATTTCCTCCTGTTGTAAGTGCTCCTCGCAATTGACCAATATGTTCAAACATTTTTACGACATCAGCTCTTGTATCTTCGAGTTGATACCGTTCATTTAACAATTCAGGATAGAAACGACTCATATGCTGCAACAGATAGTTGGCTATATCTTCTAAAGATAAGAGTTGATCCTTTATGGTACCTAATGCTGCTAAGCGGTAGCCAACAGCTTCATCTTCGAATTTCGGCCACAATATTCCAGGTGTGTCTAACAATTCAAAATCTTTTTTGACTTTTATCCACTGTTGAGCTGTGGTGACACCTGGCCGATCACCTGTTTTAGTTATTTTTTTATGGGCTAATCGATTAATTAAAGTTGATTTTCCAACATTAGGAATGCCGATAATCATTGCTCTTCCGGGACGAGGACGAACACCTTTTTTCTGTAAACGCATCATCTTATCCACTATCATTTCTCTAGCAACTTCAATCACCTGTTGAATATCTTCTTTTTTTTGAACATCAACAGCAATCGCTTGATTACCTTTTCCTTTAATCTCAAGTAACCATGCTTTAGTTATGCTAGCATCAGCCAAATCTTTTTTCATTAACACTTGCATTTTTGGTTTTTGTTGTAGTACTTGATGAAGCATTGGATTTTGTGATGCTTGAGGTGCTCGAGCGTCAACTAATTCAATGACAAAATCAACTAATTTTAATTTCTCTTGTACTTCTCTTTTGGCTTTAGCCATATGGCCAGGAAACCATTGAATCGTCATATTATCACCCCTAAATTACAATTCCTGCAAATCACCAGTGCCTATTTTATCAAAGAACCGCCCATGAAACGCTCACGGATTGAAGCTGCGTTTTATAACTTCGACCATCTTTACATTAGTGGATTCGCTTTTCTAATACCTAGCCCTTTTAAATGTGTACTTCGGTGCTTGCCACTTCTGTGACGACATTTTAATTATTTCCTAACGTAGAAAAAAGAAGCTTGAATCTTCAAGCTTCTTTCACCTTTAAAATTAGCGAATTTCTTTAATACGTGCTGCTTTACCACGTAAATTACGCAAGTAGTAAAGTTTAGCGCGACGAACACGTCCACGACGCGTTACTTCAATCTTATCTACTCGTGGTGAATGGACTGGGAAAGTACGTTCCACACCAACACCATAAGAAATCTTACGTACAGTAAATGTTTCACTAATTCCACCATTTTGGCGCTTAATGACAACACCTTCAAATACCTGAATACGTTCACGTGTACCTTCGACTACTTTAACGTGAACTTTGACCGTATCACCAGGACGAAAGTCTGGTCTGTCTGTACGCAACTGATCTTTAGTAATGTCTGCGATTAATTGTTGCATGTCTATACACTCCTTCTTAACTAATGCTCATGCCAGATAAGTTCATGACAGCGGAACATTGTTTTCTTGCATAAGTATTCACTTAAGCACAACTAATAATATAACACAAAAAAAAGGGCGATTCAAGAACAAACAACCGTTTTATTCATCACCTAGCCAATTCTTTTCTTCTTCAGATAGTGGATAATTATCTAACAAATCTGGCCGTCTATGTTTCGTGCGAATTAATGATTGTTTTCTTCGCCATTCTGCTATTTTCTCATGATGGCCTGATCTTAATATATCAGGAACTTGATAACCTCTAAACTCTGCCGGTCTTGTATAATGTGGATGCTCCAGTAAACCAGTGGAAAAAGAGTCTTCTTTTGCAGAATCAATATTTCCTAAGGCATCTGGTAAAAGACGCACGACACTATCAATCACCACCATTGCCCCTAATTCCCCTCCGGTCAATACAAAATCTCCTATTGATATTTCATCGGTAACCAAATGTTCACGAATCCGCTCGTCATATCCTTCATAATGCCCACAGATAAAAATCAAATGGTCTTCTTGAGCTAACTCTTCAGCTTTTCCCTGTGTATGTTGCTCACCTTGAGGGCACATTAAAATAATGCGAGGTGTTTTAGATGGATCGATTTCAATATCATCAATCGCCGAAAATATAGGCTGTGGCATTAATACCATACCAGCGCCTCCCCCATATGGATAATCATCAACTTTTTGATGCTTATTGGTCGTATACTGACGGAAATCAATGGTACGATATTGAAACGCCTCTTGCTCTTGGGCCTTTTTCATTATCGAAGCATTCAATACTCCTTCAAACATATCAGGAAACAAAGTTAAAATGTCAATTTTCATCATGACAATAATCCTTCCATTGGTTGAATTATAATTTTTTTCTCAAGAATATCTACCTCTTTGACAACGGGGGTAATATAAGGAATTAATAGATCCTTTTCTCCCTCTTTTTTTATCACCCAAACATCATTTGCTCCTGGCGATAAAATCTCATTAATTTCACCAATATATTCGTCGGTGACCGTATAGACGTGGCAACCGATAATTTCATGATAATAATAGCTGCCGTCATCAAGTGCGGTCTGATTATCTTTATGGACTTTTAGCATACCTTCTTTGAAGTGTTCAACATGATTAATCGACGTGTAACCTTCAAACAATAGCATATCAAATTGCTTGTGTTTGCGATGTTGTTTAACCGTTAGCTTGATTGGTTCTTGAGAATGCTTTAAAAATAAATATAAGATATTTCCTACCTTAAATCGATCTTCAAAATCAGTAATGCGGACAACTTTAACCTCGCCTTTAATGCCATGGGTATTGACTATTTTACCTACATTAAAAAATGTTGTCATCTTTTCACCTACTTTTGCAAATAATTGGCGATTCTTTGCTATCATGCTACTTGTTAAGTCTTTAGCTGGACTATTTGTCAAGTCAGCTTCTATGTCTAAGTAAATTGATGGCGCTAAAGACTTAATTGATATTAATCAACCATTTAAAATTATCTTGTTTTATTAACCATATACAGTTTCTCACAGAAAACTGTTCGTTAAACACATACCTCAAAATAGAGAGAATGGGTAAATCATTCAGGTGGATGATAACGGACGCTAATGTCCTGATTGAGGGTTCATTTTATACAGAAAACAGGGAAAGGTTCTCCCTTCCCCTGTTAAAGACTTACATAATGTCAAGATAGACACGTCTCTTTGTATCTGTACACGCGGCATACACGACTGTTCGAATTGACTTAGCAATTCGACCATTCTTGCCAATCACCTTACCAACATCTTCAGGATTAACCGTTAAATGATAAACGATTTTATTCGCTTCTTCTTTAACTGCTACCTCGACATCTTCCGGATAATCAACAAATGGTTGAACAATTGTAGTTATTAAGGCTTCCATGTTATCACGCCACCTTATTTTTGGTTTTTCTGGTCGTGGAATTTCTTCATGATGCCTTCTTTAGAGAACAGATTACGAACTGTATCACTAGGCTTCGCGCCATTAGCCATCCAGTTTAATGCTTTTTCTTCATCTAATTTCACTTCAACCGGATTAACAACCGGATTGTATGTGCCAATTTGTTCGATAATACGCCCGTCACGTGGAGCACGTGCGTCAGCTACAACTACACGATAAAATGGGTTACGTTTAGATCCCATACGCTTTAAACGAATTTTAACTGCCATGTTTCGCACCTCCATTACTAAATGTTTTACACAAGTTTAGATTTTATCAGATTATTTTCTATCTGTAAAGTGTTTTTACATTACATAAAGGGTAAATTAAAACCTTTTTTCCTTTTTCCCTTTTTTCCACCTTGCATACCAGACATTTGTTTCATCATTTTTTTCATTTCTTCAAATTGTTTCAATAATCGATTTACTTCTGAAACCGGACGTCCTGCCCCTTTTGCAATACGTTTTTTTCGACTTGCATTCATAAGGCTTGGATCTTGACGTTCCTGTTTGGTCATTGATTTAACAATGGCTTCAACATGGACCAATTGTTTCTCGTCAATTTGGGCATTTTTTAGACCTTTCATTTTATTAGCACCTGGTATCATGCCAAGTAGGTCTTCTAATGGCCCCATACTTTTAACTTGCTCCATTTGATCTAGAAAATCATCAAAAGTGAAGGAAGCTGATCGCATTTTTTCTTCTAATTCTTTCGCCTTTTTCTCATCAACGTTATCTTGAGCCTTTTCAATTAAAGTAAGGACATCGCCCATCCCTAATATACGAGAAGCCATTCTTTCTGGGTGGAATGCTTCCAGCTCATCTAATTTCTCCCCCATACCTGCAAATTTAATGGGTTTATCCGTAACTGCTCTTATTGATAAAGCCGCTCCACCACGTGTATCACCATCAAGTTTTGTTAAGATAACACCAGATACATTTAATTGCTGATCAAAACTTTCAGCAACATTTACTGCATCCTGTCCTGTCATAGCATCAACCACTAGAAAAATCTCATCAGGGCTTACATCACCTTTAATGCGTGCAAGTTCATCCATTAAGTTATCATCGATATGCAAACGTCCTGCCGTATCGATAAGGACATAGTCATAGTGTTCTTCTTTAGCATGAGCAATCGCTTCATTAGCGATATCAACAGGATTCGCATCCGTTCCTTTCGCAAACACAGGAATGCTTAATTGTTTCCCTACGGTTTGCAACTGATCAATCGCTGCGGGACGATACACATCAGCCGCAACTAGCAATGGTTTACGGTTATGCTTCTTTCTAAGTAAGTTGGCCAATTTACCACTTGTGGTTGTCTTACCAGCCCCCTGTAAACCTACCATCATAATCACAGTAGGCGGACGTTCAGAGACAGCAATTTTACTCTGTTCTCCACCCATTAAGGCAGTGAGTTCTTCTTTAACAATTTTAATCACCTGTTGACCAGGGGTTAAGCTTTCCATTACTTCTGCGCCAACTGCACGTTCTTTTACGCGCTTGACAAAATCTTTAACAACCTTAAAATTAACGTCTGCTTCAAGTAATGCTAGACGAACTTCTCGAGTCATTTCCTTAACATCTTGCTCACTTACTTTTCCTTTTCCCGTCATCTTTTTTATTGTACTTTGCAGACGGTCAGCTAAACCTTCAAATGCCATAGAGGAAACCCTCCTAATCTAATTCTTTTAATTGTTCAACATAATTGTTAATTTCTTTAGCTTCATAAGGCTCAACAGCGTCACTTAATTTATTTAACAATGCTTGACGTTCTAAAAACTTTTTGTAAAGTTTCAATTTGTCTTCATAACTTTCAAGCATTGATTCTGTACGACGTATATTATCATAAACCGCTTGTCTAGACACATTGAAAGCCTCTGATATTTCTCCTAAAGAATAGTCTTCTAAATAATACAATTCCATATAATTCCGTTGCTTTGGTGTCAATAATGCTTGGTAGAAATCTAATAAAAAATTGATGCGCGTTGTTTTCTCTAACATAATAACACCCCTTGTTAAGTAAAGCCCCTTTACATGAAAATACTAGACGATTTCGTTACCATCTGTCAAGTTGAATGGCTATTGTTCTCATAACATATCTGCAAATAACCCATATACAAATGCATTTGGATCGAATTTTTCTAAATCTGTCATTTGTTCACCAAGCCCTACAAATTTCACAGGGATATTTAATTCTTTACGAATCGCTAATACAATCCCGCCTTTTGCTGTTCCATCCAGCTTAGTAAGGACAATACCAGAAACATCTGTAGCTTCTGCAAAGGTCTTAGCCTGACTCAATGCATTTTGCCCTGTCGTGGCATCCAAAACTAACAGCACATCATGTGGAGCACCAGGTATTTCTCGTTCAATGACGCGTTTGACTTTACTTAACTCATTCATAAGATTGACTTTATTTTGTAATCTACCTGCTGTATCGCATAACAACACATCTGCTCCACGTGATCGAGCAGCTTGAATACCATCATACATCACCGCTGCAGGATCACTACCTTCTCGTTGCTTAATAACATCGACGCCAACCCGTTCACCCCAAACACCTAACTGCTCAATTGCACCTGCTCTAAATGTATCACCTGCTACGAGCAGAACTTTCTTTCCTTCTTGTTTTAATTGGTAAGCTAATTTACCAATTGATGTCGTTTTACCTACACCATTAACACCTACAAATAGTATAACTGATAAAGTATCGTTCTGCAGATTCAGAGGAGCTTCTGCTGCGAAATCGCCTGCTGAATAAATCTCCACTAATTTTTCTGAAATCAGCTCTTTTAAATCGATAGCATCTTTAATATTTTGACGTTTAGCTTCCATTTCTAACTCTTCAACTAATTCCATAACTGTATTAACGCCCACATCAGCCGATATTAACACTTCCTCTAAATCTTCGAAAAAATCTTCATCTACTTTACGATATCGGGCAATAAGATCATTTAATTTTGTCGAAAATGAAGCTCTTGTTTTTTCTAAACCCGTTTTATATTTATCAGATACTTCTTCATTTTCCGCAGATGCGGAGAATTTTTCTTTTAACTTTTTAAAAAAGCTCATATAACATCCACCTTTTAATTTGATTCAAGTAATGCATTGGTTTCTTCAAGTTTAACTGAGACAAAGCGTGAAACGCCCGACTCTTGCATAGTCACTCCATATAATACATCAGCACCTTCCATCGTGCCTTTCCGATGTGTAATAACGATAAATTGGGTATCTTGACTATACATCTTTAAATATCGACTAAACCGCTCAACATTTGCTTCATCTAATGCGGCTTCAACTTCATCCAATACACAGAAAGGAACAGGTCTTACGCGTAAAATCGCAAACAGCAGGGCAATTGCCGTTAAAGCTCGCTCTCCACCAGATAATAGCGCTAACTGCTGAGCTTTCTTACCGGGTGGTTGTGCTTTAATATCCACACCTGTCGTTAATAAATGCTGTGGATCTGTTAGTGTTAATGCAGCATGTCCGCCCCCAAATAATTGTTTAAAAACAACCGCGAACTCTTCTTTTATTTGTGAAAATGTTTGCTCAAAACGTCTTTCCATCTCTTCATCCATTTCAGAAATAACAGCATATAACGTTTGTTTTGCTTCAATTAAGTCCGTCTGTTGCTCTGTTAAAAATTGATAGCGCTCATCAATACGTTGATATTCATCAATCGCACCTAAATTTATCGTTCCTAATTCTTCAATTGACCGTTTAAGCAATTTAACATCTTGTCGCGATTGTTTAATATTTTCAACCTGAGCATACAATTCTTTTGCTTTCTCAAAGCTCATCTGATATTCCTCTTGTAAATGCTTCAAACGACTTTCCAATTCAACATCCAAACGATTGGCTTTCACTTCAATACTTTGCCGTTGTTCAACAATCGCTTGGCGCTTATTTTGCAAGGTACGATGCTTATCTTCACGTTCAGATAACGTTTCTGTTAACGATAGGCGTTTTTTTCGACAATCTTGGATGGAGCTTGTGACTATCTGCTTTTCCGCTTCTTCTTTTTCTAGTTTGAGATTAATCGTTCCGATCTGATCAATACCTTGTTCTAATTCATTAATCGTTTGCAATTCAGTTTCAAGTTGGTCCTTGCTCGTTTCTAATGCGGTTCTTTTATCAACAAGCTGTTTGACACGCTCCGCTTGGTAGCCGACTTCTTTATTTTCCTCTGCTAATTTCACTTCAAGTGCTTGTACTTTACTCTGAACACTCGCACGGTTTTGTTCAAAGTTTTGTTTGCGTTCTTCTAGTGCTTCAGTGTCTTTTTGCAAATGCGTAATTTCACTTTGCAATTGCATTAACTTTTGTTCTTTTGCTGTTTTTTCTTCTAATAATTTTGTCCGTTCAGCATCTTCTTGTACCTGATCCTGTTCATAGCGTTTTAATTGCTCTTGATAATGGGCGAGCTTAATTTGACAACTTTGCAGCTGTCCTTTATGCTCACGGATTTGATCTTGATAACTTTCACGACTTTTTTCAAGCTCCAACAGTTCACTACGTTGTTGTTCGAGCAGTTCTTCTTTATTAACGACTTCCTCTTTAAACTGACTCGTTCTTGTTTGGTAGTCCTTTAGCTTTACAGTTAACTCTTCAATTTCTTGCTCTCTTGCAAATAACGATTGGTTGGTATTCTTTTTTGCACCACCAGTCATTGAGCCACCAGGATTAACAATATCACCCTCTAGTGTAACGACACGATAACGTCGTTCAACGATACGGGCAAGTTCATTAGCATCTTTTAACGTTTTTGCCATAATAGTATGACCCAACAAATGATCAATGATAACTTGATAGCGTGTTTTTGTATTTACAGCTGTATTCGCCATCTTAATAAAACCTGGATGATTCGTTAATCGCTGTAAAGTAGAAGTTGCCATCTGTTTAGCTTTCATCGTATCAAGCGGTAAAAAAGTTGCACGTCCTTTATTAAATTGCTTCAAGTAACTAATCGCATGTCGCCCTGCCTTTTCGTTAGCTACGACAACGTGTTGTGCTTGAGCACCTAAGGCTGTTTCTAATGCGGATAGGTATACTTTAGGGATATCGATCAATTCAATAACTGCACCTTCAATACCGTCAATTTCCCCTTGTTCTCTTGCCTTAAGGATTGATTTGACGCCTCCATAAAAACCTTGGAAATCTTCTTTCATTTCTTCAAGCATTTCCTTACGCGAAGCCAATTTATCAATATGGCGGTTACCTTGTTCGAGCTTATTGTGCATATCATCTAATAATGACTGTTCGTTAGCAATATAGTGTTGTTTGTCTGTAAGCTCCTTCTCTAGCGCGGTCACCTTCTGATTTATACGTTCGCTCTCTTCACTAAGGTGTTCTTTTTCTGTTACTAGTTGCTGATAGACATGTTTCTGATCTGATCGTTGCTCATCATAAGATTGTTGGCGTTGATCGATTTGCGTAAGTTGTTGGCTGATCGTTTGAATGGCATGTTTAGTCGTTGCTTGTTCATTAAGTAAATCAATGTAATCAGCTTTATATGACTCTATCTTTTCTTCCAAATCATGAATGTCTAGATTAAAGTCTGCTTTTAGGTGCTCTAGCTCTTTGACAGTAGATGCCTTATTAGCTTTCACCTTATTAAGCTTTTCTTGTTCGTCATCCAGATCTGTTTTTAACTGTTCAAGTTCTTCCAACCGCTCTTTTAATTGTTTTTCTAATTTTTCTTTATTTTCAGTAGTGTGTTTTGCACGTTCGAGCATGACATTCTTTTCGCCCGTTAATTTTTCAATCGATTCAGTTAACCTCAGCAATTGCTGTTGATAGCCTTCAATGGCTTGATCAACTTGCTCAATCTGATATTGATCATGCTCCACCTGAGCAGCTTCTGATTGAATCTCTACAGAAAGTTGAGCTTCTTGTTCCTTAAATGTTTCGATTTGCTTTAGATAAAGCTGCCAATCATTATGTAACATCTCAATTTCTGTACGAATTAAAGCAACTTCCGTTTCCGTTAACTGATCTTGTTTCTCTAAATACTCCTTTGCTAACGAAGCTTGTTGTTTTAACGGTTCTAACTGTGTTTCAATCTCATAAATAATATCTTCCACACGATTTAAATTTTCTTGGGTTTCTGCTAATTTATATTCTGCTTTTTTCTTTCGCTGTTTATATTTTAAGACACCCGCTGCTTCTTCAAAGATCGTACGGCGTTCTTCAGCTTTAGAGCTCAATATTTCTTCAACCTTGCCTTGGCTAATAATAGAGAAGGCCTCTCGACCAAGACCAGAATCTAAAAATAAGTCGATAATATCTTTTAACCGACATGGCTGCTTATTTAAAAAGAACTCACTTTCTCCAGAACGATAAACACGTCTTGTTACATTGACTTCTTGATAATCAATGGGTAGTTTCCTCGACGCATTATCAAGTACAAGCGTAACTTCTGCAACATTTAACGGTTTTCGTGTATCACTGCCCTGAAAGATTATATCTTCCATTTTAGATCCACGTAAAGACTTGGCAGATTGCTCGCCAAGCACCCAACGTATCGCGTCAGTAACATTACTCTTACCACTTCCGTTAGGTCCAACAACAGCTGTTACACCAGGTACGAAGTCTACAGATATCCGTTCTGCAAACGATTTAAATCCAACAGATTCTAATTTTTTAAGAAACATAGCTTTCACCTATTCCGTTTAATAACTTTCACCTTAAAAACATCTATGATGTGCTAGTGGCAAAAAATGTCCCCAGCAATCATATTAAAATTTGCTCTTCTCTTTCTATTTCAACTTATTTATTTTATCATAAAGAGAGACAGGTTAGAAGATTTGATTGAAAAGGAGGATGCTGATTGGATTTATCAATTGCTAATCAAAAAAATTTAGCGTATATATTAAAGGAAATGGGAACAAAGTTAGCTGTAGTGAATACCACATTATTCGATCCAGAAGATTATAACTTAGAGAAATACGATGATCTAAAATGGTTATATGATCATTTAATGACTAAAGACAGTTTAAGTGTTTCTGAAACCCAAGCCTTTATTGAGGAGTTATCGACGATTCGGAAATAGAACGAACCTTCAATCTTCGGAGGAGGACTACAGGAAGTAGATCATGCAGACGTCGCCACAGGACGTGGCAGCCTTAGTCTGGAATCCTTCTTTAGTCTACGATCTTACCCGCCTACTGATCGTTCGTTGCGTAAATCAGGACATTAGCGTCCGTTAGCACCTGCCTCTCAATTTCGAGACGGACGTTTTACGAACGCTTATCTAGTCAAAATATTTCTTTATCAAACGTCGTAACCGTTGGCTTGTTTTTACGAATTCATTTCATAAAAACGAGCCAACGCCCAATTATGATGGTAATTTTTGGTTGTCTAATGCTTTTTTAGCTGCTCGTTGCTCAGCTTCTTTCTTCGTACGACCTCGTCCAATTCCTTCTACTTCCTGGTTTATTCTTACATGTGCTACAAATTCACGGTCATGAGCTGGCCCATGTTCAGCTATAATTTCATAATCAATCACAGCATGTTTATTTTGCTGAATTAATTCTTGTAACTGGCTTTTATAATCCATCGCATGTGAGAAAGCACCTTGCTTAACTTTCGGGTAAACATACCGTTTCAAAAAGCTAACAACCACTTCAAAACCTTGGTCTAAGTATAATGCACCAATAAAAGCTTCAAAGACATCAGCTAATAAAGCCGGGCGTCTTCGTCCACCTGTTCGCTCTTCACCTTTACCTAGCAGTACATATCGATCAAAATTAAGATCGGTGGCAAACTTAACAAGGGCCGGTTCACATACAATCGATGCACGCAACTTCGTCAATTCCCCCTCAGCTTTGTCAGGGTATGTACGGTACAAATATTGAGAAATACCTAATTCAAGCACAGCGTCACCTAGGAACTCTAAACGCTCATTATCCTGATGGATGCGATTTTTATGCTCATTAACATAAGAAGAATGGGTAAAAGCTTGGATTAAAATTTGTTCATTTTCAAAGGTAATACCTAAAGATTCTTGCAGTGGCTTAAAATTCATCACTTTACACCTCCTTTTCCTCCCATATCTTTCGTTTATTTTAATCAGAAAAGCTTGCATTCGTTCGTCCTATTGCAAATGGATTTTTACACTTGACACTTTAAAAAATTGAAAGGATCGCTTGCTAACTTCTCTATTAAATTTTATACTTTCCTAATGTAGAATGCAAAGGTCTCGTATTATTTACGAGACCTTATTCATCATTTATTAAGCTTGGCTGTCTATGTACTTAACAGCATCGCCTACTGTTTCAATTTTTTCCGCTTCCTCATCAGCAATCTCCGTATCAAACTCATCTTCTAGTTCCATAACAAGTTCTACGACGTCTAATGAATCAGCTTCTAAATCGTCTTTAAATGACGCTTCCATCGTCACTTTATCTTCTTCTACATCAAGGCGATCAACAACAATCTTCTTAACACGATCAAACGTATCTGCCATTCCTTTCACCTCCTTTCAAGATCGACATTTTCGTTACATAGCCATTCCACCATCAATTTGCAAGGTTTGACCAGTAATATAGTTTGCCTGATCAGACGCTAAAAACCCTACTGCATGTGCGACATCTTCTGCTTTTCCTAATCTTTGTAAAGGGATAAGTGCCAGCAACTGTGCCTTCAATTCGTCATTTAGTTCATCTGTCATATCTGTTGTAATAAATCCTGGTGCAATGGCGTTAACTAAAATATTTCGCGGAGCCAACTCTTTTGCAGCAGTTTTAGTCATACCAATTACACCAGCTTTAGCTGCTACATAGTTGGCTTGACCTGGATTACCGCTTATCCCTACAACAGAAGAGATATTTATTATTCTTCCTTGTTTTTGTTTCATCATCTGACGCGTGACAGCTTTCATACATAAGAAAACACCTTTTAAATTAGTATCAATAACTTGATCAAATTCTTCTGTTTTCATGCGCATTAATAAATTATCCCGAGTAATACCAGCATTATTGACTAAAACATCTATCCTACCAAAGGTTTCGATCACCTTTTTTATCATTGCTTTGACTTCTAGCTCATCAGATACATTTGCTTTATAAGCAAATGCTTGAGATCCTTTTGCAGTAATCTCTGCAACAACGTTATTAGCCTTCTCTTCATTACCTGCGTAATTGATAGCGACGTGATAACCACGTTCAGCTAGATCCAACGCAATAGCACGACCAATACCTCGTGAGGCACCCGTAACTAGTGCAACTTTACTTGTCATTATTTCCCTCTCCTTTGTACCAGTTGATAAAGTCTTGAAACGATGCTGGGTCCTGTACAGAAAAAACTTTAGCACGACGTGATACTTTTTTTACTAACCCACTTAATACCTTGCCATTACCCACTTCAACAATTGCATCAAGCTGTTCAGCCACTAATTGATCAATAATTTCATGAAATCTAACTGGCGAATATAATTGCTCAACAAGCAAAGACTTTATCACTTCAGCATCTGTTACCTTCTCAGCTGTCACATTGGTGTAGATTGAAACATCGGCATCCTTAAATTGGATCGGTGTAAGAAGTTTTTCATAATCATCCGCAACAGGTTGCATTAAGGAAGAGTGGAAAGGTCCACTCACATTGAGAGGAATAACTCGCTTGGCACCTGCATCTTTTAATAGCTTAACAGCTGCATCAATGCCTGTTTTAGTACCAGAAATAACAATTTGTCCAGGGCAATTAATATTAGCCAATTCAACTGTTTCTGCAATTGATGATAACTGCTCTTCAATGACCTGCTTATCTAAACCTAGCACAGCCGCCATTCCGCCTTGTCCTTCGGGATCAGCACTCTCCATTAGTTTCCCCCGTTGATGAACAAGCTGTATCGCCTGCTCAAATGTCAATACATTTGCAGCGACCAGAGCACTGTATTCACCAAGGCTATGCCCTGCAACGACCGTTGGGGTAACACCCGCCTCGGTTAATCGTTCTAAAATCATTGTACTTACTAATAATAGGGCAGGTTGAGCATATTTCGTTTCCGTTAATGATTCTGTTGGCCCTTCGCTAATCATTGTTGATATTGGAAAGCCTAATATTTGATCCGCTTGTTTAAACAAAGACCGGGCTTGTTGACTTTCGGCCAAAAATAGTTCGCCCATTCCAACTTGTTGTGACCCTTGTCCTGGAAAAACAAAAGCTACTCGCTTCATCTTATTCCTCCTCTGCTTTGTTCATTGTTGCGATAGTCTTCTCAATCGTTTCTGTCACCTGAAACTCGACCATATGTTGTGCTTGTTTAATTGCACTGAAAATCGCTCGGGCATTGGATGAGCCGTGTGCTTTGATTACTGGCGCTGCTAATCCGAACAGACCAGCTCCTCCGTATTCAGCATAATCTAGTTGATTTTTTAATTGTTTTAAATCAGGTTTAAGTACACTTGCTGCTAACTTTGTCTTTAATGATGACAGCATGGTTTGTTTTAACATTTTAAACATGGTTAGGGCTGTTCCCTCAATTGTTTTTAAAGCAATATTACCACTAAACCCATCAGTTACCACAACATCAGCCGCACCATCCAATAAATCACGGGCTTCAATGTTACCGATAAAATGAATCGGTGCATCTTGCAATAATTCAAACGCTTGCTTCGTTAATTCATTTCCTTTACCCTCTTCTGTTCCAACATTTAATAGACCGACACGTGGACGGGATACACCTCGCACCTTCTCACTATATATCGAACCCATAATGCCATATTGTAACAAATGCTTCGGTTTTGCATCAACATTGGCACCAACGTCCAAAAGTACAAATCCTTGTTGGTCAATCGTTGGTAGGGTAGGACTTAATGCTGGTCGCTCAATCCCTTTTATGCGACCAACTTGAAATAATCCAGCACTCATTAACGCACCCGTATTGCCTGCTGATATGCAAGCATCTGCTCTACCCTCTTTAACTTCTTTTGCCATCAAAACGAGCGAAGCATCTTTCTTTTTCCTTACCGCACGGACAGGTTCATCTTCTCCGGTAATGACTGAAGTCGTATGTATAACTGATATATTGCGATCATTAGTTAAATAAGGAGCAATTTTTTCTTGATCACCAACCAAAGTGATCTCAAGATTCTGAATAGCCTCAACAGCTAGTAGTGCGCCTTCTACAATTGCTTGAGGTGCATGATCTCCACCCATCGCGTCAATAACGACTTTCATTTTACTTCTCCTCCTTATTTATCATTAGAACGATACATTATAAAACGTCCAGAGAAAACAAGCTCATTGTCAACATAACTCTCTACAGTTACAGATGTACGACTATTTCTTTCAATTGACGCAACATGAGCTTTAGCTATTACGCGTTCACCTTGTTTAACTTGCCGTGAAAATTTAATCTCTGCTCTTTCTGTTAGTGCCAATTCATCGTCTATAACCGCAACAGCCAAAGAATTTGCTTGAGCAAAAAGGTGGTGCCCTCGAGCAATATTATTTCTTGAAAAAATATGATCTACTGTAATATCCATAATCGAAATGGCACGATGATCTAACTCCAGATCAATAATTTCACCTATAACATCATCAATAGGCAATGCCTTTACCGTCTCATTCCATTGATCAGTTGCTACCGACTTTATCCGTTCTCGTAATTCTGGTATCGACAACTCCATACGGTCCAAACGAATCGTTTGAATACTAACTGAAAATGCTTCTGCCAGTGCTTCATCTGTTATAAAAGGCGTTTCTTCAATCTTTGCTTTTAATTGTTCTTGACGTATTTTTTTCGGTAATCTCATACTTGCACCACCTATGTAAACTTCAGTCTTTTATTACATCCTATGACTAGGTACTAATAGTAATATAGCTGACTATTTAAAAATTTGCAACCCCAATCTTAATCAAACCCACTAATATGTTCGTGCAAACATTTGTCAACATAGTCTTTGAGTCGATGATAGTCAGGATCATTAGTTAAACGTTCTTCAAATATAATCGTTTGTGCATCTTGTCTAGCTGTTTCTAACGTACGGTAGTCATGAATCAAGTCAGCTAGTTTAAACTCTGGTAGGCCACTTTGTTTCTTGCCAAAGAAATCACCAGGGCCTCTTAACTTCAAATCATGTTCAGCAAGCTCAAAACCGTTGGTTGTTTCCGTCATAATACGCATACGCTCTTTTCCAGTCTCACCTTGTGGATCAGCAATTAAAATACAATAGCTTTGAGCATCGCCCCGACCAACACGCCCTCTTAATTGGTGTAATTGAGAAAGCCCAAATCGCTCAGCATCGTAGATTACCATTACCGTTGCATTCGGTACATTAACACCAACTTCCACCACAGTTGTTGCCACCAAAACTTGTATGTCATTTTGAGCAAAACGTGACATGACTTGTTCTTTCTCATCATTTGTTAAGCGTCCGTGCAACAAGCCTATTTTAGTTTGCTCAGATAGGGTGACTTCTAGACGTTGGTATAAATCAACTGCATTTTGAATATCTAGCTTATCCGATTCTTCAATTAATGGGGTGATGACATAGGCTTGATGGCCACTTGCTACTTCCTTTTCAATGAAGGTTAAAATCCGTGGTAACATTGATTCTTTAACCCAAAACGTATCAATCGTTTTTCGTCCTATCGGCATTTGATCAATAACTGACACATCCATGTCACCATAACTAGTTATTGCCAATGTTCTTGGAATGGGTGTTGCTGTCATGAACAGCACATCAGGATCGAAACCTTTCTCCCTTAATATTTTTCTTTGATTCACGCCAAAACGATGTTGTTCGTCAACAATAACTAGACCAAGGTTATAGAAATCGACATCATTTTGAATCAGAGCATGTGTACCAATAATAATATTAATTTGCCCTTGTTGAAGGTCGCTTAATAATTGCTCTCTCTTCTTCCCTTTAATTGATCCAGTTAGCAATTCGATCCGTCCGCCATCACGAAATAATGCTTGCAATGATTGCAGATGCTGTTCAGCGAGAATTTCAGTTGGCACCATTAATGCTGCTTGTTTATTTGCATTAATGATCGCATACATGGCTATAGCTGCCACGGCGGTTTTTCCCGATCCAACATCCCCTTGGAGGAGGCGATGCATACGATAAGGTGAACGCAAATCATATTGAATCTCTTGCCACGCATTTTGTTGTGCTTCTGTTAATTGGAAAGGCAACTGATTAATAAATGTAGCCACTTTCTCTTCCTTAAAACAGTGCGCCTTACCTTGTGTGCGTTCTCGATTATATTTACGAAAAGCTTGCATCTTTAATTGAAATAGTAAAATTTCTTCATATATAAGTCGGCGTTTGGCTTGTTTAAGATAATTAAAATCATCTGGAAAGTGGATTTGCTTAATGGCTGTAGCACGATCTAACAGCTTATAGTCATTTAAAAATTGAGGTGGTAATATTTCTTCAATATCACCAATATAGCTATCAATTGCTTGCTGAACGATTTTTTTGAATTGTGAAGTTTTTACAACTTGCTTAAGCAAGTAAATTGGCTGTATCGCTTGCGTGTCGTTTTGATCGCCGACTCGATAGCGCTCAATCGTCAATTGTTGACGGTGCTGATCCCACTTTCCTGTAAAGGTAACCGTTTCACCAACGACTAAGTGCTTTTTAGCGAAAGGACGGTTAAACATAACGCCTTTAACCACAACAGTGTCAACCTGTATCGCAACAGTGAGACGCGATTTTTTTTTGCCGTAGTATGTAACGACCGCTTCACTTATTATCACACCTTCTATCGTTGCTTTTTGTTGATTGACTAATGTTGCTAATGGCGTTACTTGATCATGATCATAACGTGATGGAAATGTATTTAAGACATCTTCAATGGTGTACACATCAAGCAATGCTAACTTATCAGCCATTGCTTGTCCAACCCCTGTTAATTCTGTCACTAACCTATCCTTCACCGCTTACACTTCCCCCTTGCTTATTAAACAATTGAGCCGCAAGTGCTTTCCCTGTCGGTGTTGCTGCTAAACCACCTTCTGCTGTTTCTTTTAATGCAGTTGGCATTTGTTTGCCAATACGGTACATGGCGCCGATAACTTCATCACAAGGTATTTTGCTTTTCACTCCTGCTAATGCCATATCAGCTGACACAATAGCGTTAGCGGCACCTGTTGCATTTCGCTTTACACACGGCACTTCTACCAATCCGGCTACTGGATCACAAACAAGGCCAAGCATATTTTTTAATGTAATGGCAAAAGCATGGGCACTTTGCTCAGGTGTACCTTGAGCCATTTCAACCACAGCTGCTGATGCCATCGCGGCGGCTGAACCGACTTCTGCTTGGCATCCACCTGCCGCACCGGAAATAAACGCGTTATTAGCGACAACAAAACCAAAAGCCCCCGAGGTAAATAAAAAGTTAATCATTTCTTCTCTTGTTGGGTTCAACTTTTCTTTAACCGCAAATAAAGCACCAGGTACACAACCAGCACTACCAGCAGTAGGTGTAGCACAAACAACACCCATCGCCGCATTAACTTCATTTGTGGCAACAGCTTTGCTAACTGCATCTAAAAGCAATGGACCAGATAAGGGCTGACTATTTTTCATGTAATGTTGAAGTAATACTGCATCCCCGCCTGTTAAGCCAGAATGTGATTCTACTCCCGAAAGTCCACGCTCGACCGCCTCTTCCATTACGGTTAAATTTCGATCCATTCGATCAATAATGTCCTGTCGAGATAAATCATAAATGTCCATTTCTTGCTGGATCATCACTTCCGCAAGACTAATATTATTTTCTTCTGCTTGTGCCACAAGCTCTGCTACTGTACGAAACATCTTGTTCCCTCCACGTATTTATCTATTAGTTAACGACCTTTACAATTTTCAGAATATGTTTAGCTAACTGTAGCTCTTGCTCTACATCGCTCTCAATATTTTGGTCCAATTCAATCGTCATAAGTGCTTCTTTGCCAACGTCCTTACGGTTTACTTCCATTCTACCAATGTTAATTTCATGTTTGGCTAAAATCTTAGTTACTGAAGCTATCGCCCCAAAGCGGTCATTATGCATAATTAATATTGCTGGATAATTTCCAGACAAGTGAAGTTCAAAACCATTTAACTCAATAATTTCGATTTTCCCTCCACCAATTGAGACACCTACCAATTCTAATTGTTCTTGACTATCTCCCAGCGTTATTCTAACCGTGTTAGGATGTTCAGTTGCTGTATGCTCTTCAACAAATTGAAATGTCAAACCCGCCTTCTTTGCTTCACTCACTGCGTCAGGTATACGTTGATCATTTGTATCAAAACCAAGCAGACCAGCAATTAAAGCCAGATCGGTACCATGACCTTGATAAGTTTTTGCAAAAGAACCATATAAGTGAATCTTTGCCTTTTCTGGTGTTTTCCCATATAAATGTCTTGCTGCATTCCCTATCTTAACTGCACCAGCTGTATGAGAGCTTGATGGTCCAACCATAACTGGTCCAATTATATCAAAGACTGAATTAAATTTTACCATTTGATCACCCCTATTAACGAAGTTGTATGCATTTAGTATACACTTAGCTGGCTCTAAATTCTATCAAAGCCCATTGTATATGCTATAACTGAATCTCATCGACTTATCTTTTCGTTAAAAATAAACTGCTATTTTTTTAGCACAGATAACTGACCGTCAAACACCCGCCTCAAGATAGAGGATAAGGCAAATCTATTTGGACGGGAGCTCATGGTAGAAGAGCGAAAACGCTCACTGATTGAAGGTTCGTTTTATACAAAAAAGTGTTTCGAAGTGAGCCTCCGAAACACCTAAAGTATCAGAAAAATAATATATTATTCAGCTGAAAAGATATAAGCGTAGATCGGTTGATTTCCTTTATGAACCTCAACCTCAATATCTTTATAGTTCTCTTCTATAAATGACTGGATCATCTCTGTCTCTTGTGCAGTAGCATCTTCGCCTTCTAAAATAGTGATAATTTCATCACCTTCATCGATAAGTTCATCAAGTAATTGTTTTGTCGCTACTAATTTATCAGGGTCTGTGGCTTTAATTTTCCCATCAGCAAGCCCCATAAAATTGCCGTTCTCGATTGTTAAACCATCAATCTGTGTATCACGAACCGCATATGTGATTTGACCTGTTTTAACTCGCTGGCATGCCTCAGACATGTTTGTAGAATTCTCAGCTAAGCTTGCGTCTGGATTATAGACTAACAACGCACTCATACCTTGAGGTATCGTTTTTGTAGGTATAACCGCAACTTCAGCCTCACTTAATTCTGCAGCCTGCTCCGCTGCCATAATAATATTTTTATTATTTGGTAGAATAATGACTTTTTTTGCATGTGCCTTTTCAATCGCTTCTGTAATATCTTGAGTGCTAGGATTCATGGTTTGTCCGCCTTGCATGACAACAGTTGTTCCTAGACTTGTTAACAGCTCGTCAATTCCTGAACCCATAGCAACGGCGACAATTCCATAATCGGATTTTGGCTTGTCTTTTTTAACTTCACTCTCTCCAACAATAGAAGAATGTTGCTCACGCATATTTTCAACCTTCAGTTGAACGAAACTTCCAAACCTTTGAGCAAGATTCAATGCTTCACCTGGATACTCCACATGAACATGGACACGAACAAAATCCTCATCTGAAACAACCAATAATGAGTCACCTAATTCACCCAACTCTTCACGAAAAGCTGCTTCATCATAAGGCTGAGCCTCCAATTTATCAGCTTCAAATTTAACCATAAATTCTGTGCAATAACCAAACTCAATATCTTCGGTATTGAGGTAATCTTGATTGGATTTATGATGCTCAGCACTTACCATATCATCCATTGGTGCAGTCTCTGTATCGGTTTCCGGCAAAGCTTCCCCTTTTAGAGAAGCTAAAAATGCTTCATATATAATGACTAAACCTTGCCCACCACTATCAACAACACCAACTTCTTTAAGAACGGGTAATAAATCTGGCGTCCGTTCTAAAGATTGCTTGGCCGCCTTAACAACACCTTCCATAAATGCAATGAAATCATCGGTTTGAGTCGCAAATTGTTCTGCTTCGTTTGCTGTATCTTTTGCGACTGTTAAAATTGTCCCTTCTACAGGTTTAATAACAGCCTTATATGCAGTACGCACCCCACTTTGCAAAGCTTTAGCAAATTCTTGAGGTGTCAACATCTCTAAATCACTCACACTTTTAGAGAAACCACGAAATAATTGCGATAAAATAACTCCTGAGTTACCACGCGCACCCATTAATAAACCTTTGGCAAATGCATTGGCTACTTCAGCTACATTATTGTTAGTTACTTTTTTAACTTCTGAAGCCCCTGAAGTCATAGATAAATTCATATTTGTTCCTGTATCCCCATCCGGAACAGGGAATACATTTAGTGCATCAATCATGTCTGCGTTATTAGAGAGGTGATTAGCGCCTAGTAGAATCATTTCTGCTAGCTTTTCACCCTCTATTTTTGTTAATACCACTGCTACTTCCTCCCTTGTCATTCACGAACACGCGCCACAAATGACACTGTTTATTATTCGGCTTGTACACGAACCCCTTGAATATAAATATTTACAGCTTTAATTGGCAAACCTAATGTTTTATCTAATGTGTATTTAACTTGTGATTGGACATTGTGAGCAATTTCAGATATCTTTGTTCCATAGCTAACAATGATATACATATCAATCGATACTTGATCTCCATCTTGCTGAACAACGACACCTTTAGAGAAATTTTCTTTTCTTAAAATTTCAGCAATGCCATCTTTTAATTGATTTTTTGAAGCCATACCAATAATACCATAGCATTCAATAGCAGCACCACCAGCAACTGTTGAAATCACTTCGTTTGTGATCGTAACCCGTCCATCTTTTGTGGTCAACTCAATAGCCATATCTTTAGCCTCCTCGATAGTCAATCTTTCTTTAGCATTATTTAAAATTTATAAGGATAGTCAAAAGTATTATAACCTCAACTAAACATCAATAGCCATTAAACATTTTACAATACTTTTATCAAATAGAAAAGGCTTTAATGGATGTAGTCAGTCAATCGAAAAACGCACCCGCCATTCTTATCCTCTACAATGGACGAAAAGCCTACGCCTGTCAACCCTTACATATTGATTATAATTATGCTTTACGGCTGAGGTGGTACTATAAGAAAAGTACATACTACTCGCTGAAACTAGTGATTGCATTTAAGCTGTAACTATGATAAATTATATAAGTATGAAATCAGATAGTTGTAAATTGGGAGGGATTAATATGAGTCGTAAATGTGCTGTAACTGGACGTCAGACTAAAGCTGGCAATAACCGTTCACACGCTATGAATGCAAATAAACGTCAATGGAAAGCAAACGTTCAAAAAGTCCGCATTATGGTAGATGGTAAACCTAAACGTGTATATGTTTCTGCCCGCGCCTTGAAGTCAGGTAAAGTTGAACGTGTATAATAACTTTTAACAGAAGAGCACCTTAAATTAAGGTGCTCTTCTGTTTATGTTACTTTTTCTTGTCTTTTCTTTGCGCTGCCCCTGCAAAAAAACGGACAATACCTCCTAGAAATTTTGGGAGCTTTATCGTATAAAAACGCATGTGACCCCTCCTAACCCTATCTAACACCTCAATGAATGTCTTGTTTAATCATTAAGTTGTTCACTACTCTTTATCAATATTAATATGCCATTGTCAAACGAAAAATAACCATATTGACCAATCAAATGATTTGATAAAGTTAAAGAATCTCCTCGTTTGACATCAACATTAGTTAATGGATAATAAAAACCTTCCAAATGAAGTTTATGAACAACTTCTGACATAGGTAAAAACGATAGCTTAGGATAACGATCATCTTGTTCAAGACGATAGCGCCCGGGCAGATAGACAGTTATTTCATTCTGTCGATCTATTACGCTAATTTTAACGCCCTCAATTAAGTATTTTTCAAGTATAAAAATAACAAGGAGTTCATGATCAAGTCTTCCACCAGTTACGCCAAATAATATGATTTCTTCTATATTTAAGGCATATGCTGCTTTAATAGCTAGCTCCAAGTCACTATAATCTTTCTCTACCGGATACATGTCTGTTCGAGTAGCATAGCTTCGTATCTGTTCACGTTCTCGTTCGGTCACGGAATCAAAATCACCAATTGCCAAATTTAAAGGCAACTGGTGTTTAAGTATAGTTAGTGCTCCTCGATCGCACCCAATCCAATAATCTATTTCTTTATTATAATGGCTAATATTTGGAATGTTCTTGTCTGGTCCACCAGCAACGATTGCAAGGCGTTTAATATCATGCATTTCCTATAATCACACTTCTAAGTTCTTTAATAGCTTGCGAACGATCATTAACGTTGAAAATAGCACTCCCTGCTACGAACACATCAACACCTACATCTGCACATTGCTTTGCGGTATCGATGTTTATTCCCCCATCCACTTCAAATTCAAGATTTAAACCAAGTGCTTTACGCCATTGATCTGCTTGTTTAATTTTATCAAGTACTGACGATATAAACGTTTGTCCGCCAAAGCCAGGGTTGACAGTCATAAATAATAGTAAATCAAGTTCCGGAAGAATCGGCTTAACGAGCTCAATCGGTGTTGCAGGATTGATAACTAATCCCGCCTTTACCCCTTTCTCCTTTATTGCTAAAATTGTACGATGTAAATGATTACACGTTTCTACATGTACAGAGATTATATCTGCCCCTGCTGCAACAAAAGCATCAATATACTGATCTGGGTTAGTAATCATTAAGTGAACATCTAATGGTAATGTCGTCACTGGACGAACCGCATCTACAATTAATGGTCCGATCGTAATATTAGGCACAAAGTGGCCATCCATAACATCTACATGAATATAGTCGGCGCCAGCCTGTTCTACCTCTTTTATTTCTTCACCCAGTTGGGCAAAATTAGCTGATAAGATTGAAGGGGCAATTTTTTTCATAATTAATACCTCGGCTTTCTTGATTGTATTTCTTGCTCAAATTGTAAATAATGCTGGTAGCGATATTCAGCGATTTCACCTTGTTCTAACGCAGTTTTCACCGCACACTTTGGTTCTTCTATATGCATGCAACCTCTAAATTTACATTGCGAACGATAGTGATCAAACTCCGGAAAACATAGGGGTAGATCTTCTCGTGATAACTGCTCAAAATCTAAAGAACTAAACCCTGGCGTATCAGCAACTAATCCATTATTGACTTCTACTAATTCCACATGTCTTGTCGTATGCTTTCCCCGGCCTAAACTTGTTGAAATTTCAGCTGTTTTTATTGATAAATCTGAGTTCAAACGATTCAATAGAGAAGATTTACCCACACCAGATTGTCCGGCAATGACTGAAGTCCGGTTGGATAGCGTTGTTTGCATTTCTTGGAAGTTCTGATCAGGTTCATCAGATAGTAACTTCACTTGGTAACCTAAACGACGATAATTTTCTACAAACATATTTAAGTATGAAGCTTCTTCTTTTGTTAATAAATCTATTTTAGTTATTAGAATGATGGGTTCAATCTGATTAAATTCAACTAAAACTAAAAATCGGTCGAGTAAAACCGTACTGAATTCGGGTTCCTTTGCTGAAACAGTGATCAAGGCTTGATCAACATTTGCAACAGGAGGGCGGATAAGCTGATTTTTCCTTGGTAACAGTGCTGTTACATACCCATCGGTTAAGTTTTCCGCTTCAAATACAACAAAGTCACCAACAAGAGGTGTCTGCTTCTGCTTACGAAACAGACCTCTTGCTCTACATTGATAAGTTGTTCCTTGACTGCTCACGTAGTAGAACCCGCTTAATGCCTTGATAATTTGACCTTCAGGCATACACTAATCTCCTTCCACATCTTCATAAGCTATTGTTCGTTGAATAACGACTTGATCATCACGTTCAACTTTATAGGTAGCTGTATCACCCGGGGCTATAACTAAACGTATAGTGAACTCTGTATCACTTACAATAGTATCCGTCTCATATAAATCAGTGAGCTCGTTATTCATATCTTCCACATAAATACGCACATCTTGCCTCTCTGGGTTTGTTTCTTCCTCATCTTCCTGTTCTTCCTCATCGTCCGGTGGGTTACTCTCGCCCGTATAAGGAACATTGAAAGTCACACTATGTGTAATCGGTGATTGTTCTTCTTCGCCTAAAGAGATAACCAAGTTGACAACAGCACCCTCTTCTAACTCGGTACCCGGTTCAGGGGATTGACGAATAACATTTCCTTCATTAACCGTAGCGGAATGTTCTTTTGTTACATTAGCAGTTAAACCTTGGTCTTGTAAGTATTGTCGTGCACTATCCTCATCCATACCGACCAGATTATCTAACTCAACTGTACGTTCCCCTATACTGACTTCAAATATAACAACCGTTTCAGCAGGTACGACTTCACTATCAGGCTCTGGATCAGAATGAGCAATAATTTGGCCTTCTGGTTGATCAGAATAGGAGTCAATTCTTTGCACATCTTGATAGCCGCGCTGTAATAATAAACGTTCAACTTGACTATACGATTGCCCGACATAATCAGGGAAGGTTTCAGTTTCTGGGCCTTGACTGACAAACACTGTTATCGTCGTTCCTTCCTTCACACTCGTTTCGGCTTCTGGATCAGTATCGACCACATGATCAATCTCAATATCTTCTGAGAAAATATCTTCTCGCTCCATTTCTAAACCTAATTCTGTTAGTAATTCCTCAGCATCATCAACGTGCTCCCCTTCTAAATCAGGGATCTCAATATCATCAGGTTGTAGCAAGTTCGGCAAAATAAAAAGTGCAAATAAACTAGCGATAAGAACAACCAAAAATGTCATCGTAAGCCAAAAAATAATCCTTCTTTTCTTACTTTTCTTTTTTTTCTTGCTCTTTTTACCTTTAGCCTCGGCTTCATCATTTTCAGATTTGGGATTGACAGGTTGTGTCGACGCTGTCGTTTGCTTCGAATGGACAAGTGTCTCATTATCTGTCGAATTTTGCGCTAATTGTTCATTTGTCACAACGGGAATGGCCTTAGTCGCCTCACCAGGTTCATCAGGTTGGACAAAGGGTGGTTCGTTTATTCTTTCTGGGTTAAGTACAGTAGACAGATCAGCTTCCAACTCGCTTAATGTTTGATAGCGATGAAAAGGATCTTTTGTGGTGGCTTTTAATACAACATTCTCCAGACTTTGTGGAACATTATCTATCCATTGTCGAACCGATGGTGTATTGGACTGCAAATGTTTTAAAGCTATGGAAACAGCAGATTGACCAGAGAACGGGATTCTTCCAGTTAGCAACTCAAACAATACAATTCCTAAAGAATAAATATCTGACTTTTTATCAGCTGTTCCACCCCTCGCTTGTTCAGGTGATAAATAATGAACAGACCCTAACACGGAGTTTGTCTGAGTCAAAGACGTGGCGCTCAATGCTAAAGCAATACCAAAATCAGTCACCTTGACCTGATGATCTGGGCTTATCAAAATATTTTGGGGTTTAATGTCTCTATGCACAATATGATTTTCGTGCGCATGTTCAATAGCTGAACAGATTTGCACCATAATATCAATTGACTCTTCTACAGGAATTGGACCATAGTGTTGAATGTATTTCTTTAACGTCATGCCCTCGACATATTCCATTACCATGTAATAAATATCATCTTCATCATCAACATCGAATATATTCACGATATTAGGGTGGGATAGACTCGTGGCAGATTGTGCTTCACGATGAAAACGTGTAATAAATTCCTCATCATTCGCATATTCCAAACGTAATACTTTTATCGCTACCTCACGCTCTAAGATCGAGTCGTAACCGAGATATACGTTGGCCATTCCGCCGCCACCTATCAGTTGCTTGACCTGATAACGTTCACTTAACAGTCTCCCTTCTAACAAGTGGCATCACCTTCTTCCGCTTCTTCGGCTTCACTGTGTTCTGCTAATGCTAACGTAATATTATCCTCACCACCGCGATCATTTGCTTCATTAACCATCTCTTTAGCTATATCGTGTAATGATTCATTCGTAGCTAAATAGTCTTTTAACTCTTGATCAGTTAATTTATTTGTCAATCCATCCGAACAAACGATTAAGCGATCTCCTTCATGCCATGCTGATGAAAAGACATCTGGTTCAACCGTAGGGTTTGTACCAAGTGCTTTCATTAGTACATTTTTACGAGGGTGATACTCAGCATCCTCTTTTGATAACTGACCTGATCGCACGAGTTCATTTACGAGTGAATGATCATCTGTAATTTGAATAAGGTCACCTTCACGATATCGATAGCAACGGCTATCTCCAATATGCGCTATCGATAGTTGATCAGCCATAAATATAACAACAATAACTGTTGTCCCCATCCCTCGACATTCAGGATGCTGTTCCGCATGTTGAAAAACATTAGTATTAGCTTTTAAAATATGTGATCTCAGCCATGCTTCAGCCTCTTCAGGTGTATCTATCCTTTCGGTTGCTTCCCAAACACTTGCAAAATACGTTTTTACCATTTCACTTGCCACATCACCCGCTTGATGGCCACCCATTCCATCTGCAACGATACTTAATGTTTGATCAGCTTTATTTTTGAATAGTCCTCCCGCATCTTCATTATGAGGTCTAACTTTACCTTGATCTGAAATAAAGTATTGTTTCATTGTGCCATTCACCTCTTATCTTCAATAACTCATAAGACTCTTATGATTAATTATCTATTCTACGGCGTATACGTGTCAAAAAGAAACCATCGGAATTAAAATCATCAGGGAATATTTGCAATCCCACTTTCGTAATACCGGTACTTCTATGCAAAAAGCTTGGCAACTCATCAAAGAAGCTAGGATCAACTTCAACGTTTTGGTGACTAGCCAAAAATTCGGTAATGACCGCTTCGTTTTCAGTAGGATCAACCGTACATGTGCTATAAACGAGTTTACCATCCTTTTTAAGCAAAGGAACAATACTTGTCAACAATTCGTATTGAATCTTGGCCAAGGAGATAATATCTTTCGCAGTTTTTGTATATTTTACATCTGGTTTCCCTCGTACAACACCCAAACCCGAACACGGTGCATCAATTAAAATGCGGTCAAATGAATGAGGTTGATGCGTATCACCTAATAGACGAGCGTCAATTCCTTTTGTTCTTACATTGATTAAACCATGCAATTCAGCTTTTTTCTTAACAAGATCAGCCTTCTTTTGATGCAAGTCATAAGCAAATACATGCCCGGTATTATTTAGTTTTTCAGCAATATGTGTCGTTTTCCCACCAGGTGCACTGCAGGCGTCTAAAACGTTTTGGTCTTCTACAACATCCAGCATCTCTACAACAAGCATAGAGCTTTGATCCTGTACGGTAACCGAACCATTTTCCAACAATGGGTGCTTAAGGATATTTCCTTTTTCAATGACAATACCTTGGCCGGAAAAAGCTGATTCTACCACTTGATAACCATCTTCGGTAAGTTGTTCCATCGCCGCTTTTCGTGTCACTTTCAATGGATTAATACGGATACTTATCGGTTTTGTTTTGAGATTCGCTTTACAGATTGAAGTTGCTTTATCTTTTCCATAGCTATCGATCCATCTCTCTACTAACCAATAAGGGTGACTTGTTTCTATCGAAAGGCGTTCAATCGGATCGGAGATATCAGCAAACGCTGGAAATCCTTGACGTTGTGCTGAACGCAACACACCATTTACCAATTTGACAATCCCTTTATGTCCCCTTACTTTACTAATCTCAACCGCTTGATGAATAATCGCATGATCTGGTACTTTATCTAAATAGTACATTTGATAGAACGATAAACGTATTAGCCATCTTACCCATTTTTCCAACTTATCCGTTCTTTTTACAAAATGTTTGAGAAAATAGTCAAGCGTTAATTTATACTGTAACGTCCCATAAACGATCTCAGTAAATAATGCCTGGTCTTTAATCGCCCAATCTGATCTTTTCAATGTTTGATCAATGATGAGGTGACTAAATGCTCCACTATCTCCTACCTTTACTAAAACCTCTAACACTTTTTCTCGTAGTTGATATTTATTCATGTTCGACTCCTAGTTGAATACCTACTTTAAACAATGGATCACTTCCATTTAAATAATCTTTCATGGACATCCTCTTTTTTCCGGATATTTGAATATCAGTTAGCTTGATTGCTGTTTGATCTCCACAAGCAACAATGGCACCATCCGATTCCATTTCTATAATTTCTCCAGGTCTTTTATCCGTTCTTAAATCAACCCTTTCACCCCACCATATTTTCACATTTCTACTGTTAATGGTTGTACTAGCAACTGGCCACGGATGTAAGCCTCTAATATGGTTATATATAGCCATAGCATTGTTGTCCCAATTAATCTTTTCTTGATCACGTGTAATATTCGGTGCATAAGTAGCTTTCGTGTCGTCTTGCTCTACTGGTTCAATTGTTTTATTAAAAATAGCTGGGAGTGTTTCATGTAAAAGCTCAGCACCAAGCTTTGATAACTTATCATGTAATGTTCCGACATGATCATTACGTTCAATGGGTAGTTCTTTTTGTGATAATATTGCCCCCGCATCTAAAGCTTCAACCATATACATAATCGTGATTCCGGTCTTTTCTTTCCCCTGTTTAATGGCATAGTGGATAGGTGCACCACCCCTCAATTCAGGTAATAATGACGCATGGACATTCACACAACCAAAGGGAGGTGCATCAAGTAACGCTTTAGGTAAAATCTGGCCAAAAGCTGCCGTAACAATTAAATCTGGTTTATAAGCTAAAATTTCTTGATACGTTTCTTTTATCTTTTCGGGTTGATAAACATGTAAGTCATGCTTAATCGCTTCCTCTTTAACAGGTGGTGGTGTAAGTGTTCGCTTTCTACCTTTCGGGCGATCGGGCTGTGTGACAACAAGCACGACTTCATAGCCATCATTGATGATTTGCTGTAACACCGGTACAGCAAAATCTGGCGTTCCCATAAAGATAACTTTCTTCATAAAAAACCCTTCTTTCTACATTAATTGATATGGTTGAAGGTCAATTTGAATGAGCAAATCTTCTTTTCTCATCTGCTCTTCATAATACGTTAATATCTTTGCCAATACTTGTTTTTGTTTTGGTTCATATTTATATTTTACCATGCACTGAAAGCGATAGCGATTCTTTATTCGCTCTAAAGGTGATGGGGTAGGTCCTAAAATACGCGCTTGATTCGACAAGTGTTTTGCTAATAACTGACTAATTGTCCGCGTGACTTCTAACGCTTGATTTGGGTTTTCGTGTGATACAGTAATTAACGTCAAAAAATAGTAAGGTGGATATTGAAAAGCTTTTCTCAATGCCATTTCTTTTTCAAAGAAACCATGATAATCATAGTCTTTAGCAAACGTAATACTGTAATGTTCCGGTGTATATGTTTGAACGATAACTTCACCTTCAAGATGATGACGTCCCGCCCTTCCACTAACCTGTGTCAAAAGTTGAAAAGACTTTTCCGCTGATCTAAAGTCTGGTAAGTTTAATAAACTGTCTGCTGCTAATACACCAACTAGCGTAACATCAGGAAAATCTAAACCCTTAGCAATCATTTGTGTGCCTAGCAAAATATCAGCTTGTTTTCCACCAAATTGACCCAACAAACGCTCATGGGCCCCTTTTTTTCGCGTGGTGTCAACATCCATCCGGATCACTCTTGCCTCAGGTATTAGCTGGTGAATCATTTCTTCTACTTTTTGAGTACCCGTACCAAAGTATCGAATCGTTTGACTGTCACAACTCGGACATTTTTGTGGCATTTTTTCTTGATAATTACAATAATGACATTTTAACAGGTTTTGCTTGCGATGATAAGTGAGTGATATATCACAATGCGGACATTGAACGACATGCCCACAATCTCTACACATAACAAAAGTTGAGTGCCCTCGGCGATTTAGAAATAAAACAATTTGTTCATTTCTTGCAATCCTTTCTTCGATTGCTGTCTTTAATTGTCGAGAAAACATTGTCCGATTGCCAGCATGTAATTCTTGCCTCATATCTACAACCGAGACATTTGGCATCTGACCTTCATTCATTCGCGCTGGCATTGACAATAAGTGATAAACCCCTTTATTAGCACGAGCAAACGTTTCTAATGTTGGTGTCGCGGTACCTAATATAACTGGACAGCGATGATATTCACCACGCGCGATCGCTACATCTTTAACATGATAACGTGGATGATCTTCTTGTTTATAGCTTGATTCATGCTCCTCATCAATAATAATTAATCCAATATTCTCAAATGGAACGAAGATAGCTGATCGCGCACCAACCACAACCTTAACTTCTTTTCTTTGTATTTTCCGCCATTCATCAAACCGCTCCCCTTTTGACAGTGCACTGTGCATAACAGCTACATCAGCACCAAATCTCCCTTTAAAACGATTGACCATTTGGGGGGTCAATGCTATCTCTGGGACAAGGACGATCGCTTCTTTACCAAGGGATAAAGCATGGGCAATAGCTTGTAAATACACTTCAGTTTTTCCACTACCTGTTACACCATGTAATAAGAAAACTTGATGCTGCATTTGATCAAGTTTATTAACAATCGGGGTAAGTGCATGTTGCTGTTGTGGCTTCAATGGCAATGGACTTGTCGGCTTAATTAAATCATCGCGATACGGATTACGGTATAACTCTTCTTGATATAACTCTACTATACCAGCAGATAAAAGCGGCTTTAACGTTTGTCTTGTCGTCTTCATTTTTTCCAAAAATACTTTTAACATAACCGGTTGATCGTGCCTTATAAAATAATTTATTAGTTCTCGTTGTTTTTTAGCCCGACTTGATAAATTAGCTAAGTAAGCATCTAAACGTTCGACAGCTACTTTACGTTTGAGCATGGTTACTTTTTTATAGGTTTCTTTGCTTTTAACTTGATAGACCATTTCCAGATCGCCATCTGCTATCCCTTGTTTAACATACTTAAGCGGAATATTCTGATCTGATAAATCTTTTTCATCGATATAATCCCTTCCTGCAAAAACAGACTCTAGTATTGGAACTAACGGGACGTCGGTTATTCGATGTACTTGCTTATGATAATCTGCTTTTAACGCTTGCGGTAGCATCGCTTGAAATGCTGATATATAAAAACTCATCGTATGATCAGCCAGCCACTTACCTAATTCAATTAATTCTTCTGTTAAAATCGGTGTATAATCAAGCAAAGCTTTAATCGACTTAACACGCTCAACCTCTGTATCCTCTACTATTTCCAATACATAGCCCATAATCGTTCTTGAACCGAAAGGAACAATCACACGTATACCTATTTCAATCGTCCCTAATAAATGTTCTGGAATGAAGTAGTCAAATACTTTATTGGTTTGTGACGCGGGCACGTCGACAACAACTCTAGCAATTGTCACTAGCGATCTACTCCCATTTCTTTAGCTATTTGATTCAGTAACTGATAGGCAATAGCTTGTTTGCTCGTCTGCTCAATTCTCGTTTTCATTCCAGACTTTGTTAATATAACGACTTCATTGGTATCTGACTTAAAGCCTGCCCCCGCCTTGGTTATATCATTTATCACAATAGCATCTAAATTTTTTCGAGTCAGCTTTTGTTGGCCATACGCCTCCGTATTTTCTGTTTCCGCAGCAAATCCAACCAAATACTGATCGCGCTTTTGAGTACCTAGTGTTTGTAAAATATCTTTTGTTCTTTCTAATTTAAGCGTTAGCGTATCCGCTTGTTTCTTTAATTTATGCTGATGAACAGTGACTGGCCGATAATCAGCAACAGCTGCAGATTTGATGACAATATCTTGTTCATCAAAGTGATCCAACATCGTTTGATACATTTCTTCGGCAGTGGTAATATCTATCCGCTCAACAGCTTTCGGCGTGACCAAATTAACGGGTCCACTCACTAAGGTTACAATCGCACCTAATTGAGCAGCGACTTTTGCAATGGCAAAGCCCATCTTTCCAGATGAATGATTGGTTAGAAAACGAACAGGATCAATGGTTTCCTGTGTCGGTCCCGCTGAGACTAACAGTCGTTTTCCTGCCAAAGGCTTTGCTTTTACCTGTTCCCTTTTTAAATACTCAACCATTTCTTCAGGTTCCGGCAGTCGACCTTTCCCATGATAGCCACAGGCTAAATACCCTTCACCGGGATCAATAAAATAGCATCCTCGTTCTCTTAAACGCTCCATGTTCTCCTGAACTGCTCGATGTTGATACATGTGGACATTCATAGCAGGCGCAAGATATACTGGCGCCTCAGTCGCTAGTAAGGTCGTCGTCAACATATCATCTGCGATACCATTTGCATATTTACCAATAATATTGGCTGTAGCAGGGGCAATTACGATCAAATCTGCCCAATCAGCTAATTCAATATGTTGAATTTCTTTTGGATCAAGCTCATCAAATGTATCGACATAGACTGGCTGTCGTGAAATCGATTGAAATGAAAGTGGAGTAACAAACTGCTGCGCCCCTTTTGTTAAAATCACTTTCACTATTGCTCCAGCTTGGGTTAGCTTACTTGTTAGGGCAATAGCTTTATACGCAGCTATTCCACCTGTAACCCCTAATACAATCTTTTTATCTGTTAACATTTGATCACACCCTCTATTTTTAATATGCTAAAAGTTTAACCCCTCGCCTGCCGATTGGCAAACAAGGGGTCGTTTAACGGCGACGTGATTAGCGTCTTTCTTTATATTCAGTCGATACATACGTTAATTTTCCCGCATGAATTTCTTCTAATGCAATACCAACATTTTTTGCTGCTGTTGGTGTTTCAATTTGGATAATTTTAGCATTTTGAATCTGTCGAGCACGGCGGGCAGACAAGGTAACTAATGTATATTTAGAATTAATTTTTGTTTGTAATTGGTCGATTGATGGTTCTAACATCATGATTGGCTCACCTCCAATAATTTTTTATATTGACTAGCTACGCGTTCACGTTTACAGTGTTCACTCTTAACAATGGCTTGAACTTTGTCGACGGCATGATCAACTTGATCATTAACAACAACATAATCATAAGCATCCATCAGTTCAATCTCGTCTTTTGCTGCTTTAAGTCGATTCATGACAAGTGATTCTGTTTCTGTACCTCGACTAATGATCCGGTTTTTTAGTTCATCTAAGCTCGGGGGTGATAAAAATATAAAAACACCTTCCGGAAAGTTTTCCTTTACTTGTAATGCACCTTGGACCTCAATTTCTAGAAATACATCTTTTCCTTGATCAAGTGTGTCTTCTACATAATGACGGGGGGTACCATAATAATTCCCTACATATTCAGCGTGTTCAAGTAGTTGATTCTTTTCAATCATCGATTCAAATTCTTCTTTTGAACGATAAAAATAATCAACACCTTCTTTTTCACCCGAACGCATCGGGCGAGTGGTCATTGAAATCGAATATTGCAATGCGGTATCCTTATCAAATAGTGCTTTTCTAACCGTTCCTTTCCCTACCCCCGACGGGCCTGACAAAATAAATAAAATTCCTTTTTGTTCAATCAACGATTTATTCCCTCCATCATCATCTCTTCTTCATCTTAATTGAAATAATTTATTAAAAAACGCGTATAAGATCTCGTTATTCATCAATCTCTTCTTCATGACTTAGCACACGTTGGCCAACGGTTTCAGGCTGCACTGCAGATAAGACAACATGATCACTGTCTGTTATAATGACCGCGCGTGTTCGTCTTCCATAAGTCGCATCGACCAGTTTGTTATTATCTCGAGCCACCGTAATAATACGTTTAATGGGTGCGGATTCTGGTGAGACGATCGAAATAATACGGTTGGCTGAAACAACATTTCCAAAGCCAATATTAATTAATCTTAAACTCAAGCTTGCTCCCCCTCTAATTTTCGATTGGATCGTTACGTCCTTCTCCTATGTTATCTATATCATTATATTATAAATGAAGATGATTTGAAATGTCTATTCAATATTTTGAACCTGTTCCTTTATCTTTTCAATTGTTGCCTTTAATTCTATTACATATTCACTAATAGAAGGATCATTGGCTTTTGCACCGATGGTATTCGCTTCCCTAATCATTTCTTGAACAATGAAATCCAGTTTACGTCCTATTTCATTAGGTTGCTCAAGTAGTGTCTCCATCTGTGCAATATGACTTTGAATACGGACTAATTCTTCTGTTAAATCCCCTTTTTCAGCTAGACTTGCTAATTCATAATAGAAGCGTTCATCTTGTTTTAAGCCTTGCTTCATTAATAAAGCATTTAATCTTTCTAACATCCGCTCATAGTGATGCGTTTTGACTTGTTCACGCATTTGAGTCAGTTCAGCTGTAATATTTCTAACCGTTATTATTCGGCACTTTACATCCTCTGCTAACTTTGAACCTTCAGCTTCTCGCATATTATTGACGCGCTGACAGGCACTACTAACAGCATCAAGCATTTGACGAACTAACTTTTCTTCTATTTCATCTGGTTCCGCGATTTGAAAGACATCTGTTAATTCTGGTAGTAACTTTAATAATGCTTGTGAAGAATCAGGATATTGCTTAGATATACGCTGAATTGCGTCATCATATTGTTCGAGTAATGACCAGTTAACAGCTACTGTTTGAGTTGCTATCCGCTCATCAGAAATATGGATATAACATTCGATTCTACCACGAATAAAATATGTGCGGATAAGTTGTTTAATCTGTTCCTCATATTTATCAATGGAACGAGGCATTTTTATCGATAAATCTAAAAAGCGGTGGTTGATCGATTTTATTTCAACCGTAATCTTTGTCTGATCTAACACTAAATCTACTTCGCCATAACCTGTCATACTTTTTACCAAACCATCACATCCTATTATCTTACTTTACCACGCTTATTTAAATCAGTTATTTCTGACCTTTCAGAGATGAATTAGAAAAAACTAGCATGCAATCGCTAATATTGTGCTTTCTTAACGTGTAAAAATGGATAGTCACATAACGGCTATCCATTGATCTCACACTATCGCACAGTAAACCCCAAATAGAATCTATAATAAAGACATTTAGTTAAAAACTCACTAAACGAAGGCATCTTTTACTTTACGATATATATTATACACAATAAATTAACGTCTTGTAAAACCAAACAACAATGTTGGTAACGCACTAAATAGAAGAATACCTAGCCAATCCGTACCAGTTAAAGCAACCGTATGAAAAATTGCTTGAAGTGGCTCAAAATAAATAACAGGTAATAATAAAGCAATTGATGAAATAACAGCTATAATTAAGTATTTGTTACCAAATGGATTACGATCAAAGACTGATCGATGACTCCTACAATCAAAAACATGAATTAATTGAGACATGACAAGCGTCATAAATGCTATCGTCCTTGCATAACTAACGGATTGGGCCCCATTTTGGAATGCCAACATAAAAGCAAGGAAAGTAATCGCTCCTATCAAGAATCCCCTGGAAACAATTTTAATCCCTAGACCACGTGCAAAAACGCCTTCTTTAACGGGTCTTGGGGGTTGTTGCATTAAATCACGCTCGGGACGATCTAGCCCTAAAGCGAGCGCTGGTAATCCATCCGTAACAAGGTTAACCCACAAGATTTGAACTGGTAATAAAGGCAGTGGTAAAGCGACTAGCATCGCAAATAACATCACAAGTATTTCACCAACATTTGATGCTAATAAATAACGAATAAACTTTCGAATGTTCTCATAAATATTACGTCCCTCTTCTACAGCTCCAACAATGGTAGCAAAATTGTCATCTAACAAAATTAAATCAGAAGCCTCTTTAGCCACATCTGTTCCTGTTTTCCCCATGCTGATGCCAATATCACTTACTTTTAAAGCAGGAGCATCATTTACCCCATCTCCTGTCATAGCAACAACATGTCCGTTAGCTTGTAACGCTTGGACAATTCTAAGCTTATCTTTTGGCGTAACGCGCGCAAAAACATGAACATGATCAACCTGTTGTTTTAACATCTCCTCTGACATCACTTCGAGATCATGTCCAGTAATCACTTGTTGTTCTGAAGAAATGATATCTAGTGTCTTTGCAACAGCACTAGCTGTTTTGGCATGATCACCCGTTATCATAATCGTTTTAATCCCAGCATCCTTGCATTGTTTAATCGCTAACTTTGCTTCCCGACGAGGTGGGTCCACCATACCTATTAAACCAATAAAGATCAATTGGCTTTCCACTTGCTCAACTTTTAGCGCGTGTGGCGATGACAAAGGCTTCATACATACAGCAATCGTTCGATAAGCTTGATTGGCCATCGACTCGATTTGGTGTTCTATCTGCCTCTTCATTCGTTGACTTAGTGACTGAACTTGTCCATTCACTGTCATTTTTGAAGTGCAATCTAAAAGCAGATCAGGTGCGCCTTTAACAATCGATATATATTGATTATTTCTATCCTTTACAACAACCGACATCCGCTTTCGATTCGCATCAAAAGGAAACTCTTTAACTTTTGTTAATGTCTTCCCTTCGACTAACTGTCGATCTTTCTTCAGAGCTGCCATGATAATCGCTACTTCGGTGGGATCACCTTGTAATGTTATATTTCCATTATTGTCTAACATCTCCGCATTGCAACATAACGAACTGTACATCAACAGTTGATTAAGCAGAGCTGAATCAACTTCGTTTGTCGCATTTGTAATTGAACCTGTTAAACCATATCCACCTGATACTTGAAAACTTTTATTATTAGTGAACAGTTCAACGACAGTCATTTTATTTTCTGTGAGCGTCCCTGTTTTATCTGAACAAATGACCGACGTACTACCTAACGTTTCCACGGCACTTAATTTTCGCACGATGGCTTTTCTCTTAATCATTCGTTGTACACCTAATGATAATACAACGGTCACAATAGCCGGTAAACCTTCTGGAATAACGGCAACAGCTAAGGATATTCCAGCAAGGAACATTTGATATAATGGTTGTCCTTGCCAAACACCTACTAATACAACTAAAGCTGTTAATACCAAAGAAATAAAGATAAGCACTTGCCCTAAATGTTGCAATCTTTTTTCAAGAGGTGTTTTTTGGCTGGGGGCTTGAACAATTAAATCAGCAATTTGACCAACCATCGTTTGCATACCAGTAGCAACAACAATGCCTATACCATGCCCAGTAGCAACCATTGAACCCATAAAAGCCATATTGGTTTGGTCAGCAATATTCAATTGCTGTGTCTCAATAGCTTGACTCGTTTTTCGAATCGGTAACGTTTCACCAGTTAGAGCGGATTCTTCAATCGCCAGTTGTGTACTGTTGATGATCCTCATATCAGCTACTACACGGTCACCATTCTTCAACTTAACAATATCACCAACCACCACATGTTGGGAAGGAATCGTCACCCACTGTCCATTTCGTAATACAAAGGCATTTGGTGTTGCCATTGCTTTTAACTTTGATAATGATCTTTCTGCTTTTTGTTCCTGAAAGAACCCTAATAAACTGTTAATTAACACGATAATCACAATGACAATTGCATCAACAAATTCACCTAAATAGGCAGCAATAAAAGTGGCAATAAGAAGAACAATCACCATAAAATCTTGGAATTGTTTAAAAAACAGCATAAACCACAAAGGCTTTTGTTGGTCTGTTAATTGATTACTGCCATTTTTTTTGAGACGCTGTGCTGCTATGTCCTCTGTTAAACCGAAGTTAGCATGACTGCCTAATAGATTAATTACTTCGTTAACTGAATGTTTATACCATTTCACCTAGCATTCCTCCATCATTGTTCACTCGTACTGATTGATATGCATGAGCAAGCAAAAACATGCTATAATGTTAAGAATGAGGTGATATTATGGCTTTTGATGGCATTGTAACACATGCGATATCAAATGAATTAAACAAACTTTTAACTTCTGGTCGACTAACCAAAGTCTATCAGCCTACTGCGACAGAGTTAATTTTAACTATTAGGGCACAACGTTCTAATCACAGCTTACTTCTATCTGCACATCCTAGCTATTCGCGGATTCATTTAACAGAAGAACCTTTTCAAAATCCTGCGGAACCACCAATGTTTTGTATGTTATTAAGAAAACATTTGATTGGGAGTTTTATTGAATCGATTCATCAATACAAAAATGAACGGATTATTGAAATAAATGTACGTGGTAAGAATGAGATTGGTGATGACATAAGTAAAAAGCTTATTGTTGAAATTATGGGAAAACATAGCAATATTATTTTGATTGACCGTGAAAAAGGGCATATACTAGACAGCATTAAGCACCTTTCACCGAATCAAAATCGATACCGTACGATCCTACCAGGACAAACTTATATCTATCCACCTGACCAAGATAAGAAGAACCCTTTCGCAACTGATTTACAGACGATTGAGGAAATTTTATTAAATAAAGATGACGACCTTTCCTATCAACAAAAACTTGTTGCTACATTTATGGGAATCTCACCATTATTAGCTAGCGAGATATGTAATCAAGTCCAACCTGAAACGGTTGCCCCTATCGCCAAAGCCTTTAAAAAAATGATTGAACAAGTTAACAATGATGAGCTAACACCTGTTATTCATTATGGCAGCAAAGAGGATTTCCACGTCATTCCACTTGATCAATTTGATGGTGAATCTAAAGTATTTGCTTCCGTTAGCGATATGCTCGATAACTTCTATTCTGATAAAGCAGAAAGAGATCGTGTGAAGCAACAAGCTGGGGATTTAATAAAGTTCTTAAATAATGAATACGACAAAAATAAAAGAAAAATAAAAAAGCAGAAACAAACATTAAAAAAGGCCGAACGAGCCGAATTCTATCAAAAACAAGGGGAGTTATTGACCGCTCATTTGCATCTTGTCAAAGCTGGAGATCAACAAATCGATGTGATCGATTACTATGATCCCGAGCAACAATCATTGACGATTGAGCTTAACCCCAATAAAACACCAAGTGAAAATGCACAACATTATTTTAAAACATATCAGAAATTAAAAACATCTAAACAGAAGTTACAGCATCAAATAAAAAAAGCTGAACAAGAAATGGACTATCTTGATCAGTTGATCCAACAAGTTGAAAACGCACGCGTCGAAGACATTGAAGATATACGTGAGGAGCTTCGGGAACAAGGCTATTTAAAAAAGAAAGTTTACGATCGTAAGCAAAAGAAAAAAACGAGCAAACCTGATCCAGAGCAGTATTTAGCAACAGATGGGACAACGATTTTAGTTGGACGAAATAATAAACAAAATGAATATTTAACCATGCGCCTTGCTGGCCGTAGAGATATCTGGCTTCATACTAAAGATATTCCTGGCTCACATGTCGTTATTCGTTCTGATTCACCTAGTGAAGATACCTTAGCAGAAGCAGCACAGTTAGCTGCTTTATTTAGCAAAGCTAGCCAATCTTCTTCTGTTCCTGTTGATTATACAGAAATTCGTCACGTCAAAAAACCAAATGGCGCTAAACCTGGCTATGTGATTTATGATCATCAAAAAACTTTATTTGTCACACCAGACCGGCAATTTATTAAGAAATTGAAACAGTAGCAGAAAAGATAAAACAAATTCAATCAGTGGGCGGAGGGCCACAGGACGTGGAGGTCTTAGTCTGTAATCCTTCTTAAAGATATGACGATTTTAGTCTGCGATCTCACCCACCCACTGATGGTTATTGAGTGAATCGGACATTAGCGTTCGATATTACCCAACTAAATATTTTTACCTCTGTTCCCTATTTTGAGGTGGATGTTTTACGGACGTTTATTTATGATAAAACGCACAAGCACCATTGTTTTCATGGAAAACAATGGTGCTTGTATGTAACGTTTGTCATAGGCTAGCCTAATTGATCCCGCCACTCTAGCAAATCATCCGCTTCGGCATCAGTGATTTCATGATTAGCTAGTAAGAACTTAATTAAAAGATCAAAATCAGCTAGCGTATGATAATCAATAGTTACTTCATTAAAGGCTTCAACTGATTTTTTTAGTCCATAACTGAAGATTGCTAGCACAACAATAACTTTTGCCCCAACTGCTTCAATGGCTTTTACAGTTTCTAAAACTGAACCACCCGTCGAAATTAAATCTTCGATTACCACAACTTTATCCCCTTGCTTGATCACACCTTCAATTTGATTTCCTTTACCATGTGCTTTTGCTTTACCTCTAACATAAGCCATTGGTATATTTAATGCATCGGCTAACCATGCTGCATGGGGAATCCCTGCTGTTGCACAACCTGCTATTACATCAATTTCTTCAAGACAACTTTGAAGTTTTTCAACAAAGCCTTGGGTAATCTGTTTACGTACTTTCGGGTATGACATTGTTAACCGATTATCACAGTAGATAGGCGATTTTATCCCTGAAGTCCAAGTAAAAGAACGATCTGGTTTAATCTGGATCGCTTCAATCTCATATAAATTGGCGATCACTTTATTAGCTAAGTTTGTCATCTTGCCACTCCTTTAACGCCGCTAAGTAATTTGCTTTTGGATCATTAGCTGCAGTAATACTTCTACCGATTACTAAGGCATCTGCTCCTTTTTCTTTTGCAAATGCAGGTGTAGCGACACGCTTCTGATCATTTGATGCCGTATCTGTTAATCGAATGCCTGGTGTGACTGCGAGAAAAGATTGGCCACATGCTGCTTTAAGTTTTGGTGCTTCATGTGCCGAACATACCACACCATCAGCTCCATTATTTTGCGCTAGTTTCGCTAAGTCAACGACGATATTTTCTAGTGTATTTGGAATTTGCAACTCGTGATTCACGACTGTTTGATCGATTGAAGTTAACAGTGTCACCGCTAATAGCTTAGGGGTTTGCTGTCCTTCTGTCCCATCTAACAAGCCTTGTTTGGCAGCCTTCACCATTTCACTACCACCTAGCCCGTGGACATTTGTTAGTACAACATTCAATTTAGCGATGTTTTTCATCGCTTTATAGATCGTTGTTGGGATATCGTGAAGTTTTAAATCAAGGAATACTGCATGACCACGATCATTTAATCGCTTGATCACATCCGGTCCCTCACGATAAAAAAGTTCCATGCCTACCTTCACAGGAGCTTGTGTGAATCGATGTCTGCTTAAAAATTGTTCAGTTTCATGCCAATCTGGAAAATCTAGTGCAATATAAATTGAATTATCCATGTCCATGCCCCTTCCCAATTGCGTCTTTAACTGATGCAAAATGATATTTTTGTAAAGCTTGAGGTAACTGCTCAATGATCTCAGAGCAAATCAATGGATTTTTGAAATTAGCTGTTCCAATCGCAACAGCACTAGCACCAGCCAATAAAAATTCAATCACATCATCTGTTGAAGTGATCCCTCCCATGCCAATAATCGGAATATCAACGGCTTGATAGACTTGATAAATCATCCGAATCGCAATGGGTTTGATTGCCGGACCGGATAAACCGCCTACTTGATTGGCTAATAATGGTTGCCTCTTCTTTAAATCTATTTTCATACCTGTTAACGTGTTAATCATCGTTAGTCCATCTGCGCCAGCTTGTTCAACGGCTTGTGCAATTTCTACAATATCAGTGACGTTTGGTGATAGCTTTACGTAAACTGGCACATGACTAGCCGCCTTTACACGTTGGGTTACTTCTGCTGCTAATTCTGGTCGCGTACCAAATTGCACCCCCCCTTCTTTAACATTAGGGCAAGAAATATTCAACTCTATTGCTGAGATAGCTTCAGTTCGTTTTAAAGCACGAGCAACGCCTTCATATTCTTCAATGGTTGAACCCGCAACATTTGCGATAACGGGTACATCAAACGTTTGGAGAAAAGGAAGCTCGTGATCAATAATCGCTTCGACACCAGGATTTTGCAAACCAATTGCATTTAACATACCCGCATGCGTTTCCGCTACTCTCGGTGTTGCATTACCAAGCCGTTTGTCTGCTGTTGCCGCTTTAATCATGATCGCCCCAAGCTGACTTAAGCAATAAAACTTGCTATATTCACGACCAAAACTAAAACACCCTGATGCTGGCATAATCGGATTCTTCAAATCTAATCCTGGCAATTGAACGGTTAAATCACTCATATACTCACCTCGTTCGCTCGAAACACGGGACCATCTTGGCAGATTTTCTTGTAAGTCGCTTGGTCTTTACTCGGTACGACACAAGCATAGCAAGCGCCGATACCACAGCCCATGCGCTCCTCAAGAGAAATATAGCCAGGATAGTTCGTTAACTCTGTTTGAACCGCTCGTAACATTGCCGTTGGCCCACAGCTAAAATAATAATCAAATAGCAGATGTTCTTGCTTAATCACATCAGTCACCACACCTTTATAGCCATAGCTACCATCCATCGTTGTCACAAAGCATTGTCCAAAAGCTTCGAAATCTTGCTGATAAAAAACATCCGCTTGCGTTTGAAAACCGAGCACTGAAATAATCTCAATGTTTTTTTTCGCCAATTGACGTGCTAAATAATAGAGTGGAGGGACGCCAATCCCCCCGCCGATTAGTAGAGCCTTCTTTATCTGCAATTCTTCAATAGGATAACCTTGACCACAAGGGATCAGAAGGTTAATAGACTGTTCTGCTTCGTATGCTGCTAATTTAGCTGTACCTTGTCCAAACACTTTAAATACAATCGTAAGCAATTGACGCTCTTGGTCAATATTGGCAACAGAAATGGGACGGCGCAGCATATGCTCTGTTCCATTATTTACTTGAATGTGCACGAATTGACCGGGTTTTATCGTCTGCAATATATTTGCTTCAACTTTTAAATGAACTTGCATCGTATCTCTGGCAATTTGTTTGATATCATCAATCACTGCTTCGCAAACTTTCATTATCGAATAACCTCCTGGTTAGCTACAACAGGTTGTGCAGAAAATGTAGTCGAATCAATCACATCTAATATAGCCGTAGCTGTATCGAGACTAGTCAAACAAGCTATCCCATGTTCAACTGCTTCTCTACGAATACGAAAGCCATCACTTCTTGGTTTCTTACCTGAAGTTAATGTATTAACGACAAATTGCACTTGATTCTGTTCAATGATTGATAAGACATTCTCTTGATCTGAACCGATTTTGCCAACTTCTTGAACATTAACGTTTTTACTTGATAGATATTGAGCAGTACCAGTCGTTGCATAAATATTAAAACCTAGTTCCTGAAAGCGCTGGGCAATGGTGCATGCTTCTTCCTTGTCTTTATCCGCAACGGTCATCAGCACTGCACCTTCAAATGGTATTTTCAAACCTGAAGCAGTTAAACCTTTAAATAAAGCTTTAGCTAATGTTTTATCACGACCTATTGCCTCACCGGTTGATTTCATCTCAGGTCCTAACATGGTATCTACACTTCTCAATTTTTCAAAGGAGAAGACAGGCACTTTTACTGATACATAATTCGCCTCCGGCAACAAACCACTTTGATAACCTAATGCCTGTAATTGTTCACCTAGAATCGCACGTGTTGCTAAATTTGCCATCGTAACACCTGTAATTTTACTGAGGAAAGGAATCGTTCGACTTGCTCTTGGGTTAACTTCCAAGACATAGACATCATTGTGATGAACAACAAATTGAATATTAATTAGTCCTCTTATTTTTAACGTTTCTGCAATTTTAATCGTCGTATCAATTAATTGTTGTTTAATGTCTGGAGCAATCCGTTGTGTTGGATAGACTGCAATTGAATCACCAGAGTGCACACCTGCTCGTTCGATATGCTCCATAATACCTGGTATGATGGTTGTTTCACCATCACTAATCGCATCGACCTCCACTTCGATTCCTGTTAAATATTTATCAATAAGAACGGGGTGCTTTCGTTTAATATGTGTTGTTTTGTTCAAATAATGTTGTAACTCATCGTCATTATAAACAATTTCCATTTGACTTCCACCGATCACATACGATGGCCTCACAAGCACCGGATAGCCAATTTTTTTAGCAACTTCTTTGGCCTGCTCAATTTCTCGCACACTTTCACCTGTTGGTTGTGGAATTTGTAATTGTGATAGCATACGCTCAAATTTATCGCGATCTTCAGCCTGATCAATCGCTTCTAATGAGGTTCCTAAAATCTTTACACCTCTTCTTTGCAGTCCGTCAGCCAAATTAATAGCGGTTTGACCGCCAAACTGAACAATTACGCCCAAAGGTTGCTCTAACTCCACAACATGCATGACGTCTTCTAATGTTAAGGGTTCAAAGTAAAGCTTATCTGACACACTAAAATCGGTTGAGACGGTTTCTGGATTGCTATTCATAATAATTGCTTCATAACCTAATTCTTTTAAAGCAAGAACGGAGTGTACAGTAGCATAATCAAATTCAATCCCTTGTCCAATTCGAATTGGACCTGAACCGATCACGATCACTTTCTCACGGTCGGAGACCTTCGATTCTTGTTCACATTCGTAACTACTATAAAAATAAGGTGTAGCAGACTCAAACTCAGCTGCGCAAGTATCAACCATTTTATAAACCGGTTGAACGTGGTAAGTTTTGCGTAGTTGGTAAATCTGATCTTCTGATTGATCCGTAATTCGAGCCAATTGCGCATCAGAGAACCCTATTGTTTTGGCGAATTTTAAATAGGCTTTATCTAATGGATGATCTTGTAATTCTTGTTCAAAAGCAATTATTTTAGCTATTTTATTTAAAAAGAAACTATCCATTCGGGTTAAGCGATGAAGCGTTTCAACTGTATAATTTCTGCGGAACAATTCTGCAACAACAAAGATTCTCTGATCATCGGGTTGAGCAACTCGATCTTCTAATTCTTGGTCAGATAATGAAGTAAGTTCACTTAAATAAAAATCATCTGCATTAAAATCTAACGACCGAATGCCTTTTAAAAAGGCTTCTTCAAAGTTTCGACCGATCGCCATTACTTCACCAGTTGCTTTCATCTGTGTCCCTAATGTTCGATTACCTGCTGTGAATTTATCAAATGGAAAACGAGGAAATTTTGTTACAACATAATCCAATGCCGGTTCAAAAGCTGCATACGTTGTTTTCGTAATTGGGTTTTTAATTTCATCTAAAGTCAAGCCGACAGCTATTTTTGCAGCTATTTTTGCAATCGGATAGCCTGTTGCTTTTGAGGCTAAAGCAGATGATCGACTGACACGCGGATTAACCTCAATAATGTAATAGTCAAAACTATTCGGATCAAGTGCTAATTGAACATTGCAACCTCCTTCAATTTTTAGGGCTCGAATAATCTTTAATGATGCATTGCGTAATAATTGGTATTCTCGATCACTTAATGTTTGAGAAGGAGCAACAACAATAGAATCACCAGTATGAATACCAACTGGATCGATATTTTCCATATTACAAACGACAATTGCTTGATCTTTGTGGTCACGCATCACTTCATATTCAATTTCTTTAAATCCAGCAATATTACGCTCAATTAAACATTGTCCCACTGGAGACAAGTTCAAACCATTTCTGGTAATCTCTTTTAAATCTGTTTCGTTAAAACACATACCGCCACCCGTACCACCTAAAGTGTATGCAGGACGAACAATAAGTGGATAGCCAATTTGATCAGCAAAATCTAACGCCTCATCAATAGATGTCACAATTTCACTTTCTGGTACCGGTTCATTTAAATGATGCATGAGTTGTCGGAATTTTTCACGATCCTCAGCTAATTGAATGGCGTCTAAACTTGTTCCTAACATTTCGGTTGGATATTGTTCTAATACACCACTATCTTGTAAAGCAATTGCTAAATTCAATCCAGTTTGACCACCTAATGTAGGTAAGATCGCATCTGGTCGTTCTTTACGAATGATCTTCGCTAAAAAATCGACAGTTAGTGGCTCCATATATACCGTATCTGCAATGGTATGATCAGTCATAATTGTAGCAGGATTGGAATTCGCTAAGACGACTTGGTAGCCTTCTTCCTTTAACGCTTGACAAGCTTGTGTTCCTGAATAATCAAATTCCGCAGCCTGTCCAATAATAATAGGACCCGAGCCAATCACCAAAATTTTTTCTATATCTTGACGTTTAGGCATTATATCGCCCCCTTGTTTTCTTGTTTATTTGCTTTGATTTCAGTAATAAATTGATCAAATAAATAGCTGGTATCTTCTGGTCCTGGTGAACTTTCTGGATGATATTGAACAGAAAAGGCTGAATAATAACGGTGACTAATCCCCTCTACGGTTTCATCATTAATCGCTACATGTGTCAACATTAAATCGGTATCGTTTAGTGAATCCGCCTTTACCGCATAACCATGATTTTGTGAAGTTAAAAATGCTCGATTTAATTGCAAATCTTTGACGGGATGGTTGGCACCACGATGTCCAAATTTCATCTTTTCTGTATTTGCGCCACAAGCTAACGCTAAAAGCTGATGCCCTAGACAAATGCCGAAAATAGGAACACGGCCAAGGATAGCCTTGATCATATTAATGGCTTCTGGGACATGTTTGGGATCGCCTGGACCGTTTGTTAACATGAGTCCATCAGGTTTTAATGCCATAATGTCTTGGGCTGAATACCAATAAGGGACAACCGTTACATGGCAATTGCGTTTAGTTAAATCTCTTAAGATACCGTGCTTCATACCAAAATCGACAAGGACCACACGGTAGCCTCGTCCAGGGACTACATAAGGATTCTTCGTTGACACACGCTTAACTTGATCCTTAATGATCGGAGACCAGTTCACGGCTTCTGTTTGTGCTGATTTAACACCAGTAAGTACCGCGCGCATCGTCCCATGTTGGCGAATTTTTTTAGTCAATTGTCGCGTATCAATCCCGGAAATAGCTGGTATCCCTTTTGATGCAAGATAAGTATCTAGTCGCATTTCATGACGGAAATTTGAAGGTTGATCACACATTTCCTTAACAATCAAACCATGAATGGATGGATTGATCGATTCAAAATCGTCACGATTAATACCATAATTGCCGATTAGCGGATAAGTCATCGTCACCATTTGACCACAGTAAGACGGATCAGATAAAATTTCTTGATAACCTGTCATACCTGTATTAAATACAATTTCCCCTTGTTTCTCATTTAAATCACCTAATGCTTCACCTGTAAAAACGGTACCGTCTTCTAATATCAAATCTCTCTTCATGCCATTTGCTCCTCCCCGTATACAATCGTTCCATTAGCGATTGTCATCATCGGCTTACCTGTGACCTCCCACTGATTAAAAGGGGTGTTTTTACCTTTTGAATAAAAGTCTTGCACATCAATCGTCCATTTTTTTTCTAAATCGATTAATACGAGATCGGCAGTTGCCCCAATTTCAATTGTTCCTTTATTTAAACCAAATACCTCTGCTGGCTTCTTTGCTAGCCAGTCAATTAATTGATCAAGCTGACATTTCCCTGTCTCAACAAGATGGGTGTACAAAAGTGCAAAAGCTGTTTCAAGGCCTACGATACCAAAAGGCGCCTTATCGATTGGCTGTTGTTTCTCTAATTTAGTATGTGGCGCATGATCAGTAGCAATAAAATCGATCGTTCCATCAACTAGTCCTTCCCATAAAGCGATTTGGTCATCCTGAGCTCGTAACGGTGGATTCATCTTAAATTGTGGATCAGCTTCCTTAATCGCAGTTTCATTTAATAGAAGGTGATGGGGGCTTACTTCAGCTGTCACCTTTATGCCTGCTCGCTTTGCATCTCTAATCACGCGAACAGATTCCTTTGTGCTAACGTGGCACACATGGTAATGGCAGCCTGTAGCTTCAGCAAGCAAAACATCACGCGCAATTTGAGTTGATTCACAAACAGATGGTATGCCGTTAATCCCCAGTCTTTCACTTACTTCACCTTGATGTACACTTCCATTATTAATTAGTGAATTGTCTTCACAATGAGCTACAATAACTTTATTGACAACCTTTGCCCGACGCATTGCTTCCATCATATCAGCGGCCGATTGAATACCGACACCATCATCTGTAAAAGCAAACGCTCCTTGATCTGCTAATGCATTCATATCTACAAGTTGCTTCCCTTGTAGACCTAATGTGATTGAGGCGTATGGTAACACATTAATAACTGCATCACGGTTAATAACATCTTGAACGCGCTGCATCGCTTCTTTATCATCCGGAACCGGGTTTGTATTTGGCATCGAACAGATGGTGGTATAACCACCATGAGCAGCTGCTTGTGTCCCTGTTTTTATCGTCTCTTTTTCTTCACCACCAGGTTCCCTAAGATGGACATGTACATCAACAAAACCAGGTGCAATCATTTTTCCGTTTGCGTTAATGATTTGATCTTCTTCAGTTGCTGTAATATGTTCCTTAATCTCACTGATCTTTCCTTGCTCAACCTTTATATCTATCATTTTCCCTTTAAAATTAGTGAGCATATGCGAACATTGTTTGATAATCGTTGCCATGTGTAGACTCTCCCTTGTTTAATAGTTGATGAATAACAGCCATACGAGCATAAACACCATTTTCCATTTGTTTAAATATCCTTGAACGTTGACACTCGACCAACTTATCATCTATTTCCACTCCGCGATTGATCGGTGCTGGATGCATAATGATTGCATCTTTCTTCATTCGCTGTTCCCGTTCCTCTGTCAAACCATATTGTGTTAAGTATGCACTAGTCTTTATATCTTCACTCTGCTGATGGCGTTCAAGTTGAATCCGTAATAACATAACGACATCACATTGCTCAATCGCTTGATCTAAGTCGACGTAAGGGAAATCCAAACTTGGATCTTTCCAGTCTGACTTTGCAGCTAGATGCACATTTGCCCCCAGTTTTTTTAACGCATAAGCATTTGATCGTGCGACTCTGCTGTGTAAAATATCACCAACAATTAAGACATTAAGTCCTTTAATCACACCAAACTCCTGATACATGGTATACAAATCCAGCAACGACTGTGTAGGATGTTCTCCAGCGCCGTCCCCTGCATTAATCACCGGTAAATCTAACGATTCTGCTAACTGTTGAACTTGATTATTGAGTGGATGACGAATAACAAGTGCCTCTGCACCGATCGAAGCAAACGTTTTGGCTGTATCATAAACAGACTCACCTTTAAGTACACTCGAACGTTCCGCATGAAAATCCAAAACTTCTAGCCCTAATTTCTTCTCTGCTACCTCAAAGCTCATCTTAGTCCGTGTGCTCGGTTCATAAAATAGATTAGCAATAAAACGCTTTTTACGACTTGCTAAATCAAATGATTTTCCATTAGCAAACGCATCGGTCTGCTCTAATAATTTTAAAATTTCATTCGCTTTTATCGTTTTCATAGAGACAAAGTTATTCATACTCTTTCACCTCATTTTTTTTATAAAAAGGACTAGCTAATTATTATGGCTAGTCCTAGATTATTTACTCTTCTACCTCTTCCGTTTCAAACATTTTTCCGTTTCCATAGCCAACTTCCTTATTAGGTAAAATGAGATTTAAAATTACCCCTGTAATTGCCGCTAATGCCATACCAGCTATTTCAAACTCTACACCAAAGATGGAAAATCTGATCAATGCTCCACCAATTCCAATTACTAAAATAACTGACGCAATAATAAGATTCCGATTATGACCTAAATCGACTTGGTTATCAACAAGCATTCTTAAACCACTTGACGCAATAATCCCGAATAATAGAATTGATACACCACCCATTACCGGTGAAGGAATCGAAGAAATAAGTTCTGAAATAATGCCTGTGAAACCAAAGATGATTGCTAAAACAGCAGCACCACCGATGACAAAAACACTAAAAATTCTAGTAATTGCCAAAACACCAATGTTTTCACCATAAGTTGTATTTGGCGGTCCACCTAAACATGAAGCGATTAGAGTGGCTACCCCATCTCCCATAATTGATCGATGCAAGCCAGGTTTTTTAATAAAATTACGTCCAGCAACTTTCGAGAGAACCATTTGATCACCAATATGTTCAGCTATCGTTACAATAGCTACAGGCACCATAATCGCAATAATATTCATATTAATGACATCTAGTGGTGAATAATCTATAAATGGTATAACAAAATCAGGCATAACAAATATTGCTGAGAAAAATTCTCCAATCGAGCCCGCGCTAGTAATTTGCGCCCAACTTTCACTGATTCCAGTTGTATCGACGATCCCTATTATATGAGCATATACATAGCCAACAACGATTCCGATTAGAATGGGGATAAGACCGAAGAAGCCTTTAAAAAACAAGGATCCGACTATCGTTACAATTAAAGTGAGAATCGCAACTGAGAAATGTGCACCGCTATAGTCGCCATCTACATTCATGGCCATACCAATAGCTGTAGGTGCTAAACCAAGACCGATCACGATAATAACAGGACCTACTACAATCGGGGGTAAAACTTTCATAATCCAATCTAAACCAAAGGTACCAATGAGAAGCGCTATGGCACCATAAGCAAGTCCAGCCATAAAACTACCCATCATTGCAGCTGGGACACCACCTTCATTTATTGCTGTTACTATTGGTGCAATAAAAGCAAAACTTGATCCTAAATAAGCGGGAATCTTACCTTTTGTAATTAATAAATAGGCAATCGTACCAGATCCACTTGATACGAGAGCTACAGCTGGTGGTAAACCGGTTAAGAACGGTACCAGAACCGTAGCACCAAACATTGCAAATAAGTGTTGCAAGCTTAACATAAACCATTTTGATTTTTTTGGGACATCCCCAACATCCATCACCATATCTAATCTTTCCATGTTTAACATCCTCCTCTAAGCGCTCTCTATCTCTTATATTCTTTATCTTTCACTCAAATAAAAAACCCCTTTGCAAAGTCGCAAAGAGGTAGACGTGTGCACACACGTATCCCTAAACAACCTTGCAAGCCTCACGGGACTTGTTTTAAAGGTTTAGCTATTCTAATCATTGATCTTAACTTTGATAAAACGAACTTTCAATCAGCGGGTTATTTCGTGCTTCTCCCTCTAATTGGTCGTTAAGTGAATCAGGCCATTAACCGCCGTTAACTCCCACCTAAATAGCTGAACACTGCCCTCATTTTTGAGGTGGACCTCTTACGGACGGCTATCTTTGATAAATACTGACAAGATCCATTTCATCAGTTTCTTCTAAAGTCACGACAACAATCTCTTCTTGAGAAGTTGGAATATTTTTGCCAATGTAGTCAGCACGTATGGGCAACTCTTTATGTCCGCGATCGACTAGTACAGCAAGCTGTATTTGTGACGGTCTTCCTAAATCAATTAAAGCATCCATTCCGGCCCTTACCGTCCGACCTGTGTATAAGACATCATCAACTAAAATAACGTTCTTCCCACTAATGTCTGCATGCAAATCTGTATGCTTAACCATTGGTTCGTTTTTAGCAGACACATGGGTTAAATCGTCACGATAAAGCGTAATGTCAATATCACCAATCGGAATGTCTACGCCTTCGATCTCCGTAATTTTTTTTCTTAAACGTTGAGCTAATGGAATGCCTCTTGTTTTAATACCAACGATAACCAGATCATTAACACCTTTGTTTCGCTCTAATATTTCATGCGCAATCCGTGTTAATGCTCGATTTATAGCCGGTTGATCTAAAATGACCGCCTTTTGCTTCACCGTTCACTGCCCCCTTATTCTAAAATAACCTCGACAACTTACGACTGTATCATCATCTGTCCAACTCACCGCATAGCGTGTGCGTTAAACTAAAAAACCCTTTTCTCCGCGCACGAGAAAAGGGTTTAGATAAACGTCAATTATCTAAATGGTTAATACATTCCTTTTCAGCCTCACGGGACTGTTCTTAAAGGTTATTTTATTAATACTCATTATTTCAAACTTCATTTCAAAAGTCAATGTATATCTCGGACTTTTTTTAAAGCATTTTGAAAAATGCTCGGTGGGTCAACTTCAAATTCAAGCCACTCGTTGGAACGCGGATGTTTAAGCCCTAGCTCTTGCGCATGTAAGGCTTGTCCTTTCACATCCAATGTTTTTCTTTGTCCATATTTAGGGTCACCCACTAAAGGAAAACCGATATATTTCATATGGACACGGATTTGATGGGTGCGGCCTGTTTCCAATTTGCATTTTACTAACGTATATTTATGTTCAATCCGATCAATCACTTCAAAGTGTGTAATTGCTTCACGGCCATCATCGACAACAGCCATACTCTGGCGATCCTTGGGATTTCGTCCGATTGGGGCTTCTATCGTGCCATATTCATGTGGAATATCACCATGTACTAATGCAAGATATGAGCGCTTAATCGTTTTATTCTGTAATTGATCAGCAAGCGATTGGTGGGCTTGATCATGCTTGGCAACCATTAGTAACCCACTTGTATCACGATCAATACGATGTACAATTCCAGGTCGAATGACACCATTAATACCTGATAGATCCTGACAGTGATAAAGTAATGCATTAACTAATGTACCAGAATGATGTCCAGCAGACGGGTGTACAACCATACCTTTTTCCTTATTTACAATTAAAATATCTTCGTCTTCATAAATAATATCAAGCGGTATTTGTTCAGGCTCAACCTCTAATACTTCCGGTTCAGGGATCGTCCATGTCACATGCGCTCCAGATACACAACGGTAATTTGCCTTTACCGCTTCACCGTTGACGCGAATATGCCCTGATTTAATCATTGACTGAATTTGCGCCCTTGATGTGTCAGATATTATCTCGGTCATCAATTTGTCAATCCGTTGATTTTGTTCATGTTCCCGTACATAATGTTCGTCAAGATTCATTTATTTGAACGCCCTTTCCCAAATTCTTCTTTTAAAGTGGCAATCCCTATTACAATTACACCCATGACTAAGGATGAATCAGCAATATTAAAAATAGGATAATTATAAGATCCGATGTAAACATTAATAAAATCGACCACTTCTTGATAAAGTAAACGATCAATAAAATTACCGATTGCACCACCTAAGACAAGTCCTAAACCTATACCTAACCATCTATCTTGTTTAGCAAACTTTTGCATATAATAGACAATGGCCACAATGACGACCACCGTTATAATATAAAAGAAAAGCATTCTTCCTTGCAAAATCCCCCAAGCAGCTCCAGGATTTCGATGTGATGTTATGTACAGTACATTTTCAATAACAGCAAAACTTTCCCTTAATTCCATGTAATTAATAATCCACCATTTAGTTAATTGGTCTAAAATAATAACACCAACTGCAATTAAATAATAACGCATGTTCTTCCTCCTATTTCTAACAAAGCTTGCTTACTTCTGCATTTTACCACAGTTCTTTTAAAAAAAGAAAATGTTCAGGCGAAGACCTGAACATTAACAAATATTAATAGTGTTCAATGACAACTTCTGCACAACGTTGACACAATTGAGGATGTTGCTCATTTTGTCCAACAGTTTCAGAAGCCACCCAGCAACGTTCACATTTATCGGCATCATACTTTTCTACATTTACTTGCACATATTGATAGTCTTTATTGCTTTCAATCTGATCTACAACCTCCACTTTAGAGACGATGAATAGCTGATCTAAACGTTCAATTTGGTCTAACATTGCTTTAGTCGCATCATCTTTAGCTTTTACCATTAACTTAGCTTCCAAAGACTTACCAATTATTTTATCCGCTCGCGCTTCTTCTAAAGCCTTTAGTATATCGTCTCTCACCTCAATGAAGTGATCCCATTTCTCTAAAAGTTGATCAGCATTTGTAATATCTCTTGGCTCCGGTAGATCCGTTAACTGGACAAACTCCGCTTCTTTTTCAGGAATATAACTCCAAATTTCTTCAGCAGTATGGGTTAAAATAGGTGTTATTAATTTAACAAGACTAACAACTGTTTCATAATAAACAGATTGGATCGAACGTCGCCGTGGACTATTCTCTGGTTCAATATATAAAATATCCTTGGCAAAATCTAAATAGAATGCACTTAGCTCAGCTGAACAGAATTGATGAATTTGGTTATAGACCGTTGAAAAATCAAATGCATCAAATGCTTTCTTCACCTTATTAATGAGCTGCTGCAACTTAATTAACATATAGCGATCCAATTCAAAAAGAGCGTCATCAGCCACTTGATGTTCATTAGGGTCAAAATCCGCTAAATTTCCTAATAAGAAACGGAACGTATTTCTTATTTTTCGATAACCTTCAGATGTTTGTTTAATGATCTCATCTGACACACGCACATCAGCTTGATAGTCGACGGAGGCTACCCATAATCGTAAAATATCAGCACCGTATTGCTTCATTACTTTTGCTGGAACCACCACGTTACCAACAGATTTACTCATTTTACGTCCTTGACCATCTAAAGCAAAGCCATGACTTAAAATGGTCTCATAAGGTGATTTCCCCGTTACAGCTACTGAAGTAGATAATGACGAATTAAACCAGCCACGATACTGATCAGAACCTTCTAAGTAAAGATCCGCAGGTCTCCTAAGTTCAGGTCTTTGTTCGAGGACACCTTGATGAGAAGAACCCGAATCAAACCAGACATCCATAATATCCATTTCCTTAGTAAATTGCCCATTAGGACTATGTTCGGAACTAAAGCCCTCAGGTAGCAGGTCTTTCGCCTCCCACTCAAACCAAATGTTTGAACCATGCTCACGAAATAGATTGGCTACATGTTTAATCGTCTCATCGGTAATAATCGGTGTACGATCTTCACCATAAAAAACCGGAATCGGCACGCCCCAAATACGTTGTCGGGAAATACACCAATCTTCGCGATCACGTACCATATTAAATAACCGTGTTTCTCCCCACTTTGGCACCCAGTTGATCCGTTCGATTTCCGCTAAAATATCAGCACGGAAATCTTTAATAGATGCAAACCATTGATTGGTCGCACGATAGATCACAGGCTTTTTCGTTCGCCAATCATGAGGATAAGCGTGAGTAATGAAGCTTATGCTGAGTAAAGCATTATTTTCTTCCAATTTCTCAGTAATCAGTTTATTAGCTTTATCATAAAACAAACCTTCAAAACCTGGTGCTTGATCAGTTAAAACACCTTTTTCATCAACTGGACATAATACATCCAATCCATATGCTTTCCCTACAAGAAAGTCATCTTCACCATGACCTGGAGCTGTATGAACGAGTCCTGTTCCTCCATCTGTTGTCACATGCTCACCTAAAATAATAAGTGAATCGCGATCATAAAGGGGATGCTTAGCAACTAAATGTTCTGCTTCTTTTCCTTTGAAGGATTTTACAATTTGATAGTTTTCCCATTCCAATGCTTTTGCTACGTTTTCTACAAGGTCTTCAGCAATAATAAGCTTATCATTGTTAACATTCACAACGACGTAATTTAAATCAGCATGCAGTGCAATAGCTAAGTTTGCTGGAATTGTCCAAGGTGTCGTTGTCCAAATAACAAACTTCTCATCACCCGCTAATAAATCCTTACCTTCTTTTACTTCGAAAGCGACATAGATTGAAGGTGAACGCTTATCTTGATATTCAATTTCTGCTTCTGCTAATGCCGATTCAGAAGACGGTGACCAATAAACTGGTTTTAAGCCTTTATAAATGTAACCTTTTTTAGCCATTTCGCCAAAAACTTCAATTTGAGCTGCTTCGTAGACCTTATCTAATGTTACATAAGGGTTTTCCCAATCCCCTCGAACACCAAGTTGTTTGAACTGTGTTCGTTGATTATCTACTTGCTTTAATGCATATTCTGCACATTTTTGTCTGAATTCTGCTGCAGTCATTTTCTTGCGATCGACTTTTTTCTTTGCAAGTGCTGTTTCGATTGGTAACCCATGGGTGTCCCATCCGGGTACATACGGTGCATGAAAACCTGACATCGATTTATATTTGATAATAAAATCTTTTAAAATTTTATTTAATGCATGCCCCATATGGATATCCCCATTAGCATATGGCGGGCCATCATGAAGCACAAATAAAGGACGACCATTTGTCCGTTCTTGAGCTTTATGATACAGATCAGCTTCATCCCATTGTTCTTGGATTTTTGGTTCTTTGTTAGGCAAATTCCCTCGCATTGGAAATTCAGTTCTCGGCATCAATAATGTTTCTTTATAGTCCATTTTATTTCCTCCTTCGTTTATAACGCTTCCTCATCAGCATTTTAAAAAGAACTTCACTATATTGTTGGTATTTACTGAATGTACAAGTTTTTCATCATTAGCGCTTTTAAATGCGAACTTCGCTAATTTCCGCTTTTTTTGCTCACATGTAATCCCTTTTCTAACATATAAAAAAAGCCCTCACATCCTCGAAGGGACGAGAGAACTCGCGGTACCACCCTAGTTAGTTACAACATATTGCAACCCACTCCTAGCATCGTAACGTGATGAACCGTTCTTTTTTACTAACTAATCGGTTTAGTATTCAAAAAGAAAGCTTAAGGATGATCTTCAATTTCTCTACTTATACTAGGCTTTCACCATTTCCTAGCTCGCTTAAATAAGAAATGAAAAATCTACTCTTCCTTGCATTGCTTTTGTCGATAATATAGGTTAGATAATATAATCTTCGTCTATGCATTATATGTAATAAATTCAATTACGTCAAGCTCCACCTACATACCTTCTTCATCTGGATCTTCAGTGCCATTTGGTAGATGCAATAGTTGGTCCCAATCGCCATTTTCAACTAATTCAAGCTGAGCTTCTACTAACATTTTTAATCGTGTTCGAAACACTTTGCCTTGCTTCTTTAATTCTTCAACTTCAATCTCTATTCTTCTTGATTTCTCTAATGCTTCGTTAATAATACGATCAGCATTTTTTTCAGCTTCTCTAATGATTAATTTAGACTCTTTAGTCGCATTACCTTTAACTTCTTCAGCTGTTTGTTGCGCAATTAAAATCGATTTATTTAAAGTCTCTTCAATATTTGAAAAATGTCCTAATTTTTGTTGAAGCTCATCAACTTGTCGCTTTAAATCTTTTTTTTCACGAATAACTAATTCATAATCTTTAATGATCTGATCAAGAAATTCATTTACTTCATCTTGATCGTATCCTCTAATGCCACGGGTAAACTCTTTATTATGAATGTCCAATGGTGTCAATGGCACAACGGCCACCTCCTCTATCTGTTGTTTAACTTAACTGGTGTATTCGACATATTTAATTAAATATCCTGCTTATTATACAAAATTGTTTAGTCTTTTAACAAGGCATATTGAATACGTTTTTTTTCTTTTTTGGTTTCTCCAATAATATTATCCAAACGGCTTCTACCTTTACCTCGACAAGAAAGGACATCACCTGGTTCAACTAAAAATGCCGAATCATCAACAACTTTAAAATTAACTTTAATATAACCCTTGTCAATTAAAGCAGATGCTTCTTTTCTAGAATAACGATAAAAATGTTTAATCAGAACATCTAATCGAAGTGAAGAAACGGTTGTTTCTTGAATATCCCATTCGTTTTCAATTGCTAACTTCTTTTTGTCAGAAACAGTTTGAAATTGTAGTGTGGCCTTTTTAATTGACGTCAGTTGCATCATGACAAAATCTGCAATATCCGCGCTCACAGCGATCTGTATTTGACCATGTTCAACATCAATGACAATATCTCCAAGTTTCTTTCGAAGTAAGCCGAGAGATAAAAATGCACCTAACACATCACGATGTGCTATATTAACAAATTTCACTGGATATCTGGCAGATAAAACGATAATAGGAAAAACAGCTTGATCTTCCGCTTCATAATAAGGTGCAAGCAGTGCCTGCTTACGTTCTGCTCCTTCAAAGCCACCATTAAAGGTTAATTTAAATGGCGAATCTTGCCCGATAATTGTCCGAAATATCAATTGCTCTCTCGGGTCTAAGAAATCACTGCATTTTGGAATATACTGGCGATCTACTTGCTCACGCCAGTTTAATACTTGATCAATAAAACCCTGCTCATCTTTACGAAAATGCTGATATATATCCATTATGTATCTGCCGCCTTATCGAAAGAATGAGAATAGAACTGCTAAACCCTGTGTTGCTAATCGCAAAGTAATCAGTGCTACAAGGGCTGAAACATCAAGCATGCCAATCGGTGGTATGATTTTTCTGAATGGTTCAAGATAAGGCTCTACAATATTGGCAAGCAATCGACCAATTGATGAGTCACGTGAACCAGGAAACCACGACATTAAAATATAAATGACAATAGCGATTTGATATAAATTGACTAATTGAAAAACTAACCTTTCAAATAATACCATCTATTTACCACCTTTGTTCAAAGTCTTCCTCATCTTCTACCATTTGTGTTATATTTCCTGTTATCTCAACGTTATCTGGCGTACACAAAAAAGTATGAGGGCCTAACTTTTGAATTTCTCCAGAAACAGCATACACCGTTCCACTTAGAAAATCAACGATACGCTTCGCTTGTTGATAGTCAACCCGCTGTAAGTTAATCACAACTGAGCGACGATTAACAATTTGATCAGCAATATCTTGTGTTTCATCATAAGATCTCGGTTCAGAAAGCACAACTTTTGTTTGCGCTTGAACTGACTTTAAACTTACTACATTTTTAGAATCTTTTTTTTCTTGCTTTTGACTTCGCCTTGACAATTCTTCCGTTTCATCAGGCGCTAGTTCTTCATAATACTCTTCATCTTCAACAGAAAATAATGTTCTAAATTTATTCTTTATACTCATCTCTCACCTCTACCCTTCTGTTCCCACTAGTTTGGAACCGATTCGGATATACGTTGCGCCTTCTTCTACTGCAATGTGATAATCATTGCTCATTCCCATTGATAACTCTGTACATGGTGCATGAGAATAGGCTTTTAACGCAATCTGATCTCTTAATACTCGCAGTGACCTAAAAACATGACGTAATGTATCCTCATCACTCGTAAACGGCGCCATTGTCATAAGCCCGATGACTTCAATAGTTGAGTAAGTACTAAGATCAACAATAAAATCTTCAACCTCATGAGGAGCAAGTCCACTTTTAGAGGTTTCACCACTTATGTTTACTTGAACAAAGCATCGGATTTTTTTAATTGCTCGCTTATTTATTTCTTCAGCAAGTGATAATCGATCTAATGCATGGAAGTAATCAACTTCATTAATAACTTTTTTTACCTTTTTGGATTGCAGATTCCCAATAAAGTGCCATCTTGTATCTTGATTTGAAATCGCTGATTGTTTTTCAAGTAACCCTTGGTCTCTGTTCTCTGCTATATGATTAACACCTGCTTCAATTACTTTCTTGGTACGATCTATTGTAACATATTTCGTCACTGCGATTATAGTAATTTCGTCAGGTGAGCGATTGGCTTGATGGCAGCTATATTCAATTTGCTGCTTTATTTGATCAAGATTAGTTGAAACAGACATCGAATCCTCCTTACTACACCCTTCAATAGTGACCAATAAATCCAAGCATACGGCCTGTCTTACCATGATCACGGCGATATGAATATAGAGCATTGGTTTGATAGGTACATCGCTGACTTACTAGTAAATGCTCACGGTTTACCCCTTGATCTATTAACATATGTTTATTAAGTTGGCGTAAGTCTAATAAATACTGTTCGGGTGCTTCTTTTATTCTGATCGTCACCAGATCTCTGTATGTTTGAGGGATAGCATTGATCACGTCTAGGTTAACTTGGTAATACATCTGACTAATTGACGGACCGATTGCAGCTTGTAAATGCTCAGTTTCTACACCCTCTTGTTGTAATGCCTTAACCATTTCTATTGCCATACCATTAACTGTTCCACGCCAGCCTGCATGCGCAATACCAATCCATCCCGTGTGTTGGTCATGAAAATATAGGGGAACACAATCAGCGAAAAAAGCTGCTAATAAAATATTTTTTTCTTTCGTTATTAACCCATCTACCCCTGAAATAGGAGGGTGGGTGGGATTTGAACCTGCCCCTCGTTTTTTACTATTATGATCAATCCGAGCTATTTTCGTACCATGTACCTGTTCACCTAGAATCCAATGATCGAGTGCAACGTTCACTTGTTTAGCTAGTCGATGTCGATTCGCCATAACAGCTTCTGGATCATCACCAACGTGTAAACCCATATTTAACGAAGCATAATCAGATTGACTAACCCCACCATAACGTGTCGTCAGACCAGCCTGTACGCCGATATCACGTTGAATCCACGGTGAAACATGATAGAAAGACTCATGTACTTGTTGAAAAGGTTCCATATCGCACTCCTTTTTTCACTATTCTATCATATTTTTTTAAAAATTTGTTTTCAATCCTATCAATTGTTTATGACTTTTCATTTACTAAAATAACATCATGACCAAAAGTAACGATGTTTTTCCATGGAATAATCACCTCGGTTTGCTTTTGAAAAATATGACTTACGCTAGATCGATTCCCTATAACAATGTCTGTAATTAAGCCCGTCTCAACATCTATCTCCAAATCAATCACATGACCTATCCTCGCCCCTGTATCCATCGATACGATCTGTTTCGTTTGCAGAGTTGATAATGTAACCATTTAATATCACCATCCTTAATTAAACTATATGATTCGATAAATAGAGCCATTACTACCTATCAAAATAACCTGACTAGCTCAACTAAGTTCTTTACAATAGATCAAAAGCGTA
>NZ_JH976435.1:121669-162947 GCF_000306965.1 Amphibacillus jilinensis Y1 | reverse complement strand
CGTGCTATTCCCACAGGATAAGGAAAGCGTCCTCGATCATACATCGCACGAAGAAAATCGTTCGATATTTTCGAGGAGTCTACATGTTTTTCCTACGCTTTGTTCAGAATGTTCGGATACGCCTTTTCATTATTTAGTTATGTCTCAGTCTCTTTATCACAGATAAGCGTTCGCAAAACGCCCACTGATTGGAAGATGTGTTTTATTAATAACTTTTATTATTCAAACATTTCATTATTCATTTCTTTAATAGCCGCCTTTTCAAGTCGAGAAACTTGAGCTTGAGAGATACCTATTTCATTAGCTACCTCCATTTGAGTCAAACCTTGGAAAAATCGCTTTGATAAAATTAATTTCTCTCTTGCATTCAACCTTTTCATACCTTCCCTTAAAGATAATTGATCCAGCCAATTCTCTTCCTTATCTCCATCGTCGCTTATTTGATCCATAACGAAGATAGGGTCACCCCCGTCATTATATATCGGTTCAAATAACGACACCGGATCTTGGATAGCATCCATGGCAAACACGATATCACTTTGTTCTACGCCTAATTCCTTTGCTATTTCTTCAGCTGTAGGTTCTTTTAACGTTTGACTCATTATTCGCTCTCTAGCCTGCAAAGCCTTGTATGCAGTGTCTCGTAATGAGCGCGACACACGAATGGGATTGTTATCTCTCAAGTAACGCCTAATTTCTCCAATAATCATCGGAACAGCATAGGTTGAAAATCTGACATTTTGGCTAAGGTCAAAATTATCAATTGATTTAATCAGGCCGATACAACCAACTTGAAATAGATCATCTCCATATTCGCCCCGATTCTGAAACCTTTGAATAATGCTCAGAACTAATCTTAAATTGCCATTAACGAGCGTCTCTCTTGCAAATTGATCTCCAGCTTGCATTTTTCTAAACAATTCACGCATTTCTTCATTCTTGAGGACCGGTAGCTTTGATGTATCAACACCGCAAATTTCTACTTTATGTCTAACCATTTGTGACCCTCCCATGTTGTCCGTTTCTACATGGAACAGTATCACCATTGGTTATCGCTTTTATGCAGGTAAAAATTTCCGAAGTTACCCCGGCCTTTATCTGACTTACATCATCTTTTCAAATTCTTTTTGAAGCCTACGTATAATCTTTTTTTCAAGTCGAGAAATATAAGATTGTGAAATACCCAATAAATCAGCCACATCTTTTTGCGTCATTTCTGCTTCGCCAACAAGTCCAAATCTTAATTCCATAATTTGTTTTTCCCGCCCTGTTAATTGCTCAAGTGCTTTCTCCAGTAATTTTTTATCAACTGATGCTTCTAAATTTTTTTCAATAATGTCATCATCAGTGCCTAAAATATCTGATAACAATAATTCGTTACCGTCCCAATCAATGTTCAATGGTTCATCAAAGGACACTTCTGATTTTAGTTTGTTTGTTTTTCTCAAATACATAAGAATTTCGTTTTCAATACACCTAGATGCATAGGTTGCTAATTTAATTTTCTTTTCTAAGTTAAAGGTATTAATAGCCTTAATTAAACCAATCGTTCCTATACTAATTAAATCTTCAATATTTATTCCAGTATTCTCGAATTTACGAGCGATATAAACCACTAGCCTTAAGTTTCTTTCAATCAACATGGCTTTTGCTGCTTTATCACCTTTAGGCAACTTAAGAAGCAACTGGTATTCTTCTTCCTTTGATAGGGGAGGTGGTAAAGCTTCACTGCCTCCTATGTAATAAACCTCTTTCGGTCTGATCCCAAGCTTTAATCGTATTCGATAAAAGAATAGTTTTATCTTTATCCACTGTTTTCTCAAAACAACCAACTCCTTTTCATTATTATGCCTTAGGAAGTAAAGGATTACTGCCCGTAAGACGGTTAACTGTGATAAGTCAAAGAAATATGAGCTTTTCTTAAAATCAGGCAGTTTCAGATCGATTAAAGACTTTAGGATTCAGTAAACAGTGATAATGCTGGCCTGATGACAAGGGGCCAAAGCGTAGGCCAAGTAAAACATTTTTTGTTCGGTAAGCTTGGGTTTGGTTTGAAAATGCAAATAAGTCTGGCTTTAAAGCTAATAATATGCCATTCTCATTTGATACGTCTTGATAAGGGATAAAGTGAATCATATTTGTGATTTGATTATCTTGTTTACTTAAATCAAGTGTTTGATTCATTTGTTTTAAACGTAAGACCATATCCTCACTAAATAGTTGCTTGATAATAACATTATCAATAATGACAACGGGTTTTTGACTAATGGGATCAATTAAGTGATTGGCACTGTCCAAATAAGCGGTGCTATTTACCACTCGATTTAGCACTTTTATCTGACATGAATAGATTTGTTCAGCTTGATAATTGATTAACGTTTGCTTGTCCATTGTTTGACGGGTAAACCACCAACAAAGCGGAAAACCAATTACAACGAACCCCCAACTTATCGGTGTGCCAAATCCTGTTGAAACGGTCAAAAAACCGAAATCATTTAATTCGAAAGATTGTTGAAATAGAAAGTGGACGCCCATTAAAGCACCTCCTAAGGTAAAAGAGGCAAAATAAAAAATCATCAATGTTTTGACATAATCGATGAAAGAGACGTATTTAAATCCAATAAACAAGATCACACAAGAGAATAAAATTTTGCCCAATGGATGAAGAACAATACTACTCGGATATAGTACTGCAATGAAAACCATTGATGAAGCAAAAAGTGAAGCTAACCAAACGGACCAACCTCGATTTTTCTTCTTTACTAAGTAGCCTGTTAACTGTAAAATCATAAAGTCAATCAATAGATTAAGTACCCATATTGCGTCTAAATATATAGTCACCAGTTATTCCCTTTCCTTAAACGGATTAACATCATTATATAAAGTTGATGAAGCAAAGTCTGTCACAGTATGGCTGTGAATTTTATATCTTTTTCACGTTTATTAACAAATATTGTCTTAATTAAATTGTGAACTTCAGGCTTCGCGCTTACAGAATTTAGATCAGTTAGAGTTGTCGCACGACGTGACAGGTTTAGTCTAACCTTCCACTAAGTAAAGCAAATGACGCTTTTGAGTGAATTTAAAGTTAATTTTCTTTTGAAAATTAACTGAGGTTTTCCTCAGCATCCATTGATTTAAGATTCATTTTATAATTTACTACGACAAAAAAACACGTTCCACAGCAACTTGAGTGCTGTGGAACGTCATATAAGTGAATCGTTTTAATTTGATTATAGCCCAGTGAATAGTCTAAGTGGTTCTCTGGTCCAAGGAGATGAAATTACTGATCCTAGAGGAATGATCGGATTAACGATACTTAGCTGCGATCATCTCTGTATTATAAGTGAGTTGGTTCATACTAACCTCCCATTTGAAAATCAAATAATTGAGAAACGTTATACTCTTCATCACTTCATGCACATCAATTTTTACTAATTACCCAAACCATAAGCATAGTTACGGTTGGCAAAATAAAAGCGAATGATCCATTTGTTTTGTAAATGGGGCATTCGCTTTTGATCTTACTTCATTTATTTTTGTCTCAGACGCTTTTCTTTATCGTCTTTTATTTCGGTTACGTAAAAATGTTGGAATATCTAATGTATCTTCTTCCTGACGAAATGTTGACTGTTCAATAGGTTCTTGCACTTGTTCTCTTCTACCACTATCTTGTGCGGATGCATTTTGCTTATGGTTAGCAGGACGCTTTCGCTGTTGCCCTGCGCCTTCTTTATTATCATCAAATCCTGTTGCAATAACAGTAACAACAATTTCTTCTTTTAAGTCTTCATTTATAACAGAGCCAAAAATAACATTGACTTCTTGATCGGCAGCAGAAGTCACTATATCAGCAGCTTCTTGAACCTCATACAAACTTAAGTTACCTCCACCTGTTATATTCATTAATACACCTCTCGCTCCATCAATTGACGTTTCAAGTAATGGAGAAGAAATCGCTTTTTTAGCAGCTTCTGTCGCACGATTTTCACCTGTGGCTATGCCAATCCCCATTAATGCTGAGCCTTTATCTGACATAATCGTTTTCACATCGGCAAAGTCAACATTAATGAGACCAGGGGTTGCAATAAGATCTGATATTCCTTGAACACCTTGTCTTAACACATTATCTGCTTCTCTAAACGCTTCTAACATTGGGGTGTTTTTATCAATTATTTCAAGTAATCGATCATTAGGAATAACAATTAATGTATCGACATTTTCTTTTAATCCATCAATACCCGTGACTGCTTGTGTTGATCGTTTACGACCTTCAAACATGAATGGACGCGTCACCACACCAACGGTTAAAGCACCTATTTCTTTAGCTACTTGGGCGATTACTGGCGCCGCACCTGTTCCTGTACCGCCACCCATACCAGCTGTGACGAAAATCATATCCGCACCCTGGAGCGCCTCTTCTAATTGTTCTTTACTCTCTTCAGCCGCTTTGCGACCTACTTCCGGATTCGCACCGGCTCCTAAACCACGTGTTAACTTGGTACCAAGCTGAATTTTCACTTCTGCTTTAGATAAATTCAAAGCTTGAGCATCTGTATTAACCGCTATAAATTCAACACCTTGAACTCCATGTTCAATCATACGGTTTACAGCATTATTACCACCACCGCCAACACCAATAACTTTTATTGTTGCTAACTGATCTAATTCAGTATCAAACTCTAACATGTAAGTTCCTCCTAATAAATGACAATATTGCCGATTCACGCTTTTTCTCAAACGACAAATACTATGATTAAATGGTTAATCAAAAAAGTACTTAAACAGATTAGCCACACCAGATTCTTTTTTCTCCTTTTGAGGGGATACTTTTTCACGCTGTATCTTTTGTTTCGCAACTTTTTTCTTAGGTGGTTTCTCTTGATAACTTTCAAGCTGTGTGACAGCACCTTCTAGTTGTTTACCTTGGATCTTTGCGTTTTTATGTGAGAACTTTAATATTCCTACACCTGATGTGTATTGTGGCTCTCTAACTCCAATATAATCTGGAATTGCTACCCTTACATTAGCATGATAAAGATCTTGTGCTAATTCTAACGAACCGGGCATTTTCATGCAACCACCAGTTAAGACAAATCCACCTGGCAACTCAGAATAGCCGATTTTTTTAATTTCTCGGGCAGCATAAGTGTAGATTTCTTCAAGTCTTGCCTCAATAATATCTGCAAGATCAAGCTGATTGAAAGTATAATGTTGATCACTACCAATCGCAGTCACATCAAAAGTTTCCTCTTCTCTCGCATCGGGAAAAAAGGCATGACCATGTTTAAGCTTGATCGCCTCTGCATCCTCTGAACTAATCTTTAAACCTATTGAAATATCTTTTGTTATATTATCACCACCAAGTGGGATAACATGTGTAGCAACAAGATGATCGTTTTCAAACACAGATACAGTGGTACAACCACCACCGACATCTATCAATGCTACACCTAAATCTTTTTCGTCACTTGATAAAGCAATGGCACCTGTTGCCAATGGCTGTAGGCAAATATCAATGACTTCTAAGTTGGCTCTTTCAACACATTTCAGAATGTTATGTAACATGGTTCGAGAACATGTAATAATTGTTCCTTCCATCTCAAGGCGAACACCAATCATTCCTCTAGGATCAGTAATTTCATCTAGACCATCGACAATAAATTGCTTAGGAATAACATCAATAATCTCACGTTCAGGCGGAATAGAAATGACTTGAGCGGCGTCAATGACACGCTTGACATCTTCATCACCAATTTCCCGATCCTCACTCGCGACAGCAACTATACCTTGGCAAGATTGAAGCTGAATGTGATTACCATTAATACCAACAATAACACGATCAATCTTCATATCAACCATACGTTCTGCTTGTTCTATAGCAGCACGAATAGATTGCACAGTCTGGTCAATATCAACAATAGCACCCTTTTTCATTCCGTTTGATTTTGCAGTCCCTACACCAATAATGTTTAATGAATCACTTAACACTTCGCCAATTATTACTTTAATTTTTGATGTACCTATATCTAGGCTGACTAAAATTTCATTGTTGTTCAAAAGTAAGGCACCTCCCAATCTACACGTCAATATTTACTAACTTTTAATATTCTTTAATCTCGTTAAAGTTATCACTCATACTTTTAGAGGATACTCAAAATGGTACCAAATGCTAAGTGGCATCTATTTACTTAACTGACTCGTTTCCTAAATCCCCATGTAATGAAAACTTACACGTTGATCTTAAAAAGTCCATCACCTTAATTTTTGATTCCTATTTGCCAACTTTAATTGAACCATTATTTAAAAAGCAATTAAAATATTCTTCTTAATAGTATACCATTTAATTGCTAGACTATTAATAGTATATTTTAATTATATGATATTTACACTATTCTACACGTATCGACCTGTTCCCTTCATTTTTTTCTTTTTTATTTAGACAATTAACATACAGCTACCTTCTAATTATAGCAACATTTTTTAACAAACGAAAACCTAAAGCTAAAACAGCTACAAAAAAAGATCTACTATCAATTGCTTCCCTATAAATGTTAACAAGATAACTACATTAAAAAGAAATCGTGAGATAAAACGAATTTTCAATCATTGGACAGTTTCGTTTTTCACCCACTGATTGTTAGTTGAGTGAATCAGGGCATTTGCGTCCATTATCACCTACCTAGTTTACCTCTTCTCTTGTTTTCAGACCAGTGTTTTACGAACAGGTTATCTATGATAAAACTAACAAAAAAATTAGTTGTTTACCCTTCATCATCGTCGTTTTCATCCTCTTCGTCTACCTCATTATCTTTCATTGATTCATATGTATTGAAGACAGCGCCACCTTCTCCTATCTCAATGATACCATCACCAACATCATCTAACTGACTAACAATTGAGGGATAACTACTCATGTTAGCACTAAAATTACGAATACTTGTGACCACTTCAAAACCATCAGTCATAAACATTCTAAGTATAAAAGGATTCGTATCACTTGGTTCCCAATAAATTTCTGAGATATGGCTGACAATAAAGGAAGGGAGTTGGACAAGTTGCTCAGTCAACATCGTCAAATATTCTTGATCATTAAAATTAAACAGTAAAGGAGCATCACCTTGCCAATCAGTGATTCGAAATGACTCTAATGTTTTCCCATTTTCTAATAATGGATAAACATATCGTCCCTCATTTAAATAAGCGACTTTATCCAATTCATCAACTGTTATTTTTATATGATTAGGAAGAATCCTTCTCACTTCTGCATCTTTAATTTCCGGAAGCTCTTTAATATTATCTTCTATGTCACTTGTACGAAAGCCCCATATGTTATCATCGTTTGATAATCGACTATATTCGATGATCTCTTCAATACTGACGTATTCTTGTCCAGCAACATTTATTTCACTTACATAACTCAATGGTGATTGTAGATAGACCACAATGGAAATTAAAACAAAGAACAAACATAAATAGAATATTAAGCGACGATTCGTTTTTTTACGACGCGCTTCCTTTAATTTAGGAATGCGCTCCTCTATCGAGACTACTTTTTCATCTTCCATCCCGTATCTTCCTTTTTTTATCTGAATAAAAGCAGAAGCTTAATTGTTTTTAGCTTTTAAAACTAAACCTTGCCTTATGTGAAACAACAACCTATAACTGATTCGCTTTTTAAACACTTTTTAGCGTGTGAAATAGAGGTTTACGTACTATTTCATTATCAGTAAAAGTTAACAAAATCATCTATTAATTGTTGCCTCTTAACTATTTCTTCATTTAAAAATAGTTAAATAAAGTATAGCATAATTCTTATTAAATTACTTTCTATTTTCATGAGTAAATCGATTGAATTTCACTATGATTATCGTCACCATTCATTTAATTATAAACTGCTACCATAATTAAATTGAAGTCCTTTCAATTTAATAAATAAGTCATCAAATTTTTTAAGCAATCAATAGCATGACATACTAACGGTTCCAATTTAAAATAGCATCATGCGTTTTTAAAAACGCCATGATGCTATTTTAAAGTTTTAATAAACCTTCAATAAGTGACACTATCTTTTTTTCTATCTGAACTTAGCGCTCATTATCTCCCGGCTAAATAGATGAGCTCTACTCTCTATTTTGAGACACCTTTTACGGAAGTATATCTATATAAAACAAAATCTAACAAGCATTTTTCATTTTCCACATTAATAATGGCAATATCTACTTATATTTAAAACAATTCCCATCGAAGCTAGTGTGAGCGTTAACGATGAACCACCGTAACTTAAAAATGGTAAAGTTATACCCGTTACAGGGATTAATCCAATAACAACGCTGATGTTAATAGCTACTTGCAAACTAATCATTGAAACGATGCCGATAGCTAGAAGAGAGCCAAATTTATCTGGGGCATTTAAGCCAATTCTGACACCCCTCCATAGTAAATACAGAAAAAATAACAATATTATTGTCGCACCAATAAAACCTAACTCTTCCGCGATAATGGCAAATATAAAATCATTATGTGGTTCAGGTAAATAGAAATACTTTTGAAAGCTTTCACCAAAACCTAAACCAAATAATCCACCTGGCCCGATCGCATATAGCGATTGAATAATTTGAAATCCATTGCCCAGTGGATCTTCCCACGGATTTAGAAAAGCAGTAATGCGATTGATCCGATAGGGAGCAGAAGCAATTAAACCTGCAAAACCAAGAGCACCGACTATACCAAGATAAGCAAAGTGCTTTATCTTTGCTCCAGATATAAATAAGATGATGACGCAAGAGGAAACCAATACAACACCCGTCCCTAAATCAGGCTGCAACATAATCAAGCCAAAGCAAACCAGTATTAATAATAACAACGGGGCAAAACCTTTCAAAAATAAAGTGATTTTTTTCTGTCGATCAGCAATCACATCAGCTAAGAAAATAAGTAATCCTAATTTAATAAATTCAGCAGGTTGTATGCTAAAAGCACCTACACCAATCCAGCTTCTTGCTCCACCTCTTACTAACCCAATTCCAGGAATGAGAACGAGACCAAGTAACAGAAAACAAAAAATAAGTATATGCTTAGCATATAGACGCCATGTATGATAAGGAATTTGACTCACTCCATACATAGCTAACAGGCCTATCGAGGCAAACAAAAACTGCCTTTTTGCAAAGTAAAAACCGTCTTCAAATCGATAAGTTGCCCATATGCTTGAGGCACTGTAAACCATAATAATCCCTACTGAAACTAATAAATATATACTCACCGCTAGCTTCCAATCCATATTATGCTCTCTTTTCATGCAAACACTTCCTAATTTATAGCGAATCGCAAAACCGATAGCTTGTTTTACTAAAGTGTATGCACGAGCTTGATAAACATGTCACCGCGTTCTTCAAATGTTTTAAATTGATCCCAGCTTGCACAAGCAGGAGAAAGTAAAATAACTTCACCTGGTTGGGCATTTTGATAGGCTGATTCAACCATATTTTGTAAAGTCTCGCCAGTTAACACTTCTTTAATTTTGGCTTTCTTTCCAGCAACAGCCAGTTTATCGGCAGTCTGTCCATAAAGGTACATGCCCTTAACATGGTCTAAAAAAGGAATAAGATCATCAAAACCATTGCCTCTATCTAAACCACCTGCAATGAGATGGATAGGTTTATTAAAAGCCGTTAGCGCTTTAGAACTTGCCAATATATTGGTTGCCTTTGAATCATTATAAAACAAGCGTCCTTGTTTTTCCGCGACAAATTGCAAGCGGTGCTTGACACCATTGAATGTCGTTAATGTCTCTCTAATTCCTTCAACTGTTGCTCCTAAAAGTAACGTTGAGGCAACACTTGCTAAAATATTTTCCAAGTTATGTGCACCGACTAAACGAATCGACGTAAGATCTATTATCTTTTGATCTTTAAAGTAAATATGTGTCTTATCTGCCCATGCGCCATCATCAAGTTTTGTTGTTGTACTAAATGGAACCCGTGTCGCAGTACTCGATTGAACTAACTTAGAAACACGTGCATCATCTGCATTATAAACAAGATAATCTTCAGCTGTTAATTGCGCAAAAATATTAGCTTTGGCCTGCTGATAGTCTAGAAAATCGCCATGGTAGTCCAAATGTGCCTCAAATAAATTTAAGAAAACAGCGATCTTAGGTTTGAATGTCATAACACCTTTCAACTGAAAAGAAGACAATTCCAATACAAGCTTCTCATTATCTTTTAACTGCTCAGCTACTTCGATAGCTACTCGACCAATGTTCCCTGCTAATTGAACAGGTTGTTGGCTCTGACGCAATATATCATGACATAAAGTAGTAGTTGTTGTTTTCCCATTAGAACCAGTAATCGCAAGAATAGGATTATCTATTAAGTAATTTAAACATTCAATCTCTGTCCAAATAGGGATGCCTTTAGATGCAGCCTCACTGATCATCTCATTATGATAGGGAATCCCAGGATTCTTAATAACTAAATCAACTTGATCCAATAGTGATAAGGGGTGTTCTCCTAAAACAAGTTCGATCCCTTTTGCTTTTAATTGAGCAATTTCAGGGTCAGCTTCCTGCGCCTTTAAATCATTGGCAATAACATGTACACCATTTCTTGAGAGAACATTACATGTTGCAGTCCCACTTTTAGCCAAACCTAATACTAATACACGTTTATACGGAAAATTCTTGAGTTTATTCATTTAAGCCCACACCTCTAAGTATAATCCTAACATAGCCAATATAAGACCAGCTAACCAAAAAGTCATAACGACTCGCCATTCAGACCATCCTTTTAATTCATAATGATGATGTAAGGGACTCATCAGAAAAATACGTTTCCCTCGTGTTTTAAATGAAAAAACTTGAAGCATAACAGACAGTGTTTCAATAACAAAAATACCACCAATGATAATTAATAACACTTCCAGTTGCATCAAAATGGCGATAGCAGCAAGGGCACCTCCTAATGCTAATGAACCTGTATCCCCCATAAACACCTTCGCAGGATGTGCATTAAATACAAGAAACCCTAGTAATGCCCCAACTACAGCTAATGCAAATATCGCAACTTCTAATGGTCCATTCACTGACCAAGCTAAAATGCCAAATGCACCAAAGGCGATAACAGCATTACCTGACACAAGGCCGTCTAATCCATCAGTTAAATTAACAGCATTAGATGTACCGACAATAATGACGACAACGAGCAATGGATATAATATCCCAAGTTCTAATTGATACCCTGTTCCAGGAATCGATAAGGCTGTTGAAATATCGCCTGTTCTCAAAATTACATAGAATAAAACTGCAACAGCTAGTTGCCCAATTAATTTTTGCTTTGAGGTCAAACCTAAATTTCGCTTTAAAACAACTTTAATGAAATCATCAAGAAATCCCAATAATCCATACCCAATTAGTACGACCATGATTAAATTCATTTCTCTTGTGAAAGGATTGTCTACAATACGACTATACATATACAAGCTCGTAATGATAATGCTTAATATAATCATTAGACCACCCATTGTTGGTGTCCCTGTCTTCTTCATATGGGATTTAGGGCCTTCTTCACGTATACTCTGTCCAAACTTTAACCTTCTTAAAAAAGGAATAACAACAGGTGAAGCAAGGACGGTAATTAAAAATGCTATGCCAATCGTAATCAGTAAAAAATATTGATTCATATCGCTTCCTCCTAATATATATCCTGTTAACCGTCCAAATCGCATGATCTGTCTTGATAACAATCTATTTCTTTAATCGATCAATTATTTGCTCAAATTTCATGCCGCGTGACGCTTTGAAGAGCATAATCGTTTCAGCAGATAATTGCTTAACTAAGAACGCAACCAAATGGTCTTCTGTTTCAAAATGCTGGGCATCAATTCCTGCTGATTCGCTAATATAGCGTGCATAATCACCTAATGTACAAAGATAATCAATTGATGTTGGAATAGCTTTACCTATATCATTGTGAAACGCTTGGGCATGTTCGCCTAGTTCAAACATGTCACCTAAAATTAAAATCTTTTTTCTAAAGTGTGACATTGAATTTAACACATTGATCGCCGCTAACATTGACGTTGGTGATGCATTATAAGCATCATTAATTAATGTTGTTTCTTCTTGCCCTTTGATTATTTGAAAACGCATATCCGTTGTTTTTAATTGATTTAATCCCTCTTGAATACGTTCATCATTAATACCTAGCACATGACCAATCCCAATCCCGTAGGCAGCATTTTTAGCATGATGCTTACCCAATAAAGGAACAGAAAATATCGTTTCACTCACATTTATCCGAAATTTTGTATGCTCACTCTTCTGGTTAAGATCTGTTAATACCATATCGTTCTCGCTTGAGAACCCTACTGTTCGAACGTGATAAGGATAATTACTGCACAGTAATGGCTCATCACCATCATAAATAAGTAGACCATCTTTTTTCAAACCACTTGTTATTTCTCGTTTGGCTTGGGCTATCCCTTTTCTAGAACCTAAATTTTCAATATGGGACTCTCCAATATTTGTGATTACTGCGACATCTGGAATAGCTATATTAGAAAGTCTCTCAATTTCACCAAAGTGATTCATTCCCATCTCAACAATAAGTACTTCCGTCTCGGCGGGCATTGACAATATAGTAAGCGGAACACCAATATGATTATTCAAATTTCCTTTAGTAAAGTGAATTTGGTAGCCTTGATTACAAATTGATGCTATTATATCTTTCGTTGTCGTCTTGCCGTTCGATCCCGTTATAGCTATCACTTTAGGATTAATCCAGTTACGATAAGCCAAGGCAAGCTCTTGTAAAGCTTGTAACGTATCATTAACGATAATTAAGGGGAATTGGTCAGGTATGTCAGCTGGACGCGGTTTGCTTTTTTGCCATAATGCTGCCACTGCCCCTTTTTCAATAGCTTTATTTAGGTAATCATGCCCATCAAATGTAGGGCCTTTAAGCGGAACAAATAATAAAGAAGCTAAATCGTTGCGCGTATCTGTACCTACTCCTGCTATTGTTTTGATATTATTATACTCACCATCTATTTGCGAAAATATATTTTTTATAAACGAAAAAGAAAACACGATCAATAACTTCCTTTCATGCTTATGTTCAGCGACCTTCGGATACTGCTTGTAAAGCTACTTGATAATCATCAAAATGAATCGTCTGATCACCAATAATTTGATACGTTTCATGACCTTTTCCTGCAATTAAGATAATATCATTAGACTCAGCCAATGAAACAGCATCCTTAATCGCTTGCTTTCTGTCAATTTCTATCTTATAGCGATTAGATTTCATCCCTTCTCTCATATCTCTAATAATTTCCAACGGATCTTCAGACCTTGGATTATCTGAAGTAAGAATAGTAAAATCAGCATATTTCTCCCCAATCGCCGCCATCAATGGTCGTTTGGTTCGATCACGATCTCCTCCACAGCCGATAACAAGATAAATCTTCGCTTGAGCAAAAGATTGTATCGTTGCTAAAACATTTTCTAATGAATCAGGTGTGTGGGCATAATCAATAATGATACCAAAAGGGTGATCACCTTTAACGGTTTCAAATCGTCCCCTCACTCCTTTCGACTGTTCTAATCCCTGTTTAATAGTCGATAAAGCCACTCCTGACAATTGGGCTGCGGACGCTGCTGCTAACATGTTGTACACATTAAATTTACCGATTAAATCTGTTTTAATTTCGGTGCTTCCTTTTAAAGTATGCAAGTCAAAGGTCGTCCCATTAGCAGAAAATTGAATTTGATCTGCATAAACGTCACTCGAATCCGTTAGTCCATATGTAATCACCGGTTGGCTTGATGCATGTGCAAAATCATTCGCATAACGATCGTCTCCATTAATCACTGCATATTTAGGACGTGATTGTTGATAACGATTCCCTAATTGATAAAACAAACGTAGCTTTGCTTTTAAATAATCATCCATTGTTTCATGAAAATCAAGATGATCTTGTGATAAATTTGTAAAGATAGCTAGATCAAAATCACAGCCGTTTACTCTCCCTAATTCCAATGCATGTGATGATACTTCCATCATACAATGATCAATATTCACATCAACCATTTGTTTAAAACTTTTTTGTAAATAGGTTGGTTCTGGTGTTGTATTTGCAATTGGATAAGTATTTTCAGCTATTTTCATTTGAATAGTTCCAATAACAGCCGTTTTTTTCATAGCTAACGTGAAAATCTCATCAAGTAAATAGCTGACCGATGTTTTTCCATTCGTCCCCGTTATTCCGATTAAGTGTAAATCATTTGAAGGATGATCATAAAAATAACTAGCTAAATAACTTAATACACGTTTAGTGTCTCTAACATAGATAACAGGAATTGTGTCTATAGCTAATGTTTTTTCTGCAATGATAGCGACAGCCCCCTTATCAACCGCTTGCTTAACAAAGTCATGGCCATCAACAGTATAACCACTTATACAAACAAAAAGATCATTAGGTTGCACGTCACGTGAATCTATTTTTATGTCTTTAATATCTCGATTGGTTAAATGCGATCCACGATAAGGAAATGGTAAATCATCAATAATCGCTTTTAATTTTTTCATGGTAATCCTCACTTATCATTAAATTTATTTTTTACAACATGACTCTCAAAAAAGTCGACACCCGCTAATGAGTGCCGAAAGATAAAAAGAAACTTTAATCAGTGGGAGTTTTCGTCCTTCTTCCACTGATTGTTAGTTGAATAAATCAGGGCATTAGCGTCCGTTATCTCCACCCAATAAATTTGCTGTACTCTGTATTTTGAGGCGGTTATTTTATGGACGGTTATCTGTGACAAACGTCAGTTTATTACACCTCATCATTATACCAAAAAAAGATAAAAGTATCACGACTAAATCATGACTCTTCTTCTCCGAATAATATACGAATCGTCTCCCCCATCGGTACTTTTGTCCCAGGGGCTGGTGCCTGTTCAATAACATGTTCACCCTTTCCAACTGTTTCAATAGCTAATTGTGTTAAGTATTGCACCAAATCATTTTCTGTTAACCCAATAAGATCAGGTACCTCAACTAGCGGCTGATCAGGCCATTGATAATCTTTCTCTAGTCCACTATCTCTTCTTTCAACCCCCAAAGCACTTAAGCTATCTTCTATAATATCTCCAACAATTGGCGCTGCAACGACCCCACCAAACTGAACAGTATTTTTAGGATTATCTATCGCCAAATAAACGACAATTTGCGGATCATCTGCTGGCGCAAAGCCAATAAATGATACGATGTGATTATTTTCTAAATAACGTCCATTACTACCAACCTTTTGAGCAGTACCCGTTTTTCCACCAACACGATAACCATCTACATAAGCACCACGACCTGTCCCTTTAGCAACAACCGATTCTAGTGCCAACTTCACTTCCATCGACGTTTCTTCAGAAATAACTTGATGCTTTAGCTGTGGAGAGACTTGTTCTATTGTTTGATTGTTCTTCGAATCTACCCATCGGTCGACAATGTAAGGTTGGTATAAATAGCCACCATTAACTGCTGCTGATACAGCCATGACTTGTTGGATTGGTGTCACAGATACACCTTGACCAAAAGATGTTGTAGCTAACTCGATGGGTCCTACCTTTTCAGGATCAAAGAGAATCCCACTGGACTCACCAGCTAAATCAATATTTGTTTTTTGACCAAATCCAAAGGCATCAATATAACTAAATAATCGTTCTGTCCCCAAAGCTTGACCTAGCGTTACAAAACCTGGGTTACATGAATTTTGCACCACTTCCAGATAGGTTTGCTGGCCGTGTCCTCCATGTTTCCAACAATGCAACTTCGCTCCACCCACTTCAATCATCCCACTGTCATAATACTCATCTTCTTCGAGATCAACTAACTTTTCCTCTAAAGCAGCCGCTAATGTTATAATTTTAAATGTTGATCCTGGCTCATAAGTACTCCAAATCGGAAAATTACGATTGTATACCGAAGGATCTACGTCTTGATATTGATCCGGATCAAATGAAGGGCGTGACGCCATCCCTAGAACAGCACCCGTATTTGGGTCAACTGCCAATGCCCAAGCTCCATCAGGTTGATAAGTGGCTTCCGCAATATCAAGCTCCCTTTCTATAATCGTTTGTACAGCCAAATCAATTGTAAGGTGTAGATCGTTCCCATCGAGGGGTGCTTCATAAGTATCTGACAAATGAGGAAGACGTTTGCCTTTCGCATCAGAATAAAATGACAGGCGCCCTGGCATTCCACTTAATTGTTCATCATGATATAATTCTAAGCCTACAAGTCCTTGATTGTCTATTCCACTGAATCCCAATACATGAGCCAACATATGATCATTCGGATAGTATCGCTTTGAGTCTTCGGCTAAATAAACCCCGGACAAACCTAACTGTTGAATGGCAATAGCTTGATCCTCCGACAACTTTCTACCCTCTGCAAAGCGAACAATATTTGTATCCTGAGCTAAGTAACCATCAAGCAACTTGGTTTCCACATCCAGTATAGCAGCCAATTGAACCGAAACTTCTTCCTTGTCCTCAACCTGCCTTGGCACGAGCATAACCGTTGGTGCAGAAATATTATCAACTAATACCTCACCATTACGATCCAAAATTTTTCCGCGTTTCGCTTCAAACTTGATATCGCGACTCCACGAGGTTTCCGCTGATTCTGTCAAAGCAGGACCTTCAACAAATTGAACATACATTAACCGGGTCAATATAACAAAGAAAACAGCTATTGCTAATAAAAAAACAGTGACGATTCGTTTTCGGATTGTCACATGAGATACTTGTTTCATTATTTAACGCCTCACTTTTTCAAATAATGATTAATCGTATCTAATATATGACAAGCCCATCTGAATAGTACACTGTTTTTCTATCGAATAAAGTTCAATCACTACGAGATACCAAAGCTTAATTTGCTAAGGGAAAACGACTTTAAACCAACTCTGTTCCCACTTCTTTAATACGAGCTGTTGGTATTATCACGATTTATCCAGCATCACTTTCGTCATCTTCACGAGAATCTGCCCTTTGTGAAGTAAATTCAGCTAACAAGTATCTGCCTTCTTCAATAGACGTTCCAACCTCAATACTTTGTTCTGTTAAATAACCAGACCCAATCACTTCTACATCTAAACCTGTAAGGTTCGCCAATTCTAACACATTACGCAAAGACCATCCTGATAAATCCGGCATCGTCGGTTCATCAGTTATTAGAATAAGGGTTTGGGTTGATAAAACAGGCTCACCATAATCGATATTAGCAGCAACAATTTGGTTCCCATCTCCCACCACAAAAGGCTTAAACCCTTGTTCATTTAAACTTGATACCAGCTCATCTGTAGGAGCTCCTGCTACATCCGGAAAATCAATTTGTGATACGGTTTCTTCCGTTTCTTTATCGGGCTGAATATTCATGTAGTGCAAGCTATTCTCCATTACATGTTTAAATATAAAAGATACCGGATCTGATCCCGATTCATCTTCACTAATTTTTGGCTGTTGAACCGTTACATACATTAATAATTCTGGATTTTCACTTGGGGCTACACCTAAAAATGAGAAAATATAATTCTCATGCCCTTCTAAATAGCCCATATCTCCTCCACCAGAAATTTGAGCTGTACCTGTTTTCCCAGCTACTGAATAAGAATCTAAATTATAAATATTGTGAGCCGTTCCTACATCAGATGTAACCACAGATTCCATTGCTTTTAATACTTGGTCCGCTGTATCCTTTGAAATAGGCTGACCGACCACCTCTGGAGTCGTTTCTTCAATAACCTCTCCTGTATTAGAATCAACAATTTCTTTAATAACATAAGGCTTCATCATTTGCCCATCATTAGCTAGAGCAGTTGCAGCTTGAATCATTTGAATCGGCGTCACCGTTGTACCTTGTCCAAAAGATGTGGTCAACTGCTCAATTGGATAACGGTATAGAATTTGTCCTGGCTGCTCCCTCGGTAAATCAATACCCGTAGGACGATCAAAATGGAAAGCTTCTAAATAATTTAAAAACGTATCAGGACCCAACTTTTCCCACACAAGTTTGGACATCGCTACGTTTGAAGAGCGTTGAAAACCTTCTTCATAAGTGATTTCTCCCCAGTGTTGACGATAATCGGTAATTGGATTTTCAATTCGATCAATTTTAAACGAGCCCGATTGATAGGTTTCTTTAGGATCGTAAACACCTTCTTCAATCGCAGCAGCAATTGTGAAAGCTTTAATAGTAGAACCAGGCTCTATTGGTGTAGAGACAACATCATTAAACCAATTCTCAACATTACCTAAATCATTTGGATCATAACTTGGTCGGTTACTCATCGCTAGGATTTCACCTGTCCTTGGATCAATAACGGTTGCTGTTATTCGTTCAGGATCATATTGTTCTTCTACTTGTGACATCGCATCTTCTAACGTTGTTTGAATTTTTTGATCTAGTGTCAGTATGACGTCATAGCCATCATGCTTTTCTTCAATGACCTCTTCAGCATTAAGTAAACGTGTATTATACTTATCACGTTGAAATGAAATAGAGCCATCTTTACCGCTTAAAAGATCGTCTAGCTGTGCTTCAATTCCAGTTATCCCAGCAATATGGTTATCATCATTTGATTGAGCCAGACCAATAACCTGAGAGGCAAAGAGGCCATTGGGATAATATCTTTTTGACTCTTCAATAAAATGAATACCAGGTAAATTCATTTCTTCAATTTCCAACCGCTGTTCTCGACTTAATTGACTGGCTCTATTGCCAAATTCAACTTGAAATTGATCATTTTCTTTACCACGATTTAAAATCGTTTCAATTTCAGTTGCATCAATGTCAAGAACGGTTGCTAACTTTTCTGCGGTATCCTCCACATCTTCAACATGGTTCAAACGTTTTTCAGGATTAGGAGAAAATGAGGAACTAATAACAGCATACATACGATAAATTGTCAGGTCTTGGGCCAACTCCATTTTATTCCGATCGTAAATGTAGCCCCGTCGCGCAGAGATAGTCGTTTGATCTGTACGTTGACGTTCTGCCCAATCTTGTAAATCAACACCTTGTACTTCACCTGTTGTTTGTATGTATATGAATCTACCAGAAAGAGTGACTAACATTATGATTAACAAACCAAAAAATAAATTAATTGCTATATTAGCTCTACTCGTTTTTTTCATAATGACTGACCCTCGTTATTCAGCTTCAATTTGTGTTGCTTGTTTAATTTTCGTGTTCTGAATATTTAACCCATTTTCTTTAGCAATATTTAAAATGCGTTCGGGATTACTATATTCCATCACTTGATAGTCTAAATTCGCATTGACTGTTTGCTGTTCATTCACTTCCTGTTCAAGTCTTTGTAAATCACGATTTAATGAATCAAGATTTGCACTGAATGATACAATATAAACCATAGCCACAGAAACAACTACACCAAATAATGCAGCAAGAAATTTCTCACCAGTCGTGATTTTTCGGGATTTTATCTTGACAAGTTTCTTCGGTGGTTGACTTGGCTCTGAACGCCTTCTACGTTGTGGGGTTTCTGGATAATATAGTCTAGCTTCATTTGAACTCATCTTTTATCCCATCCTTTCTGATAAGAAAAATCTTCATTCCAAACCTTTGTTTTTTCAACAATTCTCAATTTAGCGGATCGCGACCGCCTATTGCGCTCCAATTCTTGATCATTTGCTATAATAGGTTTTTTCGTTACTAATTTGAACGGCGGTTGACTTGACTCTGGAACGATTGGCATGTTTCTGGGTTGTGGTGGTACCGTACTCCATTTTTTGAAAGCTTGTTTACAAATTCGATCTTCCAACGAATGAAATGTAATGACAGCTATCCGTCCCCCAACGACTAGCTTTTCAGCAGCCTGATGCAAGACATCATAGAAAGCATTTAATTCATCGTTAACAGCGATTCTTATCGCCTGAAAGGTTCTTTTAGCTGGATGACCACCTTTCCTTCTAGCCGGGGCAGGTATAGATCCTTTAATAATTTCAACCAGCTCAAAAGTTGTTTCAATTGGTTTTTCTTTCCTTATTGTTTCAATGTTACGGGCTATTTGTTTTGAAAACTTCTCTTCGCCATATTTAAAAAAGATAGTCACTAACTCTTGATAAGACCAATTGTTGACAACATCATATGCTGAGTGCTCTTGTGTTTGATTCATTCTCATATCCAGCGGGGCATCATGTTGGTAGCTAAACCCGCGTTCAGCATGATCAAGTTGAGGAGATGACACACCTAAATCAAATAAAAAACCATCAACCTCATCAATATCTCGTTCGTTTAATACGTTTGTTAAGTCTCTAAAATTCGAATGAACAAACTGGATTTTTTCATGATAATCAGCTAGGCGGTCTTTTGCTGCTTTCAATGCATGTTTGTCTTGATCAATAGCAATTAATAGACCTTGGTCCAGTCTCTTTACGATTTGTTCTGAATGACCACCTGCTCCTAAAGTACCGTCAACATATGTACCATTGGGTTTAAGGTTTAACCCATCAATGGTTTCATCTCTTAGCACACTGTCATGCTCAAACAAGTGATCACCTCCTCATTAAAAATCTATTTCCATCATATTTTCTGCTATTTCTGCAAAGGTTGATTCTGATTCATCGATGTAGCCTGCCCAAATTTGTTCAGACCATATCTCAACACGATTAGATACCCCAATTACTGCACATTCCTTTTCAATCTTGGCGTACTCCCTTAGTGAAGCAGGTAGATTAATACGCCCTTGTTTATCGATATCACATTCAACTGCACCTGAAAAGAAAAAGCGAGTAAATGCTCTTGCATCTTTTTTTGTAAGTGGTAGTTTTTTTATCTTCTCTTCAAGGATGCGCCATTCTGTCAATGGATATGCAAACAAACATTGATCTAAACCTCTTGTCACAACAAAGGATTCACCTAAGTCATCACGAAATTTAGCCGGCATAATAATCCGACCTTTTGCATCAATATTATGTTTGTATTCACCCATAAACATAATAATCGCCCACCTTTTTTAATAGTTTACCACATCCCCCCACTTCCCACCACACTTTTATGACTGTTTCTTAAAAAAATGGAAAATTAGTACATATGTTCGCATTTTGATTTAAAACAACTCCCCAAAATCATTAACGCACAAAAAAATAAGGCTCATCACCATTCGCATGTGACAAGTCTTATTATTAAGAACAAAAGAGTAACTAAATGGTTGTATACTATTTGACGTTGGTGAAGGGGGATTCCCCATTTCATGCGCTTGTGAAATGGGGGGTAGACTTTCCTTAACGTCATTTCTATTTCTCTAACTATAGAAATGGGTTCAGTCATCCAGTGATTCGCTTTCCGCAGGCACGTCTTCAGCTAACTCATGTGCGCACAAAACGCGCACATGAGTGGATCTTCAGCTCGTGCTATTCCTGCAGGAGTCTCATCACTTCCTGACCGAACCCGTATTAATTTACATGTAGATAGACATTCAAATTAGTTAAAATCTATTGAATCGAAATCAGCCCAAAATTCACCTGACCAATCAAACATTCAAGCAGCATATCGACTTGAAGATTTGTGAAGTTCATCTATAAAATTGCCGGCAAAATTCTCAACAACGTCATTTGACAAAGAACCGAAGAAGTACACTTCACACAGTGGATCCTCAGCTCGTGCTATTCCCACAGGATAAGGAAAGCGTCCTTGATCATGCATCGCACGAAGAAAATCGTTCTTTATTTTCGAGGAGTCTACGTGTTTTTCCAACGCTTTGTTCAGAATGTTCGGATACGCGATTTCATTATTTAGTTATACAGGACGTGGTGGTTTAAGTCTACGATCTTACCCTGCTACTGATGGGGCGTTAAGTGAATCAGAACATTAGCTTACGAACTCTCGCCTAAATATACGTTTATCTCTATTTTAAGCCGGTCAATCACGGCCGAACGATCTGTCATAAAACCAACCACCGGTATTTTTTATCTCGGTGGTGCAAAGTGGGTTAAAGTTTAGCTAAGTAATGAATGTCTTCTCGAAAATCATAACTGTCATTTAACAAATCAGCTAACCATTCTGTGCCAAATCGATTAATGAAGGGAATAAGATTCCAATGGCGTTCTTGCCAAGCGTTGTAGGGTCTTAGCATAGACTGTAAATGATCGTAGCTCGAAAGTTGTAGCTGATGCCGTTGCTTGACACGCTTTTCAATTGACTTTGCCAAAAAAGATACTTGATCTTCAATTAAAGCTTGATTCTTTTCAGCAAGTTGTTCTAAATCTTCCCCTAAGCTCGAGGCGATTTCACGTAATGGTTGATGAAGGCCTCGCATCGATTCTTTTATTTGATAAGTGAGCTGATCAAGTGGTGGTTGTACTTGAGCAGCTAAATAACGCACTTTCTCTTCTTCCAGTCCATAATTAATAACTGCAGAAATGTCTTGGCCACTTTTATCAATCCATTTACGGGTATAAGAATCGACCAGAGTAAAAGATAGTCTCGGCAGTACCGGAGGCATTTTAAGGTCCAATTCATGAAATGCTTCTTTCAATATTGACCAATAAGCCAGTTCACCTGCGCCAGCAAAGAAAGCCAAAGTCGGAAACAGACATTCCTGCATTAAAGGACGACTAATAACGTTATTACTAAAATGCTCTGGCGTGTCTTGAGCTAATTGGATTAACTGATCTGTTGTAAATTGAATAGATAAATCTTTATCTGTCCAGTTATGACCTTCACACATCAGCAACTGACGCTCGTCCTCATCATCCACATAAAAAAGATGACCATCACTAGGCTTAACGTCTACGGGAATATGATAGCCCAATTTACTTATGTCTCTCCAGCTTTTATATACATTTTTAGCGATTGATTGCTGGTCTTCTATTAGTGATACCAGATAAGGACTTTCTAAATCCCTAACAATCGGATCACCTGAATCAAATAGTACAAGCCCATATTCACCAAACAAATGCGTGGTTATTTGAGCAAAAAAATCAACGTAAGTCTGAGAATTATCCAGACAGCCCATCAACATCTGATAAAGGTCACTTGTATATTCCGTTTCTGGAAGTGAACAAAAAAGGTCATTTAACCATTGGTTTGCTTTTGCTTGATCAATGACTACCTTGGAAATAGGTGTTTTCTTCTGTTCAAACTGATTAATCTTATGTTTATGTAGCTGATTATCCTCATATCGAAACACATGGTTAATTTCATCAAAATCGTGATCCTCTCCTGCGATCCAGAACACGGGAATCACAGGTATATGAAGCTCTTGTTCTTTCTCTCTAGCAAATACAAGAATAGAAATCATTTTATGAATCGTATAGAGAGGTCCTGTAAGCAAACCAGCTTGTTGTCCACCTATAACCACGACACTATCTTCCTGTTTCAATCGATCAATCTGTTCAAACACTTTGTTATGGCTTCCCCACTTGGCGTTAAGTTTCTTCAATATATCAACTAAAGCAAGTCTTTGATACGTTTGTTCTTTAATATCTGCTAGTCTTTGTACATAATCAGAAGATTGATACGGGTTATAATCAAAATACTTTAGTACCGTTGTATCCTGCTGTAAGTATTTTTCAACAAGATTGCTCATATTCACTTGTATGGCTTCTCGCTTCATTAAATCGACTCCTTATAACACCTATAATACTATATAAGTTAACATAATTCTGTTTATTTTTTAACTTTTTACACTTAGAAGTATCGCTAAAATAATCACAGTAATATTTAATGAAAAAAAGATTAAAAATAGAGTACGCAAATATAATTGCCGAACACGTTTAATAATAATATCACCAATCAGCATCCATTGTAAAATAATAAACAGCAACAAGGTTATAAGGAGCGTTAAGATCAACACACCAATTATTTGTTGATTAAACGTTTCCTGAAAAATATACACAGTGGCTATCACATAAAAAATCGCCGAATATTCCATACTTAATTGAATAGCTTTCTTTTTATTTTTAGAGAAATATTTTACTACATAATAAAGCGTTAACGTGATCATAAACGGAAACGTGATGACTAAGGCAATTAAATATGCTATAACTTGCTCCATTATACCCCCCCTTTTTCTAACTTCTTAATGTCAGTGTATAATTTTGTTACAAGAGGTACGGGCTGCTCAGCTTGTCTGACAAGGTAACCTAAAATACTATCCACTTCTGTTAATTGGCCTTTGTCCATATCAACTTTCATTGAAGAATGATTTTCTTGAGTTAAACAAATGATCTTTAGCATCCGTTCCCATTGTATTTTTGGATCAAACTTTAAAGTTACAGCCACCTCATATGTCAACTGCTTTGCCTTTTCATAAAGAAACTTATTTTTTATGAGTGAACCGTTTTTAACATTGTATATCGCTGTAATCGGGTTAATAACAGCATTTAAAATCAGCTTTTCTTTTAACAGACGTTCTGCATCTTGCATCCATTCTAAAGGAAACCGATTGGCCTCCAACTCTTGTAGCTTTTTTATTTGGTTAACGTTGGTGTTGACGTAGGGGGCGATATTAATTTTCCCCACGCCTGTGTGCGCAACAGTAATTAATGATTCTCGATAAGCACCATGCTCACAAGTAGCTATAAAAATAGGTTGAATGAATTGATAGTTATCAATTAATTCAATATGCGCCATACCATTCTGTATAAACAGTAACGGAGAAGAAAAAACATTGACCCTCTTTAATATCGGTTCTAACTGATAAGATTTTACCGCTAAAATAAATAAATCATGTACTTGCAGATCTTTGATCAGTCTTATCTTCACCTTACATTTCCTCTGCCCAGGTTTATAGTAGATGCCATCTTCTTTTAAAATCTGGTCATATTGTTTCTTATTACGAACATACAGACTAACTTGGTTTGTATCCGCAAGCAACGCAGTCATTAGTAAGCCTATTGCTCCACCACCAATGATGGCTATATCCACGATAAACACCTCTTTTTGTTGATTGACAATAAGTTAACTTCAAAAGCATATACTATGCGCTGGATTTCGTCAAAGTAATCAAAAAACGAAGCGACTTACATCAAAAAAAATTCACGGGTTACTAATTAGATGATCTCAGTAAAATATAAGTTCATTCCCTCACTATTACAAAAGTGAGAGCCTGGAGTCTTCGGTGCGTCCCGAATGCAAGTCCACAAGCGGTACGCGATCAGTTAGCGTGGTGAATAACTGTTCTGTTAGTCATTATTAGGAATACTTACCTCCGCTCATTTTTTACTGCATATGTTCATTTATATCCTTCATACTTTAACATTTCAACCTCATTTATCCCTGTTTTTTCACACAAAAAAAGACGGATGAAAGATTCATTTATTGAATCATCATTCGCCACTTTTTTATCTATTCTGTTTACGTTTGTCACAGCCGTTTTAATATGTGCACTGACAAGGAACTTATACCTGTTATTTAATCAATCAAATTAGACTGCCGTGTGCAACAAATTGGCTGTTGATAATTGATACCTACCCATTAATCATTAGGATTTAACTTGACTTCTTGAATAAGCTGTTGAATTTGAGCTATTAACTTCTGATAAGTTATTAACTCGTTATTCAGACGTTCATTTTCAGCAACTATTTTATTATAGAGGCTACCTTTTTTTCCCCAACTTTGTTCACTAAACTCACCTTTAACTTTTTCCAACCATTGAATAGCTTGTTCCAGAGAAAATGTATCATGCTTTTTTGATTCAGGTTCAATTATTGGATGACCATACTTCTTCCTTAACTGCTTGGCTTCTTCTATAGCCTCATTATATAGTTTTCTAATTGAAGCGTTCCACCTAAAACCACAGGCAGCAGGTGTTCTATTTAATTGTCTTGCTACTTCTTTAAAACTCTCAAGCTGTGTTCGACCATTTTTAATGTAATCAATAACTGTATGAGCTAAAAACTGATCTTCCTCTTTCGTCCAAGCATCTTGTCTATTTGCACTCATTATAACCGCTCCTTATCCCTATTTGCTATTACTATATGCGAATAGTTATCATGATAGAATAAAGACCAGACAAAAAAATACTAGCCCGATACGGACTAGTATTTTCAACGTTTAACAAATATTATGCTTCAACAACTTGCTTACCGTTGTATTGACCACACGCTTTACAAACATGGTGAGGTTTAGTAAGTTCACCACAATTTGAACAAGCAACCATACCCGGTACATGTAATTTTTTATGCGTACGTCGTTGGTTTTTTACCTTTTTAGATGTTCTTCTTTTTGGTACTGCCATGTCTTACACCTCCTTCACTTCCGAAACGAAAATCCCTTTAAACACTTTAAAGGACGGGAAGTGATTGTTAAACACTTATCCTTATTGATTTTCATTTTTATCTTTATTTAATAAAGACTGCAATTTTTCAAAACGAGGATCGATCTTTTCCTCTTGTTCTTCCTCAGAAATTACAGTCCAGCCATTACCAGCTGATAAAGCATTAGCTTCGATTTCTTCCGCATCTGCATACACACGAAAAGGAATCTCCAATAATACATTTTCCTTGATAAAGGGATCTAAGTCAAGTACTTCTCCATGAACAGGATGGATTTCTGATTCATCTTCTTCTTTGTAATAAGTATCAATAGAAAACAACTCCACTACATTGATCTTAAATGGATAGGGTACATCAACTAATGTTCTAGCGCAAGGTAAAATCATGGTGCCCGCTATCGTAAATTGACATGTTATCGTTTTACCTTGAACAGACGCTGTCCCAGTCACCGAAACAGCACCTATCTCTCTAATATCATTATTATTTAGAGATTCAAGATCTGATAGGTCTACGTTTTCCTCAAATCGATATAAGTCTGTTTGAAGAATTTTTTGAATTGAAATTTTCATTACTCTCACCTCGAAAGCACAAAGTTTATTGTAAAAGTTATTATGCCATTTGTCAATATTTTTTCTTTACAGGAACGTAAGTTTTCCAACATTTTTTTAGCGTGCCTTGTATACCATCATTATGCTACAATATCGATAATAGGAGTGATTAGATTGAAGGCTGTCGGATTAATCGTTGAATATAACCCTTTCCATAACGGACATCTTTATCATATCGAACAAGCCCGAGCAAAGTCAAACGCAGACGTTGTTATTGCTGTTATGAGCGGGCAATTTCTGCAACGTGGAGAACCCGCGATTGTTGATAAATTTACTAGAGCAAAAATGGCGATCGAGCATGGCGTTGATCTTATTTTTGAATTACCAACTGTATTCGCCATCCAACATAGTGATATCTTTGGTTTTGCAGCCGTTAAACTTTTAAACCATATAGGTGTAGATATGATTGTATTTGGCAGCGAGCAAGGCGAGATCTCTCCTTTCAATACGATCATTAACGAAATAGAGCGTAATGAAATAACTTATAACAAAGTACTGAAAGAACACCTCCAAAGCGGAGTGAGTTATCCTAAAGCAAATGCACTAGCTATTCAAAAGCTGTCAGCTACTTTCTCTATGGGCCTCGATCAACCAAATAACATATTAGGTTTAAGTTATCTTAAAGCACAGAAAGCAATTAATCCATATTTAAAAATGGAAACTATTCCTCGTAAACAAGCTGAATATCATCAAAAACAGCTATCTCAGCCAATTACCAGTGCTACAAGTATAAGAGCTCATTTAGACGAACTCACAGATATAAGCCACGATGATTTAGGCATGTCAAAGCTAAATCTATCGTTTTTAACAGCTTATGCACAGAAGACAGGCCGATTTCATTACTGGGAAGATTACTTTTCTTTGCTCAAATATCGCATATTAAGTGATTCTACCGAACAATTAAAGCAAATTCATGGTATGAATGAAGGAATCGAGCATCGGTTAAAAAAACAAATAGTCGTCGCAAAAAATTATGATGATTTTTTAACATTAGTTCAAACAAAAAGGTATACTAAAACACGTATACAACGACTCCTAACTCATATTTTATTACATCTAACCAACAGTGAAGTTGATCGAGAAATCGATGCACTAAAAAAAATAGACACACTCCGTTTACTTGGTATGACCGAAAAAGGACAAACCTATTTAAAGCGAACAAGACAAACCCGATCCGTTAATATTATCGGACAATATAAAAAAAATATGCCCGGTTTTCTGTCAATAGATGAGCGAGCATCTAATATCTACTATATGATTTTAAATCAGACGATACAAAACACCTTAAAACAACAAGAATTTGCCCCGCCACTAAAAAAGGTTGAGACCGAATAAACGAACTGAACCTGCCATTGTCAAGTAGACAAACTGTATGTGGGCCGTAGCTTCTAAATATTTCATAGGAGCTAACCCATTAATTGATGTTGTAATTTTTCGTAATTGTAAAAATACAACTAATAGAACACGCGCCACAGCAAGTTAAGCACCGTGGCGCGTGATTAAATAATTTTCTTTACCCATTGTTAAGTTTTTGATCGAAACCTATTAATGATCACTATAATTGTTCTAAGTAATCAAGCGCTTCATTAAAATGATCAATGGGAACAATATCCATATCTGTTCCAATCGCTTCAGCAGTTTCTTTAGCGAGATTATAATTAGAGTCATGACTACCTTGCTCATTTGGAACAAAGAAAATATCGCATCCCTCTCGATCAGCAGCAATTACTTTTTTATCTACCCCACCAATACGATAAATATTGCCATCGTAATCGATTTCTCCTGTTCCCGCAATTTGCAGACCCTTTGTTAAATCTTCCGGTGTTAACTGATCGTAAAGCTCTAAAGCTAAGACAAGTCCTGCACTTGGACCGCCTATGTCTCCACTAGCAAACTCTACAGATCTGACCACATCTACTTCACGATTGGTGACTAGTTGTATACCAATACCAAATTGATCAGGTTGTTCGACAAAGGGAACAAGCTCAATTGTCGTTTCAAATTGTTGACCATCACGATCAACAAGGAAAGTAAGCTCATCACCAACTTGATATTGATTAACTACTTCAATAAGGTGCTCGGCATCGATTATTTTAACATTTTCAATCTCTATGATCTTATCAGCAATTTCTAGTTCATCTTCTGCTGGCATACCTTCAAGAATCGAGACAACATACACCCCTTCATAGTGAATATCAATCTCTTCTCCTGCGGCTTGATAAGCGACAACCATTGCAGCTTCTTGAGAACTTTCCATTAACTGGAGCTGCGCTTGTAAATAACGATCACGATCATATCCTTCTGGAAATACCTCATCCAAATGATGAATCTCTTCGTAAGGTGACATGTTTGCTATTAATAATTGAATCGGCGTTGCACGTCCACCTCTCACCGTTACAAGATGAAGATCACCTTCACTTTGATAAGCATTGTCTACTTCGACGACATCATTTAATGGATCGGCAGTACCTGGTTTATAGATATAATAAGGTAAAGGTAATACGAAAATAACGACTAGAAAAATGATGAATAAAATATATAATAGTTTTTTTCTAAAGTTATGCAATAAAAATCTCCTCTCTATACATATAGTAAAACAATGCGCTAAACATCAATGCATGTTTACCTCCCTAAGATATGCTATGACATCCATTAATTGTCCAGACAAAAGACGCGTTCTTCTATAATCTTATCAATTTTTAGCATAAATCTTTTCTCTAGATGCGTATAGTATTAAAAAGCTGTATTACCGAAATCTAAAGTTATTTTACTATTTTTTTCTGTTACTGTATAGCATAACTCATTTACCACTTTGATAGTTAGGGGAGAACATGTTGAAGTCACAATTAAAATCGATAATGTTAGCAATTGGTGCATTGGCATTTGCTATTTGCCTTATTACAATGCCAACAGAAACTTTAGCTGCTAGTAAAAGAGGAGTTGATATCTGGTCAAATACTGTTTTCCCATCTTTACTTCCATTTTTTATTACCGGGGAAATCTTGATTGGCTTTGGTGTCGTTCATTTTATCGGCGTTTTATTCGAACCAATTATGCGCCCCATTTTTAACGTTCCTGGCGTTGGTAGCTTCGTCTGGGCGATGGGGATGGCAAGCGGTTATCCAGCCGGGGCAAAATTCACTGCCCGAATGAGACAAGAAGGACAATTGACGCAAGTTGAAGCCGAGCGACTTGTCGCCTTTACTAACGCTTCAAACCCCTTGTTTATCATTGCTGCCGTTTCGGTTGGTTTTTTTCAATCACCGACACTAGGCATTTTATTGACTGTTTCTCACTACAGTAGCAACCTTTTAGTAGGTATAGTCATGCGTTTTTATAAAGCTAATTATACCTCTAGACATCGAAAAAATGCGCAGCAAAATATATGGAAGCGTGCTTTTACAACATTGCATCATACACGTATTAAATCAAATAAACCGTTCGGAAAATTATTTGGAGATGCTGTCATTCATTCTGTTCAAACCTTACTTATGATTGGTGGATTTATTATTTTTTTTTCTGTTTTCTCTAACATATTAATTGAAGTAGGTTTAGCTGATATAGGCAGTCAGCTAATTGAAAACATTTTTGTACGCTTTAACATTCCAGAAAAACTTGCACTCCCTTTCTTTACGGGTATATTTGAAATCACGCTAGGTGCTCAACAAATTTCTAGTTATATCAATGAACCGATGATAGCCAAAGCTATTCTTGTTAGTTTATTATTAGCATTTAATGGTTTTAGTGTACAGGCACAAGTAGCTAGTATTTTAGCTGAAACAGATATTCGCTATATGCCCTATTTATTAGGCAGAATACTCCAAGGTATCTTCTCAGCAGGGATTGTTATTATCGCCTCACCCTACTTAATGGCACTATCCCCGAAGCCTATTGGTCATGCTATCGCGGTAGAAGCCCCGTTACAATCAAGTTATTTGTTCAACCAGCTGTATCAAGTGGGGCCGCTCATCACTTTAGTTGGCTTAGCAAGTGCTTTTATCCTATGCGCCCTCCGTCAATTAAAATAACAACCGAGTAAAGTGTACGCGGTTGTTATTTTAATTGGGACCAGAACGATACATTTAACAGTTATTCATTTTTAAATTTATCTTTTAAAGCTTGATCAACTGCTTCCGGTACCAGATCAGATACATTTGCTTTAAATTTAGCAACTTCTTTTACCATACTCGAACTTAAAAAAGAATATTTATTATTGGTCATCACAAAGAATGTTTCAATGTCTTCATTAAGTTTACGATTCATAGAAGTAATTTGCATTTCGTATTCAAAATCACTAATAGCCCGCAATCCCCTTACAAGAGCATCTGCGTTTTTTTTACGCGCATAGTCCATTAATAAACCATCATGTCCATCTATTGACACGTTAGAAATATGTTTTGTTGAATCTTCTAATAATCGAATGCGTTCTTCAACCGTAAAAAGCGGGGACTTCGATTCATTATGGAAAACAGCCACGATAACATGATCAAAAACTTTTGCTGCCCGTTCAATAATATCAAGGTGACCAAAAGTAACAGGATCAAAGCTACCAGGACAAATTGCTAATTTACTCATTCAAATTCTTCCTTTCTCTATACAACGATATTGCAGTTGTACTTCCATATTTCTCTGTTCGTACTTTTTCAAGTGTTTCAACCCGTGTCGGTAAACTTTCTCTCGCCTCATGTTCACACACAATTACTGTCTGCTCATCCGCAATATTTTGCTTAGCTATTTCTTGAAGAAGCCGTTGATAGAACCCTTTTTGATAAGGAGGATCTAAAAATATTATATTAAAAGTTAAGTTTCGCTTAGCCACAGCCTTAAGTGCCCGAAAAGCATCATTACGATATACTTCAGCATGTGCAGTTAAATTTAACTGACTTAAATTATTTTTGATGACTTCTATAGCTTGCCTTTGTTGATCGACAAAAATAACATGATCAATACCTCTACTTAACGCTTCTATACCCAAACCACCACTACCGGCGAAAAGATCTAAACAAACGCCACCATTAAAAAAAGGACCGATACGATTAAAAAGGGACTCTTTTACTTTATCAGTAGTAGGTCTAGTTAATTTATTTGGTACCGTTTGAAGCAATCTACCTTTATATGTACCCGATATGACACGCATTTATCTCACCTCAATAGCTGTTTACACCCATTTAATCGCTTTTAATGCTACCATAAAAATGTAATAAACACCATGATTATCTCCAATCATCCTATCATTATCGTAGCAAAGGATCATTATTCATTACTTGTTCTTCCTAAAATGAATCTTCAATCAGTAGGCGTTTTCTTGCTTCTCCCACTGATTGATTGTTGAGTGAATCAGGACATCAGTGGCCGTTATCTATCACCTAAATAGCGGGCATCTTACGGACTGAATACATTACTATCAAAGCTCAAGGCTTGTATTTCATTTCATCATCTGACTCACTTGAATATTTTATCTCTATTATGGTGATACTTAGCTAGTGAGGTGATGTTAAGCAATAGCAACACTTCTAGAAGACGGAAGAGCCTACGTTTCCCCATAGGCGCTTTTCCGGTTTCTCCTCTCCCTTTGCCTTTTTGATTCCATTAGAACGAATCAAAAAGGGCCTGCAGATCTTTTTATCTGCAGGCTTTTTTCTATCAAATTATTTTATCAATTTCATCATTCATATCTTCGCAAACAAAGTTGAACGATATCGGTGTTTATTTGTGCGCATTTGGTTCTATTGAGCATCCGTTAAACGACCAGTGTGTTGCAATCAAGCTTTTATGTTTTTCGCAAAAATTATATACCCATCTTATAATCATATTCTTTAGCCTTATCGACTTTCGCGTTATCAAATTCTTGATTAATAAAAGGCTTGTATGAGTAATCAACTTTCGATACAAAAGGCAGTCTCTCCAATTTCGCTGCTTTGTCTTCAACTTCTTCTTGATCTACATAAATAACAGCATATCGAGATCCTCTTGATACCGCAATGAGGTGGCCATAACGCTTTAATTGCTTCACATTTTTCATATGCTGAAACCAAATTATAAGTCCTTGTCTTTTTGTACGTATCATATTGTTCCCTCACTTTAATCATTATGAAGCTTTACAACCACAACCTCCACCAGAACCACAGCCACAGCCGCTATCAGTAAATAATGCCCCATCTCTAGGTACAATAATTTGCTTACTAATACTGTGGGCTATCTTTTCACTTATATCATCTAATAGTGCCTGCAAGTCGCGTTCAGCCACTTTGAATTGTGCAACAGCTTCATGCATGTCTACTTCTCTTTTTACCATACGCATCTCTTTTGTAATCTGACTAAAGTCAGGATGGTAACGACCAAAACGTTGAACATCTTCATATTGTTCTTTTTTTATCTCGAATTGTTTAATTAAAGCTTGGGCTTCTTTATTTTGTTTTAACTTACGTTTATTTTCTATATAATTAACCATCTGTTCAGAATCTATAATCATCTTTGCCAATTCATCTGTATGGTCTAATAAATGTATGCATTCAGTTGTCGCCAACATGACGATCACCACCTCCACTAGCACTATCATACCAGTATTTCACACAAAAAAAAAGAGCAGATCAGATTTAAGTCGCGCTCTTTACTTATGAAATGCCTCTCAATGTCTATTATAAAGTTACCATCAGTAATAGCGCCGGTCCATTCTATTGGGCATCTGCATCGGTTGATTCGTATTTTTTCCTCTTATTTCAGAAAAATGATTGATTAGCTTTCTTAATTGATCGACCGCCTGATCCGCCTGTTTCACATGCTCATCAACTTTATCAAAATCAACTTTATTAAAGATCGAGAATAATTGTTCTGTCCACTTCTTCTTCGTCTCTTCATCTTTTGGTGCTGTGTCGTCTTTAAATCGCGTCCAATAATCATCATCTTCTCCCAGTTCTTGATAGCGTTGATAATAATAAGACCAGTCCTGCTCTCCATTCCTTACCGTTTGAATCATACCTGGATGTTTTTCAATAAACGCCTTAAACTTTTGAATCTTCGGATGTAATTTGGTTTCACTCATCTTAATCCCAAACCTCCTTTTAAACTGAGCTAATATAATGTATGTTAGAAATTAAGAGAAAGTGAAACGCCTTAAACCTAATTTTATTGATCAATGTCAGAATGATCATTTGGGTATCGTGATCATGTAAACATTCAATCGCAGAACGGCGTCTTTTCCCACTTATGAGTAGTTGAGTAAATCGGGACGTTAGCGATCATTAGCTCTCGCCTAAACAGATGAGCCTTGCTCTCTAGTATCTGCCAGGGGTTTATGGACGCTTATCGCTTATCTGTGATGAAATTCTGTGTATAATAGTTTTGATAAACACCTACACCTAGATGAGTAAACGATTCATCTAGTAACGCGCGACGATGCCCCTCACTGTTCAACCACCCTTCCACTGCAGCTAATCCATCTGTATATTGTGCTGCAATATTTTCGCCGGCACGTGAGAACGAGACTTCTCCATCTGTCAAGCGATCTAATAGATCCCTGCCATCCTGTGACTGATGTGAGAAATAATCCAATTGATGCATATCTTGGCTATGAAGACTAGCAACCTGACTGGCTTGGTTATGCCATTGCAATGGATTTACTTCAAAACGTTTACGAATCATATTTGTTAAAATAAAAATGGCATAAGCTTCACTTTGCGTTACCATTTCCCAATCATCATTAGATAGCCTACTTTTTTTCGGCAATGGACCTGTATAAGATAAATAATAAGGTTGATGCTTGACCGCTACTTCTCCATTCATAATCCGAATTGATGATAATTGATCTGTGTGAATATCAAAATATAATTGTAATAGTATACCTTCATCTAACATAATGATAGGAGTTGTTTCGATATCTTCCTCACTTAAACGAAAAGAAAAGCGATCAAATTCTACTTCTTCCTTAAAAACATAAAACCTTTCCACCTCTTCGTAATTCATCCCTATCTCCAACGGCAATATATTAGCTTGCTCTCCTGTTATAAAAGCAGTAACCACTTGATTATCTTTTATTCCAAACTGATAAAAATAGTTTTCTTCATCAGTAAATAAATACCATTCATAATCATAGCGACTGGGCGCACTCTGTACGGGTTCACCAAAGGCTTCCAGCAAATGTGACAATGATTTTCCGATTAACTGATCCAAAGGCTCCTCTTTAGTTATCTCACGATCAAAAAATGATAACTTGACTTCTAAATCTCTATCTTGCTCCACAACCTTTTGTTCAAAAAATTGCACCGATTTATCCGTCTGAGTGATCAAATCACCATATATAAAAAAAACAGCATACACTATAAAGAGGAACAACAAAAACTTAAACATCCTTTTCATTTAGGTACCTTCTTTCTATAATTAAAATAGTTTAATAGTTTTTAGGCATAAGCAAGCCATACCCTATCTTCCTATATGGCTTGCTTATGTCTAAAAACTTAGTGATAATGTGTGTGCTCTGAAATCTCTTCCAAAGCTTCTCCTGCCATATGATCGGATTGTTTCTCTAATGCTAAGTCCCCTAATGATACAATACCAATTAGTTTGCGATCTTTCACAATAGGCAGACGTCGAATTTGATGTTTTGCCATCAATTCTCCCGCTTCGCGTACGGTTTGGTTTGGATCACAGGTTATGGCATCACGCGTCATGCACTGTTCAATTGATTCATTTGGATCTACAGCTTTTGCATAACCTCGAATAACCAAATCTCGGTCGGTTACCACGCCTAATAAGTGATGATTCTCATCACAAACAGGTATTGCTCCAATATCCTGATCAGCCATTAATTTAGCAATTTCATTTATTGGTTGATTGGGTTGGCAAGACATTACGTGATTTGACATAACTTCATTAACCGTTTTCATACCTCAAATACCCCCCTCATGTTTATTGTGGCTAATTATTGCCCACAATGTGTAGTATGACCTTACATAAGCCTAATTAAACATCATTGATTTCACCTAACATGATAAGATTAATTATAAAAGTAACTATTCAAATGACAAGGAACATGATATATTTCAATGAGACAGAGATTTTTTCTTATCTAAGGAAAGGGGGATTTATTTGTGTTGCGCTCGTTAACCAGACGCCATTGGACATTAATTATATTAGCGATCATTATATTATTGTTCTTTATTTTCGTATTACCCGTTTCAATCCCATTACTCACTGCATTTATTACCGCGCTTTTTCTCAATCCACTTATTCGAATGATTGAAAAAAGATTTCGCCTCAACCGTAAGATAAGTGTGATTATAGTCTATTTAGCATTTCTTGTTTTGCTTTCGTTTATTGGTACATATGCGGTAACAAATATTATTAAGCAATTGGTAGACTTGGCTGAGAATGCACCTGATTATATTCTACAAGTCAATAAGTTACTCCTTCAATGGAGTGGAGAACTAGAAAGGGTTATGGAGGACTTACCTAATGAATTTGTGCAGGAAGTCAATAATAGCATTAATAGTAGTGTTGACTCCATTACAGATATTTTAAGAACACACCTCAGAGTGGAACGACTCGCATCAATAGTTGCTGTCATCCCAAATTACATTGTCAGCTTTATTGTGTATTTAATAGCACTATTTTTATTCATGCTAGAACTTCCCATTTTAAAAGCGAAGTTTTATCATAATTTCACCGAGCATACAGCTGAGAAAATACAATTTATGAGTGCTCGATTAAAATACGTATTTGTAGGTTTTTTGAAAGCACAATTCCTTGTTAGTTTAATTGTATTAACAGTTACCTTGCTAGGATTATTTATTATCATTCCTGAATATGCGGTAATTATGGCAACAATCATTTGGTTAATTGACCTCATTCCAATTATCGGCTCTATCGCTATTCTTGGACCGTGGTCACTGTATATGTTCATATCAGGCAATATTTTTATGGGAACTCAACTTGCGCTACTTGCTCTTATTCTTTTAGCGATCCGAAGAACTGTTGAACCCAAAGTGATGGGACAGCAGATCGGTCTTTCCCCATTAGCTACACTAATTGCAATGTATATAGGGCTCCAATTAATCGGTATCCTTGGGTTCATTTTAGGTCCGATTGTGGTTATTGCCTTTAACTCAGCAAAAGAAGCAGGAATCATTAAATGGCATGTTAAACTTTAGCAACGAACTGCTTTTCATCTAGATTTCAAGGCATATTAATCTATGACTTTAACATAAAGAAAGACCATTTATAAATACAGCTGATTGATCAAACTTAATAAAACGCTAATATAGAGAAAAACGTCACAAGTTATCATTCTTGTGACGTTTTAACGTTAAATCTATAGTATAAGACTCAATACTGTGTATACCAATCAACATAAAAACAATGCGATTTATGATTGTTGTGCTTTTTCATGTAATAAATTAAGTTGCTTTTCTAAATTATCTAATAAATCTTTACCTTCTGCTTCCCCAATTAAGTTTAACCTAACAGCAAAATCTATCTCTCTTGACAAACCAAACATTTGTGTATCCAAAACTTCTTCATATAAAGGACATTGGGGCATCATTAAATTGTCCATTTGTACTTGAATGAGTTTCAAGATCTTATCTGCGTCAGCCTTAAGAAGGGCATAGGCTTCATTTGCGTTAGTTACGACCGCTTCTTGCATCATTTAAATCCCCCTCCGTTAAAGATCCTCTTCTCATTATATTAAAGCTTAATGATGAAAAATGCAAGTTAATTCAATTTACACAGCCAATAATTAATTATTCTTTTAGGTTGACAAAAGACATTGAAAATATTAAAGTTGCACTAAGGAAACATTTTTAATTAAAAGAACAAAAATTATACAATGCTAATTTATTAGTGGGAGGGGAAGAATATGAAAAAATTTTTTGTTACATCCACATTGGTTTTAATGATCGTTTTGATGGTTGCTTGTAGTGAAGTAACCCAAACGAATGAAGAACAAACGATTAATGTAGTTGCGACAATCGCTCAAATTGGAGATGTCGTTGAAAATGTTGGAGGAGAACATGTAAATCTAACTAGCCTAATGGGTCCGGGAACTGATCCACATATGTATAACGCAGTCCAAAGTGACATTGACCAAATGGATCAGGCCGACATCATTTTCTATAACGGATTAGACCTTGAAGCACAAATGAACGATGTCTTTGCACAGATGCAAGCCGATAAGCCAACGATTGCTGTCACAGAAGAAATGCCAGAATCTCTATTATTAAATGATCCTGACAACCCTGCCGTTTATGACCCACATATATGGTTTGACGTGACAACCTTTAGTCATGTCGTAGAAGTTGTTAAGGATCAATTGATTGCGTTAGACCCAGACCATGAGGAAGACTATCAACAAAACTATCAGGACTATATGGGTGATCTCGAAGAATTAAATGAGTATATCATAGACCGTATAGAGGAAATACCTGAGCAAAGTCGTGTACTCGTCACAGCACATGATGCCTTTCATTATTTTGGAGAAGCCTATGGATTTGAAGTTGAGGCATTACAGGGATTAAGTACAGAAGATGACTATAGTGTCCAAGATATACAAGACGTCGTTGACTTAGTTGTTGATCGTGAAATCAATGCCCTCTTCATAGAAAGTAGTGTATCCGATCGATCAATTAATGCAGTAAAGGAAGGCGCCCAATCAGAAGGTCATGACATTGAAATTGGTGGCGAATTGTATTCTGATGCAATGGGTGAAGCCGACACAGAAGAAGGTACCTATATCGGTATGTTCAAAGCAAATATCGACACGATTGTTGATGCATTAAAATAGGAGGGGTCTAAATGAACGCCCTTGAAATAACTAATATAAAAGTAAACTATCATAAACAAACGGTTCTTAAAAATGTTTCATTCAATGTCCCAGAAGGATCGCTTACTGGTATTGTCGGACCTAACGGAGCTGGAAAATCCACCTTAATTAAAGCTGTACTTGAGCTAATCCCAAAACGCTCAGGTACAGTAAAGGTTTATGATCAAGCATTGCGGCAACAAAAACATTTAATCGGCTATGTTCCACAAAGAAGTGAAGTGGATTGGGATTTTCCAACCAATGCCCGTGATGTTGTCCTGATGGGTCGTTACCGAAAAATTGGCTTTTTCAAACGCGCTAAAAAACGTGACATTGAAATAGCTGACCAATGCCTTGATAAAGTGGGCATGCTCGACTTTGCTACTAGACAAATCAGTCAATTATCAGGTGGGCAACAACAGCGCGTATTTCTCGCTCGGGCGTTAGCGCAAGATGCCTCCATTTATTTTATGGATGAACCTTTTTCCGGTGTGGATGCAGCGACCGAAAAAGCTATCATTCACTTGATGAAAGAATGGAAAAGCGAAGGAAAAACGGTACTAGTCGTTCATCATGATTTGCAGACGGTAGAAGAATATTTTGACCGTGTCTTACTTTTGAATAAAGAACCCATTCAGTATGGGGAAACTCAGACCGTTTTTACTATGGATAATTTGGAACGAACTTATGGCGGCAAAATATCGTTTCTTGAAAGAGCTACAGTCTTGACATAAGGAGGTCATGATATGTCTGATTATTTTTCCATATTCTTGTCTAGTGCTAATTTCAGATGGGTGATTACCGGTAGCTTGTTATTAGGTTTTGCTTGTGGATTGATCGGTACTTTTGTGTTATTGAAAAAACAGAGTCTTATTAGTGATGCAATGGCTCATGCCGCTTTACCTGGAGTAGGTATTGGTTTTTTGTTTTTTAATGAAAAGAATCTCCCTGTCCTATTGTTGGGTGCAACGTTAACGAGTTTACTGGGAACGTACTTAATCCAAGTCATTATTAAACATTCTAAGCTTGATACAGATGCTGCGATTGGTGTAATCATTTCTGTCTTTTTCGGCGTAGGGATCGTGTTGTTAACTTTTATTCAACAACATGCTACTGGAAATCATGCCGGTTTGAAAGAATTCATTTTTGGGCAAGCAGCATCACTTGTAAATAGAGATGTACAATTAATAACGGTTAGTGCCATTGTCCTTGTGCTTATCACCATGGTTTGCTTTAAAGAATTTAAAATTGCGATTTTTGACCCTCACTTCGCTAAAGGACTTGGCATACCGGTATCATTATTAAACGGTGTACTTATGTTGCTCATTGTCGGGATCGTTGTTATCGGCATTCAAATGGTTGGGGTCGTCTTAATAGCCGCATTACTTATTACCCCACCATTGTCAGCACGCTATTGGACAGACGAACTGCCTATTATGGCAGGGTTATCAGGGGTTTTAGGTGCGCTAAGTGGTGCGATAGGGACTTGGTTTAGTGCAACTATACCAAATTTACCAACAGGCCCAATGATTGTACTCGTTATCTCGGCTATTTTTCTTATAAGCTTACTGTTTGGATCAAAACATGGAATAGTAATGAAAGTGGTGCAAACATCATGAGTTATACAGGCTGGATTATTATAACTGGTATATTAGTCGGGGTTACTTGTGGCATTAATGGCTCACTACTCGTGTTAAGGAAAACAGCGATGCTAGCAGATGCAATTAGTCATACCGTTCTCTTAGGGATAGTCGGGGCTTTTTTCATCACACAAACCTTACATGGCATTCCTATGTTAATCGGAGCAGCGGTTGTCGGACTTTTGACCGCATATTTAGTAGAGACATTAAATCAAAAAGGGGTGCAAAAAGATGCAAGTATTGGTGTGATTTTCACCTCTTTATTTGCCCTAGCCGTTGTTCTGCTTTCTTTCATTGGTAGTCAAGTTCATTTAGATACTGAACATGCACTGATGGGGGAAATTGCTTTTGTTCCGTGGAATCGTTTTATTTTGCATGGAATTGATTTAGGTCCAAAAGCCGTATGGATGCTTAGCGCGGTCTTATTAATTAGTCTTACGGTCATTATCCTTTTCTATAAGCAAATTAAGATTTCTACTTTTGATCATCATTATGCAATATTAATTGGTATCCCAGTAGGGTTTATCCATTACTTATTAATGACGCTCGTCTCTTTATCAACAGTTGCTTCTTTTAACAGTGTCGGGGCCATTTTGGTTGTAGCGATGCTAATTGTTCCTGGTGCAACCGCCTATCTACTATCAGATCGCTTTATAAATGTTATCTTATTAAGCGGATTGATTGGTGGCTTATCCGCGATATTAGGCTATTGGAGCGCCGTACAGTTAAATGTATCGATTGCTGGAGCCATGGCCACTACTACTGGTCTGTTTTTTATGCTAGCCTTTTTATTTCATCGAGAAGGTCTAGTTATTAAGTACTTTCGACACCGTTTAAGATCACAATAAAACAAACTACCAATCAGCAGGGATCTCCCGCCGCTCTAATTGGTAGTTGAGTCAATCCGAACATTCTGAACAGAGCGTAGAAAAAA
>NZ_JH976435.1:0-121584 GCF_000306965.1 Amphibacillus jilinensis Y1 | reverse complement strand
GAAAGCGAAGTGTTTTACCGAAGCGCTACATGTATCAGACATTAATGTTCGGATTTTTCTTATCTTGTTACGCTTTTGTCCCGGCGTCATTTTTCATATTATGTTATTGTTTAATCTCGTTGAAGTAATTAACACCAAATAAAGAACCTTCACTTACCATATCTGCATTTTCGATATTATCACTTAATGGGTCTCCCGCTTCTTCTATTGGAAAATGATCGTGTCTTTTCAAAGTTAATACATTTTTAAAATTAACAAATTTATTCTTTATTCGTTCTTGACGCTTATCATTCAATAGCTGATAAGTCACAAATGTTGTTCCTATTCCAATCAGACCGATGAGCACTTTTCTCTTCATATGGCAACACCTCTTCTTTATTGATATATAGTTCATTCCCGTTTCTATCAAAGTGAAACATGATTAATGACAAGTCATGATTTGGTATAGAACGAACCTTCAATCATCGGGCGCTTTCGCTCTTCTTCCTAGGATTGGCTGTTGAGGCATCGCAACCGTTAGCTTCCACCTATATAGATTATCTCTGCTCTCTAATTTCTGTCGAGCAGGTATCCGTAACAAATATTTATTGATATATGAACCAATGCCTCTCGTATAGCCTTAAAAAGCGACTTCTTTCACACTGATTTGACCCTATCCAAACATTTTTATGTGTGATAAGTATTTATTAGTAACTATGCCCACTTATATTATTTTAATACTTTCAATTGCTTAACAATGCACTGATCATATAAAACGCTCCTTCAATCGGTGGGTGTTTTCGCTCTTCTCCCACTGATTGTTAGTTGAGTGGATCAGGCCATTAGCGGCGTTAGTTCCCACTTAGATAGATTTACTTCTGTTCTCTATTGTGAGGTAGGTGTTTTACGGACGGTTATCTGTGATAAAGTAAAAGATACGTAGAACAGGTTAGCATTCCATGTCTAGATATGCTAAAATGTAAACAATCAATTTATAATAGCTTGTTTGTTTGAGGTGACAGTTATGGATGTTAAATGTCCAATATGTGATACAGTTAATCAAATTAATTATCATTCGCCCTTAGCTAAACGATTACGTAATCGACGTAAGCACTTATATTTATGTCCAACTTGCTCAGAGCGTATAGAGAAAAAAACAAAGATGCGCCATGCTACAGGGAATTTCAAATTATATCAAGAGAAAAAAGATGACGACCCCTATATTCAATAATATAGTAGTCGTCATCTTTTTAAGTTATTTCAATTCAATGTAGTCATTAATTATTTGATCAATTATATCTGGATGTGCCGACACCATAGGATCTTGATTTAGAAAAGTTAGTGGCTTGCCATTTGCTTGAACGGTTTTGCCACCGACCTCATCGAACAAGATAACACCTGCCGCTAAATCCCATGGGTGTAGTTTAAAAGAAATATAGCTGTCTACAATACCTTCTGCTAAATACGCAAATTCTAAAGCAGCAGAACCATATGTTCGTGTCCCTCTTACGCTTTGAACTAATTTTCTTATTTTCTCATCATTTACTTTATTGTTGCTTGTACACCAAAAAGTGTTAAGCATAAGTATCGATTCAGATAGTTTTTTATGATCAGCAATTGGGGTTAATTTTTTTTCGTTTTTATAAGCCCCCGCTCCTCTTTTGGCATGGTATAGCATATCAGCCATTACATCATAGACGAAACCAATTTCACCGATTCCATTATGATAAACGGCCAAAGAAATTGAAAAGGTCCGCTTTTGATGAACAAAATTCATCGTGCCATCAATCGGATCAATAATCCACACGGTTCCTGTTAAGTCCTTAACTTCATCACCAAATCCCTCTTCAGACAAGATCCGATCTGTTGGATAGGTATCTCTTATATTTTCTGCAAAAAATTGTTCGATCTTCTTATCCATCTCTGTCACAAGATCATTAGCGTCTGATTTTGTGTCGACCTCTCTCGGTTGATCAATAGCTTGGCGAATAATTGCCCCCGCTTCTTTTACCCATTTTTTTGCTTGTTGATATACGGCCTCTTGTTTGAAAGTAGACATAATGATTCATCCTCCCGTTACTCTAGGTATAGTGTAGCAAAATTTGCGCTTTTATGCATCTGTGTACCTATTTAATTATAATTATGTTAAAATTAGATATACTATTAGTTAAGAAAGGTGTAATGGAAAATGGACAAATACAGCTTTAACAATAGCGATTTTGAAATCTTTCATATTGAAGGCTTAGCTGAAAGAATGCATGCGATTCAAGAGCATATTCAACCAAAATTTAAGGCAATAGGTACAGAACTAACAGATCATTTAGCTAGTCAGTTAGGAAATGAAATGTTTCTACATATCGCCAAACATGCACGACGTTCTGTCAACCCGCCTAATGATACCTGGTTAGCCATTGCTGATAATAAGCGAGGCTATAAAAAACATCCACACTTCCAGGTTGGTTTATTTGATGATCATTTATTTATATGGCTTGCTTTTATTTATGAACTACCTACCAAGTCTAAAATAGCTGAAACATTTTTAAAGTATCAAGATCATATTGAAGCATTGCCTAATGATTACGTGGTTTCTTTTGATCATATGAATAAAGCTGCGAAACCAGTGAAATCACTAGTGGATAAAGATCTAGAACGTTTTCGAGATGTTAAGAAGGCTGAATTTTTAATTGGCAAACATATTAGTAAATCTGATGCCGATCAATTGTCTGGTGAAGCCCTATTAGAGCAGATTAAATCAACATTTGATCAACTCTTACCTCTTTATCAGCTTGGTAAACGCGCGCTTCAACAATAGACTATTATTAATGAGGCTGGGACACAACAAAAATATGCTCTCCAAATACGAATGATGTTAGAATGTGTAGGTTTATCACATACCCGCAGAGGAAATATACTCCCTTTCTGCGGGCACGGCTTCAGCTAATTCAGTAAAGCCAAAAGCGCTTTACTGAATGGATCTTCAGCTCGTGCTGTTCCCGCTAGAGTGTCGCATATTTCCTCAGCTATTTGATATCATTCGTTTTAATATAATAAAGACGAATAATCCATTCACAAAACAAACGGATCATTCGCAACTGATCTTACGTCTTTTACTTTTGTCCCAACCTCGCTTAGCTCTATCGTTATTTTTGCATTTTGATGGTTTGATCACTATTTTCTTTAGCCTTTTTTATGGTTTGATATAATGAATAGCCTGTCTCACGTTCATAATCTCTTCCTATCGTCTTTTCTTCACTTTTACTAGGTACAATTTGTTTAAATTTACGATACTTATTCAAGATATCCTTTGACGTAATAGGTTTATGATAGCATTCCTCTATTAACGCTAAAAACTCAACCACTTCAACAATCTCCTCCGTTGTCCAACGGTCATCGATCGGAAAACGAAAATTCACCTGGCTTCCCCTCCTATTGATAAATCCTTTAATTAACTAGCTATTTGATATCATTTTTGCTATAATCTTTTTGCTTCATCGCATTATTATTTTATTAAAGGAGTCAATTATATGCAAGAACATGAAAAAACACCCTTATTTTCGGGTCTTTTACAACACATTAATCAACAGCCGCTTGCTTTTCATATACCTGGTCATAAAAGCGGAAGAGGGATTGATCCTTCTTTTAAGAACTTTATGGGTGACAATGCTTTATCGATTGACTTAATTAATATTAGTCCCCTTGATGATCTGCATCATCCACAAGGGATTATTAAAGAAGCTGAGCAATTAGCTGCTCAAGCATTTGGTGCTGATTTTACCTTCTTTTCTGTGCAAGGAACAAGTACACCCATTATGGCAATGGTATTAAGTGTATGTCAGCCTGGTGACAAGATCATCGTTCCTCGAAACATACACAAATCAGTGACATCGGCTATTATATTCTCAGGTGCCATCCCTATCTTTGTACACCCAGAGCTTGATACTTCACTTGGCATTGCTCATGGCATCACCCCTCGTTCAGTCGAGCATGCACTTGATGCACATCCAGATGCAAAAGCAGTATTTGTTATAAATCCAACCTATTTTGGCATAGCTGCTGATTTAAGGAAAATTGTTGAAATCGCACATAAAAAAGCCATACCTGTCCTTGTCGATGAAGCACACGGCGTTCATATCCACTTTCACGAAGATCTGCCACTTTCAGCTATGGAAGCAGGAGCAGATTTAGCAGCAACCAGTGTTCATAAGTTAGGGGGATCCCTGACGCAAAGTTCTGTTCTGAATGGTCGAGAAGGGTTAATTGTTAAGGAGCGTGTTCAAAATGTGCTATCGATGTTAACGACCACATCAACTTCGTATCTCTTACTTGCATCACTAGACGTTGCTCGAAAACAATTGGCGCTCCATGGGCATCGTTTATTAACAGAAACCATTACACGCGCCCAAGATTTACGTAAACAAATTAATGATTTAAACTATCTTTATTGCCCTGGAAAGGAAATATTAGGTACAGATGCTACCTTCAATTACGACCCAACAAAAATTTTAATCTCCGTTAAACAATTAGGGGTGACAGGTTATGATGTAGAAAGTTGGCTGAGAGAGCATTATCAAATTGAAGTAGAGCTATCTGATATGTACAATATTTTGTGTATCATTACACCAGGGGACCACAATCAACACATATCCACCTTACTAACCGCCTTAAAGGATTTAGTTTATGCATTTAAGCATCATGCCGTAGAGAGACAAGTTCAAGTGAGTATATCTGAAATACCAGCTTTAAGCATGTCTCCACGCGATGCTTTCTATGCGGACACGGAAACCATTAAATTATCTGAAGCTGTTGGGCGGATTAGTGCAGAATCAATTATGATCTATCCACCCGGAATACCCATTTTCATTCCTGGGGAGATTATAACTGAAGAAAATCTTGATTACATTAAAAAAAATATTGAAGTTGGCTTACCCGTTCAAGGTTTAGAAGATGTAACATTAGAAACTATACATGTTATTAAAGAAATGAAGCCTTTTACTTAATAAGACGAACCTCCAATCAGTGGGAGCTGACTGAATCAGGACATTAGCGTCCGTTATCGCCCGGCTAAACAGAAGAGCTTCTATCTTCTATTTTTACAGCGGGCGCTTTACGGACAGTTACTTGGTAACATGGACTGATCGCTAACTCGGCACTTCTCACTGCTTGTTAAAATTTAATAGCCTGCTAGTCTGAAAAAGACGAATGAACGAGCCTACCGGATTATTATTCGCCTTTACTGTTACTTTTTTTCTAACATTCCTTCTTAGCACAGATTAATAGTACTCTATTCAACATCGGTTTCAATGGTTTTAGGGTTAACGAGCTCATAACCTTTTTCCTCTAATCCAATGACAATATCTTCTAATGCTTCACTGGTCCAAGAGCGATCATGCATTAATAAATTAGCACCATCACGCAACTCTGGTGTATTAATCATCATTTCAGCTAATACATCTGCCTCTGTGTAATCATCCTCCCAGTCGTATCCGTAAGTCCAATTCATGACTACCATCTCTTCTTCTTCAGCTACAGCATTTGAAACATCTGTATTAACACCAAAAGGAGCTCTGAAAAATTTAGGACGTTCACCAATTATATCTTCTACCAAATCATTTAACGCGATTATTTCTTCACGTTGTTGCTCTTCAGAAATATCACTTAAATTCGGGTGTGTATATGTGTGATTACCAATTACAAAACCCATTTCATAAATCTCTTTTAGTATTTGTTGTTGATCCTGATCTTCTAAAAAATGACCATTAACAAAAAATATTGCCGATGCATCTAATGCTTTCAACGTATTGGCCATTTCTAAAGCATGTTGATCTGGTGCATCATCAATGGTTAATAAAACAACTTTGCTATTGGTTTCCTCACTAATCGGTTCGATTGCCCAGTTCGTTTGATTAACGCGATATAAAGGTTGATATTGTTTTACCGTTTCATCCAATTCGATTTCTCCTTCACTCTCTTCAACTTCTTCTTCATTAACAGACTCTTCTTCTACTGGCTCTTGAATGTTTTCTTCTTGTTCTGATTCACCTTGATTAGTCTCTGCTTGACAACCGATCAATAAAAAAGTCATGAATAAAGCTATTATTAAAAAGAAAATATTTTTCATTATGCTCATCCTTGTTGTTTTATTTCTTTTCTTTTGTATTATAAACCATTACAAATTAAAAAACTTTAATAAAAGAATTCTTTTAGACATATTAACAAAAAACACCGATAATTCATAAGAATTACCGGTGTTTAATTATTATTTTACAACGTGAATTGGTGTACCCATCGCAACTTCAGCAGCTTCCATGGTAATTTCACCTAATGTAGGGTGAGCATGAATGGTAAGAGCTAAATCTTCTGCTGTCATGCCAGATTCAATTGCTAGACCAAGTTCTGAAATCATATCACTCGCATTAGCTCCGGCAATTTGCGCACCTAGAACTAAACCATCATCTTTACGTGTAACGAGTCTAACAAATCCATCGCCACTACCTAATGATAATGCTCGACCGTTTGCAGCAAACGGGAATTTAGATGATGTAACTTCGTAGCCTGCTTCTTTTGCTTCAGCTTCTGTGTATCCAACTGTTGCAAGCTCTGGATCAGAGAATACAACAGCAGGAATGCCGTTATAATCAATTTCTGACTTTTCACCTGCAATTGCTTCTGCAGCAATTTTACCTTCATATGAAGCTTTGTGCGCAAGTGGTGGACCTGCTACAATATCTCCAATAGCAAATATATTATCAACACTAGTACGACATTGTTTATCAATTTTAATAAGTCCACGATCATCCATATCTATACCAACTTGCTCTAATCCAATTTCAGCAGTGTTTGGATAACGACCTACTGTAACAAGTACATAATCCGCTTCAATGGTCTCTTCTTTCCCTTTAGCTTCATAAGTCACTTTCACACTATTATCAGTTACTTCGGAACCTTTCGCCATCGCTTTCGTTACAATGTTAACATTTTTCTTTTTCAAATGGCGTTTAACTAAAGATGACATATCTTTTTCAAAACCACCTAAAATGTCATCAGCACCTTCAAGGATCGTTACTTCTGTACCAAAGTTTGCATATGAAGTACCTAATTCAGTACCAACATACCCACCACCGATAACAACGAGCTTTTTAGGGATTTCTTTAAGATTTAGAGCTCCTGTTGAATCTAAAATGCGTTCAGAATACTTAAATGACGGTATTTCAATTGGTGTAGAACCTGTTGCAATTATACAATTCTTAAACGTATAAGTTTGTGAGTTTTTTTCATCCATTACACGAACTGTATTTTTATCAACAAAGTAAACTTCACCACTTACAATATCCACCTTATTGCCTTTAAGTAAGCCTTCAACACCAGAAGTGAGTTTATTAACCACACTACTTTTCCATTCTTGAACCTTACTAAAATCGACGGTGACGTTTTCTGCTGCAATCCCCATCTCTTCAGCACCATGTGCTTCTTCAAAGCGATGACCTGCTTGAATCAGAGCTTTTGACGGAATACAACCTACATTAAGACAAACGCCTCCTAGCGCACCCTTATCAACAATTGTTACTTTTTGGCCAGTTTGAGCAGCACGGATGGCAGCAACGTAGCCACCAGGTCCTGCTCCAACAACTAATGTATCTAATTCAATTGGAAAATCTCCTACTACCATATTCGATTACGCCTCCATCATAATTAATTGTGGATCGTTTAACAAACGCTTCACTTGATTTAAAGCATATTGTGCAGTTGCACCATCTACGATACGGTGATCGAAGCTAAGTGATAATGCCAATACTGGAGCAACAACGATTTCCCCATCCTTAACGACTGGCTTCTCAGCAATACGACCAATACCTAGAATTGCAGCTTCAGGATAATTAATAACTGGCGTAAACCATTGACCACCAGCTGAACCGATGTTCGTAATGGTACATGATGCACCTTTCATTTCATCTGGAGAAAGTTTACCTTCCTGAGCTTTTTTAGCTAATTGATTAATCTCTTTTGAAATATCAAAAATAGATTTTTTGTCAGCGTCTTTCACAACAGGGACAAGTAAACCTTTATCTGTGTCTGCTGCAATACCAACATTATAGTAATGCTTATAAACAATTTCGTCCGTACTATCATCAATGGATGCATTAATAATTGGGAATTGTTTTAAAGCAGAAACCAAAGCTTTAACAACATAAGGTAAGTAAGTCAACTTAATTTCTTTTTCTGCTGCAACCGGTTTGAATTTCTTACGATGAGCAACAAGTTCAGTCACATCTACTTCATCATGTAATGTAACATGAGGTGCTTTGTGCTTAGAGTTAACCATTGCATTTGCAATAGACTTACGGATACCAGACATTTTTTCACGCGTTTCAGGTAATTCACCTGCAGAAGCGTGTGGTTTGGCTGTTGTTTGCGTTTCTTTTGATTCGGATTTAGCTGGCGCTTTTTGCTCATCAGCTGATGTGTCAACTTTCTGGTCGCCACTTAAGTAAGCTTCAACATCTTCTTTCAATACGCGGCCATTTTTCCCTGAACCTTTTACATTTGCGATTTGCACATCATGATCACGAGCAAATTTGCGGACTGAAGGCATCGCAATAACTCGTGCATTGTCCGTAGATACTGACTCAGCTTGTTGAGTGGTTTGAGAAGCTTGTTTTTCTTCTTTAGCTGGTTCTTCACTTCCACTCTCTGAAGCATAACCCTCTGCATAGATAGACACAATCGTTTGCCCTACTGTAGCAACTGTTCCTTCTTCAAAGTGTACTTCCTTTACTGTACCTTCTACTGGAGACGGAATTTCAACAACTGCTTTATCGTTTTGCACTTCACATAATACATCATCTTCATTTATTTCGTCACCAGCTTTGACAAACCATTTTACAATTTCACCTTCGTGAATACCTTCACCAATATCAGGTAATTTGAATTCGAAAACACCTTGACCAGCGTCAGAACTGTTTTCTTGGGTAGATTCGACAGTTTCTTGATCAGAATCTGCTTCCCCACCTTCGTAACCTTCTGCATCAATAGTAACAATTGTTTGCCCTACTGTAGCAACTGTTCCTTCTTCAAAGTGTACCTCTTTTACTGTACCTTCTACTGGAGATGGAATCTCAACTACTGCTTTATCGTTTTGTACTTCACATAATACATCATCTTCATTTATTTCTTCGCCAGGTTTTACAAACCATTTTACGATTTCGCCTTCGTGAATACCTTCACCAATGTCAGGCAATTTAAATTCGAATGCCATTATTGCTAACCTCCCTGGTTAATTTACTAACACTTAAAAATTAATTACGTCATTCACTTTCTCTACAATGTCGTTATGGTTTGGTAACCATACTTCTTCTGCTTGTGTAAATGCGTATACCGTATCTGGAGCCGCTACACGTAATACAGGCGCCTCTAAATGTAAGATCGCACGCTCTTGTATTTCAGCAACAATTTGAGAAGCAATACCAGCTTGACGCTGAGCTTCTTGAACAACAACGACACGGCCCGTTTTCTTAACAGATTCTACAATTGTATCTATATCTAATGGTGAAATCGTACGTAAGTCAACAACTTCAGCACTCACACCATCTTTTTCTAATTCTTCAGCAGCTTTAACAGAAGCTTGAACCATTGCACCATAGGCGATTAATGTAACATCATTACCTTCGCGTGCTACTTTAGCTTTACCAAGCTCTACTTCATAAGCTTCTTCTGGCACTTCATCACGGAAAGAACGATATAGTTTCATGTGCTCTAAAAAGATAACAGGATCATTATCACGGATCGATGAAATTAATAAACCTTTAGCATCATAAGGGTTTGATGGAATAACCACTTTCAATCCCGGTTGTTGTGCCATAAGTCCTTCTAATGAGTCAGCATGCATTTCTGGGGTATGAACACCACCACCAAATGGCGAGCGAATCGTGACAGGCGCATGCATTGTGTTACCTGAACGATAACGCATACGTGCCATTTGTCCACTAATAGAATCCATAACTTCATAAACGAAACCAAAGAATTGAATCTCAGGAACCGGACGAAAACCTTGTGTACTTAATCCGATCGCTAAACCACCAATCCCAGATTCTGCTAATGGAGTGTCAAAAACACGATCTTCTCCAAACTCAGCTTGGAGGCCTTCTGTCGCACGGAAAACACCACCGTTTTGACCGACATCTTCTCCAAAAACAAGAACATTTTCATCATTTTTTAATTCCGTACGTAACGCATCAGTAATTGCTTGAATCATCGTCATTTGAGCCATGATTTACTTCGACTCCTTTGCTTTGTATTCTTCCATTTGCTCTTCTAAGTGTGATGGAAGTGTTTCATACATATTTCCAATTAAATCTGTAACTTTTTGTTTCGGTGTATTATCTGCTTCTTTTACAGCATTTTTAATTTCTTCTTTTGCTTTTTCAATCACTTCATTTTCTTGATCTTCAGACCAGATCCCTTTCTCCTCTAAGAACTTCCGGAAGCGAACAAGGGGATCTTTTCTTTCCCATTCATTATCTAAATCTTCGGAACGATAACGTGTAGGATCATCTCCAGCCATTGTATGAGGACCATAACGGTAAGTAAGAGCTTCAATTAAAGTTGGCCCTTCGCCATTGACAGCGCGTTCACGTGCTTCTTTCGTTGCTACATAAACAGCTAACACATCCATACCATCAACTTGGATACCTTCGATACCAGCTGCAACAGCTTTCTGTGCTAATGTATCTGCAGCAGTCTGTTTTTCAACTGGTGTAGAGATAGCAAATTGGTTGTTTTGCACAACGAAGATAGCTGGTGAATTAAAAGCACCTGCAAAGTTCATTCCTTCATAGAAATCACCTTGAGACGTACCACCATCACCTGTATACGTAATCGCAACAGATTTTTTATTGCGTTTTTGCATACCTAACGCAACCCCAGCTGTCTGCACGTATTGTGCACCAATAATAATTTGAGGACTTAAGGCGTTTACGCCTTCAGGCATTTGGTTCCCAATATAGTGACCTCTTGAGAATAAAAATGCCTTGTATAATGGCAATCCGTGCCAGATTAATTGAGGAACATCGCGATAACCTGGTAGTATAAAATCATCTTGCTCCAATGCATACTGTGAACCTAATTGAGAAGCTTCTTGACCCGCCGTAGGAGCATAAAAACCTAAACGCCCTTGACGATTCAAAGCGATGGAACGTTGATCTAAAATTCTTGTGTACACCATTCTTGTCATTAACTCTTTTAATTCATCATCTGAAAGTTCAGGCATGGCTTCTTCATTAACTATTTTACCTTCTTCATCCAGAATTTGAAACGTTTCAAATTGCTCAGCAATCTTTTCTGTAGTACGTTTCAAAAGACTCACCTCTTCCTTTCTATTCTAACCTTGTTTTATTTATTTCGTTTTAAATCTAAACAAAAGGACCTAAAACGTAAATTGCACCTATCGTTACATTACCCTTTCTCATTTTTTTTAATCTTTATTTGATTGATAACCAAAACTGTTATATAAGAAAAAGTTGAAACGATTAGTACAATTTGTTCTTTGATATTAGTTTATCTCAATAACTCAAAACGGTCAATCACTTTGCAACAATAACTTTGAAATTATTCAACCTTTTTGTTTAAAAAATTTTTATTGTGAACTGTTTCACTAATTTATTCACCCTGTATCAGTCTTCTCTGAGGCTGTGTATTACATCTATTCGCTTCGTTTAAGCATTTTGACCTACATTTATATTCATATTCAACATAGTAAGGATGGTCTACAAAATAAAATGATCTTCTATCAGTAGGTGTGTTCGTTCTTCACCCACTGATTGTCAGTTGAGTGAATCAAGGGATAGCGTCCGTTATTACCGACATCAATGGTTTCCATTTTGAGTCGGGCGCTTTATTTTACTAAGTCTTTGTATTTGCTTCGTGTACGTAAAAAAAGCATGCCTTGAGTTCGGGACACAAGCCATGCTTTTATCATATTATCATTCATATGTAATATTTAAGTCAGATTGATCATAAAATTCACGTTTCCTTTCATTAAAGGCATCTGTTGCATCATTAAACGCATGATTAGCATCAATCACTTCTTGGTATTGACTATTAACTTGATCAACTTGTTCAGTAAATTCAGGTTCTTCTAAATCTTCTTTCATTAATAACTCATAAAGAGCAATATCATAATCTAATGAGCTCTGATAAGCTTCGTGTAAAGCTAGAAAAGCTTGATAACGTTCATTCATCTTTTCAACCATTTCCTGTGCTGTCTCTTGTAAAGCCTCATCCTCTAGATCTGCTATCAATGGTTCAACCTGCTCAAACTCACTTTTGGATGCTTCAATACTTGCTATTTCTTTTTCAGTAAGCTCTCTTCTTTCTTCGATAGAGGCAATTGCTTGTTCGGCCAATGATCGAATTTCTTCGTATTCGTCCATACCTAATTCACTAATTTCTTGATATATGTCTTGCTCCTTTTGTTCTAACTCACCAAGTGGTTGCTGTTGATCAACAAAGTCGCCCTCTAACCTAACGGCCTCTTCCATGTGTTCATACATTGTTTCTTCTGTTGATTGCCCTGAACAGGCTACTAATAACAGACCACTTAAAATCATTAATCCTACCATTTTTAAACGCACGTTAAATGCCTCCATTCTTTTGCTTCTCTATGTTGTCATTCTACCACATATAAAAACAGTATAACATAAGTAACATTTGGACAAACATATAAATAAAACGAACTTCCAATCAGTGAACGTATTCTCATTCTAAGTGATTGGTAGGTGAGCGAATCACGACATTAGTAGCTGCTATCTCGCACCTAGATATAGTATCTACGCTCTCTATTTTGAGAAGAGCGCTTTATGTCTAATTGTTGTAGCATGGATAAATGACTTATTTTCACTCACCGCTTACCCTAGTCTATCTAGTCTATTTTAAAATCGTCCAATACAATCCATTACATTGTCCTTCTCATATTTCCAATTTAATATCTATTGACATACAAAATTATCCCCATTTCAATAATAATTATGTTAAACTATGTTACAGCAATTCAGAATTGAACAACAAACGTATCACTATATCCTTGATTTGTGATTTAAAAGGAGTGTTTATACATTGATTACTATGACAGATATTGTTCGAGAAGGCCATCCCACTTTAACTGAAGTCGCTAAGGATGTCGCCATGCCTCCTAGCCATGAAGATAAAAAAATGTTAACAGACATGCTTCAATTTATTAAGAATAGCCAAGATGAAGAAACGGCTAAGAAGTATAAGCTTAGAGCAGGGGTTGGTTTAGCTGCGCCACAATTAGGGATCTCAAAGCGTATGCTTGCTGTTCACTTTGAGGACTTTAAGGGTAAAAGCTATAGTGACGGGTACTTTAACCCTAAGATCATTAGTCATTCAGTAGAAATAACTTATTTATCTTCTGGGGAAGGCTGCCTTTCTGTCGATCGAGAAGTTCCAGGTTATGTCCCGAGATATGCCAGAATTACGGTGACAGCTACCAATTTAGCAGGTGAAATTGTTAAATTAAGGTTAAAAGATTATGCAGCGATTGTTTTCCAACATGAAATCGATCATTTAAACGGCATTATGTTCTATGATCACATTAACAATTCTGAACCCTTTTCAGCACCTGCTAACGCTAAACCGTGTGATGTTAACTAATCATTTTCTCTGTTCTTATTAATAAGGTGTATAACTTTATTTCTTTAAGTGAAAAATAATAAACAAAACAGAAAGCTGAAGAAAATAATACGTTTCTGTTTCCAAACTTGCCAATCCATACTATACTATTAATAAGAGGGTTGGATCGGATGATGAGTTTTCGCTTTTTGAAAGGAGCTGCTTATACCATGTTAAGACGGCTAAGAGAAAAGCTTCGAAAAAAATGGAAAAGATTGCTGAATCAAAATCGTGTTCCCAATGCTTAAGCCTTCAACACTTTTAAATGAACGATTGAACGATTTTTTATAATGCTATGTTTAGAAAAAGACTATTAAGGAGAGATGAAATGATTTACAAAGTACTATATCAAGAAAGGGCCGATGAAGTCCCTGTAAGAGAAAATACACACTGCCTATATTACCAAGCAGACAACGAGCGCCAAGTTAGAGCTGAGCTTAAGGACCGCGATATTAATATTGAATATATTCAACCACTAGAAGGCGAACATCTTGATTATGAGAAAAAATCCGAATATTTTGCTGTGGAGAATGTATAACCCATGAAATTTGTGAAGAATGATCAAACCGCAGTATTCGCAATTGGAGGATTAGGTGAAATCGGGAAAAATACCTATGGTGTACAATTTCAAGACGAGATAATCTTAATTGACGCTGGTATAAAATTTCCAGAGGATGAACTTCTAGGTATTGATTATGTTATCCCAGATTACACCTATCTTGTACAAAATCAAGATAAAATTAAAGGGTTGTTTGTAACACATGGTCACGAAGACCATATCGGTGGTATACCTTATTTATTGAGAGAAATTAATATCCCAGTTTATGCTGGTAAACTCGCGCTTGGGTTAATTAAAAACAAATTAGAAGAACATGGCTTATTACGTCAAGCTAAATTGCATACCTATCAAGAAGATGACGTTATTAAATTCAGAAAAACATCAGTAACATTTTTTAGAACCACACATAGCATACCTGATTCATACGGAGTTGTTGTTAAAACACCTCCTGGAAATATCGTTCATACAGGTGATTTTAAATTTGATTTCACACCAGTTGGAGAGCCAGCTAACCTAGCCAAAATGGCTGAAATAGGTAAAGAAGGGGTCCTTTGTTTACTTTCAGATAGTACAAACAGTGAAGTCCCTGGTTTTACGATGTCAGAGCGTGTCGTAGGCGAAAGCATTAATGATATTTTCAGTCGAGCGGATGGACGATTAATATTCGCAACCTTTGCTTCGAATATTCATCGTTTACAACAAATGGTTGAAGGGGCTGTTAAACATAATCGAAAAGTAGCTGTGTTTGGTCGAAGTATGGAAGCTTCGATATCAATTGGTCGTGAATTGGGCTATATTAAAGCACCCGATAATACATTTATTGATGCACACCAAATTAATCGCCTGCCTGCTGACGAAGTCACCATCCTTTGTACCGGTTCTCAAGGTGAGCCGATGGCAGCCTTATCTCGAATTGCAAATGGTACCCATAGACAAATTCAAATTATACCTAAGGATACCGTTGTCTTTTCTTCATCACCAATACCTGGGAACACCGTAAGTGTAAGTCGAATGATTAATATGTTATATCGTGCCGGTGCAGAAGTTATCCACGGCCCTCTTAACGATATTCATACTTCTGGTCATGGTGGACAAGAAGAACAAAAATTGATGCTACGGTTGTTAACACCTAAGTTTTTCATGCCTATCCATGGTGAATATCGCATGCAGAAAGAACATATTAAATTAGCAGAAGCGTGTGATGTAAACCCAGATCATTGTTTTATTATGGATAATGGAGATGTACTTGCTTTAGGTAAAGATCATGCGTCTGTTGCTGGTAAGATTCCATCTGGATCTGTTTATGTAGATGGTAGCGGAATTGGTGACATTGGCAATATCGTCTTACGTGACCGTCGCATTTTATCAGAAGAAGGACTTGTCATTGTAGTCGTGAGCATCAACATGAAAGAATTTAAAATTGCTTCTGGTCCAGATATTATTTCGCGCGGTTTTGTATATATGCGTGAGTCTGAAGACCTTATTAACGAAGCACAAAAACTTGTATCAAGCCACATTAATAAAGTGATGGAACGTAAAACCACACAGTGGTCAGAAATTAAAAATGAAATTACTGATACGATTGCACCATTTCTATTTGAGAAAACAAAACGCCGACCGATGGTATTACCGATTATTATGGAAGTATAGTAAAAGCCGAGCGCATGCTCGGCTTTTTAATCTTCTATAACCAATTGTTTTTCAAAGCGTGAGATATCGCGATCAGCGCCTATAATAACAAGCGTGTCTCCTTGACCAATGGTCTCTGTTGCCATCGGTGAAACGTTTATTTCCTTTGTTTCTCCAGATTTAATAGCTACAACGTTACATCCATAGTTCGCACGAATGTCTAAATCAACTAGCGTACGTCCCACCAGTTTTTTACTCGCTTTAATCTCAACAATGCTGTGATCATCAGACAATTCAAGGTGATCAAGTATATTATTAGAGATAATACTATGGGCAATTTTCCTACCCATGTCTCTTTCGGGATGAATCACCTGATCAGCCCCTATTTTATTTAACACTTTTTCGTGATAATCGTTTTGAGCTTTAACTGTAATTTTTTTTATGCCGAGTTCTTTTAACATAAGTGTCGTCAAAATACTTGCTTGAATATCCTCACCAATAGCAACAATGACATGATCGATATTGCGTATACCCAGCTCTTTTAAGACTCTTTCATCCGTTGCATCAGCAATAACGGCATGTGATGCAATATTTCTAAACTCATTAACTTTACTTTCTGTTGTATCAATAGCTAATACATCCATACCCTCAGCACTTAATTCGCGACAAATACTTCCGCCAAAGCGCCCCAAACCAATAACTGCAAACTCTCTTTTCACAATAATTCCTCCCTACAGATCCTACAAATGTTAGTCTAGCACATTTTCTAACAAGAAAACATATAAAAGTACAAATTCAGTACGCTGAAGCATATTCCTATTTATGTTCATTCACACCCTTTCGTTATTATTTCACGAAAGACGAATGATAAAATGGATTCAACATATAAAATGATCCTTTAATCAGTGAGCGTCTTTAGGACGTTTATATGTGATAAAAAAATTCCTTCTAAGTATCGAGCAACCTAGAAGGAATACTAACAGCTCATATTCAAATTATAGGACGTCGAGCATTTCAAATTGCGATTTTACAAGGCCGTAATATTCACCTTGCTGTTGAACAAGTTGATCATGATTACCTTGTTCCAATATACGACCATGTTCTAGTACAATAATATTATCTGCTTCTCTAATAGTGGATAAACGATGCGCGATCATAATTGCTGTACGACCTTTAAGTAATTTGCGGAGTGCTTGTTGGATTTTCATCTCAGCTTCTGTATCAATACTTGCAGTAGCTTCATCTAAAATTAAAATTTTAGGGTTAGCCAACAAAGCACGTGCAAAAGACAATAATTGTCTTTCGCCTGCTGAAAGGATATTTCCACGTTCCTCTACTTCTGTGTCATACCCATCGCCAAGACGCATTATAAAATCATGGGCCCCCACAATTTTCGCTGATTCAACCACTTCCGCATCACTCGCTTCTGGCCTACCAAAACGAATATTCTCCATTATTGAACCGGAAAAAATAAATGTATCTTGTAACACGACACTTATATTATTTCGTAAGCTGTCTAATTTCATATCACGCAAATCGTGCCCATCAACACGAACAGAACCACTTGTCGGATCATAAAAGCGACTAATCAAATTGGCAATGGTCGATTTCCCAGAGCCTGTATGCCCCACTAAAGCAACCGTCTGCCCCGCTTTAATATCGAGTGAAATCTCATGGAGCGCAATCCGATCATCATCATAAGAGAATTGGACACGATCAAATTCGATATCGCCTTTCATATCTTCGAAATGCTTCGCATCTTTCTTTTCTTTAACATTCGGCTGCTCATCTAAAAATTCAAATATACGTTCAGACGAAGCCATTGCAACAAGTAATTGATTATAGATTTGACCAAGTCGGGATATAGGCTCCCAAAACATGCCAAGATAAAATGCAAACGATACAAATGTTCCGATTCCGATGGACTGATTCATAATTAGAATGGAACCGTATGAAATTAGGATAACCGTTCCAATAGCATTACTCATTTCAACAAATGGTCCAAAATAAGCACTTTTCTTCATTGCCAACCGTTCTTTTTCAAAGTTGTCTGTGTTAACACCATCAAAGTACTCCGTGTTTTCCTTTTCCTGAGAAAAAGATTGGGTAATTCGTATACCTTGAATACTTTCATTCAAATGCGAATTTAATCTCGACTTCTGAATACGTACATCCTGCCATGAACGACGGATATTACGACGAAGTTTGGTTGAGATGTAGAACATGATTGGTAAAATAATTAATACAGCTAACGCTAATTGGGGGCTTAAAGCCACAAGAATTAAAATAATACCAACCAACATCATGACATCCATTAATAAATTAATAATCCCATTTGTAAAAAGCTCTTGTAATGAATTAACATCATTTAAGATCCGAACTAATATCGAACCAGCCGAACGCTTATCAAAGAAATTATGCGATAAACGTTGTACATGTGAAAAAAGTTGTTTTCTTAAATCATGAATTGTTCGTTGCCCTAAAATATTTACAAGTTTAATCCGGTAATGATTAGCAATATAATTAGCTAAATATAAGACACCAATTCCAATAATAAGATAGGTTAATAAACGAATATTTTGATTAGCAATCGCTTCATCAATAACCCATTGTCCGATTATAATAGGGACAAGTAACCGTACAATCATATTGATTAACACCATTAAAAAAGCAGTTGGCAATAACGTTTTCGTATAAGGTTTCAAATAACTAAGTAGACGGGTCATCTGTCTCCAGTTAAAGGGCTTCTCAACTGCATTTTCTTGTGGATAATAAAACCGTTTAACATGCGTTTTTTGGTTTTGCGCCCCTTTTGTTTTTTTCATACTCTCACTCCTTCCTCACCACTATATCGTTCCCATAACAGCTTGCTTATCTTGATATTGGATATCATAGATCCGTTGATAAGGTCCACCATTGTTCAGTAATGTGTCATGTGTGCCACGTTCAACAATTACCCCATCTTCTAACACTAATATTTCATCAGCATGCTTTAAAGAAGAAATTCTATGCGCAATAATAAACGTCGTGCGATTAGTCATCACTTCTTTTAATGCGCGCTGAATTTGAAATTCAGTTTCCATATCGACAGCCGAGGTAGCATCATCAAGAATTAAAATACTTGGATCTATTAAGAGGGCACGGGCAATAGCAATACGTTGCCGTTGCCCACCAGATAATCCCATGCCACGTTCACCAAGCATCGTATCATAGCCTTTCGGTAATTCCATAATAAAATCATGAGCCTGAGCTCGCTTAGCAGCAGCTATAATTTCTTCAATAGATGCATCTGGATTTCCATAAGCAATGTTTTCTTTAATGGTTGTTGAAAATAAAAAAGATTCTTGAAGCACAAAACCTATGTGTTTACGTAAAAACTTTAAATTATAGTCACTAGTTGGCCTACCATCAATTAAAACCTCACCTTCAGCAGGCTCATAAAATCTTGTCATTAACTGTGTAATACTTGACTTCCCAGCGCCTGTTGCCCCAATTAGACCAACCACTTTTCCTGGTGGTGCGTCAAAGTTGATATGCTTTAATGCTGGATCATCTTCCTCCGTATACTTTAGTGTCACATCATTAAATGTGACATGTCCGTCAATATCTTCGAGGATCAGCGCTTCATCTTTTTCTTCGATATCCTCATCTGCTTCTAAAATATCTAATAAGCGTTCACCTGCTGCCTTTGCTTGCGAAAACTGGTTAACAATAAAACCTAAGTGCATTAAGGGACCAATAATGTAATTAACTAAACTAAAGAACGCAACAAGCGCCCCTAAACTCATCTGCTCATCAATAACAAGCCAACCTCCAAAAACAAGTAAAGCAATCATCGCTATATTCCCTATGAATTCCATAAAAGGAAAGTATTTTGCCCATATGTTCGAAGTCTTAATATTAATCTCCCGATATTGCTTATTATCAACTGTAAAACGTTCGATCTCAAAATCTTCTTTAGATAATGATTTTACTGTATTCATACCGCTTACATTCTCTTGGATGCGCGTATTTAAATTCCCCAGAGACTTTCTTATTTTTCTAAACGCAGGGTGCACTTCAGCATCAAATCGTTTCACAACAATGATTAAAAATGGCATGACGGCCATCGTAACTAAAGCCAAAGGAACCGAGTAGTAGAACATCACCGTCAAACTCGTTACCATTAAGAAAACGACTCTAATCAGCTCTTTAAAGCCAGCTGCTAAAAAGAATTTAAAACCTTCAACATCCATCGTTAAACGAGACATTAAATCACCTGTGCGCGCATTGTCATAATAAGTAAAAGATAAACGCTGTAATTTTTGATATAGTGCATCGCGCAAATGATATACTGCAGTCACACCGAATAAATCGCCAAGGTATTGTTGCGTAAAATTAGCAATCCCCTTAATGATCATGATGACAATAAAACCAATTGCCAAGAAAGGTATTAATTGATAATCACCTTCTAATACCACTTGATCTATAGTCACTTGCAAAACCATTGGATAGATCACCGTAATCGCAGTTACGATTAATACAAATAATAAAGATGCTAAAAAATAGCGTTTATACGGCAAATAAAATGCTTTTAACTTTTTAAACGTTCCCATGGTGTCTCCCCTCCATTTGTCGTTTTTCATAAATACTAATATATCGAGTTACGAAATAAATTACTACCCCTTTTTTAAAATAAAGTAAAAATCAGCCTTAAGACGGAAGTTAAGATACAAAGATCACTCCATAACAAAAAAACTGCTTAAAAGAAACAGGACTCGTCCCTAATCTTTTAAGCAGTTATTATTTATTTATCAATGTTTGGACTTGTTTTTGTAACATTTTCATCCCACCACTGCCAAGCTGAACATGGCTAAGATTCCCTTCCAAGTTAAACAAATAGTAACTAGGTACATATTGATTTTCAAATAATGTCGTTAAATAATGTTGGTGATCTAAATAGACAGGATAGGATAACTGATACGATTTAATAAGTTCACAAACAACTTTCAAATCCAAATCCTTTTCTGTTTGGGGCATGTGAACAGCAATGACAGTCATTAATTCGTTAAAAGATTGATGAAATCGATCAATAATCGGTAAATTGTCTAGTGATAACCGAGAACTGGCCGACCAAAAATGAATGAAAGTCAATTTTTTATTGGCGATCAGTTGCTTTTTCGTCACTTTCCCGTTAACCCATTTCGTTGCACCATGCAATTCCGGTAATGGCGTATATAATTCCAAATTGATCACCCTTTTAACGATTAGATATGATTATATTCCCCATGATTACAAATATAAAACTTACTTTATGTAGCTTTTGTGCCGTGAAAATAAAGATTAATCCATCTAAAAACGTTCAATAAGTGGTGGTTTCTTGCTTCTCCCACTAATTGATCATTGATTAAAGGGTATTAAACAACAGTTCGATCATGACCTTAACCGGATTCTGTTTCCAAAACAGAGCAAGTAAGATAAAAAAGCAAGCCAGAAATGCTAAACTAAAGCCAATTGGGCCATCAAGCATCAACTTCAGCTGTGTGATCAGCAAGACTAGCCCAACGCCAAGAAAAACAAAGTTCAGTCTGGGTTTCTTCATATTTTTTCTCCTTTACGTTTTTTGATCAAATCCTTTGGTTCGATGCTAAGCTTTCATTCTTATTATTAGCTCTTCGGACAAAAAATGATAATAGGATACAAACAAACATAGATATTAGAAATACACCAAATAATAAATCCGGAATTGTTCTTTGCATAAGTAATAACGTAAAGATAATTATTAATACGATTAATTCAACAACAAGACTAATCCACATAAATTTTTTCACTTTCATTTATAAATCAACTCCATTAAAATAATTAAAGAAGATTACACGCTGCGCTTGTCTCTCATTCTGTAATGAATAGACCCTAAAGTCTTCTGATAAATTACCTCATGATAAATATTATTTTTCCGCTCGTGACCAGACACTTTTGTTTTGTTAGATCACGAGGACGCTGATTAAACAAACCATATCATAAATATGATTAACTACCTAAAATTCACTTAATACTAATCTAATAAACAAGGTACGACAGCTTCAATTGGTGGCACGACTATTATTTCCTTTGTCATGTTCAATTTTTAATGCTTTTTCATGAATGGGGGGTTCTGTATTTTTTTCTTCGCCACAAAGGATTGAATCCCCCCTACTCAATATTACGTTGTTTAGCTAGCCAAACGAAATAAAAAATTCCTTCAATAACAATAACGCCAAATATACCACCACATAAGCTCCAAAGATAATTATAGGTTTCGCCATTAATTTTCAGAACAGTGATTCCTAGAAAAGCACCTATAATGGCATAGATAATACATTCAATGAATAATCTCTTTCCTTTAAGCTTGAGATATTTTTGAAACATGAACTCTCTCCTTTATACAAAATAGCCTAAGTAAGTGCTGTAATGACCAGAGACCTTTCTCATTTCCTAACTCTAACAATAACGCACATCTCAGCATTTCATGAATAGTTTTAAGTGACAAACGGACCAAAGGTTTACACATTAAATAGACTTAATTTATTAATTGATTTTTTCACAAAATTGTTCAATACTAATATATTGATGTTTTTGAATAATCACATGTTTTAAAACGAGATTTTTATATTCTTTGAGTGACAGAAATTAAAAGAATATGCCATTTAAAAACTTTAAAATAAACAACTTTCTTAGTAATAGAGAAAATAGATAAGTAAAATTATTTAGAATTATTCTTTGCATTCGCTTTACGAAAATAATCAATGATGAGCTGATTTGTGTGAAAAGTTAGTAGGAAAAATAGGACAGCAAAGAACACACCTAAAACATTAAACGTTCCCGTTCCAATATGTATATAGCCTTGGAAAACATATACAATAAACACACCAATCATCAGCGTGCAATTATCTCTAAACTTATGGTTATCAGTTCCTAAAAGAGTAAATTTCTTTTCTGTTATATATAAATATACAACAATTAACAGGAAGGCTAACATAAAGACATACCCATTATAACTTTCCCCTAACATTCTAAACAAGATAATACCTCCAACAACCAGGAACAAGATTATTGCATATGAGTAACCTACAAGTAAAATTAAGTTAAAAGAATATTTAATTTCATTTTTTGTCTAAGTGTCTTGTATCTTAAGTTATTTTGTCTGTCAACATAATCATTGATCAAAGAAAAACTTTCTTTCATTGAAAGTTGATCTTCACTAGATACACTCAAGTGGTTAATCCATTTGTAAATCTTTAATTGATAATATATTCCTATAATTGTTAAAATAATATTAGTAATACTCAAATATATAAGATGAAATTTTATCACATTACCTAATGCAAAGAAATTAAGTATTAATAACAATATTCTTATTAAGAAATCTCTCCCTCAATAAATTAATATATTCTTAGAATTTCAACGCTTTACTTCTTATTTCTCTTGATTACTTGAAGCTCACGCCAGGTGCACTTACTATTGTTTCTAAATTATAATAAATATGGAATTTAGATGACATACGTCGGACAAGGTAACGGACTTTTTTCCATTAAATGGTTAATAACGTATGATCGCACAATGGATCTCCACTTTCACATGGCGGTGGACCCTCCCACGTCTCTCGGCGTCAATGCGCGTAAATTCCTTCGTTCGACCTGACCATGGTGGAGGCCGGAAATGCTCTTTTAGTGGGTCGTTGCCCTGATGGATGTAATAACGACCGGCTTCTCCGTGCTTCAATTGTCAAAAGTTTGATTGTAAAACGATGGTACTGTTTTTTGTTATGCTGCTTCCGGTGTGTCTGAAATCATTGGGATATCCCGAATCATTTGTTCTTCACTGAATGTGCAGTTTCGTGTACCTATTAAGAAAAAGATCTTAATTAATTTCCTGCTTAATGCGATAAAAGATTGCTTTCCTGACAATGGATTGGTCGTTCGATAGCGATAATAATGGTGTAGTTGTTTAAAACCATCATTGTGTAATGATAAGGGTCTGGCCACTTGATACAATAAGTTTCGCAGTCTTTTACGTCCTCGTTTGGTGATAGTTGTCTGACCCTTGAAGTAACCTGATTGGTTCAACTTTAAATTTAATCCCGCTAATTTAATGATTTGGCGTGGATCTTGATAATTCGATAAATCACCAACTTCTGCGAAAAAACCAGCAACAGTAATGGCGCTGACACCTTTGATCGCCATCATCTCTTCAGAACCAGGGATGTGAAGAACGAGTTCTTTTAGTTGTGCTTCGAGAGCGATTAGTCGTTCTTCCAACGCCTGATACTGATCAAGAAGATATCGAATCTCTTGGCGTCCCATTTGTAATCCTACTTGAAGGCCCACGCTATTTTCTGCTACTTCTTTTAAGGCCTGAATACGTTTGATTCCCACTGCCCGTGTTGCAGCCTGTTTGACTTCCATCAGTAAGGTTTCTTCAGATGCCGCTCGAATATCTTCTGGCAAATAACCCTTATCTAGTAAATGGAAGGCAGCTTTTCCTGTCCAATCTTTAAAGACCGTCAGAAACTCTGGGAAATAGCGATCTAATGCATTTGCGCTTTAATCGACGCTATATCCTCTTGAATCATGTCATAGAGCTTCATACCTTCTCGCAATTCCGCATAAACATCCTCTGGTAACGTTGGTTCGTGGTAACGACCGTCACGCATGACCTGTGCGATGACTTTCGCATCTTTTGTGTCATTCTTCGTTGGAGAATCGTCGTCCATTTCCTTGAACCGCTTTACCTTCATCGGATTGACAACCACCACGGAAATGTCTCGCGCCTTCAAATAATAGGCTAGATTAAGCCAATAGTGGCCAGTAGGTTCCATACCAATTAGTAAATTAGGTCGGTCATGTTGCTCGGACAGGTTTTTGGCCCATTCTATCAACGCTAAGAACCCTTGATAAGAATTGGTGAATACCAGTCGTTTCACCAGATCTCGACCACGATCATCTATTGCCCGTGCTACATGTTTGTGTTTGGCTACATCAACCCCAATGATCAAGCTTTGCTCGTTGACTTGTGCTATTCGTTTATTTTGTGTAAAATCCATATTAGAAGTCCTCCTTCGGTACTTAATTCGAGGTCATGCATGACACTCTCTATCGTACCAGGGGGACTTTTTTTATGCATTTGTCAGATTCGGCGATTATCCTTCAAATTTTCTTATTACAGGAATGCTCTTTACTAGATTCATAATTTTCTGAGATTCCAATGTATTATTTTTAGTATAAGAAGGAATTGTAAATAATATGAATACAAAAGGTGTAAAAAACCAAATGTGTAAGAATCCTTTTAAACTGAACATCCAAATAAAAATGATCAAAACAAAGTTATTGAAATAAAATAAGATAATAGGCAATAGTAACTGATTAAATTTCTGTTTCATTATATTCCCTTCGTGAAAATTAATTTATGCGTATTAAATAGCTGATTTTCACTATATTAACGATTAAGAGAACAAAGATTGAGTAGGCTTTTAAGCTTATCTTAACATTTACATATATATTTGAGCATAATTCTTATATTTGGTCATGCTTCATATCCTCCCTCAATAAATTAATATATTCTTAGAATTTCAACGCTTTACTTCTTATTTCTCTTGATTACTTGAAGCTCACGCCAGGTGCACTTACTATTGTTTCTAAATTATAATAAATATGGAATTTAGATGACATACGTCGGACAAGGTAACGGACTTTTTTCCATTAAATGGTTAATAACGTATGATCGCACAATGGATCTCCACTTTCACATGGCGGTGGACCCTCCCACGTCTCTCGGCGTCAATGCGCGTAAATTCCTTCGTTCGACCTGACCATGGTGGAGGCCGGAAATGCTCTTTTAGTGGGTCGTTGCCCTGATGGATGTAATAACGACCGGCTTCTCCGTGCTTCAATTGTCAAAAGTTTGATTGTAAAACGATGGTACTGTTTTTTGTTATGCTGCTTCCGGTGTGTCTGAAATCATTGGGATATCCCGAATCATTTGTTCTTCACTGAATGTGCAGTTTCGTGTACCTATTAAGAAAAAGATCTTAATTAATTTCCTGCTTAATGCGATAAAAGATTGCTTTCCTGACAATGGATTGGTCGTTCGATAGCGATAATAATGGTGTAGTTGTTTAAAACCATCATTGTGTAATGATAAGGGTCTGGCCACTTGATACAATAAGTTTCGCAGTCTTTTACGTCCTCGTTTGGTGATAGTTGTCTGACCCTTGAAGTAACCTGATTGGTTCAACTTTAAATTTAATCCCGCTAATTTAATGATTTGGCGTGGATCTTGATAATTCGATAAATCACCAACTTCTGCGAAAAAACCAGCAACAGTAATGGCGCTGACACCTTTGATCGCCATCATCTCTTCAGAACCAGGGATGTGAAGAACGAGTTCTTTTAGTTGTGCTTCGAGAGCGATTAGTCGTTCTTCCAACGCCTGATACTGATCAAGAAGATATCGAATCTCTTGGCGTCCCATTTGTAATCCTACTTGAAGGCCCACGCTATTTTCTGCTACTTCTTTTAAGGCCTGAATACGTTTGATTCCCACTGCCCGTGTTGCAGCCTGTTTGACTTCCATCAGTAAGGTTTCTTCAGATGCCGCTCGAATATCTTCTGGCAAATAACCCTTATCTAGTAAATGGAAGGCAGCTTTTCCTGTCCAATCTTTAAAGACCGTCAGAAACTCTGGGAAATAGCGATCTAATGCATTTGCGCTTTAATCGACGCTATATCCTCTTGAATCATGTCATAGAGCTTCATACCTTCTCGCAATTCCGCATAAACATCCTCTGGTAACGTTGGTTCGTGGTAACGACCGTCACGCATGACCTGTGCGATGACTTTCGCATCTTTTGTGTCATTCTTCGTTGGAGAATCGTCGTCCATTTCCTTGAACCGCTTTACCTTCATCGGATTGACAACCACCACGGAAATGTCTCGCGCCTTCAAATAATAGGCTAGATTAAGCCAATAGTGGCCAGTAGGTTCCATACCAATTAGTAAATTAGGTCGGTCATGTTGCTCGGACAGGTTTTTGGCCCATTCTATCAACGCTAAGAACCCTTGATAAGAATTGGTGAATACCAGTCGTTTCACCAGATCTCGACCACGATCATCTATTGCCCGTGCTACATGTTTGTGTTTGGCTACATCAACCCCAATGATCAAGCTTTGCTCGTTGACTTGTGCTATTCGTTTATTTTGTGTAAAATCCATATTAGAAGTCCTCCTTCGGTACTTAATTCGAGGTCATGCATGACACTCTCTATCGTACCAGGGGGACTTTTTTTATGCATTTGTCAGATTCGGCGATTATCCTTCAAATTTTCTTATTACAGGAATGCTCATTTATACAATTTTCTTTATTTCATCATGAAAAATAGTTGACCATCTAACACAGTGATTATACCCCGTTCCTAGCAATTATTTTTTCCGATTTCCTAATGAACTTTCATTCTCATATGCAAAACAGAGAAAAACTCTGTTACGCATAAAGAGGTACAATTAGCTAAGGAGAAATATGCCAACCATCAGGACATAGATATTAATACTACATATATGACAGATATCGAAATAATAATTGTTAGAGAAAGAAACATCTGCGATAAAAAACTCATTATAAAAAACTTTATTGCATAATCTTTTGTTCTACTATCAAAGTTATTATTAATGTAATTCATAGCTAACTGACTCGCACAGTATTCATCATATACCCCTACAAATAACCTTAAAAAAGAGGCTACAATAAAAATAATCATTAAAATTGTTAGGAATACTGCACTTGATAATGAACTAAATTTTATAAGATCAAAAGCCAATAAAAGAAATAGAGGTATTACCAGTAATCGATTTAGGGCTATAATAACTTGAGAAACACAGAATGCCTTACGTTTTCTTATACTTGTATTGATGGATAAATAATGGCCACCTTCATGTAAAGAAGGGATGACTTTGCTTACAGCCCTTGAATCAAAACTTTTTATACCTACACAATTTTTTAATGGGTGATAAAAATGACTTTTGCTTTGTTGTATTATATGATTATCTAATTCATATCCTTTTAGATTTAACATTTTTGATAGAGAATTAAATGCATTACTATCTAATATGAGTTTCCTACCTCTTACTAAATATACCCTCAAGAAAACATCTGATATTATTGCAACTAGAAACATGATAGCTGGTATGTAAAAAAGAGCCTTAAGCATAATGAATGACCTCGTTTTAAATGATATTACATCATTCTTAATTATTTGTTTTTTATTAACACCTCGATAGATTTGCTCAGCAACGCAGAGAGAGTCCCTATAAACGCCCCCTCAATAAAAGGATTTGTAATTTTAATTATTTCAAAAGAAACAAACATAAAGATTAATAATCCTATAAATTTCATGCCGAATTTTAAATGACTATTCATTGACATTAAAGGTTTTATGTTTATCCATTTATTTTCTATGAATAATAAACCATCCCATATAATAGCAAAGACTATTACAAAAGTAATTAAAGAAATGATTAAATCCATTCGAATTGTCCCTCCTTTTGAAATACTTAGATTATGACCAATACCACCTTAAGATCAACGCATTTTCATATTTAACAATTCCAATGCCCATTCTAAATAGGATTCTTCTTAATAGATAATCCTTGCCTCTACAGGTATTGAACGAAAAGTTAATTACCAAGCACTACGCTTTTACCTACCAAATATCTTCTCTTCACTTGATCTATAAATATACATAAACATGATAAGAAAAAGAAAAACTGTATATACAACACTTGCCATACCAGTGAAATGTTCTTTAGAAAAACCATCAAACCATACATAGAAAAAAATCCCTAAGCTTAAAAATTCAAATAGATCGTTTCTATAGAATTTTAGTTTTTTAATATCCTCATTAAAAACTGCAGACAACGGTTGACCTTTTCCAGAGCAAAAAACACCTTTTATTACACCTAATATGACTGGTAAAAATCCGATTAAATCATTCGCATTCATTAAATGAAATACCAGAGCTAAAGCTATCGTAATCAACAAAATCTTCATTTTTTCCACCCTTTAATGTAGACGTAAATCATTTGATAATAAATAAAACCCAAATTATGGTTGACAAATGCAAATTTCACTTTCATTGTTATTTCACATCCATAGTATGTAGGTTTTTACGCTACGGATAAAGAAGGCAGTAACTTTTTTGTAGGCAAACTGCTTCATCTAAGTGACGACATATTGATGAGTTCTTTAACCTACATCAAGTTTCCCGCAAATTATTTAATATCAACTGAATTGCTTACCTTTTCATACTTTAACATGCGCTTTTTAAGTTGATAAATAAACATTAAGACAGCGATTAACAATATGCCTTTTAGAAGTTCTGGTGCATTAAGCAAAGCTAGTAAATAAACAGCCAATAGACCAATCAATTGAATACTAACAAATTTTCCTTTTGGTTCTTCCTTCTTAAGAATTAAAAAAATATAGAATAAACTAAACAACAAAATAGTCGTATAATTTGCTTCTTTTAATTGAAAATACGAGGTGAACAATAATACAACCGAACCGATAAGAAACCAGTACGTTTTTAACTGATTGATCACGATGTTCTTTTCTTGAACTGATAAATTGATTTCGTTTAAGTTCACTTTATTTTCGATTTTCATAAAATGAAAATCGATTAGAAAAACACCCAAAATTGAAAACAAAATAATCATGGGATGTAACTGATGTTTTACAATTAGTGGCTGAATTAGGAATAGAGCTGACTTTAATAAAATCAATCCAAGGTATATTTTTTTATTTTGGTAGTTTTTAAATAATACATAACAAACGATTTGAAAAAACAAGAATCCCGGCCAGACAATAAATACAAGAGAGATAGCTTGTATCCCTACTACATCCTCTGGCGTGGGATACAACATGTAACTGTAAATAATTGTCCAGATCCCGCTGATAAATAGCAATTTAGATCTTGATTTCCACAAATTACTCACCCTCTTAACTAGTTGATGGAGGAGATATAAATAAAAAAATTTTCCTTATACTTAGATCTCAAACCGTTATGCTACTTAACTGTTCCTGTCAATCCAGGCATTAGAGCCGTTTGAGTCAAGTACTTGTGAAATTTTTTGAAGTATTTAGTTTCAACATTTAATGCAAGTGATTAAATTAATATATTCAAACTTAGGATATCGTATTTCTCTATGTTTTCAAACCCGATTAATCCTTTTAGTGCGTTTGTAATTGGTTTTGCAATAGACCACCTTAGATAGCCTAAATTGTTTCGCGTTGCTTCCTCCGCACTAAAAAGGAAACAAGATCAAATTAGACTGTTGTTTCCTTTTTATCTAAAAGTCAAAACAAATGTATTTTTAAAAAACTATTTTTAAACAAGATTGCAGTGATGCCTCGTCATTAGGGCTGACCCCTTATTCGATATATTAAAAATTTAATCATCTTTTGGATTGTTTTTTTATTGTTACTAAAAAATAACACACATTTACTCTCTCCATTAATGGCTCCTAAAAATATACCTGTAACTTCATTTGCCACTTTCATACTAACAAACCTTATCCATACCTTGTTTCTAAGGTTGAGTAATCATTTCATTTTTGCTTCTTATCATTATTTTTACTAAAATAGATTATCTTCATAATAAGAAAGCTTCCTATTAAATACAAAGGAAATAAAATGAGAACAAAGACAAAATTCTTTGATAGTATTTCCTTATCAACTAGAATTTGTGACCCATAATTCATAGTAAATAGAAAAAAAAAGTAAATTAAAAAAAACTTAATGTGTTTTCTTTTCATAATTAGAAATCCAAATATCCATTTCCTGGTTTTTTATCCCTGTTGTCAAACCATCTTGCTACCATTCCACCTACATCTGTATAGTTAACAGCAAATGCCACCGCTACCCCTAAAGAACCCGCTAAAGTAGCTAACCCCCAACTTTTCAACTTACTAGCTATTGTTCTAGTAAATACTCTTTGTGCTTCTTTCTTTCCTTTTTTTCTAATATATGCTGCTACAGCTGCCATCCCTCCACCACCAGTTACAAGACCAATTCCAGTATTAATTAAGGCACCTACTACTTTATTACTTATCCTAAATCCTCCATCCAAATACATCATTTCTTCTTCTTCAATCACTGCATAACTTGCTGGTAAAACCATTTCCATTTCTACCACTCCTATTAATATATTTATATTATGACCGATAGGGTCTTAATATCAACGAATCTTCATATTTAACAATTCCAATGCCATTCTAAATAGGATTCTTCTTGATAGATAATCCTTGCCTCTACATGCATTGAACGAAAAGTTAATTACCAAGTACTACGCTTTTACCTACCAAATATTTTCTCTTCACTTGATCTATAAATATACATAAACATGATAAGAAAAAGAAAAACAGTATATACAACACTTGCCATGCCTGGATTGACAGGAACAGTTAAGTAGCATACGGTTTGAGATCCGTTTGAGTCAAGTACTTGTGAAATTTTTTAAAGTATTTAGTTTCAACATTAATGCAAATGATTAAATTAATAGATTCAAACTTAGGATATCGAATTTCTCTATGTTTTCAAACCCGATTAATCCTTTTATTGCGTTTGTAATTGGTTTTGCAATAGCAGACTTTAGATAGCCTAAATTGTTTCGCGTTGCTTCCTCCGCACTAAAAAGGAAACAAGATCAAATTAGACTGTTGTTTCCTTTTTATCTAAAAGTCAAAACAAATGTATTTTTAAAAAACTATTTTTAAACAAGATTGCAGTGATGCCTCGTCATGAGGGCTGACCACTTATTCGATATATTAAGAAAACTAATCATCTTTTGTATTGTTACTAAAAAATAAAACACAAACAAATACAATTATTAACATTCCTATTCTTTCACAAGTTCGTTATCGGTAAGAAATAATTAGATTACAGACAGTATGCTGATACTGCTATATAAATAATATTTATAAATCTATTTAGAGACTCATTAAAAAATCTTTAAGAGTTTTATTTTTTTGGAATCTATATTTATGGTGACAACTTGCCCTCTCCCTATAATCAGGAAAGCGGTACTTCTTGATATAATTTCACGCGCAAGTAAAATTCACCTTCATGTTCTTCCATCTTTGTCATTCTTACACTTTCTAATCCAGGTCATTTTATATTAAATTGCATATACACGCATCTCCTATCCCTTTGGTTTGTTTCTCTGGCTAATTCAAATGTAAAAGACATAGGAGCTTGCGTGTTTTATTTACTTAATTTTTCTCAACCTAAAATCTCACTAACAATTACTTTACTAATCTTAAATTTCTTTCATAATCAACGTTTATTTACTGCCTTTATTGTCATACCTTGAAAAAATATAGCCAATGATCCCACTGATTAATGAAATAACAACAACATTGATCAGCGTTGATTGATCGTGTAACAAATAACGTATAGCTATAAAATGAATAACAAATAAACTCAAAAAAAGTAATGCTATCTTCTTCATATTTAAACTTTTTCCTCTCTGTTAAATACTTTACATCAGGGATTATTGTATAATACAAAATTAATGGAAGACAACAGCAATTAATTGTTGTTGACTTATATCGAAAATCCATTTAGTATTATATGTTTAAGGAGGTGCATGTTGAGTGGAGGCAAGCATGGAGCTATTTTCTAAAACTATACAACATATCCGGCATCAACTTAATTATAGTCAAGCTACTGTTGCTGAACACACAGGAATTTCTCTTGGCACATTACGGGGGTTGGAAAATGGAAAAGTTATGCCAAGGCTCGATACATTGAAGTTATTATCAAGCATTTATAAATGTAACCTTATTGAAATGTATGCTTCCTGTTTAATCGAGAATTACCAGGCATTATTAGAGACATACAATCGAATTGAAACTAAAATGGCTTTGCAAAAATTTGATCAGCTAGACAGTGAAATTTATCAACTTGAACGACTCCAACAACAAAGCAATAGTGATTATTTTACAACACAGATTGCGCAACGTATTGTATTTTTAACTGCAGTGATCCATAAAGAAGTGAAGAAACAGCCACGTAAGGCATTACATAAACTGGTGAAAGCCATTAAATCGACAACTCCAGGGTTTTCATCAATAGCATATCGTGATCTTTATTATTCTGATTTAGAGAAGCGACTGCTGATGACGATCGGGTTACTTCATGCTAACGAAAAGAAATGGTATATATCTGATTTATTATATTTTATATACAAAACAACAACATCGTCTTCTTCCTTACATATTAAGGCTTGTTATCACCTTGCCCTTGATCACCTGAAATTTCAACGGTATCAAAATGTTTTGCAATATATATATAGAAGGAAAGGAACAAGCAAGGTTGCAAAACGAGATTTTGAGCTTAAGTTACTTTGGGTTAGCTGAGGCAAAGCTAGCTTACCAAACGAATGCTAAAGACTGGCATCAACAAGTGGAACAAGTTAATCAAGTCCGTTCATTTTTGGGACTTGATCAGATCGATATAGAATCAGAAGCATTACCAATATTTTATTGAAGTATTGACCAACTATAAAAGCTAGTTGGTATACTAACTTTATTAAGCACTAATATTTATTATTTTAATCCTATCTTATAACTTAAAAATCTTTATTCAACCTCCATAATAGGAGCATAGAATAAAGATTTTTTGTCGATTAATATATTACGGGATGTTAATAAAACGCCCTAGTTGAGAGAGTCAAGACATTAGTGTTCGTTATCACCTACCTCAACTGATTTGCTCTACTCCCTATTTTGGCAGGGATGTTTTATGGGCAACGGTTATCTGTGATAAAAACACGGATGACTTTACACTTGTTTTTTTATCATCTAAAATGATTAAAGTTTGCATCAATAGGGTATATAGTATATGCTTGTCGCTATTAACATAACTTGTTTTGGATATGAGCAATCACGAAAACGCAGCTTCAATCAGCCAGCGTTTTACGGATGGTTATCCGTGATAGAACCATTATATTCAAATGACAACTTAGCAAGACCTTCAAATCTGCAACAGAAGAAAGGAGCATACATAATGAACATTAGTTTTGATTCTATATTCGAACTTGCACTTGGTGTAGGATTCCAAATTTTATTATTAATCATTGCTTATGCTATTACAAATCGATTAGGTAAAAAGCTTATCTCAAGCTTTTTACACAAATCAACTAAGAAACAAAACGTTTCCGAGGCACGCGTACTAACACTGGAAAAACTACTCGTCAATAGTTTTTCTTACGTGCTTCTGTTTATCTTTATCGTCATGCTTTTCGGTGTATTTGATTTGGACATCGGACCGTTAATTGCTTCGGCTGGTGTGATTGGCTTAGCAATTGGTTTTGGTGCCCAAGGGCTAGTAAGTGATATTGTGACAGGCTTTTTCATTTTGTTAGAAAAACAAGTTGAGGTCGGTGAGTATATTACAACGGCTGGTTATGATGGGATCGTTGAAGAGGTTGGCTTACGTACCACGAAAATAAGAAGTTTCGATGGAACACTGAATTTTGTTCCTAATCGACAAATGGAAGGCGTAAGCAACCATTCAAGAGGAACAATGCGAGCCTTAGTAGACATCGGCATTAGCTATAATGACGATATTGATCATGCGATGGCAGTTTTACAAAACGTTTGCGATCAATTCAGTCAAGACGAACGTTTTGAAGACGGACCAAATGTATTAGGTGTTTTACAACTTGGCGACTCTGATGTGGTGCTACGTGTGATTGGTCAAACTAAAAATATGGAGCAATGGGGGGCTGAACGCGATATGCGTAAAGCGATTAAAGAAGCCTTTGATCAAAATGGTATCGAAATCCCTTTCCCACAACAAGTTACACATCTAAAAAAAGATAGTCAATAGATTAAAAAAGCTCCCTATTCGCTAATTAGCGAATAGGGAGCTTGTCTTATACGGGGTATTTTAAAGTTTGGTTGTTTTTGATAAGAAGCTTTGCTCATAATTTTCCAATAGCGAGTTGTCGAATCGTGGATTCGACGATATTAACGCCGACTTCTATTGCATTTTCATTAGGATTCAACTTACTGTGGTGCAGACCAAACGGTGAGTCAATCCCTAACCAAAACATAAAGCCAGGAATTTCTTTTAAGAAATAGCCAAAATCTTCTCCAGTCATTGCTTCAGGGGCATCGTGCCAATTATAGTCACTTTGCTTAATGATCGTTTTAAATTGTTCAATATACACGGAATCATTATACACTTGATAGTAATTCGAACCATAATCAATCATCACCTTACAATAATGGCTGTGTTCAAAGCCTGCGGCAAATGATTCAATTGCGCTTTTAATCTTGTCAACTGCTTCTGGCGCCCCAGTGCGGATCGTTCCTTCTATTCTTGCCTGTTCTGCAATAACATTTTGCACTGTTCCCCCTGTGATCTTACCTACCGTTACAACCGCACTTTCAATTGGATTGACTTGGCGACTTACAATGTGTTGTAATTGCGTCACAAAAGTGCTGGCTGCCACGACCATATCATGTGTTAAGTGTGGATAAGCAGCGTGGCCACCTTTTCCGTTAAAGTCAATAAAAAGCTCACTCGTATTAGCAAAAAGTAGCCCTTCTTTTGTTGATACCGTACCTACTGGTAATTCTGGTGCAACATGCAAAGCAAAAATGAAGTCAGGTCGATAGGTCTGAAATAATTCAGATTCTAATAGTGGAAGCGCGCCACCTGGTCCTTCTTCCGCTGGTTGAAAAATGAAAACTACATCATCTGTTATAGGTTCTTCGCTCATTCGTGCAAGCACACCGAGTGCAATCGTCATATGAAAATCGTGTCCACAAGCATGCATATAACCGGGATGGCTTGATTGATAAGGTAAATTTGTCTCTTCAGTTATAGGAAGCCCATCAATATCACAGCGAAAACCAACCGTTTGCGAAGGATTAGAGCCTTTTACACGAACTATAATACCTGTTAACCATTTTTCTATAGTTAAATATGTTTGATCAAATGTTTTTATTACTTCTAATAAATAAGCTTGTGTTTTATGTTCTTTAAATCCTATTTCAGGAATTTTGTGTAGGTCACGCCGAATGTGAATTAACTGATCACCATTCATTATCTCAACTCACTTCCATACAAATAAGGCATTCTAAACGACTTAGCCGTAACAAATACAGCAGTTTCATCGATTATCATTAAATTTTTGGATACTAGCGTGTAAAAAAACAGGAGAAAGGTCTCCTGTTTTTTTAGTCATCTAATTTACGCAAAGCTTGCATAATTTCAGTCTTCGTCTTCGTCTGATCATCAATTTCTTTAAGGACTCGAGCCGGCGTCCCTGCTACGACTGTGTTGGCTGGCACGTCTTTTGTAACGATAGCGCCTGCAGCAACCACAGCACCTTTACCAATGGTTACGCCTTCTAAAACAACAGCGTTGGCCCCAATAACCACATCATCTTCGACAACAACCGGTTTAGCAGAAGGCGGTTCAATAACTCCAGCCAATACTGCACCTGCACCTACATGACAATTTTTCCCTACCGTTGCACGTCCGCCTAAAGTGGCGTTCATATCTATCATCGTGCCTTCACCAATAACAGAGCCAATATTAATCATAGCCCCCATCATGATCACCGCGTTGTCACCAATTTGAACTTGGTCACGAATCACCGCGCCTGGTTCAATACGAGCGTTTATTTCTTTTAAGTCTAATAGCGGTATAGCTGAATGACGACGATCATTTTCAATAACGTAATCTTCAATCTGCTCACTATATGTAACGAATAAATCATTAACTGCCTTCCATTCACCAAAGATAACACCGGTGTTACCTTGAACAAAGGCTTGTATATCATGACCGAAATCAATATCTCCGATGTTATCACCTTTTAAATAAACTTTTACAGGTGTAGATTTTTCACTATTTGAAATGAAAGAAATAATTTCATTTGCATCCATCATTTTCATTTTTAAAAGTCCCCCTTAGATCTGTAATATGCTTTACTTTACCAAATGATAAGTAAGCTTGACAAGTTTTTTATATCTTATTCCTTAATCATTTTTCTCATTAAATAGCGCTTTATTCACGTGAATGTATTTATTCAACTGCTTTAACACTGCTCTTCTTGTTACGATTCCATCAAAATAACCGTCTTGATCAACCACACAAACAAAAGGATGATCAATAACTTTCTTTAGACATGTTAGAAAGTGATCTGACCGATTTAAACAAGGCGTACTTGCCTCCATGACGTGTTCAACCGTTATGTCAGATAATCGTTCCATTTCAAAACGTTCAAGCCCTAAAATTTCATTTAAAATAATATTCTTGCCTATTACTCCTTTGAATTTGTAACTTGTATCAAGAACGGGTACTGCTGAATAGCCTGACTTAACTAAGATTAAAAGGGCATGTTCTAAAGGATTATTCAGCTGAACATGTGCAACCTTCTCAGAGGAAACCATTAATGTCTCCGCTGTTAACTGTAATAATGGTAATTCCTTAATATGCTCCATAAGCCACTCCCCTTGACGAGCAGTTGAAGATAGATTTTCACGTTTAAGCTTCCTATTACATTTTACCATAGTTCAGAAAGAAGCGAAATTATTTCACTTTTAAAAAAGCACGTTCATTCGCCCCTGCTGATGGTTATCTCTTTTGCAACGCTAGTAGCTTCTCTTATCATTAAAATAAAAAAATTAACAATACCGCTTCCTAATTCTGCATTGAAATTTCAAGTGTGAGATAAGTTAGAAATTATGTTTTGAAGTAAAATATCGATCAATTTGTGGACGTAAAACTCGCCATATTAGTCAATTGTTAAATAAATTCTAAGCTTGGGATAGTTTTCAGTTAGTATTCATGCTAAAATAGGGATAAACAATGACGCCTAAGCTGTGTTCTCTGAGGAGGTAAGCATTTCGTGAGACAAGAGATCAGTGATATTGCTAAAGCCATTTTCATAATTAACCGCCATGCAAAAACTGCTCTAAATCCAAAAGAACTTTACACCATGAAAAAATTAGCCATCGAAAAACTTTTAAAAGAGCATCAAGCAGAGAAAATCGGACTGCACTACTCTGAACGCCCTAAATTTAGCAGACAACATTCTACTGTCCTTGTCCAAGTTGGTGACTACTATTTTCATATCCCCCCAAATAAACAAGATTTTAAAGAGGTGAAACATCTCGGTGATTTAGATACTAACTTTAGAAATCCCAAAACCAAGATGTCTCTCACTCAAGCAAAGCGTATTCTATGTCGTTATTTAGACATTCCTTATCAAGAGAACAAACTTGATAAACAAAAACCCTCATACTATACTCCATCGTCATTAGGTAAGTGGAATTATTCTTATTATGATCGCAAAAGACATAGATGACGCTATGTCTATTTTTGACGTGGAACAGATCGTTATTTCTATTTAGTCGTTAGCTTTTTAATGAATAGACATACAGAAACAATAGCTATAATACTACTTAGCAAGTATAATTGGGTTTTAATCGTGAGCATTTCAGTTACCGAAAACCCATTTGTTAGTTTTGTTAAGACTAAATAAAACAATAATACAGCAAGGATTAAGGTAAGGATATGGTTGTACTGTCTTTTCGTTAATATATGAACTAACGGTTTAAGCAGCACAAATAAGATAAAAAATATAATTAATAAAAGGCTAATCACTATAACATCTTGTGATACACCTAAAATGCGTAATTGTTGATAAATAGGGTTGGACATAACTAAAGACCTCCTTACTTTCAGCATAGCCAACGATTACAACAACCATACCCGTATGTTAACTTATAGGAGGTAATTATGAAAAAATCAATCAATCACATGATTAGAAATATAGAAATATCAGGAATAAGAAAATTTTTTAATCTCGTTAATGAACGTGAAGACATTCTCTCTCTAACGATTGGCCAACCGGATTTTTCTACACCTGAGGTCATTAAAGCAGCTGCTAAAAAGGCTATAGATAATGATCAGACGACATACACAGCAAATGCTGGCTTACCCGCATTAAGAGAAGCTGTAGCGAACTATCTAAACGAGAAGAACCAACTATCACTCGATATGACTCAAGTATTGATAACGGTAGGCGCCTCACAGGCTATCGACATCGCGTGTCGTGCACTATTAAATAACGGAGATGAAGTGATCCTCCCTAATCCGGTCTACCCAGGCTACCAGCCCTTAATCGAATTAGCAGGTGCAAAGCCAGTCCATATTGATACTCGCGCAACGGGTTTCAAACTAACCGCTTCACTAATTGAAAATAGCATAACCGAGCATACCAAATGTGTGATATTACCTTACCCATCGAACCCCACAGGCGTAACGCTCTCTAAACAAGAGCTAATTGAAATCGCTGATGTGATCGACAAGTACAATCTTTACATTATTACAGATGAGATTTATAGCACACTAACTTATGAAGGCAGTCATTATTCGCTTGCACGACAGACACAAATTAAAGATCGTGTTATTACTATCAATGGTTTATCCAAATCACATGCGATGACGGGTTGGCGTATCGGTTTTTTAATTGCACCAAATGATTTAGTCACAGATTTCACCAAAGTGCTACAATATAACGTTTCTTGTGCGAGTTCAATAAGTCAACATGCTGCATTAGCTGCTGTCACCCTAGCCAAGAACGAGCCAGATTTAATGAAGCACCATTATCAAAAGCGCAGAGATTATGTATATGATCGGTTATTATCGATGGGCTTAGAAGTTGTTAAACCTGATGGGGCCTTTTATTTTATGTTCTGCCTACAGCGAAATAAAAGTACGTTTGAACTTGCAATGGACATTGTCGATAAGGTTGGGCTTGCTTTAGTGCCTGGCGATGCTTTCGGCACAGCTGGTGAAGGTTACCTTAGATTATCATACGCATACGATATGGAAACACTGACTGAAGGATTAGATCGTCTAGAAAAATATATTAAGACAAATAATTAGTTTTATGTATTGAAAAGAATAGGCTGTCGCAAATATTACATACGCGACAGCCTAAATATAGTAAGATGTATCATCCAGATTTTATTTTTTAACACCTTTTATTTGCTCATATTCATTTAACAATTTATCTAGCTCTCTACTAATTGCAATGGATTCTCTACTTGAAAAGCCCTTTTCGATAGCAATCTCGATCATACTGTTTCTTAAATGTTCGATACGCGTCAATAAATTTGATGGGTCCAATCGAGTTACCTCCATTTCTTTCCTCAATTTTAGTTTAACATAATGCATATAATATAGACACTTCAAAGCTTAGCTGATTAATTCCTAAATACTTTTAAAATGTGATAGAATAATGTTATTAACTTATTAATTTTATGTTGTATAAGGAAGGATTTTTAATACATGCATAGAGAATCATCTAAACATTTTATCAAATTAGGGAAAGTATTACTAATGACTTTTTTCCTTATTTTCATTATAAATAAACTTATTTTTACAACTTCTCAAGTAATTGGTGACAGTATGTCTCCTACTATTGAAGATGAGCAATGGATTATTACAAATCGTCTAAGTTATACTTTTAATCAGCCTAGCCGAGGTGATGTCATTGTCATTGAACTTGAGAATAAAACATTAGTCAAACGAGTTATTGGTTTACCTAATGAAACGATTGAGATTATAGACCAACAATTGTATATAGATGGTATTCCTTATGCTCAAACCTTTATAACTGATGCAGACAGTTTTCGTACTCATGATGTTCCTGCGACAGAAATTCCTGATCACACTTATTATGTGATCGGAGATAATCGACGTACGAGTCGCGACAGCCGCAACGAGCTTGGCTTCATAGACGAGGCTGATATTGTTGGAAGAGCTGAATTCATTATCTATCCTTTTTCTGATTGGCAAGTTATCTATTAAAAGTAGGTGTTAGAGATGGCGTATTGCCCTTATTGTGGTGCTAAAGTATATGAAGATGAAGTATTTTGTATAAATTGTGGTGACAAGTTACCTGATCATATTGAGGATAGAATTTTAGTGAAGAGACGATCAGCAAAAGTTCTCATTATACCAGCAATGGTCATCTTATTAACCGTTTTCGCCTTAATCGCTTGTTATTTTTTCAACTATTATCAGCAAAGTAAAGCGAAATCATATTATCGACAAGCTGAAGATGCCATACTGGTCTCAGACTATGATAAGGCTCATGATCACATCGAGCGGGCTTTAAAACATTACCCCAATTTCCCTGAAGCACAGGTGTTACATCAATTTGCTGCTCTCTCTGTTAATGTCTTGGCAGATTTATCGCAAACCGATGATGATGATCAGCAATTGCAAATCCTATATCAGGCTATAACTGAATTAGATAACTATTCAGGTGAAGTCGCTAATCAATTTCATGATCTTTTGCATCAAAAACAAACAGAACTTCAGATCATGATTGTGGAAAACAAGCTAAACAATGACCCTTCGATTCTTGATTTACCCGCCATTCTTTGGGAAGCTGAAGGTATCCAAGATCCCGATGCCTTCGAATTAGTCAGTGTAATAAGAGAACAAATAAGTGCACATACATCTAATCAAGCAAACACTTATTTACAAAACAATCAATTTACTGAAGCTAAAGATATAGTGGAAAATGGATTATACTATTTACCGAACGACGATAAACTTCTAAGTTTATTAGAAACGATTAATAAAGAACAGAACATCTTTACAACTGAACTCGAAGTCCGTATGGAACAAGCTATTTCACAATACGAAGAAGAATCAGATATTAATGAAAATGATGCTGTTGAAATAATCGATGTTGATCTCAATGAGAATAATCAAGGGCACCTTGTTGTATCAGGAGAAATTAGCAGTCTAGCTACCGTTCCTATTCATACCATTCAAGTCCATTATGTATTACGTGATAAAAATGACAAAGTCATTGAGACAAATGATGTTTATGTTTACCCAGACACTTTATATCCTGAAGAAAAAGGACAATTTGACCACACTTATTTTGATGAAAGTTGGATCAATGACGCCGTTCATGTCCAGGTAGAATCGATAACTTGGTTACTTGAATAATACATTAGTGAGGGACTCTAAATGGAGAAAAGACAAAAAATCAAAACAATGATAATTAGTAGTATATTAGCTGTTGCAGGTCTATTTGCAAATTACTCTTTTTATAACTATCTTCAACAAAACGATATCACGATAGAAAGTAACATTATTAATTATGATGATCGTTCTGCTGCCACCAACGACTTACAGCACATTATTCATGAATCACAAAAAAGTATTGTTCAAATTAATGTTGATACAAAAGATTCAAGCCGAGTCGGGTCTGGCTTTCTCTATAATACGCGTGGAGATATTATCACAAATGCACATGTTATTGATGGTGCTAAAACGATTAATGTCACTATGTCAAATACTGAAACCTATCCAGCAGCAATTGTCGGTCTAGGAGAAGATCAAGATATTGCTGTTATACGTGTCCCTCAACTTATTAATCAAAAACCGATCCCATTAGAAACTAGTGAAAAATTACTTCCAGGTGCTGAAATTATTGCTGTAGGTAGTCCACTTGGCTTTCAAAATTCAGTAAATATCGGAATTATCTCTGGTATAGATCGATCTTTTGATATTGACGATTATCATTATACCGATGTCTATCAAATTTCCGCTAACATTACGCATGGCAATAGCGGGGGCCCGTTAATAGATCGTCGAACGGGAAAAGTAGTTGGCATTAATTCTGCTGGCATCGAAGATAGTGATATTGGATTTAGTATTCCCATATCTGCTATTATAGACGATGTAACAGAGTGGTCTTCTTCGATTTCAAACAAAGAACTTACTTTCCCTAGTGCTATCTCAGGCCCTAAACGAGACCAAGAGATATTTCTAGAAGATGCAACCTATCTTGTCCAATATTTTATTGAGAGCTTAGCGATACATGACTATATTAACGCTTATACGCTATTAGGTAGTGGGCTTCAAAACCAAACAGACTATCCAAGCTTCAGATCGGAATATTTGCAACTTAGAGATATCACGTTAATCAATTATCAAGATAAACAGATTGTAGAAGATAAAGCACAGCTACACGCAGAAATTGAATATAATCATAGTACTGATAATGAAGAGATGGAAAAGGCTAGTTATTTATTCACAATTGGCTATGAAAACGATCAAGTGAAAATCCTAGATTATCACCCTGAATAATAATATGAATAAAGAAAAGAGTGGTAAAAGTGAGAAGCTACCTATTACTTGTTTTATTTATAATGAGTGTATTATTACTTGCCTGTTCCGATAATCCTCCAGTTATTGTACAAGAAGAAATTGATTCCTCACCTAATGAAGGTGTAGCATTTGTTGAAGAGGAGCAGGGAAAGGATCCAGAAGATCCAGATAGTGAGAGACAACAGTTTATAGAATTCACGCTAACCGATCGCCAAATTTCCTTGCATATTGATCAGATTCCTATCTTATCAAATTATTTAGCTCAACATACCAATCGGAATCAAGCCATTGAAAATATGCAATTAACACAAATTGATGAAGATGAATTTGACTCTTTATTTTTATTGAGTTTTGCTTGTGAAAATAACAGCTGTTCTTATTTGCTTCTTGATACAGAAACTGAACAGTCAAAATTATTAGCTGACCAGGCCGAGATAACACGAATTGATCCATCAGCAGATCACTCTAAGTTACTGATTAAGTTTGAACGACAAGCTACTGAACAGGCTTGGAATTCAAACAAAGTTATGCTATTCGATTTAGATAATTGGAATGAATATACATTTGATGTAGATGATTCCGAAGCCTTTATCTTTAATGCATTTCGTTCACCTATTTTAACTGTGGAATGGGTTGATGACTCAGCATTCAAAGTCCAAATTCCAGACGTTAGTGAACCTACAATTGAACAGCTAACAAATTGGTTTAACGCCAATGAAAAAACAACAAGGGATGTTATTATTTCTTTAGAAGACTAATAATAGATTGATACAAACATGCAATCAGTGGTCAGAGGGCTACAGGACGTGGCGGTCTTATTCATCACTGAGGAACACAAGCTAACGTCTTCGCGTCCTGCGAAAACGCTTGTGTGACCAACATCCTGTTGGCCCGAGTGAATCAGTACATTAGCGTCCGTTATCACACAGCTACATCGGTTTCCTCTACTTTTGAGGAGGTTTTACGAACGGTTATCTGTGATTAAGTAAGTTAACATATCTCCTAGAAACGTTTTATTAACGAGCTAGGGGTTTTTTATTGCTTTTTTTCGCATTGAATTTTTTATCCGCCCTATTTATCATTAAAAATAGTCTGAATACGTTTTCCACCTCTCCCCTACTAATTTGTACATTTCAGGACATGCGCATCGATTATCATCCACCTAAAACGATTTCCTCTGCTCTCATTTTGAGTTACGGACAGTTATCTGTAATAAATATTTAGGAAATATTTCTAACTTACCCATTTGTAATGTCATACATTTAAAATAACCACAAACTAACTTCAAATTGATCTTTTCTTGAATAAAAACATTTTTTCTTCAAAAGCTATCTAAAAAAAGAGGTGATAGTTAACGATGTTATCTTTTAAAAAGTTTCTCCCCATCTGTATTGGAGCATTGCTCCTTATTTTTGTAACAGCCTGTACTAACGGTCAAGCTTTAGATCAACGATCCCCTGAACCATTTGGTGTTAAACAAACAAATTATGCTGGCTACCAGCAACAACCTCTCAATCAATTAATTATTGACCGATTTGAGGATATTATCGAAGTGACAAGTGTCATGAATGATGAAGAATTATTAATGGCGATTAAAGTTGATCAAGTCGCCCAATTTAATGAGCAAACCATTGCCGAAGAAGTTGAAAGCTTTATTAAAGAGTCTGACCAAAACATGAAGCCAAAAGTATCCTCAGATCTAAAGGTATTTGTGGAAATTGATCGTTTAAAATATGATTTAGCAGATCAAAATTTATCAAAACAAGAGTATGATAAAGCCTTTAAAAATTTAAAAAAGTTATTAAAAACACCGTAAATAAACGTTGAATAGAATGTAATTAACCGTTTTATTCCACTTATTTAACACAAGGAGAATTTAAATGTTAAATACTGATAAACAACAATATTCACAGCTCGCAACTAAACACGAAAAAAAACGTCCAATTTTACTTAATTGTGTTCGTGCCTTCATTATTGGAGGGTTGATTTGTGTAGTTGGACAAGGCATTAGCTTCTTTTATATGTTCTATTTTGACTTTACTGAACAAACAGTAGGAGACCCTACCGTTGCAACACTAATCTTTATTACCATGTTGCTAACGGGATTCGGTATATATGACAAATGGGCACAATTTGCCGGTGCAGGTACTGCTGTTCCGGTAACAGGATTTGGAAATGCAGTCATATCAGCTGCAATGGAACACCGTAGCGAGGGTTTTGTACAAGGTGTAGGTGCTAATATGTTTAAATTAGCTGGATCCGTTATTTTGTTTGGAGTTTTTTCTGCATTTATCATTGCATTGATTAAAACGTCACTTATTCAATTAGGAGTGATCTGATGAAGATAGGCAAGCAAAGCTGGAGCTTTCAGCAAAAACCCGTTATTAGCTCATCTGCAACAGTGACTGGTCCATTTGAAGGCAAGGGCGCAATTGCCAATAAAATTGACCTTATTCACAAAGATCTTTACATGGGACAGCCAAGCTTCGAACAAGCACATCAACAACTCATCGAAGATGCCTGTCAATTAACTGTTCAAAAAGCTTCAATTCGCTATCAGGAGATTGACCTTTTTATTAGCGGTGATTTAATTAATCAAATGACGCCAACAAACTTTGCCGCTCGTCACCATCATATCCCTTTTATTGGAGTAACCAATGCTTGTGCGACTTCAATTGGCGCTTTAGCGCTTTCCGCACTTATTGTTGATAGCGGAAATGCGCAACATATCCTCACTGGTGCAGCCAGCCATTATGCGGCCGTTGAAAAACAGTTTCGTTACCCAACTGAATATGGCTCACAAAAGCCCCCTACAGCGCAATGGACGGTGACAGGTGCGGGATTCGGCCTTGTTAGTCAAACGGGAAAGGGCCCTCGGGTAACAAAAGCAACGATTGGACGTGTTATCGACTTAAATCAGACGGACCCCTTCAACATGGGTGGGGCTATGGCACCTGCAGCGGCGGATACGATACTAACCCACTTAGAAGAGCACCAAGCTTCAGTAGATGACTATGATCTAATTGTAACCGGCGATTTAGGGGAAATTGGCCAATCCACTACCATTGATTTGTTAAAATCACATCAAGTGGATATTCCTAAGAAAAAATGGATTGATTGCGGATTATCAATATATAAGGCAGATCAAAATGTTTTTGCAGGTGGTAGTGGGGCAGGATGTTCTTCCCTCTATTTATACAGCCAATTACTTGATGCATTAAATAAGCAAGAACTTAATCGCATTCTCGTCATCGCTACAGGTGCACTATTATCACCTTTATCAACCTTACAGAAGCAGTCTATTCCAGTTATAGCACACGCTGTAACAATTGAAAGTGAGGCAATTTAAATGGTATTTTTGTGGGCCTTTTTAGTTGGAGGAACCATTTGTCTAATAGGGCAATTAATTATGGATTTATTTAATAAAACACCAGGATTTACGTTAAGTTTACTTGTTGTTGCTGGAGCGGTTTTGGATGGATTTGGTCTATATGAACCACTGATTGACTTTGCTGGCGCAGGAGCAACTGTGCCTATCACAAGTTTTGGTAATTCACTTGTGCACGGTGCATTGCAAGAAGCAGAAAAAAGTGGTTTTATTGGCGTAGCAACAGGTATGTTTGAAGTTACAAGTTCAGGTATTTCTTCAGCTATTATTTTTGCAATGATTGGTGCTTTACTATTTAAGCCAAAAGGTTAATTCCTTTTATAACTATGTTCAACATAGTTATGATGTGTTAAGAGTGAAGGTGCAAAAGAAGTAGAGTGATTGAGGTAATGACAAGAACTGCAGGTTGTAGGTGAAGAAGAACATTACCATTACTTGCTCTATTCTTTTCTTAAGCGAGAAAGCAATGATGATTGATATGAAACGAAAAAAGATACCAGCGAATATATTTTGCTGGTACCTTCTCTCTTCTATTAATCGCTTATTTTAACAGCTATTTTTCCAAATTGATCTCCTTTAGTTAGATAGCTAAAGGCTTCTTCAATATTCGAGAAAGCAAACGTTTTATCAATGACTGGGTGGAGCTGATGTTCGCTCACAAAAGACAACATTTCTCGCAATTCTTCTCTACTGCCTAAAGTTGAACCTAATATTTGTTGTTGTGCGTAAAAAAAACTTCTAACATCAAAGGCAACTTCATCTTCTGTAGTTGCTCCAAATGTTACGAGTCTCCCACCATTTCTTAATACCTTTAATGACCTTGCAAAAGTTGCACGCCCAACGCTATCAATAACAAGATCAATTGTTTCATTTTCAAGCAAGCTGTCCCAATCTTCGTTACTTCCAATCGCCTTATCTGCACCTAACTTAATCGCTTGATCCAGCTTCTCTTGTGATCGTGAAGTAACGATAACCCTTGCACCGATAACCTTAGCAAATTGGATCAGATAAGTCGCTACCCCACTACCCGCACCTGGGATAAATACGGTTTCATTCGGCTTCACTTGCCCCTTGGTAAATAATGCTCGAAAAGCTGTTAAAGCTGCCAAAGCCAAAACCCCTGCTTCCTCCCAATTAAGATGGTCAGGTTTGGGTTCGATATACTCTGCATCGACAACATAATACTCTGCAAACGTACCATGGTCAGGGAAACCGACGATCTGTAACGTGTTTGGAGCCGTTTCATCATTAGTAATCCAACCCATTCCGGGATTAACAATCACTTGATCACCTTTCTTAAATCTTGTGACATGATCAGCTACGTCCTCAACAACACCGGCGCCATCTGATCCAATTACCAACGGTTCGGTGTTCTCCCCCCTTCTTGTAGGAATCATCAAGTCACGTCGATTTAATCCTAAACTTTTCATTTTAATTAATACTTCACCATTTGCTAATACAGGTTTCGTTAAATGTGCAAATTGCAAATTTGAACCTTGGTGAACATAAGCCTTCATTAAAAATGCCTCCTTTATTTCTTTATTATTATTTGAACAGCTTACTATAATATAGGATAATGATTATAGAAAGGATGAAAAAAATGTTTACTTCTACTTTACCCTATCTTAAAACAGATCGAAACATTATTAATAATAAAGTTATCATTACTGAAGTCCACCACGAATTAGTATTGGAAGAAACTTTTATAACAGCGAACACAGTCGTTTATCTTTTATCAGATCTATACGATGTCAATTACCGCTCCTTATCGTCGTCTGCTTATCTGTTCCATTTATATACGACAAGTGGCATCCATACTTTTCAAACAAACCATCACCCTGAAGCCTTCAAACAAGCAATTCTACTCAATAAACAAAACTTAGACACGTGTTAAATGACTTTAATGGGACGGTTACTTATTGATAGACTTAACATATCTCTTTAATTCATTGTTCTGCTTAAATCAACACCCTATCACAATTCGTGATCAATAGGTTGCTTGGCTAGTATTGCTTTTTTTAACCTTTGTTGCATTTCACCAATCCCCATTGTCCCTAACAAAGGGAAAACTAAAGGGATTTTACCATCAAATGTCGATTCAACGACCTTCTTATGCTTTTTTCCTGTTAATACCACTATCTGATCATAATCGGTTAATTGTTTTTCCTTTATTTGTTGTTTTAATTCTTCATAACTTATTTGAGCTTCTATTGTTTTCATTCCAAAAGTGATATCGTAATTGTGTTTTATGATCTCAAAAGGGGAACAGTATCCGTGCTTAGCTGACAATATTACCCATTCATCGCAAAATAATTCAGCATACTCCCTAGTTAATTTATGTAAATTACCAATATAGGCCTCTTCTACTTTTGTCGGACCTAAAGACGGATTAACATCCCAAATCTTCTTCTTACCACAAGGTATAACTGCAAGTTTCCTCAAAGTGCTCCCCCTTTATTAATTATACAAGTAGATATAAATAGCTTCTCGCAATTAGATAAAAAAGTCAATTTAGATAAAAGATAACGGTTTCTTTTAGAATTATTGAAAATATAATAAAAATCAGAAAATTTCCTCAAACCTGTTGACCATTGTGCCAATTGATTGTATGATTGTCGACAACCAATTAATTATTTTACTATTTAGACAAGAAAGCACTGAATTAATTTTCAGAATTATCGTATTTCGTTAGTCGTGTAATAGTATATAGTAAGAGTTAGGGGCGATTAAAATGAGAAGTGACATGATAAAAAAAGGGATTGATCGTGCTCCCCATCGTAGTTTATTACACGCAACCGGGGTAAAAACAAAGGATTTACAAAAACCATTCATTGGTGTATGTAATTCATATATTGATATTATACCTGGTCATAAACATTTAAATAAATTTGCAGAAGTCGTCAAGGAGGCTATCCGGGCTGCCGGTGGTATCCCTTTTGAATTCAACACAATTGGTGTTGATGATGGCATTGCAATGGGTCATATAGGAATGCGCTACTCACTTCCTAGTCGTGAGATTATCGCCGATAGTGCGGAAACCGTCATTAATGCCCATTGGTTTGATGGCGTTTTTTATATACCGAATTGTGACAAAATCACTCCCGGTATGTTGATGGCTTCAGTTCGAACCAATGTACCTTCCGTTTTTGTTTCAGGTGGACCAATGGAAGGTGGTGTCTCACCAGATGGTGAGCATCTCTCACTTGTTTCCATGTTTGAAGGGGTTGGCGCTGTTCATTCAGGTACTATGACCGAAGCTGAATTAAAAGAGTTAGAAACATTAGCTTGCCCGACTTGCGGATCGTGTTCAGGCATGTTTACCGCAAACTCAATGAACTCACTTATGGAAATGTTAGGTATGACAGTACCGGGGAATGGCACGATTGTCGCAACCTCAGATCAGCGACATGAACTTATTTATCAAGCGGCACAGCATTTAATTGACTTAATTAAAAAAGATATTAAACCAAGGGATATCATTACAAAAGATACGATTGATGATGCCTTTGCATTAGACATGGCGATGGGTGGTTCAACTAATACGGTGTTGCATACATTAGCGATAGCTAACGAAGCTGGTATTGAATACGATCTGAATCGTATTAACGAAGTAGCAGAGCGCATCCCTTATCTATCAAAAATTAGTCCGGCTTCCCAATACACGATGCATGATCTCCACCTCGCAGGTGGCGTCAGTGCAATTATTCGTGAATTAGCCAGATTAGATGGAGCCATTCATAAAGATAGAATCACTATCACAGGTAAGACGCTATATGAAAATGTAAAAGATTATAAAATATTAAATGAAGATGTTATTCACCCAATTGAAACACCGTATAGTCCTGTTGGTGGCTTATCCATTTTACATGGTAATATTGCACCGAATGGAGCGGTAATAAAAGTTGGAGCTGTTGATCCTTCTATTAAAAAATTTGTTGGAACAGCTATTGTTTTCGAGTCTCAAGACGAAGCGCAAAAAGGCATCAATGATGGCACGGTCAAGGCTGGCGATGTCGTCGTAATCCGCTATGAAGGACCTAAAGGGGGTCCGGGAATGCCTGAGATGCTTGCACCAACAGCAGCAATCGCTGGTAGAGGCTTAGATAAAGATGTCGCACTCATTACAGATGGACGCTTTTCAGGTGCATCAAGAGGGATTTCAATTGGACATATCTCACCTGAAGCAGCTAGCGGCGGACCGATAGCATTGGTTAAGACTGGTGATAAAATAATCATTGATCTACCAAAGCGCACCATTGAATTAGATGTAGCCGACGAAGTACTTGCCAATCGAAAAGCCAATTGGCAGAAACCAAGTCCTAAAATAACGAATGGTTATTTAGCGAAATATGCCAAATTAGTTACATCTGCCAATACAGGTGGCGTGATGGATATTTAACAATTTAATAAAGTGAATACGATGAAAAGAGCAAAGGAATAATGAAGATGTATTCTCAGAGAGCCGGGGTTGCTGGAAGCCCGGAAATACATTTTATTCCGACATCGTCTTGGAGTTGTTAAATTGAACGGGGTCTCCCCTTTTAGATTTAACCGGGTCTTCATATCAACTATCAATGACCCGTTATCAAAATAAGCCAATTGATGTGGCTATTGAGATTGCATTTGTAAGAATGTAATGAATCAGGGTGGTACCGTGAAAAGTAAAGATCTTTTCTCCCTTGTAATACTGCAATTACTGCAGGTTATTTGGAGAGAATTGATCTTTTTTTACTATAAAAAAAGTGTACATTAAAAAACAGCTGCCTATTATAAAGCTTTTAACACCGTCTACACAAAGCAAGTTAATTATCAATCAGGAGGGATTATCATGGTTAAATCAAAAGAGGAACACCAAAAAACGATTACACATGCACCAAAGACAGGAGCAGATCTATTAATCGAATCACTTTTAGAAGCAGATGTAAAAACATTATTTGGGTATCCCGGTGGTGCAGTGTTACCTATTTTCGATGCATTATATAAGAAAAAGCACCATTTTAATCAAGTCTTAGCTCGCCATGAGCAAGGGTCAATTCATGCAGCCGAGGGGTACGCGCGTGTATCAGGCAAACCAGGTGTTGTCATTGCTACCTCCGGACCAGGCGCAACAAACCTTGTTACAGGTATAGCTGATGCAATGATTGACTCCCTACCCCTTGTTGTCTTCACGGGGCAAGTAAACCAAACAGTAATTGGAACAGATGCGTTTCAAGAAGCAGATATTATTGGCATTACAACCCCAATAACGAAGCATAATTATCAAGTAAGGCGAATAAGTGATTTACCGAGAATTGTTAAGGAAGCCTTTCATATTGCTACAACAGGCCGACCAGGTCCTGTACTCATTGATATACCTAAAGATATTGCTGCAAATCCTTGTGCCGATCATTATGATCAATCATTTAACTTGCCGGGATATCAACCAACGATAAAACCTAACCCAATCCAGGTTAAAAAATTGAAAGAAGCATTATTAACTTCAACTAAACCTGTTATATTAGCTGGTGCTGGTGTTCAATTTGCTCAAGCCTCATCAGAGCTTATCGAATTTGCGGAAACACATCAAATTCCAGTCATCAACACATTGCTAGGTCTTGGGACATTCCCAGGTGAACATGAATTATGGTTAGGCATGGCGGGCATGCATGGTACTTACGCTGCCAACATGGCGCTTTATGAAACAGATATGCTAATTAATATCGGCGCTCGCTTTGACGATCGCTTAACAGGTAATTTAGAGCACTTTGCCCCTTCGGCTATTGTAGCACACATTGATATTGACCCAGCCGAGATTGGTAAGAATGTTAACACACATATTCCAGTAGTCGGTGATGCTAAGTTAGCTTTAAATGAAATGAAAAAGCAAATCACTGAGACATCAGACTTTAGCCAATGGCGTGACCATGCATTAGCAAATAAACAAACGTATCCTTTATGGTATAAAAAACCTGAAGATCATATGATTGGTCAATGGGTTATTGAGGAAGTATATAAAGAAACGAATGGTGAAGCTATTGTCACGACTGATGTTGGGCAACATCAAATGTGGTCAGCACAGTATTACAAATTTAATAAACCAAACCGTTGGGTGACCTCAGGTGGGCTTGGAACAATGGGATTTGGCTTTCCTGCCGCCATTGGGGCACAACTTGCAGCACCAGATGATTTAGTCATTTCAATTGTTGGTGACGGCGGTTTTCAGATGACTTTGCAGGAACTTTCTATTTTACAAGAACGCGATTTACCGGTAAAAGTAATTATCGTTAATAACGCAGCTTTAGGAATGGTTCGTCAGTGGCAAGAAAAATTCTATTCTGAGCGTTATTCTGAATCCATCTTTAGCATTCAACCCGATTTCGTTAAACTTGCTGAGGCATATGAAATTAAAGGTGTAAAAATTGAGAGCCCTGAAGACTTTCAAAAGCAATTACCAGACCTAATCAAGCATGATGGTCCAGTCTTAATTGATGCACGGGTTCTTCAACAAGAGAATGTTTACCCAATGATTGCACCAGGTAAAGGACTTCATGAAATGATAGGAGTGAAACCATGAAACGAATTATAACAGCAAAAGTAAGTAACCGAAGTGGTGTATTGAATCGGATTACCGGGTTATTACAAAAAAGACAGTTTAATATTGAGAGTATCTCTGTTGGTCGAACAGAACAAGAAGGAATATCTCGTATTACCTTTGTAGTCGATGTAGAAGATTACCAAAAACTCGAACAAGTGACGAAACAACTCAATAAACAAATCGATGTTTTGAAAGTTTCGGACATTACAGATAAAGCGATTGTCGCGCGTGAACTTGCACTCATTAAGATTACCAGCAACGCACAATTGCGTTCAGAAATCCAAGGTATTATCGACCCTTTTCGAGCAACCGTTATTGATGTAAGTAAAGATACCCTATCGATTCAAGTCACAGGTAAATCTGAGAAAGTAGAAGCATTAATCGATTTACTTAGACCTTATGGTATTAAAGATATTGCAAGAACTGGTGTAACAGCATTCTTACGTGGTCAACAACCACAGGCAAGTCAAGACCAAGCACCTTTTTCACTACTTCATTAAAAACAACTAAACCGAAGTAATATGTATTAAACATTTTACGATAAATATTACAATATTGAGAGGAATGATTATTTATGGCAAAAGTCGTGTATAACAAAGATATTCAAGAGGATGGACTAAAAGGAAAGAAAATCGCAATTATTGGTTATGGCTCACAAGGTCATGCACATGCGCTTAACTTAAAAGAAAGCGGATTTGATGTTGTCGTTGGTTTAAGAAAAGGTAAATCATGGGATAAAGCGGTTGAAGATGGTATCGAAGTCAAAACAGTAGCAGAAGCTTCTAAAGCAGCTGATGTCATTATGATCCTTTTACCGGATGAGTATCAACCACAAATCTATCAAGAACATATTAAAGAACATTTATCACCTGGAAATGCTTTAGTATTTGCACACGGGTTCAACGTTCACTTTAGTCAAATTACTCCGCCAGAAGATGTTGATGTATTTTTGGTTGCACCAAAAGGACCCGGCCACCTTGTACGACGTACTTTTGAAGATGGCGCAGGTGTACCAGCATTATATGGTATCTATCAGGATTATACCGGTAAAGCTAAAGATATTGCGTTAGCTTACGCAAAAGGAATCGGTGCAGGTCGTGCTGGTATTTTAGAAACCACTTTCCAAGAAGAAACAGAAACAGATCTTTTTGGGGAGCAAGCCGTACTATGTGGTGGGGCCACAAGCCTTGTCAAAGCCGGTTTTGAAACATTAACGGAAGCAGGATATCAACCTGAAGTTGCCTATTTTGAGTGCTTACATGAGCTTAAACTCATTGTTGATCTTATGTATGAAGGTGGTCTAGAAGGCATGCGTTACTCAATCTCTGACACTGCTCAATGGGGAGATTTTGTTTCTGGTCCTCGGGTTGTCAATCAAGAAACAAAAGCTCGTATGAAAGACGTGTTAACAGATATCCAAACAGGTAAATTTGCAAAAGAGTGGATTCTTGAAAATCAAGCAAATCGACCACAATTTAATGCGATTAATCATGCTGAGAATAACCATTTAATTGAGAAAGTGGGGAGAGAACTTCGTGATTTAATGCCTTTCGTTAAACAAAGAGCAAATGCTAAGAAGGAAGTGATCTCTGATGACGAAAATTAAAATCTTTGATACTACCCTTCGTGATGGGGAGCAATCACCTGGTGTCAACTTAAATCAACTTGAGAAACTAGAGATCGCCAAACAACTCGAACGCTTAGGGGTTGATGTGATGGAAGCAGGTTTTCCTGCTTCTTCACAAGGTGATTTTGACGCTGTAGAAAAAATTGCACAAACCATTACAAAATCAACTGTAACTGCACTAGCAAGAGCAAATAAAAAGGACATAGATCGTGCTTGGGAGGCCATTAAAGATGCAGCGAAACCTAGAATTCACGTTTTTATTGCTACCTCCCCTATTCATATGAAAGATAAACTAAAGAAAACACCTGAAGAAGTGATTGATATTGCTGTAAGTATGGTTCAATATGCTAAGACAAAATGTGCAGATGTAGAATGGTCAGCAGAAGATGCATCACGTTCTGATCTCGATTATCTCGTTACCATTATTGAAAAAGTCATTGATGCTGGTGCTACTGTCATCAACTTACCTGATACTGTAGGCTACACAACACCTAAAGAATATGGTGAAATGTTTAAATATATTAAAGCGCACGTATCAAATATTGATCGCGTTGATTTATCAACCCATTGTCATGATGATTTAGGAATGGCACTTGCTAACTCTATTGCAGGTATCCAAAATGGCGCGACCCAAGTTGAAGGGACGATTAATGGAATAGGTGAACGTGCAGGTAACGCAGCTTTAGAAGAATTAGCTGTTGCATTAGAAATCCGAAAAGACTTCTACCCTTTTACTACACAACTTGTTCTAAATGAGATTAAACGGACAAGTGATTTGATAAGTAAGTTTACAGGTATGGTCGTTCCTGGGAATAAAGCTATTGTTGGACGCAATGCATTTGCCCATGAATCTGGTATTCATCAAGATGGCGTGCTTAAAAACGCTCAAACTTATGAAATTATTACACCAGAGCTAGTCGGTGTTCAGTCGAACAATCTTGTTTTAGGTAAACACTCAGGTCGTCACGCCTTTAAAGATAAAATTACTCAACTCGGCTTTCACTTATCAGATGACAAATTATCAGAAGCATTTCAATCTTTCAAACAATTGACAGATCGAAAAAAAGAAGTAACCGACGATGATTTGTTTGTCATTTTAATGGATATTCAAACGGATGTTACAAATCGTAAACAATACCAATTAAAATCTTTTCAAGTTCACTATGACTCTAACCTCTCCCCTACAGCTACGGTTGCCTTAATAACCCCTACTGGTGAGGAAGTAGATGATGCTAAAACAGGGTCAGGTAGCGTTGAAGCTTTATACAATACGATTGAATCACTAATTGAAGAATCAATTCAATTAACGGATTTCACACTAAGCTCAATTGGGAAGGGCAAGGATGCGTTAGCTGAAGTTCATGTAAGCATGAATGTTAATCAACACGCTGTTAGTGGGCGTGGAACAGCACAAGATGTGCTCGAGGCAGCTGCCACCGCCTTTTTAAATGCTGTTAATCGCGTTTTTATAAATAAAGAGTGAGATAAAAGGAGGGTTGTTAATGGAAAAGAAAATAGTCTTACTACCAGGAGATGGCATCGGCCCTGAAATTATGGATAGTGCAGTAGCTGTACTTGAAGCAATTGCCCAACGTTATAAACACCAATTCCATTTCAACACACAGCTAATCGGAGGTGCTGCCATTGACGAAGTTAATATGCCATTACCCGATCAAACTATTCAAGCAGCTGAACAGGCTGATGCCGTCCTTTTAGGGGCAGTAGGCGGTCCAAAATGGGATAATAACCCCTCTGAACTTAGACCAGAACGTGGGTTACTTAAAATTCGCAAATCCCTCGATCTTTACGCTAATCTAAGACCTGTGAAAGGATTTGAAACCTTATTATCTGCTTCACCTTTAAAAGAAGATATCATTAAAGGTAGTGACGTATTGATCGTTAGAGAACTAACCAGCGGGTTATACTTCGGTCAACCAAGTGAACGGCGAGACAATGACCAATCTGTCGTTGACACTCTTCACTATACGCTCCATGAGATGAAACGTATTATTAAAAAGGGCTTTGAGAGCGCACAATTACGCCGAAAAAAGTTGACATCTGTTGATAAAGCTAATGTATTAGAATCTAGTAAACTATGGCGTGAAATAGTTGAAGCTGAGAAAGTGCACTTTCCAGATGTCGAGGTTGAACATCTTTTAGTTGATGCTGCTGCAATGAAACTGATCACAGAACCGAGTCGATTTGATGTTATCGTCACTGAAAATATGTTTGGTGATATTTTAAGCGATGAAGCGTCTGTTTTAACAGGGTCACTTGGCATGTTACCTTCTGCTAGCTTAGCTGAGAACGGCGTTGGTCTTTATGAACCCGCACACGGCTCTGCACCTGATATTGCAGGTCTCGGGATTGCTAACCCTATTGCTATGATTTTATCAACTGCAATGATGCTCCGTTATTCATTTGCAATGAATGTTGAAGCTAAAGCCATCGAGAAAGCGGTAGAAACTTGCATTAATAAAGGGCTTCATACGGCTGATTTACATGTTGATCATGGCATTAAAGTATCGACTTCAGAGATGACAGAAGCGATCATCAAAGAATTAACCATTTAAGGAGTGAATAAAATGACGAAACCAAAAACGATTATCGAAAAAATTTGGGATAAAAATGTTGTCTTTGAAGAAGCAGGTAAACCTGCTCTTCTTTATATCGACTTACATTTAGTCCATGAAGTCACATCACCTCAGGCGTTTGAAGGTTTACGTCTTAAAGGTCGCAAAGTAAGGCAACCCAAGCGAACATTCGCTACAATGGATCACAATGTCCCAACAACGCATACAAATGTCATTAAAGATGAGATATCTAAACTACAAATGGACACACTTAAACATAACTGTGATGAATTTGGGGTTCCACTTGCTGGCATGGGACATAAACACCAAGGAATTGTCCACGTTATTGGTCCTGAACTAGGGTTAACTCAACCCGGTAAAACAATCGTTTGTGGCGACAGTCACACCTCCACACATGGGGCATTTGGTGCGCTTGCCTTTGGTATCGGAACAAGTGAAGTGGAACACGTGCTAGCAACCCAAACGATTTGGCAAGCCAAACCGAAGACCCTTAACGTTAAAATAGACGGAAATTTAGGATTAGGTGTGACCGCAAAAGACTTGGTCCTAGCTCTAATTGCTAAGTACGGGGTTAATTTCGGAACAGGCTATGTTATTGAATATACTGGTGAAGCTGTCAGAAACCTTTCGATGGAGGGTCGGATGACGATTTGTAATATGTCAATTGAAGCAGGTGCTCGGGCAGGTTTAGTAAGCCCAGACCAAACGACGATTGATTTCTTAGTTGGACGCGAACATACGCCTGATGGTGAGCTGTTTGAACAAGCAAAGACAGATTGGTTAGCATTAGCTACAGATGACGGTGCTAGCTATGATCGAACGGTAACACTCGATGCATCAGAAGTGGAACCGCAAGTAACTTGGGGAACGAATCCTAGCCAATGCCTATCTGTTAATGGCGTTATCCCACATCCGGATCAAGCACAAGATGACAATCAGCGCAATGAAATCAAACATGCTCTCGAATACATGGGATTAGAGCCAAATACCCCAATCACTTCTGTGCCTATCGAACATGTCTTTATTGGGTCATGTACAAATTCAAGGCTTCAAGATTTAGAACAGGCAGCAAGTGTGATTAAAGGGCGAAAAGTCAATAAAGGTGTTCATGCGATTGTTGTGCCTGGCTCTCAAACAGTCAAACAAAAAGCCGAAGAAAAAGGACTTGATAAACTATTTATTGAAGCGGGTTTTGAGTGGAGAGAACCAGGTTGCAGTATGTGTTTGGCAATGAATGGTGATATTGTTCCTGCTGGTGAACGTTGTGCTTCAACATCTAATCGAAATTTCGAAGGTAGACAAGGAACAGATGCTAGAACACACTTGGTGAGTCCAGAAATGGCAACGGCTGCTGCTATTGCAGGACATTTTGTTGATGTGAGAACATTTGAACTATAAATGAAGGAGGAGTTGCTATATGGATGCACTTAAACAACACAAAGGACTTGTATACCCCTTAAATCGAGCAAATGTGGATACTGATCAAATTATCCCAAAGCAATTTCTAAAACGTATTTCTCGACAAGGATTTGGTCAATATCTCTTCTATAATTGGCGTTATGATGATAAAGATCGCCCAAGACCTGATTTCTCACTCAATCACCCCAAGTATCAAAATGCTTCAATTCTAGTTGGTGGTGAAAACTTTGGTTGTGGATCATCTCGGGAACATGCACCTTGGGCATTAGAAGATTTCGGTTTTAAAATTATTATTGCACCTAGTTTCGCTGACATCTTCTTTAACAATTGCACGAAAAATGGTATCTTACCCGTGGTATTAAAAGAAGCAGAAACACAACAACTGATCAAAAACGCTGAAGCTGATCAGTATCACTTAACTGTTGACCTTGAAACGAAAAAAGTTTATGACAATGTTGGTTTTGAGGCTTCGTTTGAGATTGCAGATTATCCAAGACAAATGTTATTGAATGGCTGGGACGAAATATCCGTAACACTGACATATGACGATAAGATTGCTGCATTCGAAAAAGAACACCTTGTCTATTAAACAATTTTAAAGAAAACTTCGACTAGCAATTATTTAATCTAAACAAATAACAATAATCCAAACCACCAGTTGCTGTATTGGACGCAAAAGTTAACGTAACTAAGCTAACTTTACAGTGTCCCTCACGGAGACTGGTGGTTTTGTTATTTCTCTGAACAACTATATAGCCCCTGAGATAGCCAATATCGCTCTCCTCTGAATGATTCATTCAAGTAGTTCTTTACACGCCACTTCAATAAACAGAATTTTCAGAAAAAGTTCGTTAAGTAATCTTACAATTTTATACATCAACAATCCTAACTACTTTACAATCAATGTTAGGTATTATAATGAATTATTTAAGGAGGCATTAAGGGATGAGAAATTTTAAACACATTTTAACATTTTTACTATGGTTAACCTTACTAGGAGGTATCTTTTTAGTTGGCTGTGCAGACGAGGACACTGTAAGTGCTGATCCAGAAACAGGTGTTGATGATGCTGACTCAGCACCAGACACCGAGGAAGGGGATACATTAGCAACCATACTTGATCGTGGCTACGTCATTGTTGGCGGAAATAATCAACTACCTGGATTTGGTTACTTAAATTCTGATGGTGAATATGAAGGTTTTGATGTTGATTTTGGTAAAACATTGGCGGCAGCTATCTTCGATGACCCCGAAGCCATTGAAGTGAGACCATTATCGGCACAAGAACGATTTACTGCATTACAAACAGGTGAAGTTGATGTACTCATTCGAAATACAACTTGGACTTTAGATCGTGATGTTGCTTTAGGTACTAACTTTACACCAACAACGTTTTATGATGGTCAAGGTCTCATGGTTAGAAGTGATAGTGGTATAACATCATTGGAAGAACTTGAAGGTGCTCGAATCGGTGTTGAAACTGGAACAACAACGGAATCGAACCTAGCCGATCAGTTTAGAAAGTATGGCATTACTTATGAACAAGTACTATTCGATGATAGTGATGCTGTCGTAGAAGCTTATGAGTCTGGAAATATTGATGCGTGGACAACAGATAAATCTGGGCTTGTATCGCGACAAGCAACTTTAGCCAATCCTGATCAGCATGTTATCCTTGAAGAAAATTTATCTAAAGAACCACTCGGCCCTGCTGTTAGACATGGTGATGATCAATGGTTTGATATTGTCAAATGGGTAACACTTGCTACCATTGAGGCTGAAGAACTAGGCATTACCTCTGAAAATTACGAAGATTTCTTTGATAGTGAAGATCCTGTTGTACGCCGTTTCATGGGTCAAGAAGGCGAATTGGGACAAATGCTAGGCATCGATGATGCATTTGCTGTTCGTGTCATCGAACATGTAGGTAATTATCAAGAAATTTATGACCGCAACTTAGGCCCTGATACTATCTTTAATTTGGATCGAGGTTTAAATGATTTGTACACAGATGGTGGTATTCTTTATTCACCTCCATTCCGTTAAAAAAATTGTGAATTAGAAGAACCTGCGTGTCTTTTAAGCAGGTTCTTTACATTAATAAACTAAATTGAGGTGTCTAGCTATGAGAGAATCTAAGGTTTCAACACCGTTTTGGCGTGATAATCGCATTTTACCTGTTTTATTTCAAATTGGTTTTGCTATTTTGGTGGTATTGTTTTTCGGCTACTTGATCAGCAATGCAATAAATGGTTTAAACCGTCTCGGTATTAACTTCGGCTTTCAATTTTTACGCAGGACGGCTTCATTTAATATTGCCGAATCACTAATTGACTATCAGCCAACAGATACCTATGCTAGAGCAATGATTGTTGGTGTACTAAATACATTAAGAATTGCTGTCATTGGTATTATTTTAACAACGGTTCTCGGTGTCTCCGTTGGTATCGCTCGATTGTCAAATAATTGGCTCGTTCGAAAGCTATCTGGTCTGTATATCGAAGTTTTCCGGAACACGCCTTTACTAGTGCAAATTTTCATTTGGTATTTTGCGGTTATTCTTCCTCTTCCGCAAGTCCAAGATAGCTATTCAATGGGTGATTTTTATTTTAATAATCGTGGTATTGCTATTCCTTGGTTTACAGCAAATAGTCACACCTTCATCTGGGTTATCATCTCAATTATCGGCCTGGTCAGTGCAGTTATCGTCTGGAAATACCAACTAAACAAGCAACTCAAGCTCGGAACTAAGCGATTTCCGACATTATGGGCAATAACAACATTAATTATTAGTTTTATTCTCGCATGGCTAGTGACACAATCAGGACCCGTTCATATTTCACGGCCTGAATTAGGAAATTTTAACTTCAGTGGTGGTCTGCGCCTATCTGCAGAATTTCTAGCTATATTAGCAGGTCTTGTCATTTATACCGCTACTTATATTGCTGAAATCGTTCGTGCTGGTATCCAATCCGTAAATAAAGGTCAAACAGAGGCAGCACAGGCTATTGGTTTAAAAAGTTCAACTATGATGCGGTTAGTTATATTACCACAGGCTGTGCGCATCATTATTCCACCTATAACTAGTCAATATCTGAACTTAACAAAAAACTCTAGCTTAGCCATAGCTGTAGGTTATCAAGAATTAGTTGGTGTCGGTAACACATCATTGAATCAATCCGGTCATGCGATAGAAATTATTTTGATCATGATTGTGGTGTATTTAACACTTAGTTTAATCACATCGTTGTTCATGAATATTTTTAACAAAAAAACACAATTGGTTGAGAGGTGATGGTCATGAGTGTCGATTTAAAATTAGTTGAGGCAAAGCAAATGATCGCCCCCCCTTCCCAATCATTTTCAATGTGGGTATGGATACGCAAAAATTTGTTTAATAATTGGTATAATATGTTGTTAACTCTATTAGCTGGTAGCTTATTAGTTTATATTAGTTACGCGACATTAACTTGGGTTTTTACAGAAGCACAGTGGGCGGTAATCGGTGATAACTATAAATTATTTATGGTTGGCCAATACCCTATATTGGCATTATGGCGAATTTGGTCGGCTTTAACCATGATGACCTTTATGTTTGGCATCTCAGCTGGTACATTTAAAGGTACAATGCTACGCTTGTGCTATATTTTATCAACCATCTATTTGGTTCATATTATCGCCCCATTTACAGAAAACACATCTAAAATATGGTTAACAGCACAATTAGTAATGCTGGTTATTAGCTATTTTATTGGCTCAAAAATCCCTTATGCCAAGCGCTTTAACATAGTAGGCTGGGTCATCAGTATACCTATCATATTATTTTTCATTCATGGATTTGGTATATTACCAGTGATTCGCACAAACGTATGGAATGGTCTCATGCTCACATTAATGTTAGCGGCAGTAGCCATCATTCTATCCTTCCCTATTGGGGTTCTTTTAGCATTAGGACGAACAAGTAAGTTATCTGTCATAAAATATTTTTGTATAGGTTATATTGAATTAATTCGTGGTATACCGCTAATTACAATCTTATTTATGGCGCAAATATTGTTTCCACTCTTTTTACCAACAGGGTTAACGATTGACAACTTGTTGCGGGTCATGTTAGGAGCAACTTTCTTCACAGCAGCTTATATGGCTGAAAATGTACGTGGTGGATTGCAATCTATACCAAACGGACAATACGAAGCTGCTAAAACGATCGGGTTAAACCCTGTTCAGACTACCGCATTTGTTATTTTACCGCAGGCGTTACGAGCAATTATACCAACCATTGTTGGGCAAAGTATATCAATGTTTAAAGATACGTCTCTTGTAGCCATCGTTGGACTTGTTGATTTATTAGGGATTGCTCAATCTGTAAAATCAAATCCTGAATTTTTAGGAAGGCATATGGAAGTTTACGTGTTTATTGCTTTTGTTTACTGGGTTATCGCTTATTCTATGTCCTATTCGAGTCGTCGTATTGAAAAATCATTAGGCGTTGGAGAACGTTAACTACACAAATTGGCTTTAAAACTATTAAGGAGGCTTATTAACGATATGGTACAAACACAAAGAAACATTGAGGTGGGACCTTTGCCAAAGACAAATGAAACGATTATTAAGTGTGAAGGTGTAAATAAATGGTTTGGTGATATGCATGTATTAAAAGACGTGAATCTTACGATAAACAAGGGTGAAGTGCTTGTCATTTTAGGTCCATCTGGTTCTGGTAAATCAACATTCATTCGGACAATAAATGGATTAGAACCCATCCAGAAAGGACATATTGAAATTGACGGGGTTAACTTGTCTCATGATTTAAAGGATATTGAAGCAATTAGGAAAGAGACCGGCATGGTCTTTCAGCAATTCAACCTATTTCCACATATGACGATTTTAAAAAACATCACGCTTGGTCCAATTTGGGTCAAGAAGAAACCAAAAGCTGAAGCCGAAAAGCTAGCGCGTGAACTATTAGAGCGTGTTGGGATTCCAGAGCAAGCTGACAAATATCCAGGACAATTATCAGGTGGGCAACAACAACGGGTCGCCATTGCTAGAGCACTAGCGATGCAACCTGAGATCATGCTATTTGATGAACCTACCTCAGCTCTTGATCCAGAAATGATTAAAGAAGTGTTGGATGTTATGAAAGAACTAGCTAGATCAGGAATGACGATGCTCTGTGTAACACATGAAATGGGATTTGCCAGAGAAGTAGCTGATCGCATCGTCCTTTTTGACGGGGGAGAAATTATCGAAACAGGGACACCTGAAAAATTATTTGATAATCCCAAACATGAACGGACTAAACTGTTCTTGTCACAAATTTTGTAGATTTACTAATGAACGTTCACTCTTCTTTTTAGAGTTATATCGATCTGAAAATCCACTTTCGGAATGTTAGACTTAGACTACCTTAACGGATAACGATGTCTAACATTCCATTCGGTGGACTTTCAACGCACCATTACTACTTCACTCACCTAAACTTTGCGACTTCTCTCTTTTTACAACCTACCTTAATTTACTCTTGACGCTTAAGCATAATGATTTAATCCCTTGTACTAGACATTTTTTAATTGTTATATAACTTATTATAATAATCTTCAAGCATTCGCTTGACTGCGTAGCGGTCTTTAGTACTGGAAATACTTGCTTTCATCATTTGCACCCACTTATCTTTATTTTGATAAAATGTGGGGAGCACTTCTTCCTGCAATACCCGATAAAGGGCTTCTAAATCATGCGCATCTAATTCAGCTTCATTATCACTTTCAAAACCATCTCCAAATTGCCAGCCATTTACCCCATGCTCACAGGCTTCTGGCCACCAGCCATCTAGCGTACTTAAGTTGAGTACACCATTCATTGCTGCCTTCATACCAGATGTCCCACTTGCTTCTTTAGGGCGACGTGGATTATTCAACCAAATATCAGATCCACGGGTCAAAGCTGCACCTATCGTCATATCATAATTCTCTAAAAACACAACTGATTCAGGATATTTCTTTGACATCTCCACCAGTGAAGTGACAATTTCTTTTCCCGTATCATCTAAGGGATGTGCTTTGCCTGAAAAAATAATTTGCACTTGTCCAGATGCTAACAATGGACCAATAATTGCTTGATCAGAAAAAATAAAGTCACTCCGTTTATAAGGTGCGGCCCGACGAGAAAAGCCGATAATCATTTTATCTTCTTTTAGTCGAACACCATTGCGTTGTTCAACGAAGTCAATTAATGCAATTTTATTAGTCAAGTGCGCCTGCCAAAGATCACCATCTGCTTCAGCTACTTGAATCATATTATCATCAACCCATGTTGGTTTATGAATACAATTTGTAATGGCAATTATGTCTGATCGCCCTTCAACATGTGACCACATTTTATTTGCCGTCTCACCATGGAGCTCAGCCACTGCATTTGACTTTCGTGATAGTCGCAGTGCTCCAACCGTCATATTAAATGGCGCACCACCAATTTGAACTAATTGTTCAACCGTTAATCCATTAGCAGCACCCATGTACAGAAGACGTTCTATTGGGTGAGACTCATTTCCTTCAACAACAGGGGTATGTGTTGTAAAAACAATTTCTTTACGGGTTTGAGCCCAGGCTTCATTAAAAGACGTACCAGTCTCGATCTTTTCCCTCATTAGTTCAAAACCAGCAAAAAGGGCATGACCTTCATTAAAGTGATATACATCAATGTCGTGACCAAGTGCACGCAATGCACGAATACCACCAATACCTAAAACCATCTCTTGGGCAATACGCTCCTCACCAAACCAACCATAAAGTTGACCCGTGATCCAAGTTTCAGGATTTTCTGGTAAGTCAGTATCTAAAAGATATAAAGGGACATTTCCAAATTTATCAACCTTCCACACCTTACATGCAATCGGTTGTTTTCTTATGGTAACGCTTACTTTTATACCTGTATCCTCTAGAAAATCATACCCATAGTTATGATAAGCATCATAAGGATGTCCTTCTTCGTCTATGCGTTGATCAGTATATCCTTGTTTCCACTTGATACCGATACCTACCATTGGATAACTATGGTCCTTAGCACCCTTTAAGTAATCACCAGCTAAAATCCCTAATCCACCTGCGTACGTCTTCATTTTTACATCCAAACCATACTCCATACAAAAATAAGCCACTCGTGAATCCATTAAAAATCCTCCTTAGCGTAATTTTATAGGGTTATGCGTGATCACAGATGAAGTTGAAGCAATAGGTATTCGTTCTATACCTCCCTAAATTATATTTTACTAAATATTTAAGCCAATTACTAGTAAAAAAAGAAAACGGTTGCGCAACAAATTTGATTATTTAAAAGTAATTTATATAGAATAAAAAGCTCAGCCAACCTTTGACGACTGTCTAGCTGTGCTTATAAGCAACGCATTTTTAATTTCTTATTCCCACTACTTTGTCATAATAAGAGAGCCTACTTACAATAAAAATGGTTTTGACTTTTATCAAATAAAAGTCAAAACCATTTTAAACGTTTATTTTAATTTAAGCGAGCGTGGTTATAAGCTCGTATTAATCATTTAAAAATTTAACACAAACAGATTCTGGCGCAATCATTCCTGGTTGGACTAACGTCAATTTACCTGTTTGTTGATCACGACTAAACAACGTTAATGTTCCAGACTTCTGATTGGATGCGACGAGATAGCGATTATCAGGTGTTAATACAAAGTCACGAGGCCAGTCACCTTCTGTAGCTTTCCATTCTACCAAAGAAAGCGTATGATCAGTTTCTACCTTGAACAAAGCAATACTATTGTGCCCTCTATTCGCAACATATACAAATTTCCCATCATTACTTATATGAATTGCACTTCCATCATTAACAGTTTGATGGTGATCAGGAATTGCTTTGATCTTATCGACTTGCTTGAACTCACCTGTTTGATCATTATAGCTTAAAGTTAATACTTCTGAGGAAAGTTCAGTCATGACATAAGCATACTGACTGTTTGGTGCAAAGACAATATGTCGTGGACCGCTTCCTGCTGGCGCATTGAAAACGTGTTGTTTAGTTAATTTACCTTGATCAATTGCATAACTTGTAATGGTATCACTACCTAAATCTATTGCAATAACATACTTTTCATCTGGGCTAAAACCAGCATAATGCATATGTGGTTTTTCTTGGCGTTCATGTGGTCCATTTCCATCGTGTTCTACAATATCTGCGACTTCTTTTAAAGAACCATCAGCATTTGTTAAGTAAGAAACAATTTGCTTTGTATGATAGTTTGCCGTAACAACGACTGAACCATCACTTTTTACGCTTACATGACATGGCGGAGACCCTGCTTGTGCTAAGCTATTTAGCTTTTTCAGTTCATGTGTTGCTGAATCGATCGAGAATGCGGTTACACCACCGTTATCACCTTCTTTTGATACCGCATATAAGAACTTGTTATCACGCGAAACCGTAACATATGTAGGGTTATCGAGTTTAGCGACTGGACTTACTTCTGTAATAAAGGATTGTTCTAAATCTAACTTAAATTTATAAACCCCTTCACTTTCTGATTTTGTATACGTTCCCACATATCCCGTTAATTGCTTTGTCAAAATAGCCACACTCCTCTACTTTTATCTTGTTCTTACGCCATTATAACAGAATTTAATGGTTGTCACTATTGATATGTTTATTAAAACCGAATTTTCAGACAGTTAAAGTGAATGTCCATTGCCTTCGTTATTTAATATCTTTTCTTGATCCGAAGATTTGGCCATAAACTTTGGTAAGCTTTTATTACCTAGCTGAGGCCAATCCCGCCGAAAGTAACTATCAAGTGAAAATCACGGCATGATTCTCCCTCCCTAAGTCAAGTAAGTCACCAAGACATTCATTTATTAGTATAAGAAAAAGGAATTCAGATCGACTGAATTCCTTTTTTCATTTTAGCTAGGTTTGTCCCAAGCTATTCCTTCTATCAATTAATTAGATTTCATTGGATTTTTTAACATTTGGGTCATTTGTTGAAAAGGATGGAAATTTCCATTGCGTCTCATACTGTAATAAGTAGCAGCACCTACGCCAATAGAAGCAATAATTGGAATTATCATATTTCTTTGATTCATCACCCATCACCTCCCTATCAATAGCTTACCCTAAATTTCAGTCACTATTGACAGAAAAAAATGCTAATTTCCTTTATTATAGACCTGCCTTAATTGTTTTCTAGCACGGTGCAAACGTGTCTTTACTGCTGAATGTGAGATGTTTAACCGCTCAGCAATGGCATCATCTTTATAATCAAAGCGTAATTTTAGTTCTAAAACAGCTTGCAAATTAGGTGGTAATTGCTGCATAGCATGTTTAATTTCTTCAAATTCTAAATTTAAATCAAATTGATTTTGAACACAATTCTCAGTGTAACAATAATCATGGCCAACCTCTAATTCCTGTTCAATCGATAACGTCACATATTTATTCTCTTTTCGCAGGTAATCAATTGCTGTTCGAATAACAATGGTTCGCAACCACGCGCGTCGTTTAGAACAATCACTAAGATGGGCATAATTATTGTATGCTTTTATATAGGCTTCTTGAACAACATCTTCGGCACTAAAATGCTGATGAACTACTCTTTTTGCAGTATAATACATCTCATTGTAATGTGAATGGAAGTATTCATCAAAATCTGGTATGACTTGCTGATCTAATACCGCATGCATCCCTTATAGCATCTCCTTTTTAATTGAAATAATCATATACAAAGCTTGGCACAGTCTCCGACTCACTAAAAAAGACATAAGGATAGGTATATCCTTTTAAGTAAATTGCCACCATATATTCTGCTTCATCGTACTCCTCATATAAATAGTTTAAAATAACTTCAAGCTGATCATCGTCGGTAATCGTCATTTTGTCCTGTTCAGGAAGAACATGTTCAAATAATTCTTGATCTGAATAATTATAGTAATCCTCTGTAAATTCAGCGAAAATGACTTTTTCAACATCATCAATTGTTATCATTGCTTGATTATACAAACCTTCTTGCTCCAACCATGAAATGACACCTTCGTATTCAGGGGTTAAATTTAAATAAATGTTTTCTTGATTCGGAAGATGAATTTCCATATCCGTCATGAATCCACCTTCTTGACTAGGTAAATTCAACCTATCTTCGCGATAACGATTAATTAATTCCACAACTTGCTCACGCTCACTAATAACAAGTTCTTTGTAGTCATAATTTGTGAAAGAAATCCGATAAGCACTAGCTTCATCAATCCTAAAGATCGGTTCTGAATATTTTTTATAGGTTTCGGTTTGCATTAAGTTATAAAGTAGTGGGTAATCAGCTTGATTTCCTGTGATATAGTACTCTCTAACAAATGTTTTCCCATTCTTCAATTGATATCGGAGCGTTAAGCCCGAATGATCATGAAGAAGAAAGTGACCTCGACCAGCTTGATCGATGAGTTCCTGATGTAGCTTTTGTACGACCTCAATATCATCTAGTGTGTTAAAGCCTTGCGCTTCTCCATAAAGTTGCTCTCTTTCAACAAAACCATACATGTCATCAATAACATATACCGATTCAATGTTCTCGGTTTTAGGAATGCGACTCTCAAATCCCGTTAAATCAAACAGAATAACCATTATCAGACAAGTGAAACCAATCATAAAATAGCCATATTCACGCCACGTGGTAAATACACGCCATGATTTTTGTACAATCACTTGACTAATAAAATAGCCTATAAGTGAAAAAATAATATAGCCTATAATAATCCATTGATAAGATTGTTGAATATAACCAAAATAAAAGCCGCCAACTAACGTAAAACAAAAAGTAAAGCTGTAAATAAAAATCGGTTTTAACTTTTTAAAAGCAATCGCTTGACTCGCCGCTTCAACAGGGCGTTTTTTATATAACAATAATGCAAATAGTAGTAAAATGACTGTTAAAGCAATATAAGCTACTAACTTAAAAGTAGGCGCCTTATCAAACATGAACAAATTTCCTAGATCTGTTATCGGGGAAAAGTGAGCAATTCTGTCATCGATAAAATAAGACTCTGGAATACCAATCATACCGAAATTTAAGTTAAAAATAACAAGCGTTGTAAAACCTACTGGAAAAAATAGAAAAATATATGTGAAAATGCCTTGAATAATTGAAATCCCTGTTATCATACCGATCACTATACTCACGCTAAACACAAATGAAAGTAGAATGATCGTCAAACTAAGCCAGTAAAACAAATGATTAATAGTAAAAAATTGACTGACATCTAAAAAGTTATAAATAATACCAAGTAAGATTCCATTAAGTACAATTGGTAACCATAAAGCGACTAGTCCGAACCCAACTTGTTGCCAGAACAATTTTGAACGCGTAATCGGCAAGCTATGGATAAAATCACTTGCATCTTTTTGATGTAAATATCGCAAAATAAACATAGCCATAAATACAGGAGCAGCAAACAACAGTAAGACTTGAATCACTTCACTAAATTGAAAAATAGGCTGGTCGTAATAAATCTCAAAGTAACTATCCTCGACATCTAATTTCATAAGAACATTTAAAACAACAGCTAGAAGGATTGAAACAAAATAGACTAAGCTAATCCAACCCACTTGTCTAAAGTTTTGTTTCATCATTTCATGGTTATACCAAGATGTTTTCGATCGCATAGCCCACACCCTCCATTTCATATACAAATATTTCCTCAAGTGTTAGTGGCAATCGATCATAAACAAGTGGATTTGCTTGCTCAATTACCTGATCAACTTGATCTTGATCACCTTTTACAATAATTAAATGAACACTACCTCTCTCTTCACGATGCAACACCGTAAATGCATCGAAGAGCGTTTCTGGTATATCATGTTTAAAGGCAACTTGAATTTTATGGATATCGGATTTTAAATCATCTAATTCTTTCTCCAAAATGAACTGGCCATGATGTAAAATGCCAATATGGTCACAAATATCTTCTACCTCTCGTAAATTATGTGAAGAGACAATGACTGTCATTGCTCGTTCAGCTACATCATTTATCATTAGATTTTTTATTTTTTTCCTTACAACAGCATCCAGACCATCAAACGGTTCATCTAAAATTAAATAATCAGGCATCGCGCTTAAAGCTAGCCAAAAGGAAACCTGCCGTTGCATCCCCTTTGAAAATTGATGAACTTTCGCATTAATATCAAGATTTAAAATTTGCTGTAAATGTAAAAAGCGCTGTTGACTCCATTCTGGATAAATTTCAGCATAAAATTCCGCCATTTGTTTTACCGTATAATGTGAGAAAAAATAAGGCTGATCCGGAATGAAAATAAGCCGTTGTTTCATTGGCACGTGTTCAAAAACGGGTGTCTGATCTATATTAATTGAGCCTGTATCTTGTTTAAATATACCTGATAACACTTTAAGCAGCGTTGTCTTCCCAGCGCCATTGGATCCTAATAAACCATAAATTGATCCTTTATTAATCGTTAAATTCACGCCTTTCAACACCTGCTTTTTTCCAAAAGTCTTACCTATTTCTTGAACGTGGATCATTAATTTTCTCCCCCTTCTACTTCCATAATAGTTTGATCAACTATGCTAATGATTTCTTGTTTTGTTAACCCTAAAAAAATCGCTTCACTTAACAACTTCTTCAATTCCTCTTTAAGTGCTGTTAACGTTGCTTGATTTTCTTGCTCGATAATTGGAGCGACAAAGCTTCCTTTACCTTTTATTGAATATATATAACCTTGGACTTCTAGCTCTCGATATGCTTTTTGAATCGTATTTGGATTAATCGTTAATTGTTGTGCTAATGTACGTACAGAAGGGAGCTGTTCATCTGTTGCTAATACTTGATTAATGATTAACGTTTTAAATTTATTCACAAGTTGCTGATAAATGGGTTCACGACTTCTCAGATCTAATTCAAACATAGTAACCTCCCTTCCTCCTGTACTAACCGTATTAGTTTATTTAGTACAGTTAGATCATACTCCGCTTTTTTAAGTTTGTAAAGACCTATTTTTCAAAAATTTATCATGGTTAACGTACAATGTTTAGTTTTCGTATAAAATCAGGGACTTTTCAGACGATATTTTATTTCTCATGCGAACGCATACACCTTTCGAGCGATATTTCTCTTTTTCATGCGAACGCACACACCTTTCGTGCGATATTTCTATTTTTCATGCGAACGCACACACCTTTCGTGCGATATTTTTATTTTTCATGCGAACGCACACACCTTTCGTGCGATATTTCTATTTTTCATGCGAACGCATACACCTTTCGAGCGATATTTTATTTTTCATGCGAACGCACACACCTTTCGTGCGATATTTCTATTTTTCGAGCGAACGCATACACCTTTCGAGCGATATTTCTATTATTCATGCGAACGCATGAAAATACGTGCGCATAGTAAAAAAAACCTAAGCGATAATCGCTTAGGTTTACTTAAAACGCTCTTCATACCAATGTTTGGCTGCAAGTATTTCAGTTCGTGTTAATTGGTGACCATTCTCTTCCCAATGCACATTCACTTCAGCGCCTTGGCTCCTCAATAACTGTTCTAAATCTTGTGATTCTTGTTTAGGACAAATCGGATCGTTTAAACCAGCACCAATAAATACAGGTACTTGTGGCTGTGGAGGCAATGTTATTCCTCTTCTCGGAACCATTGGATGGTGCAGGATAGCAGCTTTTAAGGCGTGTGTATAATGAAATAATAAACTACCTGCTATATTTGCTCCGTTCGAATAACCAATGGCAATCACGTTATCCCGATCAAACTTATACGTTTCGCTTGCTTCCGATAGGTAATCATACAAATGCTCTGTTTGTTTAATTAAATCTTCTTCGTCAAACACACCCTCTGCCAAGCGTTTGAAAAATCTCGGCATCCCATTCTCTGATATATTTCCTCTTAAACTCAGTATGTTGGCATCAGAATCAATCATTTCAGCGATAGGGATAAGGTCCTCTTCTGAACCGCCCGTTCCATGTAATAATAAAAGAGTAGGTTTGTTTGGATTTCCTTTACGAAATATATGCTTCATTCGGTTTACTTCACCTCTTTTTAATTCGAATTCAAGATAATTATAACAACTTCATTTATATGAGGTCAATGATAACGACTTTTTCTTGAATTTTGAAATAATCTTCCCCTCTTTTATCTTAACCGAATTTGACAAAAAAAAATGAAGAGCTACCTTTAGCTACTAATTTCAAATTTGCACGCTGTGGAAATAACCAAAGGTTTAATAACTATTCATTTGGGAAAAATATGTTATATAAATATTAATTTAATTGACGCATGACAACGATGTATAGCCACAAAATCATAACCAAAAAAGTGACTGAGCCAACAATTCCATTTTTTAATGGTCTAGAAAAGCGGTTAGGTATCAAGTACAACAAAATCGTGATGGCGGTAATTGTTAATATAATAATTAATAATAAATAAATAAAGATACCTAATAAATTATCAAATGGTGATTGTAATGCATTTCTCAACAGTTCCATAATTTCACCTCAAAGAGTCGACCGACCAATATATTAATACTATCAATTATAATAAATGATTTTTTAATATTTCACAACAGTATCTTTTGTACAATCTAAATTTTTTGAAATTTCTAAAAAAGGTGGCGATAACATGAAACAACTATCAGATGACTTGTTGCTTGAAGCTTATTATGCAGCACTTGACCTTCAACTTGATCAGAGATTTATTGCATTGTTATTATCAGAGCTACATGCTCGCCAGCTTAGATCTAATTAAATAATTGGACATGAAAAGCCCATAACCTTCAACCAGTCGGTTAGCTGTGACAATCAACTCTATGAAGCATAGCCGTTTTAGCCCGAAAGAAAAAGCTAGGGGCAATGGTGCATTGCTCTCTAGCTTTTATCGAAAATAATCAATATGCTTTCTTTTATTCTCTTCTGTCAAAAATTTAAAAAATGGTTGAAGATCCATTTTAACCTGCTTTTTTACCGTCTTAATATATTGCTTTTTTTCTTCTTCTTCCATTATCTCACTTTTATGAATACGTTCAACCATGTAGTTTTTACCTACTTGGTGAATTTGTTTTTTAAGAAATCGTGATTCTTTAAAGAGCGCTACACCAGCTGCAGCGATTAGAGCATAAATACTTGGAATCATCATCGTCTCCACATTTAAACTATTGTCGAATAAGTACATTCCCATACTTAATAAGCCAATCAGCATTAATGGAAAGCCGAACATATAATAAGTAGACACCTTTTTCATTAAAGGACGTATCTTAGCTGATATCGCATCCATCTCTTGCTTAATAAAAGGCGGCAATTGCTCAAACTGGGCAGGATTCATAGAAAGCTCCTTTCTTCTCATGTTGCTATATCAATATATATGGATACTGTCATTATATAGTTAACCACTTTTATGGTCAATGAAAAAGCTATTTTAGACATTATACAATAAAACGCACTTCCAATCACTCGGCGTTTTCGTTTTTCGCAGTTGAGTGCATCACGACAATAGCGTCCGTGAGGTCCCTACTTAATAGATGAGCTCTACTCTCTATTTTGATTGGGACATCTTACGGACGCTGATCTGTGATAAAGCGAGGTCATGACAGTAAGTAAACCTCGCTAATTCATTCATTATTATTAAAAGGTATTACTCTTTTATTTTTCCGCGAAACTTTTTTAGATTAAAGGATTTTTGCAAGAAAATCTTGTGCGCGTTCAGATGTTGGCTTATCAAAAAAAGCATTGGGTTCACCAGTCTCAATTAATCTTCCTTCATCTAAGAACAGAACTTGATCGGCAACTTCCCGGGCAAACCCCATTTCATGTGTGACAACTAACATCGTCATGCCCGTATGTGCAAGATCTTTCATAACATCAAGCACCTCTTTAACCATCTCAGGATCAAGGGCAGATGTTGGCTCATCAAATAACATTAAGTCTGGTTCCATAGCTAGCGCACGAGCTATCGCAACACGTTGCTTCTGACCACCAGATAAACTATTTGGATAAGCTTTTTCTTTATCTGCTAACCCAACACGTTCTAGTAATTTTCTGCCTTTATCTTCGGCATCAGCTTTTTTTAATTGCTTCACTTTGATTGGGGCATATGTTAAATTATCTAAAACAGTTAAATGAGGAAAAAGATGAAAATGTTGAAAAACCATACCGATTTTTTCACGGGCTTTAGTCACATTTGTTTTTGGCGCTGTTAGGTCTTGTCCAGCTACAAAAATCTTACCTTCTGTCGGTTTTTCTAATAAATTAATACAACGTAAAAAAGTCGACTTACCCGAACCAGAAGGGCCAATAATCGAGACCACTTCTCCCGCTTTTATTTCAACTGAGATATCTTTTAAAACTTGATTATCTCCAAACATCTTCGATAATTTCTGTACCTTAATCACCAACATTCAACCTCCGTTCTACCCATCTTCCAATTAAAGTTAAAATCATAACCATTGACCAGTATAGCACACCTACAAATAATAACGGTTCAAAATTTCTAAATAACTCAGCACCTACGACTTGGGAACGGCGCATTAAATCTAAATAACCAATCGTCGAAACAATCGCTGACTCTTTGGTTAACGTAATAAATTCATTCATTAACGCTGGCAAAATATTCTTTAGTGCTTGTGGTAGAATAATATCAATCATCATCTGTCGATACGGAATACCCAAGGCGTGTGCAGCTTCCGTTTGTCCACGATCGACCGCTTGAATACCTGCGCGGATAATTTCTGAAACATAGGCTGAGGAATTCAAGCCAAAAGCCATGACTGCGGATAAAAACGGTGATATATCATAGGCAGTCAATTGTGGTATAGCAAAGTAGATAATCATCAACTGTAAAATCAGTGGTGTCCCGCGAAAGATAGATGTATACGCATCTGCAAACCACTTTAACGGCTTAATGCTACCAATTTTAAACAAAGCTAAAACGGTTCCGATTAAGAAACCGACCAATATTGATACTATTACAAATTGCAAAGTAACCCATATTCCTTCTATCATAAAAGGAATATAAGGCACGATTTGGGTAAAATCCAAATTCATGCCTTACACCTCATTTCTCTATAAATATTTATCATTTGAAAACTTTTTTAAAAAGGCCGTTTCATTTAGATTGCCTTAGTCTTGTTCAGTTAGCCATTCTCTTTGTAGTTCTTCAATCCAGCCTGATTCCATTGCTGCCTCAAGAACATTATTCACGTCATCTACGAGTTCACTACCTTTAGGGAAAGCAACTGCCATACCCGGTGAAGCAGTCGTTGGATCATCAAAACCTGTTAAATCTTGCGCATCAATAAATCCAAGTGCAACTTCTTTATCTAAATAAGCAACATCAATTCGATTAGATAAAAGTTCTTGAATTAACGCTTGTGCTTCATCTAATGTATGAATGTCAAAATCATAGTCATCTTGTAAGAGTTCCGCACCTTCTTGTTGAATCGTCCCTAGTTGAACACCAACCGTCTTCCCTTCAAGATCTTCGATTGATGTTACTTCAGAACCTTGTTGCGTGACGAACATTTCACCTGAACGGTTATATTCAATAGAAAAGTCAACATTCTCGCGACGACTATCTGTTGCTGACATACCTGACAGCACCATATCAGCACGACCAGCTTGTAATGCACCAATTAAGCCATCAAAGTTCATATCTCTAATCTCTAAATCATAACCGAGTTCATCTGCAATATGTTCAGCTAAATCAATGTCGAAGCCAACGATTTCACCTTCAGTATTTCTCGTTTCAAATGGTGGAAAGTCAGCAGAAGTCGCCATAATAAGTGTATCGCGATCTTCTAAGTCTTCTGACGCTTGTTGATCATCTGCATCGCCATTAGTATCTTGCTCCACATCAGGCAATTCATCACTTGTGCCACAAGCGAACAAACCTATTGAAAAAATAGCTAGCATTACTATAAACCATTGTTTCTTCTTTTTCATGTTGTATACTCCCCTTCTTTTTTATCACACGTTGTATATTTATACATGATTATGAATTTTAACAAATAATCAGTCTTTTGGGAAGCATTAAATAATAAAAATAATATTATTTTTTCGCATGAGTAAAAGATACATTTTTAAAGTTCCAAGTATAAGAAAAACAAACGGATTGACTAAAGGATAAGCGCGTGCGCGTTTTACGAATTTGCAACAAATTCTGCCTTAATCTGCTCCAACAATTGGCTATCCACCAAAACGTCATAACCCGTCATAGCTAATGACAACGCTCCGTTTACTAATGTTTTCTCTCCTTGATCGGTCATCGTATGATCAGCGAACGCTTTCGTATGTGCAACAAGACTTGAATCATTCATCCCGATATAAGGATGAATCGCCGGTGCTACATGACTAACATTTCCCATATCAATCGATCCTAAACTTGATTTAGCAGAAAATACGTTTTCTTCACCGATTGCTGTTAAATTTTTTTGATAAGCGGCCGATAAGGCTTCGTTAGTGACCATATCGTCATAGCTCAATTCATAATTTCTCGTCGTTAGCTTAGCGCCTGTCATATCTGCTGCCGAAGCGGCAATACGCTTTACTTTTTCGACAACTTGATTTAAATTTGAGCGTTTTTTTGCTCGAACATAGAATTGCGCAACTGCATAATCGGGTACAACATTAGCCGCTACGCCTCCTTCTTTAATGATACCATGAATCCGTACGTCTGACGTGACATGTTGTCGTAATGCATTAATACCATTAAATAATTGGATCACACTATCCAACGCGTTAATACCTTGCTCTGGCGCTGCAGCCGCATGGCTTGTTTTACCATGGTAACTAAACTCTATTGCATCCATAGCTAACGACGTGCCACTAACCGTCGATTCTCCGGCTGGATGCACCATCATCGCCACATCCAATTCAGCAAAGAGACCGGCTTCAGCCATTGGCACTTTTGCTCCATTCGTTTCTTCGGCAGGCGTGCCAAACACAATAACTTTTCCACCTGTTTGCTCAAGCACCTTACTTAACAAGATACCTGCACCGATGCCCATTGTTGCAATCAGGTTATGTCCGCAACCGTGTCCAACACCGGGTAAAGCATCATATTCAGCCATATAGCCGATTGTAGCACCTGGCTTACCGCTATCATAAACAGCGCGAAAAGCCGTTGGACGATTAACAATCCCTGTCTCCACTTCAAAATGATGTTGGGTTAAATAGTTTACAAGTAACTTAGCTGATTGATATTCCTGATCACCTAATTCAGGGTTTTCATATAAATAACGACTGATTTCCATTAGATCTGATTCAATTTCATTTAACGCCTTTGCTAATTGTTCCTTCATTACTCTTTTCTCTCCTTATTCCATTGTGCCCCGGCTGGATCGGGGCATTGCTTATTGGCTAATCTAGCTCGGAATGCTATGAAACAACCACAATAGCCACAAGTCGTCTCATATTGCAGATAAGGACACTTTTGACAAATTGCAAGTCGTTTATCAAATACGAAGTCATCCACAAGATGCTCTTCTAATAATAACTGCTCCACAACAAGTGTTTCAACATCTTCTTTCGACTGTCTAACGGAGCTTGAACAACCTTTACATGTCACAAAACCACCTACTTTGACGATAATAGACTGTCTATCTATCTTAGCAAATTTCTTTGAATTAGAATAGTTTACACTCCAAAAACATGTTAAAAAACGAGCTTTATTTCATCATCCTTACCTTGAGATTTTGGTTTCTTCGTTTCCCGCTTCTTTGGTTAGCTGTGATAAAAAACCTATTTGATCTAAGTGAATAGACCAAATAGGTTTTCTCAAATCGCGTTCATTTTTTTATCCTGTCCCATATTAAACAATCACCTCTTAGTCAATATTTTTCTCACGTTGACAAGGTTGCACATTACAATGACTTTTTAATGGACAATCACCACAACTGGTGTTTTTTGTTTTCTTAATTAACTTACGAAATAGCCAGAAAGCATAGCTACTAATCAAAAAAGCAATAAGAACCTCCATCATGACTGGTCACCCGATAGATATAGTGCCAATCCCCATTTCTTAAAAGTAATCTTACTTGTCATTAACCAAGCACCTCCAAGTAAAGCCCCGAATAAAATAAGTTGATTAATAGTAGGAGGCCAACTTGTTTGTGACAAAATGAATGCCAGAAAACTTAACAACACACCACAAGCGGTAATCGGAAGTCCAATAAACATCGGACAAGTTTCGAGAAGGTTGAAACGAGCTAGACGAACAGCACCACTTGCTATATAACTTGTGATTCCAATTAAACCAACTAAATTAGCATTAGTAAAATAGAGTTCAAAAATTAGCAAACACGGTGCAACACCAAATGTGACAAGATCACCCAATGAATCCAGCTGCTTTCCAAAAGCCGAACTAACTTCCCACTTTCTAGCTAAATAACCGTCACTATAATCACACACACTAGCTAAAAAAACGCAAAAAACAGCTAACAACCAAGCGTCTACTAATACAAAAAAAATAGCAACAATACCCAATGTTAGGTTACATAGTGTGAGGAAATTCGGGATTTTTTGCTTAAATACCATTTAACTATCCTCCCTCCAAGTAGATATAACAAACTGATCACGAGTTGAAGCCAATACGTGATAAACCGAAATAGCAAGGCAATAGCTATCGAAATCGTATAGCTTATTCCTAAAGATCGAAGTAATAGAACGAGTGTCGATTCAAAGGAACCGATGCCACCAGGTAATAACGGCAACATGCCTACCGTATAACTGATAAATGTTACACCTATAATGACACTTATCGATAGTTTAATATCATAGATGTCTAATAAAAGGGATAGCTTGTATGGAAATATAAGCCACACCACAACAGATAGGAGCACCTGTTCAACCATAAAATATGGACGAGCAAAAAGTCTGCGAAAATGTTGGCACAATTGATCAATAAACGGCTTTATTTTATTTTTGAATTTTTTAATCACTATCACCATAGCAACTAGAACGAACAACAATCCTGTGAAATAAAGGGGCCCATTATGATGGGTCACAGAAGATAAAATATCTATATTGACTGTAAAACAACTGTAAGCAGCAATAAGGATAAAAACAGTCATACTGATAGATTTTTGAATAAGTACGAGACTTGTCGCCTTTTCTTTTGTGATCGTTGTATTTTGGTTCAGCCAAACTACTTTTGTTAATTCACTTCCTGCCTTCATTGAAGGTGTTAAAAAATCTACACAATTCCCTAACATATTAACAGTTAAAAGATGCCATTGACTTACTTGTAGTTCTATTTGCTTTGATAGCCTAGCCCATTGAATATGAATAAGTGCCATTGTTAAAAGTTGTAGACCGATAAGCTGAAACCATTGTTGAATAGACAAAAGGTCTAAAGGAACTTCTAAATCTTGCTTTTTTATAACTAGCCAAAAAGCACTGATTACGATTAAAAGAAAAAATAGTTTTTTAACTGTGGTCATAATAATGGCACCTCAAAGGGGCCATGCTGTTCTTGGTTGTTTCTTACGTATGACAAGTTGGCTGTTCGAATAATGATCCGTGTTTGTTCACAAGCTGTTTTACTTATCCCTGTTATGACTTCTTCCTGTGGATCAACCTGCCTTGCAACATGAATAACTGAGTAGGGTTGATAGCAAAACGTCTCCCCATTCGCATGAATAAATTGGATAGAATTTAAAATACCCAACCTCTTAACAAATGACTGAGCTAAGCGAATCATAACTGAATCATGATCAACCACCGTCACATTCGCATTGGTTTGTTGTGCGATTAAAATAGCAGTACAAGGAATCGCCCCACCACCAACGCATAATACGTGATCCTTTTCACATATGTTTGCACAGTTAATTTCTCGCATTACTTTTCGAGTATAATATACCTTGAAAAGTAACCAACCAATCCCTGTTTTAGCTGTTAAACCCTCTATTTTTTTAGTTAAATAACTTCGCATCTAAACGCCCTTCTTTCCCTTTATGGCAACCATTGACCTATTTGATAAACTATTCCACCCATAAAGATAGCAAATAGTGTTGTACCGATTAATAGATAGCTTGCAATTTTAAGCCGAAATTCCTTTACGATAACAATAAATACAGATAGACAAGGGATGTAAAATAACGCAACGACAGCCCCTGTTATTAGTTGTAATGTTGTTAGTTGCATATCTAGTAGAGGCATGACCGCAAGCTCCCTACGAATAATACCTAATATAAGTGTTAAACTTGCTTCCTTCGGTAAACCAAGCCAATGAACAATAACAGGTTCCAAAGCATGACCTAGCCAATTTATTAAACCCGTTTCCACAATTACAGCAGCTAATAAAATACCAAGCATCATCGGAATCTCTGCTTCAACTAAGAAATGTTTTAATCGAAAGGCTATTTTTTTAAAGATGGCAGAACGGTCAGGCAATAATAACGGCGGAACTTCAATAATAACAGCCTCTTTTTCTCCAGGAATAATATGGTTAAGCAGGATACCAGCTAGGCAAACAACTAGAATCGATAAACCAAATACAAACCCTAAAGCCAACATCGATTGATCACCTAACAATGCAATAAAAGCACCTGTTTGAGCAGTACAAGGTACACCAATAGAAATTAAAGATGTCACAATAAGTCGTTGCTTATAACTCGTTGCTGCTCTTGTTCCTAAAATCGCAGGAACCGCACAACCATAACCCATAATAAATGGCACAATATTCTGACCAGGCAAACCAATTTTACTTAATAAACCTTCGACTAGAATGGCAAGTCGAGGTAAGTAACCACTATCTTCAAGAAAGGACAATACGAAATAAAACAATAAAACATATGGAAAAATAAGTGCAAATGGCCACTCTATCCCTTTTACTAATATGCCAAATTCCCCGACTAACAAGCGATGAATAACACCTTGATCTACAACCAAGTCCACTATGTTCGTTATAAATGGTATAATCCAATCGTTGATGAGTGGTAGTAATATTAATGCCCTTAACCCCTTGCCCCCACCAACGACCACAGCAAGTGCGATCAATAAAATTAAAACAGCAAAAATAAGTCCAGGAAAGGGCTTTATTAACAAATCTCCAATCCGATCTAAATAAGCCGGTGGATGGGGCGTATAACTCTCCACTTCTTGAATAATGTTTTCAATCAATTGATCAGATTGACCTCTTAATTTTTTATCTTTCTGGCTAGCCTCATGACTCAGATGGGGTATAGTTTTTTTGATTTCTTCAATGCCTATGTTCTTAGTGGCAACGGTTGGAATGACTGGCGCCCCTAATAAGCGGCTTAATTTCTCCTCTTCAATTGTTATTCCTTGACGTTCGGCAACATCTACTAAATTAAGTAGGTACATAACAGGTTTATGGTAGTTTTGAATATCAAATGCTAGCTGAAGATCTCGAGATAAATGAGAAGCATCGAGCACACAAATTATGACACCATCATTAGTTAAAGCACGAGCCGTTACAGATTCAGCTTCAGAACTTGCATTGAGTGAATATATACCTGGCAGATCAATAACTTGCCAGGTCTCTGCTCCTAAACGTAATTCCCCAGACATAATATCGATCGTTGTACCGCTATAATTAGCAGAAATGACATGATGACCGGTGAGTTTAGAGAAAACAACACTTTTACCTACATTAGGACTACCTACTAAATATATCGTATGGTCTCGACCTTCTATTACAGTGTTATTATGATTATGACAGACCAAATCCGACCACTTCCTCCACGATAATTTGCTTTGCAATATCATAACCAATCGCCACTTTACGGCGATTGATTTGTAATAAGACAGGCCCTTTAAAAGGTTGTTTTGCCAAAACTTTTATAATTGAACCAGAGGCAATACTAAAAATACTTAACATTTGATCATGAGGTAGATTAATAATTCTAAAGTTCTTACCCCTTTGACAATTTGGTAATTTCACACGCCTTACTCCTTTCTAGTTTATCCTCTCTGTTGATAATGATTATCAATATCGATTATAGCAGAATAACCTTAAGAAAAGTGTGAACATTTAGTGAATAAATTCACATAAATTAGCAACGTAAAAAAGCCCCCCATCACATATGTAGAAAAACAACATGTCTACATGCGTGATAGGAGGCAACTCCATTAACCTAAGCCTGTTCTTATATTAGTCCGACCATTTTCAAGCCATGGAACAGACCATCTTCTGCAACATCTTTAGTAACATGCTTGGCTACTGCCTTAACTTCTTCTTCACCATTCCCCATTGCTACACTATTAACTACCGTTTGTAACATTTCTAAATCATTTAAACCATCACCAAATGCATAGACGTTCTCATCTGCTATTTGCAACGCCTTAACAGCTTGTTCAATTCCTTTTGCCTTTGAACCACCTTTAGGTAGAATGTCAACAGACAATGGATGCCAACGCACAAATTCAAACGTTGGGTATTTCTCTTGATAAGCCTGTTCTTCACCTTCAGCACAGAAAAACAACGATTGATACAATGCGCGATCTTTATAATAATGTGGATCGTGACTAGGAAAACAATCAATCTTTAACGACTCAATACTTTCATTAATATAGTCGTGATCGGGTACATTTGCCTTCATATCTTGTTCATCCATAAAAACAATTGGGTGATTATTTCTTAACCCCTCTGCAGTCAATGCTATTAACGCCTTCTGATCTAGAGGATTAGTAAACACCACTTCATCCTCAACGACGACATAAGAGCCATTGTAACTCACAAATGTATGGATATCTAATTCTTTTCTTAGTGACTCGTACATAAATGGTGCTCTGCCAGTGGCGATGGCAACAATGTGACCAGCCTCTTTCACTTGTTTTACCGCTTGTTTCGTTGAGCTTGGTAATTTTTTATCATGATCAAGTAAGGTTCCATCAATATCAAAAAAAACAATCGATTGTTGACACACAACCTTTGCCCCCTTTTATATCTTTATGTCTCTGCTAGTATAGCACAATTCATACTTTCATGTTTTTACACAATAAAATGAAACGTCTCTATTTTGAAGCAGCAGTTTTACTGACGATAACCTGTCATAATATTAATATTTCTTTACACAGACAAGCCCGCTTTCTAGTTGTACTAGCGATAATAAAGATAGAAAGGAGGTGATTACATGAACAGCTTTGAAACGATAAATTCTCGACTTCAACTCATTTTAGCAGTGAGTACGAATGATTCTTCGAGTGAAGAGAACATGACAAAAACAAAATCGTTTAATAATGTGAGTCCAGATGCTACAAACGAACAATTATTAGACATTGCTCAAGCTTTTGCTTCATTGCAATCACACAGATTAGAAGCCGCACGTCGTAATGATGTTGTTTTACTATCTGATTAGTGCGTTCAATCAATGGAAGGAGGTGTTAATTTTGCAAACATTAGAGCTTAAATTTTTAAATCAAGAGAACCGTGTCATAACCTTTACACTAGAAGATCCGATTGACCCAATTGATTCTGAGCAAGTTAGAGATGTAATGGATCAAATCCTAGCATCGAATGTCTTCTTTACCACTGGAGGTGCTTTAGAAGAAAAACACAGTGCGCGCATTGTCGAGCGTTATGTTGAGGATATCGAATGGTAAGCGGTTGAGGTATAGACTATCAAAATAGAACACAAGTGATAGCGAAGAATCTACGTGAACGCAGGGAATAAACAGGGGCACCACGATATTAAACGTTGATTTGATTCATGTATGAGTGACGATTAATCTGTACCCTGTTCAATCCCTAGATGCTGAAGTTCCCCTGTGTGTAATGTTCTTAAACACACAGGGGAATAGTTGATTAGCCGCGTTACATTGTGTCATAGTGTTCAGCTGAACTGAGTTTTATAGCTTCGATCCCTTGCCCAGATGTAAGAAGACACTACATGTTGAAGATGTCTACTTTATGATTGTGGATAAACTCGAAAAATAATATTCACCTTTGAATGTCAACTTTTTTATTACTTTATAGCCCCCTCCCTTATTCTGAAACGAAAGGAGCTTAACAATGGCAGAACAATGGTTAACTTTATTAACTGAACTTGGCTTTCCAATTGCTGTGACTTTCTATTTATTACACCGTATTGAGACAAAGCTGAATACTTTAATTGAATCAATCGTTTCCCTCTCAGATCAGTTAAAGTAATTGAATCGGAATTTGTCTTTAAACGTTAGTGGCACCAATCAACTGTCTGAATTATCAATTTTTTATTGCCGGACAAGGAAAAGCAAGCTATAATGTACGGTAACATGAAGATAAGATCATAAACACTGGGGGGATCGTGACACATGCCTATTAACATACCGAAAGCATTACCTGCACGTTCCATATTAGAGAAAGAAAACATTTTTTTAATGGAAACTGAACGGGCGACTACTCAAGATATTAGACCTTTAAAAATTTTGGTGCTTAATTTAATGCCCGAAAAGGAGCGAACAGAGACGCAAATTTTGCGTTTGTTAAGTAACTCCCCACTGCAAGTACATGTTGATTTTATTCATACGGAAAGTTATCAATCGAAAAACGTACCCAAATCCCATTTAGAGCAATTCTATCTTACTTTTTCCGATGTAAAACGTGATCGTTATGATGGGATGATTGTAACCGGGGCACCTGTCGAAAAGTTTGATTTTGAACACGTCGATTATTGGGAAGAGATAACAGAAATTATGGACTGGTCCGTGGAAAATGTAACATCAACTATCCACATTTGTTGGGGCGCACAAGCTGCCTTGTATCATCATTATGGAATTGGAAAATCAACACGTGCTAATAAAATAAGCGGTGTTTTCTCACATCAATTAATTGAACCCACTCACAAACTGGTCCGCGGAATCGATGATGAGTTTATCGCTCCGCACTCTCGATACACCGATATAGATTATCAAGCTATTGAAAATGAACCAAATCTGCTCATCCTTGATCACTCTGATCAAGCAGGACCCTTTTTGATTGTCTCTAGAGATGAAAAACATGTCATGATCACAGGACATATTGAATATGATGCAGATACATTAGCACGAGAGTATCAACGTGACTTAGCCAAAGGACATGATATTCACATGCCTACCGACTATTTTCCAGACAACGACAGCAATAACCCTCCAAAAAATCGTTGGCGATCAGAAGCCTATTTACTTTTTTCTAATTGGCTAAACTACTTCGTTTATCAAGAAACACCCTTTAAATGGACTGAACGATAAAACGCCTCTTCAAGCAGTGGACGTTTTCATTCTTCGCCCACTAATTGCCCGTTATGTGAATCAGCGCATGAGCGTCCGTTAGCTCCCGCCTAAATAGATGAGTTCTGCTCACTATTTTGAGGCGGGTGTTTTATGGACGCTTACCTGCGATTAAGCGTTCATAAAATTGTTCGTTTTTTCACATTGATGTTATTTACTGTTTACTATAAACTGATAGAAGCGTTATATCATTATTTAACTAAAAGACGAGTAGAATGAATTTGAGGATAAAGAATGAGAGGTTACTATGATTGAAGTTCAAAGTCTTTCCGTAAAATACCAACAAAATACGATCCTAAATAATATTGACTTAACCCTCAAGCCAAAAGAGACATTGGCGATCATTGGTCCTTCAGGGTGCGGTAAAAGTACATTATTATATTGTTTAGCCGGCTTACTAAAGCCTTACCAAGGTAATATACATATTAAAGGTGAAATAATTAATAAACCAAGAAGGCAAACAGGTGTGATCTTACAAGAATATGGATTGTTCCCTTGGAAAACCGTTTTTCAAAATGCAGCCCTCGGTTTAACTTTACGTCATGAGGACAAAAGTAAGATAAAAAAACGTGTGAACGATGTATTAGAGCAGTTACATATAAAAGAACAGTGTCATCGCTATCCGATACAACTGAGTGGGGGGCAACAGCAACGCGTTGCGATTGCACGCGCATTAGCGACAAATCCTGATCTCTTGCTTATGGATGAGCCGTTTTCTTCACTAGATACGATTGTAAGAGAAGAATTACAGGGGGTTATTCTAGACCTTTATAAGAAACGTTCACTTTCTGTTGTTTTCGTTACACATAATATTGAAGAAGCGGTATTTCTAGGAAAACGCATTATGATAATGACACCGAAATCTGGTCGAATTAAATCCATCCTTGATAATCCTTGTTTTGGTGATCACCATATTAGAAGCGAAATCGCCTTTCACGAAATGTGTGTCCGGGTGCGTGAAGAATTGGAGGCAGAACAACATGATCAATCAACTTGTTAATAAATACCGCACACTATATGCGATGTTAATGGTATGTTTGATTTGGTTACTGCTACACTACCTCCTTCAAACCGCTATTATTCCCAACCCAATTGAAGCATTGCTCACTTTTTTTAAATTATTGAATGGGGAGTTATTGATTCATTTAGGCGCCAGTTTATTGCGTATTCTTATATCAATCTTTATCTCAATTACTATTGGCGTGAGCATTGGACTCTGGCTAGGTTTACATTATCGTTATGATCAATTTTTTGGCCCTGTTATTTATCTGTTATTTCCTGTTCCTAAAATAGCCTTTTTACCTGTACTCATGATTTTATTTGGCTTAGGAAATAGCTCAAAAATAATACTGGTAACCATTATCATTATCTTTCAGATTCTTGTTACGATTCGGGATAGTGTGAAAGGATTAAGTCAACATCTCTTTCTATCTATTCAATCTTTAGGTGCCAACAAATGGCAAATCTATCAGCACCTTGTTTTACCTGCTATTTTACCAAAGCTTTATACAGCGCTACGAATTAGTGTAGGCACAAGTATTTCAGTACTATTCTTTGCTGAAAACTATGCAACCACTTATGGTATCGGCTATTTTATTATGGATGCATGGGTCCGAATTAATTATTTACAGATGTATGCAGGTATTATCGCTATTAGTTTATTAGGTCTTTTTATCTTTAAGGCGATTGATTTCCTAGAAAACCGCACGTGTCAATGGGCGATACTTGAAAAAGGTAAAAATAATTCTTACTTTTAATGCACGCTCTGATGACAAGTGCTGTGATAGAAAAGCTTTATCACAGATAAGCGCCGTAAAACACCCACCTCAAATAGCGAACTGAGGTCATCTATATAGCTTATATAGGCGGGTGATAACGGCCCTTAATGTCCCGAAACAATCAGTGGACGAAGAACGAAAACGCCCACTGATTTTAGTGAGGGTGGAACATAACTAAATAATGAAATGGCGTATCCGAACATTCTGAACAAAGCGTAGGAAAAACACGTAGACTCCTGTGGGAATAGCACGGGCTGAGGATCCACTGTGTGAAGTGTACTTCTTCACACAGTTAGCCGAAGCCGTGCCCACGGAAAGCGAAGTGTTTTACCGAAGCGCTATATGTATCAGACATTAATGTTCGGATTTTTCTTATCTTGTTACTCTTTTGTCCCAGGCTCAGATCAGATTGAAGGTTCGGTTTATATTATTTCACTTGATAGACTCTCGCTTCATATGGCCGTAACTTGATCATTGATTGGCCTGGATCAGAGACTTGATAATTTGCTAAAACTAATGATTCAAGCGTTAATTGTCTAGTTACATCGAGAACCGTGATTTTGTCAAACATATTAACGATAACCGCATACTTCGTCCCATGATAAGTTCTTGTATAAGCATAAACGTGAGCATGATCTGCTGCAATTAAATCATAATTGCCGTAGATTAAAGCTTCTGTAGATTTTCTTAACTCTATCATCTGACGGTAATAATGATAAATAGAGTCTGGATCATTAATATTTTGTTCGATATTAATATCTGGATAATTAGGATTGACCTTTAACCAAGGTGTCCCTGTAGTAAAACCAGCTTCAGGTTCACTCGTCCATTGCATAGGTGTTCTAGAATTATCACGACCATTTTTCCAGATGATTTGCATCACTTCTTCATGGGATTTACCTGCTTCTCTTTCGTGTTTATACAAATTTTTAATTGCGACATCATTATAATCATCGATCGAATCAAACTTTACATTGGTCATCCCAATCTCTTGGCCTTGATAAATAAACGGTGTCCCTTGCATGAAAAAGTAAAGTGTTGCTAATGCTTTAGCAGATGTCTTTCTAAGTTGATTGTCATTGCCCCAAGTCGAAACAGACCGTGCTTGATCATGATTCTCAAAAAACAAAGCATTCCAACCTTTATTTTCTAAACCTTTCTGCCATTTCGTTAATGCTTGTTTCAATGCGGGTAAATCAACCCCACCATCAATGCTCTTCCCCCATAAGCCTAAATGGTCAAATTGGAAAATCATATTAAAATAACCGTTTGTTTCTCCGACCCATTGTTCCGCATCCTCAACCTTGACACCGTTTGCTTCACCAACAGTCATCACATCATAATTTTTAATGGTACGATCAACAAATTCAGATAATAGATGGTTGATACCTGGCCGGTTCATATGACCGTCAAAAGACGGCACATATTGCTTATTATCAGGGTTAGGCAAGTCTGGAAAACCTTCAGTTTTTTTAATATGTGAAATAGCATCAACCCTAAAACCATCAATCCCCTTATCCAACCACCAATTTACCATTTGGTACAATCGTTCTCTTACTTTTGGATTCTCCCAATTAAGGTCTGGTTGTTTTTTTGAAAAAACGTGCAAATAATATTCACCTGTTTTCTCATCATATTCCCAAGCTGAACCGCTAAAAATTGACTCCCAATTATTAGGTTCTTTTCCCGCTTTTCCAGGATGCCAAATATAATAATCTCGATAGTGATTATCTTTTGAGGAACGTGATTCAATAAACCAAGGATGTTCGTCAGACGTATGATTTATAACAAGATCCATAATCAGCTTCATCCCTCGTTTATGGGTTTCTGCTAATAAAAGATCAAAATCTTCCATTGTACCGAAGTCTGCCATGATTGCTTGATAATCACTAATGTCATAGCCATTATCGTCATTAGGTGATTGATAAATAGGACTGATCCAAAGTACGTCAACACCTAATCCTTGTAAATAATCTAATTTCTCAATTACACCTTGAAGATCACCAATCCCATCTCCATTTGAATCTTTAAAACTACGTGGATAAATTTGATAAGCTACTGCCTCTTTCCACCATTTTCTGCTACTCATGCTTGTTTCCCCCAATATATTAATTCTCTATTAAATATACAATCGCTTGGTAAGGCTCAAAAATTAAGCGATTATCTTTTTGCAAAGGATCATCTGAAAGATTACTAATTAATATATTAGCCCTTTGTAAATCAAATGACCTTGGTAAATCAAACGTTATGTTCTGCTTAGAAAAATTACAGACAACAATTAAGGTTTGATTAGCTAGCGTCCGTGTAAAAGCATATATCTGTTCATGATTAGCTAATAAAATATCGTAACTCCCCTCAACAATCACCTGATATTGTTTTCGCAGTTGAATTAATTTTTTATAATAATGAAAAATTGATGTATGATCGTGCAAGGCCACCTGAGCATTTATTGTTTTATAATTTGGATTGACAGCAATCCATGGATCGCCAGTAGTGAAACCCGCATTTTTAGCATTCGACCATTGCATTGGTGTTCGCGCATGATCACGACTGCGTTGCTGAATGGCTTCAATGATCTCTGCTCTCGAGCACAAATTTCTATTGACTAAATCATTATAAGCATTCAATGTCTCTAAATCTCGATAATCATTAATCGATTCAAATTTGGCATTAGTCATGCCCAGCTCTTCACCTTGATAAATGTAAGGCGTTCCTTTTAGCATGTGTAAACACGTCGCTAACATCTTACCCGAACGGACACGATAGTGTTCACTGTCATCACCAAAGCGTGAGATCGCCCTTGGCTGATCATGGTTACTCCAATATAGACTATTCCAACCGACTTGATCCAAACCTTTTTGCCATCTTGTAAAAATCGATTTTAGCTCAGTTAATTTCCATGGTTGTGGGGACCACTTTCCTAATCGGCCATCACCTAAACTTACGTGGTCGAAATGAAAGACCATATCAAGTTCATCCCGTTCAATATCGGTGTATCGTTTTGCTTGTTCAACAGTTACATTAGGCATTTCACCAACAGTTATCGTGTCGTAATTTTTTAGTACATGATTATGCATTTCTTGTAAATAATCATGTATTTTAGGTCCATTAAAATAGTACGGGCCTCCATCGCCAAACCCTGTCGGTAGCCTTTCACCATCTGGATAATTAGGGTCTTTAGAAATCATATTAATGACATCCATTCGGAAGCCAGCTACACCTTTTTCTAACCAATAAATCATCATCTGATACACGTCTTGCCTCAAATCAGGATTTTCCCAGTTTAAATCAGGTTGCTTGTCACTAAATAAATGCAAATAATATTGTTCGGTTTTTTGATCATAAGTCCACGTACTACCACCAAACGCAGCTCCCCAATTGGTCGGTGCTGAACCATCTGGTTTTGGATCTCGCCAAATGTAGTAATCACGATATTGATTATCTTTGGTTGCTCTTGATTTAATAAACCATTGGTGCTGATCGGACGTATGATTAACCACTAAGTCCATCATAATCTTAATTCGATATTGCTCGGCTTGTTCCAATAAATGTTGAAAATCATCCATTGTTCCAAATGTGTTCATTACCTGATAATAATCACTGATATCATAACCGTTATCGTAGTTAGGCGATTGATAAATAGGAGAAAGCCAAATAATATCAATTCCTAAATCCTGTAGATAGGATAGCTTTTCTGTAATCCCATTAATATCACCTACACCATCTCCATCACTGTCTTTAAAACTTCTCGGATAAATTTGATAAACAACACTGTTTTTCCACCAAGCAGGCAACGTCATCCCTTCCTTTCTATTATCTATAAGGTCATATTAATGATTAATTTACAATGAAATGAATCTCCAAATTAGTGGGTATTTTCATCCATCACACACTGATTGTTAGTTGAGTGAATCCGTCCATTATCACCCATCTAAATTGCTTTACCTCTGTTCTCTATTTTGAAGAGCATACGGTTATCTGTAATAAAACGATTGCACAACATTAGAGACCATTAATAAAGTGAAGCTCTAATCAGTTGGTTTTTTCGGTCTTTTCCCACTGATGGGTCGTTGAGCGACACGGAAGATGAGCCTCCGGTATCTCTTGCCTACACAAATGAGATCTGCTCTCTATTTTGAGGCGTCACCTTGCAAAGATCATCTGTAATAAAGACCCCAATATTTTTACAATTTGTTTAGTTAAGCGATTTCATTTTACATCAAAAAATAATTTGTGCGTTTTAAGCAATCGATTGCACTTATTTAATCAAAGAATAGCATAGCTTTAAATGCGGTGCAACCATTTTTTCATGAGGCTTTATGCTTCACTTGTGATTAGGTTGATGATTATTAGGGAATAGTGTAAAAAATTAAAAACAATTTTGAATGGGAGGATATATATGAAAGAACACATATATGACATAATTGGCGTAGGACTTGGACCTTATAATATTGGACTAGCTGCTCTATTAGAAGAACAAGAAGATATTGAGGGAATTTTCTTTGAACAAACCCCCCGCTTTAAATGGCATCCAGGCATGTTGATTGACGGGACAGACCTGCAAGTCTCTTTTTTAGCTGATCTCGTTACTTTTGCTAATCCAAGAAGTCAATTTACATACTTAAATTATTTACATCATAAGCAGCGCTTATTTACTTTCTTTTTTTACCACAATTTCGAAATGCCTCGTCAAGAATATGATGCTTATATCAAATGGGTGGTTGAACAAATTCCGGCCTGTCATTTTGGTTCTCATGTTATTGACGTCAAGCTAGAAGATCAGCTTTATCATGTTTATGTAAAACATAACCAAAATAATATTGTTTGTTATAAGTGCAAACATATTGTACTAGGCACAGGATCAAAACCAAATACCGTATTCGATTTAACTGAATTTCCGAATGAAGATATCCATCATTCAAGTCAATATCTTTTTCACAAAGAACAAACACTGCAGGCAAAAGTGATAACACTTATTGGTTCAGGTCAAAGTGCCTCAGAGATTTTCTTAGACTTACTCAAATATCAAAAACAATTCGACTTCGCCATTCATTGGTATACACAGAGTACTGGCTATTTTCAGCTTGATCATTCAAAACTTGGACAAGAGATTTTTTCTCCGGATTACGTTGATTACTTTCACCAATTAAGTTTGGCGTCACGTCTAAATGGACTAGAAAAATTAGAACCGCTACGGAACGGTGTACAACAACAAACGCTTCATCAAATATATCATGAACTTTATCACCGGACGATAGATGGTAAAGATCGTTCAATTAAGTTACAGCCTTTAACAGCAATTAAAGCAATTAGAACTATGGAGGGAAGATATGAGGCCACGTACGAGCACTGGCAACAATCACAATCTTTTAATGAATTAACAGACAAACTCATTTTAGCAACGGGTTATCAACCCAACATTCCCGACTGGTTTTACAATAGATTTGCAGATGAAATCGTCTGGGAAGATGATAAACATGTTGAGGTAACTCGTGATTATCATCTTATTTTTAAAGATCAGCACAAGAATCAGTTTTTCATGCAAACTGGGCTTGAACATTCACATGGTAGTAGTGCAACAAACCTTGGCTTAACCGTAGATCGTAATGTTCAGATTATAAATACAGTCGCGGGTAGAGAAGTCTATCAAAGACAAACAGGAGGTATCTTTACTTCATTTCGTTAAAATAATGGAAAAGGAAATGATTTATTACGAAGAATCAAGAACATCAATGACTTCGTATAAATCATTTCCTTTTTTAATTAACCTTTTTCATTTGCTTACTTCTAAGTTGTCCACAAGCCGCGTCAATATCAGATCCTTGTTCGACTCTAACACCACAATTAATCCCCGCATTTAATAATGTTTCATAGAAGGAAACAATGGCATCCTTTTCACTTCGCTCATATTGGTTATGCTCTTCTACAGGATTGTAAGGGATTAAATTAACATATGCCAAATGACGCTTGTTTCGCAATAATTTAGCTAGCTGAACAGCTTCTTCTTTACGATCATTAACACCTTTCAACAAGATGTATTCAAAAGTAATACGACGGTTTGTTGTTTCTAAATAATAATCAATCGCAGCCATTAACTTATCAATTGGGAAAGCTTTATTAATTTTCATAATTTTTGTGCGTAATTCATCATTCGGTGCATGTAAAGAAACAGCCAGATTAACTTGTAATTGTTCATCTGCGAAATCCCGAATTTTATGGGCTAATCCACTTGTTGAAACGGTAATATGTCGCGCACCGATTGATAGACCTTTTTGGTCATTTACAATACGTAAAAATGCCATCGTATGATCATAGTTGTCAAATGGCTCCCCTATACCCATCACAACAATATGACTAACTCGCTCATTTTTGCCTTGTTGATCCAAATGATGTTGAACTTTCATAATTTGCTCAGTAATTTCACCACTGGTTAAATCACGATTTTTCTTTAACAGGCCACTGGCACAAAATGTACAACCAATATTACAGCCAACTTGTGTGGTGACACAAACTGATAAGCCATATGAAAATCGCATTAATACGGTTTCGATTAAATTGCCATCAGAAAGTTTAAATAAGAATTTAATTGTGCCATCTTTAGATTCTTGCTTTATTGTTTCTTCAAGTGTCTCTATAGTAAAATGATCCTCAAGTAGTTGCCTTGTTTCTTTATTTAAATTAGTCATTTGATTAAAGTCCCGCACACGCTTCACATATAGCCAATCCCAAACCTGTTTGGCTCGAAATTTTTTGAGTCCACGACTAAGGAACCAATTGGTTAGTTCTAACTGCGTTAATCCATAAATTGATTGTTTAAGTACCATAGCATAACTCCTCACTTTTTAATACAACATCAACACTGTTACTATACTATCTTTATTTGTAATGAGAAGCAATAGCTAGTCCTTTAATAATTAAATCTAAATGCATATGCTTAATTTTAAAGAAATACATCTATTTTAACAGGTAAGGGGTTGCATTAAAAAAGCTAACCTGTTATAATGATTTTAGCTATTTTGTTCGACAAAACACTTCAAGTAACTAGCAACGTGAAAGTTTTCGTTTTGATGCTTGAGCAAGAATAGTAATACATTGTGTGGTACGCCCACACTAGGAGGAAAAGTAATATGGCACAAGGTACAGTAAAATGGTTTAACGCAGACAAAGGTTTTGGATTTATCGAAGTTGAAGGTCAAGACGATGTATTCGTACACTTCTCAGCTATCCAAGGCGAAGGCTTTAAAACACTTGAAGAAGGTCAAAGCGTAACTTTCGACATCGAAGAAGGTAACCGTGGACCACAAGCAGCTAACGTTGAAAAAAACTAATATATGCTGATAACAAAGAGAACGATTAACATCGTTCTCTTTTTCTGTTTATTGATGTTTGTCAGATAATCAACAATTTATTTTGTATGTCTTTTTCAACATATTAGCTTAAGTCCAAAATTTAAAGCCAACAGCGTCAACCTGTTGGCCTTTTCGCGTGTTTACTTTAATGAGATCAGTCTATCGTTAATGCTTTATGTTTTATTATTCTTTCACGTTATTTTAACGGTAACCATTTCAAGACTTCTTGAATATGGTAATCCCAATATCCCCATTCATGTGCACCTGGGTCAAATACAGTTTTAATATCTATTGATAATTGATCAGTCAGCTCCTTAAATGCTACATTTTCTTCAAATAAAAAGTCTTCCGTGCCGCAAGCTTGATAAAGCTCTGGTTTTGGTCCCGTCGTTTGATTTAGCTCATGTACCAAGTGAAAAATATCATGCATCGTGCCACGAATATCTTCTCCCCCGAATACATTATACAATGTTTGAGCCATTGGATTGTTATCCGTACTATTTTGCGGGTGTTTCGCCAAACCAAGCACACCAGAAAGCGATGCGGCAGCTGCAAACTGCTCTGGCTTATTTAATGCCCATTTAAAAGCGCCATATCCCCCCATGGATAATCCAGCAACAAAATTATCTTCTCTGCGATCAGACAATGGGAAAAAGGAGCGAGCCACTTGCGGTAACTCTTCCGTTAGAAATGTCCAATATTTTTTTCCATAAACCATATCTGTATAAAAGCTATGATCAACATCAGGCATCACAACCGCAAGTCCTAATTCAGCTACATAGCGTTCAATTGATGTCCGGCGAGACCAGATCGAATGGTCATCACTAAAGCCATGCAATAAGTATAAAGTTGGGTGCAAAGTATTCGATCGCTTATGGTTTTGCATTCCAAATTGCGTGTGTGTTTGTTCAGGTAAAAAGACGGTCATTGACGTGTTTAATGTTAGCGCTTCCGAGAAAAAATCACATGTTATTCTAGCCATTTTGCATCCTCCATTCATTTTATCCATCCGTAAAACACTCACCTTAAAATAAAGCGTGGAGCAAATTCATTTAAGTGGTTGATAACAGTTGCTCATGTATTGATTCACTCAACTGCCAATGATGCTCTTCATCTATCACTAAGATATGTAAACGATTAGTCGTCAATTACTTTTTCATGGTCTTCATTATCAGTTACCTCCTCTGTTGGCTCTGATTCCTCGTCTATTTCTTCATCTTTTATTTTTTCTTGGTCATTTTTATTATCATCACTGTCTGATTTTGGCTTATCTAATTGATCATTAGACACTTTTTTTTCATCCCGATGCTCGTCTTGCTCTGACAGCTTCTTACCGTTGCTCTTGTCACTTTCTCTCAATGTTGGATTGTTGTTAGACGAACGGTCACGGGGGCTCGATGCTGGTGCTGTTGGCGTTTGTACTGGAGCTAGCTCTATGTCTTTTTCTTCCTCAACCTCTAACACGTGTAAACCTTCTTCTTCCTCTTCCCCACTATCATCATCTTCACTTACAAACAAATCATCAGTAATATATTTATCAAGGGAGTTACGGTTTATTGCTTTGTAAGTGTCCAATGCTATCATGCTTCCTTGCATATTACCTTCAGCCCTTGATATTTGTTTTCCATTCTGATTACTTAACATAATTGGCACAAGTATTCCTACGCAAAGCATCATAGCAAGTGTAACAGTGATTATTTGTTGCTTCTTCATTTGTACACCTCGCTCATTTTAAGTTACTACTACTTTAGCATACTCATTAGCATTTTTGGGGGGATTTCTCAATTTTAATAGTAATGAGGCTGGGACATAACTAGCCTAAAATGAAAGAAAAAGCATTTGATCACCGATTCTTGGTGATCAAATGCTTTTTTGTCCTTGCCTTTTGAATTGTTTGGGGATTGGCTGTTGTCCGAGGCAGTGTATTTCCTCAAATTCACTGCCATGAACGCGAAGCCCATTTCATTTTTCACCTTTTCGTTTCCTCTTACGGAGAATCGGGTGAACGCCAAATTAGCCTTCAAGAATCCGAAGACTGGCTCTACATCAATCTTTCGCTTGCCGTAGATTTCACCCGTTTTCTCTTCTGAAAGCTTTTCTCGAATATAGGCTTTTTGGTTCTCCCATGTTTCATTAATATACAGTCTCCGGTTATTTCCTTCTTTCGCTTTTGTACACCGGTCACGCAGTGGGCAGCCAGAACAATCTTCACATTCATAGGTTTTGAAATGACGTATGAATCCATATCTATCTTTTCTTGTTGAAGGATGACAGAACGAGAGCGTGCGATCGTTCGGACAAGTAAATGTATCTGTTTCCTCATCATATGCCCAATTGGCTGTATTCAAAGGGTTATTCTTAACCTTCTTTTTCTTCTCTTTCCGATATTGGTTGTAGGTGATCAAAGGGGAGCGATCTCTATTATTCACGACATCCATGTAATTCTGTTCACTGCCATAGCCGGCATCCGCTACAATATATTCGGGAAGATCGAAAAAGTCTTTTTCGATTGTATCCAGGAAAGGAATGAAGGTGCGTGTATCCGTCGGATTTGGAAAAATATCATAAGCAAGCGCATACTGGCCTTCGGTTGCCAGTTGCACATTGTAGCCGGCCTTAAGCTGTCCATTTTTCATATGGTCGTCTTTCATGCGCATAAAGGTGGCGTCATGGTCCGTCTTAGAATAGCTGTTTCGGCCGTCAAAAATCTCCATATCCACACGGTATTTCTCTTTGCGTTGTAAAAAATTTTGGAACTGTTTGCGATACTGCTTTGGTTCCTTGCGCTCCGAGCGTAACTCTTTTCGTACAGCAGCATCCTCACTTGCTTCAATTTTCTCATCATATGCCTGGACTGTTTCATCCAGGTTTTCAATAATGCTGGATAGCTCTTGTTCAGAAAGTGCGTCCCAACTTTCCCTTTCTAGCTCTGGGATAATCTCTTTTTCCAGAAGCTCTTCGTACATACGATTCGACCGTTCCACCAAACTGGCACTGTATCCTTCGACCGACTTTTTCCAGACGAATGTGTACTTGTTCGCGTTCGCCTCAAGTTTTGTTCCGTCTATAAAAATGGCTTCTTCCTCAATTTGTTTCTCCTCAACCAGTTTACAGCGGAACTGTACAAAGCACTGACGCAACAGTTCATTCACCTCAGGATGAACCCGGAAACGATTGATCGTACGATAGCTTGGCTCATAACCCTGGGCCAGCCACATCATACGCACACTGTCCTTCAGTAGCCCTTCTATCTTTCTTCCGGAGAACACAGACTGGGTATAGGCACACAGAATAATCTTCAACATCATGCGTGGATGGTACGCTGGGCAGCCTGTTGCACGCAAAAAGCCTGCGAAGGCTTCTTCAGGAATCGACTCCGTGAGCTCATTCACAGCGTAAGCAATATCATTTTCCTGCAATTTCATCTCCATATCGAGCGGTAAAACAACCTGATTTATGTTATAATCTTTAAACATAGGGAGACCTCCTTTGGATTAGGTTGTGGTGACTTTAATTCTAACAGAAGGTTTCCCTATTTTCCTGTCTAAAACATCAAAAAAAACGGATCTGAAGGAGATTTCTTCAGAATCCGTTTTTTTCTTTTAGTGGGTTTTGTCCCAGCCTCTTTTCTTCATTCTACAATAAAGCTAGGATCGCGATAATAACAATGATTGGTGTAAATATCAAGAACCAAAAGAAGAGTAATGCTAAAGCAGCAATGATAGCCATTTCTCTCCCTCCCCTCAGAGGTATTATGAAGCCTCACATCAATAATCTATGATAGTCAGAAAATACGGTCTAGTTGATTTCCATAGTTTCTTACAAAACCAATGATTGTCTCTCATTAATGAGCTGAAGTTTATGATAACGGGATATTTGACTGATACGAAAAACAAACTGAGCCATATAGTAGCAGTAAAGATGATGAAAGGAGTGTGTCATATTGAAGGAGTCTATTTTAGCCTTTGAACGAGATGAATCAGGGAAATTTAGAAGAGTCAAAAATAAGAAGAAGCCAATTCCTCGCGCTGATGTTTGGGTCGACCAATTATTTAATGAATGGAAGCAAAGAGGGATTAGCAGAGACTCTGTCCGCCTTTTAGAAGGGATAGCTGCGGTTGTTAAAAACCCTAAATATCGTAGCCAACTCATCGACCTCTTCCAAAAGATTAAGTGTTCATTGCCATCATTACCTGATAACTGGTCAAAGTTTTTTTTACCTCAGGGGGTGAAATCATTGACAGAGGAGAACAATAATCAGCAATTTAATAACATCTTCAACCAATTAAAAGACAATCCAGAGCTTTTAGAAGAATCAATGGATTTATTTAAAAATCTTGTTAAAGATGATCAATTTAGTGATGTATTAAAGCAGTTACTTAATGATCGCAAATAACATAACGCCCCCAAAGCATCAATACCTACTTTGGGGGACAGCTATTCATAATATGATATTAACGAATAACCATATAAATAGAAAACTTAACAGCATTGTCACATTAGAGGTCGTTCCAATAAAACGCTTATCATAGCCAAATTCAACACCATAGGGAATTAACGAAAGCGGGATAGGTAACACGGCGCCTATTAGCAAAGTTGCTCTAATCATCTCTGCGACTGGTAACCAGAAATAGAGCGATAGACCAGCTAGTAAACCAAAACCATATCTAACAATAATAAATTTATTAATCAAGCGGAAATATTGTCGATTAAAATTAAAATTAACATAAATACCGAGTAAGAGTAATGATAAGGGCATATTAGCAGATGAAATAATATCAGCCGTATCAATCAATAGACTTGGTAATTGAATAGAGAGAATATTAAGTATAAATATAACTAAATAAGTCATTAGCGGTATTGAATTTGACAACTTTTTCAGGGCAATTCCCATTGTTAATCTGTTTTGATCATCTGAATAGTAACTCCCTAATAAATAAGCTAAGCCAAAGACAATAAAAGCATTCCCGACATCAAACATGCCAAAATGGCGAATCCCCTCTGTGCCCCATATCCCTTCAACAAGTGGATATGCAAATAAACCTACATTATAACCCGGGATCATCATCACGAGCATGCCTTTAATGGATTTCGATTCTTTGTCAAAAAAAATAATCCCTAATAGGGTTAATACAAAACCAAATATAAGTCCAGTTATAATAATAATGACCAAAGATAATTCAAATACTAAATCATGAAACGAAACGATAATTAATGCAGGTAAAGTTAAATTAAAAATTAAGCGTGATATTGCCTCACCATCTGATGCTTTAAGCCAACCCATACGCTTTAAAAAGTAACCTAACGTAATGATAATAATAGAAAAAATAAATTGTTGATTAAATCCAGACAAGCATGCCATCCCCTTCATTCTATATTTCTCACAGATTAACTGTCTGTAAAACGCACGCCTCAAAACGGAAAGCTGAGATCATCTATTCAGGCGGATGCTAACGGCCTGATTCACTCAACGAACAATCAGCGGGAGAAGAACGCCTCCAGCTAATTGAAGGTACGTTTTATTTACACCTGCTATTTAGCCAGACTTTGCTTGTCCACGCTTATACTTCCACATGATATAACGATAGCGGATTGTACAGCCAATACAATAGCCCATTAAAGCGACACCGGCTGCTCCAATAACCATGATACCAAATATATAGCCAATCATATTTAAGTCAAGCCAAAAACCACATAAGCTCAAACCAAGACAAACCGTGGCAATGGATTGATTAAATAATTGTTGCCCCTTATCTTCTAGTGGGTAATCAGCTACACCTTTCCTCAATAGCGGTTGGATTAATCGAATAAGTGGATTTTGTTTACTTAATAATGTGATCACACCAATTAGAAAAGGCAATACTAAAATGTAAGGTGTTATCAACAATCCTAAAAGCGTTGTTATCACTAAAAAAGCTTGATTAACTTGCACAAGTGGTTTAGGAATCATGAGAACTTCACTTCCTTTCTTTTTTTATTATACATAAACCAAGTCTCAGTATTAAAATAATTTGCTTTGTTGTTCATACAAATAACTGAGTAAATGGCTAACACGCGGCAAACATTAACAAAAAGGATTCTTAACATAAAAACAACACTTCATTTATTGCTGATATGAAAAATCTCAGGTATGCTGTATAAGGGACACACTAATATATAAAAGTAATCAAGTATGAGATAGGAGCGTTTTTTTATGATTAAAATGATAGCTACAGATTTAGACGGTACTTTACTATCTTCAGTTGGCGAGGTAAGTGAGCAGAATGCACAAGCTATAAAAGCAGCACAGAAAGCTGGTATAGAGGTGGTTATAGCTACAGGACGGTCTTATTACTCAGCATATCGCCCTATTAACAAAGCCGGATTAAAATGTCCAATCATTTGTTTGAATGGTGCTAATATCTATACAGTAGATGCTCAAATGACCCGCAGTATAAAAATGGGGAAAGCAGTGACCCAAAAAATATTACATACAGTTAAAGAGGAAAATGCTTACTTTGAGCTATATACAAATAAAGGGGTCTATTCCATGGACCGCTCAAATTTTATGGACGTATTGGTTAATATTATGCTCTCTGCACATCCAGAAGCTACCGAAGAAGAAATTGAAAAAAGAGCCGAACAACGTTTTCAAGAAGAAAATTTTATATTTACAAAAGACTTTCAAACCGTAATCAATAATGATGAAGTTGATATTTACAAAGCACTAGCTTTTTCTTTGGAAGCTGATGGACTTGAGCGGATAAAAGCTCCCTTTCTTAAAAGTGATGATGTAACCGTCACATCTTCTGGTTTTGATAACGCTGAATTTAATCACCCTGACGCCCAAAAAGGTATCGCATTAACGCTACTTGCTGAAGACCGAAACCTTGAGCTAAGTGAAGTGATGGCAATTGGAGACAATTATAATGATTTATCGATGCTAGAAATCGTTGGACGCAGTGTCGCGATGGGGAATGCTGAGGCTGGTGTTAAGAAAAGTTGCCATTACACAACGACAAGTAACGATCAAGATGGTGTGGCTAAAGCAATTAAAGAAATATTAAAATAGCTGTTACTATATAGCAAGTGAGATATGTGTAGGCTCCTGTGGGAGTAGCTCAAGCCACGTCCACGGGAAGCAGAACATAGCTCACCTGCGCGTCTAAAACGAAAAGTTTTCATAAATCGAAAATCTATATTCAAAGTCAACGCTTATATTTAATATGAGTTTACCCTTATGCTATCTTAGCTGAACCCGAAAATTCAGATGAGAAAGTTGAGTTATAATTAACCACAGGTAAGCGTTCGTAAAATACCCGACTAAAAATAGCGAATAGAGCTCCTCTATTTAACCGGGAGCTAATGGCTCCCTTCCATCAGTGAGAAAACAACGAAAGTGCACACTTGATTGAGTCGTTTCTAGGTAAAGCCACTAGATGATTAATTCTAAAGCTGAAACGGCTTTTCCATACATATATCTTTTATAACAAGCTTAAATCACTTGCTTTACAACAGACTTTTTAATTGATCAAAAGAAGGCTTTTGCCCTAACATGATTTCATAACAGGCATATGCTAAAGTAAATCGAGGTTAAGGTGGTGAAAAGATATGTATGGATGCGGATGTAGCTATCCACAGCCTAGTCAGGGCTTTGGTGGCGGATTTGCTTTGATTGTCGTACTATTTATCTTACTCATAATTGTTGGCGCATCATTCTATTAAAAGCTAAAAGCGGAAACTGGTCAGTACAACTGACCAGTTTTGTTTATCACAGCTAACCGTCCGGAAACGCTCGCTGATTGATGATTCGTTTTTTATGATAAAAAACAGACAAAGCTTCAGCAAATAAATGAAATTTTATGGAGTTATAATTACATAGTAACAAATATAAGATGTATGTAACTATTTTCTGAAAGGCAGTCAAAATCTAATTCCCCATTGTTTAAAACGCGGAATTTTCTAAAGATTTTCCTCTCACGAGTAAAATGAATCGCTTTTTTTATTTTTTTTTGCTATTATGGAAACAGAGAGAGATTGACATGGATGGAAGGGGATAACCTAATGAATAGTGTATTAATTGTTGATGATTCTTCTTTCATGCGCACATGGATAAAGCGACTTATTCAACAAAATGGTTATCTAGTAGCTGGTGAAGCTGCAAATGGTTATGAAGCAATTCTAGAATATCGTAAATTAAACCCCGATATTGTTTTATTGGATATTCATATGCCAGAACTTATGGGGGTCGAGGTCTTAAGACGGATATTAGCAATTGATCCACAAGCTAAAATAATCATGTGTTCTGCTACCGGAACCACCTTTCTTATAGAAGAGTGTTTACAGATTGGTGCTAAAGATTTCGTAAAGAAACCTCATTTTGAAAACTTACTTACGATTATGGAAGCTACACTAAAAACATAAAGCCCGGTTTCATAACCGGGCTTTATGTTTTTTAACCTAAGTATGCTTCTAACATCCACATGTTCTTTTCAATCTCTGTTTTGTAACCGATAAACATGTCCTCAGTAATGTCATCCTCTGCCTCACCTGCTAGCTTAATGCCTTCTGCAAGATCTTTAACAAGGATGCCGAAATCTTCAAGTACACTTCTCACCATATCTGCTTGCTTCACTTCTTTAGTATACGGTGTTTCAGAGATGGAGGAATTATCAATAAATTCTTGTAATGTTGAAAACGGCTCCCCTCCAATTGTTAATAAACGTTCAGCAAACTCATCAAAATGTTCATTAATTTCATCATACAATTCCTCAAATTTCTCATGAAGAATAAAGAAATTTGGTCCTTTTACAAACCAATGATGTTGATGGAGCTTGGTGAAGAGCACACCATGTGTAGCGACTAACTTGTTTAAATGATCTTGTAATGCTTTATTTGCTGCCATTTTAAAAAACCTCCATAGTATTAATTAATTTATTTGTTTATACGGTATTTCTTCTTCCCATTATTGACAAAAATTAAACATTATTTTTAGATTCACCATGATTGTTTTTTCTAGATTACCAATAAACATATCCTCAGTAATATCATCAGCTGCTTTACCCGCTAATTCAATTGCCTTTGCAAGCTCAGAAGCTAATACTTGGTAATCACCTCGCACCGCTTGCACCATCTCCATTTGACTAAGTGCTTTCTTATAAGGTTGCTCTTTAATCAAAACAAACGAAATAAACTCCTGCAATGTGGAATATGGTGTTCCACCAATTGTTAATAATCGCTCTGCAAATTCATCAAAATGCTGATTTACTTCATCTCTTCAAATTTTTCATGAAGTACAAAGAAATTCGAACCTTTTACAAACCAGTGGTACTGATGCAACTTCACTTCGTAAACAGCACACCATATGTAGCAATTAACTAATTCAGGTGATCTTGTAGTAACTGTTTGTTGTTCATATCCCCCCTCTGTTATCATTTTATTTTTATTACTAATTTATAATTATTATAATATAATAATAAAAATAAGTCAACTTAATAATAATATATTTTTATCTCCTATTAAAAAGCTTGTATATAGGTTATTCTCATATGTTTTTAAGAAATACCATTTTTTAGAAATAAACAAACCTTCGCTCAGAGGTTGTTTGTCAACACTTATCTGGTGTAGATAGTTTCTTTTCTTAGTATATACATTATAATTATTATTATCAAATAGTTTAAGGGGGATTTTCATGTTTGTGACAGTAATTAATTGGACGCGGTAGCAATGACGTTTTGTTTACCCAACAGTGTTAATCACTGCATGTCGTTGACAACAGCGTATTAAAAATGATTAGACAATCAAGTTTTTCTTATGATGGATGCCTACACAAAGCGGCAAATTTGTGTGTGAGTAGAGGAAAGAACGTGTCACTCCATTTCACGTAGCGCTTGTACCATTTGATCATAATTCAAAGCACCAAACACTCTTTGCTGAATGATACCATTTGAATCAATCATAAAAGTTGTAGGAACGGGTCGAATCGCATAGAGCGATGACACTTCTCCTTGTTTATCTAGAGGAATAACAAAATTCAAATCATAATCCTGAACAAACGATTCAACATCCTTCTCACTTGATTCAGTCGTTGTAAGGTTGACAGCTAGAATTTCAACCTCTTGATTTTGATAAAATTTCTCCATATCAGGCATTTCAGCACGACAAGGTGGACACCATGTTGCCCAAAAATTCAACATTACAGCTTTCCCTTGATAATCAGCAAGCGTAATCGTTTCACCTGCTAAAGTCTCTAATTCAAATGGTGGTGCTTGGTCACCAATATTTATACCGACACCGCCATTCACATTCTCTTTCAATTGCTGAACTTCTGTTTCTTCAGTAATTGAAAATGAGTCCGTAGCTACTGGATCATCATGATCGCTCATATAATCATATATAGCCCAGCCAAACATAGCTAAAATAACAACCAATAATAGTATTTTTTTCAAAATTCACCCTCCTTTAACCTATGTTAGAAAACCATGTATCTTGGATTATACGCAAAATATAATTTGAAAAACGAGCTAGCTGACCGGTAAATAACAATAAACCAAAAATAACGATTAGCCCACCACCTAATTTCATGATCTGTTCACTGTACTTCACGATCCATTTTACATAACTCAAAAAAAAGGTTAAAAATAAAAAAGGTAGTGCAAAACCTATGATATATATACTCGTATACAGCGCACCTTCTGCAGGGCTTGATGCTGCTAAAATTAGAATTGAAGCGAATATAGGACCAATACATGGCGTCCACCCTGCCGAGAATCCAATGCCTACAAAAAAACTACCTAATACACCGGTTGGCTTCGTTTTAATTTGAAATCGCTTTGTTTTCATCAATGTCGAAAAACGGAACCATCCACCAACAACTAAGCCCATAACCATTAAAAAAAGGCCTGCTATTCGCTGAACCAAAACTGATGATGCTCCTGTTAATAGCTGGTGTAGCCACTCTCCAAACACCGTAGCACCCAAACCTAAACTAAAAAAAATCATTGATACGCCTAGCAGAAAAGAAATTGCATGAATGAAAAGTCTTACTTTGAGTTTAAGATTGCCTTTTTCCTGTAAATCCTTGACGCTGACCCCTGTAATATAAGATAAGTAACCAGGAAAAATAGGTAGTGTACAAGGTGATAAAAAAGATAATACACCTGCACTAAAAGCTAACCAAATAGTGATATCTACTGTACTTTCCATATAGCACCTTAACCTTTCAAAATGTTTTCTTTGCCATGACTTTTATAGGCATTATATAAGTAAATGCAGCCAACTATACCTATAATAAAATAGTAATAATTTGAAAGATAAAAACCAAACAATTGAACCTGACTAAATAAACTCAAAATAACATGTCCTAATCCCCATATTCCAACAATTAATGGATAGAATAAGTAACGATGATTGCTATCTTGATAAAAAATAATGACAAGTAAGAGGACAACGTGAAAGGTTAATTGATAGATAGATACTTGTCTATCTAATAATATTAACAAACCAAATAGGTAGACAAAGTTGGTTGACAATAATAGACGTATCACCCCATCAATAACAAAATGAGGTGAAAATGAATGGATTCGGAATTTTTTGTATGCATATAATCCACTTATTAAAGTAGCCAAATAAAATGCGTTAGCATGACTAGGGTGGGCAAGCACGGCTAACGGATCAGACAAAAATAATTCTATACGTAGAAGGACTTTCGCAGCAATTAAAGCTAAAATAAAGAAGCTCATCAAGTCAATAAGCAACTGCATATATACCCGCCTTAATGCTTTAGACAATGTCGTCGTGAGCAGAAAAAAGACAAACCCAGTAACAAGGCTTATAATTAAGAGAATATCCGAGCTTCTTATGACAAATGGGCCTAGTAGAATGGCTTGTTGCACGTTAACACATCCTTTGTTTCAATCAACAACACAATATACACTCATTATTTAACCTGATCAAGAACGTTGGTCAACGCCCGCTCAATCTCTTCAGCCAATCGTTCTAAGTGATGATCTCCTATCATTTGTGCCTGGATCGTTGGCCTCGGCATCCCTACCTTGGTTACACCATTAACCTGATAGATCACTAATTTACATGGTAAAAAATAATGGGCTAGCGGATTTTCATCAATTAATGTTTTGGCCTGCTTAGGGTTACACACTTCCAAAATAAGGCCTTCTTGATCATGATTGACCCCTTTTTCAGCTAAAGTTGCTTTTAAATCCAATTCCCATAATACACCGAATTTAATCGTTGGTAATGCCTCTAATAAAGTTTGATATACTTGTTCAACTGTTTTATCTGACGTTACAGTATAGTCATACATTTTAAAACTCCTTTCCTTTTTCAGCTCTTACTTTTATTCAAGCGGCCCGTTCCACATCATCATGCCACCTTCAACATTTGTTGCATCATAACCACATTCGTTTAAAAAGGTTACAGCATTTCCACTTCTGGCACCTGATCTGCAAACTACATAATAATGTTGCTCTTTATTAAGTGCATTAATTTGTTGAGGCAGTTGGCCAAGCGGAATATTAACCGCACCCGGGATGGTTCCATCTTCAAGCTCAAATGGTTCTCTTACATCTATAACATTTAACGGGGGATTTGATAAAATGAGTTTTTCTAATTCTACTCCATTAATTACTTTCATAATAACTGACTCCTTATTTATACGATATTATTTAACGATTGAATGACTCACCACTTTATTTCTAATAATGAATTTGAAGTGGGAGATGCCTAAGAACATATTGATTAGGCTATCCCTGTCGCACCGACAGTTAGAAGCTTTATCGCTTCAACTTCGATATTTTTACTTGCGTTAAGGTCACGACCATGGTCACTTGTGTAAGGCAAGATGCTTAACGTCTCTATGCCGATATCCACTACAAGAACAAAGTAAGTTTTTGACTATAGCCAACCGACATTCCCCTCCTACTTACACACTGGAATACACCGTTCATCTGCCTTGAAGTAGGTGTCTTCTGGCGGAAATTAGATAAAATGAACCTTCAATCAATAGTGGGATTCGTTCTTCGCCTATTGATTGATCGTTGAGTGAATCAAGCCATTAGCGTCCGTGGTCACCTGCCTAAATAGATTTGCTCTACGTTCTAATTCTATGGACGATTGTCTGTGATAAAAATTTCATACTGTTTATTTTATACCCATATAGGTATTTAAGTCAACCTATTTGTTTATAAAGTCGAATCTTTAACTGATCATGTTTTTTTGTGCATATTTGGAAAATAAGCGTTAATTACTGATGATAAAGCGAACATTCAATTAACAGACGTTTTACGAACATCTGTGATAAACCTGTTGATTTGCTTTTCTCTTAAGAACATGCTTAAATAGCTCTGAATTAGACGTTAACAAATAAAGGAGAAAACACGATGACATCATTTGCTATTTTAAATACCCTAGAAGCAGTCGATCAGTTTATTAACGAAGAACAATTAACTTTTCTTTATCTCTCTAAAACGAATTGTAGTGTATGTATAAGTTTGCTTCCGCAAATTGAACAGGTTCTCCATCGTTATCCTACGATTAAACCCGCTTATATCAACATTGAACAGGTGCCTCAGCTCGCCAGTCGATTTCAAATATTCACCGTCCCTGTATTATTGTTGTTTATCGATGGAAAAGAATACTTGCGCGAAGCACGTATTGTTGCAGTTGATGCGTTTAACGATAAAATCAAGCGTATTGTAAAGCATTTCCCACAATAAAATGAACTTTCAATCAAATCAGTCGGTGTATCGTTCTGCTCCTGCTAATTGGTCGTTGAGTGAATCGGGACATTAGCGTCAGATCATTTCTGCTCTCTACTTTGTAAAGGGGTTTTACCGAAGGTTATCTGTGATAATCTAAATTACGTTCTGAACATTCATTTTTTGTATATTAAGGTCTCTCTTTAAATAGCTTTACGCATGATTACGGAATGTCAATTAGATCATGTGGAGATACCATACCTAGTAGGTTTTGGTTTGCTTTTCCCTCTTCTGTAATAAGCAAAGCATCTAAACGTTGATGTTTTTTTATATTGTCTATAAATAATGCTTCAGCTTGGTAGATGTCCATTGTTTTTGGAACAAAACGATAATGACTAGTTTTCTTCACATCTTTTGCGATTTCCATTATCTTTGTCCTCAGCAATTGCTGGACATCTCCATTCATCTGCTGAGCGATCCAATGCAGAAGTGTTTTATCCGTTAATAAACCAATAAATTGTTCGTTTTGATAAACCGGAAATTGCGAATATTCCGTCTCCTTAACCATAGCCAGTACATTACTCAATTCCAAATCAGCTTGTAAAACCTTTAGCTTTTTTTCAAAAGTTGGAATAATTTGTTTGGGTGCTGTTATTTGTTCAGCAATCCATTCAATTGCCTTAACAGTATCGATATACGGATTAGCAATAGCATAATTCATTTCTGTTCGCTCATGTACAATCGCATTACGTAATTCTGAATATTCAAGTAGGTCCTGATGATAGCGATTAATGACAGCACTTCTTTTCTTTAGTTGATGAACAGCTCGGTGAAAAGGGATATAACGGTCTTCACTTAAAATTTTGTCAAAATGTTTCTCAATTTTATTAAATGCCACCAAAAAGCGTTCAGCATTTTGCATTATATTCACTCCTCGTTAGCTTATCTTAATGGGTTAAGCGGAATAGCAAACTTAAACATCTCACAGATTTATTCATTCTAATAGTGGAGATTGGGCGTCTAAATAATAACTTCAGTGTTTTATTTTACAGAAAAAATGGATTTAATCATTAGTATAACAGGGCACGAATAAAAAATTCATAAAACGAACAACCAATCAGCGGGGGTGTTTTCTCCCACAGATTGGTTGTTGAGTGAATCAGGACATTAACACCCACCAAAAACAAATGAGCTCTGCTCTCTATTTTGTGACGGTTGTTTTAGACGATTTGTGTGATAAAGGGACTGAACCACAGTATTATTAAATTCCAGTATTACCTAGTCATTTGTGAATAATTGAGCTATAATTGAGAAGATAAAAAGATAGAAAGGTTGTGTTTTTCTTGCGTTATCCACCAAATCAAAGAATTGCATCTTCTGCAATTAAAGTTTGGAAAATACATGGACTTATTTATTCCATTATTTTAATGTTAATCACCACAGGTCTATTTATTACAGCTTGGCTGTTTGAGTGGAGCTATTGGTTTGGCGGTCTTAGTCTTAGCTTAACCGTGGTTATTATATTGCTGAGCATCATTTTAATTCCCCCACTGCGCTGGCGGCGGTGGCGTTATCAACTTTATGATCAAGAAATTTACATACAACATGGTATGATTATTGTTAAACGCACACTCGTACCGATGGTTCGGGTTCAACATGTTGATACTAAGCAAGGCCCGATTTTGAAAAAATTTAATTTAGCTAACTTAGAAGTAACGACGGCAGCAACCACTCATGAGATTCCGGCTTTAAGTGAAACAGAAGCTGAACAATTGCGTGATCAAATATCGATATTGGCTAGGGTGGAACAAGATGACATTTGAACCTAAACGCCTTCATGTTGCTGCGATTATTTTTATATTTTTAAAAACAATGAAAGAAACCCTTTTATTATTATTTTCACTTATTATTATATTTGGTCGAGAACAATTTTTTACTTATTTATTGATTGCAACAGTTACAGTCGCATGTTCTATAATCATATATAGCTGGCTTAGTTGGTTAAGATTCACTTATTCGCTTGATCAAAATGAGTTGAAGATTGAGCGAGGAATTATTATTCGCAAGAAACGGACGATTTCTAAGCATCGTATTCAGTCGATTCATTTAAGTCAAAATGTTATTCACCGACTGTTCGGGTTAACCCAGTTACAAATTGAAACAGCAGGTAGTGATATGAATGTCGATGCTAAATTAACCGCTATTTCAATGGAGGAAGCACATGCACTTAGAAATCAACTAAAGTTTGATCAGCAAAATCAGGATGTGACAGATGTAACAGACACTTATGACTATGATTATATTCTTGATAATCAAGTGCCAAAGTATGAAGCAAGTTATAAGCGATTATTTGCTTTCGGCTCCACTTCTGGTGGTTTCGGTGTCATTGTGAGTATCTTGCTTTTTGGTATTTCAGAGGCAGAACTATTTATCCCAGATGCCATTTATCAATCTACATCAGCTTGGCTTTTCGCTCAAGCACTGGGGACCTTAATCGCACTATCAATGATTCTATTTATATTGATGTGGCTTTTAGGTGTGCTAGGTTCAATTATTAAATATGGAGACTTTACTGTGGTGCGCTACGAAAAAGAACTCTATATAACAAGAGGACTCTGGGAAAAGAAACAACTGTCGATACCACTTAAGCGTATCCAGGCAGTCGGCATTAAGCAAAACATCATAAGACTGCCTTTTAAATTAGCTACAGTTTACCTAGAAGTTGCAGGAGGAGAAGTCGATCAAAGTGAAAATATGCGCACGATTATCTTTCCACTTATTAAGAAATCTGAATTTCAGACGTTTCTAACGACAATGTTACCTGAATATCAACACACCATTACTGAGATACACCCTGTGTCCAGACGTTTATTTTATTATCAATGGTGTCTTCTTTTATTAGGAGCATCTGTAGTACTTACCACTACTTTATTATTTGTTCGCCCATTCTGGTGGATTAGCGGTCTATTTTTATTAGTTGGCAGTATCTATTGTTACTTAGATTACCGAATGGCAGGCGTTCATTTAACCAAACAGCAATTAACGATCCAATCGATGTTACTCTTATCTCGAGAAACAGTATTTTTAAAACGAGATCGCATTCAAGCTCTTGAATTAAAGCAAAGCCTGCTTCAGAAAAGACTTGATATAGCAACGATGCGTACTTCTATCTTAAATAACTTTATAGGAAGGCACTATACAGTTAGTGGCATTAAACAATCGATTCACAATGACGTTACCGACTGGTATTCCTACCGAAGTGATTATTCATTGAACCAAGTTGGCATCGATTTAGATATCGAAAGTAAACGAGAATAGTATGATGAAGCCAAATCACAACACTGCATGTCGTTATGATTTGGCTTCACATTTTCATTTATTTGTTCTCATATACTCGTTACGCAAAATTTCAATACATGTCGCTTACTATCGATTCACACTGTATTTGTCCTAACACTAAATTAAGAAACAATCATTCTTATATATAAAACGATAAGCTATATCGATAAATATAAAATAATCTTTTGATAAAGGGAAGCTTAATGTTCGAATCCGTTCACGCGTTTCAATATCTGCATAGATCTCTGATAACATCGCCCGATTCCAAAGTCGCATATGCATCATGTTTGTTAAGTAATAAGGACGAAAAGCCCAGTTTGCTCCTATATAATCACTTTCAAAATGCCACTGATTCGCTCTTTTATGGTAATTTGCTGATATTTGCTCACCATTACTATCACAAATATAAATACGAAAGCTTTCATTATGAAAGACTTCTCCTACTTTTTCTAGAAATGGATTAACTTCATTTAACTGCCAACCGTCCTCTACAAGCTCCATTAACTGTTTTTCCCAATCAACTATCCAGTTTAGTCGTGTCTCAACTAACTGTTTTTGACGTTTTACAAAGCTAGCTGTTTTTTGTGAGATATCCACATCAATCGTTGAACTATTTAGATTTCCGCTATGTATATCGGACAAATAAAAACCTTGATAATAACGTCCTCCATGCTTCCATGCATAATAGTGTAAGAAATCATCTTCAATATTATCAAATAACAGTGCTGCTCCAATCCGATCAGCCAGTTGTTCAAAAGAATAGATAATGTCATCATAGCCTTTTGAATCATAGCTACCAATAATGCGTGTATTCATTTTTAACACATTAGGCTCTAATTGTCTGATCCGATCTAAATTAGCTGTTCTAGCCCCCAACTGGTCAATCGCTATTTGAATACCACAGCTCTTGTAATAAAGGAGAAGGTGATACAGCTGGTCATAGTAGATATCTAAATCGTGTTCTTTTATTTGCACAATAACCCTTTGCAATGGAAAACCAGCTTCACCAAAAGCATTTAAACACTCAAGTAATGGTTCTCCATCATCAATTAACCATTCTTCAGCCGTCCAATGAATCATTAAGAAAAGCGAAGGCTGATGAAAGAGTTGAGGTAATGCTTGCGTTAATACATGTTGATTCACTTCTAATTTGTATTCCGCAGGCACTTCCTTATCTTCAAAAAAAGAATCTAAACTCATTAATCGATTCCCCTCAGCGCGTCTAGCAAACAATTCATAGCCTGCAATTTCATGGGTAACTGCACTGACAATAGGTTGATAAGCAGGTATAATATCATTCAATTTATCCATTAGCTCTATTGAGTCCATTTAAAATCCCCCAAAAAACCTTTTATTCGGTTTGTGTATTGATTTTTTTGAAATAAAAATAAAGGAGTACATTTAAAAGCACACCTATAAATAAAATAAATAGTACTGATACCGTCATCACATTAAACCCGTACTCGATCATACTAAATATAAAGAAAAAAATAAGTAACAACAATTGAAAAACAGCCAAGTACATAAAACGATGATACTTTTCGAACATGCTTTGGGCACTCCTTCACACAATACTTATACCTATTATAGCATGATTATTAATGTTTTATCTATTAATACTATCAAAAAGCTTTAACTACCAAAAGTCGCTCTGTATGTTGAGATTAGCTCATTAATAGCCTAACTTGACAAACGTTATATAATAATAAAGGTAGTAGGTTTTAGTTATTAATACCTAGATAAAAAATTTAAATCTGTTTCCATTACCGAAAGGAGTAGCATTATGTCATCTATAGCTATTCTCGCTGCTGCCATTTTCTTTTTCTTGACAGCCATGACCAGTCTTTTTATGTTTATAAAAGGATATGGAAAGAGCTATTTGGTTATTACATTGATCACACTTATACTCGTTTACTTAATTTTCGGTTTATCAGAATTAAGCTCGGATGCACTAACGTTTTATTTTTACTGATAAACGTTAAAACCCTTGTGGTTCATCTCAATAAAATATAGTAGCTACCCAAAAGTTAACGTTCGTCTAACGCTTGTGGGTAGCTTTTTTGGCAAGTGAAATGAGATTTTTTTTAGTCTACATCAATTAACAAATAATGAAATCATTAACCCAATAACACCAATTGCACTAATGACATACACTGTTTTAATCGGCATCTTCCCACCATCTTTCATCGCCTTTCCAAACATGAAAAAGACAACCGGGTGAACAAGAAATGGCATAGAAAAGATAAATGGAATTAGATTAGCCGACTCAGCACCAAACATCCCTTCTTGAATAGCTGCAAATAAACCAAAGTGCGAGATCGCAGATGCTTGCGCCATACCAGTGTAATTAAAAGCAATGGTACTTAATGTTAACAAAAGTAAGCCACCAAATACAGCTACGAGTTGCCAGCCAAATGAAAATTGCATAAGTGCTTTAATCTCTTTGGCGTCATCATGATTAGCGACTCGTAAATGCCTTAAAGCCAAGATAGTGAAAACAAGCCCAACTGCAACAATTAACAGTGATGGCCAGATCCATAACGCCCCATTTTCCGCACTTATCGCTAATACTGAAAAAACAAAAACATGACCAAAAAATGGAATGTTAATCATAATTGGCGCTCGACTCGCAGCTTGAGTACCTAAATCGCCTGCGGTACAAGCGCCTGTTAGTCCCGAATGTGACAGTGCACCAGCCATTCCTGGTGCTAAATTTCTAACATGATTTGTTTTAGCGAAAAACATTAAAACAGCAATACCACCGAACATAAAGAACAATTGACCAAAGAAACCGTAAGAAAGGACAGCACCCATCCCTTCAATGGTAAAAGCCTCACCTATCCTTGAACCCCCGACCATAAAATTACCTGCTAAAACAACAGGAATTCCAGCAAACAACAACGCTTTAATCGTTGGGCCAAATGACCAACGATAGAGAATGGCACCTGCTAAAGCAGAGACAATCATCGCAAAGAAAATTTGTGGCAGTGCAATCACCGATTCAATCGTTTCAGCTACTAAATAAGCCACATATAAAACAAATATAATACCTATTATTTCTAAAATCCCTTTTCTAATATATAAGGACTTATTGGTAATCGTTGCGCGATTATCAATAAAAATAACCGATCCCACAATACCTATATATGCTATTAAGGGATAGACATCACTTAATGAACTTGTACTCGTGCCTATTAATGTTCTCGTCGCACCCTCTATTCCAATTAACAAAAAGAAAGCACGAATGATCATGACAATTTGAGTCCGTGTCGTCCCTAATACCGCTTCTTGCGATGACGGGATCACCATATCTTCATTTTTTAGGGGCTTATTTGAAAAAATTTTTCTTAGTTCTTGTCCACCCACAAAAAACGATACAATTAACGCAATAATCGTTGCTGAGGCTACCATATTAACCATAGGAAATGCTGCTATTCCTGGTTCAGCAACCCCCGTATGCACAAGAATATAACCCATGGACAAACCAAAAATAACAATAATTAAAATAGGTGAATAACGCGTACCAGCAACAACTGTTCGTGCAATAAGCACCATCGGAATAATTAAAAATAGAGTAATCCAAAATTGATTCAATAAATTCAAACTAGCAAACTGCTCCACCATTAATTCCATTTCATACCTCCATGACAATAATGTAAATGCTTGCATTAATAGCTTACGTGATTTAATACACTTTGTAAACATAAAACTTGATAAAACAAACCTTCAATCAGGAAGTGTTGTGTGCATTAGAACATGATCGTCCATTAGCGCCACCTTAATTGATTGAATGCTGTTCTCTCTTATCAGCCGGGCGACTCCCGGACGGTTATCTGTGATAAAGTCAGTTTTTATAATGATGCCAAACACTGAATTTTATTATATAGCTACTGCAGAACTTTAACAGTTAAATAATTAATAACAAGAACACGATCCGCATAAACTCTATAATGAATACTCACAAAGCTAAGTAAACCTCTAGACGCTTGCACACTCTCTCACCTGTATAGTTAGTACAGTAGCTATTACAACACCATTGATTTATACCCTTATGTTTAACCCCAGTTCTACGTTTACTAATAGTATATTTAGAATTAACATAAGCTTTTTGGTATTCGCAAACAATAAATACAGGTAGCAGGAGGTTCATTATGTATTACAGACCTATTGTTTTCTCTTATCCTCCGTCTATGTTTAATTATTATCCCTTTTATTTCATACGAAATCCATATCGGGTCTATCCAGAAGTTGATACAAGTATGTTTCTACAGTCAATATCAACCTTGAGAGCAATTTCCAATGAACCGATTATGATTTTAGACAAGTTATCTGATCAGACTTTTAGTCATCAATTAATAACAGCAGCACAAGCAGATCAATCTGACGAGGTTGACCGTCTATTCCAATCGATCGGTACAACCAGTGATATAACAACAAATTACAATCCTACAGGCATTTCAATAACCCTAAGAAGTGATCAAAATGCATCCTGTTGTTATTTCACCATCTATCTAAGATGGGGACGATAAGCCCCCATGCTCATACCGTCTAACATATGACAGTTTCATTGGAACAAACATGTCTCAACACTAAAATAGGTTGACTACTTCACATAACTATCATGGAAAACGGCTTTCTCATTATAGACCAATCTTCATCAGTAGCTGTATTTATTATTTGCCCACTGATTGGTCGCTGCGTGAATCAGGACATTCGCGTCCGTTATCATCCACCTTAATAGATTTACCTCTGTTCTCCTATTTTGAGGTGGATATTTTACGGACAATAGTCTGAAATTAAATATTGCTTTAACAAAATATCTCTTTTCTGTCGTAATGGAAATGATAATTATATTATATCCATCATTCGTTTAGCCTCGGACTGACAACCGCACCAGCCCCCGGAAAGGCTTTTTTTACAATAGTTGGATCGCTATCCCCTTTTCCCCATTGATTAAATGCATTAAAGTAAAGAGGCACTCCCTTTGTATTAAAAAAGTCTAAACTTGTCATCGCTTGAATATGAGGTTGAGTTGAGTTACCTGAATTTCCGCAATTTGCAATATGTTCGCCGACGGATACATGATCTCCCTTTTTAACTAAAAGCGAATCTAACTGTAAATGGACGATTGCGATATATACATCCAAATGATGTGGTGAAATAATTATATAGTTGCCAGCAATTGCTGCAGGACCTTTACGAAATCTTTCCTTTTGCTTGATCGCATAAGGTATTAATGTAAGCAATGAGCGACGCGCTTCATGATCTGGTTCCCCATTATGAATACGAACTACTTCCCCTGAAACAGGTGAGACAACAGGTTTACCAAATGCATAGAAGATTTCAGGCGATTCGGTCCCAATAAATGTTCGCCAACTTTTCTCAGGGCTTGTTCGATTCTGTTCATCAACAGCGATAAAGTCGATAGCATATCCTACACCAAACATGTCTGTGCCATGACTTGGTATTTGTTTTGCAGGAGTTGATCCTACTAACCACCTCCCCGTAAAAGGAAGAGATCCTGTTACTCCGAAAACATCATTATTTAATGTATCACTTGATTCATTATCATACATACTTAACATCCCCCTAGAATAGCGACATTAAAACTGCCTGGATTTTTTTGGCAACATGCTCAACTTTAGCAAAAATTCACTGTTGACACACTATAAACTAATAATTGCCAAACATAGTCGTCCGTTTTGATAGCGATTCCAAAAAAGAAATCTCCACGCTTATTATGAAGAACAGTGATAAAACGAACCTCAATCAGTGACCAATAAATACTTGTGTTGCTTTCAATCTATTACTTATTTTCTGTGATAATTGAAGTCCATCCACTGCTTGATTCCTAATAACTTATTGCTAATCCCTTGATCGTTCTCACTACTCCCCTGACATCCTTAACCTTCAGTAGTTAATTGATGTGTAACACCACAATGAACTGTTACAATCCAGATAGTCCGCTCCCTAATAGGCTATTTTCTGCGGGAGAAAACCTATCAGGGATGCGGTCATTGCAATTTTTCAATTTGTAATCCACCTTCCAAACAGATGGGGACCCTTATTATCTTTAACAAGTGGATCAAATACAAGCGACCAGTCCTATTTTTCAGCCTCCCGTTTGATATCCAGTCTCAGTTGAAAATTCTTGATTGGTAATCGTGTAAGCGCCAATACAAAAGCTATCAACATGTGCTTCTTTCGTCGGACCCTCACCGCCTTCTTTAAAACGCTCTTCATCATTTATTCCCCGCCACATCCTAGGTTTATATTGTTTTCTTTTTAGCTAACAAAACATCATATCTATGCAAAAACGGCTCGGAAATGCGTTTATTGTGAAAGGTCACCATTGGACCTAGAGTTACGGCAATCAATAATGTGCCAACGCCAACGACCGCACCGAATAGAAAACCAATAACCACAGCTAATATATCAACCGCTAATCTTGCTTTTGTAAAAGAAATGCTTTCATTTAACATTTTCATAATGATTAATGGCAGCGCATCATAGGGTGCTACCCCTAATTGAGCAGTTATATAGAGGGATAATCCAAAGCTTGCGATCATGATTCCTAACAAAAGTAAAATTAACTTAACGATCATAGACGGTTGAGCGACATTTAATTGGTTATAACTGTATACGATAAAATCAGCAATAAAACCGATAGCAACCATATTGACAATTGTCCCTAATCCGATCAAATGTCTACCATAGACAATAATAACAATAAACAGTAGCGCATTAAATAGCAGCTGGTAAAAACCTAATGAAAGCCCAAGTGTTGAACTAATCCCTAAATTCATCGTAGCAAACGGATCTGTACCTAGCTCAGCTATAATAAATATCCCTACCGCTAAGCCCAATAAGAGATTCCCGATTAACATCATAAATAGTTTAGCCTGCAATTTGTTCATTTAATATTTCCCTTCGTCATGAGTTATCTTTTAATCATTCATTACCACATTCATTATAACGGATTGAGAAAAAAATGTCCTAAAGTAGCAGAACGGCATAACAATTATTAGTCCTGGTGGCATGTTAGCACTAGGGAAAAGCTTGATGTGTTTTAACCATTCTGGTATTTTATACGATATATATATCCTATTCGTCCGCCTAACAAAACCGATAGGACATTTATAATCGGTCTTATCAGCATTTCCCACCACTTCTGATACACCTCTATCTCACGCAAAAAACATGCTAAGTTAGCCTTAGCATGTTTTCCTGTCTATTATAATTGTTCCCCATTTGTTTCGATGACTTTTTTATACCAGTCAAACGATTTTTTCTTATAACGTTTACCTGTACCATTACCCTCATTATCACGATCAACATAAATGAAGCCGTAACGTTTCTTCATCTCGCCAGATCCTGCACTAACAAGGTCAATACAACCCCATGACGTATAACCGAGTAATTCAACACCGTCATCAACCGCTTCAATCATTTGTTTTAAATGTTCGCGCATATAGTCTATCCGATAATCATCTTCTACCGTACCATCTTTTAATTCATCCACTGCGCCAAGACCATTCTCTACAATAAATAGTGGCTTTTGATAACGGTCATACATATTATTCATCGTTACACGTAAGCCAACAGGATCAATTTGCCATCCCCACTCAGATGCTTCTAAATGTGGATTCTTTAATGATTTAAACGCATTACCTGATGTATCTCCCTTATACTTCTCTGGATCTGCACTCGTTAAGCGTGATGAATAGTAAGAGAACGAAATAAAGTCAACTGTGTATTGTTTTAATAGCTCTTTGTCACCTTGTTCAACTTCAAGCTCAACACCAAGCTCTTTAAACATTCGATTCGTATAAGATGGGTATTCTCCTCTGGACTGAACGTCTATAAAGAAATACTGTTTGCGATTATCATGGACAGCCTTCATCATATCATTAGGATGACAAGAATAAGGATAAACTTCTCCTGCCGCTAACATACAGCCAATCATGAAATCTTCACCGTTAATTTCTTTCGCTGCTTTTGTTGCTAAACTTGAAGCCACTAATTGATGGTGAGCAGCTTGAAATTTGACTTGATCTGCATTTTCATTCTCATCAATAATTAAGCCTCCACCGAAAAATGGGATGTGAAGTAGCATATTGATTTCATTAAACGTTAGCCAATATTTCACTTTATTTTTGTAGCGCTCAAGTACAACTTTAGCATAGCGCTCATAGAAGGTAACTAACTTGCGATTACGCCATCCCCCATATTCTGTTGTTAAGTATAGTGGCGTATCAAAGTGATTAATCGTCACTAATGGTTCAATACCGTATTTCTTACACTCGTCAAATAAGTCATCATAAAATTTTAGACCCGCTTCATTTGGTTCCGTTTCATCACCTTTTGGAAAAATACGTGGCCATGAGATAGACGTACGAAAAACTTTGAAACCCATTTCAGCAAAAAGCTTAATGTCTTCTTTGTAAGTATGGTAAAAATCAATTGCTTCATGACTTGGGTAGTGATCATATGTTGTATTTAAGGCTTTATTAGGATTTGCTAATGCGTCCCAACGTTGTTGTCCAGATGGCAATACATCTACGAGCGCCATCCCTTTTCCATCTTCTTTATACGCACCTTCCGCTTGGTTAGCTGCGATCGCACCGCCCCATAAAAAATCTTTTTGTAATGGCATATTAGATTCCTCCTAAGTAATTTATCTCGTCTATTTTTAGTATAGGTAACTTATTTATTGATGAAAAGGATAACAAGTGAAATTGTTGTCACAATTAAATGTAACATGTTACACTTGATCACTTTAAAGTACTAACCTGAAAGATGTCCATGGCAAAATGATAACGTCTAATGAATAATCCTTGTTTCTTTAGACTTAATAGCGATATCACTACCAGTATAATTAAACAAAAACCGAATGATTTATATAAATCGATATCATTCGGTTTTGCTTACTGTATTTACTTTTGGCTAATAATTGCGTTAAAGTTATTGTTTAGCAGCTTCTTGTTCGTCAGCATATGCTTGCTTATCAATAACACGGAAGAACGGATAGTATATTAACGCTGTGACAACAATCATCAAAATTTGCACCATTAGGATAACAAAACCACCTTGCAAAATAGCGTTAAAGAACGCTGGTGTACCTAGTGGTAAGTGTGCCCCTGCCAATTTCGTAATCATCCCTGATGCCATTAAGAAGTAAGGAATAATTACAGCAACTAAAGGTGCAACTACAAATGGAATTGCCAAATATGGGTTTAAAACAATTGGCAAACCAAAGATCAGTGGTTCATTAATTCCGAAAATGGTACCAGGTAATGAAATTTTACCCAATGTTCGATATCGCTTACTTTTTGCCATAAAGGTCATAATTATCGCTAGACCTAAAGTCGCGCCAGATCCACCGAGTAACATAAACAATTGAGCAAATGCTGTATTAACAATATTCGGCAACTCTTGTCCCGCTGCCATCGCATCTAAGTTTTCCACACCTAGTGGCATCCAAATACTTAAATAAATAGGTAAAA
>NZ_JH976434.1:1186618-1374356 GCF_000306965.1 Amphibacillus jilinensis Y1 | reverse complement strand
TTGTTTTGTTCAGTTTTCAAAGATCAATTCGGTTGCCGTCTTTTCGCGACAACCTCTATATACTATCACAGACAACTTGTAATAGTCAACACTTTTTTATTAATAAATTAAAAAGAAAAACCATCATTAGCTATCATGATAGTTAACTGATTAATGCATCCCATTAACACTTATATATTACCCGTTAATATCAAATTTAAACAGGGATTGTCCTAAATAACAAAAAGATGTAGTGAACTCAATGCCACTACTCCAGGTAAACCTAAAAAACCGACTGTTATCGCCGTAAAAAGGTTAATTGGAATATGTAATCCAAATGAGCCACTTAAAATATTAAGAAAAAACAACATTAATGCACCTATGACTATTTTAACGAAACCTGTTGACATCCACTTTAACGCAGGTAAATGGAATAAGCCCATTAACGCTATACAAACGACTGCCACAATAATTATTTGTTGCATCTATACTAATCCTCCTCTTTCAATTAATGTAGAACTAGTAAATAATATATGCTTAAAAATCAAAAAAAGAACGCCACCTTTAAAGGTGACGCGCGTTAATATTACGGTACCTTGCTTCTCTTAGCAGGAAAAAATATTTCGCTTGAGCTACCATTAAATCATAGCGCCCAATTTCACTTGGCTCTACACTTTTTTCAATAATATTCTTTAATTTCATCCATTCCGATTGCAATTGAAAGATATCACGCAATAGCTGTTCTTCTCGTTCTTTTAGTTTTTTTCGTTTTCCAAATGCCATATAGTCACTTCCTTTAAAGTTCACGTCTTCCTTCTAAAGCTTTCGAAAGTGTTACCTCATCCGCATATTCTAAATCTCCACCCATTGGTAGTCCATGAGCAATGCGTGTGATTTTGATCCCCGAGGGCTTTACTAAACGCGAAATATACATAGCAGTTGCTTCACCTTCCACGTTGGGATTGGTTGCTAAAATAAGTTCGCCTACTTTCTCATCTTTCAAACGATTCAGTAAAGGAGGGACATTTATGTCTTCAGGTCCAATGCCATCCATTGGAGAAATCGCTCCATGTAATACATGATAGCGCCCATTAAATTCCCTCATCTTCTCCATTGCAATGACATCTTTAGGATCTTGAACCACACAAATGACAGAGTCATCACGGTTATGATCTCCACATATTGCACAAGGGTCTTGATCCGTAATATGGCCGCAAGTACTACAATGTGTCAACTCTCGCTTCGCATTCACCAACGCCTTTGCAAAGTCCAATACATCGTCTTCATTCATATTAAGTACAAAAAAAGCCAGACGAACCGCTGTTTTCGGTCCGATCCCTGGCAACTTAGTAAAGCTATCAATAAGCTTTGAAATCGGTTCTGGATAGTACACCTATTATCCCTCCTAGAACATCCCTCCAGGTAGATTCATACCCTGTGTGAATTTGCCCATCGTGTCGTTAGATTTTTCTTCTACTTTAGTTAAAACTTCATTAGTTGCTGCAATAATTAAATCTTGGAGCATTTCTACATCATCCGGGTCAACGGCCTCTTCATTAATTTCTATATCCAATATTTCTTTTTTACCGTTAGCAGTTATCTTTACCATTCCACCACCAGCAGTAGCTTCAAACGTCATTTCTTGCAATTCCTCTTGAGCTTTCACCATATCTTTTTGCATTTTTTGCATTTGCTTCATCATCTTGTTCATATTTCCCATGTTTCCACGCATTTTGTTTCCTCCTTAAGGGTCATAAATTTCATTTTATTTATCATGAATTTCTAATAAATCATCACCAACAAGTTTACGAGCTTCTGTAATAATTTTATCTTCTTCAGTTTCTTCTACATCTTGCTCTTGATGTTGTTGGCGTTGTTTTTCAATAAAATCTTGTCGCACTTCTTGCCAATTTACTTCTGGTATCGGAATGATTATAATGTTTTTACCGATTAGCTCTAATAACAACGATTCAATGGTCTGCTTATGATCTAGGGCAAGTGAACAATGGATTTCATACCTAAACGCAATAATTAAGCTATCTTCTGAAGCTGCACTCGGCTTAGCCTCCTGTAAGGTCGCATGCGCTGGTGCGTTTTGCTGCTTCAACATTTGCATAAACGTAGCCCATTGACTATGAATTTGTTTTAAGTGAGTTTTTTCCGCCTGTGCTAACACTTGACGTATCCGCTCAAACGGTACTTTATAATGGTTTTTTGAAGGAACCACTCGCTTCTTAACAGTAGTGGCGTTTCCTTCTGTCCCTTGGTTTGTTGTTACCCCATGTTGTTTAAGCTGAGTTAACTCTTTTTCTAGTTTATCAAGCTTTTCTGTTAACTGCAAAAATTGCTCATGATGAGAACCCTCTGATTGAGCATCATTTTTTTGTTCTGTTATTTTCAACAAAGTAATTTCAATGAAAATTTTCGGGCTATTGCTCCATTTCATGTCTTGTTGGCATTGGTTTAGCTCACCAATTGTTTGTTGAATCCAAGTAGCGGCGAGTTGTGTTGCTACAGATCGAAAGTGCTCATCAACCAAAGCGCGTTCCATTGTATTCTCTAATGCTGGCGCTGTCTGATAAAGCAAAAGATCGCGCAAGATATAGATCATATCATGAATAAGCCTTGCTGGGTCTTTTCCTTCTTGAATGAACTGATCAACTAATGTCAAAGCTAATCGAACATCATTATTTTGAAGTGCTTCAACTAAACGCATTAAATTCGCTTGTGAAACTGAGCCAGTAATCGCTAAAACATCATCAAGTTGCACCGTTTCCTGGCTATAAGAAATAGCTTGATCTAATAAACTAAGGGCATCACGCATTCCACCTTCTGCCGCTAAAGCAATCGCATGATAAGCCTCTTGTGTTACATCAACTTCTTCTTTCTCCATAATCGATTGCATACGGCTAACGATAGTTTGCTGTGTAATACGCTTAAAGTCAAAGCGTTGACATCTAGATATAATTGTCAACGGAATTTTATGCGGCTCTGTTGTGGCTAAAATGAAGATAACATGTTTTGGTGGCTCTTCTAACGTTTTTAATAAAGCGTTGAATGCCCCTATAGAAAGCATATGCACTTCGTCGATAATATAAACTTTATAACTCACCGCACTAGGTGCATATTTTACTTTATCACGAATATCACGTATTTGTTCAACGCCATTATTTGAAGCGGCATCGATTTCCATAACATCAGCAATCGCACCTGTTTGAATTCCTACACAAGCCTCGCATGTTCCACAAGGTTCTTTGGTTGGAGCATGTTTACAATTAATTGTTTTTGCGAAAATTTTTGCTGCACTTGTTTTCCCTGTCCCTCGAGGCCCAGAAAACAAGTAAGCATGTGAAAACTTATTCTGAACAATTGCATTTTGCAATGTTCGTGTAATATGTGATTGGCCAACGACATCAACAAAGGTTTGTGGTCGCCAAACTCGATAAAGGGCTTGATAGCTCATGATTTGCTAATCCTTTCTTTTGGTCGGCATTCAACTCCATTATAACTGAAATAAAGGTTATTTGTGAATCTTTACTACCAAAGAATCTTTTTAAGGATAAGTATACAAAGGGGAAATAAACAGAATCACAAATATAACTGGTGTTTTCTGAAAAGCTATCGACGCCAAAAGTAGATTTAAAAGGAGCTATTATCGGGGGAGACTGGGGCTTTATGTGGAATTATCGCTATAAGATCAAGCCCCTTATTACTTGTTAATCCCTCTTTTTACGCGAAGAATTCAAACAAATTTCTTTAGAGCATTAATTCATAATTGTGTAAATTAGAAAAGTCTTACATCATTAAATGATTTCATTAAGATTAGCTTAATAAGGATAAGGAAAACGCCTCGAGTATGCGACGAAAACTACTCGACCAACTCCGTTATAGCTTTACACGATGTTCTTTCAATCAATCGCACTGGAATTTTTACAGACATCACTTGCTTCTCCTTAGCATTGATTTGGTCAATAAGGAGGGTTGCAGCCGTTTTTCCAATAAGTGTCGTCTCTTGTCTAATCGTTGTTAGCCCTGGTGTCATATATCTGCCAATTTGTATATCATCAAAACCAATGATAGAAATGTCATCTGGCACATTTAACCCAGCCTCTTGAATCGCAGCAATGGCTCCAATTGCCATTAAATCACCCGCTACATAAACAGCGCTTGGTAACGCGTTTAGTTTCAACATCTGTTCCATTGCTTTTTTCCCGCCTTCATATGTAAAAATACCCCCATCTATAAGGCATTCTTCAGGTACCGTCAGTTTATTTTTTTCCATGGCACTAATAAAACCCTTTAAACGTTGTTCTCCAACAAATAACGTTTTACTACCATAGATATGAGCAATCTTCTTATGTCCCAATGAATACAAGTAGTCAACTGCTAACTCACTTCCAAGAAGGTTATCACTATAGACGACATTTGCTCCTCTCATATCAAGATCGATGACAACAGAAGGAATATCTGATTCCATCAATCTGTCCATATCAGGAGAATTTAACGTAGAGCAGACCACAACGACCCCATCAACACCACGATAGCGGAAGTGATCGACATATGTTTTTGGTTCATTTCCAATATTATTCGATGCAAAAAGAAGATCATAGCCCTCCTTTTCAGCACTTTTTTTAAAGCTTTCAATAACAGCATTAAAGAAAGGATGCTCAATGCCAATACCTGAATCTTCAACAAAAACAACACCAATTGTCCAAGACCTTTTCGTCGAGAGTGTTCTAGCGCTTGAACTTGGAAAGTAGCCTAATTCATCCACGGCTTCATTAATTATTTTTTTGGCTTTATCTCCAACATCAGAATAGTGATTGAGCACCTTGGAAACTGTACTTATAGAATAGCCCGTTTTCTTAGCGATATCATAAATCGTAACCATAGCTTATTTCCCTTCCTTGCATCTTAGTAATATTTTTTCTTTAATTAGACTGCATTAAATTTTCTGAATATCGAATAATTTAGGCTCATCAAAACATATGCAAAAACACTAATCCCTATCGCAATAAATACTCTCGGGTAATTTACAGCAACAAGTACATACGCAAAAAGCCACAACAACTGCAATAAAGACAACAACGGCTTTGCAAAAACAAGCCCTACCGCTGATTTAAAATAACGAATCGTTTTTTTATGTTCAAAGTGCGCCATAACTGAGAAGATGTTTAAAAAGCTTAACACAACTATCATTGCAATGCTAAAGATAATAAGGTAGATATATATATGAACTGAACTAGCATAAAAATAAGATACAAAAGAAACATTCACATAAATAATATAAAACAAAATGAGAAATAATACACCTAAAAGATTAGATGATATAAACTCTGCTTTATAATAAGCAAAGTAAGATCGGAACAACGGCAAATCGTTCGCTCCTTTTAACCATTCCCGAACCAACCGAAACAGAGCCACTGTTGCAGGCATAAATCCAAACACACCTAGCCCAGCAAGAAAAAAAACAAGCCACAAAATATTTAACACGATGAAGCGATAGGCCGTATCAGCGATCGTATAAATCATTTTGTTCATCATCATCACCTCATATATTTATAAGAAGTGGAGAAAATATAGGTGATAACTAAAAAATTAGAAACCACCTAAAAAGCCTATTTCCTCGCACCCTGTTATTTATCTTCAACTTATTTAACTGCTCCTTCAGACAAGCTCTGAATAAATAAACGGTTAAACATTAAAAACACAAAAATCAAAGGTACCGTTGCCCAAAATGTCCCTGACATAATCATACCATAATCCATCTGTCTCGCATCATTTAGTGCACGCAATGCAACTTGTAACGTGTGTACAGCTGGATCTCTCAATACTACAAGTGGCCACAAGAAATCATTCCACACATGCATGAACACAATAATGCCGAGTGTGGCAAAAGCAGGAAGGATCATTGGTACAACAACATTCCAGTATATTCGAAAGTTTGAGCATCCATCAATTTTGGCAGCTTCAACAATTTCATATGGCACACCCTCCGCAATGTATTGCCTCATCCAAAAAATACCGAAAGCGTTAATTAATCCCGGAACAATGATCGCCTTAAAATCATTTAACCAACCTAGTGCTGTGATAATATAATATTGTGGAATTAGCCCGAGTTGGGGAGGAACCATCATCGTCACTAAAATCATTACAAAAAACACTTTCTTTCCTTTAAAAGGCAATTTAGCAAATGCATACCCTGCTAGCGAACAGAGAAATAAAGTTCCAACCGTAACTGTTGTAGCTACATACAAAGAATTCCCCATCGCCCCAAAGAAGTCAATGTTATCTGTTACCTTTTGAAAGTTTTCAACCAAATGAGTTCCCGGTGTAAACGGTGGCGGCACAGTATTAATTTCCCGATTTAAACGTGTTGCCATAACAAACATGTAATAAAAAGGAAACAAAGAAACCAATGCCCCACCTACCAAAACGAAATAAACAAAAAACTTCTTAACAGAGAATTTTCCTTCTCCTACTTCTTTTGTTGACATATTCATCCCTCCTAACTAACTTTTCTTTTTGAGCGACCGATCAGGTTAGATAGCCCTAAATTGATTGCAGTTAAGGTAATAATAATGACAAATAACACGATTGCTGCCGCAGATGCCGTTCCAAATGTATTGTATACGAACGCATCTCTCCATAAATACGCAACGACAGTAATACCTTCTTCTCTTAAGCCGCGCCCTAAGAAAATCAACGGCTCTGTAAATAGTTGCAAGCTTCCTATTGTTGATGTAAATACAACAAACATAACAATAGGTTTTAACATTGGCAGAGTAATTAGACGCAGTTGCTGTCCGATAGTTGCTCCATCAATTTTTGCTGCTTCATACAATTCTTTCGAAATACTTTGCATGCCAGCCAAGAAAATAATTGTATTGTATCCAACCCAACGCCAAAACACCATCGTTGCAATTGCAAACTTAACCGGCCAATACTCCGCACTCCAACGAATTGGACCTGCATCAAAAAAACTGAGAATGTAATTAGCAAAACCGAAAGGCTGGTTATTAAAAACAAGACCAAAGATAATCGCCACAGCAACTATTGACGTAATATACGGTAAAAAAATCAGTGTTCTAAACGTATTACGAAAGCGGATAAGTGCTGAATTTAAGGCAAATGCAATTAAAATGGATACAATGATTTGTGGTAGCGTTCCTAACAACCCAATAATAAACGTATTTTTTATTGAAGAGTAAAAAATTGGATCAGAAAAAATAAATCTAAAGTTGTGCAAACCATTAAAGGTCATTGGATCTAAACCATCCCAACGAAAAAACGATAAATAAAAACTAAATATCATCGGGAATAACCCAAAAATAGCAAACAAAATAAAAAATGGAGAGATAAATAGATATGCCGCTATCGTTGTACGTTTTGTTTCAGTAAGCTGATTAGCTTTTTTGGTCATCTTCAACTTTGCTACCCCCTTGCAAAAAATAATATACTGCTTCCCTAGAACTTGAACTACTGGGGAGAGAATGGCTCACCTAAAAATCGAATAATAATGGGCGTGTCCCAAAAGGACTATTTTGAACCTTTCGGGACACAAACTTAAAAATAATTAACGCTGTAAAATGCGTTCAATTCGTTGTATAGCAGCTTCCCATTCTTCATCTCGATCATCGCCAGCAGATATATTATCAATTGCTTGCTTTAATTCTTCATCTACTGGATAGTATAAACGTCCTTTGTATACAGGAATAACTTGCTGGGCAGCTTCTGAAAACACTTGTGCTGTCGCAATTCCACCAAAGTACTCATCTTCATAATCCATGAACTCTGGCATTTCATATACTTGAGGTGATGACGGGAATAGCCCATAACCTAAGAATGCTTTTAATTGTTGTTCCGGTGCCGTTAGCCACTCGATGAATTGGTAAGCTTCTTCTGCATGTTCACTTTCTGAAGGAACCGTTAAGTAAGATCCACCCCAGTTTCCCGCACCTTCAGGCATTGTCGTAATCGACCACACCCCTTCTTCTGGACTGTTATCTTTAATTTGACCTTGCATCCAAGCCGGAGCTAACATTGTTGCGTATGTTCCCTCTTCCATACCAGCGAACCACTCAGGTGTCCAAAGCGGAATATCTCCAACTAATTCTTCATCGAATAAATTCGCAACGTAGTCGTATGCCTCTCTAATTTGGGGATGATCATCAATAATTAATTCATCGTCCTCATTAAAATACTGTTGTGTCGCTTGGTCACGTCGCGCATTAAACACAAGCTCTCCAGCATCGGCCATAAGCTTTCCTGTTTCTTCATTAATCTCGCGCGCAACAGATTCAAAATCTTCCCATGTGCTTACTAGCTCAGAAACAGCTTCTGGTGAAGAATCAAAACCTGCTTCCTCGAAAACATCGGTGCGATAAAACATGACTGTCGGCCCAATGTCTGTTGGTAATCCAAATAGAAAACTTCCATCTGCGCTTTCACCATTTTGGAAAACCCAATCAAGATAATTATCTACTACTGATTCAGCACCTAGATCATATAGATTGTTAAATGCATCCTCTGCATTGCGATAACGTTCAATCTGAGCCTCTTCAACCATTGCGATATCTGGTGCACCACTGCCAGAAGATACCGATGTAAATAAATTATCATGTACGTCATTCATGTCACTGTTTTGAAGGTTGATAGAGATATGCGGATTGTCAGCGACGTATTCTTCAATTAACTTATCGTATCCTGTATTACCAAATTCCCAAAACACTAACTCAACATCGCCGTCACCAATTGTTTCTGATGTTGTTTCTGGATCATCTACATCTTCTCCTGATGCATCATTGCCATTACCACCATTACATGCAACTAAGAATAAAATTGCTAAAACCATAAGTGCCGTTAATTTCAAAAGTTTTGACATTTTTCTTTCCCCCTTGGAAAATTTAATTTGGTTGACCTCATCAAACAAACGACAGTCTCGCCTTCATCCGCTACTCTATCACCTCCTTAAAAGCTTTATTAACTCGAAAAGTAAGCGCTTTCTAAAAAACGAAATTTTGACTGCCCTATCACCAATACACGGTGTTAAACTCACCGTTCTCGAGGTTGCTTCAGGGTTAGAAGAACCTCGAAAATCAATAGAGCAACTAATTAACTTCAAAGAAATTATTGCTGATAATTTTTTTATACCAATAGAAACTATCTTTTTTTATACGCTCTAACGTTTGGTAATCAACATAAACAATACCAAAACGCATTGTATATCCTTCTGCCCATTCAAAATTATCAAACAACGACCAAGATATATATCCTTTAATATTCACGCCAGTTTCTATAGCGCGATGGAGCGAGATCAAATGTTGCTGTAAATAATCAATGCGTTTATTGTCCCTTACTTGCCTGTCTTTTGGCTCATCATTATAACAAGAACCATTTTCTGTTATATAGATTGGGACACTGCCATACGTTTTATAAATATGTGTTAATGCATTATAAAATCCTTCAGGATATATATTCCAACCAATGTCTGTTTTTTGATATCCCGTATCGACACGCTCATGATCAAATAGTCCTTCATTCTCCTTAAAACGCGCTACGCCGCCAGTGTAGTAATTAATACCCAAGAAATCAATCGGTTGACTAATGATCTCCATATCACCTTCTTGAACATTTAATTGAACACCTTTTTCCTCGAACCGATCGACCAAAAAATCTGGATAAGTTCCTTTAAATACGGGATCAAAAAACCAGTCAATAAAAAAACCATTCGCTCGCTTACAAGCATCAATATCTTCTTGCTTATTGCTATAAGGTTCGTTCCATTCTACATTTGGTGCATAGCCGATTTGACCTTCTATACCAAGCTCACGGAAGCGCATAACTGCTTTTCCATGTGCTACATGCAAATGATGGGCAACATCAACCCCTAATTGTAAATCTTTATCGCCTGGTGCGTGAACGCCCATAAAATGGGACAAAAACGAAACACACCAAGGTTCATTAATTGTAATCCAATGTTTAATTTTCCCTTGAAACGCTTTAAATATTACTTCAGCATAGTTGATGAAAGCATCAATCGTCTCGCGGTTTCCCCAACCTCCATTGTCTTGAAGTGCTTGAGGGAGGTCCCAATGATACAGTGTACACATGGGCTGGATCCCTTTTGCAAGTAATTGGTCTACCAGTCGACGATAATAATCTAAACCCTCTTGATTAACTTCTCCTGTTCCGTTGGGGAAAATCCTTGGCCAGGCAATAGAAAAACGATAAAAATCGACACCTAAATCTTCGATAATTTCAATATCTTCTTTATAACGATGGTAGCTATCACATGCGATATCACCGTTATCCCCATTCACAACTTTTCCTGGTGTCTTAGAAAACGTGTCCCATATGGATACACCTCTTCCCCCCTCATTTGCAGCTCCTTCAATTTGGTAAGAAGCTGTAGCAACTCCCCATTTCATATCTTTAGGAAATTGTATAATAGCCATAACGAAACCCCTTTCGTAAAAACGATAAAAAAACTGAATTAACGTATATACTTTCAAAAATAAATGAAGAATCCCTTTCAAAAACACTTTCGACAGCGAACCTAAAATGAACTTCAATCGGTGGCGTTTTTGTTCTTCTACAGCTTATTGGTTGAATGAATCAGGACACAGCAGCCGTTATCACCCACTGAAATAGCTTTAACTCTGTTCTCTATTTCGAGGGTCGCGCTTAACAAGAAAATCCATTTAATTTATAACTAAAATGAGCCAGAAAATATTTTAGTTCCTAGAAAAATATTAATTAGATAAGTTAAACCCTTTCAGAAAACGCTTTCGTTGATTATTATAAACGCTAACAATTAAAAAAGCAATAACTTTTTCATAAAAATCGAAAGCGCTTTACATTAACGGACTATCTAGCTTAGCGAATAAAAAAACAAATTGCCCATTGTCCTTTGAGCGAAGCTGCAATCTTCCGTAAAACAATAACCCCTCACTTTTACATGGATAAGTAACAACAACCTAAAATGAATCTTCAATCAGCGGGTGTTTTTTTCCCTAAACCTGATTGGTAATCGAATAAATGAGGACTTTAGCACCCGTTATCACCCATCGGAATAGGTTTACCTCTATTCTCTATTTTCAGATGAGTGTTTTACGAACGGTTAACTGTGATAAAGCTTAATTGGCTTATTTCAACTCCAGCAAGCCAAAAACTTTTTATGAACACTACCATTATATTATGTAGAGACTTTATATTTAGAATCAAAAAAAACCCTTGCCTAATGGCAAGAGATTTTTAATTTTTATATAACGCCGTGCACCCATCCTCGATCATACAGCCCTAAGCGTTACATAAGTTCATGGCTCAATCCAGGCGTCCCTGCGGCACACGAGAAAAGACCGCTTACTGCTGCTTCCTTCCGGACCTGACAGGATTCACGGGATCTCGTTGCGCAGGACCCGAACGTCAACACCAATTCCTTATGGCAGACCTTATGACTCTACACCTCAGATGGGGATTCAGTCTCGCTACAGCGGATTGCGAGTACAGGGCACCGCTACCTCCCCACCTAGCACGGCAAGATTCTATCCTTCTTACATTGCGCTCTGCGACGCATATACAAGTATAAAGGGTTTGACTGAAAAATGCAATGGTTAACCATTGTTATTTTCTTCCTTGTAATCTGCTAGTGAAACAACCTCCGCTTCTTGCTTTCGTGAACGTAATTGCTTAAAGAAATCTTTCAATAAATGACCACAAGCTTCTGCTAAAACGCCTCTTGTCACCTCTACTTGGTGATTGAAGCGCTTGTCATCTAATAAATTAAGGATCGAACCTGCACAACCGGCTTTTGGGTCATAAGCACCAAAGACCACTCTTGGTATTCTAGCTTGTAGAATGGCCCCCGCACACATCGGACATGGCTCAAGTGTTACATATAAAGTGCAGTCTTCCAAACGCCAACTATTAATAACTTCATTACCTTTATCAATCACAAGCATTTCCGCATGAGATGCTGTCGTTTGTAATGCTTCGCGAAGATTAAAAGCTTTCGCGACCACTTCATCTTGATAAACCAACAGTGCACCGATCGGAACTTCCCCTAGCTGTGCAGCTTTAATTGCCTCTGCTAGTGCTAATTCCATATAATCTTCATCTGTCATATACTTGCCTCCTCTTAACAATGACTGTCCTATTTAGTTTATCAAAATTTTATGCGGAAAAATACTAACTCATTTCATTCACTCGCCCAACTCTCCTGCATATGCTAACAAGAGAATCAAGTAAGGAGGATTTAACGTGCAAATTTATGTTGTTAAACAAGGGGATTCGATTTACGACATTGCCAATACATTTGGATCTTCTGTTGAAGATATTGTATCTGCAAACGAACTTGATCTGAATCAGCAACTTGTCATTGGTCAAGCCTTAGTTATTCCTATTGTTGGCGAATTTTACTTTGTGCAACCAGGAGACAGTCTCTATACCATTAGCCAGCAATATCAAATAAGCGTTTCTGAACTTGCAAGCATTAATGCAATCGATCCAAATCAGCCGTTAGCTGTTGGCTTTCGCCTTTATATTCCTGAACAAGATAGAGTGTTGATTGAATCCAATGCTTATGTCGAACCGATTGGTGATACCGTATCTGGAACGTTGATTAATGCTACCGAAAAGCATGCGGATAAGTTAACTTATCTTGCACCTTTTAGTTATCAAGTCAATCGTGATGGAACACTAGCTCCACCACCACTTGCAAATTTACTTGAGATTGCCAATAGAAATGATGCAGCATTAATGCTTGTGGTAACAAATTTAGAGGAAGGCGCTTTTAGTGATGAGTTAGGAAGTTTAATCGTCAATGATCGTGCCATTCAAGAAACACTTTTAGATGAGATCGTAACCACCGCTCAAGCTTTAGGCTATCGTGATGTCCACTTTGATTTTGAATTTCTTCCGCCTAATGACCGGGAAGCATACAATCAATTTTTACGGACAGCAAAATCACGTTTAAGCGAGGCAAATCTTTTAATGTCAACAGCATTAGCTCCTAAGGTAAGTGCTGATCAAGAAGGACCTTGGTATGAAGCTCATGACTATCAAGCGCATGGGGAAATTGTTGATTTTGTTGTATTAATGACCTATGAATGGGGTTATAGCGGTGGTCCACCTATGGCAGTGTCTCCGATTGATCAAGTCGAACGTGTCGTAGATTATGCATTATCTGAAATGCCTGCTGAAAAGATTATGTTAGGACAAAATTTGTATGGTTATGATTGGACATTACCCTTTGAACCGGGAGGCGAGTTTGCTCGCGCGATAAGCCCCCAGCAAGCAATTGCCCTAGCGAGAGATTATAACCAAGCGATAAGTTATGATCCGGTAGCACAAGCACCTTATTTTCAATATTTTGATCAAGAGGGTAGTGAGCACGAGGTTTGGTTTGAAGATGGAAGATCTATTGATGCTAAATTTAATTTAATAAAAGAAAAGCGCTTGCGTGGCATTAGCTATTGGAAGCTAGGGTTAGCATTTCCTCAAAATTGGATTTTATTAACCGATCGTTTTGATATAAAAAAATTCACGTAATCTGACATATCAACTAGATTTTCAAACAAGTTCTAAACTAAATTCTTATAGAGAAACCGAATGATAACGGTAAAACCTCTATCATTCGGTTTCTTATTGTTTTCTATTTCATTTTTTTAATAGGTTTATCGATTCTCTATTAAATGCCTCTAAATCATCAGGCGTTCGACTCGTCACTAATTGATCCTGATCAACGACAACTTCTTGGTCAAGATAAGTCGCCTTCGCGTACTCCATATCAACTTTTATTGAAGTATACCCTGTTGCTTTTCTTCCTTCAATGGCCTTTGCAGTAATTAACAATTGCGGACCATGACAAATGGCGAAGACAGGCTTTTTATCATCCATGAATGCTTTAGCAAATGCAACAAATCGATCATCTCCCCGTAAAATATCAGGAGAAAAACCGCCTGGTATAAGTAAAGCATCAAAATCATCTGCATGAACTTGGTCAATCCCTTTATCTACGTTAAATTGCGTCTTCTCTTGTTTTCCAGTTACGGTCTCACCTTGTTCATGACCAATCGTGATCACTTTGTGCCCTTCTTCTTTTAAAGCATCTACTGGTGACGTATATTCGACATCCTCAAATAAATCTGCGATAACGACTGCTACTTGCTTCATAACCTAAAATCCTCTCCTTAATTAATCGTTTAGTTTCCATTAAAACACTTAATTGTTAATTACCCATGTATAGAAGCAATAAAACCATCCAGACTAAAACAGAAATGAAGGGGGAGGTCTAATGATGCTAAAAAAGAAAACGCAAACTAAAGAGAGCTTAAATACTAAATTACTAATTAATCTCGATATACTGAAAGAACGGTTTTCTTTTGGGCTAAACAATGATTTTTCAATCCGATTAATAACAGCAAAATTCAACAAACATGAGCTTTGCTTAGCCTACTACGCCTCTCTCGTCAATAGCGATAAAATAGAACAAACGATTATCCAACCCCTACTTGAACAAGGAGGAGACTCACTCTTTGATGTCGTCACCGCTGAAAGCATTACTAAAATAAAAGAATTAGAAGAACTTGACGACCATATTAACAATGGAAAAGTTGTTTTAATAATCGATGGTGAATCGTTTGGTCACTCAATTGACGTTGCGCAATTTCAACATCGAGATATTAGTCAATCTGAAAACGAAAGTGTGGTGCGAGGACCTAAAGAATCATTTACCGAATCCTTACATGTCAACATTTCACTTATTCGTAAACAAATCCGCAATCGGGAATTAATTACTGAAGTACAGAAAGTCGGCAAACGTTCTAAACAAGATGTGCAACTTATGTATTTAAATAGCATTGTTAATGATCAATTATTAGATGAAATCAGATCAAAATTAACACAATTAGATGTTGACAACGTTCAAAACATTGAGCTTTTAGAGCAATTTATTGAAGAAAGACCTTATTCAATTTTTCCAACCATACTCTATACAGAGCGTCCAGACAATGCTGCCACTTATATTGATAAAGGACATGTTGTCTTACTTATGGACAGTTCTGCAGCCTGTTTAATCTTGCCCATTACATTTTGGGCATTCATTCATAATGCCGAAGACCGCTATGCTCGATTTTTATATGGTAACTTCACACGATTAATCCGATTTATTGCTCTATTCTTTACGTCGATGATCTCAGCGCTCTATGTCGCTCTTTCTAATTTTCATAGCGAGATGATTCCCCCTGATTTACTGTTTGCTGTCACAGCAGCAAGGGAACGTGTGCCTTTTCCACTTATTATTGAAGTATTAATTATGGAAATAGCTTTTGAATTAATTCGTGAAGCGGGGATTCGAATTCCTAACCCATTAGGACCTACGATTGGGATTGTAGGGGCTCTAATATTGGGTCAAGCTGCTGTAGAAGCTAATATTATCAGTCCAATCATTGTCATTGTCTCAGCACTTTCGGGATTGACTTCTTTCGCTATTAGCGATCCCAGCTTTAATTTTACGGTTCGGATTACGCGCTTTATCTTTATTATCTCAGCTGGATTCTTTGGGATGTTTAGCTTAATGATTGCTTTTACACTATGGTTTATGTATGGTGCTTCATTAAAATCATTTGGTGTTCCCTATTTCGCCCCCCTTTCGCCAACTTACAAATCAAATAGTGACACATATTTCAGAAAAGCAATAAAGAAAGAAAAATGGCGACCTGGCTACCTTTTACCGAAAGATTTACAATCTTCACGAACATTTGAAAGGGGAAAAACAAAATGAAGGTCGACAGAAGACTTACTTCTTTTGAGATGTTTACCTTAACAAGTATATTAATTGGGATAAAATTAACGGACACAACCCCATCTCTTTTTTCTCAAAAAGCGCAAAACGCCTTTTGGTACATTCCATTATTAGCGTTTATCTGCATTTTACCAGCATTTCTTGTTTTGTTGTACTTGCTTTATAAGCATAATGCCAAACACTTTGTTCACTTATTTGAGCTCCTCTTAGGGCAGGGTTTAGGTAAAAGTTTAGCTTTCATTATATTTATCTTAAGTTTTGTCATGATTGCATTAGATAGTCGTAACTATGTTGAACAAATCAAAATAATCTATTTTCAAAGATCGTCTATCCTAATTATTTTTGCGCTTTTCGGTGGTGTTTGTATTTTTGGAGCAATTCGAGGCATTGAAGTAGTGGGTTACACGACTAGAATTTTCTGGCCGTTCATTAGGATATCTTTCTTTATCCTTGCCGCTCTTATATTTGAAAGTGTCGTTTGGCAACGGATCTTTCCCATCTTCGGTGCGGGGGTTCCTGTTATTCTCGAAGAAGGGGTGTCAAAGGGATCATTGTTTCTAGATTTTTTTCTATTGACGATGGCATTTTCTGCCTTTAGAAAGCCGAGTCAGTTTATTAAAGGTGGTTTAATTGGACTGATTTTCTCTATTGCCGAAATCACCTTCTTCTTTTTCCTTTATACGACCGTTTTTGATTACAATTCAATTGAGAAAATCTCATTTCCTTTTCATGAAGTCACTCAATATGTTAATTTAGGTGATTTTTTTACGAACATCGAAACTTTTTTTATGGTTTTTTGGTTACTTGCAACTTTTCTAAGATTTATTTTACTCTTATACCTTATCACATGGCTATTCGGGGCTATATTTAATATCGATGAGTTTGAACTGTTACTCTTGCCAATGGGATTCTTCCTTATGGTAATCGGTTTACTTCCTGATAACGCAGTGGTAACAGAACTTATTTATCGCAACAAGCTTTTAAATATAATAACACCGGTTATTGCACTCGTTCCTTTCTTGTTGTTACTTATTCATTTTTTTAAACGAAAGAAGGATTTGACATGAAAACGATTAGCTTAAGTGGGTTACTCATCTTGTTCATTTTAATTGGCTGTGAAGATATGGTTGAAGTTGATCGACAATCTTATGTAATTGCTGTCGGTATAGACGTAACGGATCAGGATGGAATATACGCGTTTACTTATCAAATCGCTAATCCTGAAGCAGGCTCTACCCTGGCTGGAATAGGCGCAGAACAAACACCTGATGAAACCATTACCGTTGTCGGAACAGACATTATGACAGCGACAAATACAGCTAATTCGTTTGTTACAAAACAAATTATCTTGGATCAAACCCGTGTGCTAATCGTTTCAGAAGCGCTGGCACGATCCGATCAATTTTTGCGTGTTATGCAATCAGCAGCAAGAACGACTGAAATTAGACGGAGTATTCAAATTATTGTATCTAAAGAAGATGCTTCGGACTTTATTAACAATAATTTACCTGTATTGGAACAGCGACCACATAAATACTATCAGTATATGTTAAGTCGAGCAAAAGAAACTGGTATTATCCCTGATGCCGATCTCCATCGTTTTTTTCAAATTACGGAAGGGGATGCTGATTTATTTTTAGGCATTTATGCGACAACAACATACGATCCAAAAGAATTAGACGGTAGTGAAGATGAATTTATCGCTGGACAAGTCCCCAAAGAAGGAGGAAACGCGACTCAATTTATGGGTTCAGCTGTTTTCAAGGAAGGGATTATGATTGATCGTTTAACAGGTGAAGAGACGAGAATTTGTAATATTCTCGATAAAACAATGAACATAAATGAGTTGTTAGCCAATTATCCAGATCCATTGGCGCCAGAGTATCAAGTGGCAACTGATGTATTTCTAACAGATAATCCAAAGGTTAACTTAAGCTATGACTCAGAAACGAACCATGCAACGATTGATGTAACGGTTCCATTTGAGGTGAAGGTTTTAGCTATTCCTAGTCTTATTCATTACTCTCAAAATGAAAATTTTAAAAGGACGCTTAGAGATGCCATAGAGCAATATATCACCGATGCCACTGATGAACTGATAAAAAAATCCCAAGAGGCCTATCGATCCGATCCCTTTTACTGGTCCATTTATATTCGTCGACACTTTAAAGACATACCTGCCTATGAAGAAGGTGATTGGCACAAAAATATTTATCCTAATGCTGATATCACCGTGAACTATCAGCTTAAACGACTACACTTTGGAAAAATGCTTGATGATACAAAACTAGATGAAGTGAGGGATTAAAATGCAAACTCCCCTCTTTTCGATAGCGTGTTTGTATTTAACTTATTATTGCGTAACCTTTAGCACCAAGCTGTTTAAAAAGGAAAACCGTTTGGGTGGAGTCGCTGTTATTTGTTTAAACCTTTTTTTGATCGTCGCTACAATCTTTCTTTATCTACTCCAGTAACAAATGGTGCTAGCCATAAAACGAAACTTCAATCAGTGGTGCTTTTGTTCTCCATCCACTGATTATTAGTTTAGGGAACCAGGACATTAGCGGGATTTTACGGACGGTTATCTGTGATAAAATAAATTTCTATTGTTTTAGAAACTAAACCCTGATCTTCGTTAAGACGGATGACACCTCAACGAGGTCGTTATCCGTCTTTTTTGCCTATCAGTCATCCGGCATCCTTTGTTTCATACATAGGGATATAGCATTCAATCCACAAACAATCCACTATCATTCTTTTACCTAATACGCACGCATACAAACGAACATTTAATCAATTTGAACAGAATACTGATTCCTTACATTTAAATATGGTAAAATAGTTTTTGTCCTCATTTATCGACAACTTTTGTAAAGGAGGGAATAATCGATGAAGCAAGTACCCTTTATTGCTGTTGAAGGACCTATAGGTGTAGGGAAGACTTCGCTAGCACGAAAGATAGCTACACAATTTAACTTTCACTTACTTCAAGAAATTGTAGAGGAGAACCCTTTCTTAGGTAAGTTTTATGACGATATAGAAGCATGGAGTTTTCAAACAGAGATGTTTTTTTTATGTAATCGCTATAAACAACTTGAAGATATTGAAAATGACTATCTTAATCAAGCTCATCCTGTGGTAGCAGATTATCATATTATGAAAAATATGATTTTTGCCAAGCGGACATTATCACAACGTCAATATGATAAATATGAAAAAATTTATCACATTCTCGTTAAGGATATGGCACATCCTAACCTGCTTATTTATTTAGACGCTAGTCTCGAAACGTTATTCAAACGTATAGATCAACGTGGTCGCTCAGTAGAAGAAAAAATCAAAGCATCCTATCTTGAACAGCTACGGACTGATTATCAAGATTATATTGATCATTTTGAACAGCAACATCCAGACATCCCTGTTATCCGAGTTAATGGTGATGAACTTGATTTTATTAAACGCCAATCCGATTTAGAAATAATTTTTGATCAAATTAAACCCGGTTTTTTAAAAGGAGTACAAACAAAATGAATTTAAGAGAAAAATATAACATTCCCCATGATAGTGTCATTACAATAGCCGGTACCGTTGGTGTAGGAAAGTCAACGATGACACATGCATTAGCTGATGCATTAAACTTTCGTACCTCACTAGAAAAGGTTGATACCAATCCTTACTTAGATAAATTTTATCAAGATTTTGAGCGATGGAGCTTTCACTTGCAAATTTACTTTTTAGCAGAGCGTTTTAAAGAGCAGAAGCGTATCTTTGAATATGGTGGGGGTTTTATCCAAGACCGTTCTATTTATGAAGATACAGGCATCTTCGCAAAAATGCATTATGAAAAAGGGACCATGACACCAACAGACTATCAAACCTATCACAGTTTATTTGAAGCAATGGTGATGACACCCTATTTTCCACATCCTGATCTTCTTATTTATTTAGAAGGATCTTTTGATGATGTCGTCGATCGAATAAAACAACGCGGGCGCCCGATGGAGCAACAAACCCCGTTAAGTTATTGGGAAGAGATGCATAAACGTTATCAAGATTGGATAAACAGCTTTAATTCCTGTCCTATTTTGCGCATTAACATTGCTGATTATGATTTAGTCCAAAATAAAGACGCAGTCGAACCGATTCTAGAAAAGATTGGTCATTTTATTAATCATTCACGTTATTAAAAATAAGTAAAAAACATATACAGACGGATGATAATACAGCCTTAGTCACTCAAAAAATTAAACTTTTTATGTAGCTAAGGCAAAAATATCATTAGATAGGGAGAATCCGAACATTCACATTTTAAAATCCTTTGTTCACAAGCACAGAGTTGAGGGCTTCAGACTGAATGGTGTCTATTATAATATTCGGATTCTCGCAATTTCTCTTTCGTTAAGTTCCAACTTCTTTCTTATGCGATCCTACCTAACAATTATTTGAGAAAACAGATTATCTCTTTTTAACTTTATCGTTAGCTTTAAACCCCTTTACAGAGTAATTTCCGCATAGAGGTATCAACATATAAACTTGACAGCTCATTTTTGTGATGTTATAAGTAGAGCATTGACCAGAGCTTTTCTCAAAAAATAGGATATAGGTGAATGGAATGAATTTTAACTATTTTAAACGTATACTATTTATTATATTAGGTTCTATTTGTCTAATCTTAGGTACAATTGGTATATTTCTCCCCATTTTACCGACTACCCCCCTATTATTATTGACAGCTTTCTTATACGTGAGAAGCTCGAATCGATTGTATAATTGGCTGATTCACCACCCTGTATTTGGAGCATTTATTTATTGTTATGTGAAATATAAAGCTGTACCACTTAAAACAAAATGTTGTGCGATTATCATTCTTTGGCCCTCAATATTATTTTCAATTTATCTTATTTCAAACCAAGTATTTGGAGTAATGCTTATTGTTATTGCAAGTATAGTAACCTTTTACATTGCAACATTGAAGACCTTACCTAAAGAAGAAATCATAGAGGTGAAAAAGCTCCATAAAATGTATCGCGAAAAAAAAATTGATACTAAAATAAGTTAAAGCGTTACCCATTTAGGGCAACGCTTTTTTAGTTTATATATTTTTTTATATAAATCAAATGAACTAACCTTTCTTATCTTTAACCCCTATACTTGCTCTTTTAATAAAATGTTTATCACTTACTAAAAAGCTGCTAGAACTATATTATTCATACAAATATCAATTAAATGTTAGAAAGCTCTAATTAAGAAATGTTCAAAATGTTCAAATTTAAAAGTTTATTTTATATACTTTTTTATATATTCCATTGACAAATGTTAGCTATAATTATATGCTTTTGAAAATGTGAAATAAAACACAAAATTAAATTCGTTTATTCTATTAACCTAACAAAGGAGTGATCAAAATAAATATTGAGCAGTTTATTAAGGCTCGTAAAGCAATGGGATTATCACAAATTGAACTTGCCGAAGGGATCTGCACTCAGGCGACACTCAGTCGATTTGAAAATAATGGACAAGTCCCTAATCTTAAAATCCTAATCAAACTCTGTAATCGACTTCATTTGTCATTGGATGAATTATTCCCTAAAGTTGGCATTAGTTACTCAGAAACTGTCGAAAAAATGAATAAAGCAGAGTTTTTCTTAATTACGAGTAAATATGAAAAAGCTCAAGCTTTAATTAAGAGTATTTCCATCGATTCGATTGAGGACTTAAACCTTGTTTTACGTTATCACTATTTAAATGGCTTTATTATGATTTTCCAGAGCTACTCTGTTACAGATATTCTTTTTACTTTTGACCAGGTCCTATTGGAAGAAGAAACAAAGGAATCACATATTTTTCGCCTTCTTGCTTATACAGGCATTGGAATGGTGTATACACGTGAAGATGACTTAGAAAAAGCAGAGTTCTATTTTAATAAGGTGCTCGAAAAAATTTACAACTATCCAGCAAAAAATATGGAAGATACTTGGCGGGTTCTTAACATTGTTTTTCAATGTGGTGTTTTTTATTCTAAAATTCATGAACTTGAAATTAGTGATGCTTTACTTAACTATGCTGTTTCCATTTGTTCAGACAATCATGTTACTTATTATCTCGCACGTGCTGCGATTCAGTTAGCTAAAAATGCAATTATTAAACATGAATCTAAACAAAAGATATTAGAACTTATTTATGATGCACGCGCTTATTCAAAAATTAATAAAAATGAAATTGCATTAAAAGAATTAGCCCAATTGGAACAAGGGGTATTAGAACGCAGTTAATATGAATCTTTTTTTATAGAGACTTTAGAAATTTATAGGGGGGATTGATTTAACCCAATGAAAAATCAAACAACCCTACGCATGATGGGTACGGTGATTGATCTCATGATTGAACACCCCAAAAGCGCTAATATCTTAAATAAACTGATCCAGAAACTAACGATTTATGAAAAACGCTTTAGCGCTAATGATCCTGACTCAGAATTGATGGCTGTTAACCAAGCAGCTGGTGTAACACCGGTCAGTGTTCACAAGGATCTCTATCAGTTGATTAAAGTCGGTAAAGAACATAGCATCTGTGAAAATAGTTTTTTAAATATTGCGATTGGACCTCTCGTTCAAACTTGGCGAATTGGTTTCAATGATGCCAGAATACCCACTGAAGAAGAAATAATGACAAAACTTAAATTAACGAATCCGCATGCCATTCTATTAAATGATCAAGACAGATCTGTTTATCTAAAAGAGGCTGGTATGTTAATTGATCTTGGCTCTCTTGCTAAAGGTTTCATTGCAGATTTAGTAATTGAATATTTAAAGAAACTTTGTGTCACCTCTGCCTTAGTTAATTTAGGAGGAAATATAATGACTCTTGGTCGATCTAGAGAGCGAACATCAGGGTTATTTTGCATCGGTATTAAAGACCCAACGGCTGCTCGCAATCAGTATCTATTAGCAGTTAATGTTTATAATCAGACTGTCGTTACTTCAGGCATTTATGAACGCAATATGCAAAAAAACGGACATATATATCATCATATACTAGATCCTAACACCGGCTATCCAGTCACCACAAATGTTATAAGTTTAACCATTATTTCAAAAGCATCACTTGATGCTGAAATATGGACAACACGCCTATTCGGTAAATCTGCTAAGGAAATTATTGAATACTTAGAATTATTAGAAGGCATCAGTGGGATTATTGTGACAACTAATCACACCATCTATTACTCAAAGGAATTAGAAGAAAGAATCATACACTTTAATTATTAATTGTTAAACGGAGAGGAAGAAAAATATGAAGAAATTTATTGGTCTTGTTGGAACAAATGCCGATCACTCAACCAACCGGATGCTACTACAATTTATGCAAAAAAAATTTAAGCAACAAGCGGACATTGAGCTTATGGAAATTAGAGACATCCCCATCTTTAATAAACCAGAAGATAAGGTTGTTCCTAATATTGTAAAGGAGATGGCAGAGAAAATTGAACAAGCTGATGGCGTTATTATTAGCACACCTGAATATGATCACTCTGTTCCTGCTTCATTGATCAATGCACTTAATTGGTTTTCTTATGGAATTTTTCCATTTGTTGATAAGCCTGTTATGATTACTGGTGCATCGTATGGCACACTTGGCTCATCGCGTGCACAATTACATTTACGACAAATTCTTGATGCACCAGAACTAAAAGCGCGTATCATGCCAAGCTCAGAGTTTCTTTTAAGTCACTCCCTTCAAGCATTTGATGAAAATAGTAATTTGAAAGATAATGATCAAGTTGAAAAATTAACAAGATTATTTGAAGATTTTCTAGTATTTGTTGAACTTGTAAATCAATTAACGCATGCACACGGCGATAACAAAAAAGAAGCTGAAAATTTCTCTTGGGAAAATATTTAAGATAGGAGCTGTAAATAATGAAAATTGTTGGTATTGTTGGATCAAATGCAGAAGTGTCATATAATCGTTTATTACTCAACTTTATTAAAAAGCAGTATAGTCAATTATTTGATTTAGATGTTATAGAAATTAAAGACATTCCTTTGTTTAACCAAAGTGATAATCAAACGGAAAGTGCACCCATTCAAAAATTAAATAAAAAGATTACTGAGGCAGACGCAGTCATTATTGCTACTCCTGAACATAATCATACCATTCCTGCTAGTCTTAAAAGTGTCATCGAATGGTTATCATTTGAGATACACCCACTAGAAAATAAGCCGGTCATGATCGTGGGTGCTTCTTATTATGATCAAGGTTCATCACGTGCCCAACTCCATTTACGTCAAATTTTAGATGCACCCGGTGTAAATGCACTTGTAATGCCGGGAAATGAATTCCTATTAGGTAAAGTTAAACAAGCCTTTGATGAAAATAATAACTTAAAAGAACAAAATACAATTAAATTCTTAGAAAGTACCCTCAAAAAATTTGTTCAGTTTGTCCAATTAGTGACTCGTCTAGATGAATCAAGTGACCAACCACTACCTGAAGAGGATTTACATGTGACGAATACAATTGATACAACTATTAAAGACGTTAATATGTCTGCTGAGGACTGGGTTGAACAAGCCGCGAAGAAGGTTAATGCGGTTGAAGGGGATACATACGTAAAACTAAATCGTGGTATTTTAACAGTTGATCAAATCAATACATTCCTTGCTTCAATGCCAATGGAATTAACATTTGCAGATAATAACAACCAATTTTTATACTATAACTACACTAAACCAGCTGAAGAAATGTTAGCTGATCGAGTACCTGGACAAGTGGGTAACCCACTCGCCTTATGCCATCCAGAACGCTCTCTTAAAAGTGTCGAATGGGTTATTCAGCAACTACGTTCAGGTAAACAGGATGCTGTGCGAGTTCATGTACCAACACATGGTCCTGATAAATTTGTTGTTCATAACTATCAAGCAATGCATGATGATCAAGGCAACTATGCTGGGATTAATGAATATGTTCTAGACTTTAAGCCTGTTGTCAATTGGTATCTGAAGCAAACCGGTCAAAAACTAGAAGGGAGCACAGATTCTCTATCTAACAGCCCCAAACATGATGTTGATGCTGGTTCAGGTGCAACAACAAAAGGTTAAAAACTTAACATATTAAATAAATAACGTCCCCCTTTTCAATGATAAGGGGGACGTTACAATATTGAATAAGTTTATACTTCTTTAAGCAAAGAAATAATTTAAGTTAAGTCCATTAAGCACTGCACTGATTCCTACTTAGTTTCTTCACCTAGCTGTTTAGATCGTTGATAAGCTCGTTTAATAGCTACTTTCATTGAATCACCAACATGAGCATCCATTAACGCGTTTAAACCTGCTTCTGTGGTCCCTGCTGGGCTCGTTATCTTTTTACGTAGTTCAGCTGGAGAATCCTCTGATCTGCGTAACATTTCCGCTGCACCTAAAATCGTCTGTTGAATAAATGGCATTGCATCCTCTTTGGCTAAACCTAACTCTAACGCCGCTTGTTCCATCGCTTCAACAATGTAGTAGAAATAAGCCGGCCCGCTTCCAGCAATAGCTGTAATCGTATCAATATCTGGCTCGCTTACCTCTTTAACCATACCAACTGTACCTAAAATCTTATTGGAAATCTCTATGGCATTCTCATTTGCAAAATCACCTTTGGCAATGGCTGTCGCACTTAATCCTATTGTTGCAGAAGTATTTGGCATTGCCCGAATGACTGACACATCTTTCTCTAACATCTTGACAATATATTGCGTTGAAATACCAGCCATAACTGAAATAATTAGCACATCTTGTTTAACGATTGACTTCAATTCAAATAAAACGGCTTCAGCATCCTTTGGTTTAACCGCAAGAATGATAATATTTGCTTCAGCGACCGTTTCCAGCAAATTTTCACATACGTTAATACCATAGGTATGCTTCATATACGTCAATTGCTTTGGATTTCCTTTGTTTGTTGCCGTAATTGAAGAGGCCGGAATATCTCCATCATTTATAATCCCAGCAATAAGGGCCTCCGCCATGGCACCCGCACCAATAAAAGCGATTTTTTCAGACATTTAAATTCCTCCTTTGCACTAAGCTGAACATGTTCAAACTATGCTTTTTTTCTAAGCCATTGACCGACAAAGAACAATATAACACCAATAGGCATTAACCAGTATACCTCAAGATTAATCATTACTCCAAACGAAGGCATAAAATAAAATAGTACGATAAACAATCCAAAAGGAATGATACCAAATATGACCCCCGCAAATATTCGTTCAGAGACTTTAGACCCTGAGTTGAAACACGACCATCTTAAGTAACGAATCATTCCGTAGATAACAATGGCCGCAATGACTACAGAACTAAAACTGTTAACGAGTACGGTTCCAAGCGAATAGGTTCGACTGGTTTGAATATGATCAAACAGAAAAGACAAAAGCATGACTAAAAATCCTTGAAAAAATGTGGATGTTGCAAAGAAATAACATACCCCCATACCGAATAAACACAAACTTTTTTTAGTAACCGTTTTGGGTAGTTCTCCAATAATTTCATCAGCATAACCACGTGGATTATCACCAAATAATTCACTAGCATCTCGATCTTCTTTTTGTAAAATTAACAAATGATCAAGTAATTCCATTAAGATTTCTTCGGTCTCTTGCTCAGACTTACTAAAAGATAACCGAACGTACACCAAGATATCTTCATAAATCTGCTTGTTTTTTTCATTAAGTAACTCACGTTTTTGATTATTTTCTTCAATCAACATCTCCACTTATTCGTCCTCCTTCTCTTCTAATAAGCGATCTACGGGATATTTTAGATTTTCCCAATGCAATCGAAATGCTTGCAACGACCTTTTTCCTTTATCAGTTAATTGATAATATTTACGATTAGGTCCATTAGGCGATTTTCTTATTTCTCCAATAATGCGTTCCTCTTTTTGTAATCGTAACAAAATAGGGTAGATTGAACCTTCACTAACATCAATACCTTGTGTCTGTAATTTGACAGCAAGCTCATATCCATACACCGTTTCCCTAGCCATGATCGCTAAAATACAACCTTCTAAAACACCTTTCAATAATTGGCTTCCAATTGCCATTCTTTCACCTACCTTGCATTGCAATATAGTATGCGAGATTAAACAGACCTTCAGTGAGGATTACAGAATTTTATCTATAATAAAAATGCTTCATTAAGATCATTTTAGATTAATCAGATCGCACCACTATCTTGCTATACCATATAGTAGTTATAGTAAACGATTTTTTGCGATCATGCAAGTATTTTCTTTAGCTATAAAACGAACCCTTCAATCAGTGGCGTTTTCGTTCTTCGCCCACTGATTGTTCGTTAAGTGAATCAGGACATGAGCGTCAGTTATCAACCACCTCTATAAATTTACCTCTGTTCGCTATATTGAGGGGGGACCGACGATTTTTTGTGATAAAAAACAAAAAGAAGCTTCATCAGTCGATACACTGACAAAGCTCCTTATTATATCGTCTAAGTTATAGGTATAATAATGGCGGAGGAAGAGGGATTCGAACCCCCGCGAGCCGTGAAGCCCCTGTCGGTTTTCAAGACCGATCCCTTCAGCCGGACTTGGGTATTCCTCCGTGAACTGACGACAAGATTTATAATATCAGTTCTTATTATCCCTGTCAATATTATTTGATCATTTTATTGTATTGTTTCTTTTCCACCCATATAAGGTCGAAGAACAGTGGGGATTGTCACACTGCCATCTTTATTCTGATAATTTTCTAATATCGCGGCCACCGTACGACCAATTGCTAAACCCGATCCATTTAACGTATGAACAAATTCAGGCTTTGCCTTTTCTTCACGGCGAAAACGAATCCCCGCACGACGTGCTTGAAATGCTTCAAAGTTTGAACAAGATGATATTTCTCTGTACGTGTTATTGCTTGGCATCCATACTTCAATATCGTATTTTTTGGCAGCGGTAAAACCTAAATCACCCGTACACATACTCATCACACGGTAGGGTAACGCTAATAATTGTAATACCTTCTCCGCATGACTCGTTAATTCTTCTAAAATTTGATAAGAATCTTCTGGTTTAGCAAATTGAACCATTTCCACTTTATTAAATTGATGCTGCCGAATTAATCCACGGGTGTCTCGGCCAGCAGATCCTGCCTCTGAACGAAACGAAGCGCTAAAGGCTACAAATTTCTGTGGTAAGTCTTTAATTGATAAAATATCATCTCGATAATAATTGGTTACAGGTACTTCTGCTGTTGGAACTAGGAAATATTCCCAATCTTCAATTTTAAAAGCATCTTCTTCAAACTTAGGAAGTTGTCCTGTCCCAGTCATACTTGTACGATTGACCATATACGGAGGTAACATTTCTCGATAGCCATGTTGATCAGCATGCAAGTCCATCATAAAATTTAGCAACGCACGTTCAAGACGTGCACCTAAACCTGTATAAAAAACAAACCGACTTCCTGTTACTTTAGCAGCACGTTCAAAATCTAATAAATTGAGGTCTGTCGCTACATCCCAATGCGGTTTCAAATCAAAGTCAGGTTGATTGACTTCCCCCCACTTACGCACTTCTACATTATCGTCTTCTGTTTCCCCAATCGGGGTCGACGCATGAGGGAGATTAGGAATAGAAAGCATTAACTGTTCAAGCTTTTCTTCAACATCCTTTAACTTTGCATCGATTTCTTTAATTTGGTCACCAACTGCCCGCATTTCCTGAATCATCGCCTCAGCATCTTGTTTCTGTTTTTTTAATGTTGCAATTTCTTTCGACACTTCATTGCGCTTCGCCTTTAATTCTTCCGTTTTTGCAATATAATCCCGGCGTGATTGATCAAGTGATTCAAATTGATCAAGATCAGATAAATCTTCTCCTCGATATTTCAATTTCTCTTTGACTTCATGAAAGTTTTGACGTAAATACTTAATATCTAACATTTTAATTCCTCCTCATAAAAAATTTATTACTTAGTGATCAAATGATTAATGACTGTCATCCCAAGACGTCAGATGGGCTATTACTATAAGCATTCCCGTTATCACCCACCTAAATAAATCCACCTCTGTTCTCTATTTTGAGGGGTGTTTTACCAGCGATTATCTGTGATAACAGAAAAAAACCCTCATCCCTAATAAATAAAGGGACGAGAGTTTTTTCCCGCGATACCACCCTGATTGGAGACGAAGTCCCCCGGCTTTGCTTAGAAGTAACGGCTCTGAAACCGGACATGTTTGTCGACCACATGTCACTCAAGGATGGATTCACCAATCTATTGTGCTGGTTTCCACCAACCACCAGCTCTCTTTAGTAGCAAACAGAAAGGTTACTAATTCCTCTCAACGTATTGTACTTATAACGTTTTTTTATATCATAGCGAAAACTCTCTAATTATGCAAGCTCTTTTTTTACATCTTCGACCATTTTAACAAAATAGCGGGTTAAACGATCATCTTCTGTTAGCTCTGGATGAAATGCCGTGCAAAGTATTGTTCCTTGCCTTGCTGCAACAATGGCTCCGTTATACTTAGCTAGTACTTCAACATTTGCCTCTGCTTTTATGATATATGGTGCACGGATAAACACGGCTTCAAAATCCGGGGCAACACCCTCGATGGCTAACGTCGCCTCAAAGGATTCACGTTGTCTACCAAATGCATTACGTTCAACTTTAATATCCATTAATGCGAGATGGGGCTCTTGTTGCCCAACGATCTCCTTCGCTAACAAAATTAATCCAGCACACGTCCCAAAGATCGGCTTGCCTGCATTGCTAAATTGTTGAAGTGGTTGTAAAAAGCCATATTGATTAATAAGACGTCGCATCGTAGTGCTTTCGCCACCAGGTAAGATTAAACCGTCTATCTCAGCTAGTTGCTCTACCTTTTTAACAACAACTGCCTCAGCACCACTTCGCTCTATCGATTTAATATGTTCTCTAACTGCACCCTGCAATCCTAGTACACCTATTTTTGTCATATATTATCGTTCCTTTATCTATACTAAATTACCAACCACGATCCTGCATACGCTGTTCAGGGGCAATAGAGCTAATCTCTAGGCCTTTCATGGCTGTTCCAAGTCCTTTTGATATATCAGCGATTAATTGATAATCTTGATAGTGCGTTGTTGCTTCAACAATAGCTTTAGCAAATTTAGCGGGTTCATCAGATTTAAAAATACCTGAACCTACGAAAACACCATCAGCCCCTAACTCCATCATTAACGCTGCATCAGCTGGTGTTGCCACACCACCGGCAGCAAAGTTTACAACAGGGAGACGACCGTTTGCCTTAATGTCTAGAAGCACTTGATAAGGTGCGCCCAAATCTTTAGCAAATGTCATAATTTCATCTGTCGACATACTAATAAGTTTACGTACTTGTCCGTTGACTTCTCTCATATGACGTACAGCTTCTACAATATTCCCTGTGCCAGGTTCGCCCTTTGTTCGTAACATTGACGTCCCCTCGCCAATCCGACGTGCCGCTTCACCTAAATCACGGCATCCACAGACAAAAGGCACTGTATATTCTTTTTTATTTAAATGATAGACCTCATCAGCTGGTGTTAATACTTCACTTTCATCAATATAATCAACACCCATGGCTTCTAAAACACGTGCTTCCACAACATGACCAATTCGAGCCTTTGCCATAACAGGTATCGAGACAGCGTTCATCACTTCTTCAACAATGGTTGGATCAGCCATACGCGCGACACCACCTGCCGCTCGAATATCTGATGGAACCCGCTCCAATGCCATGACGGCTACCGCTCCAGCTTCCTCTGCTATCTTTGCTTGTTCTGCATTGACGACGTCCATAATAACGCCACCTTTTTGCATTTCTGCCATACCTCGTTTGACACGATCTGTACCTAAATTAGCCATTCCATATCCCCCTATTTGTTTTGTATTCGCTCACTTATTTTAAGAGCAAACGCTTGGATTCCTCTTTTAATTAGCTAACATTTTATCCTACCCGTGCTTGATGTGCAAGCGCGTTTTAAGATTTTAGCGATAATTCGAGCAAAGGTGACTTAAGCTGATCAATTGAGAAAAAGAAGTCACGATGCCATCGATATGATCTCATCTGTTCTTTCGTAATTGTCTTCAGCTATTTTTATCGTTCCCTAAATTTGAGAAGAAAAGGTTCAAGAACAACTTATGCTCTTGAACCTTTGTCTAAAACCAACCGGTTACAGCCTCTACCAAATTTGAAAATAGGTTACTAAAGAAACTACCAATTGCCCCCATCGTAAGCATAAACCAATTCGCACGTTCGACTTCGGCAACAGCAACCAAATCAACCGTTTGATTAGATTGGTCAGGATAAATATTACCATATTCGACGTTTCCTTCATAAATTAACCTTGCTTTACCAACACTTTCTCCTTGTTCAATTGGCGCAATGAGTTGACCATCGTCAGTTAATTTATCTTCATCAAAGACATACTCAATCGTATAAGCATCTTCTTCACCATTACGAACCATAGCCGAAAGGTTCTCAGCTAACTCTACCTCTACTTGACTATCTTTTCCTTGGCTAACTTCAATAACTGATTGATCATCTATTTGATACCCTTCAGCAAAAAGCTCTATTTTACTAAATTGCTCAAAACCATAATCGAATAGCTTACCTGTTTCTTTAAAGCGTGCGCCATAGCTATCTGTTCTCATGACAACGGACACCAGACGTTGACCATCTCGCTCAGCAGTACCTGTAAAACTATATCCTGCTTCTGTTGTAAAGCCCGTTTTCAAGCCATCAACACCTTCATAATAATACTGTGAAAAATTATCGTTGTTCCATGGTAACATCCAGTTTAAATTCTCTAGTTGTTCACCATCGAGTTCAGAACGTAACGTACTAGAAAACTCTAGCACCTCTGGATAATCATTAACTAAATGATAGGCTAATATCGCAGTTGATCGTGCAGATATCAAATTATCAGCATCCGGGGCAGTACCTTCAGGATAGTTGTCACCTAAGCTTGCATTATTTAAACCTGTTGCATTGACAAACTCAAAATCAGTTAAACCTAACGCTTCACCTTTAGCATTCATCATTTTGACAAATTCACTTTCAGAACCTGCAACCAACTCAGCTAAAGCAATGGTCGTAGCATTATCAGAAATAATCGCCATACCTTCATAAAGTTGTCTTACATTATAATCTTGATTTTGCGTTAAACCAATTCCAGAAAAAGAATTATTAGCTGAAATACTGTATGGGTAGTCACTAATTTGTATTGTCGTATCCCAATCAATTTGGCCTTCATTAATAGCCTCTAAGACCAAATATTCCGTCATCATTTTGGTCATACTAGCCGGTGGCAATTTCATATCAGCATTTTTCGCAAATAGAATTTCTCCTGTTTCTGCATCTATTAAAATAGCAGATTCTGCTTCAATATCTAATGTCTGTGCGTAAACGTGTTTAACGCTCACATCAATAATACCGACTAATAACATCGTTGCTAATAGACTAACGAAAATTTTTGTTATATTTTTCAACTTCCATTACCTCCACAAAATTTGTTCCACTTCGTTATTCTATCATATTCCTATCTTTTTAGATATCTACTTTTGTCTGTATTTTCTACCAAATAATCACTTCATTCTAACAAAATTAAGATAAATTTTTTTGTTTTTCTTTCACTGTTTGGTCGTTGAGAAAGTCAAGACACTAGCAGTGATAAAAGCAGGTAAGATAGATTTCCTCACCTGCTAGCGTTATTTCAATTACAACAGTCATTTTTCATATCAAACTTTAGATTGTACTTTTCACTTCTTTTTTTAAATTTTGTGATGGTTCGTTACTAAGACTAAAAACGATTGGCGTTTGTCGAAGCCTTACTGTACAGAATAATTCGGTGCTTCTTTGGTAATTTGGATATCATGTGGGTGTGATTCTCTTAAACCTGCACCGGTCATACGAATAAATTGTGCTTGATCACGGAAGGTATTTAAATCTTTTGCCCCACAATACCCCATACCTGAACGCAATCCTCCTAATAGTTGATGGACGGTATCGGCTAACGGACCTTTATAAGCGACACGCCCTTCAATACCCTCAGGTACCAACTTCTTCGCATCATCTGTATCTTGGAAGTAACGATCTTTAGATCCCGATTTCATCGCTGAAACAGAACCCATGCCACGATAAACTTTGTAACGACGACCTTGGAAGATTTCTGTTTCACCTGGACTTTCGGTTACACCTGCAAATAAGCTCCCTAACATGACCGCTTGAGCACCGGCTGCAATGGCTTTAGCAATATCACCAGAATATTTAATACCACCATCTGCAATAATAGGAACACCATATTGATCAGCGACTTTTGCACAATCATTAATCGCGGTAATCTGAGGAACTCCTACACCAGCTACCACTCGCGTCGTGCATATTGAACCTGGTCCAATACCAACTTTAACGATGGAAGCACCTGCTTCAATTAGTTCCTTCGTTGCGTCAGGTGTTGCTACATTACCAGCAATAATATTAAGATCAGGATACTTTTCTCTTACACGTTTTACTTGCTCAATGACACCTTTAGAATGACCATGAGCGGTATCAATAACAACGATATCAACGCCTGCTTCAACAAGCTTGTCGATACGTGTCATTGCATCAACGGTTACACCCACTGCTGCACCACATAACAAACGACCTTGACTATCTTTAGCAGAATGAGGAAACTCAATAACCTTCTCAATATCTTTAATAGTAATTAATCCTTTAAGTACACCTTGTTCATCAATAAGAGGTAACTTTTCAATACGATGCTTTTGAAGAATTTGACTTGCTTCTTCTAATGTCGTACCAACAGGAGCTGTTACTAAATTTTCACTTGTCATGACTTCGGAAATTTTAATTGAATAGTTTTCAATAAAACGAAGATCACGGTTGGTTAAAATGCCTACAAGTACTTGATCAACCTTATTATTAACAATAGGGACACCAGAAATTCTAAACTTACCCATTAAATGCTCTGCATCAAACACTTGATTATCTGGCGTTAAGAAGAAAGGATTCGTGATCACACCACTTTCTGAACGTTTGACACGGTCAACATGTTCTGCTTGTTCTTCAATCGACATGTTCTTATGAACAATACCCAAACCACCCTGTCGTGCCATCGCAATCGCCATCTCAGCTTCAGTAACAGTATCCATCCCAGCGCTAATAAGTGGAATATTTAATGACAACTGTTCTGTTAAGGTCGTCTGAATGGACACATCACGTGGTAATACTTCTGATTTAGCTGGTATTAATAATACATCATCAAACGTTAAACCTTCTTTTGTAAATTTGTCCTCCCTCATTCTTGTTCCTCCTTATTGATTAGCTTTATTTATCTATACAAGCTTTTCTTATTGTTATTTACAATACGATAACAAAATTAGTTTTTCAACCTTTTTTAAGCATAGATTGCAACTTTTTAAAAATTAAGCTTAAATCGAGATAAAAGTAGTCAAATGACTGAATTTTCAGTGAAATATAAGAGGAAAGCGAGCTTTTTAAGTTGTTAAAAAATATAACAAACATCATTTAGTGAGTGTTCTCGTTCTTCGCCCACTGATTGTTAATTTAGCGGATCAGAACATTAGTGTTCGTTTTCACTCGCCTAAATAGATTTACCTCTGTTCTCTATTTTGAGAGCGGGTTTACGAACGCTTATCTGTGATAAATGATTAATCAAATTTGAAAAGCATTGGGGAGGATATCTTAAGTGAGATAAGCATTTTGAACACGCTCATTCGATTCGCTTAATATAAAAAAGTCACATCACAGCTAATTAAATGGCTATCATGCAGCTTTTCAATTATTTAATAAGATGATTAATCATCAACTGATCATTTTCACCAATTGAGATTATTTGGTTCGTTTCGGTCAATTGGATCATCGTTTCTGGTAAGTCCTCATATTCTAATGCGACAAGTGTGCCTATTGTTCCATCAGATAGATAAACTTTTTCACCCAATAACGCGTCTTCCAAACTTGTAATAAAAACATTTAAATAGCGACGATCGAATTGGTGATTCACTTGTTTTTTCATTGTTGAAATGACAGAAAAGAATAAACACTTATCTTGATAATACCGATCTGCTGTCATCGCATGATAAGCATCAGCAATCGCAATAATTTTGGCATAGGGATGAACTTTATCACCAGGTACACCGAGCGGATAACCTTGGCTATCTATTCGCTCATGATGCTGTAAAACAGCTAATTTTACTGCCTTTGCTAATGTTGGGATCTTTTCAAGGTAACGATAAGAATAGGTAGGATGTTTTTTTATTTCTTGATAATCATGATTAAGTAACTTACCGTTTTTTTCGAAATGTGCTTTATTTAGCTTAGCCATTCCACTATCAGCCAGTAATGCAGCTATACTAATTTGTATCCATTCCTTATCAAATCCTAGGCGTTTTGCTAAAATAGCAGTTAATAAACTCATTGAAACACTATGGTGATAAAAATAAGATTGCTTTGTTGATTGGTTAGCAATCAACAAAATATCAGCATGATTGTGATCGACACGTTCTAACAACGGTAAAATCATTTGTCTCACTTGATGCATATCGATTACTGCACCATTTTGCCATTGTTTAAACATTTGTTGATAGTCTTTAACAACTTGATGATACTGGTCAAGGAAAGTAGGCAATGAAGGTTGATCATGTTCAGCTTTGCTTTGCTGCGTTTTGTCAGCAAAGTCTTGGTCTGGCTGAAAAGATTGACCATTAGCTAATTTAGATGAGACTTCAACCTGAGTGACTAAAAAGCTGTTTAGCACTTTCATGTGCATATCTGTAACAATTGTCCCTTTAAGCACAATAGGGCGATTGTTTTGTCCATAAACATCTGTCTTCACAATACAATTTGGTACAAGTTGATTAGGATGTACAAGCAATAGGTTCACCACCTGAGCATAAGATTTGTAAGGCTTGGCACAATAACGTCTTAGATAAAACAACCTTCAATCAGCGCGCGAAGGCCTACAGGACGTTGCCACACGATGCGGCGGTTTTAGTCTACGCTCTTACCCACCCACTGATTGTTAGTTGATCCGATCAGAACATCAGCATCCGTTATCGCCCAATTCAATAGATTTACCTTTATTATCTATTTTAATGGATGTTTTATGGATGGTTATCTGTGTAAACACAAAGATAACCTCAGCCGCCGGCACGTCCCCGCGACTATAGGATGTCATAAAGTTAGATCCTGCCACAAAAGGTGACAGGAATCATTTATGCTTCAACGATGTGGAGGAGACGTGGATCTTCAGATAGTTCGATTACGCATTTATTTTGTACGGTTATTTTCCAAGGGCACAACACATTCGATTGACAGAAACAAAATTGAAAATAATTGATGTGATTACTCTTCTTCTTGCACTATTTGATTCTCTTCGTCTTCTTCGACTTCTTTTTGTTCGATGCTAGCTACTGTAGCTACTCTTTCATCATCTTGCAAACGAATTAACCTTACACCTTGGGTATTTCTTCCCGTTTTTGAAATACTATCAACAGACATTCTAATTAGCACACCTGATACGGTCATAATCATCAGATCTTCCTCACCACTAACAGCTTTCACAGCAACAACCTTACCGGTTTTTTCAGTGATATTACTTGTAGAGACCCCTTTACCACCACGATTAATCATTCGATACTCTTCGGCTGGGGTTTGCTTCCCATAGCCATGCTCCGTGACGTTTAAGACGTAATCATCTTCTTCAATAATTTCCATAGAGACGACTTCATCGCCTTCACGCAACGAGATTCCTTTCACACCAGCGGCGGTTCTACCCATTGATCGAATTTGAGTTTCTTCAAAGCGGATTAGTGAGCCTTCTCTAGTGGCGATCATAATATCCTTCTTACCATCTGTTAACCGCACAGAAATCAACTCATCTTGCTCACGTAAATTTAACGCGATTAAGCCACCTTTACGAATGTTTGCAAATTGACTGAGTTGCGTACGCTTTGAAATACCGTATTTTGTTGTGAAAAATAAGTACGACTCTGACTCAAACTCATGTACAGTAATGACGGCATTGATCCATTCACCTTTCTCAATTTCAAGCAAATTGATTATTGGCAAACCTTTAGCCGTACGGCTAAACTCTGGAATTTCATAGCCTTTCAGACGATAGACTTTTCCTTTATTAGTAAAGAATAAGACGGTATCGTGTGTTGACGTAGAGACTAAATGTTCAACAAAATCGTCCTCGTTTGTATCCATCCCTTGTACTCCACGGCCACCACGGCGCTGTGTACGATATGTGGAAGATGGTAAACGTTTTATATAACCTTTATGGGTAAGTGTGACAACAATATCTTCTTCAGGAATTAAATCTTCATCTTCAAAGAAATCAACGCCTCCAGAAACAATTTCTGTTCGACGTTTATCATTAAAACGTTCCTTTATTTCTTCTAGCTCTTCACGAATAATTTCAAGAACTTTTTCCTCATCTGCTAAAATAGCCTTGAGTTCTGCAATGGTATTGATCAATTCTTTATACTCGTTTTCAATCTTGTCACGTTCCAAGCCTGTTAATCGTTGTAAACGCATATCTAGAATCGCCTGGGCTTGTTTCTCAGTTAATTGATAGTGAGTCATTAGCCCTTCACGTGCCTCATCCGCTGTTTTTGATTGTCTAATTAATTGAATGATCGCATCAATATGATCGAGTGCTATTCTTAAACCTTCTAATATGTGAGCACGTGCTTCTGCTTTTTCTAATTCATAAGCTGTTCGACGTCTAATAATCTCTTTTTGGTGTGCTAAATAATGTTCAAGTGCTTGCTTTAATGTCAGAACTTTCGGTTGTCCATCAACTAGTGCTAACATGTTAATCCCAAAAGAGGTTTGCAAAGAGGTTTGCTTATATAAATTATTTAATAAAACATTAGGGTTGGCATCTCGACGCAATTCAATGACAATACGCATCCCATTCCGATCAGACTCATCTCTTAGATCAGTAATACCTTCAATTTTCTTATCACGAGCTAATTCAGCAATTTTTTCAACGAGCTTTGCTTTATTCACTTGATAAGGTAGCTCAGACACTAGAATACGGGATTTACCATTTGCTTGTTCTTCAATTTCTGCTTTCGCTCGAATAGTTATTGATCCTTTACCAGTTTCATAAGCCTTTCGAATACCAGAACGACCTAACACCATTGCACCGGTAGGGAAGTCAGGACCTTTAATATGATGCTCCATCAACTCGTCGACCGTAATATCTGGGTTTTCACTAACGGCTAATACAGCATCAATGGTTTCCCCCAACTGATGCGGTGGCATATTTGTAGCCATACCGACGGCAATACCTGATGCACCGTTTACTAGTAAATTTGGAAAACGAGCAGGTAATACTTTAGGTTCACGTTCAGAACCGTCATAATTGTCCGTATAATCAATGGTATTCTTATTAATATCACGTAACAGTTCCATTGATATTTTAGACATTTTAGCTTCTGTGTAACGCATAGCCGCTGCTGGATCACCATCTACAGAACCAAAATTCCCATGACCATCAACAAGCATATAACGATAACTAAAATCTTGAGCCATCCTAACCATTGCTTCATACACAGCAGAATCACCATGCGGGTGATATTTCCCGATTACATCACCAACAATACGTGCCGATTTTTTATAGGCTTTATCTGCATGCATACCAAGATCATTCATCGCATATAAAATACGACGGTGCACAGGTTTTAAACCGTCACGTACATCTGGTAAGGCACGAGCAACTATAACACTCATTGCATAATCTAAAAAAGATGTGCGCATTTCTTTTCCAATATTTATTTCTTGTACTTGGGGACGTTGGTTATCCACCATTCAATTACCTCCTATCCAACTGAGGAACATATACTCATCCATCGATTATATATCTAAATTTTTCACATAAACTGCATTATCTTGAATAAAATTCCGACGCGGCTCTACTTTATCACCCATTAACATATCAAAAATTTGATCAGCTTCAATGGCATCATCTAAATTTACTTGAAGAAGGGTACGATTGTCCGGATCCATTGTTGTTTCCCATAGTTGAGTGGCATTCATCTCTCCTAGACCTTTATAGCGCTGTAAGCCAGGTTTAGGTTGTTTTGGCAATTCACTTATAATACGTTCCATTTCTTTCTCATTATAAGCATAGTAAGCAGCCTTCCCTTGTTGGACTTTATACAATGGTGGCTGGGCAATATAAATATAACCATAATCAATCAATGGACGCATATAACGGTAGAAAAAGGTTAATAATAACGTACGAATATGCGCACCATCAACATCGGCATCTGTCATAATGACAATTTTATGATAACGTGCTTTCTCAATATTAAAATCTTCACCTATTCCTGTTCCCATTGCGGTAATCATCGAGCGAATTTCGTTGTTTGATAGGATTTTGTCTAGTCTTGCTTTTTCTACATTTAAGATTTTCCCGCGTAATGGAAGGATCGCTTGAAAATGACGATCACGTCCTTGCTTTGCTGAACCTCCAGCTGAATCACCCTCGACAATATACAGCTCACTAATTGAGGCATCACGTGAAGAACAGTCAGCTAGTTTACCGGGTAGGTTAGAGATTTCTAAGGCACCTTTTCGACGCGTTAATTCTCGTGCTTTCTTAGCCGCAAGACGTGCGCGAGATGCCATTAACCCTTTTTCAACAATGATTTTAGCTGTATCTGGGTTCTCGAATAAAAAGGTTGAAAACAGCTCGCTAAATGATGAATCAGTAATCGTTCGTGCTTCACTATTCCCTAACTTTGTTTTGGTTTGTCCTTCAAATTGAGGATCGGGGTGTTTAATAGAAATAATTGCCGTAAGTCCTTCTCTGACATCATCACCAGTCAAATTCGGATCATTTTCTTTAAATAAATTATTTTTACGAGCATAATCATTAATCACACGTGTTAATCCTGTCTTAAAACCAGACTCATGCATACCGCCTTCATATGTATGAATATTATTAGCAAAGGAATAAATGTTACTAGCAAATCCATCATTATACTGAATCGCTACTTCAACATTAATGCCTTGATCTTCTTTTTCAGCATAAAAAGGTTCATGAAGCACTTCTTTAGATTGATTTAAATACTCAACATAAGATTTGACTCCACCTTCATAGTGAAATTCTTCTTTTTTAACTTCATCAGAACGTTTATCTTCAATGCTTACACGTAACCCTTTATTTAGAAAAGCCAATTCGCGTAAACGATAAGATAACGTATCATAATTGTACACTGTCGTCTCTTCAAAAATGGTTTCATCTGGAGTGAAATGGGTCCGTGTTCCTGTAATATCAGTTTCACCGATGACTTTTAATTCCGTATTTAATTTTCCTCGCTTGAAATCTAAATAGTAAACTTTTTGATCGCGATGTACATAAACCTCGAGAGAAGTTGACAGAGCATTAACAACTGAAGCACCAACGCCATGTAAACCTCCAGAAACTTTATAGCCCCCGCCACCAAACTTACCACCAGCATGTAAAACTGTCATAATAACTTCTACAGCAGGACGACCGGCTTTCTCGTGCATACCAACTGGTATACCACGACCATTATCTATAACTGTAATGCTGTTATCTTTTTCTATGATGACTTGAATATGATCACAATAACCAGCAAGTGCTTCATCAATACTATTATCAACAATTTCCCAAACTAAATGGTGCAGACCACGTTCACTTGTAGAACCAATATACATCCCTGGTCGCTTACGAACAGCCTCTAGTCCTTCTAATACTTGTATTTGACTTTCATCATATTGTTGTTCATTTAAATTGTTTTCTTGCATTGTCAATTGATTCACCTACACTCTCATTTAAGACACAATCGATTAAGATGGTCTGATTTTATTTATATTAAAAAATCGTAAACGATTTGATTGAGCAAATATTATGTGGTCAAGCCATCATGTATCATAAGTATCACTATCGGTATAATCATCTAAATGACTTAATGTCGAGATCATGCTCGCTCTTTTCCTTAACGTTAAAATCGATAAAGGACTATAGTAGACATGATCTTTTGTAATGATAATTGATTTAGTCAAATCATGATCTAACTGAGGCATATCTTCTACTTCTTCTTGATGTTCGATCATCTCTTCATTAATCGAAGATGACGCTACATACTGTTGATCAATCATTACAATGATCTGATCTGAACGAATCACTTGATCATCACCAATATGAATAAACATAATTAGCCTCTTTTCTGTTTCGTTATTGAACCATTCTCGACATAAAATAGTTCTGCTTGGTTGATCGTTTCATGTTGAATATCAGTAATGCTCGTTGTAGAAACAAACGTTTGTACTTTACCTTTAATGGTATGTAATAAATGTGATTGACGATATTGATCCAATTCACTTAACACATCATCTAATAAAAGAACGGGGTATTCTCCGACTTCACTTTTTATTAATTCAATTTCAGCTAGTTTTAAAGACAGTGCTGTCGTCCGTTGCTGTCCTTGTGATCCGAAGGTTTGCACGTTTCGATCATTGATATAAAAAGATAAATCATCGCGGTGAGGACCATACAACGTACTGCCACGATCAATCTCTTTATCTCTATTTAGATTAAAGGTGTCGTTATATATCCTCTTTATTTTTTCCTTATCATCGCTTTCTAATACATCAATCGTTGCATCATAAGAAATCGTTAAATTCTCTTTGTCTTGACTAATGCCTTGATGAATCGATGCAGCCCATTTCCGAAGTAACGTTAAAAATAAAAAGCGTTTTTCAACAATCACACGCGCATGGTCGATAAGTTGTTCAGTGAGTACATCTAACATGGTTTGATCAGTGGTCTTCCGCCTTTGTAACGCCTTTAACAAAGCATTGCGTTGTTTTAATATTTTTTGATATTGCCCAAGATGATAAATATACACAGGCTGTATCTGGCCAATTTCCATATCAATAAAGCGTCGTCTAACCTGAGGACTTCCTTTTACCAGATTAAGATCTTCCGGAGCAAACATAACCAGATTAAGTGCGCCTATATAATCACTCAATCTTTTTTGTTCTAGATGATTGAGCTTTGCTCTTTTTCCTTTGGTTGAAAATTGAATTTCTAGTGGGATATGATATTGTCTTTTAAAGACCGTACCTTCTATTTTAGCATAACTTTGCTCCCATTGAATAAGTTCTTTATCTTTAGCTGTTCGATAAGATTTAGAAAAAGCTAGAACATAAATAGCTTCCATCAAATTGGTTTTACCTTGCGCATTTTCACCGATAATCACATTGATCCGATCATCAAAGGTGAGTTCAAGCTTTGGATAATTCCGATAATTCATTAACTTTATATCTTTAATGTACATAGAATGATGCCTTCCTTTTTATACGATTAAGAAAGTGACTAAGTAGGTGGCTAATAGTATGAGATAACACTGCAGTGTTTTTCTTATACTTAGGACTTTTAATTTCCGTTTCATGGGCTGACGGTAATACTTTCCTAATCGATAATAAAACCAAGGCATTACCTAAAGAAAACAGTCCATTGCCTCGTTGTAGAGAAAATGAAGTCGATTAGTTAGTTATAATGCGGTAGCTACCTACATCTTCAATTTCTATTAAGTCACGATGGTATAATTTACGCCCTCTACGTTGATCTTGCTCTCCATTTATAAAAACAGGATATTCACTTAAAAATAATTTAACCATACCTCCACTTTCCACGATATTGGACAACTTTAAAAATTGCCCAAGTTGAATGTATTGCGTATCAATTTTAAATTCTTCTGTTTCCACTATATAACTCCTTTCTTTAGTTAGGAAAAACTGTATTTGTTTAGCTTTCACGAATGTCGTTATTTTTATTTATCTCAGATAACCGTCCATAAAACGCCCACTGATTGAAGGTTCGTTTTATGCTAACTGTTTAAAGAAGCTAATCTCAGTCATCTATATAAGTCTTTCGAAAAAAAGCTCAAACTTTCCACTTTTAGCACAATTGCTCCGATCACACATATGCTCTACTATCTATTTTACTAAAGATTGTCCGAATAGCAAAGTACCCAGCTGATATGGGTCCGTTTAAATAACAAATAAAAGAAGATAGAGCAGACATGATCAAGCTCTATCTTGAAAAAACTCCGTATTTATCACAAATAACCGTCTTTGAAAACGTCTACTGATTAAAGGTTCGTTTTATAACTAATTAAAACCATCTAATACGTTCTTACAGGTAAAATAAGCTGCAAAATTTGCTCATTTTCATGTGGTTTAATAATAAATGGTCGCATTGCCCCTGTAAAATCAATTTCTACATGATCTTCTTGAATAATTTTTAATGCATCAATCATATATTTAGCACTAAAAGAAATCTTTAAATCTTCACCGTTAATACTTTCTGTGGTTACTTCCTCGATGACTTGACCAACTTCTGGCGTATTACTACTTATTTGTAGTTGATTATTTCCTTTTGTCTCTAGCTTAACAACGTTATTTCTATTTTCTTTAGCTAAAAGTGAGGCTCGGTCAATTGCTTGAAGTAAGGCTTTAGTCTGTGTTAATACAGTCGTTTTGCTTTGTTCTGGAATAAGTCGTGATGTCTCTGGATAATTGCCTTCTAATAAGCGTGAGAGAAAGTATAAATTTTTAGTTTGAAATAATATTTGATTTTCTGTAACACTTATAGACATTGTTTCTTCACTGTCGTCAATGATTTTATTAAGTTCAACTAAGCTCTTCCCTGGAATAACAACATCTTTAAATGATAACCCTTCATTTTCAGTAGATAAAGGAATTTTACGTGAAGCTAAACGGTGACTATCTGTTGCGACAAAGTTTAATAGGTTGTCTTCTAACCGCATATTTACGCCTGTTAGAATAGGGCGCGTTTCTACAGTTGAAACTGCAAACACGGTTTGTTTAATTAATTCCTTGAGAAGATCATTTTTAATTTCAAAACTATTATCGGTATGTAAGACAGGAAGTTGTGGATATTCCATAGCATCTTGACCGTTGAGGTGAAATTCAGATCCTCCTGAAACAATATTGACTTGAAATTGATCATCCGTATTAATTTCTAATGTTTTTAATGGGAGTTTTCGGATAATATCAGGGAAGTATTTTGATTGGACAACAATTTGACCTGGTTCTATTTGTTCAACATTAACGATCCCGTCATTTTCTTTTGGAATAAATGATTCAATTGAAACATCTGAGTCGCTTCCTGTTAATTTAATGCCTGCTTCTATTGCTTCAATTTTTATACCTGTAAGAATAGGAATAGTTACACGAGAAGAAATAGCTTTCATGACGTGTTGTATACTCTCTAAAAGTAAATCTCTTTGAATAATAAATTTCATGAATAAAATCCTCCTAATGGAAGTATATTATATATTATTTATTAATAAAAAAATAGTAGTAATAGTAATAGGGCTTGTGGTTATGTGGATAACATATAAAAGTAGTAATCATCTCAATGTTATCCACCTGTGGATAGAATGTGTGTAACTATGAATGACTATTCACACTATACACATGTTGATAACCTTATAAACTTTTCAACTGTTCTTTTATTTCTTCAATTTCTCGATTTAATAAATGGTCATCACTTATTAATTTTGATATTTTTTCGTGAGCATGAATGACCGTTGTATGATCACGCCCGCCAAATTCTTCGCCAATTTTGGGTAACGAGAAGTCGGTTAATTCCCGTGATAAATACATCGCGATTTGTCTAGGAAATGCTACTGATTTCGTTCGTTTCTTCGCCGCAAACTCCTCTAACTTCATATTATATTTTTCAGCAACAAGCTCTTGAATACCAGCTATTGTGATCATTTTAGGTCTTGCACTAGGGATAATATCTTTTAATGCTTCAGCAGCCAGTGATGCATCGATGTCTTGATTGATTAAAGATGAGTAAGCGACTACCCGTATAAGTGCACCTTCTAATTCTCTAATATTTGTATCAATTTGATTGGCAATATAAAGCATGACTTCATTAGGAATATCTAATCCTTCTGCCTTCGCTTTTTTTCTTAATATAGCAATACGAGTTTCTAAATCGGGTGGTGTAATATCTGTAATCAATCCCCACTCGAAACGCGAGCGTAAACGATCTTCTAACGTTGGTATTTCTTTGGGTGGTCGATCGCTAGAGATAATAATTTGTTTACTCTCTTCATGCAGTGTGTTAAATGTATGAAAAAATTCCTCTTGGGTTTGTTCTTTTCCAGCTAAAAATTGTATATCATCTATCAATAGGACATCGACATTTCGATACTTACTTCTAAAATTTTCTGCTTTATTGTCACGAATAGAGTTAATAAACTCATTGGTAAATTTCTCTGATGATAGATAAACAACTTTAGCATTGGGATTGTGATCTAACACATAGTGACCAATGGCATGCATGAGGTGTGTTTTTCCTAATCCGACACCCCCATAAATAAATAGTGGATTGTATGCTTTAGCAGGGGCTTCAGCAACAGCTAATGAAGCAGCATGAGCAAATCGATTACCAGATCCAATAACGAATGTGTTAAAGGTGTATTTGTCATTTAACATCGTTTTCGAAGCGTCATGTTGTTCTTGGTCTTTAACTGGCACTACTTTTGGTGTCTGATTGGCTGTTTGATCAGTTGTACGTTCATTTTCAGGAATAATAAATTTTGTTTTAAGTTGTGCTCCTGTTACTTCAAAAATAGCATCAGAAATAAGATTGCTGTACCTATTTTCTAGCCAGTCTCTTGCAAATTCATTTGGAGCAGAGATAACTAAGGTATCATCAGTAATGCTATCGGCATTTGTATTCCTTAGCCATGTATCAAAACTAGGTTTACTAACCTTTTCTTTGATGGCTAATAATGTACTTGCCCATAACTCTTCGATATTTTCCATCGATAGGCCCCTTTCTCAAATTATAGCTAAACGCCATTAAAGATATAAAAAACCTCTCGCAATCTATTTTAGCAAAATAGATCGAAAGGTTAAGTTTGATTGTGGATATTAAAAAAGGATCATAGCAATAAAAAAGAACAATTATTCAATTTATACACAGACATGTTAATAAGTTAATAGACAAGTATGTGTATAAATGTCCACAGGTTATCCACCGACTGTGGATATGTTTAGCTACTTCACACAGTTTTAAACAATTAAGCACAGTAATAATATCAAAAAAAGAGCAAGAATGCAAGGTGTTTCGACAGTTATCCACATATCCTTGTACATGTTTACTTTTTTCATCCACAAGCATTGAATTTGTGGTTTATTTGTCGATAAATTGTGTGGATAATAAAATCTTGTCATGTATCATTAACAAGCCGTGTGGATAAGTTATTTCGATTTCTTTTTTAAAATTTTTATTTGTCTAATCGGTTGTTTCCCCGATTTATTGTTGACAGGTACTGTTGTTATTACGTATAATGAACAGGATTGTCTCAATAGTGATTTTTAATTCCTCAGGGAGGTGTAGATATAATGAAACGCACATTTCAACCAAATAATCGTAAACGTAAAAAAGTTCACGGCTTTCGCTCTCGTATGAGCACTAAAAATGGACGTAACGTTTTAGCACGCCGTCGCAAAAAAGGAAGAAAAGTATTGTCAGCTTAGGCCACTGAAATTGTCAGTGGTCTTTTTTCCACATTATTTAAGGAAAGTGTCAGTATGAAATAATGATGTGACAAGGCATTTTTAAAACGTTAATGTATATCCTAAGTGAATAGATCGCTGGGGCGTAATGAAGGTTTTGTTTAAAGTGAAATGGTTAACATGTATAGATAGAGAAAGCAGATTATTTGTAGATTTGGAGGTAACAGTACATGAAAAAAAGTTATCGATTAAAAAAAAATGAAGATTTCCAAAACGTCTTTAAACATGGAAAATCATTTGCTAATCGTCAATTGGTACTGTATTATCTTCAAAAGAAAGACCAATCCCATATAAAAGTTGGTCTTTCTGTTTCAAAAAAAGTCGGTAATGCTGTGGTTCGCAATCGCGTTAAGCGTTATCTGCGGCAAGCGTTTCTTGAGCTTGAGCACCAAATCGAACCCGAGTATGATTATGTCGTTATTGCTAGAGTGGCAACAAAAGATATCGATTTTCATCAAACCAAAAAAAGTCTAACTCATGTGTTATTTAAATCCCATTTACTAAAGAAATAATCGATTTGAAGTGGCTATTCCCAATTTATAAAATGACTTTAATAAAGATTGTAGTATTAAAGTGAAGATAGTGATAAAATAACAGTTGAGTTTTACATATACAGATCGATGAATGGATGTTAAGGAGGAAGATCATGCGCAAAAAGGTCTTAATTGTCGTGGCCTTATTAGGTTTAGTACTACTTTTATCAGGATGTGGTAATGTCAATGAACCCATTACAGCTGAAAGTGAAGGTTTCTGGGATTCATATTTTGTTTTTCCATTGTCTTGGTTAATTATTAATGTAGCTAATTTTTTCAATGGAAACTTTGGAATAGCGATTATTATCGTAACGTTATTTTTCAGATTACTCCTTGTTCCATTGAATGTAAAGCAATTAAAAAGTTCTAAAGCGATGCAAGAAATACAACCGCAGTTAAAAGAATTGAAAGAAAAATACAGTTCTAAAGATGCACAAACACAACAGAAATTGCAAGAAGAAACGATGAAGTTGTTCCAACAGAATAATGTTAATCCAATGGCAGGTTGTTTACCGATATTTGTTCAAATGCCAATATTAATTGGATTATATCAATCGATTATGCGTACACCTGGTTTACAAGAGGGTAGCTTCCTCTGGTTTGAGTTATCTCAATCAGATCCGTTTTACATTTTACCAATTGTTGCTGCTGGTGCGACATTCTTACAGCAAAAACTAACGATGGCAGGAACAAATGCTACACAAAATGCAGGAAATCCTCAAATGACGATGATGCTTTATATGATGCCAATTATGATTGGGGTTATGTCGATGTTCTTCCCTGCAGCTTTAGCATTGTACTGGGTTGTAGGTAACGTCTTTATGGTATTACAGACAATTTTTATTCGAAAACCGTTTAAATTTCAACAAACAGCGGGAGGAAAATAAAAGTGAAACAGGTAACTGCTTCTGGACAAACTGTCAAAGATGCGGTCCAATCAGCTATACAGCAACTTAACACCACAGAGGACCAAGTTAATATTGAAATTATTGATGAAGGCAAGAAAGGTATGTTTGGTATTTTTGGTGCGAAACGAGCGATCGTTAAAGTATCAATTAAAGAAGATCCTATTGATCAAGCGGTTACTTATCTGAAGGAAATTGCCACCGCGTTTTCTGAAGATGTAGCCATTACGGTGAAACGAGAAGGAAAGCAAATATATTTTGATTTGTCGGGTCATAAAATTGCAATGATCATTGGGAAGCGTGGTCAGACTCTAAATGCTATACAGCATTTGGTTCAAGTTATGATTAATCGTATTTCTTCAGAACATTTTCGTATTGTTATTGATGCAGAAGGTTATCGAAATAGACGCCGAATAACGCTTGAGCAGTTAGCTCATCGTTTAGCGGATAAAGCAATAAAAATTAATAAAGACGTGGCATTAGAACCGATGCCTTCGTCTGAACGTAAAATTATTCATAGTGCGTTACAGGATAATCAGCAAGTGGAAACATGTTCTGACGGTACAGAACCTAACCGCCATGTCGTTATTCGAGCACTGTAATCCATTTAGAAATGGGGCTGGGCCATAACTAGCCGCAAATAAAAAAAGTTCCAAGCAAACCTTATTGCTTGGAACTTTTTTTTGCGATTACTCATCTTGCCGGCCCTGTTTTTCCCGTTCTGTTTGCCTCTCACTGACATTTAAGCGAAACTAAAATGAGCCCCTGTGGATAAGTTGGGATTGTTAAAGAAGAGCGGTTATCCACAATAAATCGATGTCCTATGCGGCTTAGTGAAAAAGTTATCCACTTGTGTATAATTTAATCCTTTCTTTTTGAGTAGGATATATGGTATTCTATTAAGTTAGTGACAGTAATTCAAAATAAGTTCACATTTTTTATATAAATAAGGAAAAAATGATAGTGGAGGTGATGAGAATGGATTTAGATACGATAGCTGCGATTTCTACTCCAATTGGAGAAGGAGCGATTGCGATTGTTCGCCTGAGTGGAGATCAAGCGATTGATATCGTTAATCAAATGTTTGAAGGCAAGGATTTAAATACAGTTGATAGCCATACCATACATTACGGTAAAATCATTGATCCAGATAGTAAAACAATGATTGAAGAAGTAATGGTAAGTGTGATGCAAGCACCCAAAACATTTACTAGGGAAAATGTTGTTGAAATAAATTGCCATGGTGGCTTAGCATCTGTTAATCGCCTATTAGAAATGAGCCTTCAACTAGGTGCGCGTTTAGCAGAACCTGGTGAATTTACAAAGCGGGCTTTTCTAAATGGACGTATTGATTTATCACAAGCAGAAGCGGTGATGGATTTAATTCGAGCTAAAACAGATAAAGCGATGGGTGTGGCAGTAAAACAACTTGATGGTAAATTATCAAAGTTAATCAAGCGATTACGTCAGGAATTAATTGAGACGGTTGCTCATGTGGAAGTCAATATTGATTACCCAGAGTATGATGACGTGGAAGAAATGACAAAAAATATAATGTTAGAGAAAACCAAGCTTGTTTATCAGGAGATTGAGCGTTTATTAGCAATGGCGAGACAAGGTAAAATTTTAAGGGAAGGTATTTCAACCGCAATCATTGGACGACCGAATGTTGGAAAGTCTTCACTTATGAATGCTCTTGTCCAAGAGAATAAGGCGATTGTAACTGACATACCAGGAACAACACGTGATGTTATTGAGGAATATGTAAATGTTCGAGGTGTTCCATTGCGATTAGTTGATACAGCAGGGATCCGTGATACGGAAGATATCGTAGAGAAAATCGGGGTAGAGCGCTCAAGACAAGTTTTAAAAGAAGCTGACTTAGTTTTACTTGTTCTAAATTTTAATGAATCGCTTACGGAACAGGACCGTCAATTGTTTGAATTAGTTAAGGATTTAGATGTTATTATATTGGTCAATAAGACAGACCTTCCGAACAAAATTGACCTTGATCAAGTTGCGGATCTAGCGAAAGATCATGCGATTGTTAACATGTCACTTTTAGAAGAGCAAGGAATTGATCAATTAGAAGAAGCCATTGCCCGTTTATTCTTTGCAGGGCAAATTGAATCTGATGATTTATCTTATGTTTCTAATGTAAGACATATTCAATTGCTAAAACAAGCACTAGCTACATTAGAAGATGCAACGTCTGCAATTCATGCTGACATGCCGATCGATTTAATACAAATTGATGTAACAAGGACTTGGGAATTGTTAGGTGAGATTGTCGGCGATACGGTTCAAGATAGCTTAATTGATCAACTATTTTCACAGTTTTGTTTAGGGAAATAAGTAAAAAAGAAAAGGAGCGATAAAGATGGTCTATAATGCAGGTCATTTCGATGTGATTGTTATCGGGGCGGGTCATGCTGGCGTTGAGGCAGCTAATGCTGCGGTTAAGCGCGGTGCCAAAACGTTAATGCTTACATTGAATTTAGATATGATTGCCTTTATGCCATGTAATCCATCAATAGGTGGCCCTGCAAAAGGGGTAGTTGTCCGTGAAATTGACGCACTTGGTGGGTTAATGGGTAAAGTGATTGATAAAACATATATTCAAATGCGTATGTTAAATACCGGAAAAGGTCCAGCAGTTCGTGCCTTGCGTGCTCAAGCTGACAAACCTTTATATATTCAAGAAATGAAATATCAATTAGAAAAGTTAGAAAACTTAACGATTCGTCAAGCAATGGTGGAAAGACTGATTATTGAAGAGGGTGTTTGTAAAGGGGTACTAACGGAAACAAACGCTGCTTATTATGCGAAATCTGTCATTATTACGACAGGCACATTTATGAGAGGTAGCGTTATTATTGGAGACTTATCGTATCAAAGTGGTCCTAATAATCAACGTCCATCTGTTAAACTTTCTGAGCATTTAGAGGAGCTTGGTTTTGAGCTTGTTCGTTTTAAAACAGGTACACCACCTCGTGTCAATGCTAATACCATTGATTATAGTAAAACTGAAATTCAGCCTGGTGATGATAAACCTAGTCATTTCTCTTATGAAACAACAGAAGCGATTGTCGATCAAATACCGTGCTGGTTAACATATACAAATGAGAAGACACACCAAATTATTGATGATAATTTAGCATTATCCGCCATGTATTCGGGCATGATTAAAGGGACAGGCCCACGTTATTGTCCCTCAATTGAAGATAAAGTGGTTCGATTTCATGATAAACCACGTCATCAAATCTTCTTAGAGCCAGAAGGTAGAAATACTGAAGAGGTTTACGTGCAAGGGTTCTCCACTTCATTACCGGAATCTGTCCAACACGAGATGTTACGGTCAATTGAAGGTTTAGAAGCAGCAGAGATTATGCGTTCGGGTTATGCGATTGAGTACGATAGTGTCGTCCCCACACAGTTATGGCCAACGCTTGAAGTAAAGAATGTCCCTGGCTTATTTACTGCAGGGCAAATTAATGGCACATCCGGTTATGAAGAAGCTGCTGGTCAAGGGTTAATGGCTGGAATTAATGCTGCGGCCCGTGCTCTAGAGGTTGAATCGCTAATTCTTGATCGATCACAAGCTTATATTGGTGTGTTAATCGATGACCTTGTGACGAAGGGGACAAATGAGCCATACCGTCTTCTTACCTCACGTGCTGAATATCGTTTGTTGTTACGTCATGATAATGCAGATATTCGTTTGACAGACAAAGCCTATCAATTAGGCTTAATTAATGAGGAGCGCTATCAAGCTTTTCAAGGTAAAGTAGCACTTATTGAACAAGAAAAGAAACGATTAGCTAAACAAACGATTAAACCTTCTTCCCAAATTGACCAACTATTGAATGAAGCAGGTGGAACAGGATTGAAGGAACCCATTAAAGCATTAGACTTGCTTAAGCGTCCAGAAGTAAGTTATCAGTTAATTAAACGTTTGGTACCTGCCGATGTTACACTGCCAGAAGAAGTTGAAGAGCAAGTGGAAATCCAAGTGAAATACCAAGGTTATATTGATAAATCAAACCAACAAGTTGACAGAATGAAAAAAATGGAAAACAAAGTAATTCCAGAAAATATTGATTATGATGCGATTAGTGGGTTAGCGACAGAGGCAAAACAGAAACTTAAGAAGGTGCGTCCACTATCTGTTGGTCAAGCTTCTCGAATTTCAGGTGTTAATCCTGCCGACGTTTCGATTTTACTTGTTTATATTGAACAAGGTCAAATAGCGAAGCGGACGAGTGAAGTTGAACGTCAAGCTTAGTCTATGTTAAGAAGGGAATTAACTATGAATATTGACACATTTATTAATAAACTTGAAGAAAAAGGCATCATGTTATCAGATAAGCAGATACAGCAGTTTCAGACGTATTATCAGACATTGGTAGAATGGAATGAAAAGATAAACTTAACTGCTATAACTGAGGAAACTGAAGTTTATTTAAAGCATTTCTATGATTCGATTACAGCAAGCTTTTATATAGATTTCACGCAGTCATTATCGATATGTGATGTTGGTGCAGGGGCCGGATTTCCTAGTATACCTTTAAAAATATGCTTTCCACATCTAAATGTAACCATCGTGGATTCATTAAAGAAACGGATTACTTTCTTAAATCATTTGGCTGAGAAATTAGATTTAAGCGGTGTGGCGTTTTACCATGATCGAGCAGAGTTGTTTGCTCAAAATTCTAACTTTAGACATCAGTATGACCTCGTTTTAGCCCGAGCTGTTGCCAAAATGACGGTCTTAAGTGAACTATGCTTGCCTTTAGTTAGAACGGGTGGAAAGTTTGTGGCAATGAAAGGTCCAAATGCCGAGCTAGAGTTAAAAGAAGCTGATGCAGCAATTGAACTTTTAGGTGGGGTATTGAACAATTTATATTCATTTCATTTACCAAACGATCAAGGGGAGCGCCATATTGTTTGTATTGATAAGAAAAAAAAGACACCTAAGCGCTATCCAAGAAAGCCGGGAACACCAGCGAAATCACCACTTACATGATAGTGGGATAGATATGAATGCCTTCAGATAATATTTTCATATAATCCTTTACGAAATAGAAGGATTATATGGTAGAATAGTAGAAGTATATTAGTCATGGGATAATTTTGTTTAAACGAGTCGTGTGGAATTAAAATGTTTCACGTGAAACATTTTAATTCCGACTTACGCGTTATAAGCATATAAGTTGTTAAGGACAAGTGAATAATTTTTTTCAATGTAAGAAGGGATTTCGGAAGAAAAGGTGGTGTTTTTATTGTTACCTCCATTTAGTCGTATATTTGGAATGGGTGATAAAGAGCAATCGTTTGAAGAAGAGGTTTATAATCAAGGAGAAGTCGTTCATATTCCTGTTTCGGAGATTTTACCTAATCGCTATCAGCCGCGAACGATTTTTAATGAGGAGAAAATTGATGAACTTGCTCAAACGATTCATACGCATGGAATGATACAACCGATTGTTGTGCGAGAAATAGAAGACGGTGATAAACGTTATGAAATCATCGCTGGAGAGAGACGATATCGAGCTGTTAATACATTAGGATGGGAAACTGTTCCTGCTATTATCCGTAATATGAATGATAAAGAAACAGCTTCAGTTGCACTTATAGAAAATCTACAACGTGAAGAACTAACAGTTATTGAGGAAGCAAAAGCTTATGAGCGTTTGTTAACGATTCATGAGCTAACTCAAGAAGCACTAGCTCAACGATTAGGTAAAAGTCAATCAACGATAGCAAATAAGATGCGTTTATTAAAGCTCCCAGAGTCTGTGCAACAAGCAATTTTAAATAAATCTATTACAGAAAGACACGCAAGAGCTTTAATCGTTTTAAAAAATCAAGACAAGCAAGAACAACTTTTACAAGAAGTTATAGAAAAGCAACTTAATGTTAAGCAAACAGAAGAACGTATTGAGAAAATGATGCAAACACCTGTGAAGCAAAAGAAACCAAGACTAAAAGGTTTTAATAAAGATATGAGGATTGCAATGAATACCATTCGTCAATCACTTGATATGGTTTCCGATACAGGTGTTAAGCTGGAAACAGATGAGCAGGATATGGATGAGTATTACCAGATCACGATAAAAATAGCTAAAAATAAGTAATTAATCTGATTTAGTAACTTAAAGAGAACGAGTCTTCGACAGTTTAAAACCACTGTCAGTGGATTCGTTTTTTTATTCATGGGACTTTACATTGAAATACGCTGTTTTTTCGGTTATTGCAGCCACTTGAGTTTTTAAAAAAGCATCATTTATATAAAACGATAAAATATCTGGACAATTTACGATGTTTATTTTGAAAAAAAATGATAGAATAGATGTGATAGAGTTTTAGACTAGGTAGGTGACACGATGGGAAAAGTAATCGCCGTAGCTAATCAGAAAGGCGGCGTAGGAAAAACAACATCAGCTGTTAATTTAAGTGCATGCTTAGCACATTTAGGATATAAAACACTACTTGTTGATATTGATCCACAAGGAAATGCAACAAGTGGGGTAGGTGTTAATAAAGCAGATATTGACCAGTGTATTTATAATGTGTTAGTTGAGGACTTAGTTGCTGCCGACGTGTGCGTTCCTACAGCAGTTGAACATTTAGATGTAGTACCAGCTACTATACAATTAGCTGGTGCAGAAATCGAATTAGTACCAACGATTTCTCGAGAGGTTCGTTTAAAGAAAGCTTTAGAATCATCCTTAGAGCACTATGATTTTATTATTATTGATTGTCCACCATCTTTGGGTTTGCTAACTTTAAATTCATTAACAGCGGCAGACAGCGTTTTAATACCGGTGCAATGTGAATATTATGCACTTGAAGGTTTGAGTCAATTGCTAAATACAGTTAGGCTTGTTCAGAAACACTTAAATAAGGCGTTGCAAATAGAAGGTGTCTTATTAACGATGTTAGATGCTCGAACAAATCTAGGGTTACAAGTCATTGATGAAGTAAAAAAGTATTTTCAAGATAAAGTTTACCAATCAATAATTCCTAGAAATGTTCGACTTGGTGAGGCACCAAGTTATGGACAACCTATTATAACTTATGATTCCAAATCCAGAGGCGCTGAGGTGTATCTTGATTTAGCAAAGGAAGTGATTGCAAATGGCGAGAGGGTTAGGTAAAGGTATTAATGCTTTTTTTCCTGAGTTAGAAGAAGAAGAAACAAGTCAAGACGAAAAAATATTGCAGGTCGAACTATCTCAATGTAGACCCAATCCTTATCAACCGCGCAAAACTTTTCAAGTAGAAGCGATAGAAGAATTAAAAAACTCAATTTTGGAATATGGTATTATTCAACCTTTACTTGTACGGGAGTCGATCAAAGGCTTTGAAATCATTGCTGGTGAACGCCGATATCGGGCGGCAAAGGAAGCAGGTTTAGAAACAGTTCCTGTTATCATTAAAGAGATGAATGACCAAAAAATGATGGAATTGGCCTTGTTAGAGAACTTACAGCGTGAGAATCTGACGCCAATTGAAGAAGCACAGGCCTACGTTAATCTTATGAAATCATATGATTTAACACAAGATGATCTGGCAAAGAAATTGGGTAAGAGTAGACCGCATATTGCTAATCTTGTTCGTTTATTGCACTTGCCAGCTCAGGTAACAGCAATGATAAATAACGGTGAACTAACAATGGGACATGGTCGTGCCATTTTAGGTTTAAAAGATAAAGAGAAATTGAACCCACTAATTAAAAAGATTACAACCGAAAAATTAAATGTTCGACAAGTGGAATTATTAATCCAACAATTGAATGACAAGAAACCACACGATAAAACACCAAAAATAAAAAAGGATATTTTTATCGCGGAACGAGAAACCCACTTAAGAGATTTCTTAGGAACAAATGTTAAGATTCATAAAGGTAAGAAAAAAGGGAAAATAGAAATTGATTTTTTCAACAATGAAGATTTAGACCGGATTATCGATATGCTACAAAATTCATAATACATTAATAAATGTCTGATTTGAGTTAAGCTCAAATCAGACATTTATTTAATATACGTTAAGGAGAAAATATTATTCAAAAATTATAGAAGAACCTTGAACGATGTCATTTTGTAATGTTTCACGTGAAACATCTGCTTTAAAGGGGGGAGATCATGGCTTTAACAGGCACATTAGTAAATGGATTCGCAATTATTCTAGGTACACTATTGGGGCTGTTTTTTAGAAACATTCCTGAAAAATTTAAAGAAACCGTATTACAAGCTGTTGCATTAGCAATCTTATTAATGGGTTTAGACATGGCCTTACAAGTTAACTATATTATCTTTGTCATTATTGCTCTAATGGTTGGTGGCATGATAGGGGAAGTGTTGAAGTTAGAAGCAAAATTTAATAAGTGTGGAGAGATGATAGCCAAGCTTATTCATTCAGGTCAAATGCAGTTAAAAATAACACAAGGGTTTATAACAGCAAGCTTAATATTTGTAGTGGGAGCCATGGCTATTATAGGTGCATTAGATAGTGGTTTGCGTCATGATCATGATCTGCTGTTTATTAAGTCGATATTAGATGGCTTTACTGCTCTTGTACTAACAACGACATTAGGTTTTGGTGTTGGCTTATCAGCTATCCCAGTCGTCCTATATCAAGGAGCGATAGCTCTTACAGCAACACGTATTCACCAATGGATTCCAGATTTGCTTTTAGATGAATGGATTATTGAAATTACTTCAACAGGGGGATTACTTATTGTTGCTATTGCTTTAAATATGTTAGGTTTAACAAAAATAAGGATTGCAAACTTGATTCCAGCCCTAGTTGTGGTATCAATTTTATTAGTGGGTTATCATATCTTGATTAGTTGATTTGTTGTTTGCGCTTATCAATATAGTTGCGCTGAAGATAAAGAAATGATCTGGCGATGGTTTCTGCTAGTTCCATAACTAGATGTAGACGTGTGTTTTGCAATGTTAAATAGTCAACAGGTGTTGATGCATTGACAATACCAGTAATGTGTAAATGGCCGACTTCAGGCAACTTTTTCTTAAGTGCTAAGCCAGGTTTCAATGGTCCAACGCTCGCTGTAATTTTACCGATTGAAGTCGCTCTGCCCAAACATGCATCAATAGCAATAATAAATGCATGTGGATGTGATTTGTTAATTCTGCTAAGTTCATCAGTTAAGTTCAAGGCATGCACTGGTTTTTTTAATGTTCCGTAAACATGAAAACGGGTCAGTCTCCATTTAGATAAATGGGTTCCAGTTATAGGTCCTAAAGCATCTCCGGTGGATCGGTCAGAACCGATACAAACAATAACAATATCAGACTTATCTTCAGGTAACCATTGATAAACAAAATCAGCAATTTCACGATATACGAAATGTTTCTGGTAATGCCATTTTTTACTTATTGACCTCGACTGATTTTGATCAGTTAATTTCATAGTTTCCATACCTCCATCATATTTTTATTAGTATACGATTATCCACAAACATCTATACGTGAAAGATGGAGGAACAATATGGGGAAAAGCTATCAATGGACGTTTTTAATAATGGGTACGATGATTGGAGCCGGTTATGCTTCTGGTCGAGAGCTATGGCAATTTTTCGGACCAAATAATGGACAAGCAATTATTATATTTTCAATACTATTTACCATTAGTTGTTACACGATTATGTCAATTAGTTATCAACAGCAAACGAACCATTATATGCCGACTTTAATGATCATTGTAGGGAAGAGGATAGGGTTGTTTTATGATATCGTGATTTTAATTTATTTGTTTTCGACAACGATTATTATGGTGGCGGGCAGTGGTGTGACGTTCCAAGCGTTTGGTATTCCAAATTGGGTTGGGATTATCTTTATTGTTAGTATGATTTTATGGACTTTCAGTTTAAGCCTTGATGGTATATTAAAAATGAATGGTGTTTTACTGCCAATATTATTATTAGCATTAATTGGCTTATTCTTATCTTTTTTAAATAGCCCTAACTTAGCAACGCCGACTATCATTACCGGTGTAGGCAGCTGGCTACCTGCATTTCCATTTACAGCTTTAAATGTTCTGCCTTTAATTTCTGTGTTATCGACGATTGGTCAGAAGATAACTTCGAAAAAAGAAATTGCTTTTGCAAGTCTGTCAAGCGGCTTGATATTAGGAGGACTATCTTATCTTTATTATCATAGTCTTACGATGATTGCTACAGATATTAATCTGTATGAAATGCCTCTTTACGGTATTCTCGTTCATTTCTCATATGCTATTAAAGTTATTATGACTTTGTTTTTGTGGTTGGCCATTTTTACAACGGCTGTGGCTGGTATGTTAGGTTTAACAGCACGTCTGCAGTCACGTTTTCTAGTTAGCCAAACAAGATTAACATTATATCTTTTATTGGTGATCACGCCGTTGGCTTTTATCGGCTTCCAAACATTAGTTGAACACCTTTATCCTTTTTACGGTATGATTAATTTATATTTACTATTTCGTTTGCTCATATATCCATGTAAAAGTTGGTGCAAATGTCGGGATACATGATAAAATGCTACTAGAGCATAAACGGTTTGGAAGGGGAGGTTCATCAATGAAAAAAACATATCAACTGAATGATATTGTTGAAATGAAAAAACCACATCCATGTGGTGAAAATCGTTGGAAAGTTATTAGAATGGGAATGGATATCCGTATCAAGTGTCAAGGTTGTGAACATAGTGTTCTCGTTCCACGCAAAAAATTTGAAACGAAATTAAAGCGTGTCATTCAATCTGCTGACTAAATGTTTCACGTGAAACATTTAGCGAAATTTAATATTTCATTAAAGTAAACAAGCTATTTTGACTAAACTTTTAATTATATACGAAAAAAAGTTTATTTCAGTTGATTAAACGTTGGATTTGTAAACTTGTGTTATAATCAATTGAAAATTATAATGTAAAAGAAGTAACGTTCATGTGAGCGGTTATCCTTAAGGAGTGGAAGTTGTATGGCATTGACAGCAGGAATTGTTGGTTTACCTAACGTTGGGAAATCGACATTATTTAATGCGATTACTCAAGCAGGGGCAGAATCAGCAAATTACCCGTTTTGTACGATCGATCCAAATGTTGGAATTGTAGAGGTACCTGACCAACGTTTAAACAAATTAACAGAACTAGTTAAACCAAAGAAAACAATACCAACAGCCTTTGAATTTACCGATATCGCCGGTATTGTTAAAGGAGCAAGTAAAGGAGAAGGACTTGGTAACCAATTCCTTTCTCATATTCGTCAAGTAGATGCAATTTGTCATGTTGTGCGTTGTTTTCAAGATGATAATATCACGCATGTTTCTGGAAGTGTTGATCCAATTAGTGATATTGAAACGATTAATTTAGAACTTATCCTTGCAGATCTAGAGACGATTTCAAAACGTATTCAACGGGTTGAAAAATTGGCTCGACAAAAAGATAAAGAGGCAGTTATAGAATTTGAGATTCTATCAAAACTAAAAGAAGCTTTCGAGGATGAGAAACCTGCCCGATCTGTTGATTTCAATGAAGACCAAGAGAGGTATGTTAAAGGGTTACATTTACTTACGCAAAAACCGATTCTATACGTGGCTAATGTAGGTGAAGATGAGTTAACAGAAGCTGATCAAAACCCTTTTGTGAAAAAGGTACAAGCATTTGCTGAGCAAGAAAATGCGAATGTTATTATGATTAGTGCTAAAGTGGAGTCAGAAATTGCCGAGCTTGATGGTGAGGAAAAGGAAATGTTTCTAGAAGAATTAGGGATCCCAGAGTCTGGTTTAGATCAATTGATTAAAGCGACCTATCAATTGCTTGGATTAGCGACATATTTTACAGCTGGGGAGCAAGAGGTCAGAGCATGGACATTTAGAAAAGGAATGAAAGCACCACAAGCAGCTGGGATTATTCATACAGACTTTGAACGTGGTTTTATTCGTGCAGAAACGGTCTCCTATGATGATCTTGTTGATGCGGGTTCAATGGCAATAGCTAAAGAACGGGGTAAAGTCCGGTTAGAAGGAAAAGATTATTTAGTCAAGGATGGCGATGTCATCCATTTCAGATTTAATGTGTAATGATAGTGCCATGCGTTAATAGTGAAGATAGTAAGTTGTTTCTGTTCTAAACACTTGCTATTATTTGATTTTTTTGTTAGAATATTTGATTGTGAGTAATGATATATTACTCCTTGTTCTTTGGTGATCCAAAGAGCCGTTAAGTCCAAAAGGAGGTGCAAACGGATGAGAAATTATGAAATCATGTACATCATCCGCCCAAATATCGAAGATGAGGCTAAAACGTCTGTAATTGAGCGTTTTAACAGTATCCTTACTGATAATGGTGCGGAAATTGTCAAAGTTGATGAGAAAGGCAAGAAGCGTCTTGCTTATGAAATCAATGACTATCGTGATGGATACTATGTTGTCATTAATTTTAAAGGCGATGAAACTGCCATCAATGAATTTGATCGTTTAGCAAAATTCTCAGATGATATTATTCGCCACATAGCTATTCGTGAAGACGATCAATAAGGAGGGGTTCTCATGTTAAATCGTGTCGTACTTGTCGGCAGATTAACGAAGGATCCAGACTTACGCTATACTGCGAGTGGAGTAGCAGTAGCTAATTTCACCATTGCTGTAAACAGACCATTTTCCAATCAACAAGGAGATCGTGAGGCAGACTTTATTAACTGTGTCATTTGGAGAAAGCCAGCTGAAAACTTAGCGAACTACATGAGTAAAGGTAGTCTCGTTGGTGTTGATGGTCGTATCCAAACAAGGTCTTACGATGGACAAGATGGAAAACGTGTTTTTGTTACAGAGGTTGTAGCTGATACTGTCCAATTTCTTGAACCTAGAAATAGTAACAGTGGATCTGCACCAAAAGGTGGCGGGCAAGGGTCTGGAAGTTATCAATCAGAGCAACACCAGAACCAACAACAAGCGCCAAACAACACATTTAATCAACCAACTGGCTCTCCTAATGATAATATGGAGCCAATTGATATATCAGATGATGATTTACCATTCTAATAAGTAAAGGAGTGTTTTAGATGGCACCTCGTCGTGGTGGACGTTCAAAACGTCGCAAGGTATGTTATTTCACTGCAAATGGCATTACACATATTGACTATAAAGACGTTGATTTGCTAAGACGTTTCGTTTCAGAACGCGGGAAAATTCTTCCTCGTCGTGTAACGGGAACTTCTGCAAAATACCAACGTAAATTAACAAGAGCAGTTAAACGCGCACGTCAAATGGCATTATTGCCATTCGTAAGCGAATAACATCTTTTAAAATACCCTTTAGACTGTTTGACTATTATTAGTCTTCTCGTCTAAGGGGTATTTTTTGCTTTGTTGTAAGCTAATTATCTAGTCGTATTCCTTTTAAAATAAACGCCTGAATGATGTATTAATAATCACATAAATCCAACTCAATCAGTGCGCGTTTTACGCACGGTCATCTGTGATGAAATAATTACTAGTGTTGAAGATACGGATTCACTTAACGGAATACAATAATTACCACACTATAATTATGACAAACATAACCACTTTCATCCTAGTGAAAAGCAGGTTTAAAACGCTATCAATTTAGGGTATATAGTATTTAATAAGATAGAATTAATATAGTATACTATTTTATAATATTTATAAACAAATAAAGTGTAAATTTTAAAAAAATATGTTATAAGTAAATGAGTAAAGAGCAAGATAGCTCTTTTCAGATGTAGTTAAAGTACGTAATTGTTAGTAAGCAACGTTGACGTTGTAAGGAAAGGAAGGTCATGCCATGTTATTACAGTTGATGAAAAAAAGAGAAGGGGCATATACCGTAGAGAGGAAGAGGCGTACAGAACATAAACCTACTGAAGAAGCCTCTGTCCCAGAATACCTCATCTATCCACTGAGCATGCACATTGGTGCACCCGCAAAACCAGTTGTCGAAAAAGGAGATTACGTTAAAATTGGTACATTAATAGCAGAGAAGGAAGGGTTTATTTCTGCAAATGTGTATGCCTCCATTTCTGGCCAAGTAAAAGAAATTTCTGATCAACCCACTATGAATGGTAAAGGTCCTTGTATTGTTATAAAAAATGATTATCAAGATGTCTATGAAGCACCTCTTTTAAGTGAAGGTGAAGAACTGACAGTAGATCAAAAGAAATCATTAATTGAACAAGCTGGTGTAGTTGGAATGGGCGGTGCTACATTCCCAACTTCAGTAAAACTATCCCCTCCACCTGAAAAATCAATTGATACGTTAATTATAAACGGTGCTGAATGTGAACCGTACTCTACTTCAGATCATCGTTTAATGGTTGAATATGCTGAACAATTAATTGAAGGGATACGGGTGTTACACGAAGTATTACCAGTAACAAAGACGTATATAGCAATCGAATCAAATACACATGAAAGTGTTGCTGTGATGAAAGCAGCGATTGAAGACGTTGATCATATTGAAATCAAGGAGCTAGAAACGATCTATCCTCAAGGATCTGAGAAAAGCTTAATCAAGAACTTAACTGGAAGAGAAGTCCCTCCAGGTGGATTACCAGCAGATGTTCATACCCTTGTTACAAATGTAGCAACAACATTTGCGATCTATGAAGCTGTACGCTTAGGGCGTCCGTTAACCAAGAGGATTACGACGATAACCGGTGAGCCAATTAAAGAGCCTAAAAACCTTTGGGTCAGAATAGGTACCCCGATACAGCATTTAATCGAGGAATGTCAGGGTTTTCAATCAAAAACAGGTAAGATGATCCATGGTGGACCGATGATGGGAAAACCGCTTACGTCAGGACAAGTTCCCATTACAAAAGGTTCCTCTGTCATTACCTTTTTGGAAAAGGAAGAGGCGGTAAGGTCTGAACGTACGCCATGTATTCAATGTGCAGAATGTCTTCATGTATGCCCCGTTAGCTTACAGCCAATTCTTATTAGCAATGCCTATGAAAATGGTGATATAGATCAAGCTGAGAAATTAGGTGCAATGGATTGTATCGATTGTGGAAATTGCTCTTATATTTGCCCATCCAAAATACCGCTATTAGATAATATTCGTTCTGCAAAATCAGAAATAAAAGCACGCAAGGAGGATAATTAAATGAGTAATACAGTGTCTTTAAACACAGAGAAGCTCCTTCATACACCATCACCTCATTTATTCTCAAAGCGTAGCTCAGCTTGGATTATGCAACAAGTTTTAATAGCTTTGTTGTTTCCAGCTATCGCGGCTACTTATTTCTTTGGCTGGCGAGTACTCTTAATGATAGCGGTTGGTATCATTTCAAGTGTGGGATTTGAGTATGCTTATCAAAAGTTACGAGGTCTAACTATAACCATCTATGATTATAGTGCAGCAGTAACAGGTATGTTAATTGGTTTAAGTTTACCGGTCACGGCACCTTGGTGGAGTATTATTGTAGGTAGTGCTTTTGCCATTCTTATTGTAAAGCAATTACCGGGGGGCATTGGCCGAAATGCATTTAATCCAGCCGTAGCGGCTCGGGTGATGTTAAAAGTATTCTTTACACCTTGGATCACCAATTGGGTCACACCAGAGCCTGATGTGATATCTATTGCTACGCCTCTTGAGTATGTGGGGCATTTTTCTAGAACAGTACCAGAAGAAGTTCCAGGCTTATGGGATTTGTTTATCGGTACTGGCTTGGGAGGGAATGTTGGTGAAACGTCGAAGTTAGCCATTTTAATTGGTTTAATTTATTTAGTTGTACGTGGGATTATCAATGTAAAGATTCCGTTGTTATATATTTTAACGGTTGCTATTATTACATCCATATATGGTGATTACAGCTTCACTTACATGATGACACATGTGTTAAGTGGAACATTATTTTTTGGTGCCACATACATGGCAACAGATTACAGCTCAGGTGCATTAACACCAGATGGTAAAACGGTGTTTGCAATAGGTTGCGGTATCCTAACGGCTGTGATACGTATTGTCTTTAATTTCCCTGGCGGGGTTGGATTTGCGATTTTAATTATGAATGGTTTAGCACCGCTCATTGATAAACATTTAGCGCCTCGTATTTATGGTCATCGAAAAAGACCGGCACAGGAACATCAGTTATAGACAGCTATCAATCTTTATAAAACGAACCTTTAATTATTAGCCATTTTCGCTCGTTTCGCACGGATGGGTTGTTGAGTAAATCAGGTCATTAGTAGTCGTTAGCTCTCGCTTAAATAGATGAGCTCTATCATCTCGTTCGAAGCGGGCATTTTACGGACGGTTATCTTGGAAAAGAAAAGGCGTCGATCATAGGTGATCGACGCCTTAATTATACTTAGGGTAGTATGACATTTAGTGTAATGATCATGGTTGTTGGTAGGCCTGATAATGACTAATCTGTATTTCAAATAACTACAGTCTGTTTATAAAATAGATAAAACGCTATCTACAATATTATTAACAGTAAATCCGTATTTCTCTATCATTAACTCGCCTGGAGCAGAAGCCCCAAATTCATCTATTGCGACAATCTCACCTTCAAAACCGATGTACTTATGCCAAGGTTGTGAAATACCCATTTCAATGGCAACACGCTTTCGAATCGCAGGAGGTAAGATCGACTCTTGATATTGTAGTGACTGCATGTCAAAACGTTCAAATGATGGCATGCTAATAACAGCAGCATCTATTTGTTTTTCAGATAATAGGATTCGCTTCGCCTCAAGAGCTAAATGAACTTCAGAACCTGATGCTAATAATAGGACATCTGCTTGATCATTCACACTTGGAGAAAGTAAATAAGCGCCTTTTGCTACTTTATCATGGATACCGGCTTCTGTTTCGGATAAGCAAGGTAAATTTTGTCGTGACAATACAAGAGCCGTTGGAGTGGTCGTTGATTCTAGTGCTAGCTGCCATGCAGCATTGGTTTCATTGGCATCAGCTGGTCTAATAACAGAAAGATTTGGTATCGAACGTAAAGCAGCTAATTGTTCAATCGGTTCATGTGTCGGTCCATCTTCACCAACAGCAATACTATCATGAGTAAATACATAAGTAACGGGCAGTTTCATAAGTGCGGCAAGGCGAATCGCTGGTCGTAAATAGTCTGAAAACACAAAGAACGTCCCTGCAAATGTTTTGACCCCACCATGTAGAGCAATGCCGTTCATGGCCGCCCCCATAGCAAATTCTCGTACACCATACCAAATATTCTTACCTGCGTAATCTTGTCTTGAGAATACGCCACTAGTTGTTATGTTTGTTTTGGTTGAGCTAGCCAAATCAGCGGAGCCACCAAAGAAATTTGGCAGCGCTTTTGCAATAACGTTTATCGCATGACCGGAAGCTGCCCGTGTCGCAATCGACTGCTCTTTATTATATTTAGGGTACATGTCAACTAGATCATGAGGAATCACGCCATCGATACTATCTTCTAACTGTTGAGCTAAAGTTGGATGTGCTTTTTTGTATTGACTGAATAATTGTTCCCAAGCTCCTTCTTCTCGTTCGCCTTTTGTACCGACAACCTTTTGGAAATGTTGATATACACTTGCTGGTACAAAGAAAGATTGTTGAGATGGCCAATTATATTGCTTTTTAGTTAATTCAGCCTCTTCTTTTCCTAATGGGGCCCCATGGGCTTGAGACGTACCTGCTTTATTTGGTGATCCATAGCCAATCGTTGTTTTTACTTCAATTAAAGTTGGTCGTTGCTCATCTGCCTGTGCCTCACTGATAGCTTTAGAAATCTCGTCAATATTATTGCCATCATTAACATAAATATATTGCCAATCGTAAGCTTTGAAGCGCTGCTCGATATTTTCAGAAAAGGAATGATTGAGAGCGCCATCGAGGGAGATATCATTTGAATCATAGAGTACGATGAGCTTTCCTAAGCCTAAATGGCCTGCTAGTGAGCAAGCTTCTGAAGAGATACCTTCCATTAAATCACCATCACCACAGATCGAATAGGTAAAGTGATTAACTATATTAAAGCGGTCTTGGTTATACGTTGCTGCTAAATGTTTTTCAGCCATCGCCATTCCCACTGCGGTTGCGATGCCTTGGCCTAAAGGCCCTGTAGTAGCATCTACGCCAACGGTGTGGCCATATTCTGGATGGCCGGGTGTTTTACTACCCCATTGACGGAAATCTTTCAAATCATCAATGGTTATCCCATAGCCGGATAAATGGAGCAAGCTATAGAGTAACATGGACCCGTGACCTGCTGATAGTACAAAGCGATCTCTGTTAAACCAATTTGCATTTAACGGGTTATGTTTTAAATGTTTTGTCCAAAGTGTGTAAGCCATCGGGGCTGCCCCTAAAGGCATACCTGGATGTCCAGAATTAGCCTTTTCAATTGCATCAATCGATAAAGTACGGATCGTATCGATGGCTTGTTGATCAAGTGAATTTGTCATGTTGTTTCCCTCACAATCTTTAATAGAATTTAATACTGCTCAAGATAAGGTTTCTAACTCGTTTATATTAAAAGAATGAAATGGCCGCTGCATTAAATAAGCTGTTGGAAATGTTGATAAGGGTTGATCATTTGTGATCCTGCGTCAAGCTCAGGATAAAAAATAACTTTACTGTAAGTATAGGTTTTATCTGATATTTGTTTAAACAGTTCTGGCCCTTGCTTAAGTGCTAAACGATCAGATATGATGGGTAATATATTTAACTGACCATTATTTAAATAGTGAAGCGTCGTGTGCCATTCCTTTCCAGGAAAAGGGGCAGACAAGCCATTCCATGAGCCAATGACTTTCAGTTCATTTCTTACGACTTTTTCAAAATAAAAACGCTCTATGTTAACATCACTATAAGGAATACCTAAATAGAGAACTTGCCCGCCTTTTCTGCAAAGTGCAAAAATCTCCGCAGAGGTTGCGGGTGAACCTGCAGCTTCAATAGCCAAATCTACACCGTCGGTCCAATCGCGTAGCTTTTGATATGCGGTTTCTTGGCTAGCATTTATTAATATGTCTGCACCTAGTGTTTTGGCCAACTCTAGCTTTTCCTCATCAACATCAATCGCATAGATCGTCTTGGCTCCAAATATTTTAGCCCATTGAATAGCTAACAAACCAATACTTCCACAACCTACAATAGCAACGTCTGCTCCAGGTTGAATATTCGTTTTGTAGAGGCCGTGTAGAACGACAGCAGAAGGTTCTATCATCGCTCCAGAATCATAGTCGATGGCATCTGGTAGTTTAATGATATTCTCGGCTGGTAGTTTTGTATATTCAGCATATGCACCGGGTTTCTTTGATCCAATCACAGTTAGATTTTCACATCTTGAATACTCAGCTTTTTGACAGCTTTTGCAATGACCACAATATAATGCGGGGCAACCTGCTACCCTATCTCCAACCTGAATTTGAGTAACCGATTCGCCGACGGCAACGACTTCTCCTGAGAATTCATGGCCAAACACCATCCCAGGAACATAAGGTCCTAATTTGTTATAACGTGAAATATCTGATCCACAAATCCCAACAGCTTTCACTTTTATAATGACATCATTTTCTTGTTGGATAGCAGGAGGGGCTGTTTCTTCAAAACGAATGTCTTGTCGTCCATATAATTTTAGAGCTTTCAGATCGATCAAATCCCTTCTTACAAAGTCATATTGATTAGTGGCTAGCTTCCTGCATCATGTTTTTAAACTGTGTAATATTACGGTCTATTGGCTCATCGTTGTATATGGCTGACCCTGCCACAATGACATTAGCCCCTGCTTTAATGACTGCATTCACATTTTCTGCAGTAATTCCGCCATCAACTTCTATATCTATTGCTTTATTTGTTTTAGTGATCAACTCTTTTAATTCTTTAAGTTTTTCAAGTGTGTTTGGAATAAATGTTTGACCACCAAAGCCAGGGTTTACTGACATAAGTAGAACCATGTCAACATCTTCCAAAATAGGCGCTAACATTTGTACTGGGGTGGCTGGATTTAAAACGACTCCCACCTTAGCTCCAACATCTTTAATATGTTGAATCGTTCTGTGTATGTGAGGACAAGCCTCTAGATGTACAGAAATGATATCTGCTCCAGCGTTGACAAAGTCTACGATGTAACGGTCTGGGTTTTCTATCATTAAATGAACATCAAATTTAATGGGTGAATATAACCGGATAGCTTTAACAATATCTGGACCAAGTGTGATATTAGGGACAAAATGTCCATCCATCACATCGATATGGATCATATCAGCACCAGCTTCAGCTGTTTCCTCAACAATTGGACCTAATTGAGCGAAATCCGCCGCTAATATTGATGGAGCAAGTTTAAGCATCTTTAATCCCTCCTCATTGTTTACATTTTAGTCAGCTGATTTGTGATTGTACTTTCGAAATAAAAAGATCAAAGCAGATCCGACAACGATGCTATTAAATAAAAATTGATGGTCAATATAAAACTGACTAATCGAACGCCCGAATGGTCCTAAAGCAAAGTCTAGTAGTGCTTCTATCAATTGAATCAACCTTTCTATCCATCGATTTCTTGTTCAAACCTTGTCATGTAATCAATTCTCTTTTGATGTCTTCCATGTTCAAATGGCGTCTTTAACCAACAGTCAATCGCGTCGACAGCTGTTTTTGAATCAAGTACACGCGCACCAAGACATAGGATGTTCGCGTTATTATGCGCACGTGTGGCTGTCGCTGTAAACTTATTGTGTGCAACAGCGGCTCTAATGCCTTTTACTTTGTTGGCCATCATTGACATGCCAATACCTGTGCCACAGATCAATATGCCAAGTCGTTGCTGATCCTTTGTTTGAGCGACCGCTTCAGCTACATGCTTAGCGATCGGTCCATAATCAATGGCGTCCGCTGTATACGTTCCAAAATCTTCGTAATCTATCTTCTGGTCTTTTAGCCAATTGATGACCTCCTCCTTTAATTCGTAACCGCCATGGTCACTGCCAATAATAATCTTCATTTCACTAAACCACCTTTAGTTAATAACTTTGTGTTGAGGTCTTACCGGTAACAATCGAAATAGCACCACTTGTGCCAAGTCGATCGGCACCAGCTTCTATCATCTTCATTGCATCATTATAGGTGCGAATGCCACCTGCAGCTTTAACGCCAATTGTTGGCCCCACAATCTGTTTTAATCGCTTGACATCTTCTACAGTAGCTCCACCACCGTTAAATCCAGTCGATGTTTTAACGAAGTCAGCACCTGCCTCGCAGGCGATTTCAGCCGCTACTCGCTTTTCTTCTTGGGTAAGAAGTGCAGTTTCAATAATGACTTTAGTTAAAGCACCCTCGGCAGCTTTAATAACTTCAGAGATATCTTGCTTGACGAGATCATACAATTTTGATTTCATTGCACCTAAATTGATTAGCATATCAATCTCACTTGCGCCGGACCTTACCGCTTCTTTCGTTTCAAACACTTTTGTTCGAGTAGTAGCACTGCCTAATGAAAAGCCAATCGGTATGCCGATTTTAATGGGCTGATCAGCGAGCTGATGTTTAGCGAAAGAAAGATAATATGGATTAATAAACACTACATTAAATCGATATTGGATAGCTTCTTGACAAAATTGTTTGATCTCATTCCTTGTTGCGGTAGGTTTTAAAAATGTGTAATCTATCTTCTTTGTTAATGTTGATAAATCCATACGATCTCCCTTTCTCTTATTTGCTTGTTGTTAAAAGGATTTTAATTGCCTCTCCATCTTTAATTGCTTGATAAGCTTTGTCCCATTCAGTAATATCGAGCTCATGTGTGACTAAAGCTTTTGGTGTGACCTGTTGTTTATTCATGAGCTGTAATGAAGGTTCCCAGTCTCTCGATGTTTGACTTCTACTTCCATGTAAGCAAATTTCTTTCTGAATGATTTTTTCAAAATCTACAGGGATTTCAGGTTTTGAAAAAATACCAACTTGGATGTATTGCCCTTTCTTTCTTAGTAAGTCTAAGCCGAGTCGAACAGCAGGCACAGCACCAGAGCATTCAAAAACAACATGCGCACCATAGCCGTTTGTTAGTTCCGTAACAAGGGTATGGATATCTGTTTCTTCTAAATTAACGGCATAGTCTATTCCAAGTTGTTTCGCTTTATCTAATCGGATTTGATCATTATGAAGCCCAGCAATAATGACAGTGGCACCGAAAGATTTAGCCACTTGAGCTTGTAATAAGCCAATTGGGCCAGGGCCTAAAACAATCACGAGATCATTAGCACCAATAGTCGCTTTAGCTGCAGCATGATATGTGCAAGCGAGCGGTTCTGTCATTGCTGCCGCTTGATAATCAACATGTTCTGGTAGCTTATGAATGCTTTCTTTCCTAGCAATTAAATATTTAGTAAAGCCACCATTTTGTTGTGAACCTAGGCCTTTACGATGCGGGCAAAGATTATAATCTTCAGACTGGCAATATTGGCACTCACCACAAATTGAAAATGTTGTCTCTGAGGTGACGCGGTCACCGCGTTTAAATTCTGTTACATTCTCACCGACCTCAACAATTTCACCGGCAAATTCATGGCCAAGCGTCACAGGGGTCTTGACTTTGTAGTTTCCTTCGTAAGTATGAATGTCTGAGCCACAAATTCCAGCAAATTTCACTTCAATCTTAACTTGATCTTTATTAGGAGAAGGTTCATCAACCTCCGCAATTTCCAAGTGACCAAATCCAGGTGCTTTTTTGACTAATGCTTTCATCTTTAATCCCTCCTATGAATGCTTTCTTTATCTAAATGTCTCGTTATTTCAATTGATCTACTTCACTGTTAATTAAATATCGCGAACAATCGGTAAATGATATAGTTGATGACATTACCGCCTTGATCAATACTAGAAATTAAGTTTGTCCCCTCTGGCATGTTAAAATTCGCATCAACAGCCATTTCAGTATGGATCACGGCTACATCAGTTGCGATATATAATGAAAGGGCAATCACAACAGTCCCTACCAATACCGAGTGAACGATATTTCCTCTTGCTGCACCTACTATAAAAGCAACAATAAACGGAATGGTTGCTAAGTCTCCAAAAGGTAACAAGTTATTACCTGGTAAGAAGACCGCAATAGCTACCGTAATAGGAACGAGAATAAGTGCTGTTGAGATCACGGCTGGGTGACCAATAGCTACGGCCGCATCTAAACCGATATAAATCTTCTGTGCACCAAACCTTTTCTGTAAAAATTCGCGAGCCGATTCCGAAACAGGGGTTAAACCTTCCATCAGTATTTTTACCATTCTTGGCATCAATACCATTACCGCTGCCATTGCCATACCGATTTCAATAACTTGACCAATCTCATAACCTGCTAACAAACCTAAAGTAATCCCTAATATCAGTCCCATAAAGATACCTTCACCGAAGAGACCAAATCGTTTTTGAATAGTGTCAGGATCAGCATTTAATTTATTTAAACCAGGTATCTTCTGAATTAACTTAACGAGAGGTATACCGATGGGCGCATAGGAAATCGTACTACCTGTAGCAATTGAGATCCCTGGTAATCCGAAATAATCTTCAAGCATGGGTGCTGTATAGTCAGCAACTTTTAAACAAGCAATTTCAAATAGTAAAGCGGCGATTATTCCTTGAATAAGGCTTCCTGTATAGGTGTGAACCATCGCTCCAATAAAAGTGAAATGCCAAAAATTCCAAATATCTACATTCATTGTTTTCGTTGTTTTTGTAACTAACATAATAATATTTAAAATGATACCAACAGGGATCATGAAGGCAGCTATTGGAGAAGCCCAAGAGATCGATGCTGCTGCTGGCCATCCCACATCAATAACATTTAAATCAATCCCAAAACGCTCAACCATCCCTTGAGCAGCAGGACCAAGATTATTAACTAATAAATCAACGACTAAGAAAATCCCGACAAAAGCAACCCCTATTGTTAAACCCGAACGAAATGCTTTACTCGGTTTCTGTCCGAAAAGTAAGCCAAGTAAAAAGATGACAACAGGTAAGATAACGGTCGCACCTAAGTCTAAAAAGGCTTGTAAAAAATCTATCATACTTTGCATGGAAACTTCCTCCTTAAATATCTGTTTGTGTCTGAATGCATTTCTATTTCAACGCATTTATGCAAAGAAATCGATCCCCTTTGTTTTATACATTATCTGCATCTAGCTATCTGTAAAAAAGCTATGTTCTTACTCTTTTTTTAGCTCTTCAACAATGTCTTGTTTTACTTTGTCTAACCCTATACCTGTTAAGAAAGCTTGAGCATTAATGACAGGGAAAGGGTACTCTTTTTGAACGATGGTTGTACTCACGAGTAAATCGGCTGTTTCAACATAAGATGAAATTTCTGCAATCTTAATCTGGATTAAATTAACATCGATGTGATGAGCTTTCGCCAATTCCTCGAGCGCACCATTAACAACAGTTGAAGTTGCGATGCCAGCACCGCAAGCAACTAATACATTTTTCTTCTTCATTTGTCTTCACCTCCTTTCAATGGACAGCTAAGGCTGTTAATAATTTCTCTTTAATGATGGTCATATTCTCTTCTTCCATTAAAAAATGGAGCACAGCTTCATCTTGGAAAATACCCATTAAATTTTGTAAAAGTGTTAATTGGGAATGTTCTTCATCCATCGCAAGCATAAAAATGATTGAAACGGGTGTTGATTTACTGTCTTCCCCCATAATGCCGAACTCTACGGGCTCTTTAAGGACCCCTAATGCTAGCGCTTTGTGCTTAACATGGATAATATCGGTATGAGGAATGGCAACGGCGTGACCTTTGGTTGGTAATCCTGTTGCGTAACGCTTTTCTCTGTCAAGCACCGCATCGATATAGCTTGCTCTTACCGCGCCTTTATCAAATAGGAGTGTCGCCAATTGTGTAATTGCGTCCTCTTTTGATTGAGCTTCAAGATTTTTTAAAATAAATGATTCATCAAATTGTAAATGTTTCAAAAGGTGTTCCCCCTAACAAAATGGACTAAATTTTTTTATATTTTTTTAAAATATCAGTGATTTCTTTTTTTACTTTGGCCTGTTTAATTGTATCTAGATCAGAAGGTGTTCCCGATAACTTTAGTAATTGTGTTAATGCTTTAAAGTGTTGTTGCTTATCTAATGCAGCAATTAGCACAATAATATGAATTTGATAATCTTCTGCAAATGTCACACCATCTTCAATGCGCAACAAGCTCATGCTTACCTTATTCACCCCGTTTTCTGGGCTAGCATGTGGGATAGCAATACCAGGTCCGATAATGATATAAGGGTCTGTTTGGCAATGATCGATAACAGCTTGGCTATAATTTTCTGTTATACTGCCATCTCTAATTAAAGGCTTAGCTGTTAACCTTAGTGCCTCATTCCAAGATGATAGCTTTTTTTTAAGCGTGATATTAGCAGAAGGTATAAAGTCTGCTAAATCAGGTGTCACCGACTTTTCAGTTAAGGCTGTCTGAGCATAAGTGTTTTGATTAATAAAGGAATAAATTCTCTTAATTAAATTGTCTTTATTCTGTATCGTGGCATCTTTCTCAATCAGATTAACCAACGCCTCAACGTTAATGGCATCGTTTGTGTAACCATATAAAGAGCTGATCACTTGTTTCCTTAAGTGGTATCTATCTTCTTTTTCTAGAAAAGATTTAACGATAAAGACTTTTTTATTTGATTCCAAAGGTATTAAACTAAACACAATGTCATAATCAAGGCTAAATTGATAGAACTCTCTGACAGACAGAGATTCTAGAAAGACAAACTCAGGAAAAATTTCTCTTAGTACACTATCCATCATTTTTGATACCGATACCCCTTTAGGGCAAACGATGATCGCTTTCGTCTTCTTGCGCAAATTATCCCCTTGTCTTGTTAACCAACCGCCAACTAACATGGTCAAATAAATAATTTCTTGTTCGGGTATGTCTTTCCCTAATAAATGGGTCAGTGGATAAATGGCTTTTTTAACAAGGTGATGTAATTCAGAGAATTCTTCATTAATTGCATAATTAAAGTCATCGATCTCTGTAAGTTGGTACTTTATTCTGTAATAAGCAGGCTTTAAGTGTAATAACAATTTATTGACAAGCTGTTCGCGATCTTTAATCATGATGCAAGAATATTTTTCAAATATAGAGAGCATCTCGTTAATTGCATTAATTAAACAAGGAATGATATCTTGCTTAATTAAATCCGACCAATACACATTAGTGGTGAGGATTTGTAACGTAAAGAACAATCTTTCTGTTACAGATAAAGGATCGATAGCGTCCAGTAAAGTTTCTACCACTTTAAATTCTTTTGTTTGCTTGAGTTCGTTATAAGTCACTGGAAGTTCAGTGATTGTTTTCTGATGCTTGATTCGATTTAAAGTGATTAACAAACTGAATGGCATCGCTTCCATCTTTTCGTCAGTGAATTTTAAGTCAAGTTTGTTTTCAATGGTTTCAATACGAGACCGCATAGAAGAGAGCTGCTTATCTGAAAGGTTCGTTATTTCCTTTAGATAGTTGGTACCTCTGAGCCTTTTTAACAGTTTATTAATGAGATGAACGAGCACCCTTCGAATCGTAAACTCATTACCTTCAATAAAGTAGCCAGATTTTCTTGAGTAACAAATGGTTAAATCATCTTTTGTTAGTTGATATTGAGCTTGCTTAATATCATTTAGAATCGTATTTTTGCTCACATCTAATTTCTGAGTAAAATGATTTAATGATAATTCATCATCTAAGTGGCTTATCATCATTAATAGAATGATATTAACCCTTGTATCCTCTGTAAGAACAAGTTCTGCCACCGCGTCTTGCTCATCTTGGTCAAGCAATATTTTTGTTAAAATCGGGTCAATAATAAACATCCCTTGACGATTTCGATCAATAGAGGGTAAATTTTTAGTCAGTAACCAATCATTAATCTTGTTAAAGCTATAGCTGATTTGTCTTCTGCTAAGTCCATATTTGTTTTCAAGCGCTGTACTTTTTATATGCGGATGGTTTAACACCTCTTTCAAAAGATTATGACTTCTAGCATCAAGTTGCATAATTGATCACCTCTCTATGCTGAAATTGTAGCACGCAAAAAATCAGCATTGTATACGTTTTCATCACAATTCGTTGTTACTTTTTTGTGCTACGATGTGATCAAATCTTATCATGAGCACTTAGCAAAATAGTAGTTAAATAGGAAGAAAAAAAGAGTTGACTTTTACTAAAAACGTGCTATTATAAATGAAAATTCTAAATTATTAGTCAATATTTATTATGATGAAGAAGACAGGTGTATTGGATTTGAATCACAAGAGAGCTGGTGGTTGGTGTGAACCAGTGTTTCAGCTAATGCACAGCACTTCGGAGTAATCGAGCCGAAACTATAGTAGGTTCGATCGTTAATGGACGTTACCCATGTAACTAATGAAGGCTGATTCAATTGAATTGAGCAGTAAATTAGGGTGGTACCGCGGAGATAACTTTTCGCCCCTTATGAATGATGATAGGGGGTGGAAAGTTTTTTTATGGTTTAGGTAATGCTAAAAAGTGTTGTAGTCAATAAAGCTGAGCAAAATGTTAGCCTGAAGTGAATGGACGATGTCGTTATAAAAAACAGGGGGAATGTTGAAATGGCTTATCGTGTACTAATTAGTGATCCGTTAAGTGAAGACGGAATTTATCCGTTAAGAGAGGCGGATAATATTACAGTAGATATGTTGACAGATTTAACACCAGAACAATTGACAGAAGCGATTGTGGACTATGATGCATTGTTAGTAAGAAGTCAAACGAAAGTAACTAAGGAAATGATTGCAGCAGGAAAGCAATTAAAGATTATTGGTCGAGCTGGCGTTGGTGTAGATAATATCGATTTAGATGCTGCAACTGAACATGGCGTCATCGTTGTTAACGCACCAGATGGTAATACGAATTCGGCAGCTGAACATACGGTTGCGATGCTAATGGCCTTAGCCCGAAAGATACCGCAAGCTTACTATGCGTTAAAACAGCAGAAATGGGATCGCAAAACCCATGTTGGTGTTGAGCTGAAGGGGAAAACGTTAGGTGTAATTGGACTTGGTAGAATTGGTCGAGAAGTGGCATTGAGAGCAAAAGGGCAACGGATGAAAGTGACTGCCTACGATCCCTTCTTAACAGAGGAGAAAGCAGATCAATTAGGTGTCACGCAAGGTTCAGTAGAAGATGTCATTAAAGTCGCAGATTTTATTACGATCCACACCCCATTATTAAAAGAAACCAAACATTTAATTGATGCTGCAGCAATAGACAAAATGAAGAAAGGTGTACAAATTGTCAACTGTGCTAGAGGGGGGATAATTGACGAAGACGCACTATATCAAGCGATCGTTGATGGGAAGGTGGCTGGTGCAGCTCTAGATGTATTTGAAGAAGAGCCTGCTACGGAGCATAAGTTACTTGAGCTACCGCAAGTTATTGCCACCCCTCATTTGGGCGCAAGTACAATTGAGGCCCAAGAAAGTGTTGCCATTGATGTCAGCCATGATGTTGTTCGCTTATTGAGTGGTGATTTAGTCAAGAATCCAGTTAATTTACCGTCTGTGCCAAAAGATATTATGCGTAAAATTGAACCATTTTTCTATTTGGCAGAAAAATTAGGGATGTTCTTAACGCATTTAACAGACGATATTATTGAAGAGATCAATGTTTATTATTCTGGAGAACTACATGATGTTGAAGTAGGTCCTTTAACACGTAATACAATTAAAGGGTTATTAAAAAATCATTTCGGAGACCATATTAACGACGTTAATGCAGCTTATTTAGCGGAACAACAAGGGTTAGTGATAAATGAGCATATTACCAGTCATACTGAAGGATTTATTAATTTAATTAAGGTGGAAGTAAAGACAGCAACTGGAACGAAGGCTGCTGCAGGGACATTATTAAAAGGATTAGGTCCCCGTATTGTTCAAGTCGAGGATTATAATGTTGATCTTGTGCCTGCAGGCCATGTCATTTTTATTCGACATAAAGACCAACCTGGAGCGATTGGTAAAGTTGGCTCACTGTTAGCACAGAATCAGATTAACATTGCGACTATGCAAGTAGGACGTTCTAATATTGGCGGTGCAGCGATAATGCTTCTTACGGTTGATGAAACGGTAACCGAACAAGATTTAGCTATCTTAACCGAGGATGCAGAAATTTTCGAAGTGACTGCCATTGAACTGTAAAACAGACACCTGATACGTAAGACTTTCGTTTCTGCCTGGCATGCTGACAATAATTAACGATTTTTAATCGGTCTCGTTGATCAGTTATTCCATTTATCATCTTAAGGTTAGAATCACAAACACTCAAGCAGTCTAGTGCTTGAGTGTTTGTGATTCTAACCTTTATACCCTTCATACTAGAGCGGATTTAGCCGGTAAAGAATAAAGCGACCAAAAGGAGTTTAATGTAAAATGTGTCAAAGTGATAAAAAGTAACAGCACCTGAAAAAGGAGTTTATTTCTTTATGGTGAATTAGTATATAGAGATATTTAAAAGGAGGGAAATGAGTGGATCAAAAAATTTTAGCTGAAGGTGCAGCCCGATTTAATGCTGATCTGTCATCATTGCGATTAATCGGTGGGTTTTCAAATAATGTATTTGAAAGTAATAGAAATAACGAAAAAGTTATATTGAAATTTTATCCGAGTTCAAAGTACAAAAAAGACACGATTATGGCAGAGTTGGATTGGATAAATTATTTATTTAGATCAGGTGTTAACGTCACCGCCCCCCTCTATTCTAATAAAAATAAACGTTTAGAGGTTATTCAGTTAGAAAATGAAGAAGCATGTTATGTTCTTGCTTTTGAAAAGGCAAAAGGGACGTTGATAAATACGTCTGATGATGAAACGTGGAATAATGACATTTTTAATAAATTGGGGCAAACACTTGGGCGCGTCCATTTTTTAGCGAGAGATTATCAACCATTAGATCATACGATCAAACATCAACAAATGAAACGGATGATTCATATACGGAATGAACCATCCGTTTTTGCTGTAGCTTTTTTTATTCCAACCGCCTAACGCAATGAATCAGGTAGTAACAGCTTGATTGAGCTGTTGGCGTTGTTTGCGATAGATGAAGCGGAGTCGTAAAAGGAAACCGACTGCGGCGCAGGTTAGTCCAATAGAAATACCGATCCATAAACCGAAGGGCCCGACATCAGTAAAGGCGGCGAGTAGATAACCAATGGGAATCCCGAACAGCCAGTAAGAAACAAATGCGATATAAAAAGGTACTTTAACATCTTTATAGCCTCTTAAGACACCTTGCAGACCTGATTGCGCACCATCTGATAATTGATAAAGAATCGCAATAAGGAACAGTTGACCTGCAAATTGAATGACTGCGGGATCATTTGAATACAGGCTAGCGATAGGTTCACGTAAGAAGAACATAAAAATTGCCGCAATACCTAATATACCAATGCCACTAAGTACACCTAGAAAACTATATTGCTTAGCTGCCTTAAGTCGCTCACCACCAATAGAAAAGCTAACGACAATCGTTATAGCCATTGATAGGCTTAATGGAATCATAAAAATCAGGCTAGTAAAGCTGATTACAATTTGGTTAGCGGCTATTGCAATTGTTGAAAACATTATCCCAATTAACAAAGTAACAACTGAGAAAATGCTAGATTCAAAGAAGATTGACAATCCAATCGGCACACCAATTGATAATTGTTCTTTCCATGCTTTTAATGAGGGCATAACCCAATCTACAAATATTTTATAACGACGAATGACTTCAATTTTAAATAGCATCAGCACACTTGTAGCAAGAATAATCCAATAGGTAAAGGCTGTTGCATAGCCGGCGCCAATCCCGCCCAGTCTAGGTAATCCAAACTGACCAAAAATTAAACTATAGTTTAACAGCACATTAAAGGGTACAGCGAGAATGGTGATAAACATCGTAATTCGTGTTAATCCTTGCCCATCGTAAAAATTGCGCAACACATTTGAAATAAACAAAGGAATAATTCCTATTGATAGGCCAATTAAATAGTGTTGAGCAATATGCTGAACCTCGCCATCGAGATTCATAAAATTAAGAATTGGCGCAAGTAAAGTGCCACCAATGCATATAATAGCAATCGCGAGCAGAACGGCTAAGTAAACAGCTTGTGTCACAATAAAATGGATTTTATCTTTTTCGTCACGCCCTAAGTGATGAGCAATAATCGGGGTGACGGCAAGCATAACGCCATTCATACCGGTGAAAATGGGAGACCAGAGGCTTGCGCCGATTGCCACACCTGCTAAATCAGAGGTGCCCACGCGTCCAGCCATAACGGTATCGACTAAGTTCATCATTGATAAACTGACTTGTGTAACCATAATTGGCCATAAAATCTTTAAAAAGAGTTGGATCTTTTCTTTAAGTGTCTCGGCATGATACATGATTTATCTCCCCCTTTCAAAATCGCTGTTAGTGGCTATTAAGCCTTGCCAATAAATGTTCCAACTTGCTTCCATTTTGGTGACAGCACGCTGCTGATCCCCATAAATGAGCTCAACTGCCACTGAATCAAGTAACGCAGAAAATGCAAGGTTAGCTTGTTGTGGGTTCATTGCAATTTCCTGCTTGCTAACTGCTGTTTCAAAACGTTTTATGTAAAGTGATTCTACATCGTGAATATATCTATTAAGTTGCGCATTAACTTGATCATACAAATGTATGGGTGGTAAAAAGGTATTTTTTAACCAGAATTTTAACCGACTATCATGATTATATCGAGATAAGAAGCTAGCTAAGGATGCTTTTAAAAATGCATCCAACGAGCTTGTGTAATAGTGTTCGAGAAACTGTTCCTCTCTCTTTAACTCAATGGTAAATGTCTCCGTTAACAAGCTAAGGAATAAATCTTCTTTGCCTTTAAAATGGGCATAGATCGATTGTTTTTTAATACCAATTTGTTCAGCAATTAAAGCTAACGATGTGCCGTCATAACCTCTCTCTGCGAACAAAGATAAGGCAGCTCCTTTAATCTTATTAGCACCCATTATCAAACCTCCCAATAAAAAAACTGACGAACGGTCGTCAGTCTATCGTAACAGATTTAAGTCGAGTAAACCATTATTTTTTTACTCGATGTTTATCACAGCTAACCGCCCGTAAACACCCACCACCACATAGTGAATAGAGTCGGGCGTTTGCGGACGCTTATATCATGATTCACGCACTGATTGAAAGTGCGTCTTATAGCGCTTTAATTAGTTCAGGTACTTCCGCTAGCGAATCAATTTGATAGGTGGGCTTTATTTGATCAACCGGCTGGCCATGATGATTGATCCAAATATTTTTGATACCTGTTCGATTAGCACCAAGAATATCAGTCATTAAATTATCACCAACCATTACAACTTGATCGGCTTTAGCATTTGCCTTGTCTAAGGCATAGTCAAAAATGGCTTGATCAGGTTTGCCTCGACCAAATTCACCAGAGATAATGATGTGATCGAAGTATGTAGCAATCTCAGGTGTGATTGCTAATTTAGTTTGTTGCAATGAAGGCGAACCATTTGTTAAAAGTAACAGTTGATAATGCTCTTTCAATTGCTTTAACACATTAAAAGTATCTGTGTAGACATAGGGGTGTTTTTTTCGTTCAATAATAAAGCGATCAGCAAGTTTCTTTGCAAGTTCCCCATCTTCAATACCGCATGCTTTTAAGCCGTTTGCCCAAGCATTGACACGATAAGTTGGCATGATTTGGTGCATCGCTTGAAAGTCTTGACCCGGATCGTCAAATGTCCCCCATAACCCTTCGAAGGGATTGATACCAATCATTTGTGTAAAAGGATAGGTGGGGTAGCTTTCATATAGCTCTCGTGCTTGTGTACGTACTGCATCTTCAAGAGTATGCGGATCACAATCAGGCACGCGTTGACATGTTGCTTCAAATGCCTTTTTAATACTTTGTTTATCCCATAATAATGTATCATCTAAATCGAAAAAAATGGTAGTAATCATGATTTAACTCCTTTTTAACAGGCTGTTATTTTGATCATATAGATTTTCTATTACAGTTACTCGTGTAAACGCCGAAAGTAGAGCAAATCTATTTAGGCGGAAGATAACGGATGTTAATGTCCTGATCCACTACTTTTCAATCAATGGGAAAGGACGAAAAACCCACTGATTGAAGGTTGATTTTACAAAATAAAAAGATTTAAATTCTGTGAAGAGGTAGGAAGCAACAAAGTGAAAATGTTAAAGCCCTGCGTATACAAAAAGCTAGTCCTTACACTAAAAACAGGAAATTTTAATTCGAAGATTGATAAGGTGGAAAACCTAATGTTTATCATTAATTTATGAATCAGTCCACTAGGGTTATTATAACAAGTGAATAGAAAAAAAGAAAAATTTTTTCGAAAAAGTACGACAATTGACTAAATCGTTATCGTTTGTTATTTTGCAAAGAAATCGCTATAATGATGGGTAAATCATTATATTAAGATAGTGAAGCTTAGTTTAAGTAAGCACAGCGCTATAGCTGTGCTTTTTCTAAGTCAATCTATTACTATTGAGGTGTCATCTATGCACGAACAAATGTTAAATAAAATAAAAGAAGGCTTTTTAGTTGGTGTTATATTTGTTGGCTTACTGCTTATGACCTTGGTCATTCCGGCAATTGAGCTTCTTACATTATTTATATTGCCGATTCCGATTGCGTTTTTTGCCTATCGACAAGGATGGAAGGCTGCAGCATTGTTAGGCGTGATCATCGGATTAACCCTATTTTTATTTGCTATGTATATGTTTATCGTCTCGTTACCGCTAACCTTGCTTGCCGTTTTAACAGGGACGCTAATGGGTCAGTCGATCAAAGCAAAACGACATCCGTATGAAACTTGGGTGCAGGGTACACTAGGTTTTGTAATGGGCTTCATCGTGTTACTTTTTTTCGTTGAGTGGTTGTCAGATGTTAGCTTGGCGACAGAATATCAGCTATTTGTTAGTGAGTCGATAACGTCAACTCAATTACTTTTTGACCAATTAGGCATGACCTTAAGTGGTGATGACTTACAATTGGTTGAAGAACAAATGCTCATGGTATTAGATTTGATTCCGTCTATCATTGTGGTGACATCGATGCTTCTAGCTGTTATCACACAATTTTTCACTTATAAGGTGTTGAACAAATCGATTGGAACAGCTCTCGCTTTTCCACCTTTTCGCCGTTTTAATTTGCCGAGATTAGCATTGTGGCTATATTTTGTCATTATGATCATAACATGGTTTGAATTAGAACAAGGTTCATCATTCCAGACGCTTATTGGAAATGCATCATTGATTATCGGTGTGCTTTTTTCTTTACAAGGTTTTTCTTTTATATTTCACTATATGCACGTAAAGAAACAACCAAGGTTTGTTGCTGTTCTAATTACGGTATTTAGTCTAATAATTTTACCTGTAGGTCTGTACCTATCGAGAATCTTAGGTATAATTGATATAGGATTTATGATGAAAAAAAGGTTAAAATAGATCAGACCGAATCGATTTGTGTAGTCTAACTAGGAGCTGACAGTAATGCAAACTTTTATTAAAAAGCTAAATATTAGTCCTCATATTATCTACACGTATTTGTTAGCTTTTTTACTTTTAGGATTCACATGGTTCGTTCAATGGATTTTAGGACTTGTGATGACGATTTTATTAGGGTTATCTCTCTATTATACGATTCGATATGAACAACAATTAATTAATAAGCGTGAGGCTTATATCTCGACTTTATCTCATCGGGTAAAAAAGGTTGGAGAAGAGGCATTGCTCGAAATGCCGATTGGTATTGTCCTCTATAATGAACAACTCCAAGTAGAGTGGACCAATCCCTATTTAAATCAATTTACGGAGGAAGAAACGTTTGTCGGACAGCCGATTAGTGCTTTTTCGGAGCAATTGGTTCAAGCGCTCAGAGAAGATAAGCCACTCGAGTCAATTGAATTAAATGGTTGTAACTTTCAAGTAACGATAAAGAAAGAAGAAAGACTATTATATTTCTTTGACCGCACCAAGCAAACCGAAATTCAAAATTTATATCATAATGAACAAACCGTACTTGGTGTAATCTTTCTTGATAATTATGAGGAGATTACGCAAGCGATGGATGATACGGCGAAGAGCCAAGTGAATTCAAGGGTCACGTCAATTCTTAACGACTGGTCAAATCATAATGGTATCTATTTAAAGCGCACGTCTCAAGAGCGCTTTCTTGCCATTATGAATCAGCAAATTCTTGCTCAATTAGAAAAGACAAAATTTGAAATTTTGGATGAAGTGAGAGAACTTATTTCGGATAGTAAGAATGTCCCATTAACGTTAAGTGTCGGTGTCGGTTTAGGTGGTGTCTCACTACCCTCCTTAGGTGAACTAGCCCAGTCTAGTCTTGATCTAGCGTTGGGGCGTGGTGGCGATCAAGTTGTTATCAAAGACGATACTGGCAAGGTACGGTTTTATGGTGGGAAAACCAACCCAATGGAGAAGAGGACGCGTGTTCGTGCTCGCGTGATCTCACACGCTTTAAAAGAATTGGTTCAAGAGAGTGATCAAGTATTAATTATGGGACACAAGTCGCCTGATATGGATTCGATTGGCTCGGCAATAGGTATTTTAAAGATTGCCATTGCTAATGAGGTCGATGCGTTTATCGTATTAGATGAGCAAGATTTAGATACGGGTGTTGAGCGGCTAATTGATGAAGTAAGAAACTCAGAGCTATGGCAGCATTTTGTCTCACCAGAGGAAGCCCAAGAGATGGTGACTAAATCGACGTTATTGGTTGTTGTTGACACCCATAAACCTTCACTAGTAGCAGAGGAGCGGCTATTAAACAAAACAGATTATGTGGTGGTCATTGATCACCACCGTCGAGCAGAAGAGTTTATCGAACATCCAACACTTGTTTATATGGAGCCCTATGCGTCCTCAACAGCTGAACTTGTAACAGAGCTCCTTGAATATCAACCACGATCATTAAAGTTAACCATGTTGGAATCAACCGCTTTATTATCAGGGATTATTGTTGATACGAAGAGTTTTACATTAAGGACAGGGTCAAGGACTTTTGATGCGGCTTCCTATTTACGCTCAAAAGGTGCCGACACCGTGCTTGTTCAACGCTTTATGGAAGAAGATTTAGATATTTATATTAAACGTAGTCATTTAATAGAAAATACAATTATCTACAAAGGGAACATTGCTATTGCAAGAGCTGAACCCGGGCAAGAATTTAGCCCTGTCGTCATTGCTCAAGCCGCAGACACGTTACTCACAATGAGTGGCATCGATGCGTCATTTGTTATATCTGAGCGTGCCGATGGGAGAATTGGACTTAGTGCTCGTTCTCTTGGTGATGTGAATGTGCAATTAATTATGGAACAAATGAAGGGTGGTGGGCATCTGACTAATGCGGCTACACAATTAAGTGACGCTTCGATTCAAGATGCTTATCAACAATTAATTGAAATTATAGATCAATCGGTCGAAGGAGGAGACGACTAATGAAAGTTATTTTCACTAAAGACGTAAAAGGAAAAGGTAAAAAAGGGGAAGTAAAAAACGTTTCTGAAGGTTATGCGCGTAATTATTTATTAAAAAACAACTTGGCGGTTGAAGCGACGCCAGGCAACTTAAAAGGATTGCAAGCTCAAAAGAAGAAAGAACAACAGAAAGAGCAAGAGATCGTTGAAGAAGCAAAGCAATTAAAAGAAACATTAAAGAATTTGGAAGTGACATTGAAGACAAAAGCTGGAGATGGCGGTCGTTTGTTTGGTTCAATAACAAGTAAACAAATTGCTGAACAACTTGAAAAAAATCATAAAATTAAAATTGATAAGAGAAAAATTGAGTTAGATCAGCCGATTCGTACATTAGGTTATTCAAACGTTCCGGTTAAGTTACATCCAGAAGTAACGGGTGAGATTCGTGTGCAAGTAACCGAAGCATAAACAAAAAAAGTTGGAAGTAATAAAATGAGCCCTCAACCAGTCGGCGTTTTACGAAAGGTTATCTGTAATAAAGTATCAATGATTAGAAAAACGAACACATTTGCCTTAGGACTAGTAAATGCCGTTTTGTCTAACAAAAAGTATTTAGGAGTGAAGCCACATTTGCTTATATTAGAGTGAATGTGCGTTTCTATATTAAGAGAAAAGTCTTAGCTAATTGTATGAACTTTAAGTGCTTTTTGGTTTGGGAGAAGGAGGAGAGAGGCATGAGTGAAGGATGGGAAGAGCAGCGGACGCCCCCTCATAATATTGAAGCTGAACAAGCTGTCATAGGCGCGATTTTTCTTGAACCAGATGCGATGTCGACAGCATCAGAGTTATTAATGCCTGCTGACTTTTATCGGGCAGCACATCAACGTATTTTTCAAGTGATGATGCAATTAACTGATCGTGGGGAGCCGATTGATCTCGTCACGGTAACAACAGCACTTTCAAATGCTAAAATGCTAGAAGATGTTGGTGGTGTTACTTATTTAACCGAAGTAGCAAATGCTGTACCGACAGCTGCCAATGTTAGTTACTATACCAAAATAGTTGAAGAAAAAGCGTTGCTACGTCGCTTAATTCGTACAGCCACAGATATTGTGACAGAGAGCTTTACAAAAGAAGATGATGTGGAAGATGTTTTAAGCGAAGCTGAGAAAAACATTTTAGAAGTGAGTAACCGTAAAAATGCCGGTGCTTTTAAAAATATTAAAGATGTCTTAATTGATGTTTATGATAATATTGAAAAGCTTCATCAACATGATGGTGATGTAACAGGTATACCAACTGGGTTTCGTGATCTTGACCAAATCACCTCAGGTTTTCAGCGTAATGACCTGATTATTGTTGCAGCTCGTCCTTCTGTCGGTAAAACAGCCTTTGCTTTAAATATTGCACAAAATGTTGCGATCAATACAGAAGAGAATGTTGCGATTTTCAGTTTAGAGATGGGCGCTGATCAATTGGTTAATCGTATGCTTTGTGCAGAAGGTAATATTGATGCACAACGCTTGAGAACGGGACATCTGGAGCCTGACGACTGGGCGAAGTTAACGATGGCGATGGGAAGCTTATCGAATGCTGGGATTTTTATCGATGATTCCCCAGGTATTCGCGTCAACGAAATTCGTTCTAAATGTCGACGTTTAAAACAGGAACATGGACTTGGCATGATTTTAATTGATTATTTGCAACTCATTCAAGGTAGTGGGGCTGGAGCAAAGGAGAACCGTCAACAAGAGGTGTCGGAAATCTCCCGTTCATTAAAAGGCTTAGCCAGAGAATTAAATGTACCTTTAATTGCGCTATCACAATTATCTCGTGGGGTGGAATCGCGACAAGATAAACGACCGATGATGTCAGATCTTCGTGAATCAGGTAGTATTGAGCAAGATGCTGATATTGTTGGATTTCTTTATCGAGATGATTATTATGATAAAGAATCAGAGAAGCAAAATATTATTGAAATTATTATCTCAAAGCAGCGTAATGGCCCGGTTGGTAACGTAGAGCTGGCTTTTGTAAAGGAATATAATAAATTTGTTGATTTAGATCATCGATACAGTGATGCTGATGTACCACCAGCTTAATAACGAAAATAATCTCCGACAATGGCTACTGACCATTGTCTTTTTTAATGTGATTAAAAGGATAAGAAAAGCTAGTGTTTTTATTATCACCTAGGGAATAATAAACTGCCCACCGGGGAAAATCTTTAGCGCCATTACGCTTTATTTTTAGGTAGATCGACGCATTCAATTTATTAAGTGATGGTTGCTTATCATCATTCTGTTAGCCTAACTAAATAAATCGCGTTTATCACAGCTAATTGTCGGCAAAAAAATGCAAATATATAGGTAGGTGATCATGCCCGCTAATGTCCTGATTCAATCATAGATCCATTAATGGCAGAAGAAGATCGACAGACAAAAGGTTCATTTTATGAACAAAAGGCGAACAAAACACATTATTACTAACTAAATGTTCGTAAATGAATTGACATTCGAGATGGCGATTGGTACACTAACCTTGGTTGAATTGTACATGATATAAATAAATTAAACTATACCGTTTGGCGGAGGTGCCGAAAATGACATCAGTAGTAGTGGTAGGAACGCAATGGGGCGATGAAGGTAAAGGGAAAATTACCGACTTTTTATCGCAAAATGCCGAAGTTGTAGCCCGTTATCAAGGTGGAAATAATGCAGGGCATACAATAAAATTTGATGGGGTGACTTATAAGCTCCATTTAATTCCTTCTGGTATTTTCTTTGAAGAAAAAACAAGTGTGCTAGGTAATGGGATGGTTATTGACCCTAAAGCACTCGTTGAAGAATTAGGCTATTTAGCAGATAAACAAGTAAAAACAAACAATTTAAAAATTAGTAATCGTGCGCATATTATTTTGCCTTATCATTTAAAATTAGATTTACTGCAAGAAGAGGAGAAAGGCATTAACAAAATTGGGACAACTAAAAAAGGGATTGGTCCAGCTTATATGGATAAGGCTGCACGCGTCGGCATTCGAGTTGCTGATTTGTTAGATAAAGATGTGTTTCGTGAAAAATTAGAACAGAATTTAGCAGAAAAAAATCGACTATTCAAAAAAGTATATGAAGTTGATGAGCTTAAAGTTGATGACATATTAGATGAATACTACCAATATGGTCAAGAAATTAAGAAATATGTAGTTGACACTTCTGTTGTACTGAACGATGCCTTAGATCAAGGGCGACGTGTGCTATTTGAAGGAGCCCAAGGTGTTATGCTTGATATTGATCAAGGTACGTATCCGTTTGTTACGTCATCTAATCCAATTGCTGGTGGGGTGACCATCGGTTCAGGTGTTGGGCCATCAAAAATTAATCATGTCGTTGGTGTATCAAAAGCTTATACTACACGGGTAGGCGATGGCCCGTTTCCAACGGAATTAAATGATCAAATTGGTGATCAAATTCGTGAGGTTGGTAATGAATATGGTACAACGACAGGTCGACCACGTCGAGTGGGTTGGTTTGATAGCGTTGTTGTCACTCATGCGAGACGTGTGAGCGGTATTACAGATTTGTCCTTAAATTCGATTGATGTGTTGACAGGCATTGAAACGTTAAAGGTATGCGTAGCCTATCGTTATCAAGGTGAGGTCATTAAAGAATTCCCTGCTAGTTTAAAAGTACTAGCTGAGTGTGAACCCGTGTATGAAGAACTACCAGGTTGGACAGAAGATATTACAGGTGTCAAAAGCCTGGATGAATTACCGGCTAATGCCCGACACTATTTGGAACGCATTTCACAGCTCACACAAATTCCATTGTCGATTTTTTCAGTGGGTCCCGATCGTAACCAAACGAATGAAATACGTAATGTGTATCGCTTGGTGTAACTAGACTTCTCTTTAATATTGCAAACGAACATCAGTGGACGTTTTCGCTCTTCGTCCTGTTATTGTTCGTTGGTGAATACAGACTATAAGGTCCCCTGTATAGATTTACCTTGAGGAAAGTGTTTTTACGGACTTTAGAAGACATTGTCAGTTTAGGTCAAACGTAAACCGACGATGTCTTTTTGTTATGCTCTGATAAGGATAAATCGCTGCTGGGTTGCCAAATGAGGGGCTAATATTACAATAGATTGATAAAAATGCCAACTATGATACAGTTTGATTACATTATGATAAAAAGGGTTTATAATCTATCTTTTAATATGGTAATCTACAAGAGGTTAAAAAAAGGATGAGACAATCGGTTCGGGAGGATTATACCATGTATAGAGATAGGCGTTTAAATCTATCAATAGTTAATTTATTAAAGGCGATAATGATCATATTGGCGATTTTTATGTTAATAGGTTTTGGTGCATCACAAACACAAGTTGTCTATGCCCAAGAGGATCAAGCATTGCCGACAATCTATCATATCTATTTAGATGATGATTATGTTGGAACTATTGATGATCAATCGATCGTAACAAATTATATAGATGAACGCGTTGAACAGGTTGAACAAGACGCAGATGATGGCTATACATATGGTTTAAAACAAGAACTTATGTTTATCCCAGAACGTGTGTTTAATAATCAAACGAATCATGACCAAATACTAGAAAGCTTAGACGAAGTCATAGTGATTGAGGTCAAAGCAACAGTGTTAGCGCTTGGCGATCAAGTCGTTGGGTATTTTGCTAATGAAGATATGGTTGAGCAAACGCTATTTGATTATAAAGCTAAATATGTAGATGAAGATATATTAGAACAATTAGAAGAACAAGATACAGACGAAGTTGAGCTTGAGACGGGTGAAACGAAGGTACTGGATGTTAGCTTATCTGAAGAGGTAAGTCTATCAGGTGAGGTCGTAGCTAAAGATCAACTTTTATCAGTAGAAGATGGTGTTGAACTATTAGAAAAAGGAACACTTGAAGAGCTAATTCATGAAGTAAGTGAAGGAGATACCTTATCCTCTATCGCAGCTGCATATGATTTAACAACGGAAACATTACTAGATTTAAATGATGAGCTAGATGAAGATAGTCTATTACAACTTGAACAAGAACTTAATGTGACCGATTATGTAGCATTTGCTGATGTGATTGTCTATGAAGAAGAGCTTGTTGAAGAAACAATTAGTTATCAAACGGAGATTGAAGAATCTGAAGAACTTTATCGTGGTGAATCAGAGACCAAACAAGAAGGTCAAGATGGTGAGAAAGAAGTGCATTATGCAATAGAGCGTGTTAATGGAGAAGTGTCTGAACGCGAGACGATCAATGAAGAGATAGTCAAAGAAGCTGTCGATGAGATTATTGTTGAAGGAACGAAAGTTATTGACTCTAGAGGGACTGGAGATTTTGTTTGGCCGGCAGTAGGCGGATATATCTCTAGTCAGTATGGCCCGCGTTGGGGTTCATTTCATAGTGGTATTGATATTGCGCGCCCATCTAATCGCGATATTTTAGCAACCGATAATGGCACTGTTGAAAAAATTAGCTATGACGCGAATGGGTATGGCCATTATATCGTGATTAACCATAATAATGGTTACAAAACATTATATGCTCATCTTGAGCAAGTAGATGTTAGTGTTGGACAAACTGTCCCTAAGGGTTCAAAAATTGGTGTCATGGGAACAACGGGCCGTTCAACAGGTGTCCATTTACATTTTGAAGTTTCAGAAAATGGTACGACCATTAATCCAAACCATGTGCTTAATTAAAGATTAGCTATCGTTTAAGCCTCTGCTAGATAATAGCAGAGGCTTTTGTTTAAACTTGTACAAAGAAAGACATTTGTGGTAAAGTACGTTAAAATATAGCTACAGAATAATATATGATCGGGAGGCTACAAAATGAGTCAAAAAATACTAGTTGTTGATGATGAAAAGCCAATTGCAGATATATTAAAATTTAATTTAGAAAAAGAAGGATATGAAGTAGTTTGTGCCTATGATGGCGATGAAGCCATTGAACGTACACATCAGGAAAATCCAGATCTGCTGCTTTTAGATATTATGTTGCCTAAACGTGATGGTAATGAAGTGTGTCGTGAAGTGAGAAAAACACATAATATGCCGATTATTATGATAACAGCCAAAGATTCTGAAATAGATAAAGTGCTTGGTCTAGAATTGGGTGCGGATGACTACGTAACGAAACCATTTAGTAATCGTGAAGTTATTGCTCGTGTTAAAGCTAATTTAAGGCGTCAGCAGCAACCACTAGATCAACCAAACGCCAACAAAGATATTCAAGTTAGCTCACTGGTGATTCATCCAGATGCATATGCCGTAACGAAAGAAGGAAAACAAGTTGAGCTCACCCATCGAGAGTTCGAACTTCTCCATTATTTAGCTCGTCATTTAGGTCAAGTGATGACAAGAGAGCACTTACTTGAGACGGTTTGGGGTTATGATTATTATGGTGACGTTAGAACGGTTGATGTGACAGTAAGACGACTTCGAGAGAAAATTGAAGACAGCCCAAGCAATCCATTATGGATTATTACACGCAGGGGTGTTGGCTACTATTTACGTAATCCTGAACAGGAGTAATCACATGAAAAAAGTAAGTTTCTTTCAATCGATACAGTGGAAAATTACCGCAATTATGATCTTGTTATTGTTATTAGCAATTCAAGTCATTGGCGCTTATTTTTCACAAGGGTTGGAAACGGATTTAAAGGAAAATTTTGATGAAGGTATTGAAGAGCGCTTAGAAGTGCTCAGTTACAATATTAAAGAGGCATTCCTTCAAGATCGACCTGAGGACGGTTCTGGCCCAACTTTGGAACAAGACATTGCAAATATTCTGGCATTATATGGTCAGAGTGAGGTGTATTCTAAGCTTCAAATCGTAGACCGGCAATTTCGGATCATCGGTACCAATACACAGGCTGACGATATTGGCAAATTGGTGACAGGTGATAGTAATGTCAGGCCTGCTATTATATCGGGAACGCCCTCGCGATCGATTCAACGGAATCAAAGTACGGGTGAGCGGCACTTAGTACGGATTTATCCCATGTCAAATAATGAGGATGAACCCATGGGTGCGATTTATTTAGAAGCATCGATGGAAGAAGTTTACCAGCAATTATCTAGAATTAATAATATTTTCTTAAATGGAACCCTTGTTGCGATCATCATATCCGCTTTAGTAGGGATACTAGTAGCCCGTTCAATCACCAAGCCGATTAAAGAAATGCGAAAACAAGCTCAAGTTATGGCAGAAGGTGACTTTTCTCAAAAGGTTAATGTGTATGGTTCCGATGAAATTGGTCAACTTGCTGATACCTTTAATGAAATGAATGAGAAAATTAAAGTGGCTAATCATACGACTGAAGAGGAGCGTCGTAAACTAAGTTCAATTTTAGCAAATATGTCAGATGGTGTTATTGCGACAGATGAAGCGGGGAGCATTACGATGATGAATGATCCGGCCGCGATTTTAATTGGTCAGTCTATTGAACAAGTGCGTGGACAACTGATTTTTAGTGTTTTACAGATTGAAGATCATTCGATTGATTTTATGGAATTGCAAGATTCTGGCTCACTGACAGTTGATTTTAGTGATGATAATCAATTTTTCTTATTAAAGGCAAATTTTACAGTGGTACAAGATGAGAGAGATCAGTTTACGGGTCTAATTACGGTTCTAAGTGATGTGACGGAACAAGAAAAAGTTGAACGCGAGCGACGTGAATTCGTTTCAAATGTTTCGCACGAATTGAGAACACCATTAACAACGATGCGGAGTTATCTAGAAGCACTTAGTGATGGTGCGTGGCAAAACGAGGAGATTGCACCGCAGTTTTTAGAGGTAACGCAAAATGAAACCGAGCGAATGATTCGACTTGTTAACGATCTACTCCAGCTGTCGAAAATGGATCATAAAGAGCAGGAAATGGTAAAAGAGCGGGTAAATGTGGTACCGTTTTTTCATCATGTATTGGATCGTTTTGAAATGAACAAAGACGAGTCTGTAAGAATTGAACGTCAAATTCCTCGAGATAGTCTATTCCTCTGGATGGATAAAGATAAAATTATTCAAGTTGTTGATAATATTATGTCGAATGCTTTAAAGTACTCGCCTCAACAAGGCAGTATTCGCTTTCGCATCACCAAAGAACGAAATCGCGTAAAGATTATGATTGCTGATCAAGGTCCGGGTATTGCACCGGAGAAGATCGATAAAGTATTTGATCGGTTTTATCGGGCAGATGCGGCACGATCAAGAAAGCTTGGAGGTACGGGTTTAGGCTTAGCAATTGCTAAAGAGATCATTTTGAATCACCAAGGTCAAATATGGGCAGAAAGTAAAGAAGGCAAAGGGACTAAAGTCTACTTCACCTTACCTTTGATTAGCCGTAAACGGGAGGGTTGAGCATGAATCTTGAATATTTAAAGTCTATTTTACTTGTGTCATTAATTGCTTCTAGTTTGCTGTTAACGTTGGCCCTTTGGAATCATCAACCGGATTTTGAAGTGACACGTGATGAAGACGATTTAATTGATGCCCAAATTGAGGATGGTGAACGGCTAAGTAGACGAGATGTCCTCCAACCTACCCGAATTATTTTACATGATGACCGATCGCTTGACCCTATTGGTTTTAAGGATCAGGAGGTTGAGCAGGCTGTCTATGCTAATATATTGGATTATGGTTTGTATAATTTTTCCGCTTTTCCGGTTGATGAAGAATGGCTTGATAATCAAGAAAATCGGATAGAAATTATTTTTCCTACAGAAATGCAAGGTGACATGATTTACGATTTGTTTTCTTTAGATCAAGATACGCGTATTCCTGAAGGTCGCTTTAATCGGATTGAAATCATATTAGACCAAGATGATGCGAGTTATCAAATTATCTTTCGTAATGACGAGAATCAAGAAGTGATTGGTGCAAGTTTGCAGAATTATAGCTCGGAGGTAGATAACTTAGAAAGTTTCTTCGATACAGAAGATTTTATAGCTTTTACAACGTATGAAGGGAGTAGAGGAACACCTATTTACTTACCAGATACGATTGATCGTGATGTGCTATTGTTTTCTTTCGCAGAGTTGGATTACGAGCCTTTCGTTAATTTCTTATTTAGTAAACCTTCTATTGTGCGGCGTGGAATGACGATTGAAGGTCATACTAGTTTAATTGATGGTACGAGAGAGTTGATGGTTGAATCAGATCGAATATTTTTTACAAACCCAACAAATGAAGAAAAGCATTCAACTGATGAGTTAACTGAATATGAGCTTTTTGATCAGGTTCAGACATTTATCAATACGCATAATGGCTTTACCTTTGAAGAGCCGTTTCACTACTTTTTATCTAATATAACTAAAAATACTGAAACCAGCTTAGTTGAGTATAGTTTGTCTTATAAAGGTGTACCGATCTTCTATGATGAACAAGTAGCTAAAATATCGGTGGCATGGCATAATCAGGAGGCCTATCAGTATAGCCATCCACTTGTGACATTGGCTGAACGTCGAGGCGTAGCAAGGGAATCCAGACGTTTGCCTGATACGGAAGCGGTGGTAGAAATATTAGATAGTGACTATTATCGGGGGAGCTCCGTTTATGACGTCACGCTGGGTTATCGTGTTAATGAACAACGAAATGGACAGGGACAAGTATATGAACTTGTTCCGACGTGGTATGTTAAGGGTGTTAATGGCTGGCAACCGCTACATATACCAGCAGAAATGACAGGGGGCGATGATAGTGCAGTGGGGACAAATTAAAACACTATTTATTATATGCTTCTTGGTTTTAAATATTTTCCTTGTTCGTCAGCTGTTAGATCGACAAGAAGAAGATCTTTCTTTTATTCCGGAGACATCAAGAGAGGAAGAATTAGAATTTAATATTAATGGGCTTAATATACTTTCTGATGAAAGTTATACAGCGCCTTTACTTTATGCCAATAGCTTTAATTACAATACAGAAGGCATGGGATCATTAGAGGATTTGCCGAATCAACAGTCAATAGTGGTTGATGATCACTATCTCTTTTCGAGATTTGATGAGCCGGTTTCGATTAATATTGAGGAAGAAAATGAATACCTAGAATTATTTAGTCAATACGTGTTTAATGGGGGTTCATATAGTTACTGGGGTGAAATTGAATCTGCTAATGTTTTAGTGTTCTTCCAACACTTTGAGCACCCTGTTTTTTTTAATGAGAATGCGCTATTACTTGTGCAATTAAATGGTGATGGTGATATGACACAATATGTTCAAACACGTTTAGTTAAAGGCGAAGAAGATGATGAGGAACAAAACTTAATTCAACAATACGATGCAGTTTACCGACTTTATCATCATACGAATTCCTTACAAACTGGCGATGAAATTACAAATGTGAATTTAGGCTACCATAACCTTGTTTCGTTACCTAATGGCGAGCAATTATTAAATCCAACTTGGGATATTGAAGTAAATGGAAATGACCATCAGTTTATTAATGCAATTGAAGGTCATGATTATTCACGTAATAATGAATTTTATGCTGATGTTCTGGTTGAATTTATTGACTTGCTTGATCAAGCGGAAGAAGACAATTTGGTTTATTACAACTTAGAGGTAGATGAGGAAGAAGAAGAAGAGCAATCAGAGGCTCTTTTAAATACAATTAAACAGTCTTTAATCGGGATTTATCATAATATAACTGAGGTGGAATCAGAATGACATTAAGCTTTTCAGTACTTGCCTCAGGGAGTACAGGCAATGCTTTTTATATTGGCACAGAAAACGAAAAAATTTTAGTAGACGCAGGGTTAAGCGGCAAGCAATTGGATCGACTTTTTCATGAAGCGAAAATTGACCCTACACAACTCTCGCGAATTCTTGTTACGCATGAACATAGCGATCATATTAAAGGGCTTGGTATTATTGCGCGTAAGTACAATTTACCGATCTATGCCAATGAGAAGACATGGAAAGCCATGGAAGGAAGTCTAGGCAAGTTATCATTAGATCAGAAATTCACTTTTGAGACGGAACAAGTCAAGTGTTTTGGTGACCTTGACGTTGAATCTTTTGGGGTTTCTCATGATGCGGCAGAACCAATGTTTTTCACGTTTCATCATCACGACAAAAAAGTGGCTTTAGTGACCGACTTAGGCTATGTTTCAGAGCGAATTAAAAAAACCGTAGAGCATGCCGATGCGCTCATTTTCGAAGCAAATCATGATGTTTCGATGTTACAAATGGGGCGATATCCATGGAATGTGAAACGACGGATTCTCGGTGATTACGGTCATGTCTCTAATGATGACTGTGCTGTAGCGTTAGAAGATATCATAGGCAATCAAACGAAGCGTATATACTTGGCACATTTAAGCAAGGATAATAATATTAAGGAATTAGCACGCATGTCAGTAGAAAATCATTTGCAAGAAGTGGGCTTTCCGATTCATGATAGACTAGAGATTCATGATACGGACCCTACTACACCTACACCGCTTTATCAAGTCGTTTAGTTTTTAGCGATTGTGGTAAACTAGTTACAGTGGCAAAAAGGGGATGATCGTATGGTGTATTTTGATGATGGCACCTCAAAGAAAAGGCGTGGGCTTTACCGTAAAAATCGCCCATATTGGTTATTGTACTTATTGATTGGTATAGCATTAGGTGCGTTTTTATTTGCTGTTGCCTTACCAAAAATAGTTGAAACAAATTGGTTACCTTATCAGTTTTATGTCATTCCTGAACAAGAGGAAGCCTCTGATCAAGGGGCAGACCAAACAACGAATCATGCAGAGATGCTTAATCGTTTAACGCCTGTTAACGTTGATATTTCAACACAGGTAACCGCAATTGTTGAAGATGTTATTCCAGCCGTTGTAGGTGTGGAAAATATTCAAACACAAAGTTTTAATTTCTGGGAGCAAGAGGCGTATGATGGGGGGACAGGTTCTGGTGTTATTTACCGACAAGAAGGGGACCGTGCTTATATTGTAACCAACCATCATGTAATTGAGGGTGCGAGTCAAATCGAAGTGATATTAGAAGACGGTACACGATTGATGGCAGAATTAAAAGGGTCAGATATGTTTACTGATTTAGCGGTATTAGAGATTGACGCTAGCGAAGTAGATGTGGTGATTGAATTTGGTAATTCAGAATTAACAAAAGTCGGTGAACCCGTGATTGCGATCGGAAATCCTTTAGGTCTTGATTTATCTGGATCTGTCACGCAAGGTATTATTAGTGGAACACAGCGTGCGATCCCACAAGATTTTAGTGGTGATGGTCGAGCCGATTGGCAAACTGAAGTTATTCAGACAGATGCAGCGATCAATCCTGGAAATAGTGGCGGTGCGCTAATTAATATGTCAGGGCAATTGATAGGCATTAATTCGATGAAGATTGCCGAGTCAGCTGTTGAAGGGATCGGCTTTGCTATTCCGATTGATGAGGCGATACCGGTGATGCAGGAGTTAGAGGAAACAGGACAAATGACGCGCGCCTTTCTTGGCGTAGAGGCGTATTCATTAACGGATATACCGCAAACAGAATGGCGGAGAAGTCTCGAGCTTCCTAACGATGTTGATGGTGGTATTTATATTCAAAGTGTTGAACCATTTTCTCCAGCGGATGAAGCGGGACTTGAAACATATGATGTAATTACAGAACTAGATGGGGATCCTATTTATACGATTGTTGATTTACGAAAACATCTTTATCAAGAAAAACAACCTGGTCAGGAAATGGAGATTACCTATTATCGAGATGGAGAGCGAAATAAAACGACAGTAGAGTTATCCACACAATAGTAGCATGAATGGCAACGTATTTTGCTTAATTAAGCTAAATACGTTGCTTTTTTGTGTATAAACCACAATGTTATGCACAGGTTGTGCATAACATTGTGTGTAACTTTCTATATATAGTAGAGAACAAATATTCTAATACTATATAAATTAATAGGTTATGAAGTGAACGTAAATTTTTGTGGAGAAGGTGTGAATATCTTGTTGAAAAGGCGTTAATAATTAATAAATCGTATCATGTGTGCATAACCATGTGGATAACTTAAGCTATACTAGATGTTATTCCTTATTGATTGAAGGTTCAGTTATGTTAGCGAAAGGAAAGGAGTGGATGTAAACGTTCTAAGCAGCATGTTGCTGTTGCCATTACAGTAGTGAACAATATGTCATGTAATCATGGCTAAAAGAATAAAAGATATCAACAGGTGTAGTTATTTTTAAACATGGTGGCGTATGTAGACGTATTAGCTGTAGTAAAATAGTGATGTTTAACCAACATTTTTTATGTTAAGTGTGAAATCTCAATCAAAAGGGTTAAAATACCAAGGATAAGAAAAGCTAACCGATTCGCTAAAGGAGTGGCGAAAGTGAGCTTTTCTTATCTATGGGTTAACTAATAAATTTAGAGCGATTTATTTCTGTGCACTTCTACGAAAATATGCGAAATTTTCTGTGGGGAATCTGCTATATGACTATCCTCTTTTTCTACTTAATAGCCTACTTGAACAGCAGCATTTACGACATACATGAGATCATTTTTATCCGCTTGCTCTTCTAATACGATGCCACTTGTCGTTGCCAAACCTCCGTCAACAATCTCGATTGTGACTTCACCGTATGGAATTTCATTTTTGACTTTATTCACATCTAATTGCTCTTTGTCAGCGGGAACAGCTAAGACAATGTTAACTTTCATGTTATGTAATGATTGGTCTGGCAAGTAATCTTTGATACCGGGCATTGAATTATAATGAATCGCGTTTTCTACTGCTCGAATCGATGCCTTTGTCACATCTTGTCCATGTGTATCAATCCCAACGCCTGTCTCAACAAAAATAATTTTATCCATTACGATCTCCTCCTAAATTTGTGGTCATTTCCCGGGAAATGATTAATTTACTAAAAAGACAAGTAACACAAATACAGCCATACCAATCAACACACGTAAAATAGAAGCTTTAAGACCGATTTTTAATTTTCTTTCTAAATATTGCATGTAGATTAACATAGCAATAACACCTATGTAGATGTAACGAAGACCAACTTGGCTACCAGTCGTAAAAATATCTAAAGCACCATACAATATTAATGTTAATGGCAATATACTTATGATAAACAAGAAAATGTCTTCCCAATTTTTATTTTTCATATTTTAACCTCCATTCTTTTGCTATTACAGTTATTTTAGCATATAAGGCAGGCTTTCTCCTAACTATCAGTTATTAGTTCTAAGGTTTGTTAGGTATGCACCTATTGAATCACCTGTTCTAAAAAAAAGCGTTGTAAAAATAAAGTCGAAGTGCCATTATTAAATAAGATAAATTTAAGGAGAGCTTCATACATGATAAAAAAATTAACTGAGGCTAACGGTGTTCAAGTCGAATTACTTTTGAATCATAAACCGATAGAAAATTTATTTATTCGCGGTTGTCTGGATGCCTATCGCTATCAGGATAGTGATCAATTGGGGTGGGGGGACTTTGATCAGGATGGAAAGCTACGAGCGGTCTTGTGGCGTGCCCACACACGCTTCATCCCATTTTCTGTTGGTGCTTATGATGCAAAAGGTTTTGCAGAAATTATTAATGCTGAACAAAATCGTACGATGTTGTTTGGCTTAGAATCGGTAGTTGCTCCAATTGCACCTTATCTCAAGCGCTTGACCAATAGATTTGATCATCTCTATTTTGCTAGATGCACCAGATTGGCCGATTTGACCACGTCTAATAAAACCGATCAGATCAATAAATTAGCACCATCAGAAGTTGAGCGATTAGCTGGGTTACTTGATCAGATCCCTGAATTTCAAGGTTCATCAGCTCGGATTGATGCAAAACGAAGTGACCTTGAGCGAGGTCTTTCGCGTTGTTACTGTATAAATCAAAATAATCAAATGGTAGCGACGGCTTCTACAGCTTTAGAAAATGATCATTCTGCCATGATATCGGCAGTCGGTACGCATCCTAATTTTACAGGGCAAGGATTGGCAACGATCTGTCTCGCTCAATTAATGCGTGATGTTCTATCAGAAGGCAAGTCACTCTATCTCTTTTATGATAATCCGATTGCTGGAAAGCTCTATGACAAATTAGGCTATCAACATGTCGGCCGCTGGCTGATGTATCAATAAAACGAACAAATAAGATAACAAAGGGAGTGGAGAAAGATGATTCGTAAATTAACAGAAGCAGATAATCAAGCTGTACAAGCTTTGATAATGAAAAAGCCGGCAGAAAATCTATTTATAATTGGTGACATTGAGGCTTTTGGTTATCAACAACGTTTTCAAGAGGTCTGGGGCGATTTTGATGATCAAGGGCATTTACGAGCTGTTCTATTAAGATATGAAGATAATTATATTCCGTTTAGCTTAACAACATTTGACGCAAAAGGCTTTGCAGATATTATCAATCAAGCTGTACAGAGGCCGATTTTATCAGGCTTACAAGCGATAACGAACCAAGTCATTCCTCATCTTGCCTTAGAGAATCGTCAACAACGTTTGCTTTATTATGCTAAGTGTACGACGACGAGTCAGCTTGGTGATATTGATTTAAGTGAGGTAAAGCACCTCCAAGAAGGTGATTTAGAAAGATGGGTAGCTTTCATGCAAAGTATTCCAGAGTTTGCAGACTCAAGAGAATCGATAAATGTTAAGACGAAAAAGCGGGATATTGAGCAAGGTGTTGGTCGAGGGTATTTTATTGAGGCTGAAGGAAAGGTGGTCTCAACGGTTTCTACTGTTGCTGAAAACAGTTGTTCGGCTATGATTGTAGCAGTAGCAACAGATCAACACTACATGGGACGTGGATTAGCGACACAATGTTTGACCAAAGCCATTAACGATTTGATAAATGAGGGGAAGGAACTTTGCTTATTTTATGATAATCCTGATGCAGGAAAAATCTATAAAAAATTAGGATTTGAGGATATAGGTTATTGGGTACTTTATCGCTAACAAGACTATAAAATAGAGCATATGAATAAAAGATTGAACACGCTGATTAACGATTTGTTCAATCTTTTTTGACGTTAGGAAAGTTCAATAAAGAGGTGGAAGGCGGTTATCAAGGGAAAGATAAGCTAATTCATTTACTAAATACGTGAGCGAATTCGAGTTGCCTTGGCATGTCTTTTATCACGGGTAAACGTCCGAACAGCCTACTGATTGAAGGTTCATTCTATGTTTAAAAAACAGCTAAACAATTATTTTCCACTACTTCAGGAAAAGGATTAACTTTAAATGAAAGCGCTTAACCAATAAGATTTCTATATAAAGATAAAACAGCAATCGCCGAGTTGCGCATGAAAAGGGAAAGTCATGAAAAAGGAAGGGGGGTAGATAGTTAACATTATTTGATTCAAATTAAATAATGTTTTTAGGCGTTGTATTCAATTATAGGATGACCACGTTAGTGTAAACTTATCACAGATAACTGTCCGTAAAAAACCCGGCTCAAAATAGAAAGCAAACATAATCTATTAAGGTGCACGGGAGTTAACGGACGCTCATGTCCGGATTCACTAAACTTCCAATCAGTGGGCGTTTCGTTCTTTCTCATTAATTGGAAGTCTCGGTTTTAACGCGTCCAATCAAATCAAACATTATCCAATCACAACAGAAGATAAGGAGAATTCGTTTATGATTAAAAATATTCAAGGGTTGATGGTCATTTTATTCAGTGCGACTCTATTGCTAATCGGGTGTCAAGCGAATAACGGTGAAGGTGATGAACAAGAAATGAATATTGAACTGACTAGTGATATGTTAACGTTATTAACCTCTGTACAACCTTATGGTGAAGTAGTTGATGGTGTTGCTATTGATCTTGGAGAAGAAATAAACGAAACTGAATTAGCCAATGATTCGTTTCAAGTTGTATTAGAAACTGAAGAAGGTCAGTTAGAACGAACGATCGTTTCTGTTTATACCCATAATGAGCTTGGCTTGTCTGAGCAGCCAAGTAGTGGAGAATACCTTATTATTGAACTTGATTCAGACGATGAAGAAGCGGGGACATTAATATATGATGAAGAAGCGGCGTATAATACTAGACAAGAACTTAACTACGCTTTAATTAACGAAGCTGTTGAAATAGATGGTAACACCATATTAGCGGGTCCTGAAGAAGGCCAACAAATAGAAACTCAGTATCAAACAGTCGTTGAGGATTTTCAACATCATGAATTTACGTCTTCAACTGACCAGCATTTAGATTATTACTTATTTGAGCCTGACTTAGAAGAAGAAGCGAGCTATCCCCTTATTGTCTTTTTACATGGAAATGGTGAAAGGGGAGCAGGCAATCAAGTGAATCTATTAGGTAACGAGGGAGCGGTGGTCTGGGCTCGCCCTGAGCAACAATCGCAAAATCCAGCTTATGTCCTAGCACCTCAAGCACCGATAGACGGTGAAGAATTTTTTATTTGGGGAGATGAACCTCGGAACAGTACAGTAAAAGAGTTGGTTGATGCAACTGTAGAGGATTATCCAATTGATCAAGATCGGATATATATTGTCGGTATATCTCAGGGGGCGATTGGTACTTGGCGACTTATTGAAAATTATCCATCTTTCTTTGCAGCTGCCGTTCCGATAGCGGGGACCACTCATTTTGAAGCGATAGATGACGATAATATTGCACCGGTTGATCAGGAGCATTTGGATACGTATTTTGATATGCCTATTTGGGCGTTCCATGCTGCAGATGATTTTGTTGTCACACCAGATAATATTAGAGAACTGGCGGAATTAGCTGATCAACATGATGCTACAACATTTAACTATACAGAATATGAGGAAGAAACAATCTTACCAATTGGCCATTTTTCTTGGGTACCAGCTTTACAAGATCAAGAGATGAAAACGTGGTTATTTGAACAATCGAAATAAGTAAGATTAGCTAAAATCAACAAAAGTAAAGATAAGACAAAAAACGCATGATCCGTTTATTTAATAATGGATCATGCATTTTTATTGCTTTACGGATCCGCCCCATTGACTGGGTACCAGCATTAATAGGGTAAGCATCAGCGAAAGAACTTACCGCAATTTTCCCGAAAATAAAAACGCCCCCATTGCTCCTAAAAGAGCAACAAGGGCGTTGAGAACATGAATTTAGTCAACACACCTTCTAGACAGTGAGAGATAATGGACACTAGTGCCCTGATCCATTCAGATAGAAATAAATGGGAGAAAAACGCCCCCGCCTACTGATATAAGGTGCGTTTTGTAAAAATCAATATTTTTCGAAAATTCTTATTAAAGGCATTATATAAAAGTTTGCAAGCCAATGCAAGCCCAAATCACAAAAACGCTTACGTTTTGATCAAGGTGATACTAAAATCAAGAAGGTTGTCGTAACAATGTCCAAGCTTTCATATCTAATGAAGGTAATGGCGTTTCTGTCAGTACGTTGAAGCCAAAATGTTGGTAGATTGCTACATTTTTTTCTGTTTCTGTCTCTAAATAAAGGGGTATTTGATCGCGTTCACTTTTTTCAATTAAGCTGTTAAGTAATGTTTTTCCATAACCTTGTCCTTGATATGCTGGGTCAACACCGATTAATGCTAAGTAATAGAACGTTTTCCCTTCCATATTTTTAGCCCGATCGCTTGCCAATTGGTTAACAAAAGGCATAATATTTTTCTGTGATTGCATTCCCATTCGGAAGGCAGGAAGCATGGCTCCACTTCTAAGCATACGCCCAAAGGTCATTTCAGCAACATCACCCGTTGTCCATGCCATGATGCCTTCTAACTGTTTAGTAGGCGCATATACTTCGCCATATTTGAAGGCGTACGTTAAAGGTACGGTATAAAAAGCTTTATATTTTTCCTTAAAGTTTGGTTGATCTTTAAAAGCGTTTAATAGTGGGTCATTCATAAATGCATTAACGAGTACTTCGCTCGCCTTGGTTAGATCGTACTTTTGCAATCGGTAAAGTTGGTTCATTAGTAAATCCCCTCCATGACCTAAAAATATGGTGTTAATACCAGATCATACATGACTTGCTTTCGTTTGAATTTCATGAAAATGTGGATCCGAACGTTTCAAGCATAAGAATCAGAGGTGTTATCAACCGTTTAGTGATCGGATCGATGCAAAAACGTTTTTATACGCTATCTGGTTGTGGACTTAAATGTTCGTGAATAAGTTTCCACTCGTTCTCGCTATTCTTAACAAACACGTTCGTAGCCCGACCGCTCCCTGAGACAAAGCTCCCGTCAATATACCCTTCGTAATAATAAGTGTATAAACAGGTTGCACTCGTTGCGTCTGTGCTAATCCATTTGACATCACGAGCTTGATAAACTTCTTCTTGAATAATTGTCCATGCGGTTTCAAAATAATTTTGGATTTGATCAGGTGTTGTACATGTTTGATCAGTAAACCAATAAACAGCATCGTCAGCTAAGATTTGCTTTACTTGTTTGAAATCATGGCTGTTTGTTGCTTCAATGTAAGCGTCTAGTGCCTGTTGGTATGTCATTTTAATCGTCCTCCTATCAAAGTTGTGAAATAAACCTATAACATTATCTTATATTAATACAACACAATGTAAAGGTTTAAGCACTTAACGCATTATCGAATTTGCGTTATTGTTATTTGTTGTTGACGGTACCGTTCATGACTAAGGCGTTGTTCAATCGTTTGATGTTGATAAGGACCATAACGACTTACTTTTAATGGTTTAGCACGTTTGTTTCTCCAAATTGAAAATAATGGATTCATTTCTATCATCCTTTAAGCTTTAATAAGTTAATCATAAGTGTGATCAGCGTTAATAAAAACAGTCTAGAACCCTAGTTCAGCTCATCTATTTGACTCACTGTTTGATCAGTTTTAAGATCGATAACCAATCATACTTACGGCGGATGGTGCTCAATGCTAATTTCATTATTAGTGAAGATAGCATTAAGAAGTTGATCGTAATATACTAAATAGGGAGAGGGGCAGGATGGAGGTCAATAGGCAGAAAAAGCTACTGTCGCAACGGTGCGGCAAATTAAAGTTAAGCCAGGCGGTATTAATGTTATACCGAGTGAGGTTGAATTCACGGTTGATTTGCGTGATTTATCCGACCCTTTATTGGCCAAGCTTGTCGGTCGAATAAGACAGGATCTAAAGCGGGTTGCAGCCAAGCGCGGCATTACTGCTGATTTTACAGTAATCGAACAGTCACAAGGCGTGAAAACATCTGCAACGATTAATCATGCGATAGCTTCAGCCATTGCAAAGCAAAGCTTAGAAACGGTAGAACTACCCAGTGGTGCTGGTCATGATGCGATGGTGGTTGCCCAAATAACAGATGTGGGGATGATCTTTTTACGAACAAAGAATGGGCTGATCAAGGCGATCTAGCAGTGGGTGCACAAGTCATTTTCGATACCGTTAAGTATTTAGATTTACAAAATAATGGATAAATGCGTAGAGAGGAGTTGATTAAGTGAAAGCATTAATTATTTTTTCGCATCCTAGACAAGGTAGCTTTTCACATGCTTTGTTAGATAGGGTGACAAAAACACTTGAAAAGAAAGGTTATCACGTCAACGTGAGAGACTTATATAAAATGAACTTTAATCCGATTTTAGAGGGTTCAGATACTATTCATATAGAGGCGGGCAATTTTGTTCGAGATCATGCCCAATTTCCAGAAGATGTGAAAATTGAGCAACAATTGATGCTAGAAAGTGATTTGTATATTTATATTTTCCCAATCTGGTGGAATGGCATGCCGGCTATTATGAAAGGCTATATTGATCGTGTCTTTCAGCACGGCTTTGCGTATAGCTTTGAGGATAAGGATGCCTTTGACCGATTTAAAGGAAAGCGAGCATTGTTTCTTACACCAACGGGTCAGCCACAAGTAATTGATGGTAAAGAGAATCCATTAAGTAGAGCAATTCGTACAGTAACATCAGATTGGTTGTTCAATGGAAACAGTGTAGAACTGATTGACCATGTCTTTTATGGGCGTGTACCTTATTTATCACGTGAAGAATTAGAAGGGTATTTGCAAGATGCAGAACGGTTGATTGAAACGATCTAAGTTTTTATCATAGATAACCGTCCCTAAACCCTTTAATTTGATTTAAATAATTTTTATCGATTGATACCTATGAAGATATTAAAAAAGGTAGGAAGCGACTTGCCTCCTACCTTCATAATATCAAGATTAATTTGTCCATTGATTGATCAAATCAAGATGCGAGTTGGTGAATTGTGGTCCCCAGCTTCCTGTTGAGTTAACAGAAACGGTCTGGTTACCGACTCGAATGGGTCCGCCACTTTGTCCGCCTGTTATATAACTTGAATGGACAATAGCACCATTAGAAAAGCTATTAATTCTACCTGGTGACCGGAATAAATAGTAGAGTCGTTGATTACCAGACCCAATGGTTGAGCGATCAAATGGATAACCTAACGCCTCGATATTGACACCGGTGTTTTGTGCTCGTGCTACATTTAATGTATGTGAGTGTCGGCCTTGAACCTGTAATACGGCAAAGTCATGAACAACATCTGTTAAATAGATTAATCCTGGAGATGGTGGTGTTGTTGAGGCCCACCCGTTTGTTACCCAAGCATTGGTTACTGCATAGGTTCCATAAGGTAGATTCCCAGCATTTTCACCAGGTCGTACCGTAAAACCACGGTGGAAACGGTTGTTGTAAGCATCGTACACGCAATGGGCTGCGGTTAATACATGATTTGGTGTAATAAATGAGCCCGAGCAAGTCGATCCACCACCGCTATGATTTAATATTTCAATTCTAGCTGTTGCGTTATAAGGGTTAACTGTCGTGTTGCTGACTTGAATTCTGTTATCGTTTAGTACGGATATGTCATCTGTAAGGATACTACTTGATGTTTCTGTGGTTTCAATAGATGATTGAAAAGAATCGTAGGCAATCACTTCACCTTGCAAACTGATTGAGGAAAAGGGATGAGAGCTGTTGGTAGATAATGCACGAGATGTCGGGTTAGCTTCCCCTTCAGGGATACCCTCTTCTTCGAGAAAAACTTCAATCTCTTTGACCCTATCTGGATCAAGTTCTGGTAACTCAAAGGCTTCATAAAGCTGATCAGGTTCAAGTGTTTTTTCAGCCATCACCGAATCAATAGGAAAAACCAATAGCGACAGAACAACTAAACTAACAAGCCACTTCAAATGTTTCATCAAATCCTCCTTTTAATTTTGGAAATTTTTACTACACTATTAGTATACTATTTTTTTACATAAAAACAATAGGAAAATAGAAATAAAATTCAAATTATTTAAAATTTTTGTTTAATATGGGAATAGGGCTGTGTAACTGCTTTATAACGCTGTAAGAACGTATCAATGAAATAAATAAACTGCCGGAAGTAGACTTATGACCTAGGTATACAGCATCGACTCATGTTAAAGAATCTAGCAGATCATTTTTTAAAGATAAATGAACGAATGATTTGAGGAGTATTTAGGACAGAAGTAAAAAAACAGGACATAACAGCTGACCTAAGTAATCAAATCACTTACTTAGGCCAGGTTAGATTGTAAGAAGAAAATCAATAGATTTAATGGTCGACAATCCTTTCTATATATCGTGATTAAAAATGAAGCTGTTTGCATTGACGCTCGTTAATATCAATAATAAATTGTTCGAAGTTTGGGACATCTTCTGCATTGAATTTGTAAATGAATTCAATAAGTGTCAGTTTAATTTCTTGAGCAAGATCTTCTCTATCAAGAGCGTCTATTTCATGTAAACTTCTTCTTATTTTAGGTTCAAACTGTTTAATGAGTTTATTGATAGCAATACCATCATCTTCCTTGCTGTTCAATTGTTTAATTAAATCAATTAACTCATCCACCGCTGATTAACCTCCTTTTTCAAGCATTATTTTTTTGTGAGCGTGTTTGTTAAATCTTTAAATGACGTCTCCAACTGTTCAATCCTTTTTTCAAATCGAAGTAACAAAAAAATCGTTATCGCAATGGGAAAGCCAAAGTTGCTAATGACTTGTAGAAACAAAGGGGCTTCTTCCACTATGACACCTCCTGACAATAAGATTTTAATTTTGCTAACGCTTTTATTTTTGACTTTGATACTGCTTGCTGGGATATACCGAATAGCTTGGCAATTTCTTTATCTTTCATTTTTGCGATATACAGGTATTCTAAAATCATCTGTTGTCTTAAGGTGAGCTGCTGCCAGCCATGAAATAACATAGGGTTTAGGATCTGATCGTCGAAGTGATGACTGGCATTAATCACTTGTTGCTCAATACTAGCTACCGATTCATCTCTAAGCTGATCTTTCCATGTGATGCTGTTGTCTTCATTATTTATCGGGGTATCGAGCAATAACTTGTAATGTGTTTTTTCTAATGTTCGATCTCTTGCAAATTGTATGGCCTTCCAATGGATCACTTTCGATACATAACTAATAAACCTTATTTGAGTATAAAAATCTTTGAAGCAATGATTAAGTGCATCCCTGTTTGCTTTCGATGGTTCCCTTGCTACTTTATCAAACAGATAGCGGTGATAGTCAGACTGCAGGAAATTTTTAATGATCACATTGTTAAAGAAAAACCTGCTGCTATGCTTGAAAGCTTGGACATCTCTACTGCTACTCCATTTATTAGGTACGTTCAATTTATTCACCTCCTTACTATTATAAAGACCATAAAATCCAAAAAAATACAACCCTTATTTGTAAAATATTTAAAGTTTTTTACGACAAATTTTGTAGAAGTAATAGAAGTGAGGGAGTTGAAGCGTTTTTCAATAATAAAGAAAAAGGGAAAGAAGTTAGGTGTGCTAGTAGGATGAAAAAATCCCCCTTGTTATTGGTCGGCCTAAAACAAAGGGGATTTAAATGTGGAACCGATTAAGATTCAATTAGATAAAGGCAATCACCGGTGAAATAATGCATTGGGATTTGTGTCGTACCATCTGAATGTTTAAGAGGTATATCGGCTCTATGTCCAGTTTCTAATTCTGTAACGTTAGCCAGCTTATTTCCCCATTTGCCTGTTAGTTCAATATTTATATTATACGGTACATAAATAAGTAGTGTTGTTCCTTGTTTAGCGGCACGAATCTCATTTGTTTTATTTAAAATAATGTCCTGGGGTTCAAGTGAAAACAAAGCACGCTCACTGATAAAGCGCTTTATAAAGCTATAATCCCAAGCCCCATTAAATGCTAAAGCGGTCCGCCATGGATATGGAGTGACAAAGCCTTCGCCTAGTGATGTACCATATCTACTATCTATATCGTGCCAACTCCATATCCCATGTGCGCCATAGGTAATTCCGGCGCTAGCACCAGATAGAATGCTTTGCCAAGCTGCCTTTCTAACATCAAAGCGGGTAAATCGCCCGTAAATTTGTCTGCTGTAACCCATCATTTCATAACAGGGTTCTGAATTAATCACAGGTCGCTGTGGCGTTTTTTGAGCAAATGCTTCGGCTACGGTGTAGGCTGTTTCCTGATAAGATGCGTTATGACCAGATTGATAAAGGTAGAAATCCAAATGATGATGCTGTTGTAGTTGTTCAGGTAATGAAGCTAACCGCCCTTTAATATGGAGGGTAGCCAGACAGTGTGGTGCAAGCTCTTTGATTTTATTTAGTGCGATTAGGTAATAGTCAATGGTTTCTTCTGTTTCAAAATCGGTATCTCCACTAACAAAATAAATAGGATTATATTTAGAAAAATACTTATCAACTGTTTCAACATATGGAAGGATTGCTGCTTTCGGCATTATCATAGTATCGATCAGTTGAGACGCCCATGTATTTGGTACATAATTACACCATAACAGCACCAAAGCTGGTGTAAATCCCTTCTCTACTGCCATTTTCACCATTGTTTCAGCATGTTCGAAGTACGCCTCATTAAGCTGGTGAAAATTATACCCTTGGTCAGTTTGCTCAAAAGGATGGAGGTGAGCGTGTCCGTGACTACGATCCCATTGAGGTAAAATATTGATTTGTAAAACGTTGAAGCCTTGCTTTGCTCGTGTATCTAGATAATAGGCCCAATCTGTTAAGTTTATATTCGTGAAAGCACTCCAGACGGTATCAGCTAAATAGAAAAAGCTCTCGCCTTCGCTTGTTTGCAAATGTTTTTTATTATCATTAATTTTTAATTCACGCAATGTTATCCCTCCGTAAATATATCAGGAAAAATAGAAGGATCATCTATTTTTCCTGAAGTGGTTTTGCAAGGTAATGTTTTAACTAACGCTCATATTTTCTTGTTCTTGAGCTTGTTCATTTTTCAACCCTTGTTTGTCTAAAATTTTAAAGAATGGATAATAAATTAACGCACATATTGGTATAAGGATTAGTTGGAACAAAGCAATTCTTATACTTCCTAAAATCAAACCACTCGCAAAGATAGGTGTACCGAATGCAGGATATACGCCATTTGGAGGTGGTAATATCCCAGTAGTGGTTAAGAAATAGGCAATGATTGCACAGATTACCGGTGTAAAAATGTATGGAATAGCCAAGATCGGGTTGAGAACCATTGGAATACCAAAAACAATGGGTTCATGAATGCCGAAAAATGCACCTGGTAAGCCTAACTTTCCAATTTTCCGATATTGTTTTGTCTTTGCTCGAAAAGCGAGCAGAAGGATTAATCCAAGCATTGGAGCAAAATTGGCAGAGTATGACCAGAAGCCCATCCCAACAATGTTAGGGAGTTCAGCGCCAGCCTCATATGCTTCTAAATTTTGTAGATCTAAACTAATCCATATCGGTTGCATAACTGCCATCACCACGATTGCACCGTGAATACCAAACAACCATAACAGTTGCATGACAGTTAATGCAACAATTAACCCGCCTAATGAACCACCTAATCCTTGTAATGGTATTTGTAAATAAGAATAAATAAAAGAGTGGACAGTTTCAAAGTCTGTTAATTGAAATAGTCCGGTGGTAATTAATGCAATAACCACGACTATAATGGCTGGTATTAAGCCGACGAATGTTTTAGCTACGGTTGGAGGTACTCCATCAGGCATCTTAATGGTCCAATTGCGATCGACAACCCATACATATAGTCGACTTGCCAGTAGACCAACAAAGATTGCTACAAATAGCCCTTGTGCTCCTAACCATTGCAGTGGAAGTGCATTTACGCCATCAAAATTTTCTATAGGAGTCAAAATTAAAAATGAAGCTAAAGATATTAATCCAGGAATGACAGGGTCTTTCTCGAAACTTTCTGCGAGCCTATAGCCAATTAGGAATACAGCATAGAGCGCAATCATATTTGTTGTGAAAGTTGATAATATCCCTAATAAGCCTTTGACGGGTTCAATAAAATTTTGATAGGGCTCCCAAGCGATTGATGAAAAAAGTGTAGCAAATGCACCGATGATTAAGAAAGGCAAGGATGACATTAAACCATTTGAGATAGAGCTCAAATATCTATTTGCCTGTAGCTTTCCTGCATACTTTTGTAATGTACTTGTCCAATTATTTAAAGACATTTTTTAACCCTCCATTTAAATGTATTGACATCAAAAGTGAACATATTCTAATTTGCAAACCTCATAGATCTAGGTCTTAAAACTAAGCATTAATAGCTTCTAAAAGTACTTTTTCTCCATTCATCATGCCATAATCCATCGTATTAATCACATCAACTTTAATTCCTTTTGGTTCATATTTTGTCTTTAATTCATCAAGCATATAGCTGACTTGAGGGCCAAGTAAAAGAATGTCTGTTTGGTCAGCGTATCCTTTAAAATCCCTATTAGCTGTCGCCCTGATTTCAATTTCAATCTTTTTATCTTTTGCTGCTTGTTTCATCTTTTCTACTAACATAGATGTTGACATACCCGCAGCGCAGACTAGGGTTATCTGCTTCATTTAACATTCCACCTTTCGTGTGTCTGTTTTTTTGTAAAGATCAACGAATTCACGAGCTAAATCTTGTATGGTTAGTGAGGTCATTAAATGATCTTGTGCATGAACCATCAATAAAGAGACTTGATAACTTTCCCCGCGTGCTTCACCTTGAATCAGTGACGTTTGTACTTTGTGTGCCTCTGACATTTGTTGTTCGGCCTCTATTAAGAATGTTTCAGCTTTATTAAAATGGCCTGTCTTTGCACATTTAATCGCTTCCATTGCTTTGCTTTTTGCATTACCCGCATTAACAATCAAGCCAATGATAATTTCTTGAAAATCCATTGTAATCCCTCCATCGTCTGCTTTTATAGTTATACCTCTAATATGAGTCGGCTATGTCAGCACCTTTTTCACCGCTTCCTGCCATCCGTGATACAAAGCTACCCGCTTTGCCTTGGTTAAGGAAGGGGTATAGTGCTCTCTCATCGTCCACTTAAAGTCTTGGATATCCCCTGTTAATCGAGCTGCACCTAAAGCTGAGAGTTCCTCGATATCTGTAGTGACTACAGATATATTTAATATATCGGCTAAAAACTGCATCACCTGCGGATTTTTAGATACCCCACCATCGACTTTTAATGTAGAGATGTTTTCTATTTTTGCGAGCGTATCGATAATGTCCTTTACTTGATAGGCAATACTTTCAAAACCTGCGCGTAGGACATGGCTTCTTGATGCGTTTCTAGTTAATCCAGAAATAACTGCTCGCGCTTCGGTGTCCCAATAAGGTGAGCCAAGTCCGAGAAAGGCGGGTACTAAATAGACGCCTTCGTTATCGGGTATGGCAAAAGCTGCATCTGTTGCTTCTTGATAATCAGAAAACAGCTGCAGACTATCTTTTAGCCAATTTAATGTATCCCCGCTTGAGCGGATCGTCCCTTCAAGTGTGTAGCTGATATCGTCGCCGATTTTCCAGCCGACCGATGTCATTAACGCATCATTAGCAGGCGGTGGCGTTTGTCCGACTTGCATAAGTACGGAGCAGCCCGTGCCGAATGTCGCTTTTACGGTACCGATCTTTTGACAATCGTGGCCATAGAGTGCAGCTTGGGAATCACCAACAACACTTTTAATCGGAATGCCTCGATAATCGCCATAATCATCGTGTGAATCCTTGACCACTGGCAGGATGTGATTTGGGATCTGGAAAAGTGTCAATAGCTGTTTATCCCAAACGCGTGTATTGATATTAAACAGCATGGTACGTGAAGCATTGCTTATATCAGTGGCATGAACGTTGCCATTGGTTAAATGCCAAACAATCCAACTATCAATTGTACCGGCTAATGTGTTTGCATTTGGTTTAACCCCACCTTTTGTGATGATCCATTCTAATTTAGTTGCAGAAAAGTAAGGGTTCACTTTTAAGCCTGTTTTGTCTTTAATGAGCGCTTCGTAACCGTTATCAATTAATGATAGACACCTTTCTGTTGTTCGGTTGCATTGCCAAACAAGAGCTGGGTAAAGTGACTGTCCTGTCACTTTATCCCAAACAACCACTGTTTCTCGCTGATTCGTTATGCCTATGCTTTTAATGGCTTTAGGCGTTAAGTGGTGTTTAATTAACATGGCATCGAAAAGCTGATAAATGTTTTCAATAATTTCTTCGGGGTTATGTTCGACCCAGCCTTGGTTTGGATAATGCTGTTGGTGTTTCTTGAATAACTTGTCGACGATGTTGGCTTGTTGATTCATCAAAAGTAGCTTGGTTCCGGCAGTACTTTGGTCGATAATGATTGTATATGTTTTCATTGGTTTTACCCGTTTTTTCTGAAGTAATCTGTTACGATTTGTTTAATGTTTTCTACTGACAGACCATAGTGTTCAAAGATCTCTTTTGTTTTTCCGGTTATCGCAGGTTCGTCAGCAATACCAAGAATTTTGACAGGTGCACTTTGAGGGATAGCACTAATGACTTCTGCTACGGCTGCACCTAGTCCACTGTAAATGCTATGCTCCTCTAAAGTCATGACAAGCTTTGTTTCTTGAGCTGCTTTAATGATCGCTTGTTGATCCAATGGTTTAATTGTATGGATATTTAATACGCGAACAGATAAACCTTGCTGCTCAAGTGCTAATGCTGCATCGAGTGCGACACGAACTGTTTCGCCGGTAGCGATTAGCGTCAAATCACGCCCGTCTTGCATTGTTACCGCCTTACCTACCTCAAAGCTCGTTAACTCTTCACTGTAGCAATCTTCAACTGGATTGCGCCCTAAACGAACATAAGCTGGTTTATCCGATTCGGCTAAGTAGTTAAAAACAGCCTTTGTTTCGAAGCGATCAGCTGGGATGATAACTTCTAAATTAGGAATGGCGCGCGTGACCGCAATATCTTGTAAAGAGTGGTGGCTCATCCCTAATGCCCCATAGCTTACCCCGCCACTAATCCCAATTAACTTGACGTTGGTATTTGAATAGGCGACATCAACTTTGATTTGCTCGATACTCCGCATGCTCAAAAAGCAAGCGGGTGAGGCGACAAAGGGACGTTTTCCACTATGAGCTAAGCCAGCTGCCATCCCGACAATATTTTGTTCAGCAATGCCGGTTTCAATTAGCTGTGTTGGAAGCTGTTCTGCAAACGGAAGCAATGATGCTGACCCTCTTGAATCACTCGTGAGCACAAGCAGATCGTTATTTTTTTTTGCTTGCTCGAGCAATGTTTCACACATGATTTGGCGATTAGCAATCTTATTCATGATCTAACACCTCCAATTGTGCCTCGAGCTCGGCAATTGCTTGATCAAACTCAACCTGATTAGGGACACGATGATGCCAGCCGGCTTGGTTTTCTGCTAGGCTAATCCCCTTTCCTTTTACGGTGTGTGCAATAATGCAAGTAGGTTTACCTGTGACAGGTTGTTGGTGAAGTGCTTCTGATAAAGCGCTAATATCATTTCCATCGACTTCAAGGACATGCCAACCAAATGCCCGCCACTTATCAGCTAAGGGCTCCACCCTCATCACATCTTCACTTGCTCCAGATATTTGAAGGCCGTTGCGGTCGATAATTGCCGTCAATTGATCCAATTGATAATGGGCGGCTGCCATTGCCCCTTCCCAGACGGACCCTTCAGCTAGCTCGCCATCTCCTAATAAAGTAAAAGTACGATAGTGTTTTTGATTTTTTTTAGCTGCTAATGCCATGCCTGTGGCAATCGGTAAACCATGACCGAGTGAGCCTGTATTCATTTCGACCCCTGCCACTTTGTTGTTTGGGTGGCCGATCAGTCTTGAACCATAAGCAGAAAAAGTTTTTAACTCCTCTTTTTCCAAAAAACCTTTGTCAGCTAAGACAGCCCAATAAACTTCAGCAGCATGACCCTTGCTTTGAATATAACGATCGCGGTTTGGATCATCGGGTTGATTTGCATCGATATTCATTACATCGTAATAAAGTGTAACAAGGATATCGGTGCAAGATAAGTCCGATCCGGTATGGCCGGTTTTGGCATGGAAAATCATCTCAAGAACATCTTTTCTAATCTCTAGTGCTTTCTTTTGTAAATTTACCAATCTGATTGCCCCCTTTGGTTGTTTAGTCGCCACGCAAATAAGCTTTAACATCCTCTTCGATTGGATCAAAGAAATCTGGCGTAATGCCAAGGTACTTACATGCTTCATACAAAACAGGTACAACATTACTATGGATAGCTGAACAATGGTGAATATAAGGCCCATATACAAGCTTGCTTTCAAGACGATTTAAGTTTTCAACTTCAATCCAAACATAGCTCCCTTGATTGTACGGACCGTCAATTCCTTTGGCATTCCCTATGAGTAAGGAGTATTCGCCATTGTCACCGTCGAAACGACAAAGTGTCATCTCGCCTTTTTTGGCTTCCATACCGACTGAACCAGGAAAGTCAAAAACAAAGTGTGACGGAATTAACGTTGGTTTTTGTTCTGCTGTCGATAGTGGAAAAACACCTAAATGTTGTAAAAGTTCGCCATTTTCATTATCCGGATGGCGAACGGTATAGTCCGCGAACATCGATCTGTATTCGTTTCTTGTTGCCGCATCGGTCATTAGTGTCGTAATCGCGCCATGAATATCCGTCTCACAAAGAACAGGGAAACCTTCATCTTGCAGGATCGCCTCAACCGCATAAGGTGTAATGCCAAGCTCATCCTGAAAGTCTGTCCAGCATTGGATAACACCAGCGGAGCATTGATATTTTTCGCCCAAGTTTTTCAAAGCCACTTTTAGTGTAGCGATCTTTTTAAGGGCTTGTTCACTAATTTCTACATGGGTATGGGTATGGCAAAAGTCGATAACGCTTTGAACCTTTGCTGTTTCCATCGTTTGCACATGATTCATTTCTTTATAGAGTTCCCCTAACGGTATGGGTGAAAGTTGAATATTGAATTTCTCTAGCAATTCACCTTCATTGCACATAATCGACCAGAAATCGAATGGGCGTGGGCCAATCTGTAAGATGCGCATCGACTTAAACACTTTGACCACGTTACATACTTTTAAAAAGTCATTAACCCCACGCTCAAATTCAGGATCATCTAAACGACAATTTTTCATATAGGTAAACGGCACCTGAAATCTTCTTAAAACTTTACCTGTTGCAAACAAGCCACATTGCGAATCGCGCAAACGACTTCCATCATCTTCTGGACGCTCATCACGAGGCCCCCATAATAAAACCGGTACATTTAGTCTTTTAGCTAATCGAGCACAGGCATATTCGGTACCAAAATTACAATGAGGTAAAAACAAACCATCTACTTTTTCAGCAGTAAATTTTTCAGCAATGCTTTCGACTCCTTCATCATCATAAAGTAAGCCATCCTCATTGATCTCAGTAATATCGACAAACTCGACGTCTAGTGCATGAAGTTTATCACGTGTTAGGTTGGCATATTTTATAGCATCTGGTGCACTGAAAAGATTTCGTCGCGTTGGTGCAAAGCCTAGTTTCACACGATCTAGCGCCATCAAATCTACCTCCTTAATTATTTAGTTTAGAAAACACAACCACTAAACTAAATAAACTAGTTTAGTATTATTTTTGATAAAGTAAGTGTTTTCTTTAGTTAAAATTAACACTAAACTAAAATTAAGTCAACCGTCGTTTTCAAAAAAAATACCTGGTTTTTTCTTAATTTCATTAGGCGTTTTAATGGGTTGAACAACTAAACAAACATTGTTTTGCGTTTATAATTGTAAAATGATATACTAAAATAAGAACTAAACTAAACGGAATGGGGATTTTTGCATTGAAGATAGAAGATATTGCAAGAATAGCTAATGTTTCTAAATCTGCCGTATCGCTTGCGTTAAATGGCAAGCCTGGCGTAAGTGAAGCAACGCGCTCACATATATTGAAGGTTGTTGAAGAATATAACTATAAACCACTTCGAACGACACGGAAAAAAACGACTGTCGATAAAAAGGTGATTCGTTTTGTTGCTTGTAAAAATAGTGAGATTATCACCGAACACTATCAGAACCTGCCGTTTTTTAGTGAATTAATGAGCTATGTAACAGAAGGGACTAAAAGCTCTGCATATTCTCTATTAATCTCCTCTATTGATGCAGACAATATAACAGAGGAGCTGAGTCAGCTTGAAGCCGAGCATGCCTCAGCGGGGATATTGTTGCTCGGTACGAACCTGACAAGTGAACAAGTTAAGTTAGTAAAAGCGATTCAACCTCAACTTGTTGTTGTTGATACATGGGTTAACCATTTACCGGTTAACGCTGTATCGATTAATAACTACTTAGGGGGGTATCAAGCGGGCAAGTATTTATTGGAAAAGGGTCATCGACACATCGGCTATGGAGAAGGTGTTCCCCGGATCGATAACTTTGAGTTAAGAAAGAAAGGCTTCTTTGATGCGCTGGCTGAACAAGGGGTATCGATAGAAGTGGATGATATTTTTCGCTTACCAGCGATGGAAATCAATCAACAAGCAACGGTGATTAATTTGTTAAAAGACCGTGAGCAGCTCCCGACGGCGATTTTTTGTGAAAATGATTACATGGCGATTAGTATGATCAAATCACTACATGCCCTTAAGTTACGAATACCAGACGACATTTCTATTATCGGATTTGATAATATAATAGAAAGTAATATTATCCTTCCAGAGCTTACGACGATCCATGTTAAGAAGGATATGATCACAAAACAGGCGTTAAAGCTTTTAATCGATAATATTGAAACAGACAATACCGATGATACAGTACAAGTGCAAGTCGATACAGCATTGGTTGAAAGAAATAGTGTAACGGCAATTTGAGCATAGATAACCGTCCGTAAAACACGCCCTTCAAAACAGGGTGTAGAACAATTCTGTTTAGCTGGGATAACGAACGCTAATTTCCCGATCCACTCAGCTACCAAGTCAGTGGAAGAAGAACAGTAACGTCCACGGATTGAATATGATATGAAATGATGAAAAACCCGATATTAGGTGGTCACTTGCTACCTAATTTCGGGTTTTTGTATGTTAGCAATCGTCGCTGTTAAAATTTTCACCTGCTAAGTATAAGCAAATCTAGCGGGTACAAATCTATGGTTTCCTAAAATGTTCACAAGCTATACAAGGTATGTGAAGAAATCCAAACTAAGCACAAGATTAAACGTCAGAAAAGTCTATTTATTATGAATGGCTGTCCGTAAAACACCCTGAAAAATGGAGGGAAGAAATGATCTATTAGACTGGCGCTAAATTCCTGATTTCCTAAATTGCTATGGATTGAAGGTTCGTTTTATGATTCGCTTTGTTTTATTTTTTTCTGTATACTAAATAAAAATTACTCAGCACCATGCCAAAATGATAGATAGATGTTAAATCATTCGATAAGGGAGAGGGAAAAGATGAATAAAGCAACGTTTTCTGAGCAATTTTATAACCGCCTCGTTAATGATTATTCACATGCTCTTGATTATGATGGGATTAGCGGGAAAAGGGTTGCTATGCGCTTAGCAGAGCTAACTAAAATAGGTTTAACCGAGCATGGAGGTAGCTATCGATTAGGCTACTCCGCTGAGGAACGTGAAGCGAAGGAAGTCGTTAAAAGCTGGATGCGACAAGCTGATTTAACGGTTTATCAAGACGATGCAGGTAATGTTTTTGGTCGGTATCATGGCGAAGCTGCTACCCCAGTTATTTTGGCAGGTTCGCATGTAGATAGTGTTCCCAATGGTGGCCATTTTGATGGACCGCTTGGTGTTATTGCTGCCCTAGAGGTAGTAGAAGCTTGGCGGGCAGTAGGCTATCAACCTAGTAAAACCTATGAGGTTGTTGTTTTCTCTGACGAAGAAGGTGCACGTTTTAATGCTGGTTATACAGGTAGTCAGGCGATGGTTGGAGAATTAGAGCTAGAAAAGCAATTAGCACTATCTGATCAGGATGGTCAATCGTTCAAGAAAGTTGTCGAAGGGGTAGGATTAAATCCTGAGCAGCTTGTTCGTGCAAAGCGGGATTTAGCGGATATAGCGGCATATGTAGAAGTGCATATAGAACAAGGAAAGAAGCTTGAAAATAGTCATATGCCTGTAGGTGTAGTCACTGGGATAGCTGGGCCATACTGGTTGGATATCGTATTTTTGGGTGAGGCGAACCATGCTGGTAACACGCCTATGACAGGGCGGAAGGACGCGCTCTTGGCTGCAAGTCAGTTTATTGCTGGATTGCCAAGCTTACCAGCACAATTCAGTCCAACTGCTGTTGCGACAGTAGGTAAAATCAATGTGTCGCCTAATGGAACCAATATTATACCAGGAGAAGTACGCTTAACGGTGGATATTCGTGATATTGATCAGCATGCGAGAAGATTATTAATTGAAGCGGTAAAGGACCATGCCAAACAAGTGGCACAAGAGCTTAGCATCCAAGTCAACATGGAAGAAGCCTTAAATGTTGAGCCCGTTCAAGTGGATCAAGCCCTAGCAACTCAGGCTCAATTAGCGAGTGAAGAGATTTTAGGCCAAGCTTATCCATTGCACAGCGGTGCAGGTCATGATGCTATGATCTTAGGTAACTATCTTCCAATGGCTATGCTATTTACAAGAAGTGAAAAAGGGATCAGTCATAATCCTGAGGAGTGGTCTTCTTTAAATGATTGCGTGCATTCCATTCATGTATTAAAACGTCTAATTGAAAAAACAATGTAGAGCGCATGAGAAGGTGAGGAATATGAAATGACCAAACAGGATACGACGGTTTGTATAATAGGTAGTATAAATATGGATATGACAATTACAACCAAACAGTTACCCGCTAAAGGAGAAACGGTGATTGGCGGTGAGTTTATAACTTATCCAGGTGGTAAAGGTGCTAACCAAGCTGTTGCGGCGGCGAGGCTTGGTTCAGCTGTTAAGTTGATTGGTGCTGTAGGTGATGATGTTTTTGGAACAAGCCTATTAAACGGATTACAAGGTGAAGGCATCAATTTAGATGGTGTCCGAGTGAAGGCGGGTTGTTCGACAGGGGTAGCTAATATTATACTTTCAGAACACGATAACCGAATAATTGTAGCCCCTGGTGCCAATACTTATGTGACGCCAAAGCTTATTGATCAGAATATCGAGGCCATTACAACGAGTGATGTGATTTTAATGCAGTTAGAAATACCGATAGAGACAGTTGAATATGTGACGAATATTGCTGTAAAAGAAAAGATCCCAGTCATTCTAAATCCCGCCCCATATCAAAAATTGTCTGCGAATCTCTTAAACAATCTAACTTATATCACGCCGAATGCATTAGAGGCACGTGAACTAAAGTTAGATACAGATTGCTTAGAGATAGATGATAAATTAATTGTGACCAAGGGAAGCGAAGGTGTTGAGTATAAAGGTAGATGTTATCCCGCCTCGGTTGTAGAGGTGAAGGATACAACCGGTGCGGGAGATACGTTTAATGGCGCTTTAGCAGCATTTATATCAAAAGGTATCCCGCTATCAGAAGCGATACCAAAAGCCAATATAGCAGCTGCTATATCTGTTACTAAAGAAGGTGCGCAGACCGGGATGCCATCTTTAGCTGAAGTCTTAAATTTTAATACCGAGGTGCACTAATGCCGGCATAACTTAATAATGACTTGATTCAAGCCTCAATGGCTCCTTGATCTGTTCAAGGTGGCCGTTGAGGTTATTTTTATCACAGATAACCGTCCGTAAAAATCCCACCTCAAAATAGAAAGTAGAGCAAATCTATTTAGGCGGGGGATAACGGACGCTAATGTCCTGATTCACTCAACTAACAATCAGTGGGAGAAGAACGAAAACTCCCACTGATTGAAGGTTCGTTTTATTACAGATAATCGCCCGTAAAATGCGCGCATCAAACTAGAATGTAGAGCACAGCTATTTAGGTTGGAGCTAACGGACGCTAAATCTTAGCTCCCCATCAGTGGGAGAAGCATGAAAATCCTGCTGATTGAAGGTTCGTTTTATCAATGGTGCTCTAGTAATTTTGAGGAAAGCAAAGATAATAAAAAGTCAGAATATTTAAAAAACAAGGTAAGAAAATGTTACAAGGCTAATGACACTGACTATATGATCATTTAACATGTCAACTATAGTAACCAGTTACATAAAAATCTTTGTTTTTTATAGTAAAAGGTTGATATTAAAGGGATGTAACCGGTTTTGGGGGAAGGTAATAATGGTTAATATTAAAGATGTGTCTAAAAAAGCAGGTGTTTCGGTAGCGACGGTATCAAGGGTGATTAATAAGAAGCGCGTCAAACAAGAGACCGTTGACCTTGTCATCAAGGTAATGGATGAATTGAATTACAAACCCAATCAATTAGCGCGAAATTTGTCTAAACAAAGCACCAATACGATCGCACTAATTATTCCAGCAATAAACAACCCTTTCTTTCCTGAGTTGGCCAGTTCAATTGAAAATGCCGCCAATCAAGCAGGCTATCGGGTCTATCTATGCAATACGGATGACAACAGAGACAAGCTTGAAAACTATATTCATTCGTTAAAAACCCATTTAGTTGATGGCGTTATTATTGACTCACATATGCTTAGAGATGATGACCTGATGACATTGAAGTCTATAAATATCCCAGTGGTAACCATTGATCGATCGAATTTTGAAAATGACTTCAGCTATGTTTCAGTCAAAAACAAATTAGGCGGGCAAATGGCAGTGGAGCACCTCATTGAGGTAGGATGCAACAAGATTGGACATCTGCGTGGCCCAGACAAGGAAGTTACGGCAACACAAAGGTATTGGGGATATCGAAAAGTAGTGAAGGCTTATGATTGGTTTGATCAAAGCTGGATAGCGCCAGGAGAATTCACCGTAAAAGGTGGCTATCAAGGGATGAAAGAACTATTAATCAAGCACCCTGAAATTGACGGTGTTTTTGCAGCAAATGATTTATCAGCAGTCGGTGCCTTAAAGGCTGCCTATGAATGGAATAAGCGAGTACCAGACGATCTAGCAATCATTGGGTTTGACGGAATAAATATGGTCGACTACATGGTTCCGACCATTACGACAATAAAACAGCCTATATTTAAAATGGGAAACTTAGCAGTTGAAGAACTATTAGAAAAAATAGCGAATCCCAAGGGTGGTGTCAACAAATATGAATTAGATTTAATGCTGGTTCAAAATGAATCCACGCTGCGTTAAGTCGTTTTTAATTAAGGTTAGGTTGTTAAATAGATAGATGATAGGAGCTGACAACATGAAGGTATTGTTTATTGGCGAATCATGGGTCATTCATATGATTCATCAAAAAGGATTTGATAGCTTTACAAGTACAAAATATGAAGAGGGTGCAACATTTTTACTCGACTCATTAAAGGGAGAAGGTGTAGATCTTGATTACATGCCAGCGCACCAGGTTCAAGTTCGCTTTCCCAAAACGCTAGAAGAGCTACAAAACTATCAAGTGATTATCATTAGCGATATTGGCAGTAATACCTTTTTATTGCCAAATGAAACGTTTTATAACATGAAAACAAGATCAAACCCATTAACATTAATACGGGATTATGTAAAGCAAGGAGGTGGTCTATTAATGATAGGTGGTTACCTTTCCTTTACTGGAATTGAGGCAAAAGCTAATTATAAAAATAGCCCACTAGCTGAAGTGCTTCCAGTGACGCTCATGGATCATGATGATCGAGTGGAAGAGCCAGCAGGACTTTATCCAAAATCAACATCCGTTACGCATGCGATCACAGCTGGGATTGAGGATTGGCCCATGTTTTTGGGATATAACAAGTTTGTTGCAAAAAGCGATGCCCAAACGCTAGTGACGATTGAAGATGATCCGTTTCTTGTGATTGGTAAATACCAAAAGGGGAAAGTCGCTTGTTTTGCTAGTGATTGTGCCCCGCATTGGGGATCAGAAGCCTTTATGGATTGGGCGTACTATACGCCACTATGGATGCGGATACTAAATGGTTTAAAAAGCGAGTAGAAAAGAAAGTAGCAACGAATCAAAAAAACGGAGGGGTTCAGTGATGAGAAAACTAGTATTGTTTCTATTATTTACGTTAGTGTTCGTGGTTGCATGTGATGAGAATGGGGCAGGAGACGAAGGCAACGATATTGATCAAGATCAACCTACGATAGCTTTAACGGTCATTAATCAAGAAGCGCTATTTTTCACCGAAATGGTAAAAGGTGCTGAGGCAATGGCTGAAGAATTGGGTGCTAATCTGAATGTTTATAATGCGAATAATAATCAGGTTGACCAAAATAATGCGATTGAAAACTTTATAAGTGAAGGTGTCGATGCCATTATTATTAATGCGATTGATCCTGGTGCACTTATGCCAGTCGTTGAGCAAGCAGCTGATGCAGGCATTCCCCTCATTTCTGTCGATTCTGTGATTGATCATGAGTCGATAAATGTTCAAATTGGCGTTGATAATAGTGAAGAAAGTGTTAGGTTAGCTGAGTACTTTAATGAATACTGGGATGGCGCGGCTGATATCGGTATTGTGAGCGCATTAAACTCGCCCATCCAAATTAATCGTCAAGATAGCTTTGTAGATACAGTAGAAGCGGGCGGATCTGACATCATTAGTGTAGTAGATGGTGAGAATGTTCAAGAAAATGCGTTGTCAGCCGCAGAGAATTTATTTATTTCTAACCCGGATTTAGATGCAGTTTATGTAACAGGAGAACCAGCCTTTATTGGCGCGGTTTCCGCGGTCAGATCACAAGGTAAGGAACACGATATTAAGTTGTTTGGTTGGGATTTAAGTGCCCAAGTTTTAGAAGGTATTGATGAAGGGTTTGTGGAAGCCGTTATTCAACAACACCCTGACCAATACGGTGCGGAATCGGTTTCGTCAGCGTTTAAACTCATAAATGGAGAGGATGTTGATGGTCAGATTGATGTACCTGCGACTATTGTCACTGCAGAAAATGTCGAAGAGTTTCGATCCATGTTTGAATAAATAGTGACTACCTAGGAAGGAGTGGGTATCGTGAATAATGAATTTCAGTTAGAAATGAAAAATATAAGAAAATCCTATGGAAATATTAAATCTTTACGTGGGGTTGATTTACAAATCAAACCGGGCGAAGTGCTCGGTTTGGTTGGTGATAATGGTGCAGGAAAGTCTACGCTGATGAAAGTATTAAGCGGTGTGGTCATCCCTGATGAGGGCGAATTTTATTATGAAGGAAAAAAAGTTAAAGTAGACAGTCCGAGAACAGCAAAAAACTTGCATATCGAGACGGTTTTTCAGGATTTATCATTATGTGATACATTGTCTGTCGCAAATAACATGTTTTTAGGAAGAGAACCTACTAAGTTTGTGGGTGGAATTATTGATCAAAAGGTCCTTCATGCTAAATCCAGAGAACAGCTTAATCGGTTGGGCATTGATATTTCTTCTACTCGATTAGCTGTCGAGAATATGTCTGGGGGGCAACGTCAGGCTGTGGCTATTGCTAGGGCAATGCTATTTCAACCGAAGGTGCTCATTTTAGATGAACCGACGGCAGCTCTTGGTGTCAAGGAAGTAGACATGGTGTTAAAGCTGATCAAGAATGTTAAGGAAAAAGGTGTAAGTGTCGTGTTGATTACACACCGATTACAGGATTTATTTGAAGTGTGTGATCGAATCATGGTTTTAAACGAAGGAAAATGTATCGATGATCGCCCGATGGATCAATACACATTGGAAACGCTGATCAAGTCTATTATGGGTTCACCAGAAAGGACGAATGCATCATGAGTGCGGAGCAAAATGTATATATAAGCGGAAGAATTAAGCAAGAATCCCATCTAAAGAAGTTTATTAGAGAGAACACTTCAGTGATTAGTATATTTGGTGTGCTATTCGTCGTTTCTATCTTTTTTAGTAGTGTCACTAACTCTTTTTTAACGGTTAACAACTTTACAAACCTAATTATTCAGATTGCCCCGAATATTATAGTTGCTGTAGCGATGACTTTTGTTATTACTACAGGGGGCATTGATCTCTCTGTAGGCTCGACATTAGCATTGGCGAGTGCGCTAGCGGCCACGCTTTTAAGTGCGGGGGTAAACGGATTATTAACGCTAGCGATTGTTCTTCTAGCAGGTGTTAGTATTGGAACGATCAATGGATACATCATCGCCTATCATAATATCCCCCCATTAATTACGACTTTAGCCGCAATGATGTACATCCGAGGCATTGCCTTGTTAGTAACGGGTGGTTACTCCGTCGCTATTTCTGGCCAAACATGGCTCGTTCAACTAGGGCGCGGTCGCCTTTTAGGTGTACCTATTGCTGTCATGGTTGCTGTCATAATAGCTGGCATGGGTTTGGTTGCATTAAAGTATACCAGTTTTGGAAATTACGTGACCGGTATTGGGGCAAATGAGGAGGCTGTTAGACGGACGGGTGTGCCTACTAGAAAGGTCAAGATTTGGACATATATTTTGACTGGATCAGCGGCAGCTTTAGGTGGTTTGATTATTGCCGCTCGTCTGGGATCAGGCTCCTCTAATATAGGGAACACGTTTGAGCTGGATATTATCGCAGCTGTTGTCCTTGGTGGAACGGCTCTCTTTGGTGGAGCAGGAACCATTATTGGAACGATCATTGGCGTCGCGTTAATCGGAATTATCCAAAACGGCTTAATGCTTATGCATGTGTCACCTTTCATTATCCAAATCATTGAAGGCTTTGTGCTATTATTAGCGGTCTTTATCAATGTTAAATTTTTTAGTAATAAAAAATAGTCGGAGGAGATAAGCGATATGTCTAGTGTTCAAACTGTTCAAGGAGAAATAAATGCAGATGAATTAGGGGTAACTTTAATGCATGAGCATTTGTTTGTAGATCGCTCTAGGTTGTGGGTTGATCCGATTGGGCCGAAGAAGGCATTTGCTTCTCGGCCTGTTGAAATGGAAATGCTAGGCCAACTCAGATTAGCCCCTTTTTCTAATTTTGATAATGGATTACTAGTAGATATTGATTTAGCCGTTCAAGAGGCTTCCTATTATTACAATAAAGGTGGTCAAACGCTAGTAGATGTAACAAATGTAGGTATTGGACGTGATCCGCTAGCTTTATATGAAGTATCGAGAAGAACGAACCTCCACATCATTATGGGCGCTGGGTATTATTTGGAACCCACCATACCAGACCACGTTAAGGAGATGTCGGTGGAAGCAATAGAAGATGAGATGTTGGCTGATTTTATTGAAGGCGTAGATCATACCGGGATTAAGGCCGGAATAATCGGAGAAATTGGCGTAGGTCCTGATATGCATCCAACAGAGCTCAAGGTATTAAGAGCGGCAGCTAGGTTACAGAAAAAAATAGGGAAACCCCTTACTATCCATACACCGGGATGGGAACGGCACTGCCATAAAATTTTAGATATCGTTGAAGCTGAAGGGGCTAACCTAGAGCAAACGATTTTGGACCATATGAATCCGAGTATGGAGGCTGTTGACTATCAGCTTTCATTAGCTAAAAGAGGCTGTTATTTGGAATATGACATGATTGGTTTAGAGGTCGTCTTCCCTGAAGGACCGTCGCCCTCTGATGAAGATAATGCTAATGCTATTGTGAGGCTACTCGATCAGGGGCTAGGGAAACAGCTATTATTATCACAGGATATTTTTCTTAAGATGTTTCTAAAAAAATATGGGGGATATGGCTACTCACATATTATCGAAAACTTTGTGCCACGCTTACGTAAAAAAGGCGTGAGTGAATCAGAAATTCAACAACTTTTAGTGAAAAACCCACAAACAGCTTTAACGGACCAGTAGTCAGCGAGAGGAGGACTTAAAAATGACAAAAGAACAGCAGTTAGATTTTTTAAAGACACTGATCAAGTGCGATACAACAACGATTGGACATGGTTTAAATGGTAATGAAATCAACGCACAGAAGGTAATGATTGAGAAATTCGAACAACTAAACCTTGAGCTTGATATATTTGAACCCGAAAATGAAAAGTTATATCGCTACAAAGAGGCAGATCGAGGTCATCATTATGAGAATCGCCCGAACGTGATTGGTGTATGGAAAGGCTCAGGTGGCGGGCGCTCACTCATTTTAAATGGTCATATAGATACGATGCCTTTTGATCACCTTGATCAATGGCTAACACATCCTTTAGATCCAGTTGAGCACGATGGTAAGCTATACGGAAGAGGCAGTTGTGACATGAAGGCCGGAGTAGCGGCCATGACGATGGCTATCGAAGAAATAAAGCGTGAGGGTATCCGATTGAAAGGGGATGTCATCTTAGAAAGTGTAGTGGATGAAGAAGGTGGTGGCAATGGAACGCTTGCTTGTGTAGAGAGAGGCTACAAGGCTGACGGTGCAATTGTAACTGAACCCACGGAACTGAAGCTGATGCCAACACATATGGGTTGGTTATTTTATAAAATGACCTTCACTGGGCAATCGCTACATTCAGCATTAAAGTGGAAAGGTGTCAATGCGATCGAAAAAGCATTAAAAATCATCCTAGCACTGCAAGAGCTAGAGCGAGAATGGGCAATAACCAAACGTGATCCCATGCTACCCCCACCTACGATAAATATTGGCACCATTGAAGGTGGAATGGCCGGATCTGTTGTTCCAGACGCTTGTACGCTAAATTTCGGATTGCATTACCTCCCATCTGATTCCGATGATGAGAATCTTGGTAGCTTAGTTGAAAAGGAATTAATGGAGGTGATCAATCGTGCCATCGCATCAGATGCGTGGCTGACAGAAAATCCACCAACCATCGAAAAATACCAAGAGGGAAGTGGATATCAATTAGAGGCGAATCACCCATTAGTCACTTCTCTTTCTCAGGTGTCCAGTAAGGTCATGGCTAAAGAAGTAGTTATTGAGGGATGTGCATATGGAAGTGATGCGCGATTGCTATCAAACTATGGACACATACCTAGCATCGTTTTTGGTCCTGGGAATATCGAACAAGCCCATGGAATTAATGAGTTTGTCGATATTGAGCAATATCACACATGCATTGATGTGTTGGTAGCTTTTATTAAAGAATGGTGTGGTGTAGACGGCTAAGTGTACACCAATGAGATGAATAAGTTATTCTTCTACACATGAGGAAGTTTAAGACTTGCTCATGTGTAGATTGTTTGACGTTTTTCAGTAACTGTCTGTTAGGAAAGCAGGGAAGTAGCCTAATAATGCATCGTTCCAGCGACATCGTCTGGTTAGATGATGGCAAGACGTTTGGTGTGTGCGCCAACATCGTCATTGTTAATGTTTATCGTGGCTAACTGTCCGTCGCTTAAATAGTGAGTAGCGCTCACCTATTAAGCGAAGTTAATGGGCGCTAATGCCGTGATCTACTCAACGACCGATCAGCTTGAGAACGACGCCATCGTTCACTGCTTGCAGGTTTGTTTTATCATAACCAAAGAATGGATAGCCTTTTCTGGTTATTCTTATGCAATCATCATTTCGTTATCACTGTTTTTTTTCACTTTTACATTACCTTCAATCGCTCGTGAATAGGGACATACCTGATGTGCTTTGCCAACCAGATCTTCAGCTTCAGCTTGGCTAACACCGTCAATTTCAACGGTTAATTTCACGCCCAAACCAAATCCTTTCAACTGCTTCTCAATGCTGACCTCAGCTGTTACTTCCGAACGAATCTTCTGTTTTGCTTTCCCTGCTACCATTTGAAGCGCACGATCAAAGCAAGCTGCATAACCCGCTGAAAATAGCTGTTCAGGATTGGTTGTTCCTTCTTTTTCATTCCCCCCTAATCCTTTAGGTAACGATAAAGCTAAATCTAATGTTCCATCAAACGATTTGACCGATCCTTGACGCCCGCCAGAAGCCGTTGACGAAGCGGTATATAATGCTATTCCCATTATAACACCCTCTTTTTGTATTTTTTACAATTAAATTGCACGCAATTTAATTGGTTGGTGTTGAATAATATAAAATGCGTCGTGGAATTGGTATAATATATTTAGGAGTGATTCATAATGGCAAACGATATTTTAAAATTAGATAATCAAATCTGCTTCCCCCTCTATGCCGCAACAAGAGAAATGACCAAGCGCTATCGCCCATTATTGGATGAATTAAACCTGACCTATCCGCAATATCTCGTCTTGCTCGTACTCTGGGAAACAGATCGGATCTCAGTCAAAGCATTAGGCGAACGCCTTTTCCTCGATTCAGGTACGCTCACACCAATGTTAAAGCGTATGGAAGCGCGTGGCTTGTTAAAACGGACGCGCTCAAAACAAGATGAACGGGTGGTCGAAGTCGCCTTAACAGAGCAAGGCAAACAGGCTGAAACCAAAGCAACACAAATTCCATTAAAGTTTTTACAACAAACACAGTTAGATGAAGAAGACTTTATCCAGCTTAAGCGGATTTTGGCCAAAATGCTTGATCAGATTGAAGAAAGCTAAGGGGTTTATATATGAATTTAACGATTATCAGTGTAGGGAAACTAAAAGAAAAATATTTAAAGCAAGGTATCGACGAGTATGCCAAACGCTTGCGTGCATACGCCAACCTGAACTTAGTTGAAGTCGCCGACGAGAAAGCACCAGAAAACTTAAGCCCCGCCCAAATGGAAGATATTAAAGATAAAGAAGGCGAGCGTATTTTAGCTAAAATTGCAAAAGATACCTACGTCATTACCCTTGAGATTAAAGGAAAACAACTCAGTTCAGAACAATTAGCTAATCAATTCGATCAGCTAGCGACACACGGAAAAAGCAAAATCGCCTTTGTGATTGGTGGATCATTAGGATTGAGTCAAGCGGTGATGCAACGAAGTGACTTTGCCTTATCATTTTCCAAGATGACCTTACCCCATCAATTGATGCGCTTGGTGTTGTTGGAGCAAGTTTATCGGGGATTTAGGATTAATAGAGGGGAACCTTATCATAAGTGATGGTAAAATACTAAGGGAAGAAAAGGCTTCCCTTAGGTTCTCTTCTTTAGAAAAAGACGCTTCCATAAAGGCTGTATTTACCGTTGCAATGCAGTTTACTTCAGACATTTTATTAATTAATATACCGGAGCTACCCTTTCTTTGATAATTTGGATATGCCTTAGTGATGGTAGCCTTTAAGCGTAAGTTTCAGTAACAATCCGTTTGATTTGGTGTTCATCGTCAGAATAATGCCATCATCTTCGAGCTTTGATAGTGATACGTTTCGGATGTCGTACTTTACAAGAAACTTCACAGGAATCCATTTGTTTAGCTTCTTAGCCTCGAGCAGAATCCTAATCAGTGAGTGATTCATCTTTACCTTTCCCTTCATTGTGCGCTCCCCTCACCACGCAAGTTGTCTCTGTAAAGCACAAAAAACGCCATCTATCCCAAGGGATAAATGATGTTAGTGAAAAGGGGTGGGGTATGAAACGGATGGGTACCCCCTTTTCATATATAGATGCAGGTATTCATAGAAAATATAAGTAATTTTTTTGAATGCTATTGAGTTTCCAATATGTTATCTATAGAATAAAAATTAAGTATAAAAAAAGTAAGAACATAGAGGTGATTCAATGGATGTAAAGCTATTTCAGAGAACACAAAGAGACTTAGCAATAACTATAAATTTTGTGATTGATGAATACTGGAAAGATGAAATAAATGAGCAAGAAATGATAAATCTGACTAAAAAGTTATATGAGTTAAATAGAACAAAAATGGTGAAAGATGGTGCATATACAACAATAATTCGCCAGCAGTGTGGGAAAAAGAGATTGGAAGTTGTAAGCTGTATTTTGCAGTTGAACAAAAAAGGTGAAAAGTCATCTCTATCTGTTTAGTAATCATAACAGTCCCTGCTAACTAATTACTAGAAACAAGGTGCAAATTATGAATACCAATCAAATAAAATGTAAAAATAGAGTGTTAAAACATGGAGAAGTATTAACCCCGTCTTGGGTAGTTAATGATATGTTAGACATGATTCCAGATGATGCAACGAAAATAAGCAGTCGGTATTTAGAAAGTAGCTGTGGTGAAGGGGCATTTCTAATTGAAATATTAAAAAGAAAACTAGAAATGATATTTAAAAAATACAGTGAAACAAAAAATCGGGAATTTTACACGATAGTTGCTATAACTAATATTTATGGCTTGGAGCTATTAAAAGATAATGTTGAAACTACTAAAGAACGCTTAAGAACATTAATAAAGGAATATTTTATTGACCGATATAAGGTAAATGTTGATACACAATTTTATGAGGTAATCGACCATATTTTAGATATCAACATTATTAATATGAATGCTCTGACATATCAAATACCCTTATCTAATAACAATGAGTTGTTACTTGATAAATGTGGAAATATACTCTATTCAAATGAAACAAGTAGAATTTCTGAGTGGAAAATAGACTACAACACAATGGAGATCACAAGAGTTGAGTACTATTATCGAGATATTGTTAAGGAACAAGAAGATCAGTTCTATTATGAAAAGATGCTAAAGACAACCGAGCCTTTACAACTAAGTTTATTTGATTCCGACATAGACAGTGGTTTATTTGATATTGATACTTATGTTCGCGTGGCTACACCACTTAATTTGTTTGAGCAAATTTCATATATAAATTTAATTAATGCAACTGTTGTGGAGGGTGAAAATAATGAGTGATAAAAATTTCCTATCTTTTAAACACAAACTTATATATATTTTTACAATTCCTGGTGAAACACATAAGGGGAAATTAAAGATTGGTGAAACAAACTTTGAAGGAAATCCATATGACAAACGAAGGATAGAAAAATGTGCTAAATCTAGAATAGACCAATACACAAAAACAGCAGATATTAAGTACCAATTGCTATACTGTGATTTAGGAATTACTAATAAAGGTACTGCTTTCGGTGATCACGACGTTCATAATGTTTTGAAACGTTCAGGAATAACCCCTACTGAAGGTAGTAGAGGAAGAGAATGGTTTAGTATCGATTTAGACACTGCAATTTCAGCTATTGAAGCAGTTAAAGAAGGAAATAATTCATTGGGGAATATAAAAATGTCTGAAGGATTTACCCCCATCAAATTTCGTCCAGAACAAGAACAAGCTATTAAAGAGACTTTACATTCAATTAAAGAAGGAAAGGGTAGAAAATTGTGGAACGCAAAAATGCGTTTCGGTAAAACTGTAAGTGCATTAGAATTAGTTAAGCGTGCAAAGTTTACTAAGACATTAATCATAACTCATAGACCTGTTGTAGCAGACGGATGGTTTGAAGATTTTTATAAGATTTTTAGATCTGATTATGAATATGGATCGAAAAGAGAAGGAGAACAAATTGAAAATTTGGTTGTATCAAATAATCCTTTTATATATTTTGCTTCCATGCAAGATTTGCGTGGTTCGTCCTACGTAGGGGGGGACTTCGACAAGAATAACTTGATTTTTGATACTACATGGGATTGTCTTATTATTGACGAGGCTCATGAAGGAAATAAAACAGAACTAGCTAGAAATGTTCACACACATATAAAAAAATCTTTTACACTTGCATTATCAGGAACCCCCTTTAATTTATTTGAAGATTATGAGGATGAAGAAGATATATATACATGGGATTATGTTATGGAACAAAAAGCCAAATATGAATGGGATGAGAATAATTTTGGTGATTCTAATCCTTACTCAAACTTGCCTAAATTATCTATTTTTACCTATCAGCTAGATAAGGAATTTACTAGGGAGAGATATATTGATATAGAAGATAAGGCATTTAATTTTAGAGAATTTTTCAAAATCTATGATAACGACGATCCTAATGATTCAAATAGGGGCAGGTTTGTTCACGAAAAAGATGTATTGAAATTCCTAGATGTAATATCCCATAAAGATGAAAGTAATCAGACGAACTTCCCCTTTTCTACAGAGTACTATCGTGATAATCTAAAAAACACTTTGTGGTTGGTACCTGGAGTTCCAGAAGCAAAAGCACTTAGCAATCTTATGAACAAACATGACATATTTGGTAATTTTGAAATTGTTAATGTTGCTGGTTCAGGGGATAGTGAAGCGGAAAATATTGATGCCCTAGAAAGAGTGAGAGATGCAATTGGGGACGACCCAGAAAACTCTTATACAATTACCATTACATGTGGCAAATTAACTACAGGAGTAAGTGTTCCAGCATGGACTGGTGTTTTAATGCTTTCAAACACAACATCTCCTGCTACTTACTTGCAAACAGCATTTCGTGTTCAAACACCTGCAAATATTGGAGGAAAAGTTAAAACAGATTGTTATGTATTTGATTTTGCTCCAGATAGAACACTTAAAATGGTCGCACAGGCTGCAAGTTTAAATACAAAAGCAGGTAGTATAAACTCCCCTAAACAAAAAGATGCTATGAATACATTTTTAAATTATTGCTCGGTAATTAGTATGAGCAATAGTAAAATGGACAAAATTGATGTTGAACATATGTTGCGTCAGTTGAAGAAAGCAGCTGTAGATCGAGTAGTAACAACAGGTTTTGATGATACAAATTTATATAATGATGAACTGTTAAAATTAAATGAAGTAGATGTTCAAGATTTTAATGATTTAAAGGATATTATCGGTACGTCAAAACAAGCAAAGAAACCTCTAGATGTTACAGTCAATAATCAAGGTTTTGATGAAGAAGAATGGGAGAAAGCTGAAGAGGGTGAAAAGAAAGCTAAAAAGCAAAGAACACCCGAGGAACAGGCTTTGTTCGAAAAGATGCAAGAATTACGTAAACAACGTAAAACGATGATTAGTGTCTTAAGAGGTATCAGTATTCGCATTCCAATGATGATCTATGGGGCAAATATTGATCACGAGAAAGAAATTACTATTCACAACTTCGTAGATTTGGTAGATGATGATTCATGGGTAGAGTTTATGCCACAAGGAGTTACTAAGAAGATATTTAAAAAATTCACGAAATATTACGATGCGGAAGTGTTTGTAGAAGCAGGATTAAAAATTAGACGTAAAGCAAAAGCGGCGGATGTAGCTTCAAGCGTTAGGGAACGAGTTATGAAGATTGCTGATATATTTTCAACGTTTAAAAATCCCGATAAAGAAACTGTATTAACTCCTTGGAAAGTTGTAAATAGACATTTAGTTGATACGCTAGGTGGTGAAACTTTCTTTGATGAAAATTTCGACTATCCTTTACATGATGGAGAAGATACAAAATTCATTTCTAAAGGTGATATTACAAAGAAGTCCATAGCAAATACCGATGTGAAAATTCTCGAAATAAACTCTAAGTCTGGACTATATCCACTATTAGCCTGTTATAACATTTATAATGAAAAAGTCCACTTCTGGCGTTCAACTAATTTAGGTAAGAAAGATAGTCATGAAATTAAAAATGAAATTTGGCAAAAGGTATTAAAAGAAAATATATTTGTGATTGCAAAAACTCCTATGGCAAAATCAATCACTGAAAGAACCTTAAGAGGGTATAATACATGGAAAACAAATGTAATTTATTATAATTCAATAATGGAAGATGTTAAAACTAATAGGAATGAGATTCACAGGATTATCCAATCTCTGTTTAACAACAAAGGGGAGAATAAATTGAAATTTGATGTCATTATAGGGAATCCTCCTTATCAGGAAATAGATGGTGGGGCACAAGTAAGTGCGAAACCGATTTATCACAACTTTGTTCGTGCCGCTAAAGCTTTGAATCCTAAATATATATCCTTGATTACACCAAGCAGATGGTATGTAGGTGGGAAAGGTTTAGATGATTTTCGTGAGGAAATGTTGAATGACCCCCATCTAAGGGAATTGCATGATTGGTTGACACCTGAAGATATCTTTCCTAATACAAATATTAGGGGGGGAGTAAGCTACTTTTTATGGGATTCTTACTATAACAATCGTACTAGCCAAACGCGTGTTGTAACCCATGAAAACAATGAGAAAATTAGTGATATTTTGAGACCCTTGAAGTTCAAGGACTTCGACATTTTTATCAGGGATTCAAAGGCAATTTCAATTATAGAAAAAATTGGTGTTAGTGAAAAAAACAACTTAATTACTTACGTTTCAGCTCGTAATCCGTTTGGATTCTCAACAAATTTTACAAAAAATAGTAAATTTAAGCAAGACGGAAGTATGTTAGAAAATCCAGTTAAATGTTATGCAAATAAAGGCATAGTTGGGTATATAGAAAGTAAAGAAATAGAAAAAAACCTTTCATGGGTAAATAGTTGGAAAGTTTTTACTCCATATTCAAATAATATTGGAACGGAATTAAATGACGATAATCTAAACACAATAATTGCAAGTCCTAATTCTATTTGTACTGAAACTTATTTAGTCATAGGTGCTAATTTGGAATTAGATAAGAATGAAGCCAATTCATTAGCAAAGTACATGAAATCAAAGTTTTTTCGATTTCTACAAAGCCTGGCAAAGAACAGTCAACATGGTACTAGAAATACTTATAGATTTATTCCATTACAAGAATTCAAGAGTAATAGTTCTATTAATTGGTCTGTTTCAAATGATGAAATAGATAAGCAACTTTATAAAAAATACAAGTTAACAAAAGAAGAAATAGAATACATTGAAAGTAAAATTAAACTTATGAAATAAATAACACCTGTATGGATGTTAGTAAGTGATGAACTATTAAAGTATAATGAGTAGAATATACAGACATTAAATATATAGAACATCAAGGAAAGTACTTTCCATCTTAACAAGGGACAGATTCTTATTTGAGGCGTTTAGCTCAGTCATCATAAGATTACAACTTACAAAAAGCGCTAAGGACTGTAGTAGCATAAATTTGCAGTTTCTTTAGCGTTTTATTTTTTTAGTAATATAGAAAAGAGAAAAATAGGCTAGTACTAATGGATACACTCACAGTCCAGAATAACGTCTATATATTGTACTAAACACTAAATAAATTACATAGGAGGAGTAAAATGAAAGCTGGGGAAAATCATCTATTAAATCTTTTGTCTAATAATGATGTGACATTCTTTATTCCACCATATCAAAGAAATTATGAGTGGGATAAAAATCAGTGCAAAGTATTTTTTAACGATATTAAGAGAACCGCAATAGACAATATTAATGGGCAAGAAAACGAGCATTTTTTTGGGACAATTGTGTACGTAAAGAATGATGCTATATTTGGACAACCAAGTAAACTAGTGCTTACAGATGGACAACAGCGAATCACAACCGCAATGCTATTTTTAGTAGCTATTCGTGAGGTAGTTGATGACGATAATTCTAAAAAGTTTATTAACAACAAATATTTAAAAAACAATAATGTAACTGATGATACAGAATACAAAATCAAATTAAAACAAGTAGAAACTGATTGGGAGGCTTATCGAAATATTATACTCAATTTAAATCTGACAGATGAGAATAAAAAATCTGCGGTGTATTTAAACTATTCTTATTTTGTAAGTGAGTTAAATAAATTGAAAAAAGAAGACGAAATTAGTCTTATAGACATGATATCATATGGTCTTGCTAAGTTCAGTATTGTTACTATTGAGTTACAACCTACCCAAAACAAATGGGAAAATCCTCAGGAAATTTTTGAGTCTATGAACTCTTTAGGAAAACCATTATCATTAGCGGACTTAGTGCGTAACTACTTATTACTTGGTAAAAAACCTGATGTTCAAGATAACTTATACAAAGATTACTGGTTACATATAGAAAAGCAATTACCAGAAGAAGTATCAAATTTTATACGAGATTTTATGCAATTAAGAGCTAGGAAAGCATTAAAAAAAGCAACCGCAAATAATTATAAGGAATTATATGCTGAATTTAAATATTTGTTTGAGGATTCAGAGACTGAAATTTTGTTAAATGACCTGAATAAATATTCAAATTATTATTCATATATTGTCTTGGGAAAACCAAGTGGTAGTTCTAAAATTGACGACAAATTGAGAGACTTACGTACAATAGGCGTAACGATAGTTTATTCATTCCTTCTCGCATTATTAAATAACTGGAAAAATGAAAGACTGAGCGAACAAGATCTTGTTGCTATTTTGGATTCGCTAATAGTTTATTTTTTGAGGAGAAGGATTTTAAAATTAACTCAAGGGGAAAATAAAAATTTCCCACCACTTGTTAAAGAGATAGATAGAATTTCAAGTTCTGTTGATAAAAAACAGTTAATGTTTGAAATTTTGTCAAGTCAAGAGAATTCATTACGTTTGCCCAATGATATAGAGATGACTAGTGAGCTTAATGTAATGAATTTTTATAATTTTAACCAGGTGAAATTCATTCTGTCATTAGTAGAGGAAAAAATCACAAAATCCCGACCTGATAAAAATGATAATACTTTGCAAATTGAGCACATTATGCCACAAAAATTGAACAATACTTGGGAAGAGGAACTTGGAGCGGATTATGAAATTGTTCATCAAGAATATTTAAATAATATTGGTAATTTAACGTTGATTCGCCATAATCAAGAGTTAGGAAATAAATGCTTTAAAGATAAAAAGGGTATTTATAATAATAATGCTGGTTTACAAATTGCTAAAAATAATATAGTAAATCGCGCAAAATGGAATAAGAATAGTATTCAAAATAGAAGTAAATGGCTTATTGAGTTTATGCTCAATGAGGTTCTAAATATTCCTAATGACATGAGGAGAAAAAATAACTTTATACAAAATACTAGTCGTAGATTATCGTTTCAAGAATTAGGGATTATAGGACAAGAAATCAATTATATTTCGGATAAAACAATTGTTGTTAAAGTTGTTGAAGACAAAAAAGTTGAATTTGAAGGGGGAAAATGGAATTTATCACCTTTGACTAGAGAAATAGAATCCAGAAAAGGTACTGTTAACGCATCAGGGTCTTATCAAGGTGCGCAATATTGGGAGTTTGAAGGCATGAAACTTTCTGAAATTATGTGAAATTAGTACTGAATTTTGATGTTTGTAATCAAAATTAAGACTTCGGGTAATTGTTACACTTTAACCAAAATGGTCATATCGAAGGTGATAACCGATACATGTTTATGTTATTCATATAGAGATGACTGGCGTTCACATGCAATCTTGGTTGCTTTAGACGAAATTGAAAGATATATATGAACCTCATGGTGACAATTGAATAAGTTTAATTAACATAGAGTTTAGCGCATATCAGCGGGTAACGCTAAGATCAGCACTGTTAAGAAGTAAAGGGGAATGATTCATGGGAAAAACTAAGATTACTAGTGAAGAAAAAAGACTATCAAATACTCATGTGCCAGATAAAGTTTACGCTTACTCTTTGCAAGTAAGACATGCACTTTATGAATTATTAAGTTGCAAGGATAATGAGACAGTAAGCATAGAGGTTTTAGATGATATTTCTATAAAAAAAGATGATGGAAAAGTTGAAGCAATACAATTAAAAAGTGTCCTTTCAAACAGTAATCCTATTTCTAATCGGGCTCCAGATTTATGGAAAACATTATATAATTGGCTATTATCTGTTAAACATGGGGAGTTAGGTACAGAAAATACTATGTTTAAACTTTTTTTAAATGTTGAAAGAAGTGGTTATATTGCTGATTTGTTTTCATGTGCAGACAATATTGAAAAGGCAGAAGAAGCATGGGAAAAAGCAAGACTTGAGTTTTTCGATGAAGATAATAATGAAAGAAGCTTAGGTAGTCAATATGCTTTATATATTAGATCCTTCTTTAATACAGGAAATCGTACACTTGCATGTAAAATTATTCAAAAATTCTCATTGCAAACCACGGAAGACAATCATACTGTACTACTTTACGATAAGTTTTGTGAGATAGCTGTTATTCCTGAAGACTTAATGGAAAATGTATTTATATTTATGCTCGGTTGGGTTGATAAAAAAACTTCTGAATTAATTGAAGCAGGAAGACCTATGTCTATCAGATATAAAGAATTCAGGGCTCAACTCGTTGCTATTACCCGAGAATTTAATCAAAAGCTAAGTCTCAAAGAACTAGCAACATTACCGACAGATGATCAAATAAAAGACGAATATGATGCACCAAGAAAATATATAAAACAACTGGAATTTGTAGAAAGTGATTATACGGATAAGCTTAAAGCAATTAGTGATTATCTAAGGGCGTCTACTAATAGGTCAATCTGGGCAAAAAGAGGTGATATAAGTGAGAAAAGCCTAAGCGCATATGAAGAAGAACTAATTACTAAATGGGAAAATAAAAAGAGAATAATCAACCTTACCCATAGGGGTTTTTCTCCAGAGGATCAGGGAAAACTACTATACTTACAATGTAAGGATGAAAATGTTAACGTAGATTTTTTGAGTGTACCTGGTTTTTTTACACCAGGTTGTTATCATGCTTTATCCGATGAATTAGCCATAGGTTGGCACCCTGATTATATAAAATTATTCAAAAGGGAATGTTGAGATGGTGGGCAATTTAAATATAGAAATCCAAAATATACAGAATCCAGCCTTCGGTGCTTTTGCAATATGGAATTTTGTTCGTGGTTATTATAGTTTTAATTCGTCATTAACTCCCTTTCCTGTGTTATTCATTGTTATGCCAATTATTTGCCGCGAGGATATGGTAGAAGTCTTAAATAGTACAAACAAGCCATCTGGATTGAGATTCTTTGCAAATAAATTTATGTCTACCAAAGTACTAAAAAATGATGTTATTTCTCAAATACACTTAAGCAGTTCAAACATGAAAGATTTGACTCTAAACTCAATACAGATAGCAATTTATACTTCATTAATAACAATGGACTACGAAAATGCTCTTGTGCTACCTATAACAACTACTGAGCACAGAAATGAGCCAAAATCAATTATAAAATTAGGTAAGTCAGCTGAGAAATTAGGTTTTTGGTGCTCACAATTAACACTTCACGAAATATCCCAAATACTGAAGGTGAGGTTTTAAGGTGAATTTTCAATTGAGGAAACTTATCTTATGGTCAAAAAAGAGTCAGTTTAAACCAAAAGAAATAGATTTTAAACCTGGATTAATAAATATAATTACTGGAGCATCTAGAACTGGTAAATCAGCAATTATACCGATTATTGATTATTGTCTAGGATCTGGTACTTGTTATATACCTGTAAATACAATAAGAAATGCTTGTAGTTGGTTTGGTGTAGTAATTCAAACTGAAAAGAGCCAAATTTTATTAGCGAGACGTGAACCTGGGGTTCAAAAATCCACAGATGATATGTATATTGCAGAAGGCACAAATATATCTATTCCAGTGTTACCTATAAAAAATACAACAAGAGAGAGTGTTAAGAAATATTTAGATGAGTTATCAGGGCTGTCTTTCTTAGATGTTGAAGCTGATACATCTAATAATTTCTATGGAAGGCCCTCATTTAGAGATTTAGTCGCATTTTGTTTTCAGCCTCAAAATATTGTTGCAAATGCAAATACCCTGCTTTATAGAGCGGATACTACTAATCATAGAACAAAACTTATTAATATTTTTCCTTATATCCTTGGTGCTGTCACACCGGATGTTTTAGCAAAACGACATGAAATAAATGAACTCTTAAAAGAGTTGAAGCGTAAAGAAAAAGAAATTGGGAAACTAAAAGAGGTTTCAGAAAAATGGAAGATGGAAATTGGTGGTTGGATATCAACGGCAAAGGAGTTTGGATTGTTAAAAATAACTGATAATCTTGAGGATTTATCTTTCGATGAACAGTTAGATTTACTTACGTCGATTTCAGATAAACGAGCATTTGATTCGAATATTATTAGTGAAAATCTAGAAGCATCATCTCAAGAGATAGTAGCACTTCGTGAAGAAGAAAATCTGGCTTCATTAAAACTGTCTTCATTAAAAAATAGATTTATGGAAATGACGCAACTAATGGAAAGTATAGAGGGATATAGAGAATCGCTAACAATTCAAGTTGAGAGGCTTAATATCTCAAAGTGGTTAAAGAGTCTTAGTAAAGATGAAACTGAATGTCCTATTTTCGGAAAAACAAGTGATCACCCTAAACAACAAATTGAAAAATTTTATGCTAGTTTAATAAAACTTGAAGGGGAGTCAGGATATACAAATGAAATACCAACTGCATTTGAACGAGAATACGAAAGTGTAAGGGCTGAAATTAGAAAACTCTCAGAGCAGCTTGATGCAATACAGAAGAGAATTAAAATCCAAAGCAATATTCGTAATTCTACAGCTGAAGAAAAATATACTATAGAAAACATATCAAGGTTTATAGGTCAGGTTCAATACGCAGGTGAAACATTTAATAATATTGGGGCTGATAGTCAACTTGTTGAGGAAATTACTGATTTAAATAATCGTCTGAAGAACTTACGGTCTCAAGTAAATGAATATTTAATAGAGCAGAAAATAAATTCCGCGCTAAGGAAAATCGAAGGATATACACTCAAATTGATGCCATTACTCGATGCGGAAAGACCAAACGACCCTATAAGAATAGATTACGAGAATCTAACAGTTATTGTGAGTGGGGATAATGGACGTGATGATTATTTATGGGAGATTGGTAGTGGCTCAAACTGGTTAGCATACCATATAGCTGTAACCCTTGGCTTTCAATTGTTTTTTAATGATCAAAAACACTCACCAGTGCCCAATTTTATTGTATATGATCAGCCAAGTCAGGTGTATTTCCCTCAAAAGTTAGCAGCAAAAGAAGGTGAAAAGGATTTGGATCCTAAACTTGATAACGATGAGGATCAAATTGCTGTAAAAAAAATATTCCAGACTATGGCAAAGGTCTTAAGTGATTCCAAAAATGGTATTCAAGTAATAGTGTTAGAACATGCAGATAAAAGTATATGGGGAGATGTTGAGGGAGTATATGAAGTGTGCGAGTGGAGAGGAGAAAATAATAAGCTCATTCCAGAAGAGTGGATTGTTTAATTAATGCCTAAAATAATTTAATCGGTAACTTTTTAAAAATAGTTCTTTATATAGTAACTTATTAAGGTGATAGAATATATAAGATTTTGAAGAAAGGCGGATTAATTGTGCATATATCAAAAGTTTATATTGAAGGCTTTAGAAATTTTAAATGTGCGAATATCAATTTTAACGAAAAATCGTTAGTAATCGGTGCAAATGATGTAGGGAAATCAAACTTGATATATTCTATGAGACTTTTACTGGATAAGAAAATATCCGAAGCGGATTTGGAGCCAAAGGATTCAGATTTCTACATACATAGTAAAACACATAACATCTTCATATTACTAAAATTTATAGATGTTACCGAAGATTGTGTCTTAGGTAAAATAGGTAAATATGTAAGTGAAAAGGGCGAATTATATTTAGCATATAAAGGTGTTCGTAAAGAAACAGGCGAGAAGGATTATCAGCTATTAATAGGTCACACAGAAACAGATTTACAAGAAATTGAATCTAGATACTATTTAAGAGTATTGAATATGGACTATATAGAGAGCAGCAGAGAATTATTTTCTTATATTAGGAAAGAGAAAAAGAATTTATTACTTGAAGCAAAAAAGCAAAGACTAGAAGAGGTTACAGAAAAAGATGAAAAAATTACTAGGAAGATTGAAAAGTCCATCGATATATTAAATGAGCGTCTTTCCCAATTATCCTATATTAATAGTGCGACTGATAATCTAAATAAAGAGCTGATGAATCTATCAATCCATCATATAAATAATAGTATTAAATTTGATGTAGGTGGAACGGATGTAAATGATTTTATTAATAATTTGGAGTTGGTTTCAAGAATAAATGAGAAGAGTCTTGCAGTAGGGGGAGATGGAAGGAATAATCAAATTTATCTTGCCTTAAGAACTTTTAAAAATAGGATAGAAGATGAAGTGCCTTTTGAAGTAACTATTAGCTGTATTGAAGAGCCAGAGGCACATTTACATCCTCACCAACAAAGAAGACTATCCAAATATTTGGTGGAATCTTTAGGGGGTCAAGCTATAATAACTTCTCATTCCCCACAAATTGCTAGCGAATTTTTCCCTAGTTCAATAGTACGTCTTAACTATCAGGATAATGAGACACTCGCGGCAAACGATGGATGTAGTGAGCTGACAGAACAATCTTTAGTTAATTTTGGGTTTAGATTAAATGTTATATCATCAGAAGTTTTCTATTCAAATGTCGTTTTTTTAGTTGAGGGCCCGTCAGAAGTATTATTTTATAAGGCATTAGCAATAGATTTAGGCATTGATTTAGACAAATATAATATTAGTATATTAATGGTCGACGGTGTAGGTTTTGAACCTTATATAGACGTATTAAATAACCTTGATATTAACCGGGTTATAAGAACTGATAATGACATATTCAAAGTACCAAAAAAGGATTATTATCTGTTTTCAGGGGTGCTAAGGGGGATAAAAATATATCAGAACTATTGGGAAAGAAACTCTGAAATGGATAAATTAATTGATGAAAAGAAGGAGACTCTTATTGGAACAAATGACAGGGAAAATTTAACTATAGATGAACTAGATACTATTGCTAGATTTAAAAGGCATCTAATGGAACATGACATTTATTTGTCAAATAGAGATCTTGAATATGACTTGATTGACTCACAAATTCGCCCCATTCTATATGATTATTACAAAGAAGATGATGATGAAAGTATTATTAAAGCAATGCAAAAAAGTAAAGCAACTTCTATGTTTAATTTCTTATTAACAAACCAAGGAAAGTTGAGTGTTCTTAGGGATTCATATATAGCAGATCCTTTATGGCGATGTAAAGAATATGCGGAGGGTCTTTATAATGGTTCCAACTGAAGAACAACAAAAAATTATTGATTATAACAGCAACACAGTAGTCATAGCACAACCTGGAAGTGGTAAGACTTTTACATTAGTAAATAAAATAACAAACATTTTAGCTGAATCACCAATTTATAAGGGGGTAATTGCAATATCCTTTACGGGTAAAGCAAGTCGTGAGCTTGAAAAAAGATGTATGAACGGCGGTATAGATAAAAAAGGAACCTTTTTTGGTACAATGGACAAATTTTATATTTCAGAGATAATATTACCTTTTGGACGACATTTATTTAGCAAGCCTAAAAAGGAATTAGAAATCATTGATAAAGATCACCCACTGTTTAAAAAGTACATTGAGTACGGTGGAGCGGATGACCTGAAGTCCTGGTTTAATAAAAACATGAAGACTTTAAAGTGGTTATACTCAGAAGGTTATGTAATATTAGAATCTGTATCAGAATTAGCAATGGAAGTGTTGTTAAACTCAATGGCCTGTAAAAGATACTTAAGTGCAAGATATAGTCACATTGTCATAGACGAATATCAAGATTCCGGGAGAGACCAACATAAATTATTTATAGAGTTAAATAATTTAGGTTTAATTGGAATTGCAGTAGGGGATATAAATCAATCAATATTTGGCTTTGCTGATAAATCATCTGAATACCTAATTGAACTTGCGCAAAATAAAAGGTTTAAACCTTTCCATATTACCAAAAACCATAGATGTCATCAATCAATTATTAATTACTCAATGAAATTAATTTCTAGAGAATTTAATGATATCATTCAGACAAACGAAAGCAGAATGTATAGAAAAAAAATAATAGGTAATGAGATTGATATAGCTAGATGGCTAGATAATGCAATACCAAAAACTATATCAATGTTTGATGTAGATGATTTTAATAAAGTAGGTATATTAGTAAGAGGTAATCGGACGGGAAGTCTTATTAATGAAGAATTAACTCTTAACCACAAATTTTTTAGTGGAACCCCTTTTGATAATGATTCAAGTTTATGGGGGAACCTTTTTGATAACGTATTAAATTTCATTTTCAATAAAAGATCTACCAAGTATGAGTTTATTGAACAATATTTAAATATTGAACTACAGTTTGGTAAAGCAAAAAGATTAATTAAGTTACTACGCGATGTTGAAGATTTGAACGATTATAAAGAGCCATTGCACCTAATAGATAAATTTATAGAAATTTCCAGTCTAATATATCCTAATGCAGTTAATACGAATTCTGTAAATATACTTCAGAAAATATTAGCAGATAATGATTTGTTAGAAAAATTTAAACCTGCAAATACTAATCAAGTTCAAATTATGACATTACATAAATCTAAGGGGCTAGAATTTGATATTGTATTCCATCTAGATTTATATAAGTACATTATGCCATCTTCATACAATGGTGAATACAGTAGTCCTATTCAAGATTTGAATTTGCATTATGTTGGTATCACAAGAGCAAAAAAAGTCTGCGTTTTATGTACTAGTACTAAAAGGCATAATAGGAATGGGGAAATTTCAGGAGTAGAATCAGAATTTTTGCAGATTCCAAGACTGATTACTTTACGTAATAATTTTATTTTTTGACAAAGCTAAAAACATGAGAAGCGTATAAATTTTTACAACCCTATATTTTATTTGTTACAATTTCACCCTACAAACCGGTACGATGAACCGTACCATAAGTAGAGGCAAAAAATGATGTAAATAAGGTGGAATATTGTTGTCAGAAGCGGGTATTGAAAATGAGTAATCATCTTCATTATCCGTTTCATCATACAACAAATGGATGAGTATAAAGGGTTTGGATGCGTGTCATTTATAGAGTTGCTTAGAATTGCGAAGCTCAAGTATACCTTAACTAAGCAATTCTTTAATTACCACTATAGCTGTAATAGCACAGATAAATAAAAAATCTTTTTTTAAGACTTTTTCTTTCAAGAAGATAGAAGAATAGATAACGCCGTAGAATGAGGTCATATTTAAAAATATCCATCCTAAAGAAGCAGCATTACTTGCTGTTACTATTACGAACGTGAGTTGAGCAATAATGGTTAGAAAACCTCTACCAATATATAGGGAGGCCGCTTTAAAATTGAAAGAAATATTAGATTTTGTAAATTTATTTGTAAATAAGAATAAGACAAAAGAGATAAAAAATCTTATATATAAAGTTACTATAGTAAAACCAATGACTAAATATGGATCTCCCCTGTATTCTGAAACTAAAATAGGCGATAAAAATGATTGAATGACTAATAATGGAACAATGACAACTATACCAAGTAAATATTTATTTATGTCCTTAGAAGAATTTTTTAACCAAAAATATACCATTAACGTAGTAAGTATAGAAATCAGGTATGTAGAAATTTCAAATACACCTGTTGCTAGAAAAACGGCTATGGGAATAAACACGTCGGCTGTTTTTGCAGCAATAGCTGATTCGAAGATTGTCATATTTTTAAATAGATAGGAGTATCCCATTGCCACGAATTGGACTATCAAACTATAAATATATACTTTATAGTCTGTGAATATATCTCCTATAGGAAAATAAAGACTAATGATAAAAACTAACGAAATAGTATACAAATTATTATATAGATTAACATCTATTACTGAATTTTTTTTAATTCCAATTTGGTACCTATCGATAACGCTTATAATCCCTCTTGAAGAAGCTGAAACTATTGCTAGAGCAATTATTACTAAAGTATTGTCCATCCTACACTCCTTATGTTTAGCGGTTTTTCAGATATTCAAACCAATTGACATTACAATTTAAAAAACTAATGTACATTTTTTCAATAACAATTCCATATAGTTAATAATATTAACAAAAATTTCATTTCTACTCAAGATTGCGGTTTAGTTATTTTGTGCTAACTATAAGAAGACAAAGGATTTTGCAATGCACTTTGATAACGCTGCCAAACGGTAAAAAAGAAAGATTAGAATTTGATAAGTTAATTGGAAAATACTATTATCGTGATACTGGTGAATACCTTGAAACTACTAGAGGAATGATTCATTATGGAAAAGGCGGATCGCATATAGTACCATCAAGACCATAAAAACAAAAGAAAAGAGAGTGCATATGGGTTATGACGCTTTAATAGAAACATTAATAAATTATGAAGATAGTGACATGATACTAGAATGGAAAAATGGACTAAGGATTATTGGCGAATTAGATACAGTTTTCGAAACAGACAATGGATTAGATGAGGGAGATATAAATTATACAGAATATGATGCAGTTGTATTTAGAGTAAGTGAAATTTTATCTCATCCTAGTAATAACAAAAGCAGTTTATATAATTGGTTAACACAAGAAAAAGGTTCATTGATTGAAATTTCTCTCTATGATGATCCCCCAAGTGCAATATTTTTAACTGACGGAAAAAGTATATGGAAAAGCGATAGTAAAAAATAAAAACGTTACTTTAAACATTTACCTTGATGGGCTAAATTTCCTTTCAAGGCTTGGCAACCGTCAAGTTCACCCCGCCTTCGCTGGCAATGTCCTGGACGTGCCGATGCGCGTGATGGATAGTGGGCATATAAACAAGAAGTTGGATGGATTAAGTCGAGTTAAATACCAAATTCAATCCATCCAATCTATTGCATAATAAAACGCTAATATTGTAACCATTATTCTTACGTACACAGTTATCCTATACAGCAAGAACATTGCTACTTGAGATAAACGATTGTACGATTTATGCGTTTATACAGTTTAATATATCGTTAATAATACGCTTTGACTTGCTAAAGAGCTATTGCCGACATACCATTGAATTACTTTTGGTTCTAAAACATAGGCAAGGTCCTTGTTCCATGTGCACATATCTTCTTTATCTAAAGTGAAGGTATATGTTATTTTCTCTGAAGGTTTTAAAAATATTTTTTTAAATGCTTTTAATTCTTTTATTCGCGGTGTAATACTTGATTGTTGATCATGTCTATATAGTTGAATTACCTCTGATCCACTTACTTTACCAATGTTTTCAATCGACGTTTTGATGAAGACCTTGTTGCCTTGCTCTAATTCTCTAATGGATATACTTTCATTTGAGATTTCATCGATGCGTAGCTTAAATGTTGTGTAACTTAATCCATAACCAAATGGATAGAGTGGAGAAGTCGTTATATCATGATAATGCAACTGCTGTCCCAAGTCTTTTTTATTGTAGTACACAGGAAGTTGACTTGTGGAGCGGGGAATGGAAATAGGCAACTTCCCGCTCGGAACATTATGACCTAATAACGTACGGGCGATGGCTTCTCCCCCTTCTGCACCAGGATACCAACAGCAGAGAAGCGCATCACATGCTGTACTCAATCCCTCTACAGCGTAGGGTCTCCCTTGGACAAGAAGGCCAACAGTAGGTTTATTTAGTTTTTTAATTGCTTCTATTAATTCCTCTTGAACCCCCCCTAGCCTTAAATCAGCGACATCCATTCCTTCACCGCAGTCCATATCAACCGGTTGATCGTTAGGAAGTGCTGCCCCATTTTTATCGAAAGTAAGATTAAAATCTCTAGAACTACTTCCACCAACAGCTAAGATCACTAAATCGGCGGCTTCTGCTGCAGCTAATGCTTCTGTAAAACCATCTTTACTTTGATCTAAAATGCCACACCCTTTACTATAAGTAATGGTTGCCTTAGGGTTAGCTATTTGAAGTGCTTCATAAATGGATTTAACTTTTCCATCTTGTTGAGTGGCTGTGTAATCACCAAGCAAGTTATATACTGAATCTGCATTTGGTCCAATTAAAGCAATGTTCTTTATTGATGAGTCAAGTGGTAAAATATCATTGTTTTTCAGTAAGACGAGTGATTCTTCAGCCACTTTTAAATTTTTATCTTTGGTTTTTGGGTGAATGACTGTTTCAATAGAGATAGGTTCATCGATATAACGGCTTTCAAATAACCCAAACTCAAACTTTAATGTTAAAATGCGACTAACAGCTTTGTCTATAACCCTTTCATCGAGTAAATGAGCTTTCACGGCATCTTCTAATCTTGTAAAGCTTGTATCCCATAAACTTAGATCAACGCCTGCTTTTAGAGCTGTCGTAGCTGACTTTTCAAAGCTTCCAGTTAATATATTTAGCCGATCAATCGCAACACCGTCTGCCATTACAACACCATTAAAACCCAGCTGTTTTCGTAAAACATCATTAAGAAGATATTCACTTGCATGACATGGGATACCATCAATTTCATTATAAGCAGCCATACATCCTACTGCCCCAGCTTTACTACCAGCTTTCATACCAGGTAAATGAATGTCATGTAATTCGCGTAAGCCGATTGAAGCTGGTGCTGCATTAATGCCACCTTCTCCCGATCCTTGAGCGCTAAAATGTTTTAAGACAGCCCCAATTTGATGCATTGAAGATAGACTCTCTGAGTGCGTGCCTTGAAAACCTTTAACAGCAGCTTCTGTCATTTTAGCAGCTAAACAAGGGTCTTCACCAAAAGATTCTTCCGTCCGTCCCCATCTCGGGTCTCTTGCAATATCAAGAGTTGAAATCAGCCCCAGATGTGCCCCGCGCTTTCTAATCTCTCTAGCAATATCCGAATAAATATCTTGCATGAGTTCTGGATTCCAAGTTGAGCCACTACCAATATTAGTTGGAATGACAGTGCCATCTAGGGCCTGATGTCCGTGTGGGCACTCTTCTGAAAGTAAGGCAGGTATTTTTAATCGCGTATGCTTTTCTATATAGTCCTGTATTTTATTGGCCACTTTTGGACTGTCTAAAGCATTAATCCCATTCTTGTAAGTCTTTTTAGACCATGGATCTGCTCTAAATAAACCATATAGAGCCCCAATTCCTCCCCATTTCGCTACTTCATTTTTAAAAAGATTTGTCAATTCAAATGTGGAGTCATACTTTTTGTAACATTGCCAGCCATATAAATGCTGATTAAGCTGCCCTACCTTTTCTTTTAAGGTCATTTGTTTTAGTAAATGTTCAACACGTATTTTTGTCGGATAAGATTTATCAAGAAAGAGGGTCATTTTTGTTCCTCCTTCAACGTGAAGTAATAGGTTTTTATTTCATAAGGGTTTACCTCTACAGTTAATTGATTAGCCTTCATACCGATATATTCAGGATGTTCTTCAAGTAAATTAGTCTCATAAACTTGGTTAACATTAAAGTTCGGCTGTATTGTTAATTTGTTGCGCCCCCCTGTTGATTCATAGCAACGAACGACAACACCTTGTGAATTTTCAGCTGGTTTAACTGTATCTACAACTACATGCTCAGTATCCACCTCAATAAACGAACCTTTTGATGGTAAACTTCCAACATGGGATTCCGTCGATTTAATCACTACAGGTTGATTAAGCTCATGTCCTGCTCTGACAGTTAATCCTGATTTCCAGTCATTTTCATGCGGATAAAGTGAATAAGTAAAAGCATGTTTACCAATATCTGAATTAGGATCTGGCCATTTTGGTGCACGCAGCAATGATAGTCGAATGGTTCGATCTTTTATATCGTAACCATACTTAGAGTCGTTAAGTAAGCTTATCCCATAATTTGTGTCTGATAAGTCAGCAAAGCGATGACCACATACTTCAAATTGCGCTTGTTCCCAACTGGTATTCTTATGCGTTGGCCGTTCAATTGTACCAAACGGAATTTCATAAGTTGCTTTCTGTGTATAAATGTTAACTGGGAAAGCTACTTTTAGTAATTTATGCTCTTCGTTCCAATCCACATCGGTTCTAAAATCTATGCGTTTATTTACATGTGAAAAAATGATATCTTGAGTCATCGTTGAATGTTCGAACGCATACGAAAATGTAATAATATCTTCTAATTCTGAACTTTGTTTAACGATAACATTTTCTAATTTCACTGAATCGATTGGATATGAATCGTACTCAGGATCAATATCCCAAGCATCCCAATAAAGAGGCCGATCATGGTAAAGTTGAAATGAATTCATCGTTTTACCTTCTTGAACTAATTCACGGTTAGCCTCTTTATCAATTAATGAAACGATTTCACCGTCTTGATTCCATTTAACACGATAGAAAGGGGTTTCCCAATCTCCATTAAATGAAATCATTTCCTCACTAGCAACGTTTCGATGCTGATTCTCAACTAGATAAATAACTTTATAGCCGAATGCGGGAACATCTGTTACATTAATCGTTATTTCTATTTGATCATGATCTAGTGAACGAACAGTGTGTGTATACACCAGTCCTTCACTATCTTTAACTTGAATGGTCTGATGTTCTTTATTAACGTTAATCTTTATCATTGCGTCACGCGTCCATGAAAGACTATTAAAGATAACATATGGTTTTCCATCACTCCGAGTATCAATGAGAGCGGTAAGATAATCAATTGCTCGGTGTCTGATGGCCTTGCCAGCACTGATAATCTGATTATAATCAATAGTTGATTGCTCATAGACCTGTGGGATTGACGTTCCCGGGATAATATCGTGGAATTGATTAAATAACAATAGACGCCATTGATCGTATAAGGTTTTAAAGTCAGGCTGTAAGCCATTAAGCATAGCGAAAGTACTCCAGATTTCTGCTTCTCTATAGAGAAGCTCTGCTTGTCGGTTTGCTTTTTTATTGTAAGCTTGAGATGTATAAGTACCGCGGTGTAATTCGAGATACATATCACCTGTCCAACAAGGAAGCTGTGGTTTAGCTTCTTTAATATTATCGAAAAATTGATGTGCGGAACTGTTAACTATTTTCGGTAGTTCAGGTAAAGTATCAGTTACGTCTAGATAACTAATCATTTCTTTCGTTACGCCACCGCCTCCATCGCCATGTCCGTATAGTAACATTTGTTCGGGATGAACGTCTTTTTGCTTATAACTTTTCCAGTGATCAGCGATTTCTTTTGGATGCGTATATTCGTTAATACCATGATTTAAATAAGAAAGCACACGTGATCCATCTATTCCTTCCCAGTAAAAGAGGTCATATGGAAATTTGTTTGTATCATTCCAATTCATCTTTGTTGTCATGAAATATTCCATATCGGCTTTTTTTAAGATTTGTGGTAGTGATGCACAATAACCGAAAGTGTCAGGAAGCCACTCAATGCGTGGTTTAATGCCAAATTCGGTCTCATAGAAAGAGAGTCCATAAAGTAATTGACGTACGAGTGATTCTCCCGAAGGAATATTTAAATCTGGTTCAACCCACATCCCACCTACCAATTCAAATCGTCCACTTGAAATATGCTCTTTAACACGATTAAAGACATCAGGGAAATGTTCTTTTATATCAGCAAAAGCTTTAGGTTGACTCTGGGCATAAGTGAAATTAGTGTTTCTATCAAGTAATGTACTCATCGTTGAAAACGTACGACTGCATTTTCGAACAGCTTCTTTTGCTGGCCAAAGCCATGCTAGGTCAATATGAGATTGTCCAACCATATGAATGGTTCCATTGGATGGTTTAGTTAATGCTTTCAATTGCGCTGTGAGTTGATCCGTTTGTTCTTTAATAAAAACGTAATCCGACCATTTATTTGCTTCGATATTTTCATTTTGATTCGCAAATTGATCCAGCACTTGAAAAATTTCTATTCTAGTCATGTGATTTTCAGGCAATAAAGCGATGGATTCTAAGTAAGTTTTAAGTGAGAAAATAAGCTTTTCTAATGGTTTATTTCTAGCGATGAGTCTATTATTTATTAGATATAAATCGGCTGGATGATGTTCTGCCGGTTCGTTCTGTTCGTTTAAGTTGTCTTTTGCTTGAGCAATGGGTTGATAGAGCTCTACAGATAAATGAATCGTTGATGACTCACTTTTTGGTAAAGGAACATAATCACGATTACGATCAATACCGTGATAGGGCTTTCCGTTTATAGATACAAGTGCTTCATGAAGTGTTCGTTGAGCTGGATTTCCAAACGTTAATTGCAAACCAAAATCGGTTTGATCCCAATGTTCAGGTATCCTTACTTCCTGTTCCATAAATAATGTTTCACCAGATTTAATTAAATAATCACCTGTTTGAATGGAGAGGTGATCTTTTAGGGTAGAGTAGTGACTTGGTTGAATATATATTGACCGTTTACTTTTCCATGATGCGAGTTCAATAAAATCACTAATAATTAATTGTGATAATTTTTTAATAAATCTATTTAATCGTTGCATTAGTAGATCCCTACTTTCATGTCAATGAGCTTGTAAGTGATACAAAGCTCTCAAATTTTTCGTGCGATTTTAACGTTTTAATAGTGCAACTCCTGGTCTATCATTAAGTTACCCTCACCATTAGTGATGCTTCGATCTGAAGTCCCCGCACACTTTCATCAGCATCTGTTTGATCATAGTCATACAGTCGGTAAGTAACATCCGAGTTTTGATTAATTGATTCCCGCCTCAAATGCGCTCTTTAAATATAGGTAAAAGCAAAAGAGGCGAACTAAACACTGTATTCCTTCTACTTGGTATGTAGAACTAGAGCAGCTGCACCAATTACACCTGCATTCTGCTCAAGTGCTGCAGGAACGATGGCAGTTTCACGATTATCAGGATTTAAAGTGTATTGTTGAACATAGTCACGAATGGGATCAAATAAACTGTCGCCAACTTTTGAAACCCCCCCACCAATAATGATTTTATTAGGTTCAAAGGTGTTGATTAAGGTGACACAAGCAGCACCTAATGTTTGAAAGACTGAATCAAGATAAGAAATGATCTCGTTATGGCTTGACTGATATAATGAAAAGACTTCTTTAGTTGCTAATGGTTTCCCAACAATTTTCGATCCTTCCCTAGCAATAGCTGTACCAGAGGCAATGTGCTCCAAACAGCCTCGTTGACCACAAACACATTGACCAAATGCAGGGTTTATGACGGTATGACCAAAGTCGCCAGCATTTCCTTTAGCACCAGTTAATAATGCATTGTTTGTATATATGCCTGCCCCAATGCCAGTACTAATGGTTAAATAAATAAAATCAGATTCTGACTGACCTGCACCAAGCCACTTTTCAGCTAATGCAGCGGCACTTGCATCATTTTCAAAAAAGATAGGGAGATTGAAATGTTTTTTCATCTCAGCCACGATAGGTACATTTCGCCATTGTGGTAAGTTTGGTGGGTAAGTAATCAACCCTTTTTTTGTATTAATAGGTCCAGGAGCGCCAATTCCGATACCTAAAATTTCACTTAATGCAGTATGTGCTCTGTCTAATAGTTGTAAGGTGTGTTGATAAATTTGTCCAATCATCCTTGTTGGTTTTATTGATTGATCAGTTGGAATCGTTTTTGTAGCTAGTAGTTCTCCTTCAATGGATATTAATCCAATTGCAATTTTTGTACCTCCAATATCAATCCCAATTATTTTAGTCAATTTAAATGACCTCCTCTGTATGCTTTGATAAAACGAACCTTCAATCTGTGGGCGGAAGGCTACAGGACGTGGCGGTCTTAGTCTGTAATCCTTCTTAAAGATGTGGCGGTCTTAGTCTATGATCTTACCCGCCTAAATAGATTTAGCTCTGTTCTCTATTTTGAGGTGGGTGTGTGATAAATGAAAACGCTTAAAGAGAACCTTTATTTAACTCTATAAGTCTATTGGATAGAGTACAATATGTTGAATCGGCAAATTCTTGTCTTTATAAAATCCTGCACCTGTAAATCATAAGAAAGTATGTATCAAGTTATTTGTAAGGGCTTTCTATTATTACATACTGGTCAAAAAAAACACAGATATTCCTTTTGAAACCCTTGTTATTAGTGAATTCTTAAAAGCGTATTAGATGGAAAAGAACAATAAAGAAAATCAACATATTGCAACAATTATTGTATACGCTTACATTTAAATTAGAAAAGCAAAGGCAAGGAAAAGAAAAACGAAAAAGGTTTAGGAGGCTTTAATTATGAAAGAAGTTGTGCCACCCATATCCCCAGCAACGGTTATTGGGAATAAAAAAAAGAAAAACAGAAAGATAATACAAAATTGGCAGCTATACTTATTTATTTTGCCAACCGTTCTATACTTCATAATATTTAAGTACATACCAATGTATGGGATTCAAATTGCATTTAAAGATTACGTTCCTACATTAGGGTTTACTGGAAGTGAATGGGTAGGTTTCGAACATTTTACTCGTTTTTTTAATTCCTATTATTTTTGGGATCTAATTAAAAATACATTAGGTATTAGCATTTACGAGTTAGCTGTAGGCTTTCCGTTACCGATTATACTAGCTTTACTGCTTAATGAGGTTAAAGATAGTGTTTATAAGCGAACGGTTCAAACCGTAACGTATGCCCCGCATTTTATTTCGGTAGTTGTCATTGCGGGTATGATTATTGCATTTTTATCTCCAACAACAGGTATTATAAACAGTTTTATTCAATTGCTTGGATTTGAACCTATTTCATTTATGAGCGATCCCAAATGGTTTAAAACCGTTTATGTATTTTCAGGCGTATGGCAAAGTACAGGATGGGGAACGATCATTTACTTATCAGCCCTCTCAGGTGTAGATCCACAACAACATGAAGCAGCTATTATTGATGGGGCCACACGTTTACAACGTATTTTCTACATTAATATACCGACTATTATTCCAACCATGACGATCCTTTTAATTATGAACCTAGGTAATATTATGGCAATGGGTTTTGAAAAGATTTTACTTCTACAGAATCCTTTAAATAAATCTGCATCTAATGTGATTGCAACATTCGTTTATGAAACGGGTTTATTAGACACTCAATACAGCTTTGCGGCAGCAGTTGGTCTATTTAATGCTGTAATTAATGCGGCACTTCTAATTACAGTTAACTATATTGCTAAGAAAACAAGCGAGACAAGCTTATGGTAGGGGGGCGTTATAGTGGATATTAATAAAATTAACGAAACGAAAGCAGATAAAATGTTTATGGGTTTTGTTTACTTTGCTTTAACCTTTGCATTAATCGTTGTACTTTACCCGTTAATATACATCATAAGCGCATCAATTAGTGACCCTGCAGCTGTTAACTCAGGAGAGATGTGGTTGTGGCCGAAAAATGTTACTTTAGAAGGTTACCGAATTATATTGCAAAATGATGCTATTTGGCGGGGCTACATCATGACTATATTTTACACGGCGTTCGGTACAATGATTAACTTAGTCTTTACGATTCCTACAGCATATGCATTATCAAGGAAAGACTTTTATGGTCGTCGTATCTTTACGATCATGTTTGTTTTAACTATGTTTATTGACGGTGGTCTTATTCCGACATATTTAGTTGTTAGGAATTTAGGGTTAATTGATACAGTGTGGGCAATGGTGTTACCAAATGCTGTAGCATTATGGAACATTATTATTACACGTGTTTATTTCCAGTCAACCATTCCTAGAGGGCTCGAAGAGGCAGCGACAATTGATGGAGCCTCAAACTTTAAATTATTCATCAAAATTATTCTTCCACTATCAGCCCCAATAATTGCTGTTATGGCTTTGTTCTATGGTGTAGGCCATTGGAACAGCTACTTTAATGCTTTGATTTATTTATCCGATCGAAGCTTATATCCGCTTCAATTAGTTTTAAGAGAAATTTTAGTATTACAAGAGATGTCATCCAACAATCTGAACATGTCAGGTCAAGTGGCTGAGTTCCTTCACAGTCAGCAGCAACTAGCTGCCATTATTAAATATGGTGTCATGATTGTATCAACATTACCCATTATCGCCGTTTATCCATTCTTGCAAAAGTACTTTGTTAAAGGGGTAATGATTGGTTCGATTAAAGAATAAAACAAAAAATGTATGTGGTTAAGGAGGTGATTATTACATATTCAAGTAAGACCTTTTTACAAATAGTGAAATGCACTTTAAAGCAGATTGAGAGGGGTAAAAAGATGAAGAAATTAATGATGTTTTTCGTACTCATTTTTATAGGATTGACCATTGTTGCATGTGGTTCTGATGACGAACCAGTAAATGGAAATGATGCGTCAAGCAATGAAGAAACAGGTAGTGAAGGTGTAAATAAAGAAGGCTTTCCGATTGTTGATGAAGAAATTACGCTATCTTTAATGGCCCCAGGTACAGGTATTGAAGAGTGGGATAATATGGTTACTTTACAGCAATACTCAGAAATGACAAATATTAATTTTGACTATATTACACCACCAATGAGTGATTTTCAGACGCGTTTAAACTTAGCGTTTGCTAGTCAGGACCTTTCTGATATTATCTTTGCGGCAGGTACAGGTAATTTAACGCCTGGTATGGAAGTGGACTACGGACGCCAAGGTGTATTAATACCATTAAACGATCTCATTGATGAATATGCACCAAACTTACGTGCATTAATGGATGAAAACCCAGAGATTGAGCGTTCAATAACCACACCAGATGGTAACATCTACTCACTACCATTTATCAATAATCACCCAACTGCCGTCTGGCCACGTGGTCCATTATGGTATAAAGGAGATTGGCTACAAAATCTAGGTGTTGAAGAATTGCCGAAAACGGTTGATGAGTTCTATGATCTACTTGTTCGTTTCAGGGATGAAGATCCAAATAATACAGGACAAGATGACACCATTCCTCTAACGGATGTTCAAATGAATAGTAGTCGTGCTTGGTTGATGGCTGCTTTTGGTATGAAAGAGTGGGGGATTGAGGAACATGATGGTGAAGTAAGGTATGCACCATCATCCGAAAACTATAAAGCATATTTAGAATTTATGAATCGATTATATGAAGAAGAATTACTTGATCCAGAGACATTCTCTCAAGCGGATGAACAAAAGAAAGCAAAAGGGCAAGAAAACCGTATTGGTCTATTCCCCGACTGGTTCTCATTCTTTACAACAGGTCAAAGTGAAGAAGAAGCAATTGAAAATCCAATGTTCCAACCATTAACAAGCGATGTATCACCCGAACTTATTGTACCAGGTAACCCAGGGATTTCACGTGGTACTTTCTCAATTACAAGTTTAAATGAACATCCAGAAGCAACGATGCGTTGGATTGATTACTGGTATTCAACAGAAGGGCGCGACTTCTTTGATAAAGGGCCAGAAGGTTATATTTGGGAATTGGAAGAAGATGGCATGCGCGTTCCGTTAGATCCGCCGGAAGGCTATGACTCTTCTGAAGACTACCGGGCGACATTGACACCAGCTTATGGTATTACAGCACCAATGTTAGGAGATTTAGTTGAAAATGAACCGCGCTCTGACTTTGAACTGTTTATATTTTCAGAAACTGAAGCAAAAATCACGCCATATGCTGAAACACCATTCCCACTGGTTTATTTAACTGATGACGAGCAAAGTACTGTCAATACAATTCAACAAGATTTAAACTCATATGTTGAACAAATGGAAGCACGCTTCATTACCGGTGTTGAGCCCTTATCAAATTGGGATGATTATGTACAAACAATTGAAAGTATGAATCTTGAAGAATACGTTCAAATTCATCAAGAGGCTTATGATCGCTGGGCACAAAATTAATTAATAATAGTCAAGTTAATCAAGGCTCGGAAGTGTATATTCGAGCCTTGATCCTTAAGTAAAGGAGGATGTCTGTTGTTTTTTACAATTAATAAATTAAATAATCGGATTCAAGAGATAAATACATACCGTTATCGGGACATAAAACCTATTGAAAGCTGGCGATTTACTGAAGATAAAGAAGCAAATGTTGGACAATATCCGATCGGCGAAACAGCTGAGACTGTTACGGTAAAGCTTGGCGATCACTGGAAAGGACGTGACTTATATGCTTGGTTATCCCAGACCGTAAGTGTTCCAAAGGCGTGGGAAAACCAGCGCATTGTTGGTTTATTTGATTTTGGACAAACCGGTGGAGGAAACAATTCTGGATTTGAATCTTTGTTATTTGTCAATGATCAGCTTTATCAAGGTGTTGATTCAAATCACAAAGAAGTTTTCTTTAAAGACATGGCTGGTGAAGTGTTAAAGCTTGATTTTCGTTTATGGAGTGGTTTGGAGGGTGGTGGTACACCACGCGAGCAAGAATTTCAATTCAAACAGGCAGCAATAGCGTATCTAGACCATCAGGTTGATCAACTTTATTTTGATGCCTGGACGGCTATTGAAACGATAAAAACCTTAGATGACCATGCCCCCGTTAAACAACAATTAACCCGAGCATTAAATGATGCATTGAAACAAGTTAATTGGCTAAATAAAGGGTCAGATGCATTTTACGATTCGCTATACGATGCTCAAGGATTATTAGAAAAAAGGCTTCAAGACATCGGTAAACAGAGTGATGTTGTTTACCGTAGTGTAGGTCATACACACATAGATGTGGCGTGGTTATGGCAACTTAAACATACGCGCGAGAAATCAGCCCGTTCTTTTTCAACTGTATTGAGGTTGATGGAAGCGTATCCTGAATATTTATTCTTACAAAGTCAACCGCAATTATATGAGTACATCAAAGAGGATTACCCCGAACTTTACCAAGAAATCAGAGAACGGATTGAAGAAGGACGCTGGGAAACTGATGGAGGAATGTGGCTTGAGTCTGACTGTAATATTCCTTCTGGAGAATCACTCGTTCGTCAAATAATGCTTGGGAAACGCTTCTTAAAAAATGAGTTTGGTAAGGACAGTACGTTCCTATGGTTACCAGACGTGTTTGGTTATAGCTGGGCCCTGCCACAGATTCTGAAAAAATCAGGCATTGATTCCTTTATGACAACGAAAATTAGTTGGAGTCAGTATAACAGAATGCCTCACGATACCTTTAAGTGGCGAGGTATTGATGGAAGTGAAATTTTGACACACTTTATTACGACAATTGAGCCTTGGCCTGAATCTCGATACTACACGTACAATGGCTACTTGGAGCCAAAGGTATTACAAGAAACGTGGAAAGAATATAAAGATAAGCCACTGAATAACGAGTTGTTACTATCATATGGTTATGGCGATGGTGGCGGTGGTGTAAACCGTGCGATGTTGGAGATTCAGCGTAGTATGGGTAAAATGCCAGGGTTACCACATATTAAGCCTTCGCGTGCTAAGGACTTCTTTGACCAATTGCACAAGACTGTAGATGAAAGCGATGAATATGTGCACACCTGGGATGGTGAGCTTTATTTAGAATTTCACCGAGGAACATATACCTCTCAAGCTTACATGAAAAAAATGAACCGTAAGCTCGAACTACTTTACCGTGATACAGAGTGGTTAAATGTTTGGCGAGTGATTGAGCGTAATCAGTACGATCGGTATCCGAACGCGCAGTTAACGAAAGGATGGAAAACCATTTTACGCAATCAATTCCATGATATTATTCCAGGCTCTTCAATTAAAGAAGTATATCAAGACGCAAAGGCCGAATATGAAGAAGCAGAAATAATTGCACTTACTTCATTAAAAGATGCACAAAACGATCTTCTTGAAAAAAATGCACAAGCCTATACTATCTATAATAGTTCATCATTTGTAAGAGATGCACTTGTTGACATTTATGATGAACATGAACCTTCTGGTTACTGGACAGATCAGAATAATGCCTTACTTGATGCACAGTATTCAGAAGGTAAATGGGTGGTACATGCGGAAGATATCCCGATTTTCGGTACAAAAACGATTGCTTTTCATAAAGGCAAATCACCAATAGATGAAGCTGCTGCCTTTGGTGTTGATAAACAGAGCTTATCAACGCCGTTTTATGATATTGCTTGGGATGAAACAGGTCAGTTAATAAAGATTTTTGATAAGATGGCTAATCGTTCCGTATTAAAGGAAAATGAAAAAGGTAATACATTACAAATATTTGAAGATAAGCCGTTGATGTTTGATGCTTGGGATATTGATATTTTTTATCAAGAAAAAGGTGAAGTCGTTACTGATCTTCGTTCAGTTGAGGTCGTTGAGTCTACCGACTTACGCATCATTATTTCTTTCACTTGGCATTATAACAAGTCTGTGATTACACAACGTATGGTTGCTTACAAGCATGATCGACGCCTTGATTTTGAAACAGACGTAGATTGGCAAGAGCGCCAACGCTTCCTAAAAGTAGCTTTTCCAGTTAATGTTCGTCACAGGGAGGCAACATACGACATCCAATTTGGAAATGTTACGCGACCAACACATTGGAATACAAGTTGGGACTGGGCCCGCTTTGAAACAGTAGGACATCAATGGGCTGATTTATCAGATGCTGGCTATGGTGTAAGCTTAATCAATGATTCGAAATACGGTTACGACATTAAAGATCATGTGATGCGTTTATCACTACTTAAAGGCGCCACATACCCAGATCCAGATAGTGATCTTGGCGAGCATACCTTTACTTACTCACTTTATCCACATGAAGGAGATTGGCGCCAAGGACAGACTGTATTTACAGCGTGGGAACTAAATAATCCATTGGTGGCTACTAAAGGATTAGCATCCGCAAAATGCAATCAATTATTTGAAGTCCACAATGACCATATTATGGTTGATGCAGTTAAAAAAGCAGAAGATAGAGCTGCCATTATTATTCGTATCCATGAATTTGAAGGGAAATGTGGATCTATAGCAATAAAGTCACCCTATGTATTCAAATCTTATCAAGAAGTGAATTTAATGGAAGAACCGATTGGCGAATGGCATGAAGAAGAAAGTATTAAAGATGTGATAGACCCATATGAAATAAAAACATATCAAGTCTTTTTCTAGAAAATAACGATAGAGTACGTGTGTACTCTATCTCTTACATAACTGAAAAGCGAGGGAATCGGTATGTCAAAAAAGAAAACGATCCATATCATTTCACATACTCACTGGGATCGCGAGTGGTATTTACCTTATGAAAAACATCATTATTTATTAGTTCAAACGATCGATCAATTGTTAGACACTTTAGCAACTGATCCTAACTTTAAAAGCTTTCATTTAGATGGTCAAACAATTATTCTGGAAGACTATTTACAAGTTCGTCCAGAGAAAAGAGAACAAATTAAAATGTTTATTGAGGCAGGGCGGATTCAAGTTGGACCATGGTACATTCTTCAAGATGAATTTTTAACAAGTAGTGAAGCGAATGTTCGCAACCTACAATACGGCATGAGAGACGCTCGGAAATGGGGTGGGTTAAGCAAAATAGGATATTTTCCTGACTCTTTTGGAAATATCGGTCAAGCACCACAAATTTTGAAGCAAGCAGGTATTAGAGCAGCAGCATTTGGACGTGGTGTGAAGCCGACCGGATTTAATAATGCGGTCATTGATGCAGATGAATATGAATCGCCTTATTCAGAAATGAAGTGGCAATCGCCAGATGGAACAGAAGTGACAGGTATATTGTTTGCAAATTGGTACTGCAATGGTAATGAAATTCCGGTAGATGAGGAGAAGGCTCGTAAATACTGGAAGCAACACATTGAAAATTTAGAGAAGTTTGCTTCGACTAGTCAGATGTTGATGCTCAACGGTTGTGATCATCAACCGATTCAGACAAACTTATCTGAGGCTATTGAAGTCGCCAATCAGCTTTATCCAGATTATCAATTTATCCATTCGTCATTTAACGAATATGTTGAATCGCTTGAAAAAGAATCAAGTAGTGAACTGAAAGTAGTCAAAGGCGAATTACGTTCACAAAAAACGGATGGTTGGGGAACCTTAGTTAACACGGCTTCATCGCGTGTTTATCTAAAACAGATGAATCAAAAGGTACAGACGCTACTAGAAAAAATAGCAGAACCACTAGCAACTTTTTGTTACTTACATGATGAGCATTATGACCACGATTTATTTAGCTATGCATGGAAAACATTGATGCAAAATCATCCGCATGACAGTATTTGCGGATGTAGTGTGGATGAAGTACATGATGAAATGGTCACACGCTTTAAAAAGAGTGAGCATTTCACTGAGATGATGATTAATCAGAGCGTAGAACATTTAGTTTCAGCAATTGACACAAGTGTATTTAAACATGAAGAGCCTGTATATCCTTTTGTTGTCTTTAATACGACAGCAACAAACAAAACAGAAGTCACAGAGGTCATAATTGATCTCGCTAGACAGTACTATCGCGATGGTGTCAATAAGAAGGCGTTACAAGCAATCGATTGTGAGGGCTATATCGTTATTGATGAAGCAAATAATAAATATCCAGTTGCCATTAAGGATCATGGCTTAGTTTTTGATTATGACTTGCCCCTCAATCAGTTTAGACAGCCTTATATGGCACGACGAGTAACGGTTCGTTTTGAGACGAGAGACTTACCTGAGTTAGGCTATAAGACTTTTGCTTTAATTAAAGGTGAAACGTCTAACAACACGTTAGTTATAGGGAAACAAAGGATGGAAAATAAACACCTTATTGTAGACATTTTAGATAATGGTTCCTTTAATTTAACGGACAAGCAAAGTGGTCATTGCCATGAAGGCTTAAATGTTTATGAAGATACAGGTGATATTGGAAATGAGTATATGTATAAAGCAACAAGTGACTGTATTGCATGTACTACAGAAAACGAAACAGCATCAATTGAACTAATTGATGATACACCTGTTTCAGCAACTTATAAAGTGACACATCATTGGTCATTACCAGAAGGTGCAGCAGATACGTTAGATCACGAACAACGAGAATGGGTTTGGTTTACAAAACGCGATTCAGACCGTGCCTTAAAAGAAGTTGCTTTTACGATAGAAACCATGATTACGTTAACATCAACAAGCAAGTATGTCGATGTTAAAACAAACTATAATAACACGGTAAAAGATCATCGTCTTCGTGTTCTTTTTCCGACAAAGGTCAAAGCTAATTATCATTACTCAGATAGTGTATTTGAAATAGCTAAACGCTCAAATAAACCGAGTGAGCAATGGGAAAATCCAGATTATTCACAACACCAGCAAGTATTTGTCGACTTAAGTGATGAAAACCAAGGACTTTGTATTGCCAACAAAGGATTAAATGAGTATGAAATCTTGCAGGAAGAACAACAAAAAATTGCGATTACGTTACTTCGTGCTGTTGGTGAAATGGGTGATTGGGGCTATTTCCCAACACCGAAAGCGCAGTGTTTAGATGAGCAAATGGTTGAATATCGGATTATCCCACATGGCGGGGGAAAGGAGCGCTTTAAAGCCTATCAAACAGCATACCAATTCCAAGTGCCATCCGTAGCAAAAGAAACGAAAATACAGACGGGTACATTGCCAACGTCACATTCATTTATTCAATTGAGACAGAATGAAACACTCAGCTACTCATCATTAAAAGTTTCAGAAGAAACGGGTGATGTGATGTTGCGATTTGCAAATTTGGATGAAAAATCTAATAAACTAACACTTAATACGGCACTTGATTGTTATCGAAGTGATGTCATTGAACGTCAACATGATCTGCTAGTTACAAAACAAGTTGAGTTAGTTGGTTTTGAGATTCTTACTGTGGGAATAAGACCTAAATAACAAGACAAGAAAAGAGGGGAAAAGCATGAATGAGGGCATACCGGAATCGATGCAATCGTTGATCGAAAAAGTGAAAGCGCATTATCAAGATAACCCGAAAATTGGGCGGATGTTTGAGAAAGCTTTTAAGAATACGTATGAGACAACAATTCGAGAAGATGGAGATAAAACGTTTGTTATTACAGGAGATATCCCTGCGATGTGGCTAAGGGATTCTGCTGCGCAAGTACGTCCTTATTTAGTTTTGGCTGAAAAAGATCTTACGTTTGCAAGGCTTGTTGCGGGTGTAGTTCGACAACAATTTGAATTCATTAAGCATGATGTATATGCAAATGCATTTAACCAAGAGCCAAATGGAGAGCGATATCATGATGATGAAACGGAAATGACAGATTGGATGTGGGAGCGAAAATATGAAATTGATTCACTTTGCTACCCTATTCAATTAGCTTATCTCTACTGGAAATCAACAACAAAGACAGATGTATTTAATGATGTGTTTGTAGAAGCAGTGAGAAAAATTATTAAGACATGGAAAGTTGAACAACATCATGAAGAACAGTCAGCTTATTACTTTAAGCGAGATAATTGTTCAGCACAAGATACGCTATCTCATGAAGGTAAAGGGGCATCTGTGCAATATACAGGTATGACTTGGAGCGGTTTCCGACCAAGTGATGATGCTTGTCAATATGGCTATTTAATTCCGTCAAATATGTTTGCAGTTGTTGTGTTGGGTTACTTAGCCGAAATTGCAGAAGCGGTCTTAAGCGATTCTGAGTTAAAAGAGGAAGCCTTAAACCTAGCCCACGAAATAGATGAGGGTATAAAAAAATTTGGCGTTGTTCATCACCCTAAGCATGGTGTCATTTACGCTTATGAAACCGATGGTTATGGTCGGCATGTGTTGATGGATGATGCAAATGTGCCCAGTTTACTATCAATACCTTACTTAGGCTATACAGATATAACTGATTCCATTTATCAAAATACGAGGCGCTTCTTATTAAGTAAGGACAATCCTTATTACTACGAAGGTACAATTGCTAAAGGTATTGGTAGCCCGCATACACCATCTTCTTACATTTGGCATATTGCATTAGCAATTCAAGGTATGACAGCAATTGATGAAATAGAACGCGAACGATTACTTGAGGTATTTAAAGAAACAGATGCAGGTACAGAGTTAATGCATGAAGGATTTCATGTAGATAACCCATCCCAATTTACGCGCCCTTGGTTTTCTTGGGCAAACATGATGTTTAGTGAATTTCTGTTAATGGAAATGGGCGTAATCGTAAAAGACAGCCCATTGGCAAAACAGAAAGGGTCGATGTGAGGGATCAAATCTTAGTTGAAGATTATCGAAATAATGGGTTGGAAAATAAGCATCTTGGTCACATTTGTGCTATTGCAGATCAATTTTTAAGAGATATCTATTATGAAAACGAAGTGACACTTCAATGGTTGGATCGTAATAGCAAAGTATCATTATTGAATGATAATGATGAAGTAGTTTAGAAAAACGTGCATGCTTTCATTTACAACATATTAAATAGAGGAGTGAAAATGTGAAAATTGGATTAAGCACATACAGTTTGCTGGACGCAATGAATGCAGGTGAGATGGATATTCTTGATGTGGTTACATGGATTAAAGAAACTGGATTTGATCATATGGAAATCGTACCCTATGGCTTTAGCTTAGTAGATAATTTACAGCTTGCTGACCGAGTGCGTGACAAAGCTAAAGAGCTTGGCCTTGACTTATCTAATTATGCATTACCAGCTAACTTTGTTCACGACACGCATGAAGCGTTCTTGGCAGAAGTAGACAGGTTAAAGCAACATGTTGATCTACTTCATCGCATGGGCATTAAACATATGCGTCATGATGTCACCTTATTCACCTTACCGAAAGAGAAGCGAACAATAAGCTATTTCGAAGCTAATTTAGATCAAATTATTGAAGGTAGTCAGTTGTTAGCTGATTATGCTAAACAATTTGGCATCACGACGACAATCGAAAATCATGGTATGACTGTTCAACATAGTGATCGTGTTCTCCGTGTCCTTGAGAAAGTCAATAGAGAGAACTTTAAAGCGACATTAGATGTCGGTAACTTTCTTTGTGTTGATGAAGATCCACTTGTCGGTATTAAAAAATTATTACCTCATGCTTCGTTAATTCACTATAAAGATTTTTATCGCAAACCGTACTATGAACCACCGGTAAATGGGAAGTGGTATGACACAGCAAGTGGAAATTATATTAGGGGAGCCATTGTTGGACAAGGTGACTTAAATTTAGTTGAGACGACAAAGCTAATTAAACAATCAGAATATGATGGTTATATTACGTTAGAGTTTGAAGGGATGGAAGAATGTCGAATGGCGAGTCGACTAGGACTGGAGTACCTAAACCATCTATGCGAGATAATAGAATAGGAGGGAGTCAATGTATCATATTCATGTAATTGGAGAAAACAACAATACAATCAAAGATGCTACAGCACGCTTAATAAAAGAAGTAAATCATTATCCGTCGTTAGCAATGTGGAACAGTTTAGAACAAGTAGAGACAATACCTGTATATTATCTTGCTGATTATATGCCAAGTATGGATTTCATCAAGCAAACATTAGATGAAGATATACAGCTAGTTTTACCACTTACCGCTTTACAGTCTCGCGCGCATTATCAAGAAATAAAAGACAGAGCTAATCAATTAAATGCAAAGCTTTTTTGGATTAATCCATATGCTATTAACCCGCATTTTCAAGCAATTAAGCAGCAGTTAAGTAAAGTGGATTTCGGTAAGGTTGCTACGAATCGAATTTTAGTTAAAGCACCTCATCAAGGGCACAATTTATTTTATCAAGACGTGTTAGGCCTTTTCATCTGGCTTGAGGAAGTATTTACACCAATTTCAAGGGTTACAACGTTAACGAAAAAGTCAGCGGGAGTAGAAGCGCTTCTCATGTCTGTTTTACATGCACAAGGCACACTATCAAACCTTCAATTTGTAAGTACAAGTCAAGGGTCGAATATAGAGATTGAAGTTTGCGGACAACACGCTATGTTAGTCCAAAAAAGTAGTACGGCAAATGGTGCTATTCTTTATAAGAATGGAAAAGCGTCTATCGATCCTCTAGAAATAAGAACACAAACACGAAATGAGTTGGATTTTATTCTGTATATGTTAGAAGAGGGCACAGAAGCGGACATAATTGAGCGAGCTTTGCTAGTAACAGAAGCAGCTGAAAAATCAAGTATACAAAAGAAACCTCTTCAATTGAAAGGTGGCAGTTCCGTATGAAGTTAGCGATTTTGAGCTTTGCTCATATGCATGCACATAGTTATGCTCAGGCAATTACCCGACAACAAGGCGCCGAACTTCTTGGGATTTGGGATGATGATCATTCAAGGGGAAAGGAGGCTGCAAACACTTACAGAACTGTATTTTATGAGAACCTGGATTCACTATTAAAGACGAATATTGATGCCGTAATTATTTGTAGTGAAAATGTGAATCATAAACCATTAGTTGTTCAAGCAGCTGAACATAAAAAGCATATTCTTTGTGAAAAGCCTATCTCTACAGAAATTGATGATGCCAAGGTAATGATTGAAGCATGTAAAATCAATAATGTAATATTACAAATGGCATATCCTGTACGATTTATACCAGCAGTCGAAGCGGCTATTGAAAAAGTTCAAGCAGGTGAGATTGGCGATATTATTGCGATTAATGCTTCAAATCACGGACAAATGCCAGGTAGCTGGTTTGTTGAGAAAGAAAAGTCAGGCGGCGGGGCAGCAACCGATCACATCGTTCATATTATGGATGTTGTAAGAGTGATGTTACAAGCTGAAGCTGAAGCTGTTTATGCTTATTTAGATACACTATTCTATCCGATTGATGTTGAAGATGCTGGTCAAGTAATGATTGAAATGGGGAAAGGGACTATTTTAAATATTGATCCCAGCTGGTCTCGTCCTAGAACATTCCCAACGTGGGGTGATGTTTTAATGGAGATTGTTGGTACAAAAGGTACCATATCTGTCGATGGTTTTAAAGATGCAACGATTTACTACAATGATACTGACTGTCAAGTGAGTCACTTACCATGGGGAATTGATATGGATGAAGCATTAATAAGAGACTTTATTGATTGTTTAAAAACTAAACGCGAACCGACAATTAGTGGTGAAGATGGATTACGCACATTAGAAGTCGTTAAATCCGCTTACCAATCAAATTATGAAAACGCTTTCGTTAAAGTTTTAAAAGAGGAGGTTTAATATGAAGTTCGGCATTAGCTCATATAGTTTACACCAAGCCATGAATGAGGGTAAGATGACCATTTTAGATATGATTGCTTGGGCTAAGAAACAAGGGGCAGAGCACGTTGAAATTGTACCACTAGGATTTGACTTAATTAATCAACCGGACTTAATTAATCAAATTAAAGAAAAAGCAGAAATTGAAGCTATTTGTTTATCAAATTATGCTATCGGTGCAGATTTTCTGAAGTCAGGTCAAGCGTTAAAAGACGAGATTGAACGGGTCAAAACGCATGTTGATATTATGCATCAGTTGGGGATTAAACATATGCGTCATGATGTAGGCTTTCTTGAACCTGAAGAGGCAACTACTGAGCGCTTTCAGGCTGACTTAGAGCGCATTGTATTAGGGTGTCGAGAGGTTGCAGATTATGCTCAAGAATATCAAATTACAACGAGTCTTGAAAATCATGGATACTATATTCAGCATAGCGATCGTGTACGGACAATCATTGAGTCTGTAAACCGTCCAAACTTTAAGTTGACTTTAGATGTAGGTAATTTCCTCTGTGTTGATGAGGACCCTGTTGTTGCTGTTAAAAAAAGTCTACCTTATATGTCTATGTTACACTTGAAAGATTTTTATTATCGCAAAACAGATCAATCACTAGGATTAGGCTTTTTCCCGACAAAGTTCGGTCATCAACTTCGGGGTGCGATTACCGGGCAAGGTGATGTTGATTTGTGTAAGATACTAAAACTAGTGAAACAGGTAGAGTATGACGGATTTGTGTCGATTGAGTTTGAAGGTATTGAAGACTGTCAAATGGGAACTAAGCAAGGATTAGATTTAATGAAATCACTATACAAAGTCATTTAGGGAGTGGAAATATGGAAAAGGTGAGAGTAGGTATTATTGGAGCAGGTTCTATTTCAGATATGCATTTTCAATCTTATGTCCGTCACGAAGCTGTAGAACTGGTAGCGGTGTGTGATTTAAATGAAGCTCGTGCAATGGCGAAAGCGGAGCAACATAAAATTGAAAAGATTTATACAGATTACCATGAATTATTGAAGAATGAAGATGTTGATGCGGTGAGTATTTGTACTTGGAACAACTCGCATGCTGAGATAGCAATCGCTGCACTGGAACATAATAAACATGTTTTAGTGGAAAAGCCATTAAGCAAGACAGCAGAAGAAGCAGAAAAGATTCGAGAAGTAAGTCAAAAATCAGATAAAACATTGCAAGTAGGTTTTGTTCGCCGATTCGCTACAAACACTGAAGTGTTGAAAAAGTTTATTGATGCGGGTGATTTAGGTGAGATTTACTATGCAAAAGCATCATCTCTTCGCGTGTTAGGAAATCCAGGCGGATGGTTTAGTGATGTCGAACGTTCTGGTGGCGGTCCACTCATAGATATTGGCGTTCATGTGATTGATATCTGTTGGTACTTAATGGGGAAACCCAAAGTAAAATCTGTGAGTGGTACAGTATATCATAAGCTCGGTAATCGTTCGAATATTGAGCATAAGTCATTCTATCAAGCCGCTGACTATGATCCAAAGCAAAACAGTGTAGAAGATTTAGCAAATGCGCTTATTAAATTTGAAAATGGTGCGACGCTTATGTTAGATGCAAGCTTCGCATTACATGCTAAAGAAGATAAAACAGAAGTGCACCTGTTTGGCGATAAAGGTGGTGCTATGATTGAGCCGGAATTAAATATCTTTACAGAAAAACATAACATTTTATTAGACCTTACACCTAAAATTGATGCCCGTACCTTTGACTTTGAAAAAGGATTCCAGAATGAAATTGATCATTTTGTTGCTTGTTGTTTAGAAAAAGAGACAACGATTTCGCCAGTTGAAGATGGTATAGAGATAATGAAGATATTGGAGGCGATTTATGAATCAAGCAGAAGCGGAAGAGAAGTGCGTTTCAACTAGTTAATGGAGGGATAAGATGACAAAAAAACACTATGCGAATTGGCCTAAGGACTATCAAGATCCGAGTTGGTTCACACATGATCGTTTTGGTATGTTTATTCACTTCGGCTTATTTTCATTAGCTGCTCGTCACGAGTGGATAATGACAACGGAACAAATAACACCCGCTGATTATAAGCGGTACTTTGACCACTTTGATCCCGATCAATTAGACATTGCGGGTTGGCTTGATCAAGCTGTTGAGGCAGGAATGAAATATGTGGTGCTTACAACAAAGCATCATGAAGGCTTTGCTTTGTGGAATAGTCAATTAACGTCTTATAAAGTAACGGAAACACCATTTGAAAAAGACATTGTCCAGTTTTTCGTTGATGAAGCCCGTAAACGCCAGCTGAAAATTGGTTTTTATTATTCGCTAATTGACTGGCATCATAAAGATTTTACGTTAGATGGCTTACACCCACTACGTGAAAATCAATTCGCACGTGACACAAAGGATCAACGTCAGATGAGGAATTATCGCGAATATTTAAAGGGTCAAATCACCGAACTACTTACGAATTACGGACCCATTGATTATATGTGGTATGACTTCTCATATCCACACCGTGATTGGGGTTGGTCAAAAGGTAAAGGAAATCTTGACTGGGACGGAGAAGGCATTGAAAATCTTACGCGTTCTTTGCAACCACATATTTTAATTAACGATCGTTTAGATTTAAATAGAGGCGTAAAAACACCTGAACAATATCAACCGCATCATCCAATCGTCGAGGATGGTAAGCCTGTTTTATGGGAGGCTTGTCAGACAATGAATGAAAGTTGGGGCTATGATAAATACAATGCAAATTGGAAAAGTGTTGACCAAATCTTAAAAATGTTAGTGGATACCGTTAGTAAGAACGGGAATTTCTTGCTTAATATTGGGCCAACGGCAAGAGGTGCGATTGATGATTTAACCAAAGAGCGGTTAGATGGGATTAAAGTCTGGATGAAAAAACATGAACGGTCGATTGTTGGTTGTGAGCCAAGTGATTTTATTTCCCCCCTTGATTGTCGCTTGACACAAAAGGATGACCGGCTATATGTACACATCTTTTCTTGGCCATACCGTCATATTCACTTAAAAGATCTTCAAGGAAAAGTGTGTTATGCTCAATTCTTACATGATAGATCAGAAGTCTTCATTGAAGAATTTGATCGAAACCAAGTCATTACAAGTACAGAAACACATATTGAGGCAGGTGATATCGTACTTAATTTACCGGTCATCAAACCGGACGTCGCTATACCGGTCATTGAATTATTTATCACAGATAACCGTCCGTAAAGCGCCCGCCACGTCCTGTAGCCCTCCACCCACTAATTGAAGTTTCGTTTTATAGATTGAGCTATACTAGACGGATGAAATGAAAGGGGATGCACAAGCGATGAAAGGATTTATGAGCGTGTTTTATACGTGGGGGTTATGGTTAAGTAAAATGATGTTAATTCATTTTATCTGGTTGCTTTTAACTTTATTAGGTTTTGGTGTGTTTGGTGTATTCCCTGCAACACTTGCAGCAGCAAAAGCAATCTATCAAATAATCAAGCAAGAAGATGACCAAAACCTATATAAGGGGATCTGGAGAGACTACCGGACACATTTTATAAAGGCAAACAGTTCTGGTTTCATCTGGTTGTTTATTTCGGTATTTTTATATTTTGATTTCCGAGTTTCGGAGATCTTTATCCAATCAACAGTTATTCACTTTTTCCTTGTTATGGTTGGCTTTGTCGCAGTGAGTAGCTTTCTCATGTTTATAACTATCTTTGTTCGTTATGAATTGACCGTATTTCAATACTTTAAACAAGCATTATTTATAGCGATCGCCCAACCGCTTGAAGCCATTGCCTTAGTGATAAGTAGTATTCTCTTAATCTATTTATTTCTCTATTTGCCCGCATTAAGCGCAATGATGGGTATTTCAGTTATTTTATACCCTATCATCTGGTTTGGTCATCGTGCTTGTGTCAGTGTTGAAGAAAAAAATTTAGCTGCAAATTAACGAATTAATTTAATATTGGAATAATGAATTTGGGGGGAAGTAACATGATTAATATATTTAAGCAAAAACTATTTTATCGTTATTTATTATCATACTTTGTTGCATTCATTATTCCTTTTATTATTCTAGGTGTGCTGATTTATGTAAACTTTATTGCCGATCTTCAAAAAGAATTAGAACAATCAAGCTTGAATAATCTAAACCAATTTAGTGAGCTAATGGATGAGCGTAAAAAAGAGTTTACGAATATAGCAACACGTATTTCCAATGATTCGCGGTTAAATGCTTATCATCTGAATCATCCCTATTATGGTTATGAAGCCGTTCAAGAACTAGCTAAATACCGTGCCAATAGTGTATTAGTTGATGAAATCGCTATCATTCATCATCAAAACCCAGATAAAATTTTTACCAGTGGTGGCTATCATATGCCAACAACCTTTATTGGTCGATATAATATTGAAAACCTATCAAGAGATGAATTGATCGATTTTATTAGCCAAGAACATCCACAAACGAAAGTGATTGAAACAGGAGATGATTTACAGTACTTAGCTTTTATACAACCTATCGTACCTAATAGTCTTTACCCCTATGGTGCTATTATGTATATGGTTAATAATCAGCAGTTTGACTCAATCATTCGAAATGCTTTGTCAGAATTAAGTGGTCATATATATGTTTTGAATGATCAACTGGATATATTAGTCTCACATGAGAACGATCCCAATTTATCAAAAGAACATTTAGATTTTGAAATGATTCTTGAAAGGGCTACTGCTGGAGAAGATATAGATATTGAAGGCAAGAAATATTCAGTATCATTAGTCCAAAGTGATGATGAATGGTCTTATTTAAGCATTGTTCAAGCAAAGCAATTCTTGGATTACTTTAAAGGAACGTTAACGACGTATCTTCTCGTGTTATTGGCTGTCTTCTTTATTGGTATTATTATGACTTATATTTTGAGCAAATACCAATATAAACCCATTGATTTATTATTACGCAAAGTTAAACAGACACAAGCATCTGTTAAAACTGATCAAGTAAATGAGCTGAATCAAGTTTTAGTCGCATTTGATCAATTAAATCAAGATAGAGTCTCATTGTCTGAAACGGTCTTTAAACAACGTCCATTTGCAAAACAACAATTTTGGATGAATATGTTAAAAGGGGATTATCCTGATGAAAGCCTGATGAATGATATGGCTCGCTCCCTCCAATTACAAATCGACAAAGCCTTTTACTTTGTATTTATCATTCATTTTAAAGGTAAACAAGTGCAACCCTCTACTAATCAATTGATGGGTGAAATCACTTTTAATGAGATGATAGGCTATGGTATTGATCTCTTAAACATAAATGATAAGGCGATGATCGTAGGAATGGATCAAAAGCATAAATCAGATCAATCGACATTTATAGATTATGTAAACGAAACATTAAAAACTGAATCGATAATCGTTGTAGGATCAATGGTTGAAGGCGTAAGAAACATACATGATTCTTATATTGAAGCGATGGTTGCTTATGATTATATTCACTATCATTCAGAAGGTAGTACGATTTTTTTTGACTCGATTACAACACCAACAGAACAGAGCTTGGGTTATTTAAAAGAAGAGCAACTTAAATTATTACAAGCATTAAAACAAGGGCAAACAATAATTGCTAAAGAAACCTTAGCTGAAATTTTTCAAAATTTACGTGTGCGCGATCGTTCATTAAATGCTTTAAAAGCAATTTGTTTTGATGTGATTAATTCCGTAGTGAGGTCGTTATCTGAAATGGGCGTGTGCTTAAGTGAAGAGACCTTCAGTAAGATGGTTGATTTTGTGACTTTAGATCAACTCGAGCAACAGTTAGATTTAATAATTGAGACGACATGTGCTTCCATTCAAGAAAAGATGCAGAATGAAAATAATCGTATTGTACAGGAAATCATTAATTATGTAAATAAGCACTTTACCGATTATGATTTATCGCTGGAACAAATTGCTGAGAAACATCATTTATCTGCATCGTATGCTTCAAAATTAATCAAAGAGCATTATGGTGTTAGCTTTAAGCATTATGTACAAGAGCTAAGAATGACATATGTTAAAGAAAATTTAAGAATGACATCTAAGCCTATCAAAGCGATTGTCCATGAAGTAGGTTATATGGATGTGGCTAACTTCACACGTAAGTTTAAAAAAGAAGTAGGTGTAACACCTGGACAGTATCGTAATCTAAATAAATAAGGAAGTGAAGTCATGGATACGGTTAAAGTAGCTATCATTGGCTGCGGAAATATATTCCCAATGCACGCTCAATCGGTTAAAGAGAATCCGAATACAGAACTAGTTGCTGTTTGTGACAACAAACCAGAGCGTGCCAATGAACGAGCTATAGAAATGGATTGTAAAAGTTACACGGATTATGTAGACATGCTTGACAAAGAAACCTTGGACGCCATTCACATTTGTTTACCGCATTATCTACATGCGCCTGTATCAATTGAAGTAACGAAAAGGGGCTTACATGTTTTAACGGAGAAGCCTATGGCGATTAAGTATCAGGATGCAGAAGCGATGTTATCAACAGCAAGAGCATATAACACACACTTTGGTGTTATTTTTCAAAACCGCTATAATGCTGGCGCTCAGTTAATTAAGACGATGTTAACCGAGGGCACCTTGGGGTCGATTCAATCGGCTAAAGCAAGTGTTACTTGGGATCGATCGGATGAGTACTATTCAAAAAGTGATTGGAAGGGTACATGGGATAAAGAAGGTGGTGGCGTTTTAATTGATCAAGCCATCCATACGCTCGACTTGATGCGCTGGTTTATTGATGCAGAGCTTGAATATGTCGATGCAACAATTAGCAATCGAGGACATGAGTACATTGAAGTTGAAGATGCTGCTGAAGGCATTCTCAAATTTAAGTCGGGTGTGGTGGCGGCTTTTCATACGATTAATTATTACACCTATGATGCTCCGGTACAAATTGAAATCCACTGTGAAAAGGGTTTGATAAAAATGATTGGCGATAAAGGTATGGTAAGTTTATATGATGGTAGAGAATTTATCGCAGATCATAATCCTAACGAAACATTTTCTTATGGAGTAGGAGTAAAGAGCTATTGGGGCGTCAATCACATTAAACAGATTAACAACTTTTATCATGTGCTCCTTCATGGTGGCGAATTAGACATTAAACCAGAAGAAGCCTTAAAAACACAAGAAATGATCAATGCCATTTATCAATCAGGCAAAGAAAATCGACGCATTACATTCGAGGCTAGGAGGTCAAATGATTGATGATAAAACAAGGAATAAATGATTGGCAGTTTAAACAGCAACGCGACTCTATTTGGCGAAAAGCACAAGTACCAGGTACGGTTCACACGGATTTACTTGAGCACAATTTAATAAACGATCCGTTTTTTGGAGAAGAAGAAAAAAATGTTCAGTGGGTTGATAAAGTAGATTGGGTTTATAAATCGACATTTAATGTAGATTCGGAGCTGGCTAGCCAAACTTGTATTGACCTAATATTTAATGGTCTGGATACGTATGCAACGGTCTACTTAAATAATCAGTTAATTTTGTCGTCTGATAATATGTTTCGCACATACAAGGTAAATGTAAAAGATTGGATTAATATCGGAGAAAATCAATTGATCATTCACTTTGAGTCTCCAATTAACCACGATGTTATGCGTGTCATAAGCGGAGGAATTAATTATCCTGCCGATAATGATGATTCAGAAACAGGTGGGTTAGGTGACAAGAAACTAAGTATATTTGCGAGAAAAGCCCCTTATCATTATGGGTGGGATTGGGGGCCACGCTTGGTCACGAGCGGAATTTGGAAACCAGTTGAACTCGTTGGTTACTCAGATATCCATTTTGATGATATTTATATTAAACAAGAACAACTATCAAATGAAAAAGCGGATCTTGTCTTAGAGATAGAACTTGTTGCCATTAAAGAGATGACGGGTGAATGTGTTCTCCAGTACGGTGAACAGACAGAAATAAAGCAAGTTGAGTTGAAAGAAGGACATAACAAGGTGACATTGCCATTTACCGTTGTGAACCCTAAACTTTGGTGGTCTCGCGGGTTAGGTACCCCTCATCGTTATGATGTAAAGGTTGCGTTTAGAAAAGATAATGAGACACTGCTTTCTGATGCATTAAAACACGGGATTCGAACGGTTGAACTGGTTAGAGATGATGATCAGTATGGTAAATCTTTCTATCTAAAATTAAATGGTGAACCTGTCTTTTGTAAAGGTGCAAACCATATACCAAACGATAGTTTTGTTACACGAGTGACTAAGTCGCGTTATGAACATGAAATTAAGAGTGCTGTATCAGCAAATATGAATATGCTTCGTGTTTGGGGCGGCGGTATTTATGAAGATGATATTTTTTATGATCTCTGTGATGAACACGGCATTTTAGTGTGGCAAGACTTTATGTTTGCTTGTACCATGTATCCAGGAGACGAGCCATTTCTAAATAATGTAGAACAAGAAGCTGTAGATCAAGTCAAGCGTTTACGCCAGTATGCATCAGTTGTACTTTGGTGTGGGAATAACGAAATTGATGCTGCTTGGGCAGAATTTGTTGAAACAGGCGGATGGGGCTGGAAACAAAAATATGATGCCTTAACTCGTGAAAAATTATGGGCGGATTATCAAGCTCTCTTTCATGACATCCTTGATAGAGTAACAAAACAATATGTACCCAATGAGCCGTATTGGCCATCATCGCCACTTGCTGATTTAACTAGAGATGCCAATCAACACGCATTAGGAGTGAAAGGAGCAGGTGATGTACATTATTGGGATGTCTGGCATGGTAAACAACCATTTGAAGCTTATAATGAAAATGTTGGCCGGTTTATGAGTGAGTACGGTTTTCAATCATTCCCTGCGATTGAGACCGTTGAAACATTTACCACGCCAGATGATTATGCGATTGGTTCTGATGTGATGTTGCATCATCAAAAAAATGGTGCAGGTAATCAATTGATTAAAACGTACATGGAAAAGTATTTACCAGAGTCTAAAGACTTCACTTCATTTTTATATATGAGCCAAGTACTTCAAGCGCAAGGAATTAAGAACGCCATTGAGTCTCATCGTCGTCATAAACCATATTGTATGGGTACTTTATACTGGCAGATGAATGATTGTTGGCCTGTCGCTTCATGGTCAAGTATGGATTATTTCGGTCGATGGAAAGCATTACATTATCAAGCTAAAGAATCCTTCAGAGATATTATGCTATCAATTGAAGAAAAAGATGGGCAAGTTAATGTTTATGCCATTTCGGATGTTCTAAATGATGTAGATGTGGACATAAGAGTGAGTGTTTATTCACTAGATGGCGAGCTTCTTTATGAAGAGGTGTCAGCTTTCATTATTAAAGCAAATGCAAGCCAAGTTGTAAAAAATTATATAATCGATCGCTTGATTGGTGAATATGATAAAAGTCAAGTGGTACTAGTAACAGAGTTAATTAAAGAAAATCAATCCATTGATCAAAAGCGTCATTACTTTATACCAACCCAAGCATTATCTTTACCTCTAGCAAAAGTAAGTGTTGCTAGGGATAAAGAGACATTTATTATTACGACAGATCAGTTTGCGAAAGATATTTACTTGACAACAGATTGTTTAGGTTACTTCTCAGCTAACTATTTTGATTTATTACCTGGTGAAGAGAAGGTCGTTACCTTCACGAAACGGGACAAAAATAATGAACATTTAATTGATGTTCAAGCTGTTTCAATGGTAGATATGATAAAAATATAGATATTAAATAAAGCAGTGGCTTATCCTCAAGTGATAGACCACTGCTTTATATGTGACTCTATCATATATTTGTATATGAGATTTCTGGACATTGAAGGTGCAACAGATTTAAACCTTATCAAGGCAATGCAAGGATATAAATGTATCTGAATTAAGAAGAGATACTATGCTTAACCCAGAGTTGTTAGGTGGATTTCTTGTTGTTACGGCGGGTCCAGTTATGACACTTGTTGGTGCAGCCAATATAGTACTAGCAGGTATAGGGGCGGCTATCCAGAAAAATTTGAACTACAACATTACCAAAGTTATAAATCAAATCTTTGAGAGGGAAAAGATTCAATCGGTATAGTAAGTTGACTCATTAATATTAGTTGGTACAAATGCTATTGGCGATAGGAGTGAATCGTCTATCCTTTAGGAGCTTGGGAAAAAGGGGTAAGACACCCTCAAATAGAAACGTACGGAATGAATGGGTAAAATTAGAACAATATCTTAATCTTGAACATGTAACGCTTTAGCCCGTGATATTATCGATGCAAGGAATATCTATATTAAAGGAGGACTTTACACTTCTGAGATTCGTTCTGGACTATTGGAAATAATAAAATTAAATAAATCAAAGTACCAAAATATTTTTGACAGGTAATAGGGAGGTTAGAAAGTTAGATATTTTAGTCGAACTTACCCTAGATATTTATATAATCATAAGGTTATTTTTATCATATTAAGATGAATTTTCATCCACTGCCAGAGGAAAGAATTAAAGATTGTAAACATGTACCAATTGCAGCTATGTAGCTCAAGCTGTTCAGGTGATAATTTTTGTCGATCAAGTTACCGTATTGACTCAAAACCAAGTGATCGCTCTGGCTAAATTATTTTTGATAAAAAGATATAAATAGAAAGCGAGATAAAACCGTTCCAATGGAATGATTTTATCTCGGTGTTTAATCACTAATATCAGTTGATAAGTCAGTAACATTAACTATGTCGAAATCCTGCTTATTAGCTATATATTGATTAAAAAACTTCAAATCAATACCTGTTATTCTGTAGAAGAAGTTTAGTTCCACCATCCAATCATTTTCAATCATTTGCCGCATATCAATCAAGCCTTTTTGAGCAACCAAGTCAATTATTGATTTCATTTTTTGTGGCTTTTGTAAAGGTAATGTTTCGTCTAGAGGCTCTTTTTTTAAGTATCCTTTTCGATGAAGTGCTGCATAAAAATTGCGATGCATTTTGGTATCTAATACACCTAAATTTGCTGCACGATATCCTAAGACCTGTAGAGATGTTTTCCATTTCTTTTTTAAATCTATATATGCATCAGGATTTGTTACATGAATGACAGTTTGCATATCATCTAAAAACGATTCTTCGGGTAGAAGAAAGGCACCTGCGAACTGGTTGGCTTCCTTTTCGATTTCCTTATGTTCTTTACGGTCTAAACTAGTAAATTCAACTCGATAATGAAGTAATAAATGTCCAAGCTCATGCGCAATATCAAAATTTCTACGAACTGATGAACGCTTCAGATCACCTAATATAATAAAAGGCCGATCTTGATTAGTCCATAGACTATAAGCGTCAATTTCATTGTCAATAGCCTTTTCAAAAATAAACACGCCACTTTTTTCAATTAAAAACATAAGGTTGTCATTTGTGTCATCACGAAGTCCTAGTTCTTGTCGTGCTAACATGGCTGCATTTTTTATTAGAGTGTTCCTATCCCCGGTATCAGCAGTGTTTAAGTATTCAATTACTTTATTTCTCAATTGAATAATCTTTTGTGTGGGATAAGTTAATTTATCTGTTACATAGTTAATAAAGCTATCCAAAAATTCGATATGCTTTGCTTCCGCTTGTGTTTTTGATATGACATTCATTACTTTAGAACGGTACGCAATATTCATAACTGAAATATTTTTTGGTTCAAAGTAACGATTAAGTACATCTTTTTTATAAAAATATTTACTTTTCACATTAAAAATAGCTTTTAAATCATTAACAATCATCATTTTTGGTGATGTGTAATTATTCTCGTATTGCCAAACTGCCTGTTCTGTTACATTTAACATGTCAGAGAGCTGTTTTCGTGAATATCCATGCATTAAACGAAGATTGGTTAAATTCTCACCAATAAACATAGTGCTCCCCCTTATTTTATAAAAGCTTACTTGCTTTCTTCACCCTCAAAGATTCCTATATCAAATGCCGCAGGATCAATTATATCACTGTCTTGTTCAGGAGCAATGATTTCTCGCTCTTCATCAGTTAACTCTGAACCAGATATATATTCTGAAAGATCCTGTATCCTATACGCTATATTATCCTCTGGATTAGGTAAATAATGCATTATCTTGGAAATTTGAAAAGCATCATCAATTTTATAAGTAAGAATATGGAATTCGTTATATTCTGTTTGGAAATGTTCAAGATCAGCTTTTACTTGCTGTTCTGTTACAAACAATGAGAGTTGCTCATTTTGTTCAATTAAATTTTCATGGTTTTGAGGAATTTTTTCAAATTCAATGTCTTGATTAATTTTAGAGAGTTCATGAAGATAAGTACGGCGACTTCCTCTACTTCTATTTTTATTAGGTAATACTGCCTGTGAAAAGCCTTTTTCATTAAAATAGGCTGCATTCTTAATAAGAAAAAGTTTTTTAGTGTCACCATGAGTGAATTGTAAATAATCCCATGTTAAACCTGCCTTAGCCTTCTTGTAAGATAAATTAAGTTCTCCACTAATATCAGCAAGTCTACTTTCAATAAAATTCCCCTTAGTCCATGCAAATGCAGAACTAATTTTCATATTACGATGCCGATCTTTACGATGTTCAATGTAATCACGGTAACCCTCTACAATAGCATCAACAATCAGTTTACTATCATCTACATCAAACTTATATTGCTCCAAATCTATCACTCCTTAAAAAGTTATCATAATTTCATTTTAATTCAAACAGAGAGAAAAGGGAATGATTTTTTTTGTTTTTTTTAAAGTTAACATGATTTAATGTTATTTTTTTTATAGTTAAATGAGGTTTTCGGTGGTTAAGTGAAATTCTATTAAAAGGGAATGATGCAATTCAAAATGAAACGAGTATACTAATCTATCAAACAGAGGATGGAAATACAAAAATAGATGTTAGATTGGAAAATGAGACAGTTTGGATGACACAAAAGAGCAATTGCGGAATTGTATCAAAATGAAGTAAATACAATTAATGAGCATATTCAGAATATATATGCAGAAGGAGAACTTCGGGAGTCGGCAACTATTCGGAAAAACCGAATAGTTCAATCTGAAGGAGAGAGAGGTTGACTGTGAAGTAGCATTTTGTAATCCAATAATAATCTTATCGTTATTTTTAAAAATATCACGCATAAAGCTGACAAGTTTATGATGCTCGAAACACGCTAAGTAATAGTGGCCGGTGGCCGTCACCTGTAGATCACAGATTGTCTTTAATGCATCAAGTAGCAGAGCTTTACCAATCGGCTATACAGAACATTAACTTACAAATAAAAATATATTGGGAGAAAAAGAGTTAGAGGAAAAAGCAGTTGTCAAGTCATACTTAACAACTGCGAATGATGGTAAGAATTATAAAACAATACATTATAATCTCGAATGATTATTGCGATAGGATACCGAGTTCGCTCTCTCCATTACGCCATACAAACCATGACCGTGATCTTAACCCAAGTAAACGCATCGCAGGTGAAGTGATAAAACTTCCAATTGTCGGTGCACCAAGGATCGCCTAATCAATAATTAAACACTAGGTTGATGTTCTTAGGAATCTCCCACTTCAAACGTCATTAGAAATTAAGTGGTGAGTCGTTCAATCATCATGTAAAGGCAATTGAATAGTAATCGTTGTACCTTCACCTTCTGTGGATGTAATCATAAGTTGTTGATTGAATAATTTTTTTAAGCGTTTATTCGTATTAGCTAAACCGATGTGATGGTCATCAATGTTGTTGTGTAAAATGTCTTGCAGTTTCGAGTTGTTCATACCAACGCCATTATCGATAACTTGCAGCTCATAATAAGAAGTTAAACGTCTCCCGCGAATCAAAATGTGTCCACCATTCGCTTGTTTTAAAACACCATGTTTCAATGCATTTTCTACTAATGTTTGAACGATTAGGGGTGGTATTTTGATGTCGTCAGGGTCTTCTACATCAACTTCATAATGAACGCGTTGATCAAAACGTACTTGATTAATATATAGATAGGCTTCCACTAGTTCTAACTCTTCAGATAGTGGCACTATTGTCTTCGTATTACTCATACTAAAACTATTGGTCAAATACTGACCAAATGCATGTAATAGATCAATCATCTGATCAATATCTTTTGTGCTGAGTGATGCAATACTATTTAATGTATTAAAGATGAAATGTGGCTTGATTTGGGCTTGTAGCCAAGCTGCTTCTAGTTGTAATTGTTTATGAATGGCTTGTTTTAACTGTGTTAAGGCTTGGACACGTGCTTGTAATTCTAGTGAATCAACAGGTTTAACAATATAATCGTTTGCACCTGCTAAAAATCCTGTATAGATATCTTCAGGTTGGCTTCTTGCAGTGAGTAATAAGATTGGCAGCTCTGAGATTGAAAAACGTTGCCTTATGCTTTCAGTTAATTGGTAGCCTGATATTTTAGGCATCATAACATCTGATATGATCAAATCAAATACTTGTTTATCAAGTAGTTCCACCACATTTTCAGGCTTTGATGTTGTTGTCACTTGATAAGTCGGTTCTAATATTCGTTTTAAGACGTTTAGATTAATCAAGTCATCGTCCACGACCAAAATCTTCACATGACTTTTGCTTTGTTGAGCGGTGTGGGACAATGGTTCATCTTTGATCACAGGTGAAACGTTTGTGTCTTGAGTGATCTTTGCTCCATGTTCAGTGGTGGCTAAAGGTAAAGTGAAACTAAATTCAGATCCCTCACCTTTTTTAGATCTTACCTTAAGTGTACCACCGTGTTTTTCGATCAGCTGTCTAGTAATACTCAAGCCTAATCCTATGCCACCACTATCACGGTGATGAGGGATTAATTTTTCGTATGGTAAGAAAATTTTATCCATGTCACGCTCTGACATCCCAATGCCCGGATCCGTTACGGATACTTTTACGGTATTGCCCGTTTGATGCGCATCAACAACAATGGTACCTTCGTCAGTATTTTTGAGTGCATTATGCAATAAATTAAACAGCACTCTGATCATGCGATGACGATCGGCGTATACTAATGGCAGCTTTTCAGATATGTGATTGGCAATATGAACAGTCGATTTACTAGACATAAATGTAACAATTTCGATCACTTCATTTGTCAGTACGTTTAAGTCGACACCCGTTTTATCCAAGCTGATTCCATGCTCTTTAATTTTCGTAATATCTAAAATATCATTAAGTGTAAAGGTTAATTGGTGTCCCGTTCTAATAATTAATGCTAAATTATCTTTTGCTTTTTGATCTAACCCTTCATGGTTGTTTAATAACAATTGCGAGATATTAATCATTGCATGTAGCGGGTTTCTGATCTCGTGTGATGTGTTGGCTAAGAATTGATCTTTCTTTTGGTCTTCTTCAATTAATTTCTCGCGCTGTTGTTCAGAGACCACGAATAATTGGTGGTGACGTTTAAACAAAAGAAGTGCAATCGATAGAATGGCAAAAAAGAAATCAAATGGATAAAAAGGAAAGTCGATCACATCACTTAATATTAAAAAGCCCCAAATAATATTCGATGTATAACTGATGATAAAGAATAAAATGAAATAGCCGTCTATGCTACCGTGCTTAATATGTTGAATAGTTGTATACATCATGTAACTAATGGCGATGAAATACAAGGCATAATACAGTCCTAATAAAATCGATAGATGTTCAAAAGGAACAATGCCTAATGTTAAGATAGCCATTACACTGACAATGAACGTCACCATTTGAACGAACCGTTTGTTTGTCGGATATAATTTGTGGATGAATTGGATCATTAAGGTGAGTAAACAGACATAAAAAAAGGTCATGATTCTAAAGCTATACTCTCTAGGGATGGGTAATTGAATGAAGGTCTCATCGTCTAGAACGCTACCTAGTGCCATAAAAATGAGCATTACCCCAAAGAGTAATAATTCCTTTTGGTTAAGTTTTTTTCGTGTTATAAATAACAAAAACGCGTAAAGTGCGTGTAGAAGCAATACGATAATGACAGTTAATTGCAATGTTTCCTGCATATTTACTTCTTGTGTAATGGCTTGATCGGTCCCAAAGGATACGGATTTATTAATCCCGCCCATGTAAGGTGTATGATAGTTGGACGTTTCGATGACTAAGTTAAGTTCTTCTGCTTCTTCTGGAATTGAAAATAGGGCGTGAAAGGGCCCGCGAAATGTTGGTGCCATCTTTGGTGAAGTAGTCGGTTGGTTAACAGTTTTGACAACTTCTCCATTTGCAATAATTCTTGCGCTACTATGTAAGCTTTTAATACGGACACCATAGACGTTCGGTCGCTCTTCTGGTAAACGAATCGTTAGTTCGTAACTACCATAGCCATAAGATGCTGACTCAGAATGCTCGCCTTGTAAAACAGGGGCCCAATCACCAGGTACTTCTATACGTTGTTCTTCTTGGTGTGAAGCGGTATTTTCTGTTTCAGTAAAACTATGGCGATGAAAAGCCCATTCGCCATTTAATGATAATGGATCATCAGTAAAGGTCCAATCAGATAGATTCAATTGACCATTGTCTACAATCGGTTGATCAACTGGTTCATGCACGTTAAGCCAAATAAAACGGATACTTGTAATAAGTAGAATAAATAAAAAAGCGATTAGTGCGATGTAACGTCTTTTTGTCAAAGTGTTCGATTGTATCATGCGTTCACCTCCATTCTTATCGATCACCTATTGTTTGAATAACAAAAGGTTGTTCCTTTTGCGTGTTTTTTTGCTAATAATAAAGCTTGATCTGCCTCTTTTATGATATCTTCTTTTAAAGCATGGCCTTCGGAAATGCCAATTGTAGCTGTTACTTTTAGTGAATTGTTGTTTAAATAAATGGGTTGTTTAATACTTTCTAGTAGTTTGAATGTCAACGTTTGACGCACCTGTTTGTCTGGAAGATTAGATATGATAATAAATTCATCACCACCAACGCGATAGATCTGTATACTTTGAATCAGTGCTAACCGAGCAGCAATAATTTTCAAAACATAATCACCATAATGATGGCCATATTGATCATTGATTGATTTGAAATGATCAAGGTCAATAAAGTAGACAGTCTCTGTCTTATCTGCGCTTGTTCTTAAATACTCTTTCAATGCATAGCGATTCGGAACCCCTGTTAGAGCATCTGTTAAGGCCATTTTTTTATATTTATTTCTGTTCAGATATATTTGTGATATGATGGCGATTAATATAACAATTATTATTAATAGACTGTGTATTACGTTCATAATAGGTCACTCCTAGTTTATCATAGTCATTTATGTCGAAGGTATTATAATATAACTATATACTTTGGTCCTATACGATTTCTAAACAAGTTTTTGTAAAGTATAGGTATTACGTCTCAATTTTAAAAAGGGGGGCAACGCTCATGAACGTTTGTATATTTGACGATGAATCCATGGCGATAGACTTTCTTAGTCACCAACTCAATAAGCTTGAAGATATTAAGATACGTTTTACATCAACGAGGCCCTACTTAGATGATTACATGACAGCACTTCAAGAAATAGATGTGGTCTTTTTAGATATCGAGATGCCTGAGATTAACGGTCTAGCCTTGGCTGAACAGTTGAATGAAAAGCACCCGCATTTACATATTGTCTTTGTTTCTGTGCATAAAGGGTACGCTGTTGAAGCATTTGAGCTTAGTGCTTTGGATTATCTCTTGAAACCAGTAAAACGCGATCGCTTAGAAAAAACAATTCAACGGATTAAACAGCAACGCTATCCTCCAAAGGAATTCGTTAGCCCTAAAAAGCGCCTCAGTGTACATATGCTTGGTCAGCTAGAGTTTTGGCTAGATGAGCAAGATATTACAGATACGATTCAATGGCGAACGAACAAGTCAAAAGAAGTATTTCTATTCTTACTCCACCATTCTGGAAATGTTTTATCGAAGGATAAGATCGTTGATACAATTTGGCCTGATACGGTCCCGGAAAAAGGGTTTGCTAACTTATATGTCAATATCTATAATATAAGAAAATCATTGAAGCATCTTGATGCATTTATATCCATAACTAGTACAGAGGATGGTTATCTCCTTAAATTAATGAAAACGAGTGTAGACAAACAAACATGGTATGATTATTTTAAGAATGCTGAAACGTTAAATGCAGAAACCGTCTCTCGTTATACTGAACATTTAAACGTGTATAAAGGTGGTTACCTAGAGGGATATGACTACCTTTGGGCAGACAGTGCACGATTTGAGTTGGAGGAAATGTGGTTACAGCACGCTAAAGCTCTTGCTGACTTTTATTATCAAAATGAAGATGCAGAACAAGCTTCTCGTTGGTATACATCAATAATTAAGCGCAGACCAGATGATGAACAAATAGCGTTTCAACTGATGAAACTCTATGCGAGATTTAATTATCGCATGCTACTCGAATACCAATACAAGGAATTGAAAGCCCATCTCGATGAGTTAAATATTGAGATAGACCCTAATATCCAATCATGGTTTTTACAATGGAAAAAGAATCATAAAAGATAGAATTATAAGCTATCATCTTAAATCGATGATAGCTTATTTATTTAATTATTGATTTTTTCTTTTTTTGTAATGATTATGCATCAAACCAACTGATCCCATCAAAATGAATGCAGCCCCCATTAATAAATAATGATAAAGGCTAGTCGCTGTATCTGGAAGGGTTTGGTCTGATGATGAAGCATCGTCTGATTCTTCCGGTGCAGCACTTTCTTTTTTCGTGTTTGTAATCTGATAACCATCAATTGATGGTTGATAACCGTCTACTGGCTCTTCTTCAATTGTATAGTTAAATGGTGCACCCTGTTCATCATATTTAGCTAAATGATCAAAACTAAAGATCCAATCATCATTTGCGCTAACTTCTTTACTGTCTATCAACTCGCCGTTTTGTAGGAGGTTGACAGTAATTGATTCTGGACGATCTGGGCTATTGTCATCAACCCATACCTTTTCACCAGTTACTTCGGTTTCACCGATACGCCGATTGGTAATGTCATAGCCGTCAATGATCGATTCATAGCCACCAATAGGGTCTTCATCGATTGTATACTCATAGGCTATACCGTCGTCATCGAATTGATCCAACCCTGTGAAGCTAAAGGTCCAATCATCATCTGGAGTGACTTGTTGACTATCGATTTGGACGCCATTTTGTAGAAGGTTGACGGTAATGTCATCCGGCCGATCTGGATTATTATCATCGAGCCACGTTTTCTCACCACTCACTTCGGTTTCACCAACACGAAGGTTTGTAATGTCAAACCCTTCAATGGTTGTTTCGTAACCTTCGACGGGTTCTTCTTCAATAGAATAGTCATAGGCTATACCTTCATCATCGTACTGATTCAACCCTGTGAAGCTAAAGATCCAATCATCATCTGTTGTGACTTGTTGACTATCG
>NZ_JH976434.1:1185845-1186608 GCF_000306965.1 Amphibacillus jilinensis Y1 | reverse complement strand
GTTGACCTTCGTCATCAAAAGCTTCAAGGTCTTCAAACGTATAGTTCCATTCCAGTTCGTCTGATAGTTCAATAGCATCGATAATGTATCCGTTGCGTAATAAATGGATCGTTATATCATCAGGACGATCTGGCGTGTCATCATCAAGCCATGCTTTTGTCACGTGGACGTCTGTTGAACCTGTTCGTGTATTGATAATGTCATAGCCATCAATCGATGTTTCGTAGCCTGGAACCCCGTGTTCAGTTACCGTGTATTCATGGCGGAAGCCTTCGTCATCAAATTCTGGAACATCACTAAATTGGTAGATCCAGTCATCATTTGATGAGACGTCTACTGTTTCAATGACGACACCGTCTTGTAATAAGTTGACGGTAATTTGATCGGGTCGATCGGACGCGTTATCATCTTGCCAAGTTTTCTCGCCTTCAATTGTAAGCGTACCGACACGTAAGTTTTCTAAGTCATAGCCGTTAATTGTTGCTTCGTAACCGTCTATGGGTTCTTCTTCAATAGAGTAGTCATAGGCTACGCCTTCATCATCGTATTGATCCAACCCTGTAAAACTAAAGGCCCAATCATCATTATGTGTCACTTGTTGACTATCAATTTGCACGCCATTTTGTAGGAGGTGGACGGTAATTTCATCTGGTCGATCCGAGTTATCGTCATCGATCCATGTTTTTTCTCCACTCACTTCGGTTTCACCGACACGACGATTAGTGATGTCATAGCCGTTAATTGTTGCTTCGTAACCGTCTAT
>NZ_JH976434.1:1021806-1185835 GCF_000306965.1 Amphibacillus jilinensis Y1 | reverse complement strand
TGAAGCTAAAGGTCCAATCATCATCTGGAGTGACTTGTTGACTATCGATTTGGACGCCATTTTGTAGAAGGTTGACGGTAATGTCATCCGGCCGATCTGGATTATTATCATCGAGCCACGTTTTCTCACCACTCACTTCGGTTTCACCAACACGAAGGTTTGTAATGTCAAACCCTTCAATGGTTGTTTCGTAACCTTCGACGGGTTCTTCTTCAATAGAATAGTCATAGGCTATACCTTCATCATCGTACTGATTCAACCCTGTGAAGCTAAAGATCCAATCATCATCTGTTGTGACTTGTTGACTATCGATTTGCACGCCATTTTGTAGGAGATTGACGGTAATGTCATCTGGTCGATCGGACGCGTCGTCATCGAGCCATGTCTTCTCACCACTCACTTCGACCTCACCAACACGGACGTTTGTAATGTCATAGCCATCAATGATCGTTTCATAGCCGTCAACAGGTTCTTCTTCAACAGTATAAACATAGCCTTGCCCTTCGTTATCAAATGCATCGAGCTCATCAAAGCTGTATGACCAGTTATCACTTTCTGTTATTTCTTGGCTTGCTATTTCTTCACCATTTTGCATAAGATTCAATGTAATGGACTCAGGTCGGTCAGTTGAGTCGCTGTCCAGCCACGTCTTATCCCCACTAATGTCAATTGTTCCGACCCTAACGTTTTCAATAGAGAAACCTGCATCTGTTTCGGTGATGTCTACTAATTCATAATTGTCTACACTTTCCTCTTCTACACGATAGTCATAGACATTGCCCTCTGCGTCATAAACAGGAAGATCAGTAAATGTACCTTCCCATTGATCATTTGCGTTAAGGGTTAATGAATCAAACTCAGTGTCATTTTGGTAAAGTGTGATCGCAATCTCATTCGGACGATGATCTGCTGATTCATCTAACCATTCTTTGTCTACAGTTAAAGATTGTGTGATCACGTTTTGGATTTCAAAGCCAGTTTCTTGATCGCCAAGAATGCCTTGCAGTTGATAGCCTGCGCCTGGTTCTTGTTCATCGACTGAATACGTATAAAAATTACTATCCGCATCAATAGCTTCTAAGTCTTCAAAGCTACCTTTCCAGTCATTGTCACGCGTTAACTCAAGTGTTTCATCTATACTTTCCCCGTTACGCAATAACTGTACGGTGATGACCTCTGGTCGATCATCTTCATGATTATTATCATTCCACGTTTTTTCTACTGGTATAGACACCAGTTGATAGTTTTCAATCTCAAGCTCGATTTGTTCTTGATCATGAGGGAATTCAAGTTCAAACGTTATATCCCCGACATGTTCTTGATAACCTTCTAATGGCGATGTCTCGATGAATTCATATTCACCAGGGCGAAGTCCATTAACAACAATCTCTCCATTTTCATCTGTAGTGTGAGTTGTGTCCGTATAAGTGCCATCGTTAACAAGATTGATCGCTCTTAGTTCAAATGCCACACCTTCTAATGGCTCACTTGTTTGACCATCTGTTTTTACGAGGCTGACAGATCCTTTCATGATATCATTATTGACATCATTAAGTTCGATCTGTTCTGTCTCATCAACAGTATCATCAACTGTAAAGATTTCTGATGTGTAACCACCATCTTGAATCGTGTAACCATCAGGTGCTTTGGTTTCACGTAAACGATACTCACCTTCTGGCAAACCTGTCAGTTGAATCTGTCCATTACTGTCTGTTGTTAATGATGTATAGCCGTTGATTGGCTCATCGTCTGAATCGATGAGTTCAAATTCAGCCCCAGCTAAAGGGACGGCGGTTTCACCATCAACCTTTTGTAATAGGACTTCAGCAAATGGGTCATTCTCGACTTCAATTGTTTGAACGTCACTTTCAACATCATTAAGTGTTATCGTTATTTCAATAGGTGTACCATCGAAAATATAACCTTCTGGTGTGGTTGTTTCAACAAGTTGATATTCACCCGGTTTTAGTTCTTCAAACCTCAAGGTCCCATCTTCATCTGTCACTTCTGTTAAAGAGAGGTCTGTCTCATAATCACCTGATGTGTAGGTTAATTCAAATGCTGCGTCGGATAATAGTTGATTACTAATACTATCGCGTTTAGTTAATTCAATTGATGTAGTCTTGACATTATTCTCAAAAGGTTCAGATCGAATTTCAATTGCAGCTTCATCTGGTGTCTCTTGTCTTGGAATTGTGAATTCTACTGGCCCTTCATTTGAAAGCGTAAATCCAGTTGGTGCTGAGACTTCTTCAATCGTATAATCACCTGGACGTAAATCGCCTGTTTCAATACGACCGTCTTCGTCTGAATCGACCGTTCGATCAAAGTCAACTGCTGGATCTGCGGATTGGATCTCGAATGTCGCATGACCTAAGCCATTTGAGTCTGTATTTAATGTATCGGCATCAATTTTCATCATATAACCGCTACCTGGAATTAACTCATTTTCAACAGTGATTGCATCCTCCTCAATATCGAGAATCGTGTGATTTTCATTAATTGTAAAATGGTATGCATTAGTATGTTCTTGGTAATACTCTGGTGGCGTTGTTTCAACAAAATAATAATCACCAGGTTCTAAATCTTCTACATAAATGACGCCATCCTGATCAGTGATCTGTTCATTAATGACTTCATTATCATTTGAATCATATAGTGTAAATCCTGCATCAGCTAATGGTTGATCTGTTGTTCCATCCACTTTTGTTAATTTAATATCACGCTTAATCTCATAGTTTTCGATCTCTATTTCTGTGTTATGATCTCCATCATTTCCACTTCCGACTGTGACCTCTCGTGGATTATCACTCGTGGGATCGATCACATAGTCAGAAGGAGGTGTGACTTCTTCTAATTTATAATCACCAAATAGTAAGTTAACGAATCTCAATTCGCCGTCACTATCTGTCTCACCTGTTCTTATTAGAACATCGTCTTGATCATAGAGATAGAATGCTGCGCCTTCGAGTGTAAGGTCGTTATCTTCAGCATCTATTTTTTTAATCGTGAGTGACCCAACTTCACCACTAATGGATCCGGAAATATTGCTGAAGTTAATGGTCTGATCAACGCTTGAATCGCCATCATCCCCTTCAACCTGTTGACCTTCAATTGATAGATCGTTTGAGATGGAACCTGTTGCCCCACTGTAAAGAATATAGGTGTCATATTCGAGTACGTATGCGCGATCAATCGTCTCTTTATCACCTATAAATTCAATAACAAAAGATTCTTGTCCTTCATCGTCTTGAATAAATTCAATCGTATAATCGGTTCCTTTTTCCAGTGTTTCGTCTGGATTTTTCTCAATGGTATCCTCAGTTGCTGTTGTCTCATAGATGGTTAGTGTTTCTTGTAAAATCGTTTGGTTGATACTTGGTGTGTCCGTAACCACGACATGATCCAATGTTGATTGACTACGGTTAATATTGACTTCCCAATTAACAATACGTCCATTTTCTGTACTTTGCTCAGCACTTTTGGTGGTATATTCACCACCGAATCTAGGGCTGAGTGACGCGTCTAAGGTCGCATCTTCGTGGTTAGAGCTTTGGATTGTCGCCGTATTATCATATGTGCTATCAACGACTGTGTCGTCAAGGTCTGTGGTGAATTCGATGATATATCCGGTTTGTAGATCACCAAGATCAACAGAAAAGCCAGGATCATTTGGTAACGGGTTGATTGTATATTGATCAGTGACTTCATTACCATATTCAAATCCATCTTCATCGCCTGTTAAAACCATGTCATAGATTTTCACATGATCAATGTTAAAGTTTTGATCACCCAAAATCGGATCTAGTACGTTGACATCATGCAATGTCTCATTGTTATAGTTGACACCGATTGTCCAAGTTATTTCTTTTTCTTGGATGTTATAGCTTCCAAATTTAAAACCATTGTTTTTAGTAGAATCATCTGGATTGAAAGTGGCTGTGCCTGTTTTAGAGACTGATTGTTCCTCGCCTTCAGGAATCCAGTCAATACGCGCACTATTTGTATAACTGTCTGCTCTATCAGCAAGATCAAAATCAATGGATGTTGAATAGGAAATAGTGACTTCGTTCGTTATATCATTTAAAAATTCAATTGTCACCTCATCATTATCTGTGTTATAAGTCACATCATAATCGCCACTGTAACCATTAAGCGCTAATGAATCTTGATCAAATGTAAAACCATTGGGCAATGTATCGTTAAACATAACATCTTCCATCACTAATAAATCTCGGTTGATCGTTACGGCCCAATCCGTTGTTTTCTCTTGATAATCCACTCCGGTGTTCCTTTTAATTAAAATGCCCTGTCTAATATCTTGAGAACCTTCGGACACATTGCCAAAATCGTCTTCAATCGTATTGGTCACGATATCGTCTTCAGACACACGATCAACTGTTTCGGTCTGATATTGAATTTTAAACGGATCGTGAATTGCTTCATTAAATTGAATGTGATAACCGTTTGTGCCTGTTGTAGTTAAAGTGTAATTTTCATAAAGCTCTTCGCCAGTCTCTTCGCCTGTTTGAGGGTCGATGGACACGCGATAGACTTCTAGCGAATCTTCGACTAGACGTTGATTTTGATCCTCGAATGTATCGTTTAAAATCGCACGCTCTTGTGCAATTTCTTTTTCATCATAGTTATATTGAATTTCCCAATCAATCATTTGTGTGACATCGTCATAATCAACAGCTTCTTTTGTTAGTGGTTTTCCTCTTGTAACTGAAACGGTCGATTCTGTCGTTAAATCATCGCTATCATCATATGTCAATGTGGCATCATTTTTGTACTCTGTACCGACACGGTCATTAACGCTTGTTTGGTACTGAATTTGGTAGGCTTCTTGATTGAGAACACCCATGTTTAGCTCAAACGATTCACCGAATGCATCGACATTAAGTGTAAAACGATCTCCTAAGACACTATCGGTTACGTCATTCATCGGTTCATCATATGATCCATCAGCATTCATAGAAAGTTCATATATTTTAAATGAATCGTCAATTACTTGGTGATCCCCTTGTGAAGTGTGATCATTTAAGATAGCATTATCCATTAATTGCAAATTTTTATTAACATCGATTGTCCAAGTGATCACTTCGGTATTATAACCCCTATTTCCAATCCCTTGCTTGTCTAGGCCGTTTTCATCCGGTTGAAATGAGATCGGGAACGCAATGGTGTCACTTTCTCCATAAGGAAAAACAATCGAATCACCTATTGCCGGTCCATCGTAATCATCATCAAATACCGCTTCCAAATTAATATTTCCTGCAATATTTGACTCTTGTGTGATCGTTTCATTAAAGGTAATCACAATGTCGTTCCCGCTTGTATAGAAGGAGCCGAATTTCATACCATCCGCTCGTACTAATGGTTGTCGATCAGATTCTGAAATGTTCGGTATGGTAAACATGGAGGGAACTTCAATTGTATAGGTCGATCCATCGCCATAACTGTGTCCATTTGCTAATTCAAAATCAAAGGTTAATCCTAATGATGTATCACTAAATGGTGCTTCAACAATGATTTCTGTCCCATCTTCTAATACGTTCCCATCTTTTTTGACAGTTGTTTCAATAAAAAAATCATCGGTAATCTCAGCGTTGTTTTCATAGTTAGTGATATTCATATGGGACTCTATTTCGGATGTATCAGTATCATCAACTTCTTCACTTGTTTCGCTGTCTTCTTCTGCTTCAGTTGTTGTATCTAAAACCGCTTCTTCTGAGGAAGAGGGTCTAGCATCAGATGGTTCAGCATCTGATGCTTCTTGATCGGATAGAGCAGGAAAAATCAGTTGCCCATTTGCATCATTTGCGATAGCTTGATCAAATGATAGTGTTAATGTTCTGTTCTCTAATTCAAAGTATCCGACGCTTGTTTGATTGTCTTCATTGATCAATTCATCTGATTGATCATCGACTTGTATATGATCTGGTAATTCAATTGTTTCACTGAATTCTTCTATCGTATCAATGGTGTCAGTCGACCAGGAAACAATAATCTCTCCTTCTCCATGCGCTTCCTCTAACGAGACCGTTTCTTCATTACTTTTAAAGACAATGGTGTCGATTACTGAGGTCTCAAGTGATGACTCAGCTGTAACAGGTGGCACAATTAGACTGCTTGTAAGTGTATTGATAAGCAGTACAAACAACAGCACCATACTTATATTTCGTCTCATTTATAGCCCTCCAACATCAAATTTTTTTCGTTAGTCATCTAGGTTTATCAATGAATAAAGTTAACATTTATATCTCTATGTAATGTGGATTCATGTCATCACACCCTTTAATTAGTGTTTAGTCTAAATAAGCGCACCTTGTTTAGTGTAGTAAATAGTCCTGAACATTTTCTAAAAAACAATGACATTTGCAACCGATTTTCATGGGTATAAAGATTTATTTTATGGCTAATTTTTAAGGTGAATGGTTGTGAAAGTTATCAAAATAGCGAGTGTTGACAACAATCAAAGACAGTTTGAGGCAAGTATTAGTGTAAAGCTTGTCCTTTTTTTACAGCTAAACAGCAAGTTTACAAATTCTGATTATGATATCATTAAACTTAAGCGTAATAGTGTGGGAGTGAAGAGATGGACAAACCGAAAATAGAGTCGGTGTTGAAAGCTTGGCACTTAGTTGAAGCTTTAGCACCAAGTGAAGTTACAGGTAAGGGAGAAGTTTTGGAAAAGCATTACTTTAAAGATAATAAAAAACGAATCCGAACGCGGTGGGTAAAACTAAATGAAAATCCTTGGAAGAGCGATAAAGTAAAAGATAGTAAAAAACATCAAGTTCAATTCCGCTATTACTTAGCGTGTTTCGAGCATCATAAACTTGTTAGCTTTATGCGTGATATTTTTAAAAATGACGATGAGATTATTAATAAGGATGATAAAACATTATTTAGTCTTTCTTTTTTGGTGGATAGCAATGGGCATTATATAAAAGATTCAATGTTTGTGCCTTTTTTTATGTATGTAATGAAAATCATGAAAGAAACCGCTAATGTACCTTATGGGGAATTAAAGACCCCTTTTTGGGATCAAATGCAATTATTTGAAGAACAAGCACAAACCGTTTTTATTAATGGCGTAACAGCAGATTCATTGAAGTCGATTCAACAAGTTTACAAGAAATATTTTCATAAACTAGATAAAAGTTCATTAAATTATCTAGAGATTGAGGTTATGAAGGCAGACCAACAATCATTATCAAAGAATTTTAATAGCTTTTATATAAATGACTTGGAACTTATTTTATCAAAAGGAGAAAATGAAACACTCCGTCAGTTTATCGATGGAACACCAACAGATGAATACTTGGATATAAATGAGAACCGAGAATATATTGAAGAGACTTTACAGCCCGTAAACCTACCAGATGGCCGATGGCCGTCACCTGTAGATCACAGATTGTCTTTAATGCAGCAAGTAGCAGTAAATCAAATTTTGAATAAGAATGAAAAAGTTAGTTCTGTGAATGGCCCACCAGGAACCGGGAAAACGACGTTATTAAAAGATATCTTTGCAGACATAGTGGTTCAAAGAGCAACAGAGATGATACAACTAGATAACCCTTCCAAAGCATTTACAAGAGCAAAAACGATCAATTTAGAAGGTTTCCATTATCCGATCTATTTATTGGATTTAAAATTAAGTCAGTATTCAATGGTTGTTGCTTCAAGTAATAATGGTGCAGTAGAAAATATTTCAAAGGATCTTCCTAAACGAGATGAAGTTATTCGAGAACCTGTTAAAGGTAAATTTAAAGAATATGAAGAGCTGTATGCTAAAGAGGCAAAAGAATTATCAATGTATCCATCTTCCGCAAAAGATCTACTTGAGAGCAATGATAATACATGGGGACTTTTTTCAGGCGCTCTTGGAAAATCTGATAATATAGCTACCTTTGGTTGGGGATTATATGGAAGTAGCAACGATGAACATGCGTTTCTTAAACAATTGGAACATGACAGTAAACAAGTAAATATAAAGGATTGGGAAGATGCAAAAAGGGATTTTTTAGATATCTTTAAAAATGTACAACAAAAGAAGGAAGATCTTCAAAAATTACATGATGAATTTAAGCGTATACAAGCCTACACGGATCAATTAAAATCATTAGAGGATCAGTTACTTACTCTTGAGCAAGAACAAATAAATTTAGAGCATGAGAAACAACATTTAGAACGCCAAAAGAAACTGACAGAACAACAGATTAAATCCCAACCTAAACCATCCCTTTTTAAGAGAATTTTCGGGAAAAATGACAAAAAAAACGAGTTAAAAATTGAACTTAATGATATTATCACGCGTTTAAAAGAAGAAGAAAATAAACGACATTTAAAAAGGAAAAAAATAAATGAGGATAACAAAACTGTAGAGGAACTGAAAGAGAAAATATCTATCCTTACAAAACAGTTAAACGATTATAGTAAGCAAGGGCTCATCTTACCAAAGGACGACTATTGGTCTAATACGAAACAGGCATACGAGTTTCGCCAATTAAATACGCTTTGGCTTACAGATGAATTAAACTTCAATAGAGGATTATTATTTTTAAAAGCCATGAAAATCCATAAGTTAATTTTGGCCTTTAATTTTAAAGCAATAAAGTCTACTTTGCGCATATTAATTAACCGTACAAATTTAGATCTTAATGATAAGGATCATAGAGAATATCTAAGGAACATGTGGCAATCTATCCATTTAATTACCCCTTTGATAAGCACAACCTTTGCTAGCTTTAGTTCTATGTATAAGGGTATAGAGGAAGACTTTATTAATTATTTGTTTATAGATGAGGCAGGACAAGCTAATCCTCAACAATCAGCAGGAGCTATTTGGAGATCTAAAAAAGTGATAGCAGTAGGTGACCCAATTCAAATTGAGCCTGTTGTAACTATTGATAAAACAATTTTAGGGGATATTAAGAAGTACTTCAATTTAAATGACAAATATATTGGGATAGGTACTTCCGTTCAAACTTTAGCAGATGCTGCTAATCCATATGGCATGTATAACAGCTATGGTCAAAGAGTTGGAACCCCATTATGGGTTCATAGAAGGTGTTTAAATCCCATGTTTTCTATTTCTAACAAAATAGCCTACGATAATAAAATGGTATTAGGCAAAAACGGACAAGGAAAGGGTGTATGGTTGGACTGTAAAGGTTCGGCTATAGAAGACCAATTTGTTAAAGAGCAGGGAGATTTGGTGGCAGATCATGTTGTTGAATTATGGAAAAAAACTTCAGGTCCACCGAATGCGTATATAATCTCTCCATTTACTGCAGTAAAAAAAAGAATTAAAAAAATTCTAGAAGAGAGATTAACAAATATGAATATATCTAAAGAAATTTTAAATGATTGGCTGAAAAATTCAGTAGGTACTGTTCATACATTTCAAGGAAAAGAAGCTGATATTGTTTATTTAGTTACTGGTACAGATGAAAATAGCGATGGTGCAGCTAACTGGTCTTGTTCAAAGCCCAACTTGATAAATGTTGCTGTTACACGGGCGAAAGAAGAGTTATATGTAATTGGTGATTATAACCGCTTTTCTAAGAAACCTAACTATTCTACTCTTACAGAGAATATAGCAGAAGTTATAAATGAAAATGTTCGTAAACCTAGTTGTAAAATGAAAGATGAGAATAAGATTCTTTGAGCTTTAGCTCTTAGAATCTTTTATCTTTTAGGGCAAATATTATTTTCCATTATGAGAAGTTCTTCAGAACGATTATCTTTGGTGGCAAATGAACTTGTTTATTGAGGTTTTTAATCCAGACTTCTAACGCAGAAGGTGTAATATCACACTCTCTCGCAATATCTGCATGCGATTTACCACCTTCATAATTGCAGTTCAAGTTCAGGTGTAAAAATTCAACGTTGACGTGTCTTCGTAGTCAAGCTTCTTTTAAACTTTCAAGTCCTCATTTTATCTGTCCAGACTATTAACATTAAATTGTTTTATTCAACGGTAAAGAAATTGGTATCGATTATATATTTTTGGATTTATGTTTCTGAGATATTAACTTTTATTCAGTAAAAACTTTACGATTATCCACCTTGTTTGAAAGGGATGGAGACCGATTTGAGCAGGCACGTACATTCACTAAGTTAAAAATTCTTTTTCTATTTTTTAAAGGTTAGTTTATAAAAATGGTTGCATATATGTGTATATTGTGTACAATGTATATATAACATATATCCAATATATAAACTTATTATAAGAACATTAGAAATCTTAACATATTGATTTAACTATGTAAGTAATGAATTAAAAAGATGTGGAATGATGTGCATGGTATTGACAGCAAGAACCATGAGAAAAGGTCTGAGTTGTTGCTTGTTCTTTAATCTTTTTGCCGTTTATACACATAGCTTGAGTTGATCAATATCTATCGCGTTGCTTATTTGCCATAGTGTAAAGGTTGAATATTGGACTCAAGACGCCTTGCTAAAAGAAGAGTTATAAGTTAATTTAGTCCATGTTAACTTAAATCTGTTTACAAAAAGAGTCATGTTAATATTGTTTTTTATCGGAGATGATGTTTTTTGTAAAGTGTAATTACAAATAATAAAAGAAGAGGGAATGTTATGCAAATTATTATATCAAACAGTTCAAAGGAGCCGATATATGTACAAATTACCAATCAAATTAAATCGTCTATTTTAGCGGGTGATCTAAGAGAGGGGGAATCGTTACCTTCAATGCGTGTACTCGCAAAGGATTTAAAAATTAGTGTTATAACTACAAAGCGTGCCTACGAAGAATTGGAAAAGGCAGGATTTATATATTCTATTGTTGGTAAGGGCTCTTTTGTGGCGGAGCAAAATTTAGACATCATTAGAGAGAAGAAACTCAAAGTCATTGAGGAGCAGTTGAACGCTGTCATAGTGAATAGTAGGCAAATTGGATTGACCATAGATGACTTACAACAATTGCTGAAGCTTTTATACGAGGAGGGATAAATAATGGAGCATGTGGTTGAATTAGAAAATGTAACAAAAAACTTCAAAGACTTTTCAGTGAACAACATTAACTTACAAGTGAAAAAGGGGTTTGTTACTGGGTTTATAGGAGCAAATGGTGCAGGGAAAACAACAACGATAAAGTTAATGATGAATTTGTTAAAGCCTGATGCCGGTGAAGTAAAGGTATTTGGTATGGATTATAAGACGCATGAAAAGGCGATGAAAGAACGTATGGGGTTTGTATACGATGGTAATGTTTTTTTTGAAGGGTTAAATTTGTTAGATATTAAACGTATAGTTGGACCTTCTTATAAACAATGGGATGATAAACTTTTTTATCAATATATGGAACAATTTGAATTACCACTAAAAAAAGCGATTAAAACATTTTCAAAAGGGATGCAAATGAAGGCGTCATTGGCTATTGCCTTGTCACATCATGCAGAGTTGATAATAATGGATGAACCAACAGCGGGATTAGACCCTATTTTTAGAAGGGAACTGCTTGATTTATTACAAGAATTAATGGTGGACGGCAATCGTACCATTTTCTTCTCTACTCATATGACTACAGATTTAAATCGCATTGCAGATTATCTTGCATTTATAAATAGAGGAGAATTAATATTTAATCAGTCTATTCATGATATAGCTGAAAACTATGCACTCGTTAAAGGGAGAATGGATCTTTTAGACAGAGACACGGAAAAGGCTTTAATTCGTGTTCATCGTGCACCAACAGGCTTTGAAGCATTGACCGGTAATGTTCAACAAGCAAAAAAGATATTTGGTGATTCGGTTGTCATTGAACAAGCGTCATTAGAAGATATTATGGTTTACATGAAAGAGGGTGTACAACGTGTTTAATTTGATTAGGCGAGATGTCATATTACAAAAGCGACAAATGTTAATCTTTATCCCTTTTATTACTTTTTTTATTATTATGGACGCGCACCCAGCTCTGACTTTTCTTGTTGCTAGTATATTTATTCCATTTAATGCATTTGCTTATGATGAAAAAGTAGAAACAAATATATTATTAAATTCTTTACCTTATACACGGAAAGAAATAATCGCGTCACGCTATATTGGTGCGATGATCTATATGATTTTAGCTATCGGAGTGACAAGTTTGGAATTGTTTCTTTTTGGTATTCCTTTTCGTTTAACTGATATCGCTGTTGCTTGTTGCTTATTCCTGTTATTTTCCGCATTTACATTTCCGCTATTTTATATATTCAAACCAGGCTATATCTATTCCGTTGTTCTCATTAGTTTTCTCCTATTAGCTGGTATAGGACCTCCTATTGTAATATTTTTAATGGATAATATAACTGTAGTTGCTGATTTTATTATTAATTTATCCACCACGGTTATGTATATGGGATCGGCTGTAATTATTATCTTTCTCTATACTGCTTCTTGGGGGATTACCACTTATATTTACCAAAGAAAAGCGCTTTAAGAAAAGAAATGAATTGATAATCTGTACTATGTTTATCGAAGACCAACGGATAAATAAAAGCCCTTCTTGCGGCTGCGATTAAAAGATCGTAAATAAAATCGGTTGACAAAGGGGTTGTTTAAAACATGAAAAACACAATTATACAAGTGTTCTCTGGGTTAATCACAATATTTTTTCTCCATTTAATTATGTTTTTAATGGATTTAATTAATTTTAATACAATTGGAACTGAAAATTTTTTTGGCACACTTGATAGAATGGGAGTGAATTTTTTAAACATCTATCAAGATGAGCTGTTTAATGTCGTAGGGAGTTTGGTATTAATACTAGGAACTCTCTATCTCATTTATGTTATTGTCACTAACGTCTGGAGAAAAATAATGTCATAGGTTAGCAAGTCTGGTCAAATCATTAGGTGACGGCATCCAGAACTTGGACTGATAATGGTTAAACCATCAAGTTTTGTTGACTTGCCTTTTAGTTAATTATCAATATATTTTGCTTTTGATTTATCTGTAATTTCTACATTTTCACTGTCAAATGCAGCTGCGTATACAGTGTTTGTAGATGGTTCTACGTAAAATTCATAGAAATTTTCCGATTCATCTTTGAAAACAACTTCTGCGTTATAATTTCCTTGTTTTGAGTTAAATACAATGTCTTTTTCTTTAATAAGGTCTTCATAGTTATTTTCAGAGATGTATGAATCTATTATTTCAGTACAATCTTTTTTCTTGTTGTAGAAAAACATAAAAATTGTTCCTCCTATGAATAGAGATAAAGCAATAATTATGATAAAAATATACTTGTATTTTCTGTTTTTTGTTATTGTCATATTATGATAAACTCCCTATAATCGGTGCTAAATTTCGACGTAATTAAATGGTTTGAAAAAGCTTATGATATTAATAGCTTTTGTTTTGGTTAGCTCATTATTCACTTATTCTAACACATTTTTTGCAAAAGAAACAAATGTTGGAAATTCAGGTTTAAGTTTAGAAGCGGTCATTAAGTTAAGAACGATTAATAAACGGTTATCTTCTGGATAGCCGTTTATTTTATCATTTATCTTGATAATGGCATGAATATCACATGCATTTTTCTCTAAGCATTTAACCACCTGCTCAATTTCTTTTAGCAAAATAGTGTACGTATTTGTTATATCGTCTATATAAAAAATAACAATATAACATTAGGATGTGGGTATAGACTGTTTCACCAGATCAGATTGTTTTTTGTAAGCGCTTTATATAATGCAGTAAAAATGCAGATGTGGATTATTGATGTAGTCATGTTTTTAATATGCTTGTCGCATCTGTGTAAAGCGCGAGGATACAACTTTAGTGGCTGTTTGTAACGCACTAGCGCCGGAGAGGTGATTAATGCCATTTATCAGTAGAGAAAAATGACGCATTCAAATTTTAATGATCATCGTTAACAAAATAGAAAAGGAGAATGGGATATGAAAGTTGTCGTGTGGAATGAGAACCGTCACGAGAAACAAAACCCAGTGGTTGCCGACATTTACCCAGATGGCATTCATGGAGCAATTGCTGAATTTCTAATGGAGGCTGGGCACGATGTGTCAACAGCTACATTAGATGAGCCAGAGCATGGTTTAACTGAAAATAAGCTGGCTAATACGGATGTTTTAATTTGGTGGGGGCACCTTGCACACCATGAGGTTGAAGATCAGCTTGTTGAAAAAATTCATCAACGTGTCTTAGAGGGAATGGGCTTAATCGTGTTGCACTCAGGGCACTTTTCGAAAATATTTAAAAAATTAATGGGAACAGGCTGTGATTTAAAGTGGCGTGAAGCTGATGAACGGGAGCGACTATGGGTGGTAGATCCAAGTCATCCGATTACTGTAGGATTGGATCAATATTTTGAACTTGAAAAAGAAGAAATGTATGGCGAGCACTTTGATATCCCAGTTCCTGACCAACTCATTTTTATTAGCTGGTTTGAAGGTGGCGAAGTATGCCGAAGCGGTGTGACTTATCAACGTGGCAAGGGTAAAGTGTTTTATTTCCGTCCAGGACATGAAACGTACCCAACTTATTACGATCAAAATGTTCAAACGGTAATAAAAAATGCGGTGAACTGGGCTGCTCCACTGGACACACCCATCCATAAGTATGGGAATGTACAGTCACTTGAGAGGATATCAGAAAAATCATAAATGTTAGAGGACGCAGGATTATAGATGCTAGTGAAATTGGCACAAGCAGGCGAGTATGCTAAGCCTTTTGAGTTACTGGGAAGCGAGGCTAAATGAGGGGCATGCTTGAAAAGATTAACAAATAGTGGCTTAACCATTAGTGCTTTTAGTGATCGGATATTCTTACTTTACCTGATCAGGATTTGATAAAGAATTTTAAAATACTGCGGGCCTTATAAGTGGGCCAATTGTCAAAACATGTTCTAGTGTACTTGGCGATCCAGACGGTGAAAAACACCAACACCATGCCTTGAGCGACTTATAGACGGGTAGAAGGGGGAAACGCATTCTCTGGCTAACCAACGTTGATTATACCATTTCATAACCATCCCCTAGTCTGAGATTTGAAGTAGGGGGTTAAACTCTAGTCAATTTCATTGGATGGAGGGCAGCATGTATAATATTCTGGTTTTAGACGATGAGAAACAAGAACGTGAGATGATTAAATTTCTCTTAAATCAATGGCCTAACCTGTTTAACATTCTTGAAGCAAGAAATGGAAAAGAGGGGTTGGATTTTTTAGATCAGCATGCAATCGATATTTTGATTACAGATGTAAAAATGCCTTTTATGATGGGAACTGAATTAGCAGAATATGCTAAGGTGAATCATCCAGAATTGAAGATTATCTTTTTCAGTGGACATGATGATTATAACCATTTGAAAACGGCACTATTAGTTAATGCAACAACCTATATGCTTAAGCCTGTTCAACCACATGAATTTTTTAATTCGATCAATCAAATTGTCGAGGAATTAGATCAAAAGGAAAATGCTAAATTAACAGATGAAAAAAGAGAGCGTGCATTACAAAAACATATTATTAGAGAGCTGATTAATGAAGTTCCTCTGTTTAGTCTTAAAAAGCAATATCCATTTATTAGTTTTGATTTCATAAATACGATTTATTATTATGTTTTCTGCCAAATCAAGGGGTATGTAAGCTCGGAACATACGCCACAAATTGACCAATATGTAAGGCAATTAGAGGGTGCCGATTATTTTAAACATAGTGCAAACCAATTCATTATTTACTTTCATAGGCAGGATCATTTTGAAGCAATTCAGCAAGCCATGGCAAACCTGAATACAGCTCTTGGTCATAAGTTGATCTATCAAATAACCGTGCGGATTGATTCAGTAGAGAATCTGCATCAACATTTTTATAAGGCTGAAAAAAAACTAGAAGAAAAAGCCTTCTATCAATATGGAAGAACGATCACTGACCCATCTAACCCATGTCAAGATGTTGATCAAGAGAATTTGTTAATGTCTGAGGTGATAAAGGCCATTAAACTTGGAGACAAAAGTGCTTTTAAGCAAAACATTCTAGCATTTTTAGACTATTACACCTATCGTCCAACTGTATCGATACCATTTATTCGCTTCTCTTATGCTAATTTTATTGAGCGACTTAGCAGCGAAACGCTGATCAGCTTACCAGAGAATAAAGAAACCATGATAAAGAAAATTATTGAGGCTAATCATCTCGAAGAAATTATTGTGATTGTCGAATCAATTATAGCGGGTATTAACAGCTATTTAAATGAAGTCTATGCTTCCACTAACTTATCGATTCAGAATGTTAAGAAGTACATTATTACGCACTATCACCAAGAGTTATATCTTGAATTGTTAGCAGAGCAAGTTTCTTTATCACCGCGATATTTAAGTGATCTTTTCAAAAAAGAAGAGGGGATCGGTATTACTCGATACATTAAGCAGATTCGAATAGCGGAAGCTAAGGCATTGTTGGTAAATACAAGTTTAAAGGTGGCAGACATCGCAGTAAAAGTGGGGTACACAAATTATCCGTACTTTGTTAAGACGTTTAGAGAAGAGGCAGGTTTTCCTCCTGAGAAGTATCGACAAAAGCACCTTCATTTGCCTATGTCAAAAGAGCAATAAATACCCAATAGACTGTTTACAGCTGTTTACTAAAAATGAACTTTAAATGCTCTCGTAGGATTGGGGGCGCTGTTATCGAAAATGTAACGAGATACAGATGTGAAAAGTTGATTTAATCTGTAGACAACACCAGTATAATGGTCAATCATACCAGAAATGAGTCGTTAGCACTTTACGACTCATTTTTTATTAGGGGTAATCTAACGGTCACATGTGTGCCTTTATTTAGGTAGCTAACATATTCGAGGCCAAAAGCATTGCCATAGTTTAACTGGATTCGATTATGAACATTTCGAGCGCCATAGCCCTTCGTTTTAGTAGTTAAAATTTGATCAACTTGTTCTTGATTCATCCCTTTGCCATTATCACTCACAATAAAGACAATTTGATCATGATCTAGTTTTCCATCTATTGATACAATACCCTTCAGACCGATTTCTTTATGATCTAATCCATGATGGATTGCGTTTTCGACTAAAGGCTGTAAAGTCAAGTTAGGCATTTGATACGTCAATAACTGATCATCAATATTTAGATAATAATCAAATGATTGATTATGCATCATATGTTGAATCTTTAAGTACGACCGGACATTTTCTAGTTCTTCTTTGATTGTAATATAATCCTTGCCACGGTTTAAGGTTGTACGATAAAACGTAGATAAATATTGGGTCATCAGACTAATGTCTACTTGGTCGGCTAAAATGGCCTTACTATTAATGAGGGATAGAGCATTATAAAAGAAATGCGGGTTAATTTGAGCTTGTAAGGCTTTTAACTCATATTCCTGCTTTTCAATCTTTGAGATATAGACTTCATTAATAAGATGCTCGACTCTTCCAACCATTTTTTTGAACATATGAATAAGTGTGCTAATTTCATCGTTTGAGTTGGTTGTAACGGTGACATTAAAGTTACCTGAGTCAATAGCTTTCATATTTAAGGCTAGGTTTTCTAATGGACGAACAATAATTCTTGAAAATAGATAAACAAGTAAGACTAACAAAAATAAACTGGTTAGCGTCACAATAATGAAAGTAACGGCAATGCTCATAATCGATTGGTTAATGGAATGCTTTGGCCTCATGATCATAATCGACCAATCTGTACTTGGAATGCGATCCTGTTTAAAAATGTAATTTTGCTTAAAGGAAGCATCTGTAAGGAAATCAGGAATAGAAGCAGGATCAATAAAAGCTTGGTCCGATTGCGTATTTTTTTGGAAATCAAAGATTAACTTTTGATTCGTATCAAAGATGAATACTTCATACTGATCCTCATAAAGGCTGTAAAGCGAATCGAATAGTGAATGATAATAAATGGATAGATTAATAATGCTTGTTGTATCCTTTGCATGGGTATAGAGCTCTGCTGAAAGGTTTAGGAAATCTTGGTTTTCAGATACATAATAAACAGGGCGTGTTGTACGCTGAATTTGTTCATACCAGTCGTTAGCTTCAATTTCTGATAAAGGACGGAGGAATCGGTCATATCGATTGATTTTTTGATCGGTATAGACTGTGATCCCGGCAAAGTCTCGATTTAAAGAAAGTGTATTAAAAAATAAAGGTTCTAATGTATCACGGAAAAATAAATACATCTCGTAATTATTGGTAAACTCGTTTGTCAGCTCCGTATTCAAATTATGATCGAGTAAGACATAGTTCAAACTATTATGGTAAGCATTCATTTTATAATCCAAATGGAGTATGGCGTGATTCATTGTCTCTTCTAATACTTCTTGTTCCCGATTATGTAAGAGTTCGTTTATTTGCAAATATCCGAATATGCCCAATAGTAAAAGCGGAAAAAAGCCGGATATTAAACTAATAATAAGTACTTTATTCTTAATTTTTAATTGTAAATAAAATTGTTTGATTTTTTTCATCTTGAAGCTTCCTTTCCGCGTGGATCACTAGTCGTGAATGGTTCAACGCCTATAACATACCACGCTAATCATGCAATCACAATACGGAGAAGGGGGAGCAGGAAAAAGTGATATGAAAGCGGTTTATTTAATATAGGTGTGGCGATGCCATTGCGTTAAACTAAAGTTAGGCATACTTGATATGATCATATTAATTTGGCAATGATTTTATTTTATGGGGGTTAGTAAAATGAACACCAAGAAAAGCTTGATCTATTTTGTTTTGTTAATTAGTTTGTTTAGTTTACTAGGTTGTGTTGGAGAAAGTGAGCCAGAGCATAATGAAGACGGTCAGTTAATTGTCAAATTAGGCAAGCAAACAGCAACCAATCCGAAGTTACCTGAAGGCGACACGTTTGAAGATAATGCTTATACGCGCCTTGCTGAAGAAGTGTTAGACATTGAACTTGTTAATGATTTTGAAGCAAATGGAGAAGATTATGATCGCCAGGTTGCTTTAGCAATCTCGTCAGGAGAGTTGCCTGATATGATGCAGGTTAGCCAAGAGGAATTTGAAGAACTTTATGAGAACGATTTAATTGCGGATTTAACAGATGTTTTTGAAGAACATGCGAGTGATTATATTCAAGGGCTCTATGACTCTTATGACATTAATCCACTAGAGGATACAACATTTGAGGGGCGCATTTATGGACTTCCGGCAGCGGTTAATGTGACGCCTCCGCACATGATCTGGATTCGACAAGACTGGATTGATCAGCTTCAATTAGATTTTGATGCTGATGGTGATAAATTAATTACCATAGAAGAATTAGAATCCCTCGCACAAACATTTATTGAAGAGGATCCTGGTCATACGGGCAATCCAGTCGGCATACCGTTAGCACATTGGTTAAATGAACCCGGCTACGGTGGCGCCTTTACCATGACAACTATTGGTTCGATATTTGGTTCTTATCCAAGAAACTGGATTGAGCGTCCGGATGGAAACATTACCAATGGTTCGTTAATGCCAGAAACCAAAGAAGCTTTGGCTCAGGTTAAAGACTGGTTTGATCGTGGGATTTTGGATCCCCAGTTTGGTACACGTTCATGGGATGACATCATGGCACTAGCAGTTAACGGCCAAACAGGAATTGTAACTGGAGCGTGGCATATGCCAGATTGGGGCTTAAGCAATGTTAAAGAAATGCATCCAGATGTTGTGTTTGAAGCCTATACGTTAGTTGACGATCAACATAAAGTTAATATCGCTAGTCAAAATCCTAGTGGTTCAATTGCAGTAGCGCGAAAAGACTTTAGTGACCCAGATATTTTGATTAAGATGATTAATCTGTTCTACGATACGTTAAAGAATGAGCCAAATCTCGAAGAGGTATACCCGGACATTTATCAGTATCAAGTGTTAGATGTTGATGGTGCTGTACGACCGCTAAACATGGAGATTCTTGGATCAACCTCAGAACTTGAACATTATGCAGAGATCAGAGATGCACTTAATGGAGAGATTGAAGTCTCTGATATACCAGATGCTAGGAATCAGTCGATTGCGCTATCAATTATGGAATACAATGATAACCCAGAGGGGGCCTCAACAGCGGCTTGGGCGCTTTATCACTCGCGTATGAAAGGTCTTAAGTTAGGTCAGTCTCTAATTGATCATAATCACTTTGAATGGGTGCATCCCGTATTCTTTGGGACAACACCGGCTATTGAACAATATTATGGTAACTTACTTTCAATGGAAGAAGAAGAATTTATCAAGATTGTAACAGGCGTAGAATCGATCGATCACTTCGATACATTTGTAGAGATGTGGCATCGTCAAGGTGGTGACGAGATTCTAGCTGAAATTGAAGCCGAAATAGCTGAGTGAAATTAAAGCATACTAAGGAGCTGTCCTGTCCGAGGGCAGCCCTTAATCAAATGTGCCTTGGCGTATTTGTGCCCGGATTTTATCAAACGTTTGCTAGCTGTATTTCAGTTGAAAATCTGTGGCATCGGCGGGAAGCTTTACCTTATTCAGTCGGGATTTAGCCCCCGTCTGAATTGGAATGCAAATGAGCAGCCATCTTAACACTTGTAGACGTGGGAGATTTCTGCTGAATGAAGTTAGACTATATTTTCAAAGGGGCTAGAATCATGCAACAAAGAAAAAGGACTGCTTCAAAACGTTTAACTAATTCAAATCTAACCTATCATTTGATGATACTTCCTGGGATTGTTTTTCTACTTATCTTTAATTATGCACCGATGTTTGGCTTGGTTATGGCTTTTCAAGACTATGTGCCAGCAAAAGGGATATTTAATTCGGATTTTGTTGGTTTCCAACATTTTGCTTATATGTTTTCACTGCCAAGCATTGAACGTGTATTTACAAATACAATTGTGATCGCAGGGGGTAAAATTATTTTTAATACGCTCTTGGCGATTGTCTTTGCCATCCTTCTGAATGAGATTAGGGTTCGCTGGCTGAAGAAGTCGGTTCAGACCATTGTTTATTTGCCCAACTTTTTATCGTGGGTTGTTCTTGCTTCAGTTGTGGTCAACATGTTCAATCTAGACGGAAGTGTCAATCATATTTTAGACAACTTTGGTGTCGGGCCTTTTAATTTTCTAGGGAGTAATCAGCTCTTTAGACCATTAATAATTGGAACCGATGTATGGAAAAGCTTTGGCTTTAACTCGATTGTCTACCTAGCTGCTATTACTTCCATTGATCCAGGCCTACATGAAGCGGCCAGCATTGATGGAGCAAACTGGTGGCGCCGTGTTTGGCATGTCACTTTGCCAGGAATGCTCCCGATCATCTTATTACTAGCGATTCTAAACCTACCTAATATTTTAAATGGTGGCTTTGATCAAATTTATAACCTCTATTCGCCAGTGGTTTATCAGTCGGGGGATATTATCGATACGTATGTGTATAGGGTAGGGCTGATGGGACGTGACTATAGCTTTGGTACAGCAGTGGGCTTATTTAAGTCAATTATAGGTCTAGTTTTAATTCTATCTGCTAATCAAACAGCAAAAAAATTTACAGAACGGCAACTATTCTAGAGAGAAGGGATATTATGAATCTTCAAAATAAAAGCTTATCCGCGAAGATCGGTAAAACATTGATATATGTGATCATTATTTTTCTTGGGTTAGTAACACTGCTTCCTTTATTAAATATTGTTGCAATCTCTTTGAGTAGTAGTGGGGCTGTAACGGCAAATGCGGTGGGGATTATACCAGTAAATTTCACGTTAGAACCATATAAAATGCTTGTTGACGATCCACAGTTCTGGCGTTCCTTCGGTATATCAGTACAACGCGTGTTTCTATCATTAGGCTTAAATATGATTTTAATTATTTTCATGGCCTATCCACTGTCAAAAAGAAAGTCTGAGTTTAAAGGACGTAGCATTTATATGAACCTATTAATCTTTGCAATGCTCTTTAATGGTGGAATGATTCCAACCTATTTGGTTGTCCGTAATCTAGGTTTACTCAATACAATATGGTCACTTGTATTGCCTAGTGCAGTACCAGTCTTTAGTGTTATTCTAATGATGAACTTTTTTAGAGGGGTTCCAAAGGCTTTAGAGGAGGCAGCTATTATAGATGGCGCCACACCAATGCAGGTTTTATTAAGGGTCTATTTACCAATTTCAATCCCTTCATTAGCAACAGTAGCCTTATTCAGTATTGTGGGGAGCTGGAATGACTTTTTCTCTGGTCTCATCTATATGACAAGAACGACTAACTATCCATTGATGACCTATATTCAGTCATTAACGGTTGATATTCAACAGATGATTCAGCAAGGCATTAATTCAACCAATTTGTCTGAACTTATGGGTGTCTCGGATCGAAACTTGAATGCAGCAAAAATTGTCGTATCAAGTATCCCATTAATTCTTATTTACCCATTGTTACAAAAATACTTTATAACAGGGATTGTAGTGGGCTCGGTTAAAGAGTAAACAAACATTGATAGTCTACTTAATTGAGGTGTGAATGATGTTTAACTTATTTGAAATGGATGGACCATTTTATCGTGCGATGGCCATAATAGCTGACTTCATGATCGTTAACTTTTTATTTATTATTACTGCTCTGCCCATTTTCACTTTAGGTGCCGCCTTAAGTGCACTTTATGGTGTTCTACTAAATTATGATGTAAATCGAGAAGAGAATATTTTTGTTTGCTACACACGGACCTTTAAACAGAATTGGAAGCAGAGCACAGTTATGAATTTATTAATCTTACTCATTTCAAGTGTATTGATTACAAATATCATGCTGTATCCTATTTACCAAGGTGTCTTTAAACCCTTGGTAAATAGTGCACTTATCATTATTTCGATTATTATATTTTTATTTTCGACCTTGATTTACCCCTACTTTGCAAAATTTCATGATTCGATGCGAAATGCCAGTAAAAACGTTTTGAAGATGATAGCAGATAATATATTTCGAACATTAAGCATTGCATGTATTAGCGTAGTGCCGATTGGCATTATGCTAGTGTCTGCTGAGCTCTTATTGCTTGGGCTCTATTTCTTTCTTTTTATTGGTTTTTCACTTGTTGGTTATATGAATGCACGTCTCTTAAATCAGATATTTAATAAATACCTTAACCATAGTCAGTGATTATTAGATAGCAGATGGGCATCTATCAAGATACGCGTTGTGCTAGAATATGGTCTGAGACGGTATTTTAGCACATCGCCCCCTCTTTTTTAGTATATAATCAGGTTTTTATACTATGTCAAATTAGGTAAATAAAAACAGTAAAACGATTGAACCTTAAGCACTCGAAGTGGTGGAGATGTTTTTCTATGGAAACTGACGATCACCACTTTATGTATCTATCTGTTTGTACAAAAACAATGTAGATGTCGTCTATTTTCTAACTTCACCCACTACCCCAATCTTGAACTAGGGTATATCCTAATTCTTTAAAAAACCAACGCCAAAAGTTTATTGCTCTATTTAAATATGTTACTTATATTTCAATATGATGGAGTAATCCTTTCGACATTCAATTCGCCCCCTTTTCTTATGTAAATATCCACCCTGTTATTTTTACATATAATTACAGAACAGAAAATCAAACAGCATGAAAATCAGAAACCTTTTAGCAGTCATTGCTAGGCTAATTACTGTTCTAACCCTGCCTCATCTGAGTTAAAATTTTTAAGGTATTGGATTACATGAACCTCTCACTGATTGAGGGCGCGTTGGATCAGGTTCTTTGCATTAGCTTGCCACATGACATTTAGCCTGAAGAAAACAGTGCATGATCGCCCTAGAAGCGCTCACTTAGGTTATAATTAGGTTAGAAAGGCATATAAAAAGGGTATAGAGGTAATAAGGGTGGATTATGGATAAGCTTCAAAAGTTTATCCTGTATGGCAATTAAGGGGGACAATTATAATGGGATTTTTAACAGGCAACATTGGTTTTATTGTATTGATGGTATTGGTTGTGATAGTAGTGCTTTGGGCGATTTCTACATACAATCAGCTTATCCGTGCGAGAGAATTTGTCCGTAATTCGATGGGACAAATATCAGCTCAGATTGAGTCGCGCTGGGATGCGCTTCAGAATATGATTGAAGGCACGAAGCAATATGCTGAATATGAAGCGAAAACGCTAGAATCGATTACAGAGCAACGTGCTTCACTCGGTCAGAATACTTCTGTATCTGAAGTGAATAAGGACGATCAGCTTTTTAATCAAGCGATGGGTCGCTTACTTGCGATTGGAGAAAGCTATCCAGACTTAAAAGCAAGCTCAGTTTATCAGGAGACATTAAAAAATGTTGATCGCTACGAACAGCAGGTCAGACAATCACGGATGATCTTTAACGATACGGTAACAAAATATAATAGAATCATTCAATCTGTACCTTCAAATATTATTGCTTCACTATTTAGCTTCACCAAAGAAGCTTATTTCGAAAACACGGAGACAAAAACTGAAATGCCAAGCTGGAGTTGATTTAATGAGGAAAAATGTTCGGAACGTTCTTATAGCATTAGTAGTCACGCTAGCGCTTAGTGTGACATTTTCAACACGAATTTTTGCTAATTCAATGTCTTCACTCGACTATTTTATTGAATTGCAGGAGGGTGGTTCGGGTATTATTACGGAAACCAGACAGATGTATTTAACAGAGGATACGGAAATTTATATTGTGATGGAAAACTTAGGCGGATCAGAGGTGACTGACTTTCATGTCAGTGACTTTGGCGAGCCGCTAACTTATGAGCCTAACTGGGATATTGACGCGAGTCGTGAGGAAAAAGCCGGTAAATACGGGATTGTTGAAACGAGTAATGGACAAGAGCTGAGCTGGGGAATTGGTGAGTATGGAGAGCACGAGTATACCGTCACGTATACGATTACTGATATGGTCCGTCAGCTTGAGGATGGACAAGGGATGAATTGGCGGCTTTTTGATGGGCGAGACAATATTAATCCTGAAGAAGTTACGCTCACAATTACTGGGCCAGAGCCGTTTACAACGGATGATACACGGATTTGGGGTTTTGGTTTTGATGGTGAGATTTACCTAGAAGATGGTGTGCTAGTGGGCTGGTCAAACGCTACCCTGTCTGATTCACATCACATTACCATTCTTATGCAATTTTTGGACAGCCCGTTTCAACCGAGTTTATCACTAGACCAAACGCTAAGCGAGCAGCAAGAGCTAGCTACAGATGGGAGTACCTATAATACGGATAACGCTGGCGATAGATTAGGACTGCTGGTGGGCATTGCGCTTGGTGGTGTAGGTCTGCTTGTGGCGCTTATGGCACTTGTTTTTGGTGGTTCTTATTCGCGCGCAATCAAACGTGCCAACCCGCTTATAACGGGTAAGCAGCGTAAGCAAATGAATGAGGATCAGTATCATCGTGATGTGCCGTATAAGTACGGTTCCGTTACCGATATAGCTTATCTACTGAAAGAAGTCGGTAACGGAGGCATGGCAGCTTATTTTAATGCCTTTATGCTGAAGTGGTTAAAAGAAGAACGTGTGACCCTTTCACATCAAGAAACGGGCCGAGTTTTTAAAAGTGAAAAAACGTCAATAAAGCTTGATCCAAGGGAATCATTTACCGATGAATTTGAGCAACGATTCTGGGAGATCCTTGCTTCTGCCGCTAATGATGATGGGGTCGTCAGTGATAGTAAGCTAAAAAAGTGGGCGCAAAAGAACTATAAAAAAATCCAGGTCATTGAAACCGATTTGCCTGAAAAATCAAAGCAAACACTGATTGATCAGTTTTACCTTGATGAAATAGAGGTAACGTATTTGGGTAATATGAAGACAAAGGTGATGAAAGGTACCGAGAAGGGCGAGCAGTTGTTTAACCATATCGTCCAATTTGAAAATTATTTGAAGGACTTCTCATTATTGGACGAAAGGGAAGCAAAAGAGGTTGCGTTGTGGGATGACCTGCTGATTTGGGCGAGCCTGTATGGCATTGCCGAACAGGTTGCCGAGCAATTAAAGGACTTTCATCCGACCTATTTTGAGGAAGGGCATATCTCGTATGCTGATATATATATGATGCATATTTTCTCGAGAAATATGTCAAGCGGCTATAGCAGTGCGGTTAATTCAGCCAGTGGCGGAGGCGGTGTGACCAGCTTCGGTGGCGGTGGTGGTTCCTTCGGCGGCGGAGGCGGTGGTTCACGCTAACCGAAGCCTATTCAAACAGGGCATGTAAGTTATGCCCTGTTTTTTTACGCCCTTAAAGCTTAATTGCCCTTTAGGTAGGGCAATGTCTTACTGACGATTATTTTATCCCGGAGCAAGCGTCCGTAAGACTTCCACTTCAAAACAAGGAGAATACCAAGATGTTTAAGTGGGAGTAACGGACGCTAGCACCCCGAATGGTTCAATTAACAATCAGTGGATTAACACAGTGCCTCATCTTTAATTTAACATATAACAGCCACTACTTATTTGACAAAACAATTTGTAGGCAGTTAGCAAGAAATTCATTCTTCAACATGACTTTAGCTAATAAATAATATTGTTTATAAGCTTTTATTGTAACTTAATTACACGCTATATAAAGGTGAATAATGTATATTAACAACAAATATAAATTTTACAGTAAAATTTTAGTATTTTATAGACTTTTTTTTGAATATTGATTATACTTTATAAAGGTAATAATAAATCTTTGAGATGGAGGATTGTGTATGAAAGAATTTATAAAATTTTCACTCGTTTTTATGTTTTTGTTCACTACCTTTGTTCCAGACAAAATATTAGGGGCAACTAATTCAGAGAATGAAGATCTGATTACAGTTAATTGTGCAACTTGTGACTATAAATATTGGAAAATTACTAGTACGACTCGAATCGGTAAAGAGTACAAGTCTAAAAGAAATTACATTGATGAATTTGAAACGACTAGAAAAGGCCAACAACATTTCGTTAATATTAGTTATAAACAAAAAGCTACTTGGTCTGGTTCGTTCTCAGTGACTTGGAATGCAGTGGGGGTTTCTCTCGGTTTCACGCCAGGAAACTCGTATTCTGTGGTATCTGTTGGAACCACTTCTGGACCGACAAAAAAAGGAGAGGTTTACAGAGCTTATTACCAAGAAGGTCAAGACAAATACAAGGTTAATCAAGCAGAATACCATTACAAGACGGGGAAAAGTAAAGCAACCGGAAAGAAAAAAACTGGCTATGCATACCAACCTAAGGCCGGAAAAGTTACTTGGGTTAAAGTCAAATGAAGCATTATTTAAGGTTTTTTTTAATATTCTTATTATTAATCATTTTATCATCATGTAATAACCAACTTGGTTTGAGCGGAAGTGAGGCGCCTGACTTTGAACTATCTATGGCAACCTTTAATGAAGATCAAATAAAAACTTATGTACAAGACAAAGATTCAATGATAATTGAAACCGCATTCTGGAATGAAGAGAGAGAAATGCTTTCTGATAATGATGTTTTCGAAGCATCGATGGAATTGTCTTCTGAACCTATTGAATTACCTCCCTATGAAGTGGAGTTGGATAATTATTATCTTGATTTTGATTTCACTACGGCAGAAGATATTCCTAATTACTTCATTGCTTTTGCTGTATTTGAGGATGGGCAACAAGCATATTGGCAAGAGGAAATACCAAATGGTGTTTTTTCTTATACTGCTCCTCATACAGGCCCGGGCATTACAAAGTGTTTAGTGATTCTACAATGGAAGAATGAGGACGATATGGTGCTTGGGCAACAAAAAGTAAAGTTTAATTTGAATGTATTAGAAAAAAACAACATTTCTTAAAGCGTAAAAAATATTATCTAAGCAGGGAACTTATCTATACACGCCATAAGCTCCCTGCTTTTTTCTGTGAAGTTTGTAATTATATCTATTTCAGTCTTCCTATCAGCTTTATCACAGATAACTGTCCGTAAAACATCCCCCATCAAAATAGCGAGCAGGTTAGGCACGAGCTAACGGTCGCAAATGTTCTGGTTCGTTCAGCGAGCAATCAGTGGGAATAAGTCCACTGGTTGAATGTTCGTTTTATAGACTTGCCAGTATGTCAATTAAAACTATTCCATTCATGTCGACCTCTATCCTGTGTCAAATTTGTGAACATCTGTAAAAAAACAGTACGAAGCATATAAAAAGGCTAACGAAAAGGGTGGTGCTTGCTATAATGGTATTTAAATGAGGTGAAAAAGATGCAGAAAAAATGGCGATTGGTGTTGCTGCACTTTTGGGTTGGTATAGGGGCTTTAGCAGGTGGAACTCCAGCAATGTTAGATCCGTTTAATCCGATGGGGATGCCTGCTGATGCACTAGTTAATGGTCCGTTTAATAGCTTCCTGATTCCGGGATTATTCCTGTTCTTAGTCATTGGTGGTGGTAATATTGTGACCGGTATCCTGATAATGAGGAAATGGATCTTTTACAGCTATACAAGTGTACTTATGGGGGTGATCCTTTGCTTATGGATCATCATTCAATGCTATGTGCTTTCTGATGTGGTTTTTCTCCATCTGCTATTCTTTGTTATTGGAGCGGTACAGGTTTGGCTAGGATTTCGTTATTGGCAAGCAGAAGGACGCGTACTGATCAGCCAAGACATCGTAAAATTGACCCGTATTTTCAAAAATAAAAAGAATGTCAGCTAAAAGTGTCCCCATCTGATGTCATGACAAGTGATCTCCAAATTTTTTAGTTTTACCCACTAATGATCTATTAGGCTCGACTATTGATAACCTGCTTAGGTGATAATCCGGTTATTTTTTTGAACGCTTTATAGAAGGTCGAGTAATCACCAAAGCCAACCGCATGGGCAACATCGAGTGCTGTCGTACCCGACATAAGCAGCTCAGATGCCTTCATAATCCGTTTGTAGGTAATGTACTCAATTACTGTGAACCCCGTTGTCTGTTTGAAAATGTGACATAAATAATATTTATTGACGTAAAAGCGCTGCTCCAATGCATTTAAGGTGATTTTTTCATCAAGATTCTGGTTGATGAATTCAAGCATTGCGACTATTTTGTGATCGTATTTATGATGATCAACGAGTGGGTTTCGGTACGATGCAAGCACCTTGTTAATGGCAATAAGCATTTGGATAAAATACGTCTTCATTAAAATTTGTCCCTCTGGTGTTGGGTCAGTAGAGGCTTGTTCAACCCTTCCCCATAGGTGCTTAATGCCATGCTTCAGCACCTTGTCTGCAGGAATCAAATTAAAGTGCCCCAACTTGCGCTTTTCAATGTAGGAAAGCAAATTATACTGCTCCGTTTGATATGAGGACACATAGTCAGGTCTAAAATGGATATACTTCCGTTCGTAGGTTGCCTGCGAATTGAACACAACGCGATGGAGCTCCTTTGCATTCGTCATAATTAAATCATTCTCCTGGAGCTGATAAGCTTGCCCTTCAATGTAATAGGTGAGATCTCCAGAAATAAAGAAAAACAGCTCATAGCAGTCGTGAATATGCGTCGCGATATCCGTTGGCGACGCCGTTACCATATGCATAAATGAAAAGGGACGACTACTGTAATTCAGGATTTCCTTGTTCATTTCACTCACCTCCGTTCTCATTTTACTTTATGTAAGGGCTTACTTCAATGGAGAAAAAGCAAGATTTGCAATTTATAGAGCAACAAAGTCAATGATATTCAACGTGGACATGCAATAGAATACTAAGTAGTGAGAGGAAATCATAATTTGAAAGGATGCTAACACATGGGTGAATTTACTTTATCAGCTTTTGCAGATGAGATTGATCAGGATTTAAAGACGCAAATGGACGTATTAGAACAGCACGGCATTGAGCACATTGAAATGCGGGGCGTCAATGGCAAATTTCTCGTCGATTACGATTTAGATGGTGTGCGTGAGATTAAGCGTCAGCTAGATGAGCGAGGCTTTAAGCTTTCCGCAATAGGCTCTCCAATTGGAAAAATTAAGATCACTGATGTATTCGCACCCCATCTAGAAAAATTCAAGCATACGTTAGAAATTGCTAAGCTAATGGATGCCCCTTATATTAGGATGTTTAGTTTTTTCATCCCATCTGAGGATAACCCCACTGACCATCGCGCTGAAGTCATCAGACGATGGCGAGCCTTTGTCGAAGCGGCTAAGGGCTATGATGTGGTCCTGCTTCATGAGAACGAAAAAGGCATTTATGGTGATACACCAGAGCGTTGTCATGATCTACTGTCGACATTAAATTGTGATTACGTAAAGGGCATTTTTGACTTTGCAAATTTTGTTCAGTGTGATGTGAAGAACTACCCAGGCGCATTTGAATTACTCAAGGATTACACGGTCTATATTCATATCAAAGATGCCGTTTATAGCGATCACCACGTTGTCCCAGCAGGAGAAGGGGACGGCGATGTGAAGCCGATTTTAACCGCACTCTATGAAGCCGGATTTGACGGCTTTCTATCGCTCGAACCGCATCTGTGGGACTTCAAGGGCTTTGATGCTTTAGAAGAGGATTCACCTGGCTTTCATTTACCAGAAGGCGGAGCGAAAAGCTTTGCGGTCGCCGTACAGGCATTGAAAAAGCTGCTCAAGCAGATTGAAAAATAGTGAGGAGGAAGCACATTGGAAAACATACGTATCGCGGTTATTGGCATTGGTAACATGGGTAGCTTTCATGCACGACAGCTCTTCGACCATCACGTTCCTAACGCTGAACTAAGCGCCATTTGTGATGTCAATTCTGAACGATTAGATTGGGCCAAGCAAACGTTTGGCGATCGTGTCAAGCGCTTTGAAACACCAGAGCAGCTTTTTGCCGCCAAAGCATGTGACGCCATCTTTATCGCAACGCCACACTACGATCACCCGAGCTTAGCCATTCAAGCCTTGCAAGCGGGCTATCACACCTTAATCGAAAAACCCGCGGGCGTCTATACAAAAGCAGTCAGAGAAATGAATCAAGTCGCTGAACAAAGCGATAAGGTTTTCGGGATTATGTACAACCAAAGAACGAACCCACTTTATCAAAAGGTTAAGGATCTAATCGAATCCGATGAGCTCGGTCAAATTAAGCGAACGAATTGGATCATTACCGATTGGTATCGCCCGCAAAGCTATTATGATGCCGGTAGCTGGCGCGCAACTTGGCGTGGAGAGGGTGGCGGCGTCTTACTTAACCAAGACCCCCACCAGCTCGACCTTTGGCAATGGATTTGCGGCATGCCTAAACGTGTCCGCTCGTTCATGTCATTCGGCAAATATCGTGACATCGAGGTAGAGGATGACGTGACCGCTTATGTCGAGTATGAGAACGGTGCGACTGGCCTGTTCGTCACCAGCATTGGAGAAGCCCCTGGAACAAACCGATTTGAAATCAGTGGTGACAAAGGTAAAATGGTGATCGAGAACGGCAAGCTCACCTTTTGGCGCTTGCGTACATCAGAAAGCCAATTCAACCAAGAATTCAAAGGCGGCTTCGGCAGTCCAGAATGCTGGAAGTGCGACATCCCAATTCACGGCGAAAATGAACAACACGTTGGCATCCTGAAAAACTGGGTAAACGCGATCCTGAACGGCACCCCGCTGTTAGCACCAGGCGTAGAGGGCATCAACGGCCTGACAATCTCCAACGCGATGCATTTGTCAGCGTGGACAGACGGCTGGGTAGAGCTCCCGCTAGACGAAGCACTGTTTTATGAAAAATTAAAGGAACAGATCGTGAACTCGACCTTTACGAAGACAAGTGAAAATGTCACGCTAGATGTCGATGGCACGTATTGAAAAGTAAATAGTTAAGAACGGTAAGCAAAGTGATCGGCGACCTTCTAGTCGCTTTCGCTTTGCTTTTTTGTTGATCAGTGGGTGATTCGGGCTAGCATATTCCCTGGGAAATATCTTTGCCTTAAGCGCCGTTCAGAAAGTGCAATAAAAATGATGCATTGAGAAAAAGAGCTTCTACTAAAATCGTTCCCAACTAGGTGTGTCACTCAGGGCTATACTGAAAATATATTTAGTTTGTGGGGCGATTAAACCCTTTTATAATTAGCCATACAGCCATCACCATTTCCTGTAGGGCAAGTGGCATTAGTAATATCGTCGGGATTGTTCTAAAAAAGTCAAAGATACCTGTTAGTAAATAAAGCATACTTGCAAGAAGTCCCCAGATTGATAGCCATCTTGGTAAAAGTTTCGATTGATACAGTAAATAATAAAGCATCAAAGCACCAAGACTGAAAACGATCATTGTTATTGAATGGATTTGCTCGCCTGCTCCAGATAGAAAGGGCGTGTTATCAAAAGTAGCTGTATCGATATGTTGATTACTTAACAGAACAAGCCATAACCAAATCGCCGTTATGATATACGTGAAAGTCTCAAGTGCCCCGCGAAAAACGACATATCCCAGTGCTAATACTTGATGATATGTTTTGGCTACAGGATAGATGATGACTGAAACCATTGCCAATGAAAAGGCCATAATTAAGATAAACAGTATCCCTATTTGAACCTCAGTCTGATTAGCAGACATATTCGCAAACGCATTTCCTGGAACCCAACCGAGAAATACAACACTAAGTATGCCAGCCACGGTTCCAATAATATAAAGCACGCCGACAGACCGAGCAATCATTTGATTCGTATCCATGTTTCGATTCCTTCTTTCCGATACTTTTATTTTTCCTTCTCTATGATTTTATAGTCGAACACTTCACCAATCTCCACCCCAAATGCATCAGCAATACGAAAAGCAAGTTCTAGTGAAGGTGAATACTTCCCTGCCTCGATTGCGACGATCGTTTGTCTGGAAGCCCCTATTTTTTCGGCAAGCTGTTTCTGTGTCATTTCATTTGCAAAAAAACGAAAACGTCTAATGTTGTTTGTAATCTGCAATTTCTTAGCCATGTTTGATTCCTCTCCTATAAAAATAAAGCTGCGTAAATGCTTCCAATAATGAACCCAGATGAAAGGAGATAAAGATAATTTGAATCATTATGGCAGCTGAATAGTCAAGTGCGACTGCACCTAACGCAATAATAAAGCCGATTCCAGCAAAAAAGAAGCCAATACGCATTGATTTCATTTCAATTAACCGATCCATTTCATCTGTAACCATTTCTGATTCAATTGTTTTTTCGATTTCTTTATCATCACTTTTTCCGGTCCTCGCTGTTTCCTGTACGGCAATCGCAATCGAAAGTAAAATGTTAAATACGATTTGAATCACAATCGTCGCGACAATACTGATCGCAATAAAAAGAAGCATTGTCCTTGCCCAAAAAGCCAAATCATTGATCGCCACCACACCAGACTGATATTTCCCATACGCGTAAAAGCAATAGTACGTTAAAATCAATAAACCAGTTAAAATTGAAACGATCGTTTTTTTCTCTTGATAGGACATCACTCATTCACCCCCTTTTCTTAAGTCATCTATTAGGATTGTGGAACAAGCATTTTAATTCGCGTTATAAATAACGGGTGTTTTCCTTTTCCATTTCTCCCAAAGTGATTCATTTGTTACAAGTTCAGCGATAAAATGACTGACATTGATTCTGCTCGTTTTACCTGCATTAAATATGGGACTTCGTACAGGAGATTCATAAACTTTATAGCTACTTTCATGATCGGTATTGACTAAGGTATCTGGTCGAACGGCCGTCCATTCAACCTGTGCATCTTCATTCCTCATTTCGGTAACCAAGTAATTGGCTGCTCTAACGTTATCACGATGTGGAGGAAGCAAGAGGTTAAGCAATGAAAAGATCAGCTTTTCACCAATCGAATGTTTCTCTTGTGCCAAAGCATTTGTATAAGCTGTTGTACTCATCAGGATGAGTTTTAGCTTGTTGTCAGTTTTTTGATCGCGGTTCTCTATAACTTTTTTCACCGCATCAAATACCAAATAACGAGGGTTACCAAACACCCCATTAAGCGTCATATTGTGACCAAGGCAAGAAATAATCGTCTCACATCCAGATAAGAGTTGTTGCATTTCCAAATCATTTAACTCGCTCACATTCCCTTTCACAATCTCTACATAAGTATTTTTCTGTATGTCGTCTGGAAGCACAGCCTTTGTTCTAATCAGAATCCGCGTCTTGATTTGTCTTTTCATCAACTGCCTGACAACGCGTTTACCGGTAGCACCACTTGCCCCAAGAACCAGTACTTTCATTGTTTCCTTCTCCCCTTTCACATTGGGTTTTCTTTCAAACGGAGTAACCCCCTTAAAAGGTTGCCAAAACCAAACTTGATATGAACAGTTGACCGAGAATAACAGCCATTCTTCTCGTTAAAATGAGGATCGTTCACGCATATATAACGTAATAAATATTATACATATTGTATTCTTTATATTACTTAATGTCAAATTTTTTTACTTTATGGTCAAATGACATTTAATTACCTGAATTAATGTGAGCAAATTCTTTTAGAAAAATGATGCTAGAAAATATGTAAGTGGGGGAATTCTTGTTGAAAATCCTACTGTTTGAAGATTCGTTTTATGTACTCTTCAATTATCTTTAAAAAATTGCAGAATACAAGACAGGAATTGACCATGTGTTTGCCTTGAACTAAAAAAACTTATTTACATCCACCATGTAAAGTCGCACCACAAATAGTTAGGCGCTACTTGTAGTGCGAAGTTAGTCCAATTAATCAGCTTCTGTTTACGGGCTAAGCGATTTATTTGATAAAGTCAATGAGAAACTAGTGCTGGATGGGTGGAGTGGTTATGTTATTTTCATTATTTAAAGAAACGTGTAATGCGTGATTATGATCGATAGAAGCAAAAAAAACATGGTCTATTTCATTCACACCTTGATTGGCTAATTGCTGTTTTAACCACGTCTCATTTAAGCTGAACTCCTTTAGGACATTTGAGTATATAGTCCCTTCTAAGATAACAGGAAAGGAAATCGACGATGTTGTTTTTACCATCTTCATATCTTCCAGCGTTACAGTGTTTTTTTGTGGTTTTTTTAACACGCTTAAAGCCCCATTGGCCTCAATTAATGCTGTTTCGACCTCATTAATATCAAAGACATTTTTTTCTCTAAGCATTTGAAGGATATTATCAATAGAATAACGTATTTTCTTAAGGTTATCCTTGATGAGTTTGCCGTTTTGAATAACGACAGTTGGTTCGAATGTAATTAAGCGACCTATTTTTCGATTGGAGATTTTCCATTTCGCCACAACCTTTTGAATAATGCCAATTGCGATAATTGCTATCGCAGTTGGAAAATGATTGATATCAGGGTCTGCGATATCAGCCCCCACAACTGCTCCCAGTATGACGATGATCAAAAGGTCAAAGATAGGCAATTCACCGATTGCTCGCTTTCCCATAAATATCGTTGTGATCAATAGCAACGGTAAAATAGTTGCTATTCTACCCAAGGTTAATAGTATTTCTTTTATAAATTCAAACATTTTTACACCTCTTTTCTAGAATTCTTTTTCCCGAAAAAATATAAAACTATAATGTCATTTTTTCCAATATTTAATATAATAAAACGCATTTTATGAAATAAATACTCCATTCACATTAATTTGAGTCTTATTGCAATTATTTCTGTCTTTAACGTCTGTGCTGGCATTTACTTTGAGAACGCTTAAGATTTTAGGTTTTATTATTTTTAATTCGTTAAGACAACATTATCAGTTCGATGTTTAATATTTTTGTTGTTAATAAATTGGACAAGCAATAGCATTTAGTATCTGTTTAATTAAAATGCCACCATTTAGGATGATTTCAATAAGGTAAATTTTTTATAAATAATGTATAATTCAATTTATTGGTAAGGGTGGTGTAATAACGATGGTGAAAAAAGAGAAGAAGCGCTTCAATTTTTTTCAATGCTTGTATTAGCAATCGGCTATATTAGCTTCATGTTCACTCAGCATCATCTCTTTTTGGCTTGGGATAGCTATAAGTAGCTTGCTATTCGTCTTCGGTCATATTTGTTCACACTAATCGTGATTTAGGCAAAGGGAGGAAGAACAATGGAAAATAAAAATACAAGCGTGAAATGGCTACAAGAAAGAACAAACATTGATCTTGATAAAAGAATTGAAGATTATAAAAATCCGATTAGGGGTATTTACGGCATCTTCGTAAAGGATGAAAATAGTGTGGATAAAAGGATAAGGTGTGTATATGTAGGGCGCTCAGTTAGCATCTATGAAAGGATGTTTGACTCTAATGGTGGGCATGTAGCTAAGATAAAAGAAAAGAGACATTTTATTGAAGAATTGAATAAAGCAAGTGGACAGGAAAACATAAAAGTGTTTGTAAGAATATTAGAAGAAGTTCCTTTGGTATTTGATGATTATTATAAAGACATGCAACGTTTAGCGTCAGCGGAAAATGATCATATCAATAAATATCAAAGCATAAATCAATGCTTAAACCAAGTCCCGGAAGGTAATAAAATGACTAAAAAAGACTGGGAAGACAAAAAATTCAACTGAATGAATTAAGTTTGTCTAATAAATAAAAAGGCTTGAGTTGCCCCTTCTATTTATTTGAACGTTATTAATCATTAAAACATAGATTCTTAATTACTATCAAACACATTAGCAATATTCTAGGAGGGTTAACGTGAAATATTTCTTAAGATTAAATATAATTGGGATTTTGCTGGCCGCTCCCTTGTTTATCTGGGCGACAACTATGTTAAATGTCTACAGAATTAACAGGGTTTTAAATGTTAATTTTTCTACGATTAACTTAGTAGCAGTAGCTATTTTTATAGCTGCTGTTATTTCGGTTCCATGGGTATTAAAAATGAAAAACATTTCAAATAATAGCAAAAAACTTGATTATATTTTGGTTGTACTGTGGTTCCCTTATTTTAAAGTTATGGAAAATATCTTTTATTATCTGTTTCCCTTTACAGATAGAGGGGATTTACCTGCCCAAGTCCTCGGCTTAGTCCTTTTGCTAGCGTTTTTATTGTATCCGATATATATATTGATAACCCTTTATTTACGACGCGTTTGACTCAACCTACAATAAGGTCATAATGCCGTATTAAGCGGCGCTTGCCATGGTTGCAATTTATAATCGAGCATGAAGAAGGGATAAGTGATGTCTTGTTCTGTGTGTCGTCCATTTATTTTCCATTCTTCTTCTATACTAAATAAAAGCTCTTTTTTTAAAAAGAAAGAGCTTTTATTCATGGCCAAAGAGAAATCTACTTTGAATGTTTATGGCATGGTTAATAATTAAAAAACAGGATACCGCATAACAAACGCATCTGAAGTGGAGGTATACCCTACCTTCAAGGTTTAAAGTTAAAAGCGATTAGCGGAAAAGAACGCAAATGTCCGCTGATTGAGGACTCGTTTTAATGCTTATAGTGTAAAATACATAGATATCTTTGTAACGAAATTAAATTTCAGGAGTTATATAAGTGGAAGGGGTGAAGAGAGATGGACTTTGAGGAAATCTATCAAAAATACTTTAAAGAAGTTTATTTGTTTGTCAAATCATTATGTCACGATGAGAGAGTAGCCGAAGAAATAACACAAGAATCATTTTTTAAGACCTTAAAGGCAATCGAAAAATTCGATGGTTCTAAAGATATTCGAGCATGGCTTTTTACCATCGCAAGGAATACATATTTTTCTCACTACAAAAGAAGTAAACGACAAATAGATTTAGGTAGAGTAGAAGAATCATGTATGGATGTGGAAATTGTCAATCATTTGATGAATGAGGAAGATGCCTTCATCGTCCATCAGTTTCTTCACTCGATGACTGATCCATATAAGGAGGTTTTTTCACTGCGTACTTTTGGGGAATTATCCTTTGAGAAAATAGGCTGTCTTTTTGGCAGGAGTGCAGGATGGGCAAGGGTGACTTATTACAGAGCGAGGAAACAAATTATTGAGTATATGGAGGAGAAGAATGATGAAAGAGATTAAATGTACAATTATACAAGATCTTTTACCTCTTTATATTGATGAGGTTGTTAGTCAAGATACAAGAGAAATGGTAGAGAAGCATTTACAGCATTGTGAAAAATGCCAAAAGGCATATGAAACAATGAAGGGGAAACTGTATATTCCAGCAGAAAATAAAGCCCCCATTATTAAAAAGATTAATAAGAAATGGCGTAAGAAAAAAGTGTTTATTTCAATGGCTTCTATTGTTACTACGGCGATCATTTTATTGGGGGCATTTGCCTATGTTTTTTATTATGAAACAGTTATTCCTTATTCGGAAGCTTTATTTAAGATTGAAAAACAAAATGATAATCAATTGACTTTACATTATTCAGGTGAAAGCTATGCAGCTGTTAACGAAACGCATCCTATGACATTTGAAATTGATGGAGAGAAAAAGAATGTGAGTTTTATTTTTTATACAAAAACGATGGCCGAGTCGCCTTCAAGAAATCTTTTCAATTATGAAAAAGGTTTTAATGATCAGGAATATACCTTTAATCTGGTGGAAAGTGACACGGTTGATGCGGTGTATTATGTCGATTTTGATGTAGAAAAAATCACTGCAGGAAAAGATTCCTGGGATTCGATTTTAAAACGTGCAGAATTAATTTGGGAGAAGTAACAACACAAATTAACATTTAAATCACTCACAACTGGAGTAAACTAATATTAATGAAAATAGAAAATAAACTTAAGCAAATCCAGTAAATTACAAAGGCGAATAATTAAGCATTATAAATATAGTTAGTTAAACCCTTAAAAACTAGTTCCTAAGGTCTGAGAAAAAAAACTCACATTAGAATAAGTGGCTAAAAAACAAAGCATTTTTCCTATTTACGGTAAAAAACACTTCAATTAGTATTGATTTATGAACGGTTATTACAGTTAAATCAGCTTGGTTAGCTCCGCTGATCAATAACGACGCGTAACAGACTAAATGAAGAAGGTAGGAAAAATGATCACCACTGATCAAATAATAGATCATTTTTATCTTTTCTAAGTGAGGCTATGTCCGATGAAACAATTAAATGCAGAGCGATTACGTGATACAATGGAAGCACGAGTCAAGCATTACCAAGAGTATCGAGACCAATTTGAACAACTTCGCCAATCTTTCGAAGAAATCATCGGCTTAGATCGCTTTGAAGGGCGAGGGGCTGAAGCGATTAAAGGTTTCTATCAAGGGCAAATGGATGTGATTGATGCTTGGTATCGTTTTATCGATCATCAAATTGCTTTTTTCGAGGGGGTATCAGGTACCTTATCTGACTTTGAATTAAGCGGTCAAACAAAGGTAGATAGCCAGTTTTTAAGTGAAGACCTTGTCCAGCGTGAAGTCCAGGCAGATGAAATGGTCAGTGATCAACAACAAACATTAGAACAGATCTTTAGTGACATCGAAGATATCATGACCCTACGTCCGTTTTCAAGAGATCAATTTGATCAGCAGATGAGCGACTTGCATCAGAAGCGGGTAGAAACGATTGAGGCGATTGATGATATCGATGCTTTATTAAGTGAAGAATATCACGCCTCTTTACCGGAACAAAGTTTCTTAATGGAATTATTTGACGAGCTCTTGAGAGCAACCATGCAAGGTGGCGATGCGTCAACGATACATTTTGACGCTAATGCTTATCACAGTAGCGATGTTTACAAAAATATTGAGGATGCCGAAGCTTATACGGCTGAGTATCTCGCTCATAAACAAGAACAAGCCCATGCAAGAGAACTACAGAACCGTGAGTGGTACGAAGTCCTCTGGGATGGAACCAAAACCTTTGTTGGTGAAGCGACCGGCTATTATGACTCCATTCGCGCCACTACAGGGGTCGATCCAGTTACTGGCGTCGAATACACCGCCGGGCAGCGGATCGCTTATGCGGGTCTAGCCGCTGCTGGCTTTATTCCGTTTGTCGGTTGGGCAGGCAAAGCGATCAAAGGTGGCAAAGACATCTACGCGACGACCAAAGGCGTCAAAGCGGTTAATACAAGCTTAGATATCTACAAAACAGCCAATGCATTTTCGACAATTCAAAAGGCAGAGATGGGACTTTACGGTTTAGCTGCCGCCAATGGTTTCTCAGAATATATCACTGGCAAAGATGTTTTTGGTAATGAATTAACAGCCGAACAGCGCAGTGCGAGTCTTGCTCAAGGTGTTTTAGGTTCAACATTATTTGCTGCTCCGTTTGCACCTGATATGTTGAAAGGGATAAACAATGCGTTTAAACCCAAAAAACTAACTGGATTACCTAGTCAAGCAAAAAAAATTGATTTTAAAGCATACACTGAAGTATACGAAACGAGTGTTAAAAATGCGGATGCAAATAAAGTGATGTTAGGTAAATATGATGGTGGTGGACAAACAAGTTATATAACACGTGCTGGAAAAGACCATACTTATTTTGATTTAGGTGCACAATGGGGAGAAGTTAAGAAGTCCCAAGGCTTAACAGATAATGAAATGTTTAAGTTGTATAATGAAGCATTTTTAGATGATGCGATCAATGCCCGTAAAACCATTCATTTTTCTCATAATCCTGTAGATGATTTCGGTTTTTTAGGGCAAGAATTAGAATATTTGCAGAGAAATGGTTATTTTTTTGATGAAGTAAATATGCTTGCAAAACCAATATTACAATAAGAGGGTATGATTCTATGGATAAACCGATAAGTATTAATGATTTATATGTTATTTTACAAAATTATTTTGGATATAAGTTCACTAGTCCGAAGATTAATGTTGAAAAAGAAGAATTGTCCTTTGTATTGTATGATACTTTTGTAATTAAATGTATTATCGAAGAACGAACCCATACAATTGGTATGGGGATAATAGTAAACTCAGAGCACAAAGTTTTAAACGTATTTGGGGAGAGACTAATTATTGATAATGATAGAGAGCAACTCAATATTTATTTGGGTAAATTAGATAATTACTGTAAATTAAAGCTACCAGATAAGTTTTTGGAAGCATTTGAGGAAGCTTATAAAGAATAAAATAATTAGAATGCGGTAGCCAATCCTAAAGTGATAGCTACCGTGTTTTTAATAGTACAACGTCTTACAGAAGAAGTGCACCAAGCATCGCTAGCCAAAGCAAATACCCTGGCAAATAAACGAGAGAAGCAGTACCATGAACCTAATCAGCGACTCAAACAACATGTTGAGGGTGTTCGGTCAACACCAAGATGTCTACAAAATGGCTCGGCAATCGCCTGGTCCAGCCCGCCATGGCAGGAAATGTTCTGAAGATGCCGATGCACGTGAGGGATCATGGATATATTAACAAAAGGTTGGATGCTGTGTACTCGAATCGTGTATGTAGTGGGAGTGTTGGTAGAGGGGGAAGTTAACGAACCTCCTCCCTTTGCTGTTTACTTCTTGTGTTTTAATCCCCCAGCTTCGCGTGCGGTTATGTCACCTTGTCCTGCATTGACATCTTTTTCAATCTCTTGCTTTACTTTTGCAGCGTGTGTTTTGGAAGCTGTGTTTTTTGTATTTTTCTTAGGTTGTTGCATCAAAACCCTCCATTTCTAATTTTTTATACCATCATATTATTAGCAAAAGCGCTTTAAATATAAGCTGTCACACTAGCATCACATGCCCCAATTTAATTTCGGAAAATTTTACAAAAAAGGATTGAAAAGTTTTGTGTAATAGTTTAATATCATTAATGAAAGCGCTTTCTGAATGTTGGCAATTTCTTTACGACACCCCTGCAGTTACAAGTCTATTCTTATTCTTTCTTACCCATTAACTAACACGCGTTAGCTAATGGGATGAAACTTCAGACTACACATATATGAAAGATGACCAAACGACATCGTTAGTTTCCGTATTATGACAGTGCTTCATTCTTAATTTTAAGCCAAATACCTGTTAAGGGGGGGATGCTAAATTACATTTAATCTGTCTAAAGATGATTTAAAAGATTATCGCTGATTTGAGTTCGTCTTAACTTTTTCGAAGCCAACACTTTAGAAGTGCGATCAAGGAAATTAAATTGAGTTTGGTTTGACGAATTAATTAGAATTAACAACAGTGAAAAAGGAAAAAATAAATAGGAGTGTGATCCGTTATGATTAAAGGTAAAAAAACCATTATTGTATTTATCTTTACGCTATTCATGTTCTCATTACCTACAGTAACCTACGCAAACAATCCCGTGACAAGAGATAGCTTATTTGCCCCTTTTAATAATCATGATTCACATAATTGGCAAATGTCCGATGGCTGGAAAAATGATGACGCTTTCTTCGGCTCGCATTGGAGTGCTAATCGAGTGAATTTTAGTGGTGGTGTACTAGAATTATCACTGCGTAGAAATGACGCGTATGCACGTCCGTATAATTATGAAAGTGGCGAATATACAACGCATAATTTTTACGGGTATGGACTGTATGAAGTGTCAATGAGGCCGTCTAATGTATCTGGTGTAATTTCCTCATTTTTCACTTATACTGGCCCTTCCTATAATGGCGCTCCTTGGGATGAGATTGATATAGAGTTTTTAGGGAACGATACGACAAAGGTCCAGTTTAATTACTACACAAACGGTGTTGGTGGAAATGAGATTCTTTATGATTTAGGTTTTGATGCTTCTCGAAGTTTTAACACCTATGCGTTTGATTGGCAGCCAAACTATATTAGATGGTACGTTAATGGTCGATTAGTTGCGACAGCTACAGAAAATATACCGAGTAGTCCAAGTAAAATAATGATGAACATTTGGAATACTTATGGTATTGATGAATGGGCGGGGCGTTACTCAGGTCAAAATGCAAATGCCTACTATGAGTGGGTTCGATATACACCAACTACAAGTGGGGGGCAACAACCCGGAGTAGCGCAGGATTTTCAATTGCGGGCATGTGATTTTAATGATTCGAGAGGTGTGACCTCTTGGAATTGTGGAGTCGGGTCTTTCAGTCCGGGAAATTGGATCAAGTTTAATAATGTTAATTTTTCTACTGGTTATAATGCGTTTGCGGTTAGTTACGCATCATCTGTTCAAGGAAGCTTTGATATAAGAATTGGTAGTCCGAGCGGCAGGCGAATTGGTACCGTTAACTACGGACCGACGGGAGGTTGGTCAAGTTATGAATGGAATGGCACCCCGAATTTAGATAGTAGTGTGCGTGGTGTTCATGATGTTTATATTGTTTCTACTAGTGGTGGAGCAAACTTAAGTGAGTTTTGGTTTAAGAATGAATAGTCCTTCAAAGGACAATTGCGATTAAGTTGTAATGGTGTAATACGTCATAACCAGTAATGTTTAGTCAATATGGTCAATATGTCAAATCGCTTTATTCATCAAGCTGTAAAGTGGCTAGAGGCGTTTCTGAAAGCTTTGAAAATCGAGATTACCCTAGAGGTTAGTGAGGCAACGCTATATAGATGAATGAGACCTTTTCCATTGGAATAATGAGGTTTCGAGAAATTACTTTCGGCTATTAGAAAAATTTAAAAAGGTTCGAAGTATATCTGGTCGATTGAATAATAAGCAGGCACCTGAAAAAAGGTGTTTGCTTTTTTTATAAAGGATTCTAAGTATGTTAGTATCCAAGATAACTAAAGGTTGAGTGGTTTGCAAAGGATAGAGATACTTAGAGTGGTATAAAAAAAGTTTTATCATAGATGCCCCTAGAGGTAAAATGCCCGCTTCAAAATAGGGTGTTGAGCAATTCTATTTAGGGAGAGATAACGGATGTTAATGTCCTGATTCGCTGAACGACCAATCCGTGGGCGACGGACGAATGTGCCATGGGCTTAATGCGCGTAAATCTATTGCTTTTTTGTCATTTTATAAGTGAAGAAGTTTTTTCGATTTGGGTCTAGTAATGCGAATGATTTGGAATGCTATAAGATCTGCTTGTCTTAAGTCAGACAAGCAATAGAAAAGCATCCATTACAATCTTGAAATAATTTCCGTTATATTGTAAATTAAGATTACTAGGTAATTTTTGAATCCAATAGAAGAAGGCTATATAACATAAAGAATAGTGAAACAGTTTGAAATAAAACTACAAGCACGGAAGGAGGTAGTGGTTAATCGAGTTACTTTGTGTCATAGTTTGATAGCGCTTTCTTTTTTCTGGGCATGAGAACAACTAATTAATCAATGGTTATTATCAGAGAAACATCGAAATACATTGCTGGATATTCAAAGCTGTTTAATGATGATCAATAAAAAAATTAAAAATTAAAATTCGGGTGGTGCATTTTTAATGAAAAAACAAGGTTTTAATCCCTATCTCCCCTCGTGGGAGTATATTCCTGATGGTGAACCTTATGTCTTTAATGATCGTATTTATGTTTATGGCTCACATGATCGTTTTAACGGCCATGCATATTGTCTTAATGATTACGTATGCTGGTCTGCGCCGATCGATAATTTAGCAAATTGGACATATGAAGGTGTGATCTATAAAAAAACTGATGATCCACTGAATACAGCAGCTAACATGTGTCTTTATGCGCCGGATGTCACTGTTGGGCCAGACGGTCGATATTACTTATACTATGTGTTAGACAAGGTTCCAATCGTCTCCGTGGCGGTGTCAGATACACCTGCTGGGCAATACGAATTTTACGGGTATGTTCATTATTCTGATGGTACACGTTTAGGGGAACGAGAAGGTGATGAACCTCAATTTGACCCAGGTGTATTAACTGAAGGCGATAAAACCTATCTTTATACGGGATTTTGTGGGCCAGGCGATCGATCAAGGAGTGGGGCGATGGCGACAGTGCTTGATGCAGATATGTTGACGATACTAGAGGATCCGGTATTTATCATGCCAAGTCAGCCTTATAGTGCAGGTAGTGGCTTTGAAGGGCACGAATTTTTTGAAGCACCTTCAATTAGGAAAAAAGATGATACTTACTACTTTATTTATTCCTCCATTGTCATGCATGAATTGTGCTATGCGACGAGTAAGCACCCGACAAAGGGTTTTGTTTATGGCGGGGTGATTGTAAGCAATAACGATCTTCATATTGATATCTATAAGCCTGCTGAAAAGCCGATGTACTATGGTGGTAATAATCATGGGAGTATTGTTGATATAAAAGGAAGTTGGTACATTTTTTATCACCGCCATACGAACGGATCTAATTTTAGTCGACAGGGATGTGTCGAGCCGATTGAGATACTAAGCGATGGGACGATTCCTCAAGTAGAGATGACGTCCTGTGGTTCTAATGGTGGTCCACTTGTGGGTAGAGGAGAGTATCCAGCCTATATTGCGTGTCATCTGTTCTGTAATGATGAGGCGATGTACACAGGTGATTTGTGGATGGATTCTCACTTTCCTAAAATTACGCAAGATGGCAAGGATGGAGACGAAGAGATAGGGTACATTGCCAACATGACCGAATCGGCCACAGCAGGATTTAAATATTTTGATTGCCAAGGTATTAAAGCGATCACAATTAAGGTGAGGGGCTATTGTAGTGGAGCATTTGAAGTAAAAACATCCTGGGATGGAGAAACACTTACGACCATTCCGGTTGCGTTTACCAATGTATGGACAGAATATCGATCAGAAGTGGTTATTCCAGATGGTGTTCAGTCCATTTATTTAACTTATACAGGTAATGGCCGAGCAAGTTTAGCTTCTTTTACTCTTGAATGAGATTTGATATAGATTTGATCACATTTATCATAGATCACCTTTCGTAAAACGCCCGCTAAAGTCCCGATTGAAGGTTCGTTTAGTAAATTGGAAATATTTAACAGTCTCATTAGTTAGACAGTTAGTAGAGATCATGCGTATTGATTTAGCGAGCCTTTTTATAAAAAAATATGGTGAGTAGGGTGGGAGTGAGAAACATGAACTTCCACTCTTTTAAAGTTGAGCAATCTACTCCTTATTTCGCAAACTTCCCGCTTCACGAGCTGTTATGTCCCCTTGTCCTACTTTCACGTCTTTTTAAATGTTTGTTTCACTTTTCTGAGATGTTAAAATTTATAATTGCTATTAAATTGTGTCATTGTTAAGTATATAGTTACCTTTTTTGTGACAAATCTATATATAAATCATTATAGAAAGCATCTTAATCCAGCTTTTTTTTAATAATTTATATCAATTTATTAATGATCATATTATACTTGGTATAGAAGAATTACGGAACTATTGTCATAAATCAAAAGACTCATTTATTCTTATGTTGCGAAAGTATTCTAACTAAGGGGTAGGGTATATGGATACAAATAAAACACAAAGAAAATTAGTTGATCATGAATATTTTAGCTTGTGGGCAGAGGAGCATTTAGTCTTGATAGCGGTAAGTAAACAGGGGTTTAATTTGCTCGATTTTAATTCAATCTTAGCAGAACTTCCTATGATCAAGATTTCTAACTTTATGCAACTGAAACAAGCGATAGAAAATGCCACAAATGAGCCAGTCGTTATTGGAGAAGCTAAGCCTATTATTGAAGTGATCCTTTCTAAAGACTTGCTTGAAGCATCAATAAAGTTGAACTTGTTAGAGGAAGAAATTGAAGTATGTGATCACAAACATATGGTATCTGAAATATTAAAAGCACTGGAAACAGCAGGAGTGACGGATGGTATATTACCAGAAGTTCTTAAAAACGAACTTCCTTTTAACGAAAAGGTCGTTATTGCGCGGGGTGCTGAGCCGGTTGATGGAAAAGGTGCACAGGTCAGATATATTGAGCTCTCAGAAAAAAGACCACAAATTAACGAAGATCATTCGGCTAATTTTTATGAAATGAACCTTATTGATGAAGTAGCTAAAGGCGATTGGCTAGGTGAAAAAATTATAGCAACAGAGGGTACCCCTGGGTGGACAGTTACTGGTGAGATACTTCCAGCTAAAAAAGGAAACGAATCTCTTTTTAAGTTCGATCCTAAATCTGTTAAGGAAGTAAAAGAGAATGGCGCCATTACGCTATATGCGAAGAAAAATGGAGCGGTTGTCATTGAAAATGGAAAAATTAAAGTTGATGATATGTTAGTGATTACGGGGGATGTTGGCGTAGACACTGGAAATATTGAATTTGATGGGAGCATCAAGATAACCGGGACGGTTACTGATAGTTTTTCAGTTACTGCGACTAAGGATATTTCGATATTAAACCCGTTGGGTATTGGTGGAATAGATAAGATTATATCTCGACAAGGGGATGTATATATACAAGGTGGCGTATTTGGTAAGGGAACAGCCTACATCGAAGCTGCGCAAAACGTGTATATAAAACATGCCAATGAATGTACAATTGTCGCGGGGAATGAAATAAATATTGGATATTACTCTATCGGAAGTGATTTGATGGCCAAAAAAGTTGTCTTAGATCAGCACAAAGGAAAGATAATTGGGGGAAGTGTCAAAGCAAAGGTTCAGGTTATATCAGCTTTTATTGGCAATCAATATGAACGTGAAACCGAGATTAAAATTGAAGGCTTTAATCGATTAGAATTAAAACAACAATTAGAAGCGTTGTTGAAAGACTATAAAAAACGATTGATTGAATTAGAGAAAGTAAATAGAGAATTAGAAGTGTATGAAACCTATTTCAGTCTACAGGAAGAGTCTGATGGTAAAGTTAATGCTTTAAAAGAGTATGAAAACAATCTCGATGTGCAAGAGAAGCTTAGTCAAGAAGTGTTTATGTTGGAAAAACAAAGGCAAGTAATTGTTTCTTTCTTGGAGACGAAGGGAGAGGGAGAGATACAAGCCATTTATAAAGCGTATCCTGAAACGACGATGCAAATTAAAAATATTCAGAAGAAACTTAAGAAATCGATGACAGGGATGTATTATGTTAAAAAAGGCAAACTGTTTTTTGAATAATTCGAAGATTGGGTCGATTTCACTTAATTGTGCATAAATGGGGGATTCTTATGGATCGAGTAAAGCGTTTGTATAGGTATGAAGGTTTGCTAAAGGCTGTTGAATTTTTCACGCAGCGTTTTAATACAGAGCAAATTACAGAATTTGCTTTTGAATTTTCAAATGAAATTTTAACATTAAATGCATCTGCGTTATTTATAAAAAGTAACGATGCGTATGTTTTAAAGTACAACAGGTTATATCCGTTTGATGAATGTATAATTCCAGATTCTACAGAGCTACGTCATTTTCCAGCTCACTTTGGTAATATTGTTGTCGATAACTTTGATGCGTTTTTTTCAAAGCAAATCATAGAGCAGTTTAATATCAAATTGGTTATTCCGCTTATGGTTGACAATTACATGGTTGGTTTTATTTTAACTAATGGAAAAGTTGTTGATGATTTTAAGAAAGATGATTACATCATTGCAGATGCTTTGATGCGTTTAATTAACAATTCATTGGAAAATTGCAACTATTTTGCTGAATTGAAAGAATCGAATGCTAAATTAGATCAGAAGAATTTCGACTTGTTTGCAATTAATCAAAATACGAAAGTGATGTTATCTGAAGTGACTTTGGAAAAACTCTACACGATAGCCACGGAAGTATTTAGTGAAGTATCAGGTAGTAGGGTGACTTCTTTTGGTATATATGATGCTGTTACTGAAGTCATAAAAATCAAGGGTTACCGTGACGTTACTAATTATCAAAAATACTATACAGAAATAGAGTTAGTTGACACACGTTATAGAGGTGAACCGATTGTCTTGCATATTGAGCGAGATGCCAATATCATTCAAAAACTTTTCGTTAATTATGAGGTGTTTCAGCAATTAAATGCAAAGTATATTGTGCTTATTGTAAAAGAGGAAATTTTGGGTTTGGTAACATTAGGCCAACCATTAAATAAAGAAGATTACGATCCATCGCTGTTTGAATTAATTGAATCATTAGCAGGTTCTACTTATATAGCAATTAATAATGCAATGATGTTTGATGAGCTTGCCATTCAAAAACAAAAGATTGATAGGAAGTTTAAGGTTTTATCTAGTCTAAACAAATTGGTAAGAAATATTAACCATTGCCGAACGATCGAGGAATTAACTCACCTAACAGCTAAGACATTACAACTTTACTTTGGGGTTAAAAAAATGTTTTTTGCTTTTCAACAAGAAGGGCAGTATAAAATAACAAGTAGTATAGGGTTAGAAGCTGATGAGCAGCTATTCCTGATCAATGATCAATGGGAAGATACCTTTAGCGGAGAGACGTTATATGGTTTTTCAGAGGGAGCTATCAAGAAGTATTTCAATGAGGAGATGCAAAAGCTAGTTAATGAAACAAATTGCGTAGTCATATCACCTATATTAACATCTAAAGGCCTTGACGATTCAATGGTAATGGAAGATAATCCACTGCCTTTTGGTTTTTTAATTGTGTTAGAAGCCAAAGATAGTTTAAAGGAAGAGGAAGTTTTACTTATTGATACCATAACGAAAAATATTTCTCCAATCATCTATCAAATTGACCAAAACAGTAAAATTAAACAGTATTACACGCTTAATGAAAGAGAAAAATTTTTAGAAGACGTTGAGAATAAACTACATGCTTTAAAGGAATATCAAGTGCCCTTTTTTGTTTATTATAAAAGAACAAATAGTGGTCCATTTAATCATGAGCATCAGCAGCAACAGGCGTTGGTGGGATGTCAAAACTATCAATTTAATGGGTATGAATTTATGTTATCTGATCATGAAATAAACAGTAAGGAATGGCATAGCATAGCTAATGTTGAACAGAAAGAGGATATATTAAACTTTAGTTTTTAATGTCATTACTTGTTAAATATCAAACTAAACGAGCTTGTAGCACAAGCTCGTTTTTTACTGCTAGTCTTTGAAAACCTCTGGCTATACGGATGCCATAGAGCTACTACCCACCTCAATAGATTTTCTATTTTGAGGTTTAAGAATCAATTTGCCACAAACGATTCGAATCATTGTAGTACTAACAATAATCTTATGCTGTTATCAGTTTATTTTTGTCTTACTAACATGTCTTCGTCATTTCTTCTGCTAACAAAGTATTTCCATTCTATAAATGCAATAATACTAATCTCATTTTCTCCCCTTGTCTGCCATATAACGCTCACCCAAGTTAAAAAACTAAATGACTGTTTTCGTTCATTAAAATGCATGATATGCCTCTATTAAATCCAAAATGTAAACTTTCGTTCATTTCATTGAACTAAATAGATCATGGTGCTACAATGACATTGTCATGGTAAGCGCTTACCAAATTGAGATAGGAGGGGTGATATGCAAATATCATCGGTGTTAGATAAACAAAATATTGTCTTTGATTTAACGATTAAGACAAAGGAAGAATTGTTTAATAATCTAGCTCTAAGCCTTGAAAATAATGGATGTATAACAAGTGCAAGACGTTTTATAAAAGATTTAAAAAAGCGAGAAAAAGAAGCTTCTACAGGTGTTGAGGAAGGCTTTGGTATTCCACATGCGAAATCAAAGGCTGTAATAAAACCAACGATCGCTTTCGCTCATGTAGATGAGCTGACGGACTACTTGGCTTTAGACGGATCACGTGTTGAGTGTGTTTTTATGATTGCTGTTCCTGATCAGGCTAATAATACGCATCTCGAGCTGCTTAGCTTCTTAGCAAGAAAGTTAATGGATGATCAGTTTAAGGCGAGCATCAAGATGGCCAAAGATGCAGAAGAAATACGCTCTATTTTAACAAGCTTAGGAGGCGAATAAGATGAAAATCATTGGTGTTACGGCATGTCCGACCGGTATCGCCCATACTTATATGGCGGCAGAAAAGTTGCAAAAAGCGGCAGAAGCGGAGGGACATCAAGTCAAAATTGAAACTCAGGGCGCTAAAACGGAGAATGTATTGACAGAGCAAGAAATTAAAGAAGCAGATGTCGTTATCCTCGCGGTTGATAAAGGGATTGATCTAAGTCGCTTTGCGGGGAAAACGATTAAGAAGGTGTCAACATCTAAAGCGATCAAAGATCCCATTACTATTCTAGAAGAGGCGATCAGAGGGGAAGGCACGTTTCAATCCAGTAAAGATACGGAAGAGAATAGCTCAGTATCTAGTCATAAAAAGGGGTTGTATAGTCATTTTATGAATGGTGTCAATTACATGCTTCCATTTGTAATTGCTGGTGGTATTCTTATTGCAATTAGTTTTGCTTTTGGAATTGAAGCATCTGATCCCGACAGCGGGAAATATAATGTCATTGCCGGTGCACTATCACAAATTGGTGGTGGTACAGCATTTGCCCTAATGGTGCCTGCTCTAGCGGCGGGGATAGCTTCGTCAATTGCTGGGCGAGCAGGCTTTGCTCCAGGTTTAATAGCGGGAACGTTAGCAGCGGCTGGCGGATCGGGATTTCTGGGAGGGATGATCGGTGGAATTCTAGCAGGCTATGTAACTGATTTTACGGCAACTAAAATACATGTTAAGCAATCAATCTCAGCTATTTTCCAATTAATTGTTGTGCCGTTAATCTCGATTACTATTGTTGGAATGGCGATGGTTTTCCTCATTGACACACCAATTTCATGGGTATTAAATGGGCTGACTGAATTTTTAAATGGTTTAGGCGAGACTTCTGGATTGATGTTTGGCTTACTGATTGGGGTTATGATGGCAGCGGATATGGGGGGGCCGATAAATAAGGCTATTTCGACCTTTTCAATTGGACTCATGTCAGCTGGTGTTAATGCACCTATTGCAGCGTGTATGATGGCGGGTATGACACCGCCACTAGGACTTGCTTTAGCAACAGTAATATTTAAAAACAAGTTTACATTGGAAGAAAAAACATCTGGTAAGTCTTGTTGGGTATTAGGTGCCTCATATATTACAGAAGGTGCTATCCCATTTGCAGTAGCTGATCCAATTCGGGTAATTCCTAGCTTAATGGTAGGCTCAGCAGTAGCAGCCTCTATTTCTATGGCTGCTGGTGTAACGTCTATGGCCCCACATGGTGGTGTGTGGGTGATGTTCATACCTAATGTTATTAATAACTTGCCTATGTATCTGTTAGCTTTAGTTGTAGGTACATTAGTGACAGCAGTAATGATTGGGCTACTTAAAAAACCAATAAAGCAAGAAGCATTAACAAATACAATATAGAATAAGAAGGGATTGTTTAAATTGCTATATACAATGAAAGCACTACTACAGGTAGCTAAAGCTCATAAATTTGCAGTGCCAGCCTTTAATATTTGTAGCTATGATATGCTAAAAGCAATAATGGAGGAGGTAGAGGCGCAAAATGCACCAGTGATTCTTGAAATCCATCCAGATGAAATAGAGTATTTAGGTGATGCTTTTGTTGCCACTGTAAAAGCATATGCATACCAAAGTAAGGTTCCGGTTGTTATTCATATGGATCATGGTGGTACCCTTGGTGACGTGATGCGTGCCATTCGTAATGGCTATACCTCTGTGATGATTGATGCCTCCCTTGCTGACTATGAAGATAACGTAGCTTTGACAAGTCAGGTTGTCGAGCTTGCCCATAAGGTAGGTGTTTCAGTCGAAGCTGAATTGGGTACTATTGGTAATAACGGAGACTCCTATGAAGGCGGATCTGATACAATTATTTATACTGATCCCGACCAGGCTGTTGATTTTGTCAATCGAACTGGCATCGATACGCTTGCGGTGGCTATTGGCACGGCCCATGGTCTTTACCCGAAGGAGGTTAAGCCGGAGTTGAACCTAACGTTACTAAAAGATTTAAGTGAACGTATAGATATTCCATTTGTTTTACACGGAGGGTCTGGAAATCCTGATGCTGAGGTTAGTGAGGCTGTAAAATATGGGGTAGGTAAAGTAAATCTGTCATCTGATTTAAAAAGTGTATTTTTTGATGAAGTACGACGTTTATTGCTTGAAAACCCTAGTGTTTACGAGCCCAATCAAGTCTATCCATCGGCAAATAATAAAGTAAAAGAGGTTGTTAAACACAAGCTTACAATTCTTAATACGATTGGTAAAGCAGATTTGTATTAAATAAGATCAGGCGTGGACAAAATGTCCATGCCTTTAATCAATTGGAGGGGTTAGAATGGTTACAGCAATTCAAAGGGAAAGGCAAGATAAAATTGTTAATCACTTAAAGGCAGAGAATTTTATGAAGACAATCGATTTAGTTGATTTACTTAATTATAGTGAAGCAACAATTAAACGGGACTTAATTGAGCTAGAGAATAAAGGGCTTATTCGACGGACTAGAGGTGGAGCTGTAATTATTGATCGTCAGAAGATTGATATCCCCTATCTGATGAAAGTAGACAAGTTTAATGATGAGAAGAATAAAGAGCGGATGGCAAAAATCGCTGAGACATTAATAGAAGATGACATGAGCTTATTTATTGATTCTAGTAGTACAGCCTTGCACCTTGTTAACCAATTAAATCGATTTAACGGGCTAAAGGTCATTACAAATGGTGTAATTACGGCTAGTTTATTATCAGAGTACACATCTGCAGATGTCAACATACTTGGCGGTTCCATCGTACCTAAGCGCTTCACTGTGAATGGCTCAAAAGCGTTCAACGATGCTTTAAGCTATCATGTCGATCTTGCATTTGTTTCATGTCGGGGATTTGATTTTACTGTGGGTGCAACTGAAATTACGGAAGGAGAAGCACTGATTAAGCAAGCCTTTCATAAACGCTCGAAGGAACTCGTTTTAATGGTAACAAGTGATAAGTTTAACCAGAAATATTTAAATCAGAGCCTAAATTGTGCGGATGTAGATTACATGATCATTGATCGTTCATTATCGGAGTCAGAGCTAGAGAAGCTTCAACACCATAAAATTGAGGTGCTTTATTAAGCTTTTGATGAGTAATGCGGTCAATATAACGATTACATAGCACATAATGGGTGCAGCCATTTCCCTTTTAATGGATATTTTAGTTAGGCGGGGTAACGGGGGTATTCAATTGCAATGCAAACCACCAGTACAATAATTAATGGTTTGCATTGTGTTCATAGCTGCCATGAAGTACTTGAAAAAGTTTATCTGTGCTTACTTTGAAAAGTCGAGGTCAATTGTCTAGATGTTTAGTAACCTTCGGGTTTTTAAAAAGCAGTAGCTTGACTCGTTTCCAGCTCTATTAAGGCATGGTCGATTTGGTGAAATATCAATAGTAATAGGCTTATCCATGTATGCTTCTCAAACTCTTGAAGATATTATGAATATTAGAAGGTTTAAGTGGATTAAAGCGCTGGCTATGCCAAGTCACCCCAAACGGGGGACTTGGACGGCGTTATCGATATGATTATTTTCTTGCCTTACTCACTCTCAACTTTTTGCCTTTAATCGTCGTATTCTCCATTGCTTGCATAACAATCGACCCTTTTCCATTTAGGATCTCAACATAGGTCATTTGCTCATGGATGGTTATAATCCCGATATCCTCTGCGGTGATGCCAGGGATTTTTGCGATGGTGCCGACAAAATCAACGGCACGAAGTTTTTTCTTTTTCCCTCCGTTGAAATGCAACTTCAAAATATCCTGATTCATTCGGGCTGTTTTATTATTTTTTACAATCCGCTTGCTACGCTGTTTTTCCTCAAAAGCATCCTTGTTGCTCACTACTTCTGAATGAGCTGGTGGCTCCATAGTGGGAAGCGCAAAGTTAATATAGTTCTCAATCTCTCTAATAAATTTCCCTTCATAAGGGGTGGCAAACGTGATTGCCCTTCCCTTGTTGCCTGCTCGTCCGGTTCTGCCTGTTCGGTGTACATAGGCATCAGTCTCCAATGGAACATCATAGTTAATCACAAGGGAGACATCATCAACATCAATCCCTCTCGCAGCAACATCTGTTGCAATAAGATATCGAAAGCTTCCTGATTTGAAGCCATCCATAACAGCAAAACGTTTTTCTTGCTCAAGTCCACCATGGAGTTTCTGGCAAGCGTAGCCAGCTTGATCCAATTCACTATAGACGCTATCAACGTTTTCTTTCGTTCGACAGAAAATTAAGCAACTATCTGGATTTTCGATAACCGTCAAGTCTTTAAGGAGTGGAATCTTGTCTCCTTCTTTCACTTCAATCAAGGCGTGTTCAATCGTATCAGCGGTAATCCCTGTTGATGCAATCTCGATATGGGAAGGTTCATGCATATAGTCATGGCATAGCTTTTTAATATCTTCAGGGAAGGTTGCCGAAAACACCATCGTCACACGACTGGAGGGGAGCTCATTAATAATGGCTTCAACTTGATCGATAAACCCACGATTAAGCATCTCATCTGCTTCGTCAATGATCAAATACTTTATGTGTTCTAGTGGCAACGTGTCGCGATCGATATGATCGAGCACGCGTCCGGGCGTTCCAACAACAACGTGCGTCTTTTGTTTTAGCGCATCCTGTTGGGGTTTAAAAGGTTCTCTTCCATAGATGGCCAATGCTTTCACTCGCTTAAATCTGCCAATATTCGTTATATCTTCACGAACTTGTACCGCAAGCTCTCGTGTCGGGGTAAGGATTAAGACCTGCGGTTTATTTTCAAGCCATTCAACCTTGTCGGCAATAGGAATACCAAAGGCTGCAGTTTTTCCGCTCCCTGTCTGTGCTTTGACGACGAGGTCTTTATTTTCTAATGCTAAAGGAATTACCTGGCTTTGCACTTCTGTAGGGGTGTTGTACTTTAGCAACATTAATGCTTGTTTTATCTCGTCACTTACCTGATAATCGGCAAAACTTTTTTCACTCATTATTCAACCTCTTTTTTGTTTTAGTTATATGCATAGGATGTTGTCCACAAATGATTCTATACATGACCTGAATATAGCTTATTATACTTGAAAGTAAGAAAAAAATCGGCTTATTCTTTATTTTTTAAATTAATGAGAGAACATTCTTGAAAGATTGATTACCAAAAACGCTGTAATGTAGTAATGTATGGGTATAATGTGGTATCGTTACCACCTTATTTTCACTAACTAAGCAGGATATTAAAAGAAACTAAAAAAACCGTTAAAATAGCAATGTTAAGAAATGTTTGTATAAGATCAATAATATTTAAAATCAACTTAATATAGAAAACAAGGAGTGACATAATAATTTTATGAAAACGATTGACATAAAAAAATAAGTAGGTTAACATACGTTATGTAAGCACTTACAAAAGGGAGGGTTTAATTAATATGAAGAAAAAAATGATTTGGATTGTAGGATTGTTATTCGTTCTTTTATTAGTGGCTTGTGGGGATTCAAATGATGACGGAGGCTCTTCTGATGATACAGAGCAAGCAGCAAGTAGTGACGTTGAAATTTCTATTTTACTAACGAAGCCCGAGATCACTGAGCAGTTTGATCAAGTTGTTGCTGATTTCACTGAAGAAACTGGTGTTAAGGTTACCGTAATCCCTTTAGGTGGCCAGGTCGTACTGGAGAGAATGACGACATTGTATGCCTCGGGTAATGCTCCGACCATTACATTAGCTAATATGGAAATTGACGAATTCAAAGATAGCCTGCTCGATTTATCAGAGGAGCCATGGATTGATACGGTAGATGAAGATTATTATGCACGTGTAAATTATGATGGTAAAGTATTAGGTCAACCATTAGGCGTTGAAGGTTTTGGTTTTATTTATAATAAAGAAGTCCTAGATGAAGCAACGGGTGGTTTTGACCCACAAACTGTCAAAACGACAGATGATCTTAAAGGTTTATTTGAACAAATAGATGCATTAGACGGTGTGGATGCGTTAACTGTGTCACCAATGGATTGGTCATTAGGCGCGCACCTCACCAATGCGATGTTTGCTAGTCAGTCATCTGACAGAGATGAGCGGCATCAGTTTTTACAAGATACTTTAAATGGAGAAATAACTTTTACTGAAAATGATATTTTTAATGGCTGGGTAGACACCATCGATATCATGAAAGAATTTAATAAACATAAGCGTGCACCATTGGCTCCGTCTTATGATGATGCACCGTTAGAATTAGCAAGTGGAGACGTAGGTCTATGGTTTATGGGTAACTGGGCTTATCCGCAAATACAAGCAGTTAATCCTGATGGGGAGTTCGGATTTTTGCCTGTGCCAATTAGTAATGATGCATCTGATTTCGGAAACAGTCATATTTCAGTAGGTGCACCTTCGTTTTGGGCAGTTGATGCTGAGCAAGCGAGTGAAGAAGAGCAAGAAGCTGCTAAAGAATTTTTAAATTGGTTAGTTTCTTCAGAGACCGGAAAAGATCATTATGTGAACACATTAAATTTAATTCCAGTATCAGATAATTTTGATATGGCACCTGAAGATCCTCTTTCACAAGATATAGTAAATTATATGGATAATGATAATACACTAGAGTTTATTGTTAGCTATTATCCTTCAGATGCAATGAATGTCATGGGTGCTAGTCTAGAAAAATATCTAGCTGATGGAATTGATAGAGCTGATTTAGCGGAAGAATTTGAGGCGTATTGGTCTTCGGTAGATTCAGAATAAAATATAACATTGGGGTGAGCGTCATTTGGCTTGTCCCAATGTTCCTGTTTTAAATGGTCGTTCAGACTATTGTGCAATGACTTGTAGCAATAGTAGCAGTAGTAAAGGTGCTAAAAGCGTAATAGAAATTAATCTTTTGGAGGTATCATTTCAAGTTAAAAAAATAAATACTATAAAATTATTGGAGGAAGTGTTATGTATCATGAAAAGAAAATTTCCGAAAGGTTAAAAGTTTTTGGGCTTTTTGGTTTTATTCCATTATTAGTATTCTTTCTTGTTATGATTGTTCCTTTTGTTATAGGTATCTTAATGACAGTAACAACGTGGACAGGTTTGACAGGCTCATTATTTGAATTTATTGGATTTAAAAATTTTATAAACGCTTTTTCTGATCCTAACTTTGGAAGTAGTTTAGTCGCTACATTTAAATATGTTGTTTACACGTTAGTGTTAACAAATGTATTAGGGTTCGGGCTTGCTTTGCTTGTGACACAAGGTAGAAAAGGGCAAGAGTTTTTCAAACTAAGCTTTTTCACACCTAATTTAATTGGTGGAATTATTTTAGGTTTTATTTGGCAGTTTATTTTTTCTAGAGCTTTTGTAAGTGTAGGAGTTGAATTGGGTTGGGGGATTTTTTCTGTATCATGGCTAGCTAATCCCGAAACAGCTTTATGGACGTTAATCATTGTCAGTGTGTGGCAAAGCTCGGGATACATGATGTTGATTTATATCGCTGGTTTAATGGGAATCGACAAGTCATTGATGGAAGCTTCACTATTAGATGGAGCGAGCGCTTTTAAACAGTTGGTTAAAGTGAAAATCCCATTAATGATCCCATCTTTTACCATAAGTCTCTTCTTGACGTTGCAGAGAAGTTTCCTTGTTTATGATACAAACTTATCGCTCACAGACGGTGGACCTTTCCGATCTACTGAATTAATTGCTATGCACATATATCAAGAGGCCTTTACTTATCAACGGTTTGGTGAAGGTCAAGCGAAGGCTTTGGTGTTATTTATTATTGTTGCGTTAATAGCTGTTACACAGGTAGGGATTATGAAGAAAATGGAGGTTGAAGCCTAATGAAATCGAAAAAAATTAAATCTCTACTCTATTATTTGTTATCCCTCTTTTTATTTTTAGCATTTGTTTTTCCATTTATCATCATTATCATAAATTCTTTCAAGGATAATTTGTCTGTTGTTAGAAATCCATTAGCATTACCGGAAGTGTTTAGCTTTAGTAACTATATTCAAGCGTTTAATGCAATGAACTTTATTTCAGCATTAAAAAATTCATTAATTGTAACGATTGGATCATCTTTATTAATTATTGTATTTTCATCGATGTTGGCTTATTTTCTTGTTCGATGGAAGTGGAAGGTAAATAGGTTTATTTTCTTATTATTAGTGATGTCGATGATTATTCCGTTTCAATCTTTAATGATTCCTTTTGTTTCGATTTATGGAAGGTTAGGGCTGCTGGATAGTAAGTATGTGCTTATGTTTTATTACTTGGGTTTTGGTTTAAGTCTAGCAACATTTATCTATCATGGGTTTATTAAAAATATTCCATTTGAACTTGAAGAAGCCGCGATTATTGACGGAGCCTCGAGATTACAAGTGTTTTGGAAAGTCATCTTCCCTATTTTAAAACCGATTACATCAACGGTTTTAATCCTAGATGTGTTATGGATTTGGAATGACTTTTTATTGCCATCGTTAGTATTAGTTTCAGCAGAGGAACGAACGATTCCTTTGTCGACATTTTCATTCTTTGGAACCTATACCAACAATTACGGATTAGCAATGGCGGGTCTTGTTCTTGCGATTATTCCGATCATTATATTCTTTCTTATCTTGCAAAAACATATTGTGCGTGGTGTTGTTGAAGGAGCAATTAAATAAATGTGAATTTGAAAATGAAAGGGTGTCATTCGGTTAGCAAAGAAATGGTGTTAGAGATTTCAGAGTGGTATTGATTAAACAGGCAATAGAATATATCCAATTTAAAGTACGTGCTTATTGTCCATATATTTCTAATCTTTCATTAGAAATGTTATAATAAAACGTTGAAGTTAACAACAATACGTGAGTCAATCTAGTTAAATGATAATCGTTTTGTCTATCATTATCTAACTATGTTGGCATTATAATAATTAAAACCTTTCTTGTTAGCTTAAGTATGGGCTAGCAACACAAATTATAATACACCGGGTATGACACGTCCTGGTGAAAAATGATGGTAATCAATAGACACGAGGAGAATGGCAATGACGAGCATTAAGGATGTAGCTAAGAAGGCAGGCGTATCTGTTACAACCGTTTCTAGGGTTATTAATAATCGAGGCTATATTGGAAAAGAAACGCGTAAAAAAGTAGAAACTGCTATGAAAAACCTTAATTATCAACCCAATCAAATAGCAAGATCGTTACAGAACAGTAAAACGACATTTATCGGTGTCATTGTACCGGATTCAAGCCACCCCTTTTTTTCTGAAGTCATAAAATATATTGAGATTAATGCAAATGAAAATGGGTTTAAGACAATCATTTGTAATTCTCTAGATGACTATGAAAAAGAAAAAAGCTATATTGATATGCTTAAAGCAAATCGGATTGCGGGAATAATTATGTGTGGTCAAACGCTAGAAGTGTCACATTACGAAAGCTTAAATTTTCCGATTGTTACCTTTGATAGAATTATATCGAATATCCCTTATGTAGGTTCGGACAATTATCTTGGTGGTGTATTGGCAACGCGACATCTAATAGACAAAGGATGCAAGAGGCTGTTGCATATTTCTGGTCCGTTTAAAAGGGATATGTTATCGAATCGTCGCGGAAGCGCATTCAGTATAACGTGTAAAGAAAATGACATTCCCTATAAAATTATTGAAAATAAAAATAATTTCTTTGGAATATATAAATATGATGATTTGTATGCGTTTATTAAAAAAGAAGTAGGACCTTATATAAATGAATTTGACGGTGTATTTTGTAGTGATGATTTGCTTGCCTATGTATTGTATGCGTGGGCTACAAATAATGGTGTTGCGATCCCCGATCAGCTAAAAATTGTCGGCTATGACTATCATGGCTTTACGCGTTTATTACAAACACCAAAACTCACTACAATTAGTCAACCAACGGATCAAATTGGGCATGTTCTCTCTTCGACTTTGATTGATTTAATTTTGGAGAACGAGGATGTTAGCACCATTCAGAATAAGGTGGTAAATGTTGAACTGATCAAAGGAAGTACCACATAGGTATTACTTAACTAGATCAAATCATGAAAATAATGAATGCGCTTTATGTAAAGCTATGCAAAGTGTGTTACAACGGAGCAGTAACTCTCCGCATGTGCATGTGGTAACGATTAACATGTTTGGTTGTGTGCATTGTTGGTTTTTCTCTCATAGGCATAAAAAGACACCTGTTAAAGACATACACGTGTAGTTGATTAAGGATAAATAAACTTAATTTTTCAGATTGTTATTAAGCAGGGTACACTAAGCACCTTTAGCAAAATTAAATATAATTTGAGTGCATGATAAGGAGAAAAAATGTTAAATTTTGAAGATAAAATTAACTTTACTAATAAAAAAAATGATGTATTAGCGATTGGTGAATTATTAGTTGATATGATTTCTACAGACTACGGTGATAATTTTGAGAGTAATCAATACAGTAGGTTTTTTGGTGGGTCACCATCTAATATTGCGATAAATACGAGAAGACTAGGCATTAATTCAACTGCGGTAGCGGCTGTTGGGAAAGACGGGCTTGGCGATTTTTTAATTAATTATTTAACCGAAGTACAATTAGATCCTTCATTTATCCAACAGGTAAATCACGCAACAAGTATGGTGCTAATAACCAAAAGCAAAGATACGCCCGTACCTATCTTTTACAGAGGGGCAGATTACTATTTAGACTATAGTGAACAATTGGCTAGGTTAATCCAGGATTCAAAAATATTGCACTTCTCCAGTTGGCCGATTTCAAGAAACCCAGCACGTCATACCATCGAAAAATGTATAAAAGTTGCAAAGCAAAACGGTCTCTTGATTTGTTTTGATCCGAATTATCACCCTAAGCTGTTCTCTAGGCAAGAAGATGGTCCGGCATATGTAAAATCGATTATCCAACATGTTGATATTATTAAACCGTCGGAGGATGATGCGGAGCGACTGTTTGGTCAGGATAAACATGAAAATCAAGTTAGAAAATTTCTAGATTTAGGGGCGAAATTGGTCATTATGACTTTAGGGAAAGAGGGTGCACTTGTCTCAAACGGAAGAGAGACGGTTAAGTTTAGTAGTTATGCTTCAAATGTCGTGGATGCAACAGGTGCAGGAGATGCTTTTTGGTCGGGTTTCTATGCTGCTTTAATCAAAGGTTATTTATTAAAAGAAGCGCTAGAATTTGGGCATGCTGTTAGTGCATATAAATTAAAGGCTGTTGGTGGAGTGGTTGACTTGCCTAAACTAGAAGCTATTAAAGAAATCTATAAATTATAAAAGGAGGGACTTGGAATGGCATTAAAAAATCAAGTGCAATTAATTACTTATCCAGATTCATTTGGAGGGGATTTGCCAACATTAAATCAGTTGTTAACAACCTATTTCTCGGATATTTTTAAAGGCGGTGTCCATATTTTACCCCCATATCCTTCTTCAGGTGATAGAGGTTTTGCACCTCTGACCTATTTGGAGATTGATAAAACATTCGGTGGGTGGAAAGATATAAAGGAAATTGGAAAGAACTTCGATGTTTTACTTGATCTAATGGTTAATCATATATCACAAAAATCAGCCTACTTTCAAGATTTCTTGGAAAAAGGTGATCAATCAGACTACGCCAATTTATTTATTACTTTAGATAAGTTATGGGAAGATGGTCAGCCGAGAAAAGAAGACATTGATAAAATGTTCCTTAGAAGGAAAGTACCTTATTCCACATTTCAAATTAAATCGACTGGTGAGGATGTTAAGGTTTGGACCACATTTGGTCGCGAAACACCATCTGAACAAATTGATTTGGATGTGCATTCTGAGATATTTAAAAGCTTGATAAAAACATTCTTTGAAAATTTTAGTAAGCATAATGTCAAGATAGTAAGATTAGATGCGATCGGCTATATTATTAAAAAAATAGGCACAAGTGGCTTTTTTGTTGAACCAGAAATCTATACATTTTTAGATTGGATAAAACAATTAGCAGATTCATTAGATATTGCTTTATTGCCTGAAGTACATGCGCATTATTCAATTCAGTATAAACTGGCTAAACACGGCTTTTGGATTTACGATTTTATATTACCTTACACGGTACTTGATACTTTAATTAACCGCAATAGTGAAGGACTGTACGATTATTTGAAAGATCGTCCAGCTAATCAATTTACGATGTTAGATTGTCATGATGGTGTCCCCGTTAAGCCTGACATGGATGACTTGATTGATACCAAAGAGGCAAAGACGTTAGTCGATCACTGTTTAGCTAAAGGCGCGAATTTAAGTTATATTTTATCAGATGAGCATAAAGCTGATGATGGTTTTGATGTCCATCAAATTAGAGGGTCGTACTACTCGTTATTGAATAGCGATGATGACGCATATTTAGCTGCACGAGCTATTCAATTTTTTGTGCCAGGTATTCCTCAAGTTTATTATGTGACATTATTGGCCGAAGAAAATGACACTGAGAAAGTAGCGCAAACTGGTGAAGGGCGAGAGATTAATAGGCATAATTTTACCACGGTAGACATAGAACAAGCATTAGAGAAAGAAGTTGTGCAACGGTTATTGAAACTAATAAGGTTTAGAAATGAATATCCCGCATTTAATGGGACATTTAGCATGATGGATGTCGAAAACGATTGGGTTCAGCTTTCTTGGGAACAAGGGGATAGCTTCTGTACGTTACTAATTGATCTTAAGACATATAAAACGCAAATAAATTACATTGATGAAAACAATCAGAACGTGACATTAATTGTGTGATCGCTGGTGCTATTGATGTTATTAACTTAAATGAATAAGGAGTGTTTTAAACATGGCTTTACTACAAGTAAGTTATTTTTCAGATGCTATGCAAAGAGAAGTTACCTTTAATGCACTTATTCCAAAGGATATGAGAAAAGAAGCTGGGCAGAAAGTGAACGACCATCATGCAATGAAGTCTCTATATCTTTTACATGGTTATTCTGGTAGCTTCACAGATTGGTTAACTTATGCAAATGTCAGAGAACTGTCGGAGAGGTACCAGATTGCTATATTTATGCCTTCGGGTGAAAATCACTTCTATATCGACGATACCGATAAAAAGAATTTGTATGGCGAATACATCGGAGCGGAATTAGTTGAATACACGAGAGGTATGTTTCCGATCTCTGATCAAAAGGAAGATACCTTTATTGGTGGTTTATCAATGGGCGGCTATGGTGCGATTCGAAATGGATTAAAATATCCAGAAAATTTCGGGAAAATTATTGCGCTTTCCTCAGCCCTGATCACATATAATATACAAAATGCTAGCCCTGATTATGCTGATGGTGTCGCTGATTATCAATACTTCACAAGAGTCTTCGGTGATCTTACGAAACTTAAAGGTAGCGATAAAGACCCTGAGGCGTTATTCTCTCAATTAAAGAAAGAAAATAAAACGATCCCACACATTTATATGGCATGTGGAAGTGAAGATTTTCTCTTAGATGTCAACCATAAATTGCGTGATTTTCTAAATAGTGAAAATAGTGATTTTACCTATGTTGAAGCACCTGGTGAACATAGTTGGACATTTTGGAATACCTACATTGAAAAGGCGCTGGCGTGGGCGCTTCAATAGGTGAAGGCGACTCCTCGTATCATCTTGTATTAGAAATGTTACTTTGGCGATTCAGCTGATGCAAGGACAAGTAAAGATGAATTAACTAACAGGAGAGCTGTTGATTCGCTAGTGAATAAAGTAATCTTGTCATAAGCGAACAGCGCCAAGAAGACCACTTGCATTGTTTTAGTGGTCTTCTTTCACATGATCTGTTACTTCATTTCTTTCAATTGTTCACCGAGACTACCACCAGGGTGATAGAGGTGAAAGTCTGCATGCTTAAATTCCTTTAGCTTTGATAAGGTTGCCGCCAGCGCATCACCTAGTGCTAACGCAAGTGTTGCACTGGTTGTCGGTGCGAGGTTAAGGTGATCGGCTTCCTGTTCATACTGATAAAGCAGGAGGTAATCACAGCTGACAGCTAAAGCTGATGCTTGCTTGGAAGTAAAAGCAATTCGTTTCGCCCCAATCCGCTTCAATGAGGGTAGTAATGCGAGTACTTCTTTTGTTTCGCCACTATTTGAAATTAAGATAACGATATCTTGTGATTCAACCATGCCTAAATCACCGTGTACACCCTCTGATGCGTGGACAAAAAATGCAGGCGTACCCATGCTGGATAAAGATGCGGCTATTTTCTTCCCCACATGACCGGATTTGCCTATTCCGGTAACAATCACTTTACCTTTTGTTTGGGCGAGCACCTCTACGACTTTGATAAAGGTATGGTTGAGTTGACTTGCTAGTGTCCTTACCGCTTGTGATTCAATATCTAAAACGCGTCGTGCTTCCTCAATAATGTCCATTTTTGGTCCCCCTTTTTAATAGAGCTCAAGCGTTGCTTCGAAATTTTTAATATATTGTAAAACCTCTTCTGTCGAGTGTGCGGTTGCTAAGGTGCTAATAAATTCTTCAGAGGAAATGAGTTGCACAAATGACGACATGGCGGTTAAGTGAGATTCCTTGTCTTTAGCAGCTAGGCAAAAAATATAGTTGACGGGATCATTCTTTTCATTGCCAAAGATCACTGGTTCCGCCAATACCGTTAAGCTCATACAGGGCTTATTGACACCGTATTCCGATTTAGCATGGGGCATGGCGATATTTGGTGCGATGACCAGGTAGGAACTGTCTAACGCTAAGGATTCCATCATTTTTCCGATATAAGCTTCCGTAATTGTTCCTGATTGCAGAAGGGGTTGCGCTGCCTTTTCAACAGCCTCCCACTTGTTTTTAGCTAAGACATCAAGCTGCAAGTAGTCGGGTTGAATGAGGTCAGTCAGTGTCAATTTTTCTTTGCTTGGTTTGTCAACAATAGGTGTCTCAATAAATGACTGCTTTAGCTCATCTTCAGCTGCTTCTAAATCTGCTTCAGGCACGTATCTTTTAATAATATTAAATACATGTGTATAATTCGGATAATGATAGGCTATTTGATGTAATTTATAGTATACTTCCTGTTTTAAGCGCATGGCATCAATATCCGTCATGATTGGACTAACAAAGAAAAATGGCTTTTTCACATTGAAGTAGTGTCCCTCAGTAGAGGTGGTAAAGATAACATCAACTTGATCCAACACATCATCAAGCTTTAAATAGTCGATCGGCTCTAAGAAAAAAATCTCTGGAAAAATTGCCTTTAGTTGTGAATACAGTAGCATTGAGCTGCCAATTCCATTTGGACAAATAATAATGGCCGTTTTTTTACGATGATATTTTTGTTCGAAATTATCAATGATTGAAGCGAAATGCAATGTTAGAAACGCAATTTCATCATCTGGAATAGGCATATTTAAATGGTCACTGATCGTCTTGAGTGAAGCTTTGACAAGCAAAAACAGACTATTATATTTCCTCCTGATTTCTTCCTTCAATGGATTAATCACCGGTAGATTAAACAACAAGCGATAATAAGTCGGCTGAAAGTGTATATAAATTTGTGAACAGACAAATTGATGATTTTCCACCACAATACCTGATAAGGCTTCAAAGCGATCAAGCATTCGCTCAACAAGCTGTAAAATTTCAAGTTGTTTCTTACTATGGGCTTCCTTAACACCAGTGGAGAACCCGAGTAGACAGGAACAAATATAGAGGACGGCTTCCTCTTTTTCAATATCAGAATGCTTTAAGAGCTGCTTAGCAAACGTGTATTCTGGTGTATCTTTGATTTCGTGATAGTTTGCTAATGCTATCGGAATGAATGTGGAGTCATCCTTTAATCGCTCGCGTAAAAAAATATAAATGTAAGTAAATTCAATCATTCGATTTTCTACAAAAGTGAGCTGTACGCTTTTTGACAGCTCTACGATAGCCTCCAGCATCTCAGGAAAACTTATCATGTGATTGCTCTCAATGAAAAAGTCTAAAAATCGTCTGTTCGTTTCTTCAGAAAAATAGCGCAAAACAATGCAAAGCATGTAGTGACGAATGGTTTTTTCCTCACCTGATAAATAGTAGCCCGACTTTCTGTTATATTCAAGCGCTATTCCGTAGTCGGTTAACAAGGCTTTTAAAGCATTTATGTCTTTAAAGACAGTCGACTTACTCACCTGAAGTCCAGAGATAAAATGCTCGACAGATAGATAGCCAGAATGGGAGAAAATCATTAAATATAAAAAGTCAACCCGCTCTTGATTGCTAAGAAAGTAGTTCGCAATCACGGTTTTCTTCTTGGTATTTAACATTTTCAAAAGAAATGCATAGGTTTCAGAGTCGACGCTGACTTGATCACCGTTAAAGCGAATCGGCTGAAGGTGTTGACTTTTTACCCAATCATTAATTTTATCCATACTGTATTCAAGCTGTCGCTTTGTCAATTTACACTTTTGCATTAATTCTTGTTTCAACACATAAGTTGATGCTAATAAAATTTTAATGATTTGCATGGATCGTTCATCTAACAATCGCCTTCACCTCCAGTGCGCTAAGCTTCGTTATAATGATCGCGCCAGATCACGCTTTTCGATTAACGTGCGGGCATGCGTTAAAATATCATCATAGCTACCCTTTGTTAATAGTGACCCGACACCTAAGCATTCAACCCCTGTTTCAAACCACGTGTGACAGTTTTCAAGTGTGACACCACCCGACGAGAGCAAAGGTGCATATGGGAGCGGGGTTTTAATGGTTTTAATAAATGATGGCCCGAAATACTCGGCAATTGGAAAAACTTTAATATGTGATGCCCCATACTCAAGTGCTTCAACCATCTCACTCGTAGAGGTGCACCCAGGTGCATACGGGATCTGATAGCGATTGCACAGCAACGCCACCTCTTTTTTGAAGTTAGGTGCAATAACAAATTGTGCGCCTGACAGGATGGCGTGTCGAGCCGTCTCACTATCAAGCACAGTTCCTGCGCCAATAATTAATGGACTATGATTGAATTCCTCTTTTAAATAAGCGATAATATCACCAGCATTTGCGTGTGTATAACTGATCTCTAGAATGTTCACACCACCATCTAAGCACGCTTGGGCGATCTCTTTAGCACGTGCGTGAGTACGAACTCTGACAATTGCCATAATACCCGTTTGATTAATCTTGGTAACCACTTCAGCACGGTTCAATTTCAATTCCTCCTTTACAGTATCGCATGGTCTCGGTAATATTCAAGCATGTTTTCAATAGCATTTAGCACGGCATCGTTCGGCATCAGCACGGGCTTGCACGTCTGACCAACTGGTAAACCTGATGCATTCAGTGTCGCTTTTAGTACACTGGGAACCGTACCTCGCTTTAACAAGGTACGCAAGGGTTCAATAGACGCTTGATAATGAGAGGCTTTTTCCAAGTCAGCTTTATGCCAATATTGAAAGATATTCAAAACAGCGTCAGTTAGTAGGTTGGACGTAGCAGAAACCGCCCCAGCCCCGCCCATTTGGAGTAGCTTCAATATGTTTGCGTCTGAGCCTGATAGGACATGAAAGTCGGTACATTTTTTGGTAGCTTCTAAATATTTTCCCATGTTATCGAGATCGCCACTACTATCCTTGATGGCAATGATGTTATTGATCTCAGTAAGGACCTTGACTGTTTCAGGCTCAATGTTAACCCCTGTTTTACTCGGCATATTATAAAGGACAATCGGAATTTGCACCGCTTGTGCTACTGTTGTGTAATGATGAATAAGTTCCGTTTGCGTTGGTGGCATAAAGTAGGGCGTAATGACTGATAGGGCATCTGCGCCAAGCTGTTCTGCTTGTTTTGCCATGATGACCGTTTCCTTCGTTGAATTCTCACCCACACCTACATATACGGGAACTCTGCTATTAACATGTGTCATAACTAGCTTAGTAAATGTGCATTTTGTATCTCTATTTAGAGCATGTCCCTCCCCGTTTGTCCCTAAAATGAATAAACCATGGACTTGTTTATTAATAAGATGATCAATTAATTGTTTCGTTTTGTCATGGTCAATTTGCTCTTCTTGATCAAGAGGTGTGACCATTGCTGTAATAATACCAGTGCAATTCATCGTCTAAAACCGCCTTTTTAATAATAGTAGTCCCTTGTTTTAAAGGAACAGACCGAGTATCCAATCTAACAGTATGCCGAAAATGTTATAGTCGACGTTTGGGAAGGTTGACCCGGCAACGCCCATATCTGCAAATAATGGGTAAAGTAATACGGGTAAAAAGGCAAGTAATAACCCCATAATAAATGAACCTGCTATTGCGCCACGCCAACCTCCAGTTGAATTACCAAATACGCCAGCTGTACCACCAGAGAAAAAGCAGATGTGCGCAGCAGGAATAATAATCACCGGAAAGCCAACCGCTACCATTACAGCGATGGCGATTAAGCCAGCACTATAAGAAGTCAAAAAGCCGACTAAAACAGCGGTAGGTGCAAATGGGAAAATCGTCGGGACATCTAATGCAGGCTTCGAATTTGGAATGAATCGCTCCGAAATAGAGACAAAGGCTGCCGTGATCTCAGCTAAAAACATTCTTACCCCAGACATTAAGATGGACATACCTGCAGCGAAGGTGAAGGCTTGGATAAGTGGAAAGACAAGCCAATGTACATTTCCTGCCAGTTCACTCGTAACCGCACGACCCGCAGCGAAAGTTGCAATATAAAATAGTATTAACATGATGACGGAGATGCCCATTAAAAAATCTCTAAAGAAGGATAACCATTTTGGAAACTTAATATCTTCCGTTGTCTTATCGGCATGTTTAGCAAAAGTTTTGCCGATTAGCCCTGAAAAGGCATAACCAATCATATTAAAGTGCCCAATGGCAATATCGTCCCCACCTGTGATCTTACGCATAAATGGCTGACAAAGCTTTGGTAAGGCGGCTGATGCAAACCCCAAAATTGTTCCACCAATGATAATCGCTGTCATATCCTGAAAGCCATACGATTTTAAGATCAAGGCTAACACACAAGCAAAGAACAAGATGTGTCCACCGTGGAAAAGAATATTCTTAAGTGGTGTGAATTTCGCAAATACGAGATTCATTAAAAACCCAAGAATTAACGTGCTTGAAACGACGAAGCCATACTGTGTTTGCGCAAGTGCTGTCGCTGCTTCTGGAGATGCGATCACACCAGGTATGTTAAAGCCGTCTTGAAATAGGGTGTTAAAGTTTTGCAGTGTACCGGTAATTGTACTTGCACCGACACTAAAGATCAGAAAGCCAATAATGGTTTTAAACGTACCTGAGAGCACTTCAGAACCATTTTTTTCTTGGGCGATTAATCCAATAAATGCAAATATCCCTAAAAGTATACTTGGATTACTTAATAAGCTAACAATAAAATCCAATTCAATTCTCTCCTTCTCATTAAGTGTTTTTTTCGATGTAAGCGGCTAGTTTTTCTTTAATTTCTGCTTTATTGGTAATGCTGGTTATCCCGATGATGTCTTTTTTAATGCCACTTGCTTTAAGTTCATTAGCGACATCCACTAGTGTGATCAAGAGTTCGCCATTAAAGCTTGATACGGCATCAAGGGAGGCATGCTCTAATTCGATTGGAAAGCTTTCTTCTTTTATAACCTGTTGGGTTTTTATTTTTAGCATAAGACTGGAACCGACACCTGCTCGGCAGGCAACTAAAGCTTTGTACATATAAGACTCTCCTATCTATTTTTGGTTTTGTTAATCACGTAATCGAGCACTTCAGTGCGATTACGAGCTTGGTTCAACAACTGGAAAAAATTCTGATCTTCAAGCAAATCAACTAGTTCGGCAAGTGCTTCTAAATGACTATTGCTATCCGTAGCACTGAGACAGAATAAATATTTAACTGGATCGTTATCCGGGTTACCAAAATGGACATCATGCTCTAGAACAGTGATACTCATCGCTGTTTGATAAACCCCGGCATCTGGTGGGGCATGAGGTAATGCGACATTTTTCGCAATCACGATATATGGACCTGTCTCAAGTGCGATATCAATCATTTTTTCAATGTAGGACTCTGCAATTTTCCCTGCCTTTAACAAAGGCTGTGCAGATACTTTAATTGCATCCTGCCAATCGGTTGCTTTGACGTTTAGTTGAATGAATGCTTTGTCTATCATGCTACTTAGCACGCTCATCCTCCTCTCATTCTCTGTTGCTAGATCACTTACAACTTAATCATAAACACTATAGATAACGCTTTCAATCTATGTTAGGTTTGAATTTTGTGGGCGGTTACAACAAAAAGTGAACCCATTCTTTGGTGGTAGTAAGGAATGCTATACATTTCGCAGTATCAAGTGATAGGGAATAATACTGAAGCAAAAAGAAGTGAGGAATTACTGTCAGTAATTGTTGTTATTTAGATTGCTTAAAATCATTTAAGGTGAGTTGAATGATAGAGTCAGTTTGTAGTCGTAGAAATGTGAGGGGATGACGGTCAATAAGAAAAGCAAGCATTATACAACGACTTGCAGTCATTTCAACATTTCCAAAAAAGCTAACTAAGTAGCTGAGGAATGAATGATGTTGAGCATAGCTTCACTCAACTAACAATCAGTGGGCGCGAACAGAAATCCCACTGATTGAAGGGGTTTGTTTTATATGCCATTAAATAGTTGTTTCCAAGATTCCGATGGAACCATTCCATTGGCTTCAATTGTGCCATCTTTTTTTATATAAATTTCTAACCTGTCAGGGATCTTCTCTAGCTCATCTTTTAAATGCGTGTATCGGTTTGTTAAGAAATGAATACCTTGGTTGGTTGATCCTATCCATGGTCGGATAGGATCTGGTTTGTCTAACTCGAAAGGACCGTCTAGAAAAATATCGGTATGTGCAAGAAGTGCTTTCCAGCCGGGTTTATTTAATGTTTTAAGCTCTTCGTAATAGTAGCCACTAAAAGTCATAATGCTAAGATCGATGTTTTGTGCACGCTCCGCTAGAACAGCCAGTGGTTCAGCCTGTTCAAAAGGTTCTCCACCTAAAAAGGTAATGCCTTCAATGTCATTCACTTCTTTACTTTTTAAGATTTGCTCCCATAGCGTATCTACATCTGAGGCAGTCCCTAGCTTTGGGTTCCAGGTCCAAGGAACGCCGCACCCTTTACAATGGATCGGACATCCTTGAACCCAAATCGAGGCTCGTTTTCCAGGCCCTTCTGCTAAGCTTGAAGGTAAAAATCGATGAAGCTGTAAGTGCATTAATAATCAACAACCCTTCCGGCAGAATGTTTGGATTGACTATGTTGTTGTTTATCGTTCCCCTTATCGAAATCGTCAATTGCAAAAGTCATAAAAGGTTTTGCTTTAGCTAAAATATGCGGTTTAATAGCCACCAATTCTACAAAATCCGCAAAGTCATGAAAAGGCCCTTCCTGCTTGCGAACTTCAACAATTTGACTAGCTAGAATGTTTCCGATCGAAGGAACTGAAGCTATTTCCTCAATGGTCGCTATGTTCATATTTACTTTTTTCTCAAATGTCTCAGGTTGCCTTTGATGATCGGTTAGGTTTTCATTGGTTAATTCAGTATCTAATGGTGCTACTGCTGTTGCAGAGACTACCGGAGGAGACATTTCAAACGCATCCTGTGGTTGAGGAATACTTCTTGCGTCTAACTGAATTTTCTCCAGGAGCATCGGTAAATATTGTTTTCTTGCATTAAGTGCATGTACCCATGCGGCGATCCAGCCTACGAACAAGAGCATTGTGGATATGCCACCAATAAAGCCATCGGTCAGATTAAATTCATCAACTAATACAAATTGGATGAAAATAAAAGAATATATAAGGCCTGCTATAAACCATGAGCGTTTTTTTACGCGCATACTAATATAAAAAAAGCTAATATAACTGGTGAAACCAAAGGGAACGACTAACCAAAGTATCCATAAGGACTTTAATAACTCCCATTTGACTCCCATTGGTGTAATGGCATTTTTCATGTTTATCTACTCCTTTTTCAAGTGATGCTGTTGCTGTGAATAGCTGTGAATAGCTGTTTCTTGATATTCTTCTGTAAAGGCAGAGTCAATGGTCTCTGCATCGACGAGTTCTTCAATAAGTTCTACGTAATTTAAGCACGCTTCTCCTTTAATTCCTAGTGTTTTTGCTCTGACCTCTCCATTTGCTGTAATCTCAATCTGGATTTTTTTACTCATAGTTGCGTTGCTCCTTTACTTGAAAGGTTAAGACAATAGTATCTTCTTGATTAGTATTCTCAGATTCAAGTAGAAGTCCTTTTTTTGAAGCGCGCTGTAATAATTTTTCATAGGTCTGTTTTTGGACCAATCTGCTATATTCTTCTTGAAGATCAGTCATCAATTCTTTAGCATCTTTGGTGACCACTTCAGCTGAGAATACCGCACTAAATGTACCATCTTCTTCTAATTGAAAACCAAGTTGTGTATCTCCAAGAGACGATTGTAGCTGTTCTTCATCCATGGTGACCTGGCAACCATAGTTTCGAAGTGTTTCTGCTAGTAGCGCGTTGTCTTTCATATTTGTTTGAAGTTTATAAAAAGCACCATCTTCTACTTTTTCTGACATAGCGAGTTTAATGCCAGAGCTGATGCCGATAACTATTGGAACTAATACAAGTGATAAACTCATTGATGGATTCTCCTTTTTGAAAATTAAAAATCAAGTGTTCGACCACCTCGAGAGGTATGGATATCATTTGAAGGGCTTGGAAGTTGCTTTTCTTCTGCATCACTACCATAATCTGCACGATCATCTTTTGGTGTTGCAGCAACTGCTCTAACATTCGCCCATTCTCTTAAAGAACGAATCTGTTCTGCTTGAGTGATGGAGAGCGGTACAGTTTGCTCAATAGCTTTTTCAATATCCGCCACTCTTAAATGTCGTTGTTCAGCGTATGCTTCAAATAAACCAGAAATAATAGCTTGCTCAATCTCTGCGCCAATAAAGCCTTCAGATAAAGAAGAAAAATGGGAGAATAGAGCATCATCAGCTGTTAAATCACCGCTAACTTTCTCTGAAGTAAGCCGTTTAGTGAGATGAATTTTAAAGATAGCCTCTCTCTCTCTTTTAGTAGGTAAATCAACAAAAAATATTTCATCAAATCGGCCCTTTCGAAGCAATTCGGGGGGCAGGGACTGAATATTATTTGCTGTCGCAACAACGAAAACAGGATTTGTTTTTTCTTGCATCCAAGTAAGTAACGTACCGAAAATACGAGACGAGGTTCCGCTATCACCCGATCCATTCGCCCCTCCAAGGCCTTTTTCAAGTTCATCAATCCATAAAATAGAGGGGGAAATTGCTTCTGCTGTATGAATAGCTTCTCGCATGTTCTCCTCACTACTTCCGACTAGACCAGAATAAATTTTCCCTATATCTAGCTTCAGTAAAGGGAGTTTCCATAATGAACTGACAGCTTTTGCAATTAGACTTTTCCCACACCCAGGTATCCCAGTTAGTAAGATCCCCTTTGGAGCAGGTAGTCCATACTCAGATGCTGACTCCATCCAAGAATTGTTCCTGCGCGAAAGCCAGCGTTTGATGTTTTCGAGTCCACCAACATCCTTCATGCTAGGTTCGTGGGGGATATATTCTAACAAACCATTCTTTTGAATGATCTGCTGCTTTTCTTCTAAAACGTGATCTACACTGTTGATATCCAATCTCCCATCAGTAACCATAGATAAGGCAAAGGCATTTTCGGCTTCCTGCATGGTTAGTCCAAGGGCAGCTTTAACTAACTTTTCTTCATCAGCTTGATCCAAGTCAACTGTGATCCTATCATTTCCTTTGTTCATTTGAATCATTTGGTGGAGCACTTTTTTAATTTCAATATAGGTTGGGAGTCCATAATCAACGATCATAATGTCCTTCTGTAACTCCATAGGAATTGGAAAGCTTGGTGATATAAAAATAACATTTTTATGAAAGGGACTATTCTCAATAACAGAAACCAAGTCTCGTATTCGGCGAATAATGGTATAATCAGGTTGTCTATTTTCTCCTCCCAGATAAATATGGAAATCTTTTAGAATGAATACTGAGGGCTCTTCCACACGTTCAATTTGTTCTAATGCACGCAACGGTTGAGTGGTATTATTAATTGTTAGGTGGTCTTCATCTGTTAATCCTTCTGTAACTGTCCACGTGTATACTTTACGTACGGTTTTAATTAACTGAGCATTGGAACAAATGTTCTGAATGTCACGTATGACACGATCTTCTTCCCATGTTGATATAGAAAGAAACGAAAATCGAGCTCTTAAATAATTTGCAAGCTTCTCAGTGAATGTTTCTTTACGCATATAATGACCGCTCCCTTATCTTCACAATTTATTAATTAAATTTATTTTAGCATAGTCTGTATAATAGGTGGCTACAATAAATTGAAAAATCGTTCAAAGAAAGATACTCTCAGAATATTCGATCGCTTAGTTTAGCGGAGCGCGTCATTGTTAGTGTGCGCTTAAATGAGTTCTTCTGTATCACGGTACACGGTAAAACTCTGGAGTACGTTATTGCACTAAAGGCTTGCCTATGCTAAAATTTGATAGTGAATCTCATTCTCATTCAATCGATGAAAAAACAAAGGGGATTGCTTAATTATGAGTTATATTCAATTGGATCACGTAACGAAGTATTATAATCGAGCAGCTACACCTGCAGTCGATCAATTAACCCTTGAAATATCAGAGGGTGAAATTATAACTTTATTAGGACCGAGTGGTTGTGGTAAAACAACAACACTCAGAATGTTAGCAGGGTTTGAAAAGCCTACAGGTGGCAGCATTCGAATTGGTGACGAAATCGTTTGTGATGATCGTCGCTCTTTACCCTCTGAAAAAAGGGGAATAGGCATGGTGTTTCAAGATTATGCCCTATTTCCATTTTTAACAATTGAAAAAAATATAATGTTTGGCTTAAATAAATGGAAACTTCGAGATAAGAAAAAACGTGTTCGTGAAGTCCTTGAGTTAGTTGGTTTAGTTGGTTTTGGTACCCGTTTACCGAATGAACTATCTGGAGGTCAGCAGCAACGGGTTGCATTAGCGCGTGCATTAGCACCCAATCCCAAAGTTATCTTAATGGATGAGCCGTTTAGCAATTTAGATGCAGGACTAAGAGAAAAGATGCGTTTGGATGTCACGAATATCCTTAGAAAAGCTAACGCAACTGCAATTATTGTGACCCATGATCAGAAAGACGCGTTTTCAGTATCTGATCGTGTTGTCGTCATGAATGAAGGAATTATTCAACAAATTGCATCGCCTAAAGAGATTTATCGTTGCCCTGTTAATTGTTTTGTTGCTCAATTTGTTGGGAAAACCAACTTAGTATCTGGAAGGTTATGTCCAGACTTGAAGCACGTTGAGACGCATTTTGGTCGCGTTTGTGTACCTCAACAAACAAATAAAGAACTGGAAAATGTTGTCGTGTCTATTCGCCCAGAAGGTTGTCGCCTTGCGGAATATGGCCGTTACTCTGGTATAGTTGAACGCGCTACATACAGTGGTGAATACCAAGAACTTCATGTTCGATTACAATCAGGTGATCATTCTAATCAACCAATGGTTATCTATGCACCGGTTGAACAAGAGATTGAAATCGGTCGTGCTGTTACATTTAATATAACGCCTGAATTGGTTGCCCTAGTTAATTAAAATTAAATAATTATCTTATAAGTGCATGGCTTTCTTCGCACCTTATCAATATAAAAGGTGTAATCATATGAAGAAAGCCGCGCTTTTTTCAAAAATAAAATGAATCGATTTCAATCGAAATTCACATAGAGAAGTGTCATTTCCTTAACTTTAAGCATGTAAGGGGTTAGAAACGAAAAGACCAAAACCTTATTGACAACGATTATCATTCAAGATAAACTAAGCACAGTTTTTAAATGAGAATGAATGTCATTGTCGATCAGTAAAATATATTTAATGAGGGGAAACATAGCCATGAAGAAATCAATTAAATCTTTGATGTTTATAGCATCGTTAATGTTGTTAGTAATCTTAGTAACTGCATGTGGTCAAGGGGATGAAGACGAGCTTGTCGTTTACTCAAGCCGTAACGAAAGATTTGTACAACCGTTACTTGATAAATTTTCTGAAGAAACAGGGATAACGGTTAGAACTTTACATGAAGCAGATGCACTCCAATTAAAAGAAGAAACGGGTAATGTGCAAGCTGATATTTTTATTTCAAATGATATTGGTGCATTAGAATATTTACGTATGGAAGACTTATTAGCAAGCTTTGATGGAGAAGGTGTTGAAACCATCGATGCGCCATATCGTGCAGATGACAATTCTTGGATTGCTATATCAGCAAGATCCCGTGGTTTCATTTACAATAAAGATATGATCACTGAAGAGGAAATGCCAAAAACGATGGAAGCATTAATGGATGCAGAATTTGAGGGGCAATTTGCTATTACTCGCGGTGGCAATGGCGGTATGATTGGTAATGTCTCTGCTTTGCGTAATGAGTGGGGAGATGAAAGAACAGCTGAGTGGGTCGAAGCCATTAAAGATAATGCAGGTGGCATCTACAGTGGTCATGGTGACATTCGGCAGGCCGTTGGTGCAGGTGAGCATCCATTTGGTTTAGTAAACAACTACTACTATCACCAACAGTTAGAAGAACCGAACAATAATAACGTTGGTTTCATTTATCCTGATCAAGGAGAAGGGGATATGGGCGTTATTGCTAATGCTGCAGGTGTGGGCCTTGTAAACGGTGCGCCGAATGAAGAGGATGCCAAAGCATTTATTGAGTGGTTACTTTTACCAGAAAATCAATTAGAATTTGTTGGAGAGTCTTTAGAAATCCCTATCAATGCTGATTTAGAGCCTCCATATGAACATGCAGTTAGATTTGCAGATTTAAAAGTTCAACAAATGCCGTTAAAAGATCTCGGGAAATACTTTGAAGATACGAAAGAACTTATTGAACAATCTGGTTTAGACCTTGAATTGAGGTAACTTCGATTTTGGTTTTGCGGCTTAGGAGAGAGTATATATGAGTGAAGACGATCAAAATTATCACCAATTAAATAATGATAACAATGCCAAGGCTGGAGAAGATACTTCTCTAGCCGTTCTCCGTTTCTTAAGGAGAAAGTGGATGGACAGTTGGCATGGAAACCCGCCCGGTAAAGTATTGTTTTTACTTGGCTTGTTAACTGGACTCATAATGTCTATACCAATCATTTATGTTATCTGGCAATCATTATTCGCGGGTGTTGATCGCTGGAGGCGTCTACTAGATGATCGGATTCCACAACTTTTATTGAATACGTTCTCGCTAACCGTTGCGGTTACTTTGTGTGCTGTCTTGATTGGTGTCACATTATCTTGGATTGTTGTGCGTACGGATATACCTGGTCGGAAAATATGGCAGTGGCTGTTGGCACTCCCATTAGTTATTCCACCCTATGTAGGAGCGATGACATATATTATTGTCCTTGGACCAAGTGGTTGGGTGCAAAATGCTTGGCGAGAGGTATCCTGGTTAGTAAATATGTTTGGCGAGTATCCGATAGATATCTATTCTTTTTGGGGTGTGTTTTTTGTATTAACCATGTTTACATATCCTTATGTATTCTTAATAGCAAGTGCTTCGCTGCGCAAGATGAATCGTAACTTTGAAGAAATTGCTCGCTCGCAGGGGATGAATACGAGACAAATCTTTTGGAAGGTTAACTTACCTTTTTTGCGACCGGCAATTGGTGCGGGAGCTATCCTCATCGCTTTATATGTCTTATCTGACTTTGGTGTCATTGCAATGATGCGCTATGTTACATTTACAGCAGCTATTTATTTTCAACGAGCAAGTTTTGACACGGCTTCGGCCTCTATCTTAAGCTTAGTCCTTATGTTGCTAACGATTGTTATTCTATGGGTAGAGGTGAAAACAAGGAGGAAGAGTAAGTATTACCAAACAGCCAATACTTTTAAAGAACCTGATATTTTATCACTTGGTAAGTGGAAAATACCAGCACTTATTTATGTTTGTGTTATTTTCTTTGTTTCGGTGGTATTACCGATAATTGTGCTTGTTTACTGGTCTGCTATTGGAATAGGTAGGGGTGCACTAGATGCACGCTTCTTTGGATTTGCTTGGAACAGTTTGCGCGTATCTTTATTTGCTTCTTTACTGTGTATGGTACTTTCTATGCCAATTATTTATTTGAAATCAAGATACCCATCTGTCATATCAAGCTCAATAGATAAGTTAAGTTACGCAGGCTATGCGCTACCGGGTGTTATTGTTGCTTTAGGGATGATCTTTGTCTTTAATAACCATCTGCCTGCTTTATATAATACGTTTTATATGGTGGCTATTGCCCTGGTTATCCGTTTTTTACCACAGGCAATGCAAGCCGGAGAAGCATCGTTAAGCCTTGTATCACCTCGTATTGATGAAGCGGCACGAAGTTTAGGACACCCCCCTTGGAAAGTTATGATTAAAGTGATTCTACCCTCGATTTTGCCAGGGGTATTGGCAGGTGGAGCGCTTGTCTTTGTGAGTTCGATCAAAGAGCTGCCGGCAACACTTATGCTACGCCCCCCAGGTTTTGATACGTTAGCGGTCAGAGTCTATGTAGAAGCCAATGAATCGTTTTACTATTTAGCGGCGCCGGCGGCTTTAATTATTATACTAATATCCATTATTCCGCTAAGGTATTTGTTAAAAAAATATTAGATAGATGTTTAATTATTAAAGGTTCGTTTTATCGAGAATGCCCCCAGTTTTGAATATAATTTTGATAATGTTGGGAGAAAGAGGAAGACAAATTTTAAGGGAGCGTCTGTTATGAAAGCAATTATTTTTGATTTTGATGGAACGTTAGCGAATACTTTACCCCTTTGTTTTTATGCTTTTCAAAATGTTTTTCAAAAATTTGATAATAAAGACCTTTCTCCTGAAGCCGTTAAGGCGATGTTTGGTCCGTCTGAAACAGGCATTATAAAAGAAAACCTATTAAATGCTAATAAAGAGCAGGCAATTGAATGGTATTATGAAAAATATGCAGAACATCATCATGCGTTAGTCGAGCCTAATAATGACATTGTTAATTTAATAAAGCTTTTAAAAGAAAGAGGTTTTAAATTAGGAATAGTGACTGGAAAAGCAAAAAGGAGTTTGGATATTTCTTTAGAAGCACTTCAAATGGAAAATATCTTTGATGTTATTATAACAGGTGATGATGTCATTGAACCGAAACCAAATCCAGAAGGGATAAATAAGGCGTTATCTATATTACAATTACAACATAAAGAAGCAATGTTTATTGGGGATAGTGATGCAGATATGTACGCAGGCATTCAAGCAAATGTTCTTACAGTGGGTGTTCAATGGTTACCGGATTATCAAACCTCTGCATTTTCGATAGAGCCACATATCTCATTTAATCGTGTTTCTGAGTTTATTAATTATTTTATTGGTTGCTGATATCATTCTACTGTAGGCATTCAAGTCCGGCTAATTGGTAACGCTTAGCCACATTATACGAAAAGCCAATCACAAAGGATCGCGCGCAGGAATTAACGATTGCGACTTTAACGGGTAACATCGTAGCTAAACTTATTCCGGGTGCGGACACCATAGCGGGCGCTAGTCTTGCTGGAAGTATGACGTTAGGATTAGGACACTCTATTAAATATGCCTATGAAAATAATATTGACTTAGATACTACAGGGTTAAAATCAATTTATGCTGCATTTATGCGAGATAAGCAGAAAATAGTGAAAAGATAATTTTTTTATAACTATATATTTAAACGTGCATTAATACGTTGCTATTTATCTCTTTTATATTTAGTCACTTTAATAATTAATGAGGCTATAAATGTCAAAGCAATAACCGTTAAGATAATATTCGTGTAGATTAATGTGCGATTTAATTCACTTAAGTAACTATTTACATCCACTAATTGTCGTTGGGTTTTATCAGCTAAATCTGCAACACTATTAACTAAACCATTCCAGTTTTCTGTTGAAATTTCAAACATTAGATATATACCTCCTATATATAATTTCAATATACCATAAAATGAATGTTCATTTAATACGTTTATTATTAAAAACGCGTAAAACGATATCTTGATTATGTGGATCAGGTAGCCATACAATAGAATCTGCTACTGCTGATACAATTTCAACTAGCGGCACCTTCCCTTCAATCGGAATTAGAGTCCTTGGAGATGCAACCATTCAAATTGCAACGACCCAGAGCTTCAATGCTGGTTGGTCTGCGGCAGGTTTTTCAATAGGTGGTTCATCAGGATCCACTAATTACTTCCGGAAATACGTTGAAATGAGTTTTAATTACTCTATTTATTAATAGATTAATAGTATGAAGGACATCTAAATAATTTTTAGTGTCCTTCTTTTTTAGTTGCTTCAGCACAATCATAATGTTATCAAGATGAGATGTTTTTATCTTTTGTCCTTGAACGTTACTAATCGGGTAAATTGAGCCTTCTCTTTTTAAAATGGTATAATTATAGTCCTATAACAACCATAAAACATGCTAGTTAATACGAGCTCTAAAAAACTTAAATAATTCAGCAGCACTATACACAACTTTATCAGGATTAATAGTGCTATTAGGCGCTTGTTCATGCTTTCTATGATTGATCCACACGGCTTTCCACCCAACTTGCTTTGCGCCAACAATGTCCTTCTCAAACGAGTCACCGACGTATACGGTTTGTTTGGGATCACAATTTAGTTTTTCTTCAACCATCTTAAAAATACCTGATTTGGGCTTTGCAATGCCATATGTTCCTGAGACAAAGATATTTTCTTCTGGAATCCAATTGGTTAATTCAAGTTGTTTTATTTTCATTAGTTGATGTGATTCTTCGCCATTTGTTAGGACAGCGAGCTGTACGTCTAGTTGGGCAAGATGATTAAGCAGCTCCTCCACCTCAGGAAACAAGCGAATATTAGCTTGAGCCTGCTTGTAGCTTTCATGAAAGGCAAGTGCTTGTTCATCATTAATCTGAATGCCATAATCGGCTAACGCTTTGGCAATGCGCCCTATCTGCCACTCTAAAACTGAAATTTCTCCAGCTTCACTCTGATCAAAAAGGATTTCACTGTATTTTCGACTCGTTCGGTAGATAGTATCTATCTCGTTATAGCTCCAAGACGATTCAATTAGACTTTTAAACGTCTCGTGAAATGATAGTGCTTGATCGTACAAGGTATCGTCAACATCAAAGATAATGGTTTTCATGGCTGTGTCCTTTCCAAATCAAGATAGATCACTATATTTTTCTTTTCTCCCTTTAGCTCTATCAATCGGATACTTCTGATTATTTTTCTCCAGTTTTGCTTTAATAATGGCTTCTAGTCGAGTTCTAGATCTGAACAAAGCATAAGTGCATAAATAAGAACATCTGCAAGCTCATCCTTCATTCCAGATAAATTACTCGCCACGGCCTCCTCGCTCGTTTTCCATTGAAAGTTCTCCAGTAATTCTGCTGCTTCTAGTGATAAGGAAAGAGCAAGATCCTTTGGGTTATGAAATTGCCGCCAATCTCGTGCTTCTCTAAATCTATTTACCTCTGCAATTAATGCATCGATGTCAGACATATTGGCCCTCCTCTTGAAGTTCAAGTAATCTTTCCCTTAGATTATCGTCGGTTGCGTAAATGTATAGACCATGAATACCACGCTTCATTAACACATTAAGCGAATTTAAAATAATTTCAACCTTTAGCTGCTCATTTTCCTGTTCTGATAAGTCTTGTCTTTTGCGATAGGCTTCTGTATCCTTATATTTCTGAGTATCAATCACAAGCTGATCTGTGCGTGGGTCATAGCTTATCGATGGACCTATAATCACACCAACGTAATTCAAATCAAAACCCTGTACCGTGTAGATCGAACCGACCTCTCTAATTGTTGAAGCTTCCTCTGCCCAAGTCGTTTTTGTGCTGGTCGTGTTCCAAGGCAAATGAATACCACCTTCATCAACGAGATAGCTATTACCGTCTTTTTTGTGCAAGTAATCAAAAGTAGAAACAAGTCTTGATAAGCCATGTGCTTCATTTTGCTTAAAAATAGCTTCTTTAATAGCTTGGCTACTTTCAAACACTTTTAACTCGAACCCCTCTAACTCGTTAGGAATCGGTAACAACCGGTTCTCCACAAATGCATCAATCCAAGCGGGGACAGCCTCACTAGCCTGAATTCTGAATTGATCGGTTAAGTGATAAACGGTTGTTTTATGCTGCTTCGTCATATCCCTAATGGTCGCTTCATTCCAATAGCTTTTAATTTTAAGAAACTGCTTTGGATCGAAAATAATGACAGTAATTTTACTGCGTTTAATAATCTCTTCTAGATGATTTTGATAATTAAAATTGTTATATGTGTCTTCCTTGCTCAGCAACAGGTGTGCTTCATCAACTAGGACAACATCTGCAGCTTTAATTGTCCCTTTGTCAACTTTGTTAATAAAAGATGTCGGCTTTAAAAAGTTGTTCTTTTTGAGATTCGGCAAGCTACTTGCAATGCTTTGATAGGTTTTAATCATTTCTCCATGATTAACTAATAGATAGTTATTTGTTTTATATAATGACGAACTTGTGTCTTTCGAATAATCTTGTAATGTATTAAATAACGAGCTAAGTACAACACTTTTTCCTGTACCTGCCTCACCTTTTATTAAAAAGACATGCTGCCCGTCTTTATGAATTTGCTTAGTGCAATAGTCGAGAATATCCTCTTTAACCTTTAGCTGGCTGGTTGAGAGTGACTTGTAGGGCGATAGTTTAAAAACATCCTTGTTTTCAAGAATGTCTATATCCTCTTTAACAATGTTTCTGCTCTTGAGTCCAGCCCAAATTTCTTTAAATACTTCTCGGTGGTAATAGTGTTTATCGAAATAATTATGTACTTGGCTATTGGTTGTTTGACTCATGTTTTGCAGCTGATACTTACTGTCAGCAATAAAATAGTTAATCAGATTTGTCTCAATATTATAGGTAGCGGATTGGTTGAATTTCTGATAGCCAATAATTAACGTAGCATTCAGTTTTTTTCGTTGTTGATCCTTCAGGTGCTGCTGAATCCGTTGCTTCGCATGCACGGTTTGGCCAATATAAGCCATTGGTTTTTGATCATTGTTATAAATAATGTAGACAACGGGATAATCATCAATAAATGTGCCCTTAATCCTATCCATCGCTTCTTGCGTAAATGGCTGTTCTTTAAAAATGATGTCTGACATGATTGAAAGCTCCTAACCAAGTATTGTCAAGACTATCATAGCATAATTTTGGAGGGAACAGTAATGGGGAATTTACGCTATATCGTTTTAAATATGCCTATAGCAGCACTTCTTTCTAAAACGTTATCTTCTGAAATTCTCTAAATGTATTCCGGTTATAAGTGATAAAGAGGTGATATTTACCTTTATCGCGAGAGAGTAACCTACATAATCCACAATTTAATCAAATCAAGATTTCTTCTCTATTTTTGACGTATTATTATGGAATTATAAACAAAGCTTACTGAATTTACGAATGGAAATCTCATAATAGACATCTATCGAGAGCTGTATTACCGTATGTAAAAAGCAGATTATGTCACCAATTCATAATAAAAATGTGGCTATAGGAGAAAAAAACTAACTTCCCATGATTTAAAAAGGTACTCCCAAATGTGGTTTGTTGATAGTATAATGTATTAAGTTAGAGTTGGTAAAAAAATGAAGTGACGGACTTTTGTAAACTAAGATATAAGGTAGAAAAAGGAGAGAACATGAAAAGAATTAGAGAAATAAATGATAAAATGAGCTGGTCAATTGTATTTTTAGGGGTCTTTCTTGCTGTTTATATATTTAATTTAGATGTAAGAATTGCGCTAGCAATTTACCTTACTATTGCTTTAGTCACTTCAATTATTACGTTTAAGGAAGACTCAAAGAAACAGATTATCATTAACTTTATAATTGTAGCTATATTAGGGATTTTATTGTTTACAGCCTAAGGGATCGATAGGGATGAAGGACATGCTTATTATTGACGAGGGTACCAGTAGCTAGGATCCAAAAACGTCCTTTTTAGTTGAACAAAATATTCTATCCCATGAAGATTTGACGGTGATTTTTGTCACCCATCATTTAAATCCAGATCTACGGCATTACTTTGATGATGTTTATAGTTTTTCTTGAAAGTCATGAAAAAAAAGAGCGTTTACCTCTGATAGAAAAGTAGGGATGAAAATGACATGTGCATACACAATCACGTCGGGAGCTGTTGTTGTTAATCAACAAAATAAAATACTGTTAAAGTTAGATCCGAAGCGTGGATGGGAGCTCCCCGGTGGCCATGTGGAACGAGATGAAACGTTTAAAGAAGCGGTTTTAAGGGAGGTAAAAGAAGAAACTGGAATAGATATAAAACTGATAAAATTTTGCGGTGTTTCACAAGAAGTAGCGAAAGGGATTTGTAACATGTGGTGGTTAGCCGTACCGATTAGTGGCAAGCCTCAAACAAGTTCAGAAAGTCTAGAAGTTGCCTTTTTTGATGTTGAAGAAGCTTTACAATTGATTAGCTATGATGAGTTTAAGCAAGAACTGTTAACATGTTTGAATCAAGATGAACACCCTTTTTTAATCACCTTTCATGAGTAACTCTAATTTGTCATTATCCATTAATCCTTTTTTCACAGTAACTAAATGGGTGTTGCAGATTGTATGAAGCAAGTCAACAAGAGACGCCATTTTTAAATGCCACACAGATACCTCCAAATTATAAACTCACCATGCCATATTACAAAATATATTTGGCATCACAGTCCTTCGTTATTTTATTTATAGAAATAAGGGTTATTAATTGATAATCCTTACCCTTTGATTTTATAGCGATGTCGTTTAGCTTTGAGAATTAAATGAGTAAACAGCATTTATAAGTGGGCGACATGTCTTACTTAATCAAAAATCCCGGGTAACAGCAACTAGTGGTGCCCAGGAGTTTTAGATGGTTTTAAAAGTATTTGCGCACAGTATAATTTCTAAAGGGTAACATTCTTTAGACTAGCTTCTTTAATATTAGATGTATCAAGAAACTTAAAGTAAGGCAAAACAATACCTAATAGCGAAACTGTACAAATCATTGATCCGATCAATAAATATAGTGGCCGAATACCCCAGGCATTACTTAAAGCGCCACCAGCTAGGACGCCTAAAGGCATACTTCCCCTAATAATCAATAGCCTTACTGAGAAAATTTTCCCCATGAGATGCTGAGGAATGATTTTTTGGCAGAGAGTTGTATTATGAACACTGAAAAAGGCCATAACCATGCCGCCTAAAACCTCAGTTGTGATCCCTAATCCAATACTTGTGTTAAAGAATAGGGCGATAAAAGTCAGTCCGCCGATAAATAACGATCCGAGCATTAAGCGTCTTCGGCTTTTATAAACGATTCTTCCAACGAGCAAAGCTCCTATAATATATCCGATTGGGAAGCCAGCCATAAAATAGCCATACTGCGCATAGCTTCCTCCCAGTTCTTCTGTTATGTAAGGAAGTGTTGTCACCATTGTTACTCCGACACCAAACTGCACGAAACTTAAAAAAATACCTAGCCAAACAATAATGGGCTTTGTAAAGAAATACATTATCCCAGATCCAAATTCTTTTAACCATGGTTTTCTAATCTGCTGAATGGCTCTAGGCTCATGAATAAATAGTAATGTAAAACCACTTAGCATAAGTAGGGAACTAACTAAGAGGAGCGTGTTTGTGACACCAATAGATTCAACGACGATTCCGGCAAGCAGGGGTGCCGTAAATGACATTAATTTTACTGTCCCGTCTACGTAGGCATTCGCTGTCTCTAAATGCTCCTTAGAAACAACGGTAGGGGTGATGGCTTGATTAGCTGGAACATAAAGCGGTGTAATTAACCCTACCACGATTTGCACCGTGTAGATATGCCAGGGTGAAAGTGTCGCTGTAAATAAAGAGAAGAGTGGAATGAGAAAAATAATGCTTCTTAACCACTGGGAAAAGATCATCACCCATTTGCGGCTCCAGCGATCAATAAAAGGACCGATAAATAACTGAAGAAATAACGAGGGTATGAAGTATAATAACCACATACCCCCCAATGCCATTGTCGAACCTGTTAATTGAAAGATTAAAACAGAATTGCAGAAGGTCCCAAATGCCCCTCCTAATTCGGAAATTCCGCTCCCAATCCAGATGGAGGTGAAGGACTTATTTTCTAATATGGATGCCATCTTTCGTTTCTCCTTTATTTGTCCAGATAGAATGCTAATTCTTTAAACAAAAGTTCAAGTGCATCCTTTTTTAGTACATATTTTGAATCAATTATCTCTACTAGTTTAGCTGCTCTTAGTATTTTTAGATGGTGATGAATAGTAGATTTTCCAACATCAAGCCGTTCAGTGATATCCTGTAATGTCCGGCTTTTCTCTGATAGCATTTTAGTAATCTTGAGACGAATTTCATCCCCTAACGCTTTATGTTTCAATACTAAGAAATGATTCGGCGTGTATTTATCATCGGGCGAGATGCTTTCATTGGAAACGGGATAATAGAAAACCTTTATTCCCTCAATATCAGCTTCAATAGTCCACGGACGATAGATATATTGTGGGATTAACAATACAGTATGAACACTAGGTTCGGGTAGATAGGTAATACCACCAGTAGCCCACTGGACCAATTCTTCTGGCGTTAACTTTTTCTTCATCATTTCTTTTGCTTGATAATCATTTTTTAAAATGGCCTCTGTTTCTTCAAGGCTTTTTGCTATAATTTCTTCGTACCACATGCACATAACAGTGACAAGGTGTTTCTTTAATAGCGATATGTCAACCTGACTTATAAATGTGATGTATTGTGGAAAGAAGGGATTGCTCTCTGTTAGCCGGACGAACTGTTCGGTTAAATGCTTATCCTGCTTTGCACTACCTTCTCGATATGTTTCGTATTGATGACCTATAAAAGGTAGACATTGATAGCGTATGTTGTATGCCTCGAGATCTTCAATGTATGTAACAAATTCAGCTAAGCTCGTAAATGTCTTGCGATGAAGCAGTTGGAGCAAGGCTTTCCATGTGTTATTTTCTTCAACGAACTTTAACTCATCTTGTAGTGCTGTTGTCATAGATTGCTTTAATTGTTGCCAATACGAGCTCGGTTGATCGAGTGTGGTAATTAGTTTGGTATTGGTGATGGCGGCAATACCTAAAGCACACTCCCATAGCGTTGAATAGTTGAGCTTCACATTGTAGGTTTCTCTTTTCTTACTGGTTAATTGAAGAATATCCACTTGACCACCTCATAACTTTAATTTGTTTTATAATATCACCAAGTTCTATAAATGTAAAACGATATTTTCTAAAATTAAAGAATTACCGATCAAAAAAAGTAAGCCTATAAAGCTATTGGCTTACTGGAATCGTTTCACAGCAAGTACCTGCCCTATCACAGATACTTGCTGCTTTCCTTTTTTAACGATAATGAAGGTTCACTTAATAGGGATAACTACTTGTAGTGGGAGGCTTTAACCACTATTTTGCGTTACGCCTACTTAAGTATTATGTTTAGAAACGAGTCGAATCCTTCTTTTAAATAAATGCTCCGCAGAATCTTTACCGATAAAGATATCAAAATCGCCATGTTCACTATCAAAACTTCCATCAGGGTGATAAAATTTCAACATATTATTATCTATTTCAAATTCGATCCTTTGTGATTCGCCTACTTTAAGGTCTATTTTCTTAAATGCTTTTAATAATTTTACGGGTCTTGTGATGCTAGCCACTTTATCACAAATATATAGTTGGACAATTTCTTTTCCGGAATAAGAGCCGGTGTTTTTCACTGTAAGGGTTACTTTTATTTGCTCGTTTTTTGTCATCTCTTCTTGATTTAAACGAAAATCACTGTATTGAAAGTGTGTATAGCTTTTACCAAATCCAAATGGATATAGTGGAAGATTGGATTGATCGATATATCTCGAAGCAAATCGGTGCGTATTCTCTTCATCCAATTGTGGTCTCCCTGTACGAAGTTCATTATAATAGATTGGAATTTGGCCGACAGATCGGGGGAATGTCATTGATAGCTTTGCAGATGGATTTGCCTTCCCTGTCAGAAGGTTAGCGACTGCAAGCCCGTTCATTGTCCCTGGGAACCATGCATAAAGAATCGCGGATACCTTTTCCTCAACTTCAGTGAGGATCAGAGGTCTGCCACCATAAACTACGAGTACAATCGGTTTAGCCAACGTACTTAACGCATTGATGAGTCGTAGCTGAGTAGCAGGTAACACAGGATTTGTACGTGAGCCGCCTTCTCCACTTTGGTAAGTGTTTTCCCCTACTGCTAACACAATAATGTCAGAAGTTTTAGCGATAGCAATTGCTTCTTCAAGTAACGTTTCTTCATCTTCGCTCTCAACAGGTAGTTTGTCATTATATTTGTCATATAGGTTTTCTGTATGTTTATCTAAAAGGTAAGCGCCTCTTGCGACTGATAAACAGCTAGTATCTAATAAGGCGTGTAAGCCGTCTTTTAATGTAATCGTGTCTGCTTCGTCTCCCGTAATTGCCCAAAATCCTAAAGTGGCTTTTTCCTCTGCATACGGGCCTATTAATGCAACTTTTTGGTTTCTACTTAATGGTAAAGTATGATTGTTATTTTTTAATAAAACAATCGACTCTTCTGCTAATTTAAGTGCTGTTTCTTTATGCTCCTTCGATAGTATGGTGTTTGTGATGTCTTCTTCTGTTTGAATCCCTCGGTAAGGGTCATCAAATAAACCTAAATCATTTTTTAGCATTAACACTCTTAAGACCGCCTCATCTAATAAGGCGTGTAAGTCTTGATTTTGTTTAACTAATTTTTCTAATTTGTTGGCATATACGGCGGTTTTCATATCGATATCAACACCAGCTAACAACGCTTGCTTTGCAGCGGAAGTTTGGTTTTCGGCATAGCCGTGAGTTATTAGTTCATCAATAGCAGCATAATCAGAAATAAGGACACCATCAAAATGAAGTGTATCTCTTAACATATCTCTATTAAGCCATTTGTTCCCCGTGCAAGGGATGCCGTTAAGTGTGTTGAAAGCAGTCATGACTAATTTAGCGCCAGCTTCAATGCCTTTAGCATAACTTGGTAGGAAAAAATTTCTTAGCATGCTTTCAGACATATCGACAGAATTATATTCTCTACCCGCAACCGCAGCGCCGTATGCAGCGAAGTGTTTAATGCAGGCGGCAAGTTTTCCTTTTGGAATATGCTGAGCATCACCGTTACCTTGAATCCCATTTACCATACTCTCTGCATAACATTCTCCAAGTAAGGTATCTTCACCAGGTGCCTCCATCACGCGTCCCCACCTCGGGTCACGCACTAAATCAACCATAGGTGCAAAGGTGACATGAATACCTGCCTCATAGCATTCTTTGGCAAGTACAGTTGCTGACTCTTCAATTAAAGGGAAATTCCAACTGCATGTCTGTGCTAGGGGAATGGGAAAGATGGTTTTAAAGCCGTAAATAATGTCAGCCATAAAGAGCAACGGGATTTTATGAGTTGATTTAAGCAGGTGAGTCCTTTGCATCTCTCTAATTTGTTGCTTATCAACTGTGTTCAGGATCGATCCTGTATTATTAATTTGATAAGATCGACTTAAACCAATCTTTTTTTGGGGTCCGGTAACCACACTGTCATTGTGTGTGTCGAAAAAGTTACCTGTTAACTGAATTAACTGTCCAATTTTTTCTTGAATGGTTAACTGATCCACTTTCTTTCTTAACATTTCATTATTCATGTGAAAAGCTCCAATCTATTTATCTGGTTGATTAAAATGAAGGATATCCCTCTGTGTTTGCGATGGATATGAGTAACATCGCTCAAGATAAGCAAAGGGCAATTAGGCATATTGATTATGCCTTTTCGCCCTGTTTGTAAGCTGCTTATCAACTGTGCGATTATGAAGTCATACATTCTAGGTGAAATTAAATATATGTGTTACTCACTTTGATCTTTATAGCCAAAAGCATAAGTTAATGCAAAGGCGACAGCAAATCCGACAAAGGAAACGAGTACATACAGTAATAATTGGTTATTTAAGTACAATAGAGCCCCTGGAATTGCCGTAATTGACATACCAGTCGCTTTAACATTGAACAGAGTTGCTAGGAATCCACCTGCGCCCCCGCCTATTAAACCCATAATAAAGGGTTTACCATAACGAATATTAACACCAAAAATTGCAGGTTCAGTAATACCAAGTAATGCGGACATTGCAGATGGATATGCGATTGCTTTAATTTTTGTGCGTTTGGCTTTCATACCTACTGCTAATGCAGCGCCTGCTTGAGCGCAAATAGAAGCCGAACTTATTGGGTTAACCAAATTCCATCCTGTATCCGCTAACATGTCAATTTCAATTAAGTTTAGCGCATGATGAAGCCCCGAAATGACAATAACCTGATTGATTGCTCCATATATAAGTCCACCAATACCGAAAGGAAGGCCTATTAATACATTTACCAGTGCTAGCATCCATCCTTCTACCTCATGAAAAACCGGTCCAATAATAAAGAAAGCGAGTAACATCATGATCAGAAGGGAAAGTAAAGGCGTTAAAATAAGGTCTAGTGCTTCTGGTACTATCTTTCTTATTCTTTTTTCTAATGTGGCTCCAACTGCCCCAACAATAAATGCTGGTAAAACAGATCCTTGATAACCAGAGACTTTTATAAAACCAAAGAATAATAACGGCTCATCGTTACCTTGTGCAACATCCCATGAAGTCGGTAACAACGGGCTAACGAGCATTAATCCTAGCAAAATTCCTAGAAGTGGTGATCCGCCAAATACTTTAAATGCTGACCAGCAAACCAAAGCTGGTAGGAATGCAAAAGCAGTATCGGTCAAAATTTGTGTTAGCATTATAAAATTTGGTGAAATGTCAGCTGGCGTTAAACCGAACCAAGAGAGTATTTCTGGTTGCGTAATTAAGCCCCTTAAACCCATAAATAATCCGGTAGCTACTAATGCTGGAATAATCGGAACAAACACATCGCCAAATATACGAATAATTCTTTTGAACGCGTTGTCTTCTTCCTCTGAAGCAAGCTCTTTTAAGTCAGACTTTGACGTGGCTGATACCCCCTGATTCACCATTTCTTCATAAACTCTATTTACAGTACCTGTTCCAAAAATAATCTGATATTGTCCCGATGTAAAAAAGAAGCCTTTTACTTTATCAATATTGTCTACTTTGTCATCATCAATAATATCTCTATTTTTGACAATCAACCTTAATCGTGTCGCACAATGAGCCATTGAAATAATGTTATCTTTTCCTCCGACTGCTTCTATCAATTGTTGAACGATGGAAGTGTATGCTTTATCAATACTCATAATCCTACATCCTTTCTGTATTTGTATAAATGATTAACGTAGTGTAAGCGTATCATGTTTGCGGTTACAATAAGAGGTTTTATTTTACTTAATTTCGGTCGTTTTTTTACTGCTTTTATATTCGCGTGGTGTTTTACCAATCACTTGTTTGAACACCTTTCTAAAAGACTTCTCATTTGAAAACCCTGTTTCCATAGAAATTTGTTCAAAAGTCTTATCGGTGGTTTCCATCAATTCGATGGCTTTTTCCAAACTTAATATTTGTTTGAACTCAACAAAAGATTGTCCGACATGCTGATGAAACATTCTAGATAAATAAGCTGGTGAATACCCACATAGTGACGCTACTTCTTTTAAGCTAATATTATCCCGATAATGTTCTTTAACGATATGGATGATTTCTTTAATCTTTTTTTGTTGATTTGAATAAAATTCTTTTTCGTTTTTCAATTGGCAAGCAAGCTGGGTGACTAAGATATATTCTAAATCTAAAACAAGACTCTGCTCTTTTAAAAAAGAGAATTCCCCATAAGAACAGTGAAGTTCATACAGTGAAGTCATTATATTTGTGATCTGTTTTTTTATACGCTCTGGTATATCCTCATTGACAGTATCAAGCTTTATATATAATTTTTCTTGTATAAATAATGTTTCGGGTAAATGAATGACAATCACTTCATTTTTTGACGTACTTTGACTCAAATGAGGCATTCCACTATTGATAAAAAGGAGGTCACCTTTCGACATAATACTGTTCTTACCTTCGTGCCAAATTTTTAATTGACCCTTAACACAATATATTAATTCTATTTCATTATGAAAATGCATCGGTATGATTCGGTCAATGTCTGTAGCTTTAAACTTAAAAAGATTCATTTGTGTATTTCTATCAATACTTATATTTTCATATATTTTCTTCATAAAATACTCCTTATCTACTTTAATCACTGATAATCGACCGTAAAATGGGATTTTTTTGTATGGGTTTTCATAAATTGAATAAAAGTATCCTACTTCTTTTAGCGGTATACTACCATTAATGTTGGGCAGTGTAAACATCGTTACGTATTGTATCTACATAAAAGTCGAATGAAAAGCATACGAATGTCAGTTTAAGAAAATCCCTTCTTATAAAAGATTGATTTATTTACAAAGATCATTTAAAATGTCTTTGAAAGCGCTTTCTATATAATGATTACAACAGAAGGTCGTATACGGCATCTAATAAGGTATATGATGGTGAAATCTATTTTTTTTAATCACTTACTAACGCGCGTTAGTTTGAGTGCTAGTAAGTGGTGATGAAAGAGAAGGAATTAATCGCAGTATTTTACATTATCTCACTTCACAATCGCTATCAGCTACTTTTAGGAGGGTGATACGTCGTTACATTTACAACACTATTCATAAAAAAATGGAGGTTATTTAGTATGAAGTTTAGGAAGGCATTGATTGTTTTAATCGCAGTAATTCTAGTTAGTTCCAACTTTAGTTATTTAGGTATAGGTAGTGTTTTCGCAGAAGGTAGTTCAAATGTTGACAGAAGCTCAGATCCAGAATCAGATGGTTGGAAGTTAACGTGGTCAGACGAATTTGATGGTGACGAAATAAATATGGATAATTGGAGCTTTGATGAACCAACAAATGGGAGATGGAATGATGAAATACAATCATATACAGAGGATAATGCATGGGTTGAAGATGGTTCTTTAATTATTGAGGCTAGAGAAGAAGATATTACAGAGGAAGATGGTCAAGTATATCATTACTCTTCTTCTAAGCTATGGACCCAAGATAAGCAAACATTGACTTATGGTAGAGTGGATGTAAGAGCCAAATTACCAGAGGGACAAGGCATGTGGCCAGCAATTTGGATGATGCCAAATGATGAGCCATTCTATGGAACGTGGCCAGTAAGTGGAGAAATTGATATTATGGAGTTGTTAGGTCATGAACCTGATACGGTTCATGGGGCTGTCCACTTCGGTGCACCACATCGCTCAATAGAAGGGACATATAGATTGGAAGATGGTACGACCTTTGCTGAAGATTATCATGTGTTTAGTATAGAATGGGAACCTGGAGAAATAAGGTGGTATGTCAATGATGTTCATTATCACACGGCAAATGATTGGTTCACTAAACATCCTGATCATGCAGATGACTACACTTACCCTGCTCCTTTCGATCAACCATTTATGTTAATTTTAAATATTTCTGTTGGTGGTGGATGGCCTGGAAATCCTGATGAAACAACTGTATTTCCACAACAAATGGCTGTTGATTATGTAAGGTTCTACGAGAAAGATGAATATCCAGTCCATGAAAAGCCTGAAAGTGCGGAAGCAGGTGAAGGAAGAGCACCTTTAGAAGATGGGAACTACGTATATAATGGGAACTTTGGCAGTAATGATCCTGAAATCGATGGAATAGAGGGTGTGCCGCATACAGATTATTGGACATTTCTACAAGCTGATGGCGGTGATGCTACCCTTGAAGTTAATGACGGTGTGTTAGATGTTCAAATCGAATCAGGTGGAACGGTCGAACACGGTATTCAGGTGCTTCAATCCCCAATACATCTCGTAGAAGGTGCAATGTATAGAGCTTCTTTTCGTGCAAAAGCGGAGAATGAAAGGCCGTTAAAAGTAAAAATAGGGGGAGATGGCGATGCTGGTTGGGCTGATTATGCCGGAAAAGAGCCCTTTACTCTTTCTACTTCTTGGGAAGATTATCAATTTGAGTTTAAGATGGAAGACTTAACGGATGTAAAAGCAAGATATGAATTTAATATGGGATTAGACGATAGCAATGTTTCACTTACAGATGTTAAATTAGAGAAAATTGCTGAACCAGACCCTGCTGATACGATAAGAGGTCCCCTTCCAACTGGAAATTACATTTATAATGGTACGTTTGATCAAGGGGAAGGGAGAATGGGATTCTGGGAATTCCATACCGATGCAACGGCGGATGCCACTTATTATATTGGAAGTGCAATAAATGAACGTAGATTCGACGCATTAATTACCAATGGTGGCGCTAATGTAAATGCTGTCCAGTTAACACAAAGTGATTTTAGGTTAGAGAATGGCAGAATATACGAATTAACTTTTGAGGCAAGTTCAGAAGCTGAGAGAGATATTCAAGTCGCTTTTACAAACTCACATGCTGACGTTGTTTATGAAGAAACAATTGGCTTAACAACAGATACAGAAAAGTATACTGTACAATTTACTATGGAAGCTGAACATGATAATAATGCTATGCTTCAATTTAACATGGGTGGAAATAACAATGATGTTTACATTGACAATGTATTTTTAGAGAGACTTCAATTAGATATAGAATCAGAGAATCTTCTAGAAAACGGTACCTTCGATTCTTTATCAGGTTGGAGAAGAGAAGCCTATAGTCCAGGAGAAGCAACTTTCTCTGAAGAGGATGGACAAGCTAAAGTTTCTATTACTAATAGTGGTGAATCGGATTGGAATATTCAATTATTCCAACACGGGATTGAAATGGAACAAGGTGCTACTTATGAGGTTTCTTTTGATGCAAGATCAACAGTGGACCGACCATTACGTGTTCAAATTCAACGCAACGGTGAAGAAGATGATGTATGGACTGAATACTTTGATGAAACCGCATCGCTAACCGATCAATTGCAAACGTTTAATTATTCTTTTGAAATGACAGAACCATCTGACCCTATAGCTAAGTTTGGTTTTGCTTTAGGAAAAGATGCGGATGGGCTAACTCCTGATGAAGAACATGATATATTTATTGACAATGTTATTGTCAGAAAGGTCGAGGTTGGGGATCCGGACTTAGATGATCCGGGTAATGAAGATCCAGATCCAGACGATCCAGACAATGAAGATCCAGATACGCCGGCAGAGAGACCAATGGGTGAGTCGTTCTTTGAAGAATTTCATTTCCATGATGAAGAAAGATGGTCAATGGCAGGCGTTTGGACAAACGGGGATATGTTTAATACAACGTGGTATCCTGAACAAGTAACGTTCGATGATGATAAAATGCAATTAACGCTTGATCATGACGAGAACGCTTCGGAAACGGGTATACCATATAAGTCTGGTGAACTCCGTACAAATGATTTCTATCACTATGGTTTTTACGAAGTAAGTATGAGGCCTGTAGCGTCAGAGGGAACTGTCTCATCTTTCTTTACGTACACAGGTGAATGGGATTGGGACAATGATCCTTGGGATGAAATTGATATCGAATTTTTAGGTAAGGATACAACAAGAATACAATTCAACTATTTCACTGATGGTGTCGGCGGTAATGAGTATTATCATGATTTAGGCTTTGATGCATCTCAATCATTTAACACATATGGATTTGATTGGCGAGAAGACTCTATTACATGGTATGTAAACGGTGAAGCTGTTTACACAGCAACAGAAAACATTCCACAAACACCACAAAAAATCATGATGAATCTATGGCCTGGAATTGGTGTTGATGACTGGACAGGAGCATTCGATGATGACGATATTCCGTTAGTTGCAGAATACGATTGGGTGAGGTATACACCACTTTCAGAATTAGACGATCCAGAAATAGTCATACCAGAAACAGATCCAGACGAAGATCAAAGTCCAATAACAGATCCAGATGAAAGCGAAGATCAAGACCATTTAGAAGATGAAGATCGTGAAGAGGATGATAGAGATGGAGAAAAACTTCCAAGTACAGCAACAAACATCCATACCATGCTGTTAATTGGATTCCTAACTTTACTTGTTGGGGCGGTTTGCTTCGCGGTGGTATCTTATCGAAAGCGTTTCGAATAAAAGCAAAGTTGTACAAAGCAAAAGCACTCCGACCTTTAAGTAATAGGTGGATTGTGGTATAAAAGCGGTTGTCGAAAAGGCTACGATGCCCAAGAGACAGCCGCTTTCTATGAGAGGAAAGATAATAAAAATTCAAACATATAACGTTCTGCGTTTTCTGATATAATAGTATAAATATCATTTAATAGGTGGAGACTTTATGCGTAGTGAGGATTTAGCTAAACTTTTAGGGTTATCCAGAAGTACGATATCAAGAGTTATAAATAATTATCCAGATATACCCCAAACAACAAGAGATAAGGTTTGGAAAGCAATTGAAGAATATAATTATGCGCCCAATGCCTCAGCGCGAAAGTTAGCTGGAGTGAAAAATAAAATGATTGCCCTCATTTTATTAGATGTAAAAGATAATGAGGAAGGTCATCATATAAAAGTATCAGAGCATACATTAATACATGATAATCCTTTTTTTTCTCCGATTGTTAACGCAGTGATCGACCAGGCGAATAAAATGGATCATTACGTCCTTGTCTCAATTTCATATACAAAAGATGATTTAAGAAAGGTTCAAAGTATTTTTCAACAAAAGCTAATTGATGGAGCTATTTTTGTAGGAACACAAGAAGCGGAAAATGAACTTATCTTTAGTCTCATTGAACAAAACCATTTGATTGCTATGATTGATACGAGTGAAGTGAATAACGCTAATCATAATGCGATATATATTAATGCAGATAACTATGAGGGCAGTGTAAAGGCGGTGTCCTATTTACTAGAACTTGGTCATCGTTCTATTGGTATTATTACGGGAAATTTAAATAAATTGTCTGCGCAAGAAAGATTAGCAGGTTATGAAACAACGCTAATGCAACATGGGATAGAGATGACAGACAAGATGATTTATCAAGGTGATTTTACAGAGAATAGTGGTTACGATGGGATAAAGTATTTTTTTAGAACGGCTAACCCGCCAACAGCTATTTTTGTAAGTAATGATACGATGGTAGTTGGTGCATATAGAGCCATAACTGAGTTAGGGTTACGTATTCCTGAAGATGTATCAATTATTGGATTTGATAATTCTTTTTTTTCACCTTATCTAAATCCACCGTTAACAACCATTGACATCTCGTTTTCTGAAATGGCTAAAAGAGCAACAACACTTCTTATTGAATCAATAGAACAAGAGCAACAACGTGGGATTGTAGAAAAGGAAAATGCAACGCTGATCAAAAGAGAGTCCTGTAAAAAATGGAAGGGATCATAAAACGAGCCTTCAATCAATGGCGTTCTAGGGACGGTAAGCTGTGATAGATATATAAATAAGTCAGAACCGGCAAGTAAGCTCCATTTCTCTGACTTATGGCATACATAGGCTATCCCTGAATACAGACACCCAAACATGTGTTAACTCACGTTTGGGTGTTATTTAAATAAGTGGTTTGCTATTTATATTTTAATATTTTTTCACAAATGCATTCAGTTGAGTTGTAATGGACTTTAACTCCTGTGTTTTTGTAGTTAAGTCATCTACTTGTTTTTGCTGGTTTTCTATTGTTAAGGTGACTTCTTCTACATTAAATACTGCACTTTCAGAAGTTGCTGCTGTTTCATGAATCGCCGTTTGTATCATGGCGTTTTTAGTAGCCATTTCGTTGATAGATTCAGAATTAGCCTTCACCTTTTCCGTCATCTCATGAATATTACTGTATATTTCACTAAAGTATTCTCCGGAATCATTTATTGATGCAACACTTTCCTTTGCTTCTGATTTTCCTTTTTCCAACGTCTCTGTCACACGCTTCGTTTCATCGTTTATACTAGAGACAATATGGGCAATTTGTGTAACGGATTCCTCTACCTGGTCAGATAGTTTTCGTATTTCTGAAGCTACAACGGCAAAACCTTTTCCATATTCACCTGCCCTAGCCGCTTCAATGGAAGCATTCAAGGCTAATAAATTGGTTTGTTCGGCAATTTCTTTAATGACTTGTATGAATCGAGTAATCTGATCTGTCCTCTCGTGAAGTAAAAGAATTTTTTCATTTGATTCTGTCACTGTTTGACTTAATAGACGAATCGTTTTCTTCGAGCTATTCATTTTTTCATTGCCTTTATATGTTATTTCCTGAATGAAGGAAGCAGAATCATTCATTGTCTGGCTGCTTTTGTTGATTTCACCTAAATAGCCAGTAAAGTCTTTAACGGAATCAGAAACACCGGTTAGCGTGCTAGATTGCTCCTCCATTCCAGCCATTAAGTGTTGCATATTAACAAACACACTATTACTGCCTTCTCTTATTCTTTCAGTGAACTTAGATAGAAACTCAGTTTTCTCCCCAACGGTTTCAGAAACGGTCGAAATTTGGCTCATGGTCTCTAATAGCCTATTTTTCATGTCATTTAATGTGTTGGAGATGGTGCCTAACTCATCTTTTCCAACATCCTCGATATTAGTGATATGTAAATTTCCAGATGTTAATTGCTTACTAAATTCAATTATTTTTGATAGTCTTTTTTTGATACCTAAATGAATGATTAATAACATGATTATGGCAAGGACCAGAGACAATATAAAGGACAGAACTAATGTATTAGAAGAAGATTGCAAACTATCGTTGGTAGCACTTACTGCCTGTTGACGTTCGTTATTCACATTAAGAAGTAACTGGTCTAAGGCGAAATTAGTCCGATTTCTTAGACTCTCTGCTGATGCTATCACCCTTCGAAAATACCTAAATTGATTATCAACATTTTCTTGTTGACCTAAAAGGGGCTGTTCAAGGTCGTGAAACATATGGTTTAGTTCCTCACTATGGGTTCTTATGATATCTAATAGGTTGTTCATTTCCTCAGTATTAAAATGAGGTTCAACCGTATCCAACATTTCATCGAAAGCGCTTTCGTTTTCGGCGAAAGAAAGTGCTAGTTCTTCAGTAGGTTCCGCTAATGATTGCATGACAATGCTATATTTCTCCTCAAAAAGATAATTCATTTGTGACAGCATAATAGAGCGATCAACACTTTGTTCCTGATTTTTTAAGTCATTTTGCACATTTCTTAACGTCAGAAATACAAACATCGATGATAAGAAGAATAATAAAATAATAAAACTAAATACGGATGCGTACTTCCATGTTAATTGGATATTATTTAAACTTCCTCTCCTCCTCTTCTGTCTAGCCCTTTTGTTACTAAGTTTTTTTGTTCGTTTAAAGATATTTTTCATATTCCCCACCCTATCTTTTGTTCAGCTGATGATTAGCTGTCAATTAGTGAAAGTTTGTCGCTTCACAATCATGTTCACATAATATATATCGGAAACTAAAGCGCTTTCTTTATGGTTTTAGAGAAATTATAGATACTTTTGCTACATTTAGAAAAAACAAAGTTATTTTTTCCATAGTTGTGCTTACTTATTAGCTAAGTATATGTCTGTTTGGTATCAGTTTTCTGTTGTTATTTTCGAAACGCAAATGGAAAAATCCATTGTGGAAAAGGATTTAATACATACAATGGAAAAAAGTGAACAAAGCGTTAAGTGGTGGAGATAAAAATGACTATGCATCTTTTTGTTTGTTACCTATCTTGAACAGCATTGAAAACGCGTTATAAGTTTATAGGCAGGGATAACTTACAGTCTTACCCCTGCGCTATACGAGCTAAACATGAAGGGATGGTTACTACGGTCATTCATTCCTGTTTCAATTTTTTGCTGAAGGACTATTTGCTGACATTGACACTGTCATCACTGTATGTGAAGATCCGCTTTCTTCCATATCAATAAACACCTTCTCTAATCCATTAAAGATATTAACAACTTCACCGTCTAGCCGAGTGGCATAATGGGTCCCGCTAACCTCAACGCCATGTTGTTTCATCGCTTCAATTTGCGTATAGATTTGCTCCATGTAATCACCACCGCCTAATGGATATAAAGCGAATTTAGTCGCTGCTTCTTGTTTGATGACGTCAACGTTTTTCTTGTTCAGCACGTTGTCATCTTCTGCCATATAGACATCACCAGCCGTATCGCCAGTACAGCCGACTGAATAGGTAGCTTCAAATGCGACGTGAGCTCCTGTTTTTGCGGCATGGAGAAAAATCGCCTTAGTCACATCGAAAACATGTGGAATTCTTCCTCTCACTAAGGTGGTCACCTCATCGGTCTGCATCCAAACCTTCGAGGTATCGACATTTTTCAGTGCACCCATAATAATCTCAATAAAGTCATCACGCATGGGATGGATTGAAAAGCTACACCCTGCGATTCGGTTACTTCCACAAATAAACTTGTTCATAACGGTTGCCTCCTTAAATGCAAAAAAACTGCACGCCCATGGGCATGCAGTCGAATTTATCCTTTTAGTTATAGACCTGTTCGACTGCACTTCCCCACGCTAGTATGATCTAGATCAGGTCCAAAGGGTTAGAACATAATTGTTCCTCTCAGCCATCTTGTACGGCACCCCTAGTGCAATTTTCGCTATTCATTTTATGGTGATTATGGTAAATGAATTTCCCTGACTTGTAAAGGTTTATGCATAACATCATTTGTTAACGGTGATGATCTCTGGTTATCGTCGTATTTGCTAATTAGCGTATAATTAGTTGTGGTAGGGTTTCCGCTTCATAGGAAAAAATCCAGCTTAATAAAATGTAAGTGCTTTCTTATACTATAAATAGAAAGGAGCAAATGGAAAATGGAGCTACTAACGAAAAGAGAAGTAGAAATTCTTCATTTGTTACGTAACAGTAAGGAGCTGCAAACGGGAAAAAGCCTAGCCCTGTTGTTAGGTGTTACGCCGCGGACAATTAGGAATGATGTTAAGAAGTTAAATGCAACGATCTCCAAATATGGCGCAGAAATCATAGCTTATAAAGGAAAGGGTTATGAGTTGGAGATACGGGAGGGTGATATTTTCCACCAATTATATAGTCGTCACTTATCACTAATTAAAAACCACAAGATTATGACAGGCGTCAGATCTGAAAATGAGATAGAGGAACAGATTATAAAGAAAATACTGATGAATTGTTTAACAGATACCAGTATCTATCAGGAGGAATTGGCAGAAGAACTGTTTATTAGTCTTTCGGCTTTGAAGAGCTACTTAACTTCAATTAAAGCAAAAATAGCCGCATATGATTTAGTGCTCATCACCGATCGATTAACGGGCATTAAAGTAACGGGTAGTGAAGACAAAATTAGGTTCTGTATTTCCCAATACCTTTTCAATCATCAAAGTATTGGGGTCTATAATGATATTTTTCCTGACAATGAAATAAAACGCCTCAAGGATCTGACGCTATGCATTCTCCTGCGTCACCAATTGCAATTAACGGATGTAGCCTTAGAAAACTTAATTATTCACATTGAAATTACAATAAGAAGAGCTATGAAGAATAGATTGTCTGACTATCATGTGCATGTCACCGAGAATTTGATGAAGACAAAAGAGTATAAAGTTGCTCGCGAAATGGTTGATCATATAAAGGAAGTCTTGGCGATTGATATTGAAAGTGAGATTTTCTATCTGACGCAGCACCTGCTTGCTAGTAGCAGGCTCCACATGAAGGATATTGTGAAGGAGGAATACAGTAAAATAGCAGACATACTCAATGAGGTTTTTGGTGAAATAGAAAGAAAGACGTCACTTCATTTGTATAATGACTCAAAACTGATCGATGGCTTGATCGTTCACCTTAGTGTGGCACTAAAGCGAATTGAATACCAAATGAACAGCCGGAATGATGTTTTAAGCAGTATTAAGAACAACTATCCATTGGCTTTTCAGCTTGCAGCTATTGCAAGTAACAAAATTAGCGAGCTAACGGGGCTAAATGTTGATGAAAATGAAATAGGGTTTTTAGCGATTCATTTTGGCGTTGCTTTAGAGCAAAAAGGGTTAAACAAGCAGGATGTAAAAAAGATCATTATCGTGTGTGGATCAGGAGTAGCCACGGCCTCTCTGATTAGAGAGAAGCTGTTAAGTCACTATGGGGATCAGGTGAGTGTGGTAGAAACGATAAGTCTCAATGAATTTCAAGCGAACCTGATTAATCAGGTAGATATGATTGTAACGACGGTGCCTATCGCAATTGAATCCGATAAAATTCTCACGATTAGCCCTGTGTTGAGCTCTCATGATCTAAGAGCACTCAAGCAAAGTATTTTTCGGGATAAGCATGATTCAAAAGTCATTCATTTTCATTCTATTTTCAAAAAGGACTTATTTATAAAAGATGTACAGCTGTCTTCAAAAACTGATGTATTACATTATTTAACAGATTTAATGACTGCAAAAGGTTACATTGATTCGTATACAAAGCAATCGATCTATGAGCGAGAAGTGATGGCTTCAACAGAGCTTGGCAACCTACTTGCTATTCCCCATCCGCTTGATAACAGTATGACAGCGTCTAGCATTGCGGTGTGTGTATTAGCAAAGCCAATCAGATGGGATCGAGAAAAAGTTCAGGTTGTTATTGTTTTAAGTGTACCTAAACATCAGCAGAAAACTTGGGAGACGTTATTTAGACAGTTGTATCTCTTTTTAATAGAAGAGTTGGGGATTACAAAATTAATATCGACGTATTCCTATGATGATTTCATAAGAAACCTAAGTAAGTATAAGGAGAAGAGTTTATGAAAGAAATCTATTTTACCGAAGAAAATGTTGCATTTAATGTGGAAGCGAGAGATTGGGAGGACGCCATATACAAAGGTGTGGCATTGCTGAAGAAGAATGGATGTGTCAATGAGCATTATGCAACAGCGGTAGTTAACAATGTAAATGAGTTTGGTCCATATATTGTGTTATCACCAGGCATAGCCATTCCTCATACGCGACCAGAGAATGGGGCGCTAAAAGTAGGGATGAGCCTCATCACGTTGAAGACGCCTGTGTTTTTTAAAGATACGCAAGAACCCGTTAAAGTAATGATCAGTTTCTCTGCGACTGATAGTGAGAAGCACCTCAATATTATTAAAGTCATCGTTAAGATTGTTGAGAAAGGACTTATCGATCAAATTTCACAAATAAATTCACTAGCTGATCTAAATTATTTAATAAGGGAGGAACAGCCATGAAAAAGGTTGCTTTAATTACCAGTGGAGGGGATGGAGCAGGTGTAAATGCCGCCATTAATATCATCGCTGAGCATCCGGATATTAACCTGTATGGCTTTAATGGTGGCTACCAAGGCATTCTGACAGGTGAGCCGATTTTACTTACCAAAGCGGTTATTCAGCATCAGGCACTTGGGGGCGTGCACTATGTACAAACGGGCAGAAGTGATCTCCCCTACACAACAGAAGGAAGAAATAAACTCAAGAATAAGCTTCAGTCAGCCGGCTTTTCATGTTTAATTGTATGCGGTGGCAATGGTTCGCAAAAAGCAGCTGAGCTTTTGTATGAAGAAGGGATGGACACTTTGTTTATTCCGATGACAGTCGATAACGATGTCATAGGCAGCGAGCATAGCATTGGCTATGACACCGCGCTTAACAAATTGCTTGATCTATTATATGGGTTTCATGATACCGCGGCTAACATGCCAGGTAGAATTTTTTTAGTTGAGGTACTGGGAGGATCATCAGGTAATCTGGCACTAGAAAGCACCATTGCTGGGGCGGCAGATTTAGCTATTATCCCGGAATATTCAACAAAATTGAGTGACATTACCCGTGTCGTGAAGCAAAAGCTTGTCAATCAAAAATCCTTAATTATTGTTTGCTCTGAATCTGCCTATGAGAAAAAGGACTATAAAGCGGGACAACAGGGTGTGTCTTTTGATATTGCAAATGCAATAGAAGAGGCAACTGGTATTCGGGTAAGAAAAACAATCGCCGGCTTTTATATCCGAGCTGGTCGGCCATCTTTCAGAGATGCTTCTTTAGCTGTCAAGATGGGGGCAAAGGCCGTGCAATGTATGATGGAGGAACAATTTGGTCAAATGATCGGCGTGACAAATGATCAAGTTATAGCGAAAGCCTATCAGGATTTAAAAGCCTCACTAAACACCCTTCACCCACAGACGGTTGAAGTAGCTGAATATAATCATAAGGTGATCATGGAAGGGAGGTGAGAATGTGTTGAAAATATTAGTTGTCTGCGGAGCAGGCTTAGGGAGTAGCTTTGCCTGTCAGATGAGTGTAGAAAGCGTCCTGCAAGATATCGGTGTGAAAGCCGATTTAGATCATTCAGATATTTCGTCAGCAGCTGGAACGAGAGCCGACATTATTATTTCGGGCAAAAATTTTGAATCACAATTTCAACGTTATGATTTGCCAATGGATCTGATTTTCCTGGAACGTCTAGTGGATAAAGCGGAAATTGAAGAAAAGCTCGTCCCGGTTTTAAAGGCTAAAGGAGCACTATAAATAAGGAGGTAGTGGAATGGGATTTATTGATTTTATTATTAATAGTATCTTGACACAGGCTTCAATCACGATTGCATTAATTGCTTTTGCTGGACTCTTATTGCAACGAAAGCCTTTTGGAGAGGTAATGTCTGGAAGCTTTAAAACGATGCTTGGTTTTCTCGTGCTGTCGGCTGGATCATCCATTATCGTTGGCTCGTTGCTTTATTTTGGAGAGATCTTCTCAGAAGGGTTCGGCATGGAGGGAATTGTTCCTTCAATTGAGGCAATTAATGGCCAGGCAATGAATGAGTTAGGGTTAGCTAATCAAATTGCACTGACCTTTCTAGCTATCTTCATCTTTAACATATTATTGGCGAGGCTGACTAAATGGAAATATATCTTCTTAACTGGACAAGCGCTTTTATGGATGGCGACCATCACTACTGTTTTTGGAAGTGCGGCTGGTTTTAGAGGAATAGGACTTATTCTAGTTGGTGGACTTGTCGGCGGTATCTTTGCAGTAGCGATGCCTGCCATTGCACAGCCGATCGTCAAAAAAATTACCGGTGGTGATGATATTGCCTTAGGTCATTTCTGTACAATTGGTTATTTGTTTGCAGCGGGTATAGCGAAAGTAGTCGGTAAGGGTTCAGATTCCACAGAAAATATTAAATTTCCAAAGGGGTTGGGCTTTCTATCTGATACGTATCTTTCCGTTGCGATCGTCATGATGCCTTTATATGTCATCACAGCTGCTTTCGCCGGATCAGAGTTTGGCACGGCTTTGTCTGGTGATGTTAATTACATCGTATATGCTTTCTTGCAGGCTGTTCAATTCGTTGTCGGTGTCTATGTGTTACTTTCTGGTGTTCGTCTGTTATTAGGCGAGATTGTACCTGCTTTTAGAGGGATTGCGCTTAAGGTTGTCCCTGATGCCAAACCTGCTTTAGACTGCCCGGTCCTCTTTCCATATGCACCAAACGCTGTAACGGCTGGTTTCGTGACAACAACAATCGGAACGGTTATTGCCATGTTTGTTCTGCCGTGGTTTGGGTTGGCAATGATTTTACCCGGTATGTTGACAAATTTCTTTGCTGGTGGAACAGCAGGTATTTTCATGAACGCGGTAGGAGGTCGGCGTGGAGTACTAATAGGGGGGATTGCGCATGGCTTTTTCATCACGTTGCTACCCGCATTGCTTGTTCCTAGCTTTAATGGTCTAGGTTTTGTTAATACGACTGCAACCGATGTTGATACGGTAACAGCAGGTTTGTTATTTGAATGGATCATCCAACCCATTATGAGTTTATTCGGATAGTAAAGGAGGGAGTAAATGGCTTTTTTTAAACGGAAAAAGCAAGAGCAGCAGCCAAAGACAGAGGAGCAACAAATGGTGAAAAAAGAGGATCTTTTAGAGGAAATTGAAATCTGCCAAAATAAGCTAGCAAGTAACAATGATGAAGATCACGTTCCTTTGTTCAATAGGTTAGGCAGTCTCTATTTCGAGCTAGAGGATTACGATCAGTCCATTCGCTATTATGAGCAAAGCATTGAGCAAAATAAGGTGATGGGTAAGGCTTTTACTGACTTGGTTAAATTATACAACATTAAACGGAAACAAGCTTCAAGTGAGAATGATCGTGATGGTGTGCAATATTACTTGCAGAAGTCAGATGAGTTAATGAAATTAACGAAAGATACAATTAGAGGAAACATGTGAGAGGGGATACAATCATGTTAAAAAGTTTAGATCAGTTGTTTAAAGAAAATGAAGGAAAACGGGCTATAGGTTCATTCAATGTTCATTGCTTGGAGATGCTGCCAGCCATGCTAGAAGGAGCAAAGGAGCTCGATGCACCCATTATTATTCAAACATCTCCGGGGACGGCTGAATATATTGGCTTGGATCTGCTCGTTTCAAGTATGCGTACATTAGTCGAACGGTTCGGGATCAATGCCTGTCTACACATGGACCATTGTAAATCAATCGACTTTTTAAAGGAAGCAATTGATGCTGGGTATACCTCGGTCATGTATGATGGTTCCAGTTTAGAGCTAGAAGAGAATATTAAAAACACAAAGAAGGTCACGGACTATGCAAAATCGAAACGGGTGTCAGTTGAAGGTGAAGTCGGGACGATTGGTGGTGCAGAAGATGGCTTGGTTGTAGCTGAAGAGGACGCTATTTACACCGATCCAGCAGATGCGTATCGATTCGTTAAGGAAACGAAGGTAGACGCAATAGCGGTAGCGATCGGAACGACTCATGGTCAATACAAATCAAAGGCTAAAATCAATTTCGATCTCTTAACAGAACTCGCTACTAACCTTCGGGATGTTGGGCTCGTTTTGCATGGCGGAACTGGTGTATCAGACGAGGATATGCGAAACTGTGTCACACAAGGGATGAAAAAAGTAAACGTTGGAACAGAATTGAATAAATCATACATCGAAGAAGTCAATCAAACCTTTTCTACAGCAACACCATTAACGTCATTACGAAAGCTTCTATTACCTGCCAATAATAGAATCAAAGAAATTGTTGTAGAGAAATCAAAGCTGTTCCAACTCATGTAAGTCGTATTATACCATATTCATCAAATTATTTACAGTGAAAAGAGCGTATAATGACCAAAGAGCAGTACGACCTAACAGTGGTTGATACTGCTTTTTGGAGTTGTTATATTAAAATAATCTGCTAATTCATAGATGGACATTCCAGTGCAATGCCAATACCATCAAAATCATGGTTAGTGCAAAGATGACTAATGATGAAATTGAGCAGCAAACATGCCAATCCGAATGCTTGCTGCTTGCATTTTAGCTGATATGAAGTACGCTAATAGTAGCGTTGCAAAAGCAAAAGGAGTGATGATAAATGAATGAAGTGATTAAGCAAATGGAAGCCCATCGATCGATTCGTTCTTATACGGATCAAGCTGTTTCAGATCAGCAGATTGAGGCAATTACCCGGGCGGCAAGATGGGCTTCGACCTCAAATCATGTGCAGTCCTATACGGTTATTGTGATTAAGGATCGTGAGAAGAAGCGTATACTAGCTGAGCTAACTGGAGGCCAAAGCTGGGTTGAGCAGTGTCCGGTGTTTTTTGTCATTTGTGTTGACTATACTCGTCAGAAATATGCAAGTGAAAAACAGCAAATGAACTTTGATGTAGGGGGAGCAGAACAATTACTTGTTGGAGCTGTCGATGCTGCTCTAGTTGCGCAGAATATGCAACTTGCTGCGGAGTCACTAGGTCTAGGTGGGGTTATGATCGGTGGTATTCGTAATCATCCTGATCAAGTGAGCGCTCTGTTAGAACTACCGGATTTTGTCTTTCCTCTTGTTGGTCTTACAGTGGGACACCCAGATCAATTGGTTGGACAAAAACCAAGACTACCTCAAGCAGCTGTCGTCCATTATGAAGGCTACAATGCAAATCACATCAACGAAATCGAGCAATATGATCAAGAAATGGAGCAGTATTATCACATGCGGAAGAATGGGGCGCGCCATACATCGTGGACAGCGCTAATGGCAGCCTATACAGAAGCGCGCAAACGCCCTCACATGGATGCCTTTTTGAAAAATAAGGGGTTTTTACAAGCTGATGATAAAAATAAGTATATTTGAAATCTGAACAAAGACTAGCCTACCTAGAAAGCTAGTCTTTCGTATTTAGGTTGCTAGCTCGAGGGTGTCATCCTTGCCATGGAAACTCCTGTGTATCTGTTCCCTATCCATATAAAACCGTTCGCATATTTCCTACTGATATTACGCCCATGCCTAAGATTTTTAAGCTATGATTCGCATTCGGTGTCGGTCTATGGCACACTAAAATAAGGCATGACTATAACTAATAGTGGTCTATGCGAACGATATACTAAAATTGGTGGTGAAGAGATGGAAGAGAAGTGGTTAGAATGGGCAAAACAGCTTCAAGCCATTGCTCAAGCAGGCTTGACCTACTCAAAGGATGTGTACGACATTGAGCGATTTGAGCAAATTAGAGACATGAGTATTGAGATCATGAATCATTACACGGAAGTTGATCAGACAATAATTAAGGATTTATTTGCTAACGAGACAGGCTATGCCACCCCAAAGGTTGATATTCGTGCGGTTATTTTTCAAAATGAAAAGCTATTGATGGTACAGGAAGTGACAGATGGACATTGGGCCCTCCCCGGTGGCTGGGGCGATATTGGTCTAACACCTAGTGAGGTAGCTGTCAAAGAGGTAGAAGAGGAAGCAGGCTTTGAAGTCGAAGCCGTTAAATTGTTAGGTGTTCTTGATAAAAAGTGTCACCCGCATCCTGCCTCTCCATATCATGTCTATAAATTATTTATCGAGTGTAAAATAATTGGTGGTGCTGAAAAGACCGGCATTGAAACAAAGGACGTTGATTTCTTTGCAGAGACAGAGTGTCCACCATTGTCGGTAGGTCGTAATACAGCTTCACAAATCCAATGGCTTTTTGATCAGCGGAACCGTCCTGAACAGTTTGCTAGATTGGATTAAATAGTTGCCAACTAAGGATGCTTGCCAATTAATGGTGAGTATCCTTATTTTAATGGGAATAAGTCTGTTATTCTATTAAGCCTGTATTATCTTGCTCACCGATCAAAGCTACTATAATCATTTGCGCAGAGGTATTTGTTGTAGATGATATAGGCAACATAAAAGAGGGCACCTGACTCTTAAGTCCCAAGTCCCTCTTTTCCCTGTACAAACATAAAGGGGAAGGGCCTTTAAACGTACGCCTTACCGTGTAAGCACATCTTCTTTATCAATTTTCGATCCGGTTATTTTGATCGCAATACCAGTGATAACTGCAATTAAAATTGCAGAGCTTAAGGTAATAAGTAAATTACTGACAAACGCCATTGCTAGGATATTTCCAAAGATAACAATCAAGATGATGCCTGTAACCATAGTGGCTACGGTGGAATTTAAATGAATGCCGACAATACTTGAAAGAAAGATGATCGAAATAGTAAGTACGACCGTTGCGATTGCAGTGACAAAAAATTCAACGAGATACACTACAGCCGGTTGTGCAGTATCAAGGATCGGGAATAGTGTTTCTGTGATTAGAAACAGAATATTAGATAGACTTATGCCTAACAATTGAAAGATAAAAAATGTACTGAGAAAAGCTGTGACTTTAGTATGGAATAGTTGTGAACGTCCGACTGGATATGCGTATAATCTTGCTTTATTTTCACCAATATAATTTTTTACAAGAAACCGATTGACAATAACCGTTCCGTAAACAACGAGCATACACATCGAAATCGTAGAAGCTAAGCCTGATAGGCTTATGTAATTCCTCAGTATATCATCCGATTCAGCGCTATCAAACCGGCCAACGATCGTGAAAAAATAAAGAAATAAGAGCTGCGTAAAAAAAGCTATTGAGAAAATAACTAATCTATACTTCTTAAGTTGAGAAACTTCAAAGCTATAATTTTTTTTCATTTTTAAATTCTTCCTTTTTTATTTGATAATACGCCTGAAGACCTCCAGCATATTCTTTCTTTATGTGCTCAAGGTATTGTTTTTCACAAGTTTCACCATTCAGCATAAATACAACACTAGAAACAAATTCTTCAAGTTCTGATAGAGAGTGGCTTGTGACCATTATACAGATATCTTTTTTTCTCAAATCAGTTAGGATATTTTTTATTAAATTTATTCCGTCAATATCAAGGCCATTAAAAGGCTCATCCAATATTAGTATTTTAGGCTGGTGAGCAAGTGCCATGGTCAGTTGAAGCCGCCGTTTCATACCTAATGACAATTTCCCTACTTTTGTTGTAAGTGGCACGTCTAGTTCAGTAACCTTTAAAAGCTGTACATAAGAGTCTGGCATGTCTAATTTAAGATAATTAAAATGTTGATTAAGAAGTTCAGAGATGGTCATGTCAGAAATGTTTGGTGGAAATTGAAAGACTGTTCCAATCGCCTTTAATATTTCAGGACGTGTTGTTTCTGTAAGAATGGTATCATTTATTTTAATCGTTCCTTGATCGGGTTTAACTAGACCTAATAAACATTTAAGTAAAGTGGTTTTCCCTACCCCGTTCGGCCCGATAAGTGCACAAATTTCACCTTCTGCTACATCAAAATTAGCGACTTTTATAATCGGTTTAGCATTAATAAATTTTTGCAGATTAGAAATTGTAATAGGTGTCATGATCATTATTCCCTTCTGGAAAGTGCGAAAAGAGATAGTGAGAAACCGAGAATGGCCCATAATATAGCAACAACTAGATCGATTAAAGAAAAGAGGCCATAGTTAAACAATGTAGAACGCAATAAATTAGTTATCGGTACGAAGGGCATGGATTGATAAATATAAGTCGTCCACTCCGGTAATCGATCGATAGGGTAAGTGATTGGAGAAAAAAGCAATCCTCCAAGCATGATTAATTGCGTCACTAGAGCCATTACATTTGGTGGAAAAGCATAAGCAATCGCAAACCCAATACAAATCATCGTTAGTTGAGCAATGACAATGATTAGGAAGCTTAATAGCGTTATGTCTAGCGTAATATCAAAACGAAGGATAGCCGCCAGACATCCCATGAACACACCAGGTAACGAGGCCACGCACCATATGGCAATATCAGCAAACAGCAGTGCGGATCGGGTGACTGGCAATGTGCGTTGATATTTGGTAATACCTTCTTGCTTTGCTGTACTGACGATTTGTGGTGCTAAGACACACCCGACTGCGATAATACCGAGCGAGATGGCGCCTGACGATAAATACATCGCTGTAGTCTGGCTCTCGTCAGGGATTAGTAAGGCTAGACCGTAAACAATAGCTAAAGCAAACGCTGCTTGTACAATACTAAATGTTGGTAACAAATATTTATGCCTGATTAAACTCCAGCGAATTAGCCCCCAAAGCTTCTTTAGATTAAATAATACCCCATCTCCTCCATGGTGTAAGATTACATTATTTTTCGTTTCCATCTGTTAATCCCCCATATGAAACTTCCAATGATGCTGAAGTCAATTTATAATTAACAATTTTCCGCTCGCTTATTAAGGCTAATACCCAATCTATCGCAACAGGAACTTGTTCTGCTGACAGTGTAATAACAACTTGCAAGTCATCTTCTAAATATTGCGTATCCATAGCTTTGGGTAAGTTTGATACATCATTCCAATCATTTAAAATAACTGTGAGCGTATTTAATGCAAAGGGTCTGTTCTGCTCGCCGGTCGCCTCATCTTTAATAAGTTGTCCATGATCAAATAATAAGAAGCGATCGGCATATTGTTCAACTTCTAATAAATTATGTGTAACAACAATGACAATATGTCCTTTTTTCGCTAGCTTTTTCATATAGCTCCAAACCAGTTTTCTCCTAACAGGATCAACATCATTAGTGGGCTCATCTAGCAAAATAATCGGGGGTGGGCAGACAACCGCCATTGCAAATGAAGCTAAACGTTGTAAACCACCTGAAAGCTTATCTCCTGAACGATCGGCCCATTGTTCAATCTTTAAGTCATTTAAAATTGCATTCACATAGCGTTTATTTTGATCCCCTGAAATCCCCCGAATTAAAAGAACAGAGGAGATGGACTGTCTTAACGTAACACCTGCTAAAGGGGCGTGGAATTGGGGCATCATCGACACAAGGTTTCTAGCTAGTTTTGTGTTATCAATAAAAGATTGACCTTCAAACGTGATGTCACCCTGGTCAGGTTTGGCAATCCCGATAATTTGATTTAATAGTGTTGTTTTTCCAGCGCCATTATGACCAATAATTGCTACAATTTCATTTGGATTAAAGGAAGCTGAAATATCACGGTTAGCTTTTACACTACCACGTTTATAAGACTTTGATAGTGATTTAATTTCTAGGCTTTTTATGCTGGTTTTCTGCTTATTCATTCTTGTTCTCACCATATTTCTTATTTATATTGTCCTGATACATTTATTAAGAAAAAAAATTAAATAGGTTTGCAGTTAACATCCATAATAAAGGGAAAATCCAGTATATAAAAATAAATAGGTTAACAAGATGTCCTATTATTTCAAAACGCCTCCACATACGAACATCACGAATTGAATGATCAGTCTTTTCTATCGCTACTGTTGGGTTGTCTAAAATCGATAATGCCATAAGCTGTCCATCACAATTTTTATGAAAACGGAACTGCCAAGTGATTCGTAACCATTGAATAGAAATAGCTGTAGCCAATAATCCATTTGTTGTAAACAATTGAATAATGAGCAGGCTAGCTAACAGAAAAAAATCAAAGACTAATCCAGCTGATAAAGCTGCGAGTCTTGCTGTCAAAGGCCAAACCCAAATATGAGTCATTGAAACATAGGCTTTGGCTTGAAGAAATTTCAAACGGATCCCGCCAAACATAGACCGATGTGAGCGTGCAAATACGACATGCATAAACTCATGAACCAATGTTGTTGCTAATGAAAATATAATGATAAAAGGTATAGTAATAAAGACAGGAGTGGGTGCATTCATAATGTCGATCCCAGTAAATAAGCCATTGAAAGCTGTTAATATAAATGCAACCATCGCAGACATTAAACCTATAATAAAAAGCAGATACATGCTGATTTTCCAATTTAAACTGCTAGGTTCTTTGGGGAGCGATTTTATTTCGCTAGAAACTTCTTTATAAAAACCATTATCCTTTAAAATAGATAGTGCATCATCATACGCGCTTAGTGCACCATGCTCGGTCAAAGCCCTAGCGAACGCCTCATCGACTACAAGTGGAGTTGTATCTTCTGCTAATACAATCCACATGCCATTTTTTAATTGTCTAACAGATACGGGTTTAAGGTCATATTCCGTCATCATTAGAAGTCACACCTTGTTCGCGGTCTCGTAATAGCTAAAAATTTCCCAATTCTTGGCATCGCCCTCACCACATGTTGGACACTTATCTGCATACCTTTTCCAAGATGGATGAGTGAATGAAGAGCCATCTTCAAAATTAACCTCATATTGCGTACTTAGACTTCTCGGTGGTGCGTATCCTGTTATAAGCCTGACTGCTTCATCTACAATTGCCGCAGTCAATTGATAGATAGCGGGTGCATAAGCTATTGTAGGCGGGTCAAAATTAATATTTCTAAAAGCAACAAACTGCTCTATAAATTGTGGATCATTTAAACTGTAATGAAGGTTTAAACAATCAAAACAACCTGTTTTCCCTGGTATGACCGTAAAAACTCTTCCACGACTAACTTGAGAGGCGCCAAAAACACAAGGTACATTTGCTTTAATTATGGCTTGATTGACGATACGTTGGGCAACAAATGGTGGTTCATCTATAGCACAAATGACTAAGTCTACACCATCTGTAAATCTTAAGACATCTTCAGCTGATTTAATCATCACATTATGTGCTTCAATTTCCAGTTGAGCATTCATTTGTGAAATAGCTCTTGCTGCTGCTTGGCATTTAGGTGAACCGATATCAGACTCTTTATACAACAATTGTCTCCCAAGGTTGCTTTCTTCTACCTTATCGTAATCTACAATAATAATTTTTTTTGGACCAAGTCCAGATAGTAGCGTCAGTATATTCGAGCCCCCACCGCCAAGACCCAACAGTAGAATCGTTGTTTCGCTCATTTTCCGTTGTATGTCAAAACGATTACCGTCAGTTCCTATATATCTGCTGAAATAATTTACATTTGCCATATAACGTTGTGGAATTTCGTCATTTTTCTTGTCAAAGGTTTCCTCTAAGAATCCTTCATTGTTTAATAAATCAATACCTTCTATAATATCTTTTCGTGATAACTCAGGGAAGGTTTCTATCATATCTTTAATCACATGTTCAAGATTTCTTCCATCTAAGCGCGAAGCTAATTCCCATAAGTGACCATCTGGATCTCCAAATTCGGCCGTAATTCCTAATTGTGCACCAATTCTGAACTCTTCTTTGTTAAGACGATACAAAGGATAAATTGGTTTAATACGAGGATTGTTGTATTTATTATTCATCTTAGCCTCCAAAAAAATGACTTATAAAAACAAAATTGAGGCTACTAAGAACCTCAATTTTGTTTTTATTTCTTTACACGAAATCATCTTAGAAAACGATCCACCAAGCTGTTGCTTCAACTTTAACTGCTCTACGCACTGTCACTTTTTTCATCATAATCACCTCCTAATGCAAGACAAAGAAATGAAAACGAAGCCCTTCAAGCTGCGAAATCAATTTTGCTTTGCTTTTAATTAGACAAGTTGATCTTATGATTAAATATGAGTTTAATAGCCTTATGTTATCTCAACTCACCTTTGAGTATAGTTTACATGTATTTTCTATATTTGTAAATATTTATTTTGTTAATTTTACGTAAAAATGGAATTATTATTATTATTTATAGTTCTAAAGATACTGGTCTTTGGTATTTCTGACTTTGACGCCTCTAAAGATCTATCAATTGGTCTTTAGTAGCTCTGTGCTGAATAAAATCAAAAAACTTTTGACTCATGAAATCTCATCTATATTAAAGTAATAATTTAACATTCGATATAAAAGGTTAGATATCCTGCTTTTTCGTTATAAATTTATAAAAATGGGTTTAAATGTAACGTTTTTGTCACAATCAGTTCACTTTCTGCTGTGTTAGTGCTTCTGAATGGATTTTATGCTAACGTTTCAATAGAGGATAGATAACGATAGCTAGATATAAAGGGAGCGGCACATTAAGTCGATATTTAATTGACTGCTTTTCAAGTCGCAAGTCAGGCACTAAATTTTACTAAAACTGCTGAAATCTTAAATTAGAATGCTTTTATTTCCGTGAGTGAAAAAGTATTTTTACAACACCTTTTATGTTAAAGAGGACGCTTAGTTTATCGAACAGGAAGTTAAACAAAATACTAATTTTTTTTGCTTAAAGTAGTAAAGCGTGTATAATAATGGTGAATAAAGTAGGGAAGAGGAGTGATCAAATGGTCCAATCAATCAATACGAAGGTCGATTTAGTAATTGATGCTACCTCACATATAAGGGCGTCGGATTATGGTCAGATTATGATTGGCGACAAGGGGTTTGAATTTTTCAACAAGCGAGATAAACGTAAGTTCATTCAAATTCCGTGGGAAGAAGTTGATAGTGTGATCGCTTCTGTTTTATTTAAGGGGAAGTGGATTCCACGCTATGCAATCAAAACGAAACGTAATGGCACTTATACCTTTTCATCTAAAGATCCTAAGAAAGTACTTCGCGCCATGCGTGAATATATAGATCCGAATGATATGGTCCGATCACTCGGTTTCTTTGATGTCATCAAACGTGGCTTTAAGCGTAAATTTCAAAAGTAATTAGAAAATTGTTGTATGTTTATCTCAAATCACTGCAATAACTTTTATAAAGCTTGTATAAGCTATGTATTTTCCCTTTAATAAATTTTTCATTATTTAATACGTTCTCTTAACAAATTGTGATAAATTTAAAATAAAAATGTTCTTGAAAGGGTATTCAAGCTGTGCTATAATTCTTCGTGTAAACTCTTTATAGATTTTTTAAGTTAATGATAACGTTTTAATAATTTAATAATGAACGCAATCACTTTTGCGTGTTACTGATTCGATCAGGCATGAGTAAAAAGTTTGATTAAAATGAAAGATAAAGGGCCTAGTGTACCTATGTCTTCATTTAATCTACTTTTTACTCTTTTTTTTGTTTTTAAATTATTGAACCGAAAATGAAATCGCTTCCCTTGATTGTGGAATGGCGGATTTTAAAGAGTTTACCAAGCATTAATATTAAAAATAGGGAGGTAAAAAGATGGTAGGGATTATCATTGCAAGTCACGGTGAATTTGCTAATGGCCTGTTGCAATCTGGAGCGATGATCTTTGGAGAGCAGGAAAATGTAAAAGCAGTAACCTTGCAGCCTAGTGAAGGACCTGATGATGTAAAAGCAAAAATGGAACAAGCAATTGCCGCTTTTGACAACCAAGATCAAGTGTTATTCTTAGTTGATCTTTGGGGTGGAACCCCTTTCAATCAAGCCAACAGCTTAATTGAAGCACACAAAGAGAGCTGGGCGATCGTCGCTGGGATGAATTTAGCGATGTTGATCGAGGCTTATGCATCTCGCTTATCGATGGACACAGCACATGAAATTGCTGCACAAATTATAGGTACAGCTAAAGAAGCAGTTAAAGTAAAGCCTGAACAATTAGAGCCAGCTACGACAGATACAGCTGCTGCTGGACCTTCAACGACTGGTAGACCGGGTCAATTTGAGTACGTGTTAGCACGTATTGATTCTCGTCTACTCCATGGTCAAGTAGCGACAGCATGGACGAAAAATACATTGCCAACACGAATTATCGTTGTATCTGATGCAGTAGCGAAAGATGAACTTCGTAAGAAATTAATTCAACAGGCTGCACCATCGGGGGTAAAGGCCCATGTTGTTCCGATAGACAAAATGATTGAATTAGCAAAAGACGACCAGCATTTTGGTGGTCAACGCGCCTTGCTTCTGTTCGAGAACCCACAAGATGTACTGCGTGCAGTAGAAGGTGGTGTTCCATTAGAGACGATAAATGTCGGGTCGATGGCACATTCACTTGGTAAGGTTCAACCGAATAAAGTGTTGGCATTTGACCAAGACGATATTGATACATTTAAGGAATTAAAAGCGTTTGGTGTGAACTTCGATGTGCGCAAAGTACCAAGTGATTCGAAGGGGAATATGGATGAAATTCTTAGAAGAGCACAAGTAGAATTAGATAAACAAAAGTAGTCCAATTATTAGATGAAAAAGGAGGATAAATCATTATGGATTTGACAATTATTCAAATAATATTAGTTGTAATTATAGCGTTTTTAGCTGGTATTGAAGGCATTTTAGATGAATTTCAATTCCATCAACCGATCTTGGCTTGTACATTAATCGGTTTGGTGACAGGAAACTTAATCCCATGCCTTATCTTGGGTGGGACGCTCCAATTACTTGCTTTAGGATGGGCAAATATCGGAGCTGCTGTGGCACCAGATGCTGCCTTGGCCTCCGTTGCGTCTGCAATTATTCTTGTTTTAAGTGGTCGTGGGGAAGCTGGTGTGGATGCCGCAATTGCGATTGCTATTCCACTTGCAGTGGCTGGTTTATTACTTACGATTATTGTGCGTACAATCGCAACAGCTTTGGTCCATTTAATGGATAAAGCGGCTAAAGAAGGCAACATTAGAGCAATTGAATTTTGGCATGTTGTTGCAATTATTTTACAAGGGTTACGTATTGCGATTCCAGCAGCGCTAATTATGGCGATTGGTGCGGGTCCAGTGCGAGAGTTACTTCAAGCGATGCCAGATTGGTTAACCGACGGCTTAGCTGTTGGTGGGGGAATGGTTGTAGCCGTAGGTTTTGCGATGGTTATTAATATGATGGCAACAAAAGAAGTCTGGCCATTCTTTGCAATTGGTTTCGTGTTAGCAACGATTCCGTCGATTACCCTTTTAGGTTTTGGTGGTATCGGTGTAGCTCTTGCCCTTATATATTTGGCACTGTCTAAACAAGGTGGTTCAGGTAATGGCGGTGGTGGAAACACTGGTGATCCGTTAGGCGACATTATAGAAGACTATTAAAAGGAGGAGGAGATAACATGGCACAAGAAATGAAATTAACAAAAAGAGATCGCATTGCTATTTGGTGGCGTTCCACTTTTATTCAAGGTTCATGGAACTATGAACGTATGCAAAACGGTGGTTGGGCATACGCGATGATTCCTGCCATCAAGCGCTTATATAAATCAAAAGAAGACCGCGCAGCGGCACTAGAACGGCACTTAGAATTCTTTAATACCCACCCGTATGTGGCATCACCGATAATTGGTGTAACTTTAGCGTTAGAAGAAGAACGTTCAAGTGGTGTGCCAGTTGATGATGCGGCAATCCAAGGGGTAAAAGTCGGTATGATGGGTCCATTAGCCGGCATTGGGGATCCAACTTTTTGGTTTACCGTAAGACCCATTCTCGGCGCATTAGCAGCTTCACTTGCCTTAACAGGGAATATACTTGGTCCAATTCTTTATTTCGTTTTATGGAATCTTATTCGGATGGGATTCAAATGGTATACACAAGAACTTGGCTATAAAGCCGGTGCAAAAATTACTGATGACATGTCTGGCGGCTTGCTTCAAGATGTTACTAAAGGTGCATCGATCCTCGGGATGTTTGTTCTTGGTGCACTTGTTAACCGTTGGGTAAATGTAGCGTTTACCCCTGTTGTATCAAGAGTGCAACTTGACGAGGGTGCTTATATTGATTGGGATAGCTTACCTGCTGGAGCGGAAGGCATAAGAACGGCACTGGAACAGCAAGCAGCTGGTCTCTCGTTGTCCCAATATGATGTAACCACTTTGCAAGACAACTTAGATGGCTTTATTCCAGGTTTATCAGGGCTATTAATTACACTTCTTTGTATGTGGTTGTTAAGAAAGAAAGTTTCTCCAATTACGATGATTCTTGGCTTGTTCGTAGTCGGTATTGTCTTCCACGTCTTAGGAATTATGTAATACGGGTAATAATTGATTAATATTTTTTAAAAATAATACCTGTTGAATCACAATTGAGAAGTACCTCCTAGTATGATAGATGTCACCATTAGGAGGTGCTTTTTGATACGGTTAAATAGGAGAAATCATGTGATTGATGACACGTTTTTTTAAGTTTAAACGAAACAAAAACAGATCAAGATATTTTAGGAGGCCACAATGCTAACTATTGGTTATATTGGAAATGGAAAAAGCACGAACAGGTATCATTTTCCTTTTGTCCAGCAACGCGAACATATTAAAGTAAAAACGATTTACCGAAGAAGTCCTGAGCGTGATCAGTGGGATAAGGTGGAAGATGTGCATTATACAACGGATTTAGATGAACTGCTACAGGACAAGGAGATACAACTTATTGTCATTTGCACCAGATATGATAGTCATTACGATTACGCGAAGCAAGTTTTAGCACACGATAAACACTGCTTGGTTGAGAAGCCCTTTATGGAAACTTCAGCACAAGCGAAAGAGATCTTTGCATTGGCTAAGGAGAAGGGTTTAATTATTCAAGCCTATCAAAATAGACGTTTTGATAGTGATTTTCTAACCGTTCAAAAAGTGATTGAAGAGGGGAAAGTCGGAGAGTTGCTGGAAGTGGAGATGCACTATGATTACTATCGTCCCCATGTACCAGAGTCCGTCAATTCTTTCAATGCTGCTGCGTCATTTTTATATGAACACGGCTGTCATACACTCGACCAAGTCGTTAGTTATTTTGGCAAGCCAGATCATGTTCACTATGATGTAAGACAATTATTAGGACCAGGCCGGATGAATGATTACTTTGATTTAGACTTATATTACGGTAAATTAAAAGTATCAGTCAAATCGAGTTATTTTAGGCTGAAATCGAGACCTAGTTTTGTTGTTTACGGTACGAAGGGTTGTTTTGTAAAACAAACAAAAGACCGTCAGGAAGAACACTTAAAGTTATTCCACATGCCAGATCATGACGACTTTGGTGTAGATACGTTAGCCCATTATGGTGTATTGACCTCTATCGATCAAGAAGGAACGATCCATGAAGAAACGGTGAAATCGGTAGATGGTGATTATGGTAGAGTATATGATGATTTATATGAAGCAGTTATAAATGGAAAAGAGAAAACAATTACCGATCAAGAAACATTGTTGCAAATGGAGATGCTAGAGACGGGCGTTAAACACTTGAAGTAATAAGGTGATTAACACCAATAGATGCACTTAATATTGCTTGCTATGGTAAATAAAGTAGTAACTATAGCCTAACATCAGTGACGCACAATTAACGCCATCAGGAATAACTGATGGCGTTAATCGTTTTGGCAAAACTTTTTTTGGGGGATGCTATATTTTTAATTAAGATAACGTCATTTTACCCTGAATTAACTGATAGTGTTTGTTGAAAACATTCGGTAAAGTTTGCGTGTCATGTGTAACGAGGACAATGGTTTTATGGTGTTTTTGTCCAAATGACAATATAAATTTTAATATATCTAGAGCTAAATCTGGGTTTAAAGCAGAGGTCGGTTCATCTAATAGTAGCACATCAGGATCATTAATTAAGGCTCGTGCGATTGCAACGCGTTGTCTTTGTCCACCTGATAATTGACTGACACTTTTGTCTAGGATATCTTCAATTTTTAGTGTTTGTGCGATTTCACGGATCCGATGTCGTCGTTCTTTTCGTTTGTACTTTTTTGAATAATAGAGTGGTATAATGATATTTTCATAAGCTGATGCATGTTCAACTAATACGTAGTCCTGAAAAACAATCCCAAACATCTCATTTCGCAAAATAGCAAGTTGATTGTTATTGAGTTTTTTGACAGCTTGACCACGAATGGTATATTCTCCATCATATACTTTATCCAATAATCCAGTAATATTTAAAAATGTTGATTTTCCAGACCCAGATTCTCCGGAAATAACAAGAATGTCTCCTTTATTTAATTCAAAAGAACAATTCTCGAGCACATGAGTTTCTGATCGTGTATTTTTATGATAAACTTTTGACAGATTTTCTAAAGCAAGTAAACGCATGTCAATCCTCTCCTTTTAAGGTTATCGAAATATTTCTTTTCTTGAGTACGACATATAGTAGAAGTTCAAAGATGAAAAATATTAGTAATAGAGTAATAGAAATGATACCGAATATATCGTTCAGTTCAAACCCATTTAAAACGGACACCCCAAAAAGGCAAAGGACAATAAGCGTAATAATAAAGACAGAATTACGCACATAAATAGCTCTTAATGTCGCCCCAGCTATTAAGTGTATCGTATACTCTCGATAAAGTTTCTTGAATAGACTGACATACATAATGGTTAATGCTACAAGTAAGGCTACAATAACAAATGCAACGGCGGGAAAGACATAAAGTAAAATAAACCTCAGTTCATCATTTGGATAGTTGTTCGACTGCAATGTTAAAAAGCTATCCTCAAAGATGGCTTCAAACTCAGCTACTACTCCATTTTTCTTATCTAAGGCATTGAATTGTACATTGTCTACCAAGTCAAATATTTCTGAGCCATACGTGTTCTCCATCCATTTGTCCAAATGATTGGTGTTAAGTAGCACAATAACAACTTCATCTTCAAACAAAGATTCGAATATTCTGTCATCGAAACGGCTGATATCGGTTGATCCAATTTCAGTAGGTTCTGGGAAATCGAATGTCGTGAGTGTCTGACCAAGATCAGCCTTTGTAAAAATCTTAGCATATGTTGTTTGACTCATCTCTTCATCGTTATAGAGTAAGTTATTCAGGTCACTATCAATCACGATGATGGTAGTAAGGCCAATTTGACTTGTTAAGTATTCTGAATGGAAGAAGGAGCGTCCACCTTTATTTAGTAATTGATTTGCTTTACGAATAAGCTGGGAATTGGATGTCATATCATTAGAAGTAGGGATAACCGTGTACGCCTCTAATGATGTCGTGTCTATTGAACGTTGATCGAGCTCCCATATCAAAGCGAATGATGCAGACATAATGATCACACAAACCATCAACAGACAAGCCTCAAATATGAAAAACAACCGTCTGTGTTTAAATAAATCTTTAAAACCGAGCATCAATGCATCCATCATATTAAGATCTCCTTGTTAAGTTTCTGGTGCGTTTGTAATATAAGCTCAGATTAAGCGTTGTAAGGATTAAATTGCATAAAAGCATGAATACTTGTATTTTTAAAAAAATGTCAAAAGTCATATAATAAGCATTAATAAATTTAAAGTAGAAGAGGACTAAATAAGCTAAGCAGGAAAGGATTAAGCTAATGGCAGCTGTCACAGTGAATGTGAATATCAGCATCCTTTTAAAGTTGCCACCGACAATCCTACTGACACGGATGTATTTTGTATATCTATGAAAAAACAAGACTGACATTGAAACGTAAAGTGCAAATACTGAAAGGCTGGCTACCGTGAGAAATTGTTCATGTTTTCCACGGGAAAGGGAGTCTAAGAAGATGTTTACAGCTGAAAGCTTATAATCTTTATTGACGCTAGCAAATCCATGGTCGGTAAGCTTACTTTTAGCCATTATAACTTCTTCACTATCAGGTGAATCAATAAATACGCGCGCCACTTTAGTAAAATCAATGGAATAAATGTTTTGTACCATGTCAATGGTGCCTTCATCCCAAACCTCTGAATAGAGACAATTGATAACTTCGTCCAATTCATAACTGCTATTCATCGCTTTGACAGCTTCGACATCTACAAAATCACAAGTATTAACCGCGAATCCAATTGCCGCACCACTCATGTAATCTTCTTTGGAGAAGTATCTATAAATGTGTGGTGCAATGGCTTTGGTAGATTGGTTGTAAAATTTCATTTGAAGATCAAGTAATCCAACGACATGTGAATCGTTGATCTCTGCAATGACAACAAGCTGATCATAGTCGTTAAAATCAATGATGTCCTGTGCTTGAGTATCTGTTTTTTTAATTCTTGTTAATTCAACATAGTTTTGGCTAAGTTCATATGGCATAAGCTCTTCATTTATAATTGAGGCTACTGCATAATTTGCCGTAAACAAAAGACAAACATTCGTAAGTAAGGCTAGGCTAGCGTTATAAACAAACTATTTTTTTTAATTATCTTCATGGTAATCGAGATAAATGAAAGTAATAAAGTCACTTTAATAGTCTTAAATTCGAATGGCGCCAAAGTGTAGTAGTTTTAGCATTTACCATCAAACGATTGGTAAATAATATGAATACAAGTATTGAACAGCCACCTAGTTTTAATAAAGTGGTTACTTTCATTTTCCTTCTCTCCTCTTCTTTTAATCGCTTCATAATTTATTAAAGTGACTTCGTGTGTATAATTATACCGATAAATTCAAAAAAGTGGTTATAATTTTGAAAAAACTTCATCATTTTCAATTGTAATGTTTGAAATAGAGCTATTGACAAGAATCGATAAACTAGTAAACCACCAGTTATTAACTGGTGGTTTACAATCGCCATTTTTTATTTCTTATATACTTTAAATATCCTTACACCCCAAGCTTCAATTGACTGTTCTTGTCCAGATGCGCTATGTTGCTCAGACAGCAACTCGATCACTTCTTTACAAGGAAGCTTGAGGGTTCGTGTCTCGTTTGAATAATTAAAGTAAAAATAAATGTCATTACCGGCGGTGTTGCGACAACGCTTTATAATAATAGGGAAGTATTGGTTATGGCTATAATCGGTTACGTTAGCGTACTCAAGCACGCGTTGTAACAGGGCGCGTGTCGATGTTTGATTGATAAATGCGCCAACGTAGGTTGCTCGTCCCTCACCATAGCGATTGGTCGTAATGGCTGCGTACTTTTCCCAGTGTGGGTGGTGATAATAGGCTAATACTTCAGCGGTCTTTGGTGTAATCAGTTCCATCCAATCGGTTACATCCGTTATATCAGGCAATGCTAAGTCATTGCTCCGTAGCTGGACGTGTTTTGGCTCGACAAACGTATTGTAGTAAATGCCGCAAGCTTGAGCTATACCGCCGGGTTGTTCGCTATGGCGGACTTTGACGTGCTCGTCGGTAAAGCCAGTCTTAAATGTATAGAGGACATGTCCCCCTTGCTCAGTATACGCATTGAGTTGCTCAAGTAATCGTTGTGATGCTGTATATAGTGCGGGAACAATGATTAATTTATATTGGGAAAAATCATTCTCATTTGTTGCACTTAGCATGTCGCACTCGATATTTAATTTGTAAAGTTCATCGTAATAGCGACGGACAATATCGTTATAATTGACGTCGCTATTGAAACCTAGCTTAAACCATTCAAGGGCTGTTAATGCTTCGTTGCTAATTAGAAAGGCAACTTCATTTTGTTTTTTTAAGCCTGTAAGCACAGGAGATAAGCGCTTGAATGCTGAACCAATCGTCTCCGCTTCCTCGAAAATATAGTTTGGTTTAAAATCGTGAGACAGTAGGCCTTTCCAATAGGTTTCAAATGAATGATGAATCGAATGCCAATGCCAGTAAGATACCATCGCCGCTCCCGAGGCAATATGACTAAACGCTTGCAACTTTAATTGTCCGGGATATGGGGTCCAATGGGTAAACGCTTGTGCTTGTGTTTCAAGTACCAGGTAGTTTGTTTGCTTAGTTGAACGTGCCACATCGCCTCCGAAGGAAATTTCGATGCCTGTTAACTCATCCTGTGATGGATGATAAATATCCACACCTGTTATATCGAATGGTTCGGAAGCTTTAAAATGGTCGACATCAGGTTGGATGCCATATGAATAATTGCGCCATTCAAAGTCAAAATTCTGGGTAACAAATTGATCGCTTCGTTTGTAGACGTTAACAAGATCGACTTGCCACTTCAGAAAATCCGCCACGAGTTGCCGTTGGAATTTTTCAAAAGCTGTTCCTAAGCTACCATTAATCGTTCCAATTGTGCTTGTGAAATCCTCCCAAGCATTAATACGGTTGCTCCAATAAGCAAGACCAAATTTTTCATTTAGTTCATCTAAACTAGTGAATTGTTGTTTAAGGTATTTGATAAACTGGTGTTGAACATTTTCACCCGCTGTACCATAGTGCTTTGTTTCATTATCTGTTTGATAGCCAATCACGGCTGGATGGTCCTTGACATGAGCGACTAACTTACGAATGATGCGTTCAGCGTAAAACAAGTAAGTGGGGTTGGTGATATCCATGATTTGACGCGCACCATATTTTCCTTGACCTGTTTTTGTGACTGCCAAAACGTCAGGGTGAGCGCTAACCATCCACGTTGGAATGGCATAAGTAGGCGTTCCAACAATGACATCGATCTGGGCCTCATACATCGCATCTAAGACGCGATCAACTGATGAAAAGTCGAAAGACCCTGGTTGGGGTTCGTGGGTACTCCAGGTCGATTCCGCAATACGGACAACATTTATACCTGCTTTTTTCATTAACTGAATATCTGTTTGGAGGCGGTCATAAGGCATATATTCGTCATAATAGGCGACCCCATAGTATAGCTTGTTCATCATATTAGCTCCCTTTCTAAAAAGCGTGTTTACACACATTGTAACCCCTTACAATTAAAAGTTTATGTATTATTTTGTAGGTCAATATTGTAACATATTAATATAGTACAATATTGACCTGCAAAATAGTCAATAGAATCTTGGGAAGGATTAAGTAAAATATAATGTAAGCGCTTTATATAGGAGGGGATTTATATGACCATTCAATGGTATTCAACAACAAAGGACAAAGCTTGGGAACTTAGAAACGAGGATCATGGACAAACTGAACGAGTGAATTTAACAGTTACTGAAATAACCGCTCAAGAGGTTGGGCATTTTGGAGGTTGTTTTAATGAATTAGGTTTTAAAGCCTTATCAAAATTACCTCAAGAAAAACAGGATCAACTAATGTATGATCTGTTTCATCCTGAAGGGGACCATAAGTTTACGATGTGCCGTTTGCCAATTGGAGCAAGTGACTACGCGATGGAATGGTACAGCTTAAATGAAGTAGAAAATGATTATTCAATGGAACATTTTTCTATTGAACGTGACGAGAAATTTTTAATTCCATATATTAAAAAAGCACTTGCACAAAATCCGGATTTAAAATGCTTTGCCTCACCATGGAGTCCACCAACTTGGATGAAGTCACCGAAGGCTTATAATTATGGGACGTTAAGATGGGAAGAAGATATTTTAAACGCCTATGCCTTGTATTTTGTGAAATTTATTCAAGCGTATGAAAAAGAGGGAATTATGATTGATCATATTCATGTCCAGAATGAAGTTGTTGCAGACCAGAAGTTTCCTTCATGTGTTTGGACAGGTGAGCAGTTAAAAGTGTTCATTCGCGATTATTTAGGCCCCGCCTTTGAGAAATATAAAATTAAAACAGGCATATGGTTAGGTACAATTAATGCGCCTGAACCATTAGATGAGTTGATTCATAAGAAAACGTCCGATTATGATGTCTATGCCAACCTAGTTCTGAGTGATCCAGAAGCCTATAAGTATATTCAAGGTGTTGGTTATCAATGGGCAGGTAAGTATGCGCTACAACGCACGGTACAAAGTTACCCAGAATTAAAATATTCACAAACGGAAAATGAATGTGGCGACGGAGAGAACAGTTGGGGCTATGCTCGCTATGTTTTTAACCTCTATCATCACTATTTTTCTAACGGTGTAAACAATTATTTCTATTGGAATATGATTTTGGAACCAAATGGTGAGAGTACATGGGGATGGAAACAAAATAGTATGTTAACCATAGACCCAGTCAAGCAGGACTATAAGCCTAATCCTGAATATTATGTGATGAAGCATTTCTCGCATGTGATTCAACCCGGTGCAAAGCGGTTAATGCTAACTGGGCCATGGGCGGGTAACGCATTAGCATTTGTGAATCCCAATGGGGAGATCGTTGTCATCATATCGAATCCATTTCAAGATCATCGTCCATTGCATTTAATGATAGCGAATCGCCCATATCAATTTGAGTTAAAAGCAGAATCATTTAATACGATTGTATATAAAGGATTGTAAGTCATAATCAGAACTTAGGTTGTTCGGACTGGAAAGGTCGCAATCTAAGTTTTGTCTGTTTCCACTGTTTTTCAGTGCAAAAGCACATGAGGTTTTTCATCACAAGAAGCTGGATAACAGGTGAAGGGGCTGATAGATTTGGATGTCTTGAATAAGTCATATTTAGTAAACAACTTCAAGCAAAAACTGCATTATCGTATTTTCTTTTTTGGTTCACTGTTTTTCATCATTTTAATTGCGATTATTGCAATAGCATTCTATACAATATCATCGCGAGAGATTCGAAATGAAATGTTAGACGTGAATTTAGCTAGTATGGATACAGCAACGAATTATTTTGAAGAACAGATGGCGAGGTATGATGAAATTTTGTATTCAATGCTGTTTGATGAGCAGTTTATTTCCAGTTTGACAGATCGTGGGAATGAACGATTGAATTTTGCAGCACAAAATTATATTGAATCTAAAATGATCAATATCCACAATCTAAATACAGAAGTGATTCAAGGTGTTGAAGTCTATACCTATTGGAATCAGCGCCATGTTTTTTTGGCAACTGATCGTTATATTAACTATGACTATATCCCAAATCAAGATGTCATTCATCAAGCGATTCAATTTCATGATAGTGGTTTTATGTTAACGCGAGAGGTTAATGATTTCCATACAAGAGAGCGAATCGCTTTAGTATCCATTGTTTTGGATTGGTCTATAATGGACACCGCCTTTGACCTCCTTGCTACTAACACTGATTATGTGTTCATTACCGATCGACAAGGCGATCTTGTTTATTCAAATACGGATCAAACCGCCAGCCTATTAGCTAATCACACCGATTTAATGGTGAACGCTACTCAGGGCACCCACCATTATAATGTTGATCGCTTCCACCTCTTTACGAGCGTAATCGATGACTACATGCAAGTCAACAAAGTGGTTGAAGAGACAAGCGTATTTAGATTTAGTCAATCATTGTTGGAAGTTAGTATGGTCATCGGTTTTTCATCGATAGGCCTTTATCTCATTTTTATCACTTATTTTTATTGTTCTGTAATTAAACCGATTAAGGCACTGGCCAATAATATGAGAGAAATTGAGCAAGGGGATTGGTCACTTGATCATCAGCCATATCAATTTAGAAAAGATGAGATAGGCGTACTTAATAATAATTTTATTAAGATGATTAATCAAATTAAATATCTTATTGAAACACAATATCGCAGTGAGTTGGCAAAAAAAGATGCTCAGTTTAAAATGTTACAGAACAAAATCAATCCCCACTTCTTGCATAACACGTTACAAACAATCGGGAATAGTGCACTACAGGAGGATGGTGCTACCGTGTATCGCTTGATTGAGGCATTGGGAGCGATGTTTAAATATACCCTTCGAACAGAGGGCTGTAGTGTAACGTTAGCTGAGGAAGTCCGACACATTGAATATTATCTATTTATTCAACAGGAACGTTTCAAAGATCGCTTAGCTATAGATTTATACATTGATGAAGCGATCAAGGATGCGCAGGTTCCGATCTTAATGCTTCAACCTTTAATTGAAAATGTTTTTCAGCATGGATTTGCTTATAAGCAAGATAATTGGCACGTGTTTATATCAGCAGAGAAAGTATTTGATGATGTAGAGATTCGAATCATAGATAATGGTATGGGTGTAACAGAGCAACGGTTCGCTGAACTCCAAGCAGAGTTGGAAAAGAATGATGAGCAAGATGTTAATCATTATTACCATATTGGCTTAAAAAATGTAAATGCTCGGATTAAATATATGTATGGACATGATTATGGTTTGTTTATTAAAAGTGATTTTAAAAAAGGATTTGAGATTGAGATTCGATTACCCATTGTAAGGGAGGCGAGATAGTAATGACGTATAAAGTAATTATTGTCGATGACGAGCCAACTACGATCGCAACAATTAAGCAGTTGGGTCAGTGGGATGTTTATAATATGGAAGTAGTCGGTATGTTTGATGATGCCCAACACGTTATTCAACATCTAGAGCGTCATCAAGTTGATCTTATTATTACAGATATGGAGATGCCAGGTTTGTCAGGGGTCGAGTTGCTTAACTATTTAAAAGAGAGTCAGATTTCTACACAGACATTAGTTATTAGTGGTTATGATCACTTTGACTATGTTAAGCAAGCGATTCAGGCACAATCTATTGATTATTTATTAAAGCCAATTAACAAACATGAATTAAATCAAGCTTTAGAACATGTTGAAATTGAATTAGCACGTTCTTTAACAAATAACCAATGGCTTCAAGATATAGATGCGAAAAAAATGCAGCGTCTCAAGGATATTGTGTTCAATGTTAGAGCGCGATTTGAAAACAATCATTTAGACCAGATTGATCAGCTTATTGCGTATTCCCTTGCGGATCAAGGTGAAGCAATCTACCGCGACAAGCCACTTCTCAATAAATTTTTAAGAGAGTTAAATAAATCGATTGAAGATATTTTATACACTTATAACTTAAGATTGGATCAGTTATCGATTAGTTATTTAAATCGAATAGATGCACAATCAGATTTGGCTGCATTGACTAAAATTTATCATGACATCTTTGCCATGCTGATAGATAAGAAACTCGAAATCGGCAATAATGCTTTAAATTTAATCGATGTAAGGGATTATATTGATCGAAACTACAGTGATGCAGATATATCATTAAGTAAAATTGCTGATGAATTTCATGTGACGAGAGAGTATTTAAGCCGGGTATTTAAACAAAGATATGGTAACAATTTAACAGAATATATTATTGAATTAAAGATGAAGAAGGCGGAAGCATTAATCGTTAACGATGCAGTCAAGATTAAGCATGCGGCAGAACAAGTTGGCTATGGCGACCTCTCTTATTTTTACCGTGTATGGAAAAAGTATTTTCGGTGTACCCCTAAAGAATTAATAATGTCCAAAAAAGCAAATCAAGATAATCAATAATAATCTGTACTTAATACCCTTATAATGAAAGCGCATTCAAATAAAGAAAGGGGAATAAGTGATGAAAAAGTTATTCATGATTCTATCTGTAATGACCACCCTTGTCTTAATCGTTGCATGTGGAAACGATGCAGACACTTCAGAAACTACAGATGAGGGTGCGAATGCTTCAGATGATGTGGAATTAAAAGTATTTATTGATCAACCGCGATTTAAAACGTACTATGAGGACTTTTTAGATGGCTTTACTGAGTATTACGAAGAGGAAAACGGCATAACCGTTCGATTCCAACTTGAAATGCCGGGTCCAAATGAAGCAGCTCAAATTTTACAAACGCGCCTGTCTTCAAATGATAGCCCCGATGTTTTTACGCTACATGCTTTAAACAATATACCTGTCTATGATAACGCTGGTTACTTAGAAGATTTGTCTGATTTGCCATTTGTAGAAAATTTATTGGATGCGCCATTAAATGCGGTAACGAGAGATGAGAAAGTTTTAGCCGCACCTTTAGAAACAATATATTGGGGTTATTTGTATAATGTTGATATTTTTGAAGCTTATGATTTAGAGGTGCCAGAAACGATCAGTGAGATGGAAACGGTCGTGGAAACGTTAAATGAAAATGATGTGACACCGTTCATTCGCTCATTCCAGGAACGTAACATTCCACAATTATTTTTACCATTAGTAGTAGGAGCGCTTGCAGAAACAGAAAAACCGGATTTCTTTGAGCGGATGGATAATAATGATGCATCACTAAAGGAATTTGAAGGTTTCTTCGACATGATGGACATTCAGAATCAGCACGGAACAGATCGACCGTTTGAAATTGATGGTGCACAAGGTAGTAACATGTTTGCCAATGAAGAAGCTGCTATGTGGGTGCAAGGGCCATGGTATGCAGAGTCTATTCTAGCTTCAAATGAAGCGCTTAATTTTAGAGTGGCACCCTTACCTATTAATGATAATCCAGAAGCAACATTAATTAATGCAAGTGTATCAACATCGCTAGCTGTATCTAAGGACAGTGATCATAAAGATATAGCAAAGGATCTAGTGAACTATTTCTTAGAAAGTGAAGCTTCAAATGACTTATTCCAAGACTTACTCTTTAATCCAGTCTCGACTAATCATGACTTCGAACCTTTTCCATGGTTAGATGAAGCAATGGAATACGTGGAGGCAGGACGATCTTATCAAGATCCACCAATACCTAATGCGGTTAAATCAGAATCAGAGCGCGTTTTCCAAACCTATTTAGCAGGTTCAGACAGTCAAGATGATGTATTAGAAGCGTTAGATCGGACATGGGAACAATCATTAGCGTTAGATTAAAGTGAAAAAAGTTAATAGGCAACTTTATACTGTTGCCTATTAACTTTTAAATAGCGAAGGAGGTTATTGATATGGATACAGAGCTTGCAACTGTAAAAACCAAATCCAACACGTTTCGATTTAATAAAGCTAAAAAGAAAAAGTGCTTATCTTTTTTAATGTTTTTAACACCAGCCTTTTTATTTTATGCATTGTTCATGCTAATCCCTTTGATTGGTGCAGTGTATTATAGCTTTACTAATTGGAATGCGGCTTCACAAGTGACACGGTTTGTTGGATTATCAAATTATATTGAAGCTTTTACAAACGATCCTTATTTTAAAGAATCGATGTTATTGACAATTAAGTATACATCAATTGTCGTCATTGTTCAGAACGTCTTAGCTTTGTTGATTGCTTTATTAATTGAATATCGAAATAGAACGCGAAATTTATTTCGCACCGTATTTTTTATGCCGAACATGGTTAGCTTGATCATCAGTGCCTTTATGTGGTCGTTTATTTTCACTATTGTCTTACCTCAGCTTTCGGAGTATGGGTTGTCTCTTCTGGATCAGGGCTGGCTTGGCAATCCAGACGTTGCTTTCTATTCAATTATTATCGTGGCGATTTGGCGAGGAACCGGTTATATGATGATTATATATATCGCTGCCTTGCAAGGTGTACCTGTTCACTTAAAAGAAGCAGCTATTATAGATGGCGCCTCTTCATTTCAAAATTTTATCCATGTTACGATACCCATGATTATGCACGCGATAACAATATGTGTATTTTTAACTTTAAATGAAGCTTTTAAAGTCTTCGATGTGGTTTATGGATTAACGGGAGGCGGACCAGGGCGTAGTACACAAGTTGTGGCTTTGAATATATTTGAAGAAGCTTTTTCTGGTAATTTTAGATATGGTTATGCGAATGCGAAGTCAATGATTTTATTTGTCATTATACTCATAATCACTATTGTTCAAGTGTATGTAATGCGAGGGAAGGAGGTAGAATCATGAAAAAAAACAGATTATCTTCAATTTTTAACATGGTCATATTGATCGCATTTGGTGCAATCTCACTTTTTCCTATCTATATGGTCGTCATCAACTCATTTAAAAGCCAAGATCAAATATTTAACAGTGTCTTGCAACTCCCAACAACATTACATTTTACCAACTATACTGAAGCATTTTCACAAATCAATATTGCCCAAGCACTATGGAATTCGCTTACTGTTACAGGGATTGGGATTGCTGGCATTGTCTTATTTGGCTCCATGGCAGGCTACAAATTGGCCCGCACACCAGGGAAGTTAAGTCAGATCATTTTTCTCTTCTTTATGTCGTCCATGCTGATTCCCTTTCACTCCATTATGATCACGTTAACTCGCATGGCAAACATGATTGGTATTCAAGGATCAACGGTAGGGTTAGGGCTTATTTATATTGGTTTAGGGGTGAGCATGTCGATTTTCCTCACAACAGGCTTTGTCAAAACAATTCCGAAAGAATTAGAAGAAGCTGCCAAAATAGATGGAGCAAATGAAATGCAAACATTTATTAAGGTGATTCTTCCGCTTTTATCGCCAATACTTGTTACGATTGGGATTTTAAATTTACTGTGGATTTGGAATGATTTTTTATTACCTCTTCTTATGTTAACAAATGTTAATGATTACACGATTATTTTATCTGTGAATACATTGTTCGGTGAATACAATAACGACTGGCCGAAGATCTTAGCATCATTGGTCATTACAACAATTCCACTCATTACTGCCTATGTCTTTTTGCAAAAATATATTTTAGACGGTATTGCTGAAGGGGCAGTAAAGGGCTAAGTCGATAAATAAGAGAGGAGAAGCGGGTGATGGAAACTGTTTATAAGTTTTGTGTTTATTTTATTAAATTCTTTAGCTTAAGTGTTAAATGGCTAGTTGCCACATTACCTGTTTGGTTCATTTTGTCTCATTTGTTAATGGCTAATTCTGTTGACAGGCCTTTCTTTATTTTAACTTTGCTCTTCCTTCTAGCCTTCAGTTTGATTCCGGCAACCATTGCTCTTTTTTCGGTTGTTAGACACTGGGTCATTCATAATCAGCAAGATAGTATTGAGCAAGGGTATTTTTACTATTTGAAAAAGACATATAAACAGAGCTTAGTCATCGGTCTATTTATCACAATTGCTACAGGGATATTAATCGTTGACATTGTTTATTTTAGCGAAAATCAAATGGCCTTGTTTTATTTGTTTTTGTTTGTTGCCTTTGCTTTTGCACTCTATGCTCTTTGCTTATTGATAACGTTTGTTCATTATGACTTTAAGTTAAACGCGTACTTTAAAAAAGCGCTTTTGCTTTTATTGCATTTGAAATTTAGTGTGCGCGTTATTCTATTGACGGCGATATTCATCATAATTGGTTGGTACAGCGGGATTTTTTATCTCGCTTTCTTGAGTAGTCTATACAGTTACTTGTTGTTTGCCTTATTCTATCGTATTTATTTAACAAGTATGCACTTAACTCGTTAAAGTAAGTAATAGATCAAAGCACAAGGAGGAGACGCATTGTTTTTAGTCATTGATATAGGTGGAACGTATTTAAAATATGGATTAGCGACCATTGATGGTAAGATTGTGCAAAATAGTAAACTGAAAACACCAAAAGCAAACTATCAGGCGCTTATTGAGCAGATTGTAGCGATTTACAATGGTCTAAATGTACAAATTAAAGGGTTAGCAATAAGTGCGCCAGGAACGGTGGATACGAAAGAGGGACAGATTTTTTATGGTGGCGCATTGCCATATCTTCATAAGCAAAATATGAAAAACGATCTAGCTGATCGTTTATCTATTCATGTGTCGATTGAGAACGACGGTAAATGTGCTGCCTTAGCTGAGTACTGGAAAGGGGCAACAGCCGGTTATTCAAATAGTATCGTACTCGTACTTGGTACGGGCGTTGGTGGAGGAATTATTGTTAATGATAGATTACTAAGAGGTGCACACTTGGGGGCAGGTGAACTAAGTTTTGTTGTGGATCGCTTTCCTTACAAACAGAAAAGGGCACGAATGGTTGGCCGTTCTTGTTCTGCCACCCAAATGGTTAATCAAATTGCCATGCAAAAGGGGTTGCCCGAAAATGCTGGTGAACGGGTGTTTGATTATATTAATAAGGGTGATCATGAAGCACTTGAATCGTTTAAAATCTACTGCAGTCATATTGCTGTTCAAATCCTTAATTTACAATATATTCTCGATCCAAATATTATTGCGATTGGCGGCGGAATTAGTGAACAATCAATATTAATTGATGAAATCATTAAACAAATTGAAGTGGTCAAGCAAGCATCTGAGTTCTCGATGGCAAATCCAAAAGTGACACCATGTAAGTTTAAAAACAATGCTAATTTGGTTGGAGCATTATATCAACATCTCCTTGAATATCAAGGATTAGTGATGTCGTAAAACAGTTGAATACACTTAGGTGAAGTCTTTGAAGTATTGAAATAAAAAGACTTGTAGCTTTATCACAGATAATCGACGGAAAAACGCCGCCACAAAATAGTGAACAGAGCTCATCTATTTAGCGGGAGTTAACGGACGCGAATGTGATGATTTTTTCAACAACCAATCAGTGGACGAAGAACGAAAACGCCCACTGATATGAAGGTTCCTTTTATAATAATAGTTAAAAAGATCTGACTTTATCATAGTTTTTATGAAAAAAATGTATTTATAGTTATATGCTATGATCTCAAACGAAAAAAGAAACCGAGCTGATTCGGTTTCTTTTCATTTTAATTTTTCTTATCAATAGTATAGAACCTAAACAATTTGGTCAGCAAGTTCGATAAACGATTCGACATCTTTTACCATTAACTGTATCCCGTTTGTCCAAAACGTTTGATCAGTTAAGTCGACGTCTAAGTGTTTTTTCGCTAAATCTTCTACCGTCATTGCACCAGTATCTTTAAGTAAAGCAATATACTTTGCTTCAAATTCGTTAGGGTTTTCTAAATATTTAGCATATACCCCTAGGCTGAATAAAAAACCAAACGTATAGGGGAAGTTATAAAACGGTATATCATCAATAAAAAAGTGCAGTTTACTGCACCAAAAGTGTGGGTGGTAACTAGAAAGTGTATCACCGAAAGCTTCTTTTTGTGCATTGATCATTAATTCGTTTAAGCGTTCTGTCGACACAATACCTGCCGTCCGCTCTTTATAAAAGGCATCTTCAAATAAGAAACGAGCATGAATGTTCATAAACATGGCTGTTGCATTCTCTAACTTTGTATTTAAAAGTGCTAATTTCTCTTGTTTTGATTTTGCTTGTTGTACGGTTGCATTGGCAATAATCGTTTCCGCAAAGGTACTTGCTGTTTCAGCTACATTCATGGCATAGTGCCGATTCAAGTAGGGGGCGTCCTTTAAGACATGACTGTGGAAAGCATGTCCTAATTCATGTGCAAGTGTGCTTGTGTCTGATGAAGAACCAGTAAAAGTCATGAAAATTCGAGATTCATTAAATTCAGGCAGGTTTGCACAATATCCCCCCGGTCTTTTATGAGGACGGTCTTCAGCTTCAACCCATTGGTTGGTCAAAGCGTGTTTTGCAAAATCGGTCAACTCAGGACCGAAAGAGCTAAAATGCTCAATGATGAAGTCGCACGCTTGATCATAGCTAAACGCTTTTGTTTGATAATCATCGAGAGCTAATGGGGCTTCAACATCTTGCCAGCCCAATTCCTCCATACCGAAAAGCTCAGCTTTTTTGTTAAGAAAATCAATAAATGGTTGCTTGTGCTTGGAAATAGCTTGCCACATCGCTTCTAAAGTTGCTTTTGTCATGCGATTATATTCTAAAGGTTCTTCTAAATGTTCCTTATAATCATGCTTATTCTGTAGTGTAATGCGGTAGCCGTCTAGGTGATTGATTATATCTGTAAAAATGGGTGCCTGCTTTTGCCAAGCACTTTCCCAATTATTGAACAATTGTTGTCTGACTGCTGGATCAGGGTCAGCATACATCCGATTCATTGCTTGACCGATTGAGAGCATCTTTGTATCACCTTGCTTGTCGGTAAATGGAATCGTCATCGTTGATACAACCGTTCCATAAATGTCACTCCATCCAGATAAGCCATCTTTATGTAATTCTGCTATCAACGCTTCTTCGGCCTCTGAACGTAAGCGAGCCCCTTTATTGCGTAATTCATTTAATGGAAATGCGATTTCTGTTAGTTTATTATCTGATAAAAGTGTATGCCAATCTGGTGCTGGAATGGCAACTACCTTCTTGGTAAACTGATTTAAAAGTTTTTTAAATTCACTGTATTGTGTCATGACTTGGCCCTTGACTACACTGGCATGGGTATCATCGGTATAAGCATCGTGGCACATATTAATAAATGTAGCCACTTGTCCTAGAGCTTTTTCAATGGCTTCTTGTTGTGTCAGTAAGTCAATAAACACATCTGTATGAGGTGTGGTGTTCTTCCAATTGTGAAGTGAAGTTTGATAGTTATTAATTAGTTGACTAACACCCTCTAATTTAGTTTGGAGCGTAGCTGACTTTGTTCCTCCAACAAATATGCTATCAAGATTCCACGTATCAATATATTTCTTGGCCACAAAATCCGTCCTTTCAATAGGTAAATTTAATATGTTCAATCGTTTTCAACGTTATGATAAACCTGCTGCACGTCTTCTAAGTCTTCTAATGCATCAAGGAGCTTTTCAAATTGAATGAAGTCATCACCGCTTAAGTGAAGCTCGTTTTGCGGAAGCATTGTTAATTCTGCGACAGTAAAATCCTGAATACCTTGTTGCTTTAATGCTTCTTGCACGGCATGGAATTGATCAGGTTCAGCATAAATAATCACGGCGCTATCTTCTTCAATTAAATCACGGACATCGACATCCGCTTCCATTAACATTTCTAAGATGTCGTCAACAGTGTGGTTTTCAACGCCCAGTACCGCGGTAGCATCAAACATGTAAGCGGCTGAACCACTTGCCCCCATGTTACCTCCATTTTTGTTAAAAGCCGTACGTACTTCTGCAGCGGTACGGTTAACATTGTTCGTTAACGTATCAACGATCACCATTGATCCATTGGGCCCGAATCCTTCATACCGCAATTCATCATAATTTTCGTCACCGCCACCCTTTGCTTTCTCAATCGCACGGTCAATAATGTGTTTGGGAACACTATATGTTTTTGCGCGTTCGAGAACAAATTTTAACGCTTGATTTGATTCAGGGTTTGGCTCGCCTTGTTTGGCTGCTACATAAATTTCTCGACCGAATTTGGCATAAATACGACTTGTATTTTTGTCTTTGTTGGCTTTCTTTTCTTTAATATTGTTCCATTTACGTCCCATTGTTCAAACCCACTTTCTATTTATAATTTGATTAGATTTCTTTGCTTTTCTATTATACACGATTTTGATGGATCTGGAATGAAATAGGTGATGGTTCTTAAGATTTAATGTGTGGTTATACAGTATTATTTTAGTTTTGTTCAATGAGAGATCGCCACTTTTATTAATAAGTACCTATCTTTTTGTCTAGGTTTATTAGAGGTGAAGAATTTTAATAAAGCTATGAAATGAAAAAATTAACAGGCAAAGCATTGATAATTTAAGTAGAAAACATTAAAATACAAGTATGTCAGTGGTTTGATGAGTGTATATAAGTTATTTATAACATATCATTCTGTCCATAAATCGCCCACTGAATGGAGGATCATATACGTTCAAGCTAGTGGAAAGTATTAATGAGCAAATCAATTAACAAAATTTATTAAAATGTGGAGTGGAGTTATGATAGCTGTGCTTGAGAGGTTACCAGATGAAAGAAATCGAGATTATGCTTATCGTGTTATTAAAAATGCAATAATGTCACTTGAACTGAAACCAGGTCAAATCATAAGTGAAGTTGAAATTGCCAAAAGACTTGATGTATCACGTACCCCGATACGAGAAGTTATAGCAAGATTAAAAGAGGAAAATTTAGTAGAGGTGAAGCCTCAAGTAGGAACATATGTAACTAGAATTAAACCACAGTTGGTGGAGGAAGCGGTGTTTACTCGGGTTACCTTGGAAAAAGAGATATTAAAGTTATCTTGTGAGCACTTTCCAGATGATATTCTATTTGAATTAAGGCAAAATGTTTTGAAGCAAGAAAAGCTCCTAAAACAAAATAAGTCACACCAACAATTCCATGAATTGGACAAGCAGTTCCATTACATGATTTTTAAAGCGAATAAAAAAGAAAATGTATGGTTTGCTGTAACAAGACTAAGTACTCACTATAATCGAATTCGTTTATTATCAGAGTTAGAATTTAGTTTTGAAGATGCAGTTATTCAACATAAAAGAATTATAGACGTGATTGAAACAAAAGCCGTAAATCAAGTCCAATTAATTATAAATGAACATATATTGGAACCCATGAAAGTTTGGAAAGATCTTTATCAAGAAGATAGTCCGTTTTCAGATTACTTTGAGCGAGCCGTTTCAACTTCTGTCTTTAATTTAAATTAATTGAAATCTATTTAAAGAATAACTAGTAGTACATCTGCGACAGATAACCGCTCGTAAAAGGATCGGCTCTAATTAAAGTTTTTTATATTGGGTTTCTTCTAAGTATTGATTAATGTTTTTAATTGTACTACAAGCTTAGTCTGTGACAAAAATATCTTTAAATGACATACAATTTTTGAGCGTTCATCGAATAGATGCAACGCTCTTTTTTTGTTTTTATAAATAAACGATACAGATTGACAACGAGATTCATTTTTTACGCAGATGCTAATTATGAAATGAATTTAGTAAAAAAAATAAAGAATATTGTAAAAAACAATTGAAATTTGTATATTGGGATGCTAGTATACAAGTATAGAACGATGAAGTGGGGTGAAAAATCATTGCAAAAGTATAAAATATTGAGATCTATTCATCAAAACTATCTCGTTGCTGTTATAAGAGGAGACACAAAGTCTGAAGCCGTCAAAATAGCTGAGAAAGCTTATGAAGGGGGGATCTTTACTTTAGAAATTACTTTTTCTACACCACATGCCGATCAAGCTATTAAAGAGCTTTCCGCATTGAGTGATGAACGTGTAATTGTTGGTGCGGGAACAGTATTAGATGCAGAGACAGCGAGAATTGCCATCTTGAATGGGGCGAAATATGTTGTAAGTCCGCACTTAGATCCAGCGATAGCAACAATTTGTAACCGTTATTCTATCCCGTATTTACCTGGTTGTGGGTCTGTTACAGAAATAGTGACAGCGTTATCAGTGGGAGTTGATATTGTAAAGCTGTTTCCGGGCAGTCAATTTGGACCGAGTTTTATAAATGATATTAAGGGGCCACTTCCGAATGTTGAACTAATGCCTTCAGGAGGAGTGAATATGACCAATCTACAAGAGTGGTTTAATAAGGGTGCATTTGCAATAGGTGTTGGAAGCGCTTTAACAAAGCGTGTAACGGAAAGTGGGTATGAATCGATTACAGAAATATCAAAATCATTCACACAAGAACTGGCGCGGATTAGGGGGAGCTGATATGAAAAATATTGTAACGTTTGGCGAAATTTTACTCCGTCTAACGACACCAGGGTTCAAGACGATCAAACAGTCGCAATCGTTTGATGGCGTATTTGGTGGGGGTGAGGCTAATGTAGCAATGGCGCTTGCTCAATATGGTTTTAATGTAAATTTTGTAACAAAGGTTCCTAAACATGCCTTAGGTAGGTCTGCCATGCAATTTCTTAATTATTTCGGTGTAAACACAGATCATGTCGTATATGATGAGCAACGATTGGGCGTCTATTTTTTAGAAAAAGGTTATTCTATTAGACCGACACGTGTGATTTATGACCGTGAACAATCTAGTTTTGCCTGTTCGAAAATTAATGACTATGACTTCGATATCATCTTTGAAAATGTCGATTGGTTCCACTTAGGTGGTATCACACCTGCTTTGTCTGAGGAATTGTTTGAGATTAGTCTAGTAGCTTTAGAGATAGCCCAAAAGAAAGGCGTAAAAACGAGTTGTGACTTGAATTATCGGAAATCACTTTGGTCATTTAAATCGGCTCGAGCAAAAATGTCCATACTAATGAAAAATATTGATGTTTGCTTTGGGATTGAACCACTCGAGTTACCAACATACGATGACCAAGATTATAAAGATAGATGTGAAAAGCCCTTTTCTGAGGAAGAGATAAAAAAAATTATGTCCCAATTAAAAGAAATGTATCAATTTACCCAAATTGTTCATACCTTCCGGACAGAGAAATCAGTCAATCAGAACGAAATTAGTGCTATCGTAATGGACGATCAAGGCTTTTTTAAATCAAAAACAGTTGATGTTCAGATTGTTGATCGAGTAGGGACAGGAGATGCTTTTGCCGCTGGTATGATTTATGGCTTACTTCAATTTGATTCCATGCAAAAAACAATAGATTTTGCTACGGCAAGTTTTGCATTAAAACATACCATTGAAGGAGATGCGAACATTTTAGATTTAAGTGACATACTGCATTTTATGAACGCAGACCACCCCTTATCTATTATTCGCTAAACCACTTAAACAAGGAGGTCTTGACTGTGAAGGGATTTATTAATGATACGTTTATGCTGAAAAATGAAACCGCTAAAACATTGTATGGTTATATAAAGGACCTTCCTATTATTGATTATCATTGCCATTTATCGCCGAAAGATATTGCTGAAAATCGCCAATTCAAAAATCTTACAGAAATTTGGCTTGAAGGTGATCATTACAAATGGAGAGCGATGCGTGCAAATGGTGTTGATGAGCACTATATTACTGGAGATGCAAGCGCTAAAGATAAGTTTAGAGCTTGGGCTCAAACTGTACCAAATACCCTTGGGAATCCATTGTATCACTGGACGCATTTAGAGCTTAAGAAGTACTTCGATATCAATGTTTTATTGGATGAACAGAATTGGGAAGACGTTTGGTCAATGGCAAATGAAAAACTAGCACAGTTGGATTTCTCTGTACAAAAATTAATTGAACGTTCAAATGTTGAAAGCATTTGTACAACGGATTCGCCTGTCGATCAATTAGACTATCATAAGCAGATTAAAGCACAGGATAACTTTAACGTTACGGTGTTACCAACTTTTCGTCCTGATGATGGCATGGAGATAACCAAACCAATATTCCGTCATTTTATTGATAAACTATCTACTATTACTAATCGTTCGATTCGAACGTATCGAAGTTATATTGAAGCTTTAGAAGAAAGAATCGATTACTTCGATGAGATGGGCTGTAAGCTCTCGGATCATGGGTTAGCTAAAGTCCCTTTTTCAAGTTTTACAGATGTAGAGATTGAAGCTATTTTTCAAAAAGCTCTGGCAGGGGAAGGCATCTCAACCAAGGAAGAGCTCAAGTTTAAAACAGCAATGATGGTTGCGCTTGCGCGGAAATATAAAGAGAGCGGCTGGACGATGCAACTTCATTTTGGAGCGATTAGAAACAATAATACGAAAATGTTTAAAAGAGTCGGTAAAGATGCCGGATTTGACTCTATTTCTGATCAATCTGATCTTGGTGCTTCACTAAATGGGTTGTTGGATCAATGTGAGAAAAACGATGGCTTGCCGCAAACCATTTTGTATAACCTAAATCCTATCTATAACAACCTTGTAGGTAGCGCCATCCAGAACTTTCAAACGGAACCAGGCATAAAGATGAAAGTCCAACTTGGATCAGGGTGGTGGTTTAATGACACAAGACAAGGGATGGAGAGACAGCTAGCGACATTAGCTGATCAGGGCTTATTAATGCACTTTGTCGGTATGTTAACGGACTCACGTAGCTTCCTTTCATTTAGTAGGCATGAGTACTTTCGACGCGTACTTGCTAATTTAATTGGACAGTGGGTGGAGGAAGGTGAACTTCCAAATAATGAAAGTCTACTCAAGAGATTAGTCACTAATATAAGCTACTATAATGCAAAAAGATATTTTAAAAGCGATTAGGGGGGATTTTAATTGGAATTGACATTTCGCTGGTACGGGAATAGTGACCCGGTCAAATTAGAATATATTCGTCAAATACCTGGTATGAAGGGGATTGTTTCGGCAATTTATGATATCCCAGTTGGAGAGGTATGGCCATTAAATAAAATAGGAGCGTTAAAGCAGGAAGTTGAAAAGCATGGTTTAAGCTTATCAGTAATTGAGAGCGTACCCGTACATGAAGACATTAAAATAGGTTTACCAACTCGAGATAAGTATATAGAAAATTACAAGCAGACCCTTGTTAATTTGGGTAAATGTGGCATTCCAGTTGTTTGTTATAATTTTATGCCTGTCTTTGATTGGACGAGAACGTCACTTGACCATGAGTTAGCTGATGGTTCTAAAACATTGATCTTTGAGGAAGACATCGTGAAAAAGATGGATCCACTAAGTGGAGAGCTATCTTTACCAGGGTGGGATGCTAGCTATGAGAAAGATGAATTGAGTCAGCTATTTAGTCATTATAAGAAGATTGATCATGAGAAAATATGGGCAAATCTTGAGTATTTTATCAAGGCAATCTTGCCTGTTGCAGAGGATGTTGGTGTGAAGATGGCTATTCATCCTGATGATCCACCATTCGATATTTTTGGCTTACCTAGAATTATAACGAATAAAGACAATTTAGAGCGTTTTATTAACATCTATGACAGTCCTTATAATGGCTTAACGATGTGCAGTGGTTCACTGGGGGCCGTATCAACCAATGATTTTTATGATATGCTTCGTTATTTTGGAAAGAAAGAGCGCGTGAATTTTGTACATGCTCGAAATATCAAACGTTCGGGACGATATTCTTTCCAAGAATCGGCTCATCTATCAAAAGAAGGTTCAATTGATATGTACCAAGTTATTCGTGCTTTAAGTGACTTTGATTACCAGGGTCCGATTCGTCCAGACCACGGCAGGATGATTTGGGGAGAAACAGGGAAACCAGGCTATGGCCTATTTGATCGTGCGTTAGGAGCAACATATTTAAATGGATTATGGGAAGCTGAAGTCAAAAGTCGTTTCATTCAAAAGGAGGGTAAAAATGCTGAATAACTATGGTTTTGATCTAACAGGAAAGGTTGCTGTTGTAACAGGAGGTGGAGGTGTATTAGGTAGTTATTTTTGCAAAGCTTTAGCAAAAGTAGGGGCGAAAATAGCCGTAGTTGATTTATCAGAAGCATCTGCTCAGAAAATTGCGGATGAAGTTATTGAGGAAGGAGGCACGGCATTAGGCGTTGCTTCAAATGTTTTAGACATCGATAACTTGAAGGAAGCAAAAGCGATTATTGAAAGCGAGTTAGGTGAGATAGATATTCTCATAAATGGGGCTGGAGGAAATCATCCAAACGGTACAACTGATGATGAATTCTACAGTGTCGATGCAAATAAGCAAGACCCAGATGTAAAGACGTTTTTTGATTTAGATCCAAAAGGTATCGGTTTTGTCATGGATTTGAATGTGATGGGGACCATACTACCTGCACAGGTTTTCGGTGAAAGTATGGCCAAGCGAGAAGGTGCAACGATCATTAACGTTTCATCAATGAATGCTTTTACGCCATTAACGAAGATTCCGGCATACAGTGGTGCTAAAGCAGCTATTAGTAACTTTACACAGTGGTTGGCTACTTATATGTCTAAAGTGGGGGTGCGGGTAAATGCTATTGCCCCGGGGTTTTTAATTACTACACAGAATGAGAAGTTATTAAAAAATGAAGAAGGGGATTACACGTTACGTGCGGAGAAGATTTTAAACGCTACACCTATGGGGCGTTTTGGAGAGCCTGAAGAATTAGTGGGAGCGGTACTATTCCTTGCTGACGCCCGGTTATCAAGTTTTGTGACTGGTGTGGTCGTTCCGGTGGATGGTGGTTTTTCTAGCTACTCGGGTGTTTAGAGTGCGCATGATGTGACGGTTAGTCCTATTATTAAGAAAATGATTTACGTTATGTTTGCAAATCTATCGTTAAATTAATAACCATTCATTCAAGCACAAAATTTATTGATAAGAGAAACCTGAAACAAAAGTTTACAAGTATACGCGCAGTTAAGAAAGCGCATTCGAAAATAAGGGGGGCATCACGTATGGTCAATCAAGAATTGATTATGGGCATTATCATGCATGCTGGAAATGCTAAGAGCCTAACGATGAAAGCTTTAAAGAAGGCAGAAGAAAATGAATTAGAACAGTCAAATCAATTGGTTTCAGAAGCCGATGAAGAGTTGAGTAAAGCTCATAAAATCCAGACTAACTTAATTCAGGCAGAATCACGAGGTGAGCAAACAGAACTATCGCTCTTAATGGTTCATGCGCAAGATCATCTTATGAATGCTATAACAGTAAGGGATCTAGCCAAACATGTGATTAAACTAAGTGAAAAATTAGAAGCAATCTAAATGTAAAAGCATGTTTGTTTGCACGTGTATGGTTTAGAGCGTTATTAAAATAGCTAATAAATAAAAAAGGGTGATTAGATGATTCATATTACATTAGTTTGTGCAGCAGGGATGTCGACATCTATGTTAATGGCGAAGATGAAAGAAAGTGCAAAAAAACAAGATCTTGATGCAGAAATTATTGCGATGTCAGAAGCTCAATTTGAAGCGTATACAGAAAAAACGGATGTTTTGTTGCTTGGGCCACAAATTTCTTACCTTGAAGATGAACTAAGGGAAAAATACGAACCGCAAGGAATGAAAGTTAATGTAATTAATATGGCTGATTACGGCATGATGAATGGAGACAAGGTTTTGCGTGAAGCAATTGCACTATTGGATTAAGGGACTGTCCTCATTCAAGCTTAATCGTGTTTAGAAGCTTGAGCGGGATAAACATTATAAGGAATAACTAATTGGAGGAGGGTTATAATGGGGAAGTTTAATTCACAAGAGTTTTCGAAGAAGCTATCAAAGAAAGTTAATAAAATTCAAAAAAGTAAAATTGTAAATGGGATAACAAACGGGATGATGGGTGCCTTGCCAATTACGTTGGTTGGTGCGTTTGCGGCTCTATTTATTAATTTGCCATTAGAGTTTTGGCAAAGTTTCATTGATACGAGTGGTATCCGCTCTGTATTAGAAGTTGTTATTATGTTTTCTACTGATTTCTTAGCTGTTATTTTTGCAGTCGCGATTGCGAGTAATTACGCCAAGCAATTGGGTGAGGATGGGGTTACTGCAAGTCTAATAACCTTAATGAGTTTCTTTATTGTCACACCAGTAACAGACGCAGAGGGGATAGCTATTCCTATGCACTGGCTAGGCGGTTTTGGTATCTTTACGGGGATTATTGTTGCATTGGTGGCAACCAAAATATATGTCGTAATAAAACAAAAAGGAATAACTATTAAGATGCCATCTAGTGTTCCCCCAGTGGTTTCCAATAGCTTTAGTGGTTTAATACCTGGTATTATCGCTGTTATGTTTTTTGCTGTCGTATCGGTTGCCTTTGAAGCAACACCATTAGGTTCGCTTCACGATTTAATCTATACATTTCTGCAGATTCCGCTTGAAGGACTAGGAGCGAACGTATTCTCTGTTATTATTTTGTGGACAATTGCACAATTATTATGGTTTTTCGGAATTCACGGGACCTTGGTTGTTTATTCAGTAGTATTACCAATTTTCACGGCAATGGATGCTGCCCAACTGTCAGCATATGCTGCAGGTGATCCATTACCAAATATTGTTGGCCGTGCATTTATTAGTACGTATACAATGTCAGCTAGTGCTATTGGTCTGACCCTGTTAATGTTATTTGTGGCAAAGAGCAAGCAATATAAAGCTTTAGGGAAATTGACAACGATTCCAGCTCTTTTCGGTATTTCGGAACCTTTAGTATTTGGTGTTCCTTTAGTATTTAATTTTAAATTTGCAATCCCTTTCATTTTTATGAATGCCATTAGTATATCCGTTGCTTATTTTCTAACCTTTATAGAATTGATACCAAGGGTTAATGGAATCGCACCAATAACTGGCATGCCGATTGTTATCGGAGGTTTTGTAGGGGGAAGTTGGCGAATTGCAGCTTTACAAGTAGCGTTAGTTGCTTTGCAAGTCTTAGTATGGTATCCATTCTTTAAAAAAGCAGACCGGGCTGCATTTAAAAAAGAGCAAGATGAAGAAGTGGCAGCAGAAACGGTCTAGTCACAATAAGACGGTGATGTTAAAAGAAGCGCGTCATGACCAAAAGACGTTAGATGATTTCATTTGGTAATTAAACTGTGATAAAAGCTACCGTTTCGTTATTACGTCGCTAATAAATCAATTTAAGTAAGTCACGACATAAAATCACAAAAAGTATAAAATGAAACCTTCAATTAGTGGGCGTTTTCGTTCTTCGCCCACTGATTGTTCGTTGATTGAACCAAGAGATTAGCGTCCATAGATGATTTAGTAGAGGGGGATTGTATGATAAATATTAAAGAACTAAATCAAAATTGGTTATTTACTAAAGTAAATGAAAATTCAGCTGATCATAAGGAAACACGTGTGGATCTACCGCACTGCTTTAATGCTAAAGATGGTCAGAGTGGTCATGGCATGTTTAAAGGAAAGTTTCGTTATCAAAGGAAAATAACCTTAGATCATATTTCTAATTACTATTTTCTTGAGGTAGGTGCAGCAAGTTTAGTTGCCGAGGTTTATGTGAACGATCACTATGTATGTCTCAATCGTTGTGGGTTTTCTATGTTTAGAGTGCATTTAACGCCGTATTTGGTTAATGGTGAAAATACAATTACTATTTTTGTTGATAATGCCAGACATGATGACGTGTATCCTTTAATGGCCGATTTCTCATTTTATGGCGGGTTATATAGAGATGTTAAATTAATTGAAGTAGACCATATTCACTTTGATTTAATGGATAATGGAAGAGACGGTATCTATGTTACTCAGCAAGCTTTAAATCAGGATGCTTTTGAACTATCAATAACAGGAACGATGATCAATGAGAGAAACACCGCTGATGACGTAGTCGTTGCAATTGAGTTGTTTGATCGTGAGAATAATTGTGTTTTGAAAAGCGAGAAACTCGATCAGTGTAAAGATGCATTACGTTTCGAATTTACTGAACAGATTGAAAGTCCTCATCTTTGGCAGGGGGTAAAAGATCCTTACCTCTATCAATTACACGTAAGCTTATATACCGATGGCAACCTTATCGATAACAGACAACTATCGATTGGATTTAGAACAGTAAAAGTAACCTCTGATCAAGGTATTTTATTAAATGGAGAGCCTGTTAAGTTAAATGGTGTTAGTCGTCATCAAGATTTTTCTGAAGTAGGCAATGCTTTGACGAAAGAACATATGGAAAGGGACCTTGCTTTAATAAAAGAGGTAGGTGCAAATTCCGTTCGATTGGCTCATTATCAACACCATGATTATTTTTACACGCTGTGTGATGAGGCTGGTTTATTGGTTTGGGCGGAAATCCCTTTTATTAGTGTCCCGACTACAACTGACGCAGAAAATCAAAATGCAAAAGAACAACTTGAAAAGCTGATTAAACAAGGATACAATCACAGTTCAATCTACTGTTGGGGCGTGCAAAATGAAATAACCATCGCCGTGGAAAATGAAAGAATTTATGAGTTAGTGGAAGAGCTTGTTGGTTTGGCTCGAAAATTAGATTCAAGCCGGATTATTGCGCAAGCCAATATCCACTCTGTCAATAACAATAGTTACTTAAATGGATTAACAGATATAGTTGGCTATAACCTTTATTATGGCTGGTATTATGGTGAGATGGGTGGACTAGGTGAAAGACTCGATGCGTTTAACCAAGATAGACCCAATATACCAGTCCTCGTTTCAGAATATGGGGTTGATACAAATCCTAAATTCCATAGTTATCATCCAGAAGTAAAAGATTATACAGAAGAGTACCAATTGTTATTTCAAGATAACGCCTTACGAACTTTTGAAGAACGGCCCTATGTTCTTGGTGGTTACGTATGGGCTATGTTTGATTTTGGCAGTGAAATCAGAAACGAAGGTGGAGCGAAGGGCATTAATCAAAAGGGGCTCGTGACCATTGATAGACAAACAAAAAAAGATGCTTTTTATTTGTGTAAAGCTTATTGGTCAGATGATGCATTTGTCAAATTAGCGGGCAGTAGGTTTGTAAATCGTCACAGAAAAAATAATGACATCGTTATCTTATCAAATCTGCCCCGATTGGAGTTACTGGTTAACGGAAGCAAGGTTGTTGAACGAGTGGTGACCAAGCCTTTGGAAACCGTTAAGGATGTAGCCTTAACATTAGGAGAGAACGTCATTCAAGTAAACGGCTATGACCAAGATGGGAATCAGTATCAAGATGAAATGCGAATTCATCACGTTAAGGAACAAGATAAAGGCTATACCTTTATTCAGGCGGAAGAAAAAAGTAATGTAACGAACTGGTTTGAAAAATTTGACTTAAAAGAAGTACAAGAAGTCAATGTAAAAGAGGGTTATTATTCGATTTTTGACACCATAGAAGATCTATATAAAAATCAAAAGGCAAAAGCTGTTTTTAAAAAGTATTTTGGGGACGTAATGGAAAATGACACCATGCGTCTAATGACCGGATTAATGACGGTTGAAAGTATGTCAAAACGTTCGCGTTTTAAGATTCCAAAAGAATTACTTGGCGTCATCAATAGTGAATTAAATGTTATTCCACTAAATGATGATAACAATTAAATGAACGCGGACGGACAATATAACGACAGGTAAGTTTGTCATCTCGCATAGCATAAAGTTTAATAAATTGAACGAGAATTAGGAGGCCGGGACATAACAAAAATATGCTCTCCAAATACGAATGGTGTTAGAATGTGTAGGTTTATCACATACCCGCAGAGGAAATATACTCCCTTTCTGCGGGCACGGCTTCAGCTAATTCAGTAAAGCCAAAAGCGCTTTACTGAATGGATCTTCAGCTCGTGCTGTTCCCGCTAGAGTGTCGCATATTTCCTCAGCTATTTGGTATCATTCGTTTTAATATAATAAAGACGAATAATCCATTCACAAAACAAACGGATCATTCGCAACTGATCTTACGTCTTTTACTTTTGTCCCGACCTCTTAATGGTATTAATGATCTATTCGTTCCGTCGATATTTAGACGGTTTATCTTTAATAAAATGATCCTCGTAATCATTTGCTACTTTAATAACAAGTGAGGCTAAGCCCAGAAGTGCAATTAAGTTTGGGATTACCATCAGACCGTTAAAAGTATCAGCAAGCTCCCAAATGATTTTAGCATTAATTGTTGTACCAATCACGATAAAAATGAGCACGGTCCCTCGATAGAATGTAATCCCTTTTTTACCCATCAGAAACTTAACATTCGCTTCTCCAAAGTAATACCAACTAATAATCGTTGATAAAGAGAAGAAAAACAGACAAATGGCAATAAACGTGGAGCCGAAGTTTCCAAATCCGATTGTAAAGCCTTCTTGTGTAAGTTGTGCACCAAATAGGCCAGTTGAGAAAGAGCCTGTTGTTAAAATAACGAGCGCTGTCAAGGTACAAACCACGCCGGTATCGACAATCACTCCCATAAACGAGACAAGACCTTGTTGTGCTGGGTGGTTGACCTTAGCCACAGCATGGGCATGTGGGGTAGACCCCATCCCGGCTTCATTAGAGAATAGTCCCCGCGCAACGCCGTATCGAATACTTTCTTTAACGGACACGCCGATTATGCCTCCAGTGGCTGCTGATGGATTAAAAGCACCGTGGAAAATCATTCGAAATGAAGGTAAAATCATGTCAGCATGCATAAAAATAATGATTAGTGCACCAACGATATAAAAGCCGGCCATGATTGGAACAATCATTTCAGTAAAAGAAGCAATCCGTTTAATTCCACCAATAATGATTAAGCCAACGATTAGTGCGGTAATAATCCCGGTCACAAGGTTTGGCATATTAAAGGCAACCTTAGCTGACTCAGCAATTGAATTGGATTGCACCATATTCCCCATCAAACCAAGTCCGAGGATGATTGAGACAGCAAAGAAGCCAGCAAGAAACTTACTCCCTAATCCCTTTTTAATATAGTAAGCGGGTCCACCAGTTATTTCACCATCTAACTTCTCTGTATGGAGCTGACCGAGAATTGCCTCGGCAAAGATCGTTCCCATACCAAAAAAACCACTAACCCACATCCAAAAAATGGCGCCAGGTCCCCCGGATACAATGGCTGTCGCGACCCCTGCTAAGTTGCCTGTCCCTACTTGTGCGGCAACCGCAGTTGTTAGGGCTTGAAACGGTGATATTCCATCTTTAGAGCCGTTAATATCTTTTTTCTTAAATACTCCAGTGAAAGTTTCATTCCAAGCGTGTTTGAATTTTCTAATTTGTATCGCTTTTAGTCGAAAGGTAAAAAAGATGCCTGTTCCCACCAAAAGAAATAACATAATGGGTCCCAATAAAATACTGTTAATTTTTTCAATAATATCAATGTAATTCATGTGCTTCTCCTTAAAGTTTTTTAAAAGTTTCTTAATTATCATACATCTAGAAAAGATCGTTTATCCAGATAATCGTCCGTAAAACGTCTGTCTCAAAATAAGAGAGTAGATTATTTAGGCGGAAGCTAATGGACGCTAATCTCCTGATTGACTCAGCTACCAATCAGAGGAAGGAGAACGAAAACGCCCAGTGATCGAAGGTTTTTGTTTTATGGCGAGTACTAAATCAAGGTGCTGATCGTATAGGGAGCGTGATTGATAAAAAAGCGGAATATACAGAAACTTCTTACAATAAATTAGCACAAAATTATTCGATTGGGAAGATAATTAAACAAAAAACATGTTAAATGTTGAGCATTAGGTGAACGCATTTTAAAGAATTAATAATAACGTTGTGGCAGAAAGTTAAGTTTCAGTGTGATAAGTAACGGTTAGCTACTAAAGGTTTGATTTGTAACTATTAAAATTTTTTGAAAAAGAATCGCGGTTCTTTCTTTGGATTAGAGCAACATAGAGGTAGAAAGGCTCGGCCAGAATCAGAAGCTTGGATTGAAGAATTAGTTGAAGGGGTTAGAGAAGAGCGGATTAAACCAGATTTTGTTTGGAAAGGTTATGAATTTAAAGAAGGAACGTTAACCTTATTAGATTTCTATGGTACCAATCATGATCCAAATATATGGAAAATCCAAATTTATTTAATCCTGACCGCTTTACCAATTGGGAGGAAAACCCTTTTACTTTGATTCCGCAAGGTGGGGGGACCATCATACCGGTCATCGCTGTGCAGGGGAATGGATTACCTTAGATATTATGAAGATTAGCCTAGATTGTTTGGCGAACGACATGACTTATAATGTACCGAAGCAAGATTTCAGCTATAGTTTAGTTGATATGCCAAGCATTCCGAAAAGTCGGTTTATAATGGAAAATATTAAACAAAATAAAGGTTGTTAACATCCTTGTGCTGTTAGGGTGTAAGATGCAATTAGCAAGGGTAAAGCCAATTAATCGTTATAAGGATCTGTGGTATGTATACGAAAGAGTAGCACAAATGCTGAGTCATAGTCTTGTGCTACTCATTTAATCATGTTTCTAAGTCAAAAAAAGTTGGGGTGAGCTAAACGCTCGCTCCTCGTTTGACCGTTATTGATAATACTATCATTAACATTTTTAATAAAAATCGCAATTGTGCAAGTAGTTTATATTACTTATTTGCCTTTATAAATATTACGTAAGATAAAAAAGCCAAAAAAACTAAGGATATATTCATACTAATAACATGAATTGACCAAGTAAAATAATAAGATGCATCCAAAACTATAACGCCCTGCTTGAAGCTAAGCATCGAAGATACGATTGACGGTGAAAACAAAGACAATATAGCAATAATGAGCATACTTAAACTGAATTTCCTTTTATTCTCCATTTATAATTAAACCTCCTTCTAAAGCTGTTTTAATCGTGTACTATTCAAATTCTTTGTTAACCGTAGCTAATGCTTCTCCAATGACTTGGTGCATATCATAGTATTTATAAGTCGCTAGTCTACCACCAAATAATACAGTTGGCTTTTTGTTAGCCAACGCTTTATATTGTTTGTAAATAGCATTGTTTTGATCATTGTTGATCGGGTAATAGGGTTCGAGGCCATCTGCCCATTCGACAGGATACTCCCTAGTAATGACGGTATGCTTTTGTTTGCCAAACTCAAAATGTTTATGTTCTATGATTCGCGTATAAGGGGTCTCGCGATCGGTATAATTTACAACCGCGTTACCTTGGAAGTTATCAGTTGTACTTAATACTTGTGTTTCAAACTGTAGACTTCGGTAATCGAGCACGCCAAATTGGTAATCAAAATATTGATCGATCATGCCAGTAAACACAACTTTATCTGCTAACGCTTCTAACTGGTCTCTTTCTTTGAAAAAGTCTACATTTAATTTAACGTCAACACCTGTAAGCATTTTTTCAATAATAGCCGTGTAGCCACCGATTGGAATCCCTTGATAACGATCATTAAAATAATTATTGTCATAAGTAAATCGAACAGGGAGCCGTTTAATAATAAAAGCGGGCAATTGCTTTGCCGACCTTCCCCATTGTTTTTCAGTGTAGCCTTTAATTAATTTTTCATAGATATCAGTGCCGACGAGAGAGATCGCTTGTTCTTCTAAGTTTGTCGGATTTTCAATTTTAGCTGCTATGCGTTGTTGATCAATTTTTTGTTTAGCTTGTTCTGGTGTTGTCACCCCCCACAATTTATTAAATGTGTTCATGTTAAATGGAAGATTATAAATTTCTCCTTTATAGTTAGCCACAGGAGCATTCGTATATCTATTAAATTCAGCAAATTGATTAATGTAATCCCAAATGTGCTTATTATTTGTATGGAAAATATGGGCGCCGTATTTGTGAACATGGATGTCTTCTATTTCTTCTGTATAAATATTCCCACCGACGTGTTCGCGTTGGTCAATAACAAGGCAGTTTTTCCCTCTTTTACTTGCCTCATGTGCAAATACAGATCCGAATAATCCAGCCCCAACTATTAAGTAATCGTACATGGATAGGTCTCCTTATTAATCATTTAATTATGGTTTTATTCCCTTTTTTAATTTTTTCACAATAATAAAGGTTTGGCAATACGATTGATCATTAAAATATAATCAGACCAGGATTGAAAGGTGAAAAATAAGCGAGAAGTCACACTTTCAAATGGTAAGATGTGTTATATACAACTAAGTTGTTCTAGTTGATAGAATCTTTATTTGAATGCTATCATTTAACTATTATGATGAAAGTCCATCGTGTGAAATAGCCATACGCGTGTTACAATTAATTACAACAGAAACTTAGGAGTGCTTCAAAAGGAGGCTTTTTTTATGATGCGCGTTGCCGTTGTGGAAGATGAAATTAATTATCAAAAACAGCTAATTGAATATATTGAACGATTCGAACAGGAAAGCGAAGAATCGATTGACATAGAGACGTTTTCAGATGGTGATGCATTTATTAATAGTTATAAAGCTCAATTTGATCTTATTTTAATGGATATACAAATGCCTTTGATGGATGGGATGTCTACAGCAGAAGAAATAAGAAAAATAGATTTAGAAGTGGTGATTATTTTTATAACCAATATGACGCAGTATGCCATTAAAGGCTATGCCGTCGATGCACTAGATTACGTGTTGAAGCCGATCTCATATTTTTCGCTTTCAGAACGGTTGAAACGCGCCATTAATCGTATGAAAAAAAGAGAAGCTAGATTTGTTACGATTAGGATAAAGGGTGGTGTAAGGCGCCTAAATATATCAGACATTTATTATGTGGAAAGTCAGAAGCATAAGCTTGTTTTTTTTACAAAAGAGGGAGCGTTAACGACGATTGGGACGATGAAAGAGCTAGAGAAGGAACTGTCTGGTCTGCCTTTCTTTCGTGGGCATAAAGGTTTTTTGATTAATTTAGAACATGTTGATGGCGTCAATGATAGCTGTGCGATCGTGAATGGCGAAGAGATTCCTGTCAGTCGTAATAGAAGAAAAACATTTATGGAAGCGGTCTCTAATCATTGGGGAGAGGTGTTAAAATGATCGATGTCTTTCCTGATATTCCAAGGCTATATACTGCCTTAGCGGAATGGCTAGCTTGTTTGGTTTATATCTCGATATTAAAGAAGTATTTAACAGGTTGGAGGCTTGTGGCTGTCTCGGGACTCGCACTTTGTCTGCAATCTGTTTTTTTAGTGGTAACAAGAGATTTACCTATTGGGTTTTGGATTCCTAGTATGCTTGTAGCTATTGGAATGATGTTTTTATTCATTTATATAAGTTGTCATATTACGGCGACTGAAGCAGGTTATTTTACGGTCAAGGCATTTGTTGCTGCGGAATTAGTTGCTTCATTGCAGTGGCAAGTGCAATTTTATTTGGGATATGGAGAGCAGGGTGTTCAGTTACTTGAGGTTTTATTATTAGTGGTTATCTATGGCGGTGTGTTTTCATTAATTTGGTTGCTCGAAAAAAGATATATACCTGATGATGGGAAATTAAATATTCGAAAACGTGAACTATGGGCAACAGTGATTACAGGTGTTGCTGTCTTCGGAATTAGTAATTTAAGTTTTATCACCTCTCGAACCCCGTTTAGTGGTCAATATGCTCAAGAGATTCTTAATATTCGCACCTTAGTCGATTTGGGTGGTTTTGCTATCTTATATGCCTATCATATACAGATCAACGATATAAGAATAAAACATGAATTAGAAGCTGTTCAAAACATCCTTAAAAATCAATATGTGCAATATCAGCAATCAAAAGAGAGTATTGAAATTATCAATTATAAATATCACGATTTAAAGCATCAAATTATTGCGCTTAGGGCTGAAGAGGATCCGAAGAAAAGACATGCCTTTTTAACAAAGATGGAAGAAGAGATCAAGGCTTTTGAAGCACAGAATAAGACAGGAAATCAGGTGTTAGATACATTGCTTGCAAGTAAAAATATGTATTGTATGAATCACCACATTACTTTAACATGCGTAGCTGATGGCTCGTTGCTAAATGATATGGATGTGATGGACATATGTACGATTTTTGGTAATGCACTCGACAATGCTATTGAGTATGAGAAACAAGTAGATGAAGAAAAAAGATTAATTCATGTTTCAGTTTTTGCACAAAAAGGTTTTTTGATGATTCGCTTTGAAAATTACTTTGAAGGAGAGGGTCTTAAATTAGAGGGCGGTTTACCACCAACAACAAAGAATGATACAGATAACCACGGCTATGGTTTAAAGAGTATTCGCTATACAGCACAGAAGTATGATGGTGTGGTCAATGTAGATCAAAAAAATAATTGGTTCGAGTTGAAGATACTGATTCCGGTCCGTGCAGTTAGGTCGCAAAATACTATATGAGGTTACGTATAAGTTTGAATACGCTGTTGCATGCATATTCAAACTTATTTTATTTTGCAGCTCATACAAAAAAAGCAACCATTCATGCAAATCGCATTTGTAGGTTTACATATATGTTAACGTTTTTATTAAACGTATGGGGAGAAAAGATTTAAAAAAATGAATGCCTTTACAAAACGTTGGAATGTTTGCTATTTATATTTTCTATTTGGGGCAATCATTTGTAAGCCTTTACTTAAAAGGACAAACAAAAACAGGTGTTTAATACTTGTTGCTCAGTATACCTTGTTAAGCATTCTTCCCACGCTTTAAGTATCTCTAGGTATGGTGGAATTTAGCCGGCCAAATATCATCACGATCAATAAGGAGGAAATAAACATGTCTAGGAAAAGTAAGAAAAGATTTCGCGTCATAATAAGTGTGATTTTATCGTTAGTACTGCTAATTGGAGTTGCAGGTAATGTAGCACTAGCTTATTATTCAGACGTTGTTACAGAGTTTTTTAATGAAATTGATATCGAAAGTCCGGAAGCCATTGAAGCTAGGAAGCAATCAGAAATTGTTGCAGAACAAATAGCTGATGAAGGTATAGTTCTGCTGCAAAACAATGAAGATATGTTGCCAATTTCAACAACAGATAGCAACGAAAAAGTAAGCGTTTTCGGTTGGAGCTTTACCCATCCTGTATATGGAGGGACGGGTTCTGGTGGTGTGAATGCTGAAACGACAGTAACACCAAGAAAAGGTCTGGAAAATGCAGGGTTTGAAATAAATGAAGCATTATATGAGGACTACATTGCTTTTCAAGATGAAAGACCAGAGGTTGAAATGAATGATCAAGACTGGACGATTCCGGAACCTATTGCTGCAGAATTTTATACTGAGGAACGGATGCAACAAGCAACGTCCTTTTCAGATACAGCAATCATTTTTATTGCCCGTTCTGGTGGTGAAGGTTCTGATCTTCCAAGAGTTATGGATGGTCCAGATACTTTCGGAGAGGGCGATTTTTACTCTACGGGTAGTCGCTATGGTTACGAAGATGATCTTGACCCAACTAAACACTATTTACAATTAAGTAATCGGGAACAAGATATGGTTGACATCGTTACAGAACATTTTGATGATGTGGTCGTTGTTGTAAACAGTAGCAATACTCTCGAACTTAGTTGGGTAGAAGATTACAGTGAAATTAAAAGTGTTGTGTCAATTGGAGGGCCTGGACAAAGTGGTTTTAATTCGTTAGGGAAAATATTGTCCGGAGAAGTCAATCCTTCTGGGAGAACAGTAGATATCTATACTAGAGATCTTCTTGATGCACCAGCAATAACGAATTTTGGTGATTTCAATTACATTGTTGAAACGGAAGATGGATCTTACGAACAAGCGATGGATCAAGCTGGCGTTCCTTTAAAATATGTTGATTACACAGAAGGCATTTATGTGGGACATCGATATTATGAAACAGCAGCAGATGAAGGTGTCATTGATTACTATAATGACGTGCAATTTCCATTTGGATATGGACTAAGCTACACAACATTTGAGCAAGAAGTAGTTGATGGAAGTTTAAACTGGGATGATACAGAGGTTTCCTTTGATGTGATGGTTACAAATACAGGCTCTGTGGCTGGGAAAGAAGTCGTACAAACCTACTATTCTGCACCATATACAGGTAACATTGAAAGATCAGCTAGAGATTTAGTTGCATTTGAGAAAACAGGCATGATTGAACCGGGTGAATCTGAAACGGTCACTATCTCCTACAACACAGAGGATATGGCTGCTTTCGATCATAACGGGGTATATAGCGATACCGGAGCCTATGTGCTAGAAGAAGGAGAATACACGATTTACCTTATGGATAACTCTCATGAAGTCATTGAAGAAATAGAGTCTAGAGAGCTGTCAGAAGTCGTGTTCGAGTCCGGCCGTTCTACTGATTTACAAGCCCCTATAAACCAATTTGATGATTTTGTTACGGGCGAGGGCAGTATCGACACATATCTTTCAAGGGAAAATGGCTTTGAAAATTTGGATCAGCTAGTTAACCACGAAGAATTTGCGGTTACCAATTCAGATGGCGAGACCGAGACGTTAAGAGGAAAGTTAGTAGAAAGTAGCTTTGTAGATATGGTTAATGCTGCTAGATATAACATTCCGGAAGACACCTATTCGGACGCGCCTACTACCAATGCAGATAATGGCTTAACACTCGCTGATCTCACTGGTGTAGACTACGATGATGAGCAATGGGATGAGTTATTAGATCAGATGTCAGTAGATGATCTCGTTGATCTGACAACATTAGGTGGTTATCGAACATATGAAATTGAATCTGTTGGCAAGCCGGCAACAGTGGACTATGATGGTCCCTCAGGGATTACAGCCTACATTTCTAACTCACCCGTAGCTGGTATTGCTTTTCCAGCCGGCGTGGTGCTGGCATCGACATGGAATATTGAGCTTGCCGAAAGGATGGGTGAAGCTGTAGGTGCAGAAGGTGTAGCTTATGGCACCACAGGTTGGTATGCCCCAGGAATCAATATTCACCGTACCGCATTTAGTGGAAGAAACTTTGAGTATTATTCAGAAGATCCGTTAATCTCGGGTAAAATGGCAGCGGGCACGATCAGTGGTTATGAGAGTCAAGGTGGATTTGTCTATATGAAGCACTTTGCATTAAATGATCAAGAAGAAAATAGAACCAATGCCGTGCTAACTTGGAGCAATGAGCAAGCGATGCGAGATGTGTATTTGAAGCCTTTTGAAATGGCTGTAAAAGAAGGCGGCGCAAGTGGTGTTATGTCTGGATTTAATAGTATTGGACCTGTTTGGGCGGGGGCAAATTCAAGTCTGCTTCAAGAAGTCCTGCGCAATGAATGGGGCTTCCAAGGAACAGTAAACACAGACATGTATATCATTGATTTCTACCCTTATATGGTCTATGAACAAGCCATTCGTAATGGTAATGACATGATGCTAACCGGTGTTGCACCGATGGGCGCGCCAGAGGTCGATACAAGCAGTAATGATACGTTATGGGCGATGCGAGATGCATCACATAATATCCTATATATGGTTGCAAATAGTAGAGGTGTTGAGGGTGATTTAAGTTCTACAATGCCAACATGGGTTATTATTACAATTATTGTCGATGCCTTTCTTCTTTTAGCTATAGGGGCTGGCTTTTACTACACGTTTAGAAGAAAAAATAATGAAAGTGAAGCACATGTTACAACGGGATGAACAACAAACTTAAAAGATGTTAGTGAGATAATAACCAAATAGCTGTACGAGAAAAAGTTTGAGTTTGGTGGCACGTCATTAAAGTGCCACCAATTTCTAAAAAAGAGGGATGTCGATGAAGTACAAAGAGATAATTAGCAAGATGACCCGTGAAGAAAAAGCCTCTTTGATGTCCGGGAAAGATTTTTGGCAAACGATGGACATAGAAAGACTGGGTATTCCAAGTATTTTCTTAGCCGATGGTCCGCATGGTATTCGGAAGCAGGCGGAAGCGGCAGATCACTTAGGTCTTAATGAGAGTATTCCGGCAACTTGCTTTCCAACAGCTGCAACGGTAGCGAATAGTTGGAATGAGGAGCTTGCCATGCAAATGGGTACTTACCTAGGAAAAGAGGCTGTTGAGCAAAAAGTTAATGTTTTGTTAGGACCAGGAATCAACATGAAGAGAAGTCCCTTGTCGGGGCGTAATTTTGAATATTTTAGTGAAGATCCTTATCTTGCTGGAAAACTAGCGGCTGGAATGATTAAGGGAATTCAATCTTACGGCATATCAGCTTGTGTAAAGCATTTTGCGGTCAATAACCAAGAAGAACGGCGGATGTCGATTGATACCATTGTCGATGAAAGAACCCTTAGGGAAATGTATTTAACGGCATTTGAAATGGCTGTTAAAGAAGGTGAAACAAAGGCTGTTATGTCAGCTTATAATAAGTTAAATGGTGAATATACGAACGAAAACATGGATTTAATGAAGCAAATTTTAAGGGATGACTGGAATTACGATGGTGTGGTGGTTACAGACTGGGGTGGAAGTAATGAGCGGGTTGCTGGTTTAATTGCAGGGAATGAGCTAGAAATGCCTACAACTGCTGGTGAAACCAATCAAGATATCGTCACAGCTATTGAGAGTGGGGAAATAAAGGAGGACGTACTAGATCAATGTGTTGATCGGCTACTAGACCTCGTCTTCACAACAGAAAAAGCTTTTAAACAAAAACCTAAAACCGTTGATAAAAAAGAACATCATCAGATGGCACAACGCGTCGCAGAAGAATCGATTATTCTTTTGAAAAACGAAGCAAATATCCTCCCACTTCAGCAGGATAAAACAGTCGCAGTCATTGGAGATTTTGCCAGAGAAACAAGATACCAAGGCGCAGGTTCGTCAATTGTTAATCCAACGTTTTTAGATCATCCATTAGATTTGTTGGAGGAAACTGAGCTAAACAGTATTGGTTATGAGCAAGGATTTGATCGCTATGGGAAGCGAAGTACAAGAAAAATAAATAAAGCCTGTGCATTAGCAGAACAAGCTGATGTTGTGCTATTGTATATGGGTTTGGATGAAGTGACAGAAGCAGAAGGCTTAGATCGCCAAAGTATGGACATTCCTGCGAATCAGATTGAATTATTGGATGCTTTGTATGAGGTGAATCCAAATATTGTTGTTGTTCTTTCTTGTGGTGCAGCAGTTGAGATGCCATGGATGACTAAGGTGAAAGGATTAGTCCATGCTTATTTAAGTGGTCAGGCAGGGGCAAAGGCTGTTCAAAGGATCATCACTGGGGCAGTCAATCCTTCAGGGAAGCTAGCAGAAACTTATCCTCTTCGATATGAAGACACGCCAGCCTCTCATCAATTCCCTGGTAAAGAAGTGAGTGTCGAGTACAGAGAAGGTCCGTATATTGGTTATCGTTATTATGATACAGCTGATGTTAATGTTCTTTTTCCGTTCGGTTACGGATTAAGTTATACGTCGTTTGGATATTCAGATATAAAAGTGAGTGAAGAAGGGGTTACCTTTAATATTACAAATACAGGTGAAGTTGCTGGTAAAGAAGTGGCCCAACTATATGTGAGGTGTCAGTCTAAAGCGATCTTTAGACCGGATAAAGAATTAAAAGGCTTTATAAAAGTCGACTTAAATGCTGGTGAAACAAAAACAGTAACCCTGTTATTTGATGATAAAACATTTCGTTATTTTAATGTAAAAACCAACCAGTGGGAGATTGAATCAGCTGATTATAAGATTATGATTGGTGCAGCAAGTGATGATATTCGCTTAGAAGATGTTATTTTCATAGAAGGGACGGAAGCACCGCTACCCTATGATAAAGATAAGCTTCCATCTTATTATTCTGGAAAAGTAAATGATGTTAGTATCGAAGAGTTTGAGACTCTCCTTGGCCATAAGGTACCAGATCCTAAATGGGATAGAAACAAGCCACTGGGCTATAACGATACCATTGCGCAATGTCAATATGCGAAGGGCTTGTTTGCTCGATTTGCATTTAAGTTGATTAAACTTTCTCATAAATTTTTATGGAAGATAGGAAAAAGAGATACAGCAAACTTGATTATGATGTCTGTCTATCATATGCCGTTTCGTGGTTATGCACGAATGACGGGAGGCGTGATCAATATGCCGATGGTTGATGGTGTTCTGATGATTGTAAATGGACATTTCTTTAAAGGTATGCGACATGTGTTAAGAGAAAGAAAAAAACTGGTAAAATTAAATAAGGATAAGGGTGAATTTGGCACTTCAAAAACTGGGGAAGGAGAGGTATTATGAAAAGAGGTAGTATGGAGAAAATTCATTCCTCTTCAGGGATAGCTAATTTTTGGAATAATATGAAAGAGAAATACCCGAATAGTGCACAGTTTTTTGTGTTTTTTATGCTGAGTAATGGGGTGACGGTGCTACAATTGGTATTGATGCCTGTCTTTAGAAATGTTTTTGCTCAAACAGCATTAGTGAGCACAAACTTTCAAATTTGGCAGTTAGGTACAAATATCGATGGAAGTCCATATTATATCTTTGATTTTCCTGCTGGCCCTATTTCTGAAGGTGGTGGCGGTGGTCTCGCTTTTTTTCTAGCGGTACAAATTAGTATTGCGGTTGCACAAATTATTAATTTCTTCGCACAGAGGAGTATAACGTTTAAATCAAACAGTAGTATCTGGAAGGCGGCATTTTGGTATTTTGTCGCGTATATCATTATTACCATTGTTGCAGCAATTGCCTTAGGATTCTATCAAACACCTGTCTACAACTTTTTTATGGACACATTGGGTTGGGGTAGCTTTGGAGAAACTGTAGCCGATGTAGTGACAATGATTATTAATAGTGCAATTTCATTTTGGGTGTTTTTCCCTATCTTCAAAATTATCTTTAAACAAGTGCCTGAAGAGCCTAATAAATAGATAAAGGTTGTGTAAGCATGAAATTGTTATCGGTTGTTATTCCTTGCTATAATTCTCAAGATTATATGAGCGATTGCATTGAATCCCTTTTACCTGGTCGTGAGGATGTGGAGCTGCTCATCGTCAATGATGGCTCGGTTGATCAAACAGGGATTATTGCTGATGATTATGCAAACAAGTACCCTGACATGATAAACGTCATTCATCAGCGTAATGGCGGTCATGGGGAAGCAGTAAACACAGGTATTCGACATGCGAATGGCTTGTATTTTAAGGTCGTTGATAGTGATGACTGGGTAGATATTCGAGCTTATCTAAAGGTCTTGAAAACGTTGCGGAGCTTAAAGGAAGAAGAGTTAACCGTAGATATGCTCATTAGTAATTTTGTCTACGAAAAAGAAGGTGCAAAGTATAAAAAGGTCATGAGATATGATGATGTCCTTCCTGAGGGGACGATCTTTCGGTGGAAAGACATTAAAGATTTCCGAAAAAGTCAATATTTGATGATGCATTCTATTATTTATCGAACACAATTATTAAGAGATTCTGGGTTGAAACTTCCTAAGCATACGTTCTATGTTGATAATCTCTATGTCTATCAACCATTGCCATTAGTAAAGACAATCTACTATTTGAATGTTGATTTTTACCGTTATTTCATTGGTCGAGACGATCAATCTGTCAATGAAAACATGATGATAAAACGGATTGATCAACAAATTAAGGTCAATAAACTTATGGTCGAGCAAGTTGATTTAAGGTTAATTGATGATGTTAAGCTTCAACGCTATATGCTTCATCAATTGGAAATTGTCACTGTTATTTCTGCTATCTTCCTGATTCGTTCAGGCACGAGAGAGAATTTGCGTAAGAAAAAGCAACTAATGATCTATATTCGAAACAAAGACCCGGAAATGTACCATAATATAAGATTTGGACTTTTAGGTCACTTAATAAACCTACCCGGTTGGTTTGGTCGGAGAATTTCAGTAGGGGCCTATAAACTGTCTCGAAAAATGATTGGATTTAATTAGAAACGACAACCAT
>NZ_JH976434.1:897439-1021796 GCF_000306965.1 Amphibacillus jilinensis Y1 | reverse complement strand
TACTGAATTAGCTGAAGCCGTGCCCGCAGAAAGGGAGTATATTTCCTCTGCGGGTATGTGATAAACCTACACATTCTAACATCATTCGTATTTGGAGAGCATATTTTTGTTATGTCCCGCCTCTATTTCACTTAAATAAAAAAGTAAATAATATTCCTATATTTTTGCTGGATGCAAACACCATTTATTAAAGGGCAGGCAGACCTTTATTTGACTGCACGTAACACGTTCTTCGATCCGAGTGACAGCCAAAGGGCGGTTTTGTTTGGTTGTTTCGTTAGTAACCGTTGTGTATAAACATATGATAAAGTTAAAGGGATAACCGCACTGATCCAAGCAAGCGGATTAGCCATGATTGCTCCGTTAAAACCAAAATAATGTGAAAGCGTTAGCGCTCCAAAGATACGTGCAGATAGTTCCATCACACCAGCTAATGTTGGAGCAAAGCTGTTTCCCAATCCTTGGATCGTATGTCTAAGTAAAAAGACAAGCGCTAAAAAGCTATAAAAAGGGGCTTGAATTTTAAAAAACTGCTCAGTTAGCTCGAGGACAGCCTCATTATAATCATTAACAAAAAAACCGGATAAAAATCGACCGCTAAAAAATAAGAGAATACCTATTACAATGGCATAGCTGAGTGTGATTTTTAAACCAGCACGCATACCTTGTTTAATCCGCTCAAATTTTTTTGCACCAAAATTTTGCGCGGCATAGGTCGACATGGTTATACCAAAGGCGGGTAGCGGCATGGTGAGTAATTGATCAATTTTACTTGCTGCGGTATAAGCTGCCACTGATAAAGCCCCTAATTGATTAAGTGTAACTTGGACAGCAATTGAACCAACGGCAATAATCGAATATTGAAATCCATAAGGCAAACCGATCCGTAAATGTTCTCTGTATTCGCTCCAATCTAACGTCCAATCTTGCTTGCGGACACGTAAAATTCGTACGCGTTTTCTGATATATAGCAAGCAAAGTAGCGAAGCAACGAGTTGAGAAATAATGGTTGCATAGCCAGCACCAGCGACGTTCATGCCAAATCCTAAAATAAATAGATAGTCCAATATAATATTTAAAATAGATGCAACGATCAAAAAGATTAAGGGTGTTTGGCTGTCACCAATCGCGCGCAAAATATTTGAAAGGAAATTAAAGAAAACGGTTGCGCCAATTCCGGCGAAAATAATCACTAAATAATCATAAGCTTGATCAATAATTGGTGGCGGTGTTTGCATCCATTCCAATATATTACGTGTATTGAGCGTAGCAATAAGCGTAATAATAAGGCTTGCGATACCCGTAATAATTATACTAACACCAAGACTTTTTCGTAGTGCAGCTTCGTCCTTTTTCCCAAAACGTTGAGCGGTAATGACAGCTAGTCCAGCGGTAAGGCCGATTGCCATGCCTAAGATTAAAAAAGTGATGCTACCGGTTGAGCCAACGGCAGCTAGCGCGTCCATACCAAGTGTTTGACTAACAATAAAGGTGTCAGCCATACTATAAAATTGTTGAAAAATATTTCCGATCAGCATCGGAAGTGTAAAAAAGACAATTAATTTGAACGGGTTTCCCGTTGTCAGATCTTTCCCCATTGTGTGCCCCTCATATCTTTCTCTTTGTCTAATATTTATCTTCGTTTTTGCGGATCGAGCAACCCTCGTCGACATAGCCAGCTTCAACGCTTAAAATAAAGATCTTGAAAATACCTTGCCTTAAAAATCATGATTATTCTCGCATTAGCCGTGACCGCTTTCTTTAAGTGTCAAGTATTCTAAAACGTTACTCTGTTACCGTTATCTTATATCCTTTGAATAGTATAGTCCTATTGATCAAAAATGCAAGTGGTTTAGGACAAATCATATAGAAAATTTAAATGTGATCTTCTATTACCATCTCTATGTTAAAGAGTGATCGTGTAATGGAATCTGTCACATCCTTGCTTGACAGTTAAACAACACTGTGATAGAAATTTGTTAAGTTAACGTTTACAGAAAAGTATGACAATCTTGATGTGTTTAGCAAAACCAATTCAAAGAAGTTTTGCCAACTGTTTTCTGTATGATGATAAAAAGATGGAGGTGATCGTGTGGAGATTAAGAAGGTTCTAAATAATAATGTGGTGATCACAGAAAATGATAACCATCAAGAAATGGTCGTGATGGGAAAAGGACTAGCTTTTCAGAAAAAAGCAGGTGATCCGGTAGAATCGACCAAGATTGAAAAAACCTTTATATTACAAAATACGGGGACATCGGAAAAGCTCGATCAATTATTGAAATATACCTCTGAAAAATACCTAGACATATCGTCAGAAATTTTGACATATGCTCAAGCAAAGCTACCTTATAAGCTAGATGAATATTTATACGTGGCATTAACTGATCACATTAGCTTTGCGATTGCACGCTATCAACAAGGTATTGATTTGAAAAATAATTTATTGTATGAAGTAAGGAAGTATTATAAAAAAGAATTTGAAATAGGTATCCATGCTTTAGAAATTATTGAAAAGCATACAGACATTCGTTTAGGTGAGGATGAAGCAGGCTCAATAGCATTGCATTTGGTCAACAGTCAAATATCTGGTGAAAATATGGAGATTGCTGTTCAAGTCACAGATATGGTCAACAGTATTTTAAATATCGTGAAATATTATTATCAAGTAGAGTTGGATGAACGTTCGATTAACTACGAACGGTTTGTTACCCACCTGCGTTATTTCTCAATGCGATTCATCCGAAAAGAGAAATCAGAAGATACTGTCGATGAGTTTTTACATGAACAAGTGCAAAGAAAATATCAAGAAGCTTATGCTTGTACAGAAAGAATTAATATTTATTTAAAAAAGAATTTTAGTTGGTCATTATCTCAAGATGAAAAAGTATATTTAACTGTTCATATTCATCGCGTCACCTATCGGCAAAAAAAACAGTTGTAAGAAAAAAGTGTGAAAACGTTTTATTTTTTTATTGACAACCTTTAAAGTTCGTGATAACTTTAAGTTGTTAATTAATTAACGGCTATAATTTTATATTTTAATTTAGGAATGTTACCTAATTTGGGCATAACCTGAATCATTTGCAAACAACACGACGCGTGTGTGTGTCTTTGCAAATTGATTCAGGTTTTTTATTTCTAAAAATGGTTACAGTAAGTAAATAAACGAACAAATAGAGAGGATGTTAATTATGAGTTATGAGCAGTTGGCAAAAGATATTATAGAAAACGTCGGCGGAAAAGAAAACGTTAACAGTGTTGTCCATTGTATAACACGCCTTCGATTTAAACTAAAGGATGAAAGTAAAGCGAATACAAAAGTACTTGAGAATATGGACGGTGTCGTTACCGTTAGAATTAGTGGTGGTCAATATCAAGTCGTGATCGGTAACCATGTTCCTGATGTATACAAAGCGGTCGTGGACGAAGGTGGTTTTCAAGGTCAGGCTTCAGCAGATACAGAAGATGGCGAAAAAGGAAGTATTTTTGATCGTTTTATTGACATGATTTCTGGTATTTTCACACCAATCCTTAGTGTATTAGCCGCTTCGGGTATGATTAAAGGGTTTAATGCGTTATTTTTAGCAGTCGGCTGGCTTGAAGATACAAGTGGAACATATCAAGTCTTAAATGCTACAGGCGATGCACTATTTTACTTCTTGCCAATATTGCTAGGTTACACTGCGATGAAGAAGTTTGGTGGGACACCGTTTCTCGGCATGGTGATTGCGATGGCACTTGTCTACCCAAGTCTTGAGGGGATTCCTCAAGCGGGTGACCCATTATATACATTGTTTGCAGGAACAATGTTTGAATCACCTGTCTATATTGAATTTTTTGGCATTCCAGTTATTTTAATGACCTATTCGATGTCGGTTATTCCAATCATTGTTTCAGCATTTTTTGCAGCAAAAGTTGAAAATTTCTTTAAGAAAATTGTTCCAGATGTTGTTAAGATGTTTCTTGTTCCAATGTTTACGCTATTGATTATTGTACCATTAACATTTATTGTTATTGGTCCAATTGCAACGTGGGCCAGTCAATTGTTAGGTGAAGTAACGGTCTGGGCATATAGTTTAAGTCCAGTGTTTGCTGGGTTATTCCTTGGTGGCTTATGGCTTGTGTTTGTTATGTTTGGTTTACACTGGGGACTTGTACCGATCGCGATTAATAACTTCGCGGTACATGGGGCAGATTCTGTATTAGCTTTAGTGTTTGCTCACTCCTTTGCGTTAGCGGGTGCTATTTTAGCGGTTTGGATCAAATCTAATAATCCAAAGACCAAAACACTTAGTGCGCCAGCCTTTATCTCGGCCATCTTTGGTGTTACAGAACCAGGTATGTACGGGATTGCACTACCACTTAAACGCCCGTTTATTTTCACACTTGTTTCATCATCACTTGGTGGCGCGTTGCTAGGTATGGTTGGAACGACTGGATATGTTATGGGTGGACTAGGTATATTCCAAATCCCAAGTTTTATCCCACCAGAAGGAATTAATATGTCAGTTATTGGTGCGTTAATTGCAGCTGCTGGTGGATTTATCTTAGCGTTTTTCTTAACGTATTTCTTTGGCAACATTAATAAAGTTGAGGGTACAGATCAACCGGCTGGTGATGCCGGAAAAAAGCCAGTAGAGCCTAATAAGGGGCCAGTTCAAAACGAAGTCGTCACAAGTCCTTTTGTTGGGCAAGTTAAAACATTAGAATCTATTGAAGATACAGCGTTTGCTTCCGGTGCGATTGGTAAAGGTGTTGCGATTGAGCCATTGGAAAATAAAGTATTCTCACCAGTAACCGGTATTGTGACAACTTTATTTCCAACTCACCATGCGCTTGGTATTGTTTCAGATGAAGGTGCTGAAATATTGATCCACGTTGGTATGGATACCGTGAAATTAGAAGGTAAGCATTTTACCGCACATGTCGCCCAAGGTGATCGGGTCGAACGTGGTCAGTTACTATTAGAATTTGATGGTGAGCGTATTAAAGAAGAAGGCTACCCATTAACAACACCTGTTGTCGTAACAAACCATACACAATATGACATTTCATTAACAACTGAACAAGAAATTAAAGCAGAAGATTTATTAATGGAATTGAAGGCAAAATAGTAGAAAAATAAAAAGGAAACGTGTTTCAATAAGAGAAGACGTTTCCTTTCATAAAGATTGGATCATTTAACAGGAGGTAAATAAACATGACTTACCAATTTCCAGAAGGCTTTTTATGGGGTGGCGCAACAGCTGCTAATCAGTTTGAAGGCGCTTATAATGAAGGTGGAAAAGGATTGAATCTTGCAGATGTTTTACCTGGTGGTAAAGAAAGGCTAGCATTACTTTCAAGTACCGGTTTTGATTTCGAGATTGATAAATCAAAATACAGTTATCCCAACCATGAAGGAATTGACTTCTACCATCGTTACAAGGAAGATATTGCTTTATTTGCTGAGATGGGCTTTAAAGTCTTCCGACTAAGTATTGCCTGGAGTCGTATTTTCCCTAATGGTGATGAAACTGAACCGAATGAAGAGGGGCTCGATTTTTACGATCGTGTCTTTGACGAACTTCAAAAATACGGCATTGAACCTTTAGTAACGATTGCCCACTATGAAACACCGTTACACTTGATTAAGGAATATGGTGGCTGGAGAAATCGTCAATTAGTTGAATTTTTTGATCGTTATGTTGAGACGCTATTTACACGCTATAAGGACAAAGTGAAGTACTGGTTAACGTTTAATGAGATTAATGGGGCAACACATATGCCTTTAATGGGCTTGGGCTTCTCTCCTGAAAACGAGGAAACACGTTTACAAGACAGCTTCCAAGGCCTTCATCACCAATTTTTGGCTAGCGCAAGAGCGGTTAAAAAAGGGCATGAGATCATTCCAGACTCGCAAATTGGTTGTATGTTACTCTATGCACCCGTCTATAGTTTCGACTCAAATCCAGATAACGTTATGCACGCACGCCGTGAATCAGATTTATTTAACTTCTTTTGTGGAGATGTCCAAGTACGTGGTGAATATCCTTACTTTGCTGATCGTTACTTTAAAGAGCATAATATTAAGCTTGATATTAAAGAAGGCGATCTAGCGGAAATTAAAGAAGGAACTGTTGATTTCATTTCATTTAGTTACTATATGTCACGCACTGATAAAAAAGAAAAAACACCAGAAGAAATCGGTCAAGGTAATTTAATCGGAGGCGTGAAAAATCCGTTCCTAAAAGCAAGTGATTGGGGATGGGAAATCGACCCGGTTGGCTTGAGAATTGCACTTAATGAATTGTATGGACGTTATCAAGTGCCATTAATGATTGTTGAAAACGGCCTAGGCGCTTATGATAAAGTTGAAGCAGATGGGTCAATTCAAGATGATTACCGGATCGATTACCTTCGTGAGCACATTAAACAAATGGGTGAAGCAATTGAAGATGGCGTCGATCTAATCGGTTATACAAGCTGGGGTTGTATTGATTTAGTCAGTGCATCGTCAGGTCAATATTCTAAACGCTACGGTTTCATTTATGTAGACAAACATGATGATGGTAGTGGCACATTGGAGCGTAAACGTAAAAAATCATTCTACTGGTACAAAGATTTGATTGATTCAAATGGTAAACAATTATAAGTGATAACTAAGGTCAGTGAGCATTTGCTCGCTGACCTTGTTTGTCCGCATAATTAGATGTCGATATGAAAAAACACCTACTTCCTTAAATAGCGCTAAAACAATTGATCATATAAGCCCCCCGCCTGAGAAATATCGAGTTAGAGCTAATATATCTAGGAGCGAGCGAACGAACGGAGGCCAATGTTCTGATTCACTCAACGATTAATCAGTTGGAGAGGCACGGAAACACTCGCTGATTGAAAATTTGTTTTATTGTTTAAAGTTAGTTTTTTAGGTAAAAACTAACTAGCGATATTAATTTGTAGAGGGGTGCTAATATGTATAAGTATGGGCAAGGTTTATTTATCTTAATGATTACAATCACGATCATTATTTTATCTGCCTGCGCACAAACGAATAATGAAAGTAAGTCATCAGATGATCAAGCGGATGTCGAATCACAAGAAACGATTGAGACGAATGCGTCAGGTGTAGAAGAGGTATTGGTCACATTAATGAATCCCGACGGTAAAACAGTAGCAACAGCAACACTAACCGAAAAAGCGGAAGGTGGGGTGGGTATTATTCTTGAAGGTGAAGATTTACCACCAGGTGAACTCGCTTTCCACATTCATGAATCCGGTCAATGTGTGCCGCCCGATTTTGAAACGGCTGGCGGTCATTATAACCCGACAGGAAGCAAGCATGGCTTTAAACATCCTGAGGGGCCACATGCAGGCGACTTGAAAAATATTACGGTTAAAGAAGATGGCACCGTCTATGCAGAAGTAGAAGCACCAATGGTGACACTTAAGCGCGATGGCGAAAATACACTATTTACTAAAGAGGGAACGTCACTCATTATTCATGCTGGTCCAGATGATTATATTTCACAACCGTCGGGTGATGCAGGCGATCGGATCGCTTGTGGAGTGATTGGAGAGTAAGAAAAGTAAGGATTAATATAATATGTTGCCCTTGATACCCGTTGGTAGTGAGGTAGGATAATGATTAAATGAAATAACGTCATGGCATTTTAAAGCCATGACGTTATTTTTTAAATCATGGAGAAGGTAAGGGGGTGACGTACGGTTGTTATTCGACATCTGTAAATTGTTTAACGTATTTGTTCATAACTTGATTGGCGGATTGCTAGTGAAAACTACAAACACCTTTTTCTCAAACCATTAATGACTTTAACCCTACTATAACTGGGTATGGTTTCAAACAGTGTTGATCGACTACTTTGTTGAACTTTTCGGCATACCCAAAATCGTTTTCGTTTCTAAAAATTCTTCTATTCCATAATCGCCCCATTCTCGACCTATACCTGATTGCTTAAAGCCACCGAATGGTGCAGTAAAGTCCATTTCACCATTATTAATCGTTATTCTCCCAGCTCGAATTCTTTTTGCTACCTTTATAAGGGTGTCCGAATCCTTTCCAACAACATAACCAGCAAGTCCATAAATCGTTTCATTAGCAAGCTCAATTGCTTCTTCGAGGCTGTCATAGGTAAAGACGGTCATAACCGGTCCAAATATTTCTTCTTGAGCAATCGTGTCATTGTGTTTCAAGTGGGTAAACATCGTTATTTTAGAATAATGACCTGCTGATATTCCTTCTGGTTTTCCAGTTCCACCAACGATTAAATCAGCGCCATTATTAATCCCTGTCTGAATATAGTCTTGTACGTTTTGCCATTGTTGTTCTGATACCTGTGGCCCCATAAATGTGTTTGGGTCTTTCGGATCGCCAATAGGATATTTAGGCAGAAGCTTTTTAACCATTTCTGCGAAGGGCTTCTCCATGTTTTTAGGTATGAACAAGCGTGTGCCGGCTGTGCAAACTTGCCCGGTATTAGCTGCAATATTTGAAATAGCTGTTCGAGCAGCGGTTTCAACGTCTGTATCATCGAGAACAATGATTGGTGATTTGCCTCCTAATTCAAGCGCAATATTTTTAATGTCAGAAGCAGCATTCTCCATGATTTTTGAGCCGACATGGCCTGAACCAGTAAACGACACAAAATCAATATCTGGGTGAGAGCTAATGCCATCCCCAATCGTAGAGCCTGTGCCATTGACTAAATTAAATACACCTTTTGGTACACCAGCTTTCTCTAGTACTTCTGCTAAAATGATTGCAGCAAAGGGTGTCTCTGAGGCTGGTTTTAAAACAACTGTACTTCCAGCTGCAAAGGCACTAGCGAGTTTTGTGGCGACTTGATTGGTTGGGAAATTCCAAGGTGTGATGAGTCCAGCTACACCAATAGCCTCTTTTTTGATAAATGATTCTTCCCGATTTTCTGTAAAGGCAAAGTCACTTAACATTTGAGCGGTTGCCTTGAAATGGTTTAATCCCATTTGATATTGTGTCTCTTCAGAAAAGGTCACAGGCGAGTCCAGCTCTTCTGTAATGATGTTAATGAAGTCATCTTTTCGCTTTTCGTATTCTGTAGCTATATTCTCTAATAATTGCACGCGTTCCTGTTTTGACGTTTTAGAGAAATTTGGAAAAGTCTCTTTTGCTGCTTGAACAGCTTTATCTAAATCTTGTGTGGTCCCGGCACTTATCGAACCGATCTTTTATTCGGTAGCTGGGTTGTAAACAGCAATGGTTTCCTTGTTAGTAGATTCAAGATTCAACCCATTTGCCATTAATATATTGTTTAGTATAGTTATACATTTCGTCAGCCTTCCTTTCAAAAAAGTAGTTTAGTTCATTGGGGGTTTATTATGGACGTTCCCGATTCCCGCAATGATAAACATGGGCATTGGAAAAATTGGTCAGCTAGCCACCACTACCTGAAAAAGCCCATTTCCTATTTAATATTGACTCGTTTTGGTGCTATTTGTTTTGCATTTAAAATAAACGATTAGCTATAATGGGTGTAATTGATTTGAAAAAAGTTCGTTTCTCTATATCTGATAAAAAAGGACCCATTATTATTCTTAATCCTTCATGTTTCGGTGGTTATTCTAGCGTTAAACGATTTTCGATTACTGAGCATGATCCAGATCTATAAGTAAATCTAGCAACGTGAAAATCGTGACAACGATCAACAGTTAATTTCGTTAATCGTAAATGTTTGATCAGGATGGAGGCTATTATCGTCTGATTCACTTTGCACCGCTTAATCAAATGCAATGAGGTTTAATTATAGGAGAGAAAAGTACTTTAAAAATGAAACAAGTAAACAAAGACACCGCGGAGGATGGTCATGTGCGCAAAAATATTAATATGAGAAGAATGATAATGGTGTTACTCATTGTCATAGGATTGAAGATTAGCTTCGGAGCAAGTCTATCTGCGAATTCGATGTCCTCGCTTCACTATGACATTGAGTTACAAGAAGATGGAACGGGGCGGGTTATTGAAACCCGGCATATGTATTTAACTAGAGAAACAGAAATTTATATCGTAATGGAAAACTTAGATGGTTCTGTAGTAACAGATTTTCATGTTAAAGACTTTGGGGAGCCACTAACATATCAGCCAAATTGGGATGTTGATGCCAGTCGCGAAGAAAAGGCTGGGAAATATGGGGTTGTTACAACGAACCGTGGGATTGAATTAAGTTGGGGAATTGGTGAATACGGTGAACACGCGTACACAGTTAGTTACACTGTTTCTGATATGGTGCGCCAACTTGAGGATGGTCAGGCGATGAACTGGCGTTTGTTTGATGGAAAGAACAATATAAACCCAGAAGAGGTTACGATAATTATTCGTGGTCCTCAACCATTTACGCAAGACAATACGAAAATTTGGGGATTTGGTTTTGAAGGCGAAGTTAATTTAGAAGCAGGTCACTTGGTCGCTAGGTCTAATGTGGCGTTATCTAACCAGAACCATATTACTATAATCATGCAGTTTTTAGATCAACCGTTTCAGTCCAGTTTAGCATTGGATCAAACTTTAAGTGAACAAAAAGAAAGGGCTAAGCAAAACAGTTCCTATAATGTTCAATCAAATGGTGATGAGTTAATAGTAAGGGGCGCACAAGCTGTATTGTTGCTAATTGTATGTGGTATTATTTTATATTGTATAATTGCAATCAAACGTCACCAAGCGATAAAGAAAGCAGATCCACTTATCACAGGTAAACAGAGAAGGGCATTGAATAAGGGGAAGTATTATCGCGATATTCCATATAAGCACGGTTCAATCACGGATGTGGCGTATTTACTTCAAGCGCTTGATATAGGAAGCTTTGAAGATTATTTTACGGCGTTTATGTTAAAGTGGTTTAAGGAAAAGAGAGTGGTTGAAACGACTGCAATAAGTGTACTGACAAAAAAAGAAGTATCGGCAATCAAGATAGATCTGAATCATGCACAGCCAATTACTAAGTCAGTCGAAAAAAAATTTTGGGACATTATCGTTTCAGCCGCAGGAACGGAAGGTATATTAGAAGCGAATAAACTAAAAAATTGGGCAATAACGCACTACAAAAAAATTGATGTGCTCAAGCGATCCTTGTCTAGTCGATCAAAAAAACAACTTTTACAACAATTTTACATAGAGGAACGAGAAATTAAATATATGAAAGTCCTGTCAACGAAAGTCATGAAAGGGACCGAAAAAGGAGAAGCGCTGTTCAACCAACTTGTCCAGTTTGAGAACTATTTAAATGATGACGTTCTTCTTCAGGAAATTGGAAAGAATGACGTACTTTTGTGGGAAGATGTGTTGGTATGGGCGAGTCTATATGGAATGTCGGAAACAGTGATTGAGCAACTGAGAGGCTTTTGTCCTCAATATGTTGATCAAATCCAGGTTGTATATATGCATATGGCGGTAATCAATGCGTTTTCGAGAAGTTTTGCAAAAGGTTATCAAAAAGGGCTTAGTTCGACAACAAGTGCTGTAGCGGGTAGCGGGGGTATAACAAGCATTGGTGGTGGTGCCGGTTCCTTAGGCGGTGGAGGCGGTGGTGCACGTTAACCGATTGACATCGCATTTAATTTAACAAGCGAGAGTAACGATTAAAGAAGAATGCGATCATTAACAGAATACTATCTTAGGTTGCAGATCAAACGCACCCCTATGGCTAGATAAATACTAGCCATAGGAGTGCGTTTTTAGTCTAACACTTTAAAGCAGGGATGGAAATCATGCCAAACAACGTTGATGATTATTGCTTATATGTAAGTCTTAAATGTGTTTGAGTCTGAATGGAATCACGAGGTGTGTCAAAAGGATTGTCTGGCCCATCCTTATTTATTAATGTTCTATTACAAGACAGCTTTAAAAGATAAGTTAACGGACGCGCTAAGAAACGGGGAAAGGTGTGCTTCATTAATAAGGTTGAATGAACTAACCTAACAGCTACTAAGATAAACAGGCCTGCTATCAATCTGTGATACGGATCATAAAGAATGTACTTTTATAATATAGTCACAACTACTCAATCAAAAGAAACAAGCATATCATTCTGTTAATTGTCATAAAATGACTAGTAAATAATATAGTTTAACTAAGAGATAAGGGGAGGTGAAAAAATGACAAAAGACATATCTAACAAAAACAGATGGGAATCAACATATGCGTCGACAGGGAAACCCGTGGCTAGACCACTTGTTAAAACTGTTGGTTGTACAGCTTGTTGGGCGACGAAGACTGTTTCACTAACGAAAGCGTGTTGGCCGCCACTAAGTCCTGCAAAAGCCACCATATAAAACAAACTTCAGTCAGTGGGCGTTTTTGTTCTCGGCCCACTGATGGTTAAGGTGAGTGAAACAGAACCTGAGCGTCCATTATCACCCACCTAAAATAGCTGCACTCTACTCACTATTTTGAGGTGGGTGTCTTACCGACGATTGAATGGATTCTTTTATCAAGGGTTATGAACTTGATTTTAAAAAAAATGCGTTTAAAAGCAGATTATTGCTAATAACTTTAGCAATCTATCTATGTGAGATGAAACAGGTAGGAGGAGATTGATGTGCCAATCGTCTTCCCTTCAATTAAATGTCAAGGAGGCTTTTACTTTGCAAGCTGCTCAAGAATCAGAATACTACATCCACTTACAACCACATAGTGCATTGCTAGTTGAACGAAAGAGCATGTATTATTTTCGCTTAAGTGGTGAAGCAGTGGAAATAGCTTTACTATTAGCTAAAAATAAATCGCTAGCAAAGACCGCTCAAGTACTCAGTATCATGAAAAAAGAAGCTATTAGTGCGCAAGATTTAACGGATCAATTGGCAGCTCATCCCTTAACAGAAGCATGGATACATAATGTTCCGTCTTTCGTGGTCACAGGATCGACCCAATCCTATTTGCCAATTAGTTGTACACTTCAGCTCACAAATGGTTGTAACTTGTTTTGTTCTTTTTGTTATTCGTCATCAGGTAGGCGACTTAAAGGTGAATTAAAGGCTGAGGATTGGATAGCAATTATGCATCGTTTAGCAGCCAATGGCATCAACGACATTACATTAACGGGTGGCGAAGCCCGGTTAGTTAAAGGATTTAAGGAAGTTGTCACAACAGCGAGTTCTTTATTTTCAACGGTAAACCTATTTTCGAACGGTTTAAATTGGAAGGAAGATGAAATTAAGCTCATTTCCAATTTAGCCAATGTTTCCGTGCAAATTAGTATCGATGGTTCACCAAAAATTCATGATTTGTTAAGAGGAAAAGAAGGAGCGTTTGTAGAATCTATAAATACGATCGAGAAACTTTCAAATCATGGTGTGCCGACTTTAGTTGCGATGACCGTTAATCCCAACAATTATCAAACCGTCGCTGAGGTGATTGAATATTGTGTTAAAGCTGGTGCTAGTGGATTTAGAGCGGGCATGACCTTGCCTTTAGGACGAGCAGAACAGCTAGATACGCTCAGTTTATCACAAGAACAATATCAGGACGTGCAAGCTCAATTTTTTGAGGCTAATCAAAAATATCAAGATCAAATCTATCTTCAAGTATGGGATGGCAAAAACAATGAGGGTTGTACGGAATACAGCACGCCTGGTTATCTGCAATGGTACATTAGAGCTGATGGTCTTGTTACACCGTGTCAAATTGAAACAGAGGCATTAGGTCATATTTTAGAAGACAGCCTTGAGACTTTAGGTCAACCTGCTAACTTACAAGCTCTACAACAGCGGGCTAGAACATGTCGATGTCTCTCAAAAGTTAACTTTCCAGATGAGGTAGATCTTCCTCATTCATTTGCTTAGAAGGATGTGATAAAACGGTGATTGAAATGCTTTTGTTTGTGTTAGGGTTAGCTTCGATGTTTATATATTGGCGATTCAGACCAGCTAGCTATGAATCTTCGTTGTTACCCGAGGAAAAAGCAGTGCGTATAGCAACTGATTATATCAATCAGCTGGTAGGGGTAGACGTTAGTAAGTGGAGATGGTACACAAGTTATTGGTATGACCACAAGTTAATTAACCGAATGCATAAGTTAAATCTATTAGATAGATGGCGTCATCTATTATTTGATTGGGGCATCGTAGAAGCGTGGCGTATACGGTTTATTGATCAAGATAACTCAATAGTTATTAATATTAGCGCCAAGGGAGAAATCACATTCTTAAGTACGACGATCAGAGATGCGGCTCTTTATAATGAGGCGCATACAACAATGACATCATCAGCTGATGTCATCAGTCAAATAAAACATAAGCACAGTTGTATTTGGGATCGCATAGAAGCGACTGGGGAAGGTGAGCGAACAGAAGAATTAGCAAATATTAAGCATTATTGGTACATGATTAGTCAAGGTGACCTTCGGATGAAAATCACGGTCATTTTAGAGGACGGTCGGGTGACAGAAGTAGTTAATGATACGGAAATCAATACAAGTGACATGCAAGCGATTGTAAGAAAAGAGTATCGCGAAACGGCGCTTAATTTAAGTGGTTTTATTGGTTCGTTAATTGCGGTTACTGTGGCTATCTTCGTTTTGATTAATATCGAACAAGTGATTAATGTTTATACGAGTATCGCTCTAACTGGGTTAATGATTGTCTCTATTTTATTAACCGCTGCAGACGATATTAAGTTAAGTCTAATTAATGCCTATGATTCACGATTAACTGTCAGGTCAATTTATACAGTTGGGGTCTTATCTGCTTTAGTTGGTATAATTGCTTATGGTTTTCTCATGTTTTTATTATCCTTTGTTGGTTTGAATCTCGCTTATTTAAATGGAAGTATGGTGTTTCAAAATCCGATTACACAGTTGCTTGCTGGGATTGGTACAGGCTTTCTCTGTTTATCGTTAACAAATTTACTGTTTCACTTTTTACAACAACATGGTTTTCTTCGCATAGCTCCTGAATTGTCTTCACGTTCTACGTTTTTATCGGGTTATAAGTATAAACAATCAATTAGTATGTCGATACAAAGCGCCTTACTTGAAGAGGTTATCTATCGATTGCTAGGCATTTCATTGCTTAGCTTATTCATCAATCAAACCGTTATAGCGATTGTGGTAACCTCGATTTTATGGGCTTGTCTCCATCAAGGTCTGGGCTTTTCATCTTCTCTATATCGAGGCTTACAATTAGTGATCATCGGTATGATTCTAGGTGTAGTTTATGTTTACTTCGGATTTTTAACTGTTTTTGTGGCCCACTTTATTTATAATTTCTTAATGACATCTTTGCCATTGATCGATTATCAAATGAGTAAACGAAAAGTGAAACGCCAACCTTTAGCACCTCTTAGTGAGTCAAAAGTTATGTGACGTGTTTCGCTAGATTGAATCCATGTCAATCATTGGGGGCGTTCTTGTCCGACTGGTTGATAGCTGAATGGATCAGGATATTAGCGCCAGTTAGCTCCCGTCTTTCAATAGCCTTGCTCTATGCTCTATTTTGTGGCGGGTATTTTGCGGGCGGTTATCTGTGATAAAAAGTAATGTAGAGGTGGTTGTATTTATGTTAGAAGTAGCCGGCTTAACTAAAGCGTATCGGCAAGGGGAAGGGATTTTTAATATTGATTTCCAAGCTGCTCCTGGAACGATTGTAGGTATTATTGGTGCTAATGGAGCTGGGAAAACAACCTTACTAAGATGCATTGTGGGCTTATTGAAGCAAGATGCAGGGGTGATTGACATTGCAGGGAACCGACCGGGTACCGAAGCAGCCAAATGTTTAACAGCTTTTGTGCCGGATCATCCCCACCTCTTTCCTTCATTAACTGTAGCTGAGCATATTCTGTTTAAGGCAAAGGCTTTTGGTGTGCCTCGGGATAAGCTCGAGGAATCGGTCGGGCAGGCTCTAGAAGTCGTTGGCTTGTCAGCATATGCAGATCGAACGAGCGGAAGTTTGTCAAAAGGCCAAAAGCAAAAAGTCATGTTGGCGTCAGCTTATCAGCATCAGGCACAACTATTCGTGTTAGATGAGCCAACTAATGGATTAGATATTCCTTCGCGTCAATGGTTAGCGAAATGGCTTGTTGATCAGAAAGCAAAGGGAAAGACGATCCTGGTGTCGTCGCACAGTTTAGATTTTATTAAGGATGTGGCTGACAGTTGTTTGATGTTGCACAAAGGTAAAAGTCAGGGCGTAGATCAAGTTCCGCAAGCTCAATCTGGAAAATTAGCCTGGGGTGATCATGTCATTCAAAGATTAGGAGGTGCTGTCCAAGTTCATGAATAATATCATTGAATTGCAATTAAAACGACAGCATCGGAAATTTACACAATGGTCATTAAAGTCAGGTCATATCATATTATTAATGATAATTTGTTTTTTTTCCATTGCGTGGTTTCAATACAGCCTATTTGTAAAATGGGATACCGCTTATGCCCTATGGCAAGGTTGGATTGTACTGGGGTTATTACTCTGTCATGCCTTTTTTGGTGTTATTTCAAATCGGCTGCCTAGTCATCTGAATGAGATTACCTGGATATATTCGGTTCCCAAGTCAAGCTTTAAAATTATGGTTGCCTTATTTTTATCGAAGGTTATTCCTAGATTATCTGTTTGGTTAGCTTCAGCTCTACTTGTTGAGTTGATCATGTTAGCACAGGGCTCTTGGTACAACGTGGTGATTAAAGGGCTGATATGTTATTCGATTTTTATCAGCTTCGACCTTCTCTCATTCTCGCTGTCTACCTTAAGAGGAAATGTTGTTCTCACTTCTGTTTGCTCAGGTTTATTAGGACTTGCTCTTATTGGATTTGTGATGATATCGTACTTCTTGATGTTTAGAGATTATGTGTTAGGCTTTAATGATTTCTTCATTAAGTTAGGCGAGTTGTTAAATGGCCGATTACATTTTATTTCATTACTTGTTTTACTTACAGTGAGTACTGTGAGCTTAGTGATCATTTACTTGTTTAGTGAAAGAGCAAGCTTTAAAGAACGCCTTGTCTTTGAAGGGGATTTTTGGTCACAGTATCAAGATGTTAACGCCTTGCTTAATATGTCCAATAGAAAAACGATTAGCAACAGTTGGTGGGGAGGAAAGTCTTTAACAAAGTCATTTGCCTTTGTTTGGTTTGAATGGCTACTTTTGCGAAAAAGTTATAAAAGTCTCACTTTACAAGCAGTTGTAACGGTTGTACTAGCGCTAGCACTAATGAATATTTCACCACGCTTCTATTATTTAATTTTTAGTTTTGTCATTGTCTCCCATCTATTTGGAGGATTCCTTTCTGGAATGGTTCGGCATTATCACTCAGAGGATCTGTTGACAACACCTGGTTCACTGTTATTTAAAGTGCTATCTATTGAAGCTGTTGCAATCCTCCCTAGTCTCTTCTTGGTGATCGTGCTTCATGTCTTGGCGGTATACACCGATTCACTTCCAGTCCTTTCAGCTATTATTTGCTTCAATACGCTGTTTGTCATAACAATAGGATTGCGCATACTTGTTTTTTTGCATTTAATGACTCAAGGTACGATGTCAGCAAAAATATATTATAAACAAATGATTGGGTGGAGCTTGCTTGCGGGTTTACTGTTCAGTATCATTTATCTGTTTTCGTTAACAGATCGTATACAGTGGTTGGTTATCATTAGTGTCAGTTTAGCTATGTTCTTACTGATTATCTTGGCGATTTTTAATCTTAATCATCGCTTGAATAAAATAATAAGGGAGTAGTGACTTATGGATAGAGCCGTTATTTTAGAGCAATTAAGCAACACGTTTGAATTGCAAGATGTGAATAAGATAGAAATGATTTATTTCTGGTCGTTAAGCTGTAAGCATTGTAAGGATATCTTTAATCAACTACACAATCAATACAGTGATTCAATTATAACGATTCATGTCCCTTTATGTGAAGCCGATCGTGATATCGATAAGGTTAATCAGTTTATAAAAGATCAGGCGATTAAGTTACCCGTTTATTTTGATCAAGATCATGATTTCTTCGCACCGTTTGATTCGATTTATTTACCAACACTTGTTGTATTAGAAAAGGAGCAAGAAGAAATATCAAAAATGATTTATATTGATGAAATTGAAGAAAAAATGAAGACAAGGTTAGCTAGTTAATTGATATTGTTAAGTAAAGCAAGGGTTGTCTATAACTCTTGCTTTTTTTACATATTAAAAGCGTATAAGATTTTATCACAGATAACCGTCCGTAAAAACCCCCACCTCAAAATAGAGCATAGAGATGATTTGGTATAGGTGTGAGCTAACGGACGCGCTCAGCTACTAATCAGTGCAAAACTTCACTGATTGAAGGTTCGTTTTATTAAAAATTAAGTTGTGGATTCATTTGGCAGATATTCAGACATAAGGCTAGCAGCTTTGGTGTTTAAGTGTTAAATTAAATTCATGTGAAAATATTCACTAGACTTAATGAGTGTTTAAGTTCAGGAGGGATTAGCTATGAGAATTGGGGTGCCAAAAGAGATTAAAAATAATGAACGTCGTGTGGCGATGACACCGATGGGGGTTAAGCTATTAACACGTCAAGGTCACCAGGTTGTTATTGAATCGAGAGCGGGAGAGGGTGCTGGCTTTATCGATGATCAGTATCAAGAAGCTGGAGCAATGCTTTCGGTGTCGGCAGAAGAAGTGTGGGCAACAGATATGGTAATTAAGGTGAAAGAGCCTCAAGCAAGTGAATATCGATTCTTTAGGGAGGGCTTAATTTTATTTACTTATCTGCACTTAGCTAATGAACCGCTATTAACAGAAGCGCTAAGCCAAGCAGGAGTGACAGCAATTGCTTATGAAACAATGGAGGAAGAAGATGGTAGCTTACCGATATTGACACCGATGAGTGCTGTTGCAGGGCGTTTATCGGTTCAATTAGGTTCTTATTTTCTCCAAAGTCCTCAAGGAGGAGAAGGGATTTTTATTGGCGGTGTGCCTGGCGTTGAAAACGGAAAGGTTGTTATTATTGGTGGGGGCGTTGCAGGTCAGAATGCCTTGCAAATAGCAAAGGGACTCGGTGCACATGTAACGATTTTAGATGTCAAACTTAATGTACTACAAAAAATAGAAGAGGTCTATGGACAAAGTGTTGTTACTTTAATGTCTAATGAAGTAAATATAGCCAAAGTGATAACTGAAGCAGATTTGGTGATCGGTGCTGTCTTGATCCCGGGCTCAAAAGCTCCAATCCTTGTAACTGAAGAGATGGTGAAAACGATGAAACCTGGGTCGGTCATTGTAGATATTGCCATTGATCAAGGTGGGATTTTTGAAACAGTTGATCGAACAACTTCACATGATGCGCCGATTTATATAAAGCATGATGTATTGCACTATGCGGTTCCGAATATGCCCGGAGCTGTACCGAAAACGTCCACGGTAGCATTGACTAATGTAACCCTTCCATATGCCTTACAGATTGCTAACTTAGGCTTAGTGGATGCATGTAAACAAAATCGAATGATATATACAGGCATGAATATCTTTAAGGGGCATATAACGAATCCAAATGTTGCACTGGCTTTTGAGAAAGTTGATCGACCATTATCTAAATTACTATAAGGGCATGAGCGGTCATCACACTAGATGCTCTTTTCATCACGGATAACCGATCGTAAAACGCTCGCCTTAAATAGAAAACAGAAATCATCTATATAGATACAGCTAACGGCCTGATTCAATTAAACCTTCAATTAGTGGGAGAAGAACGACTCATACTGATTGAAGGTTTATTATATATGTTTGCAAACAAATATGTTTACATGGAAGTGGGAAGGAACTAAATATAAGCTTTAAAGTGCTAACAGCTCCTTTGGGTGAGAGGGGCATTTCTAAGTTTTTACAATATAAAATAAGTTCCTTTAAATCGCGATTAAAATCCCAGTATGGCAGTGCTCAAGTAGGTTGGATAGCAATTCTTATGTTGACACTTCCTTTCTCGTATGCTAATTTTTAGGTAAGATAAAACGGCTAGGACATAAGAGGGAGTGAGTGTTTTATGAGTAGGGGAGGAAAGAGCGGAACAAATAAGAGGAGTGGCTCTTTTGGTGGTAATCGAGGTAGTGGTGGGCGAAACCGTGGAGCAAGTAGTTCCACATCGGGTAAGTCGAAAAGCAAAACCTCTGCATCTTTAAGTTCAGGGAGAAGCAAAGGAAATTCTGCTTCATCCTCTAGTATAGGAAGAGGTAAAAATACCAGTACGTCAAGTGCTAGTAAAAACAGGCAATCTGGATCAACCAACCGAGGAAGAGGTAAGGAAACACCTACCAATACTGGACGAAATAAAGTCGATACAACTGCTCGCGAAAAAAGAAAAGTAGATAAGCAGAAACAGCCTAGTAAAAGTAGTGTGAATAAGTCAACACAGAATAATAGAAAGAGCAATGAGACTACATCTAGAAGAGAGGATACGAGAAATCGGTCATGGTTTGGTAGAAATAGACACCGGGATTATGATTATGGATATTATGATGAGCCTGGTGGCTACTATCGTCCGGTTCGAAGACGACGCTTCTTTTCAAACCGCTACTCAGACCCTTATTATCACCGTGATCAGCATCATCACCATCACCATCATCACGGGGATCAGTATCATGAAGGTTCGCAATATAGAGAGGGTTCAGAAAGAAGAGATTATCGTGACGATCGGAGACCACCTCGTCCTCAAAGGCAACGAATGGGGTGCTCAAGAAATGTTGGTATTGTTATTTTAGTACTAATTGGTCTTGCTGCTGTTTCAATGATTTTCTCAGCGATAACGGATTCTGGTAAGATTACCTCATCAACAGTTGAGAGAGAACCTTTGCCATCTGGAGCTGTAGATGAAACAGATTATTTCACAGATACGATAGGGTGGATTGATAACCAAACGGTAATGTTAAGGGGATTACAACATTTCTATAGTGAGACAGGTGTGCAACCTCATGTTTACATTACTGAGGATATAGATGGTGATATAGAGCCTTCAATGGATGACATTGAGTCTTTTTCAAATGCATTATATGACGAATTATTTACTGATGAAGCCCATTTGTTATTGGTCTTTTTTGAACCGGTTCCTGGAGAGTATGCTAAGCACTATGTTGTAGGTACCCAAGCTCAAAGTGTGATCGATACAGAAGCTACCGACATATTGCTCGATTACTTAGAATATTACTATGAACAAGATAATCTCACCGATGCAGAATTCTTTAGTCTAGCTTTTCAAGATGCAGCAAATCGCATTATGGAAGTGACCACGTCACCGTGGGTTAATATTGTTACGGCAATCGTTGTGATAGCTTTACTAGTGGTGGGCTTTCTTTGGTGGAAGCGCCGGCAAGAACAAAAGAAACGAGAAGCAGAACGACTAGAAAAAATGTTAGCTGCTGATATAGATACTTTTGGTCAATATGAAGCAGAAGACTTGTCAAGCAAATATCAAGACCAAGAACCAGAATCAGACCAAGAACCAGAACAAGAAGAGAATAAGGCGAACCAACCATCATAATATTTTTAGGAGGAATTAAACATGTCAATCTTAGCACGATTTCAAGATATTATCAGTTCTAACATTAATTCAGTACTTGATCGGATGGAAAATCCCGAGAAGATGATTGATCAGTATTTACGAAATATGATGAAAGATTTAGCAGAAGTTAAAGAAAATACAGCTAGCGTGATGGCAGAAGAAACAAGAGCAAAACGTCAAGTTGATGATAATGATGCAGAAGTTAAGAAGTATACGGAGCTCACTAAAAAAGCACTTACGGCGGGTAATGAAGCAGATGCTCGTGTTTTCTTGAAAAAGAAACAAGAATTAGAAGACATCGGCGTTGGCCTAGCAAAGACATATGCTACCGCACATGAAAATGCTAGTAAAATGCGACAGATGCATGACAAGCTAGCTTCTGACATTGAAAAACTAAAAGGCCGTCGGGCTATGCTTAAAGCTCAAATATCAGTAGCGAATACACAAGAGAAACTTAATGATATGACGAAGTCGGCAGGTAAAGCACAGGGTGCGATGTCATCTTTCCAACGTATGGAGGAAAAAGTAACGCAACAATTAGACGAAGCGAGTGCAATGGCTTCATTAAATGAGAAACCTGTTGATGAAGCAAAAAGCCTTGAAGAAAAATATGCGTTGGATCAAAGCTCTGCTGCAGTAGAAGATGAACTTGAGCGCTTAAAAGGTGAAATGGGTTTATAAGTAAGTATTCAATATAGATGATAGGTGAAGGAGGGAATGCCATTCCCTCCTTTTATTTTATTTGAAAAGAAGATAGTAATTTAGCTTTAATGCGATGGTGTTTTTGCTTTACGGATAGTTGTTGTTGCAAATAATAAGTGGATTGAATCAGTCCGTGTGTAGTCATTGTTGAAGTGAAAGCGATCGTGCCAAGTTTACCACCGGCATTATCGAGAAAAGGTTGGCTATATTTGAAGAGTATGGCAGCAATAAATGCCACAATAATCATGTATCCTTCATTAGGTATACGCTCATGGCTTGACATGCCAGCAAAGCTAGCACACATAACCATTAATGACAAAATATCTTCTGAATGAGAGTGAATTGAGGTTAATAATAAGGTGCCTGAAAATGAAACGATAGCCGAGCTAAGTACAGGGCTTCGTTTAAGTCGATGGATGAGAAACATCGTTAAGACAGAGGCTAGAATAGCATAAAAGATAAGCAGATGAACAATCTCTTTAGAGGGAATACTCGCATTTAGTGGGTAATAACCTGTTATAAAACTGGTCATTAAGGTGCCAATCATTGCGATTGCTCCAAGTTTACCTCCGAACCCATTGAATAGTGCTTTGGAAAGAATATAAATGATGCCGGTTAATAGCCCGGCTAGTAGGATGCAAAAGAGGTTTGGTAAGAAGGTCGAACAACTCATGCCTACAAACGCACCACAGTATAGCGCATTTTGATAGCTAGGTACAAATAGAGCTGAGAACATACCAACTAAAGCTGCAGCTAAAATCGGACCGAGGTCAATGTCAATACTCAAGATGTAGGTGATCGTTGAACCTATAATTACTAAGCAAACATGTAAATAATCATCTTTTGCCCACTTCTGCCTCGTTTTAAATACATGAGGATTGTATGTTAACCATTCCCTTCGTTTTACCAAAAGTAAGGGGAAGATTAATAAAGTCATAGACAACAATAAGATAAAATGACTACCGTCTAAAAATATTTCTTTTAGACTAGCAATAAATAATAAAGTAGTGACAAGAGTTATTATTACGTAGCTTAAACGAACACCTCTTATATTCATATGAAAATTCCTCCTTTAATAGTTTGCAAATAATAAAGCTGTAAAAAGGTTTTTAAGTCGAACGTGTTCTCCAACTTTATCACAGATAATGGTAAGTGAAAAAACACCTCAGAATTGGTAGTGAAGCAAATGTATTTAGGCGGGAGCTAACAGAAGCTTATCTATTGATCTACTCAGCAACCAATCAGAGGGGGAAGAACGAAAATGCCCACTGATCAAAGGTTCGTTTTATAATGATTTAAATGTGTATCTGTACATATTTTAACATATTTGAGAATTGATATCCATAAATTGTTGTGCATTTTTAGTGTGCTTTAATACCTGTAAAAATAGCTCTATCTAAATCCCTTGTTCGTATTTTATAATGGAAAAGACAGGCTCGCCTATTCAATGGATAAAGTAAATAAGAAGGAGGGATAAACATGAATCGATTATACATGAAACAAAAAGTATTTAGCTTAAGTGAACGATTTACCATTAAAGATCAGAATGAAACAGATAAATATTTTGTGGAAGGAAGTTTCTTTAAAATCCCAAAAACATTTACAATTAAAGATGCGAACGAAACGAAGGTCGCACTAGTAACTAAGAAAATGTTTAGCTTTTTACCGAAGTTCTTTGTTGAAGTTGGTGGAGAAGAGGAGCTAATGATTCAAAAAGAGTTCGCTTTCTTTAAAGCGCGCTATCGTATTGAAGGAAAGAACATTAGTGTGCGAGGTGATTGGTGGGATAAACATTTTGATGTGCTCAGCAGAGACCAAGTCATCGGGCATGTTAATGAAAAGTGGTTTACATGGGGCGACACTTATGAAATTGATGTAGAAGATGAAAGCTTTGAACAGATCATGATTGCCTTAGTCGTAGCCATTGATTTTGTTAAACAAGAAGCAAGCAGATCAGCTAATAACCAACGTTAAATACCCCTACATCTGAGCGTAAGTATCTGTGTGTCACGAAACTTTTCACCCGTGATGGAAAATAAACCTATTTAACAAAGGATGGAGGATCGACAATGCTAACCGGTGTATTAATAATGAGCGAATGCAAGTTGTTGTAAGCTCTTATTTAAAATTGTCGAAAATGGAAAGTTGTCATGCAATATGATAGATGTAGTACGATAACTTTAGTGAAGGTAGTCTTTGGTTCTGGTCATATCGACATATATCGCCAATAAATAGTGCTATTAACATATGTTACTTTATCTTTATCGTTGCTATAGTTTACGAGGAGAAAATCTATAAGATTTTAATATAATGATAGGGATGTGAAGTAGAATTTATGAAGAACGCATTTTTTTTAATCATGGTTACCGTATTGCTAGGCGTCACGGGCTGCTCTAACCAAGCAGATCAGCTATCTGTTGATGATGTATTTAATAAAGTAAACGCTGCGCATGAAGATATGGATTACTTTGAGTTAGCGGTTACCGATAATTTAGAAGGGTATGGGGATATTAATGGTGTTTTTAAGATGGATCGTGTCAATAATGTAACCTATTTTGAACGGCCTGAATTTGAACTTATTACATATCAAGATAATGATGACTTTTATTTTGCCGAGTATGGTCAGCCATCGTCTTATACGCAAGCGCCAAAAGAAATCTATCATCGGACATTTAATAACTATATTTTGATGTACGAAAACATATTAACATATTTAGCAACGTTTGATCAAAATATTGTGGAGCATTTTTCGTTGGAAGAGACTGAAACGAGTTATACGCTGCTATATGAAGGGGACGATCAAAGTCAAAGGAAAGTCGCCGAAGGTTTTACTGAGAAATGGAGTGAACAAACAGCAGGCCTTGAACATTATCAGCTGGAATTTGCTAATGTTGAGCCTATTGATATAGAGATAAAAGTGATTATTGATAAAGAGACCTTTTTTATTGAAGAAGTCGATAAAAGGATACACTTTAAAACATTGGTAAATAATCAAAACAAAGAATATGATGAATCCTATCTGTTTGAATACGTAAGTTATGATGAACATGATACGATAGAGAAACCAGCTATTTTTGCTGAGGCCTTTAACCCAAGTGATGAAGATGCAACTGCTGCCCAAGAAGCTGCTGATTACCTAGAAGCTTTAATTCAAGCGACTGTATATGGAAATGTTGACGGTTATGTGGAAAAGGTGCCAGGATCAGCTTCTCAAGAAGAAAAGCAAGAACAAGGTGAAGCTGAGAAAAGTTTATTTCAATCGTTTTATAAAGAAAATACAAGACGGAACCTTGGTGACTTTGCTGTGACAGAAGAAGAATTGGATGATTTCGTAACGATTTTTATGCTAAGTATGGAACAGACAGATTATCAAGTTATTGATACACAACAAGTAGATGAGGATGAATTTGTTGTTACTTTGTCGATTGAAGGTTTTGATGAAACAACGGCAGAATTAGATATGATGCAAATGTTGACTAGCGAGTTGTTTGATGGCGAAATAGAAGAAGCAGATGTGCTTTCGAGACAAATGGAATTAGCAGAAGAACTTTATCGAAGTGAGGATTATTTGCTTCCAGCGGTGCCGATAAGGGTCCATGTGTTAAGAAATAGCCCGGGAGAATATATGGTCCTACTTCAAGATCAATATTTATATGCGTTTGTCCAGTGATCGGATCTGCAACGATTATCTTATGAATAGAAGGATGAGGATTGGATGTGCTATTTGGCATCTGGTTTAGAAGTTCAACTATCATTTATCAAAATGAAAAGATCGAATGATTATACCGAAGTCAAGAGCGATGTGGAATGAAGCTATGCAATACCAAGACTGCTACTTTCCAATGTTTGATTAAGGTTAACGCGTAATTTTTCACAGAGAACGATCCATAAAGCGCCCGCCTAAAACGAGAGTGTTGAGTAAACCTATTTAGGCGGGTGTTTTACGGACGTTCATGTCTTGATCGATTCACTACCAATCAGTTAGGGAAACGCTCACTGACTGAAGGTTCATTTTATTGAAAGCATGCTGTCGTTAAATCACTGTTAACCCCCATCGCTGCACGAACACCATGAGCAGCAGCGATGATTAATTTTGCCGGATTGACAATGGCACGATCACCTGCAGCATAGATGCCATCAATGTTTGTCCGGCCTAATTGATCAACGACTACGCCACCATCTTCATTTAATTGACAACCTAATTCAACGGCTAATGCATTTGGCTGTTTTGGGTCAGTTGAAACGAAACCGCCATTCCTATTGAGCTCTATCCCACTTTTAAAAATAAGCTTTTCTAATTGTCCCTTTGCACCAACTAAATTAATAATCTGATCTTTTTGGATTTTAATCCCCTTATTTTTCAAGCTTTGTTCATCTGCCTTTGGTAAGTTATTGGTTCCATTGGTACAGACGATTAAGTCTTTACTCCATTGGTAAATAAGCTTTGCCATATGGCCTGCATCTTGCTTTTCAGAGATTAATACGAGTGGTTGATCTCTTAGTTCCCAACCATTGCAATAAGGACAGCTAAATAGACTTTCACCATAGTAATCGCTAATCCCATTTATGTTAGGTAAAGTTTCTTTTAGGCCGGTAGCTAAAATAACCGTTTTACTAGTATAGGTTTGTCCATCGGTTGTTTTTAAAGTAAAGCAGGTTGAATCGGTTGGCGTGATACTAACGATGGTTTCGTCTTTTCGTTCAATTGATGGATAATTATCAATATCTAGCTGTGCTAAATTTCTGAATCCTTTGGGTGAAATGCCATCCCTAGTAATAAAACCGTGAGAAGCATGGGTGATAAAATTCCTTGGTTGTTTGTCATCAAATATTATTGCTTTTCGTCTTGCTCTCCCTAACACAAGCGCCGCATTTAGTCCGGCTGGTCCACCACCTACAATAATACAGTCGAAAATCATTCGCTACACCTCATTTAATATTAATTAATTTTGCATATGTATGGGAACGGTTTTAGTTTGTGTCATTTTTTAAAAGCTATACAGGAAGATTATTTTTTGCAGCAATGATTAACTGAACATATTCTAAGAGAAGACCGTTACGCAACGGTAAATTGTTAGCTATTAATTGTAAGCGCTTTATTTTATGGTGGAGTTAACCCAAAGATAAGGAGGAGAAAGATAATGAAAAAAGCTTTAATCATTTGTGCAGGCGGTATGTCTTCATCTTTAATTGCCAAAAAAACAACAGATTATTTACAAAGTCAAGGCCAGGAAATTGAATTGGATGCAACTAGCCAAGCACAAGGAGCTAAGATGATAGAAAAAGATGCGTTTGATCTCTATTTAGTCAGCCCACAAACAAAAATGTATTTTAATAGTCTTGAAAAAGCAGCTAATAAAACTGGAAAGCCGATTGTAAATATTCCACCTCAAGCATATGTTCCGATTCTAATAGGCATTGAAAAAATGGCAAAATTAGTTGAAGATAATATCTAAAAAAGGTTGGATGAATGTGCTCAATCAAAAAGAATTATCAATTTTAGATTTTTTCAATCAACACGATGCTCATTATTTAAAAAGTAAAACCATTGCTCATTATTTAGGTGTAACAGAAAAAACAGCCCGTAAATATATTAAACAACTTAATAGTTGGCTTGACGATGAAGTTGCGGAGGTTTTATCTGTGCCGGGACATGGGTTTATGCTTAAAGTCCATGATCAAAAAGCATACATGGCTTTTTATCACCGAAATAAGCAGGCGTTAGAGGAAAAAATTGATATTACGTCAATTGAACAATCTAAAGACCGTCAGTATGTGATTTTAAAAAAGATATTCTTTGAAGATGAAGCCTTTTCTATCGATGAGATTCTCATTGAATTGGCGATTTCCCACTCTACGTTACTCAATGATTTAAAAGACATAAACAGACAGTTAACGCCCTATGATTTAGCCTTGAAAACAAGTAAAAAAATAGGGATCTACATCACTGGAGAAGAACAGAAAAAACGTCATTTTATTATGAATTACTTTTTTGTTGAACGTTTACAGAATAATTTGAGATCTCTTGGTGAAATATCCAAGTTATTAACTACGATTAGTTCAGAAGAAATCTTATTGATAGTTATAGATGAATGTCGAAGTGCTAATTTAACATTAAGTGATACAGTCATTTTAAATATCGTCACACATATTGCTCTAGCCTTAAAGAGGGTGGAAGAAGGGTATCAAATAAATTTTGATCCCTCATTTGATCCGGAAAGTAACGTAAATGAATATAAGGCTGCTATCAAAATAGTCAATCGCTTGCGGAAGCGGTCATCTCTAGAATTACCTGATGAAGAGATCTACAATATTGCTCTTCATTTAAAAAATAAACGCTCAAAGAGTGACTTTAGTGCAATTGATGCTGAAACACAAACGATAAAAGACAAAATTATAGCTATACTGAGACGAATGGAAACAGAATCTGGGTTGCCTCTTTCTGAAGACCAGATTTTACTGAATGGATTAATTGATCATTTTTCGCCCTTCTTAACGCGTCTGAAAAACAATAATGATTTAGCTAATCCATTATTGGATGAGATTAAAGCAAAATACTCGGCTGCTTTTGAATTAACGAAGAAACACTTTTCTGAAATGGCTGGCTTAAATCAATTTGCGATTTCTGATGATGAGTGGGCATATATTTCTTTGCATGTCATTGCAGCAATGGAGAGAAATATTGCCGTGGAAAAAAAGGATACACTCGTCATCTGTGCGACGGGTTTAGGTAGTTCACAAATGTTAAAAGTGCGCTTGGAAAATGAATTTCGATCAAAATTAAATATTGTTGATGTCATTAGTTATTATCAGATCAACGATTTATCATTAAAAAACATCGATTTGATTGTATCATCTATTGATTTATCCAATGTTGTTTTTAAGATTCCTGTTGTCAATGTGAGTGTACTTTTAAATGATAAAGATATCAAAGCCATTAATCAGGCGATAGGTGCACATACAACGATGATAAAGAACACCAATCCATCATTAGGGACTGATTCAAAATGCGTCATCCCATTGATAGATAGGTATTTTGATTCAGAATTATTTATGATTTCGGAACAAGTGACAGACCGAGAAGAAGCGATTGAATTGTTAATTAATCAGAGCATCAAATTCGACCAGAGTATTAATATACCTTTTTTGAAAAGACAGCTCAAACTTAGAGAACGCTTTAGCAGTGTTGTGTTCTCAGACTATGTAGCTATCCCTCATCCGTTAGAAGGAGTGTGCCATCAACCGTGCGTTGCGATATTAATCACTCCGAAAGGGATAAGTTGGGATGGGAAGTATGAACATATAAAACTAACCATGCTCATGCTTCCTGATCGCTTAGGGCAGCATCAATTGGATGAGGTAAGTAAAATGCTGTTACCCCTTATTGAAGATAACGATAAGCTTCAACCGCTTATTGAGTCGAAAGATTTTACCAGTTTTAGACATAAACTTATTTTACAATTAACAGAGTGAAGGGGATTTAAAATGGATTCAACAAAAATTCAAGAAATTGCATTTCAAATCATTTTAAATAGTGGTGAAGCGCGCACCTTAGTCCATGAAGGATTTAAGGCGATGAGAGAGGAGGATTTTATCGAGGCGCGAACGAAACTAGAACAAGCAAATGACAGTTTAGTTAAAGCGCATAGCATTCAAACCCACTTATTACATGAGTACGCGAATGGTGTAGAAATTAAGATAGAGGTGATTATGGTACATGCCCAAGATCATCTAATGACAACAATGACATTAAGGGAAGTCGCATTAGAAATGATGATCTTGTATCAAAAATTAGAAAAGGAGCGATGACCATGGGAGCTAGACAAAAGATGGCTCTTAAACATATGAAGTACAATCGCTATATTTTATTACGCTATACGATAGCTGGTTTTTTCTTCGCTAATTTGAATTGGTTTATTTTTATGTTGCCTAGTCGATCAGTTGTGATGATGCTCCCGTTAATCATGCTTTTCTTAGCTTTATTACCGATACAAGAGTTATTTAAATTATATAGTCAACCAGAGGGTGTCACTCTTAAAATGACGTCTCTTTATTTTGTTGCTCAATTAGTAGCTAATGGCTTTTTAATCAGTTTATCTTTTTATTCGCCTACGTTTACCATCGCCTTTCCATTTATGAATGTCAATTTGCATGGTGTATTAGGAACCGTTGCGATCTTAATCATAGGAATGATGTTAAGTTTACTTTGTTTGAAAAAGATAAAAGCTATTCAACTAAATCATGATCGTGGATATAAGCTGTTTCTCGACTTTAAAAAATCAATGAAAGCGAGTGAGTCATATGGGGAGTGAAAATAATAAATTATTCGGTATGTTAGAAAAATATCTAATGGGACCATTAGGTAAGGTTGCGCAGTATAAAGTCGTTCGTGGCATTATGGGTGCCGGTATGGCATCAATACCCTTTACCATTGTAGGGTCTATGTTTTTAGTCTTTAATGTCTTACCCTTAACCTTTCCATTCTTGGAGAACTTTTTCAATGCATCTTTTTTTAGATTCAGTGATTTATATATGTTAGCTAATGCCACAACTATGGGTTTATTAGCGTTATATTTTAATATTAGTTTAGGTTATGAGTATGCCAAAATCATTGCTGAAGAAGAAGATTTAAATATGAGTGGATTAAATGGTGCACTTCTATCAATGTTTGCTTTCTTTATGACTATTCCTGAACTGATATTTGAAAATGGTGTAGTGACGCGTGTCAGTGAAATAACGGGAGAAACAAATATTATTAATGGTTGGCGAATTGGGGCTGATGGTGTTGAACGTTTAGGTACAGTTGGTATTTTTACTGGGATTATAATGGCGATCATTGCAGTTAATTTATATAAGCTATGTGTCAGTAAAAACTGGGTGATTAAGTTGCCAGAAGAAGTTCCTCCAGGTGTCTCGCGTGCTTTTACAGCGTTAATTCCTGCATTTATTGTAGCATTTGTTGTGCTAATTATTAATGGTATGCTTGTCGTCTTTAACACAGATGTATTCCAAATTATTCAGGTGCCATTTGGTTTTGTAACCAATCTCACTAATACGTGGCTTGGTATTATGGTTATCTATTTTTTAGTACATGCGCTATGGTTGGTCGGGATTCACGGTGCCAATATTATTTTTGCTTTAATTACGCCGATTACACTTTCGAATTTAGCAGCAAATGCTGCCGGTGCCAATATTCCACTAGCTGGTGAGTTTAACAATGCTTATGTTACAGTAGGTGGCTCAGGTGCAACATTAGTACTTACGTTGTTTATTGCGTTCTTAGCTCGATCTGAACAATTAAAAGCGATTGGAAAAGCAGCAATGGTTCCTGCGCTATTTAATATCAATGAACCAATTATTTTCGGTCTCCCGTTAATTTATAACCCGTTTTTAGCGATTCCATTTTTCTTAGCACCGATGGTAAGTGCATCAATCGCCTACTTTGCGATTACACTAGAATGGATTAATCCGATCATTGCGTTGTTACCTTGGCCATCACCTGTAGGGATTGGTGCATATATAGGTACAGGCGGAGATTGGCGCGCAGCAATTGTGGCATTTATATGTGTGGCGGCGGCTTTCCTTATTTATTATCCATTTATTAAAGCATACGATAAAAAATTAGTGAAAGAAGAACAGGGTGTGGGTGCTGCGTGATCAACGTTCATACCTGTTTACTAATAGATCATTAAGGATTACTTGAATAACAGAAAACAAGCCTAAGCCTTGCACCGTTATAATGAATGCTACGCGATGATCATTAAATAAATTGAACCTTCAATCAGTGGTGTGTTCGCTCTTTCCCCGCGGATTGGATTAGGACATGAGCGTCTGTTAACTCTCGCCTTAATAGATTTGCTTGAGGCGAGCGTTGAACGGATGGTTATCTGTGATAAAGATAAACAGTCAGGCACATTAAGAATGCCTGACTGTTGTTTCTCATCTTTATTTAACGCACTTCCGAAAGAAGCCCCCGCATCAAGCAAACCGCAAAGGGGGTAAGTGGTGGGCGTCGTTCGCTCAATTTCCTGATACCATTAATCCGAATTGGGCAAGTAACGCACTTCCTAAATAGGTACCAATAAATACAAAGATCGCTACAATCGCAACCTTCCAAGAGGTCTTTCTCAAATCAACCAGGCGATCAGCTACTGAAATACCAGCAAAAGTCAAAATAGGAGTTGTTATCGACAGAAAGTCAACAGCTTGAATAGCGGTTACGAAAAAATCAAAGATAAGACACATGACAAGCGAAGTGATGGAAACCCAACCAAGTATAGGGAAATTCTTCAGTATTGCAATATTCGTTTTACTAAGAAGTTGGGATATCCCAATACCGATGACAGAGAAGATCCACAAGCTTGCAAGTCCTGCAATCGTCATGCCATTAACCGGTGTGCTAGCTGGATTAAAAACGAGTTTAATACTTTGTGTAAAGAGAATCAGTGTGATACTTAATAATAGAATGAGTGCATATTTAACGTATGAAGGTAGCCCTTGTTTTTCGGTCATGATTGATCACCTCTGACTAAGATTTTATACATAAATCGCTGAAGCGGAACAGCAAGAAAGATCATCGTGAAAGTGCCTAAGAAACTTGTTAATAATTGACTCGCTGCAGCATAAGAGAGAATAGTACTTTCCATTTCAGGTAATCGTGCGACTAAGGTTGATGAAGCCCCGGTCATCATGCTGCTCGAGCCGACACCGGATGCCATTGCTAAAGCTTCTGGTCGCAAGCCAATATCGAGTAAAATAGGAGCGAAAATACTAAAAAATAATGCGCCAAAAAGTGTACCGATGATATAAATCGATAGTACGCCACGCCCTTCTTTGGATTCTAATGTATACTTCTCTGATATATAAGCGAGTTCACCCTCTCGTCCAATCCCTAAGGTAGCCCCAATAGCTTCGCGACGAAGTCCAATAAACACCGCGATAGGTAAACCAATAAGAACCGTTCCTAGATTACCTAAATCTTGAATGATAAAAACCCAGCCCACTTGAAGAATATCATTAATTTGTGGAGCCACATCTGCTCCGTATCTCGCCATTAAAGGTAGCATAATGAAGATAAGATACTTACTGGCAAAACTAACGTTTGCTTTGCTATAAATTTGTTTCATAAACCCTTGTCTGAAAAGTTTCATCCCCAATACCATGGTAATTAAAATGGCAAATACAAGTGGCAGCAACGTAATGGTGATGGCCCCAATCGTAATGTTTTGGAACCCAATCCATTCAGCTGTTGTAATAACAAAAAGAACAAATAATAATAAAAAAATTAATTGACGTTTCATCTGTTTAGCCCCTTTGCTTTTTTCTTAAATTTGATTAATTAACTGTAAATAATCGTTGTAACTCTTTTTATATAATTTACTTCGGTCGATAGCACCGTTCATTTCATGAAGGATCTGATTTAAGAATTTTGGAAAAATTCCGTATATAAATTCAGGATCAATATCAATAAAATCATCACCATGAATCGTACCCGTGAAGCCACTATAGCCGATTTGGATGCATGGGATCATGTAAGAAAGATCGCCAATATCGCCTGCTGCACTAATCGCATTGTTATTTAATAACGCTTCAATCTGATGGTTTTTATCAAACGCATCTGCGACAAAACTTGATAAATAGCGATCTTGTTTGAAAGGTAAGTATCCCATTTCTGTGTTAATAGCTACTTTACCATTCAACGCTTGGGCAGAACCATAGGCCGCGTTGTCTAATCGTTTGGCGACTTCCTGCATGTATGCTATCGATTGTGTTCGAAGATCCGTACCAACGGTAATACGGTTAGGTATGACGTTTGTTGACATATCTGATTCGATCACAATCGGATTAATTCTTACCATTTCTTTTTCATCAAGTTGTTGTCGTGATAGTCCAATCGCAGTGTTAAACAACGTCGATATATTATAGGCATTTACAGATGAAAAGGGGTCAAAGCCAGCATGTGAAGCCTCTCCTTGGAAATCATATTTCTTGTAAAGAAACCCAGCTAAAGCGCAATTTATTTCAATCGTACGTTTTTCAAATTCCCCACCGATTGCATGTACACAAATGGCCGCATCGATTTCATCAAATACGCCTAATCGCATAGCTTCCGGTTTTCCACCGTAATGATGTATCGTTTTTTCATGTCGTAATTGCTCTCTATAGCCTAAATCTAAATATTCTTCAGCTGGAACAAAGATAAAAGATAGCTGATAATCAAATGATTCGTATGCTTTTGTTTGAAAAAGCTCTTGATATAGTGCAAGTGCAATAGCGACTTGGGTATAATGCCCGCAGTTATGAGCGGCACCATTGCTTGGATCCGCTTTAAAGTGCGTTGGTGCATATACGGCATCAAGTTCAGCAATAAAAGCGATATGAAGTGACTTTGCATTACCTAAACGCGTCTTAAACCCAGTTGTACTAAAGTACTCCAATTCAATATTAGGATTTATTTGCTTTAAAAATTTAATAACTGTGGCTTTTGTTTTGGTTTCTTTATAACCTAACTCTGGATTTTGATAAATATCATCTGCTATTTTTTTAATGTCTTCGTCGTAATTTGATAAAACCATAAGCCCCTCCTTTAAGAATATGTCGGGTGTAAAAACTAATAGTATTATTTATATCATTTTTAGACAATTTTCGTCAATGCATTTTACGAACTTTTTAGATTAAATTTATTAAAATGTTCGTCAATATACTTTATTCCCTATTCATCTATAGAAAAAGCGCATCTGCTTCAAATTAGCAAATGCGCGCTTTGTATTAATGGTTTTCACCAGTCATACTAATCATCCATTGAATGGCGTTCTCCCACTTGAAAGTCATTGGCATGTCTGAACATGTAGGCTACAGTAAGTGGTTTTTGGCCAGTTAGTGTGTAGAAATCATCAGTAAATGTATCCATTTTTCCTAATCGGATTGCTTGGGCAAAGGTTACCATCCCCTCTGAAGAAAAGGGAGCCTCTGAACCGTCTTTGAATGTTCCGTCGGTTGTTCGAGGGACGCCCATCGCATCAAAGATCTGATAGTTTTCTTCATCGGTAATTTCCTTATAAGTCACATGATGTCCTGTTACCTTGTTGCCGATTTCAATAAAGTCGGTCATTGTCATTAGTTCTGGGCCATTGATATTAAGTACAGCTTCATGATAGTCTGTTGTAGCTAGTGCGTGAGCGACCGCTTTCGCGCAATCTTTCCGTGAAATATAAGCCATCTTTCCATCGCCTTGACTATTTTTTAATACCCCATCCCCCTTGACATAGGTAAAGTAATTTGTAATCATTGCTTCGGCATACTGTGAGTTACGCAAGAAAATATAATCGAGTCCAATCTTTTTAATATAGTCTTCAGTGTAGATATGATCTATTTTTTCAACACTTGGGTTCGATGGATCGGCAGCATTAACAAGAGACGTGTAGATGATCTGCTTAACACCAGCATCTTTGGCGGCATCAACAACGTTTTTGTGTGCTTGTTGCCGTTTTTGGCCAACAAAAGGCATCGAGATAAGGGCGAGTTTGTCCGCTCCAGAAAATGCTTCTTTTAGCCCGTCAATTTGATTGAAGTTGGTCACGTACGTTTCAATTCCTTTTTCCTCAAAATCTTTTAATGCTTCAGGGTTATAACCACATAAGACTACTTGATCCATATCAACGATTTTTAGTAAATCTTCGGCAGCTTGTCTTCCCAAATTGCCATCAACACCTGTTAATAATAATTTCCCCATTATTTGTTCACCCTTTCACAATTATTAATTATAGTTTATGTGAAAAAATGAACAAAATCTAATAGAAAAAACAAATAGCCTATTGGGAAAACCAATGATGAATCGCTTGAATAAATGGTTTTAAGGCTGGGTTTGTATTTTCTTTTAAATACCCTATTTGAATCTGATAAATATGATGAGTATCTTGAATAGCGATTAGACGTAAGTCTTCTTTTGGATAGTTTAATAAATAATTATCTGGTAAGAAGCCAATCACATTGTCAGTGACAATATGAAAAAGCTCAGTTTCTACATCTTCAACGGTACGCACGATATGAGGTTGGTAACCGTCTTCAACGGCGTGTTGAATCATTAGGTCATAAGAATTACCAATGGCATTTGAATTTAACATGATTAAAGGATGCTGATAGAGTTCAGCTTTCGTCAGCGTTTCATTGTGAAAAAGCGGATGATTACGACTCACAACCGCACAATATTTACCACTGTAGAGGGTGTAGGTTGCAATGTTTTCCTTCCCGTAAAATTCAGAATTAACAGATATAGCAAGGTCATAAAGGCCCTTTTCAAGGAAGGTAGCAACATCCTTTAAAGAGACTTTATTTAATGCAAGCTTAATGTTTGGGTGTTTATGTTTGAAACTTGGGATAAACTGAAGTACCCCTTGAATATCTGTTAATGTAGAATATTCGATATTGAGCACATGGCGCTGGTCGTATTGAAATTGAGCCATTTTTTCCTTCATATGGTTGTACTGCTTCAAGAGTATGTTCGCTTCACGATAAAATACCCAACCAGCTTGAGTTGGCTCAATGGGTAGTTGATTTCGATCAATTAACTTTACGCCAAATGCCTTTTCTAGTGAAGCAACTTGCTGACTAATGGTCGTTTGTGAGACATAATTTAGTTTTGCAGTTTCCGTGAAATTTCGACATTGGACAAGATCAATAAAATACTTGATTTTTTCTATGTGCATGGCCTCACGCGCCTTTCTATGTGCAGGTTTGACTGACTAATTTAATCACAAGTGAAACACAAAATCAGGTAGCAAGTCCTAAGCATACATATATTAGTCTTCTCTCTTCTCACCAAATACCTCTGGAATCATAGTGAACCCGTCAATGATAGTATCTTCTTCAACTTCAATCATTAAATAGCGTTTTCCGCTAAAGTGAATTTGTTTAACGAAACGTAAATCTTCTGGACTAACCGCAACATTAGCTACTTTTGTATTGATTTTAATTGATTTTGAGTTATATTTAGGTACAATATGCTTGGCTTTTAGCTCATATTGATCATTATCAACAACATTTTGAAATGCTGTCTGGAGCTTCTCATGATCAACGGTTTCAATACCACTGTGTTTTAACACCTGTTCAACGTCTTTGTAGTCTAATTTAGGTGTGTCGTCTTCTGCTTCATTTTCTTCAACGATACGGTTTACTTCTTGATAGACATTTGCGAGCGTTGACGTGTTAAGCTGATGTCCAACCGCATCCCTGACAATCTCTTCAAAGATAATTTTATCTTCTTGAGCGGTGATGGATTCTTCTGCATTAAGAACGTCGTTAATAAAGTCTGGATCAGGTTCATTTGCCTTTGGTGCTGAGTAAAGAATGTGATTGACATCTGATGCCTGATCGGTAAAGCATGGGAACAAGAATCCACCAATAGGTGCTTTTAAGTTAATAATGGGATCCACAATCACATTGTATTTAAACTGTTTTTCAACATAATCAAATAACAATTCTTTTTTAGGATCTTGTGTCTTGTTAATGGTACAAAGGATAAAGTTGTGCGAATAGACTGAATCACGGTCACTTTCTTCAGTTGCATCATTGCGTTTTTTGATTGGCTTTAAATAGTCCCCTTTGATAAAGGTAACAACAATATCCATGTCGTACTCACGCTCATTCAACATCTTTTCTACAAGCTTAAGCATTTGTTCTTGCCAACGATCCCCTTCGTTAGCAAGTAAGCCTTGATGCAAGATTAATTGACTTGAATCTTCTATATCTGTTTGAAATTTTAATTCGAATAGCTTTTCATCTAGTGAGCCTGTTAATACTTTTTTAAAATTAGCTAAAAACAATTCTTGTTCATCTTGATCAAGGATGGAAAAAGGTCGACTTACCTGATGATAAATTTCACTAGATTCTTTCATAATATATACATTTAAAATTTCACTAATATGTAGTAGATCATTTTCTCGCTTAAACTGCTTGCGTACGTTTGCAATATCTTTTTTATTCATTGTTCTCTCCTCCTACGTTATTTGATCTTATCATATTTAGTAGTTAACAGGTAATGAAAATGTAAGAGGAAATGATTGGTGCGCTAATCTTATAAAACATTTAAAAGACGCTGGGACAAAAGAGTAACGAGATAAGAAAAATCCGAACATTAATGTCTGATACATGTAGCGCTTCGGTAAAACACTTCGCTTTCCGTGGATCCTCAGCTCGTGCTATTCCCACAGGATAAGGAAAGCGTCATTGATCATACATAGCACGAAGAAAATCGTTCTTTATTTTCGAGGCGTCTACGTGTTTTTCCTACGCTTTGTTCAGAATGTTCGGATACGCCATTTCATTATATAGTTATCTCCCAGCCTGTTTGATTATGTTGTAGCAGTTAGTTGAACTTCTTGTAGTACACCATCTTTCATTTCAAACACTTGATCACAATATTCAATTAAGCGGGTATCATGTGTCACCATGATGGTTGCTTTGTTTTTCCTTTTTGTTTCTTGGGCAAGGATTTCAACAACTTGATAAGCTTTATCTGTGTCTAAACTCGCTGTGGGTTCATCTGCTAATATAATCGTCGGATCATTGTATAAGGCACGGGCGATTGCCGCACGTTGGCGCTGACCGCCTGAGATCTCGCCTGGGTACTTATTTTGTAAATCGGCTATGTCTAACTGTTCGAGCAATGTCAGGATCTCTTCTCTATTCGCCTTACCTTTATCAACGCGATCAACTAATTGAAGCTGTTGCTTGATCGTTAGAAATGGGACAAGGTTTGAAGCTTGTAATATAAATCCAATTTCAGATAGTCTAATTTTTGAGCGTTTCTTTTCAGATTCTGTACTAAAACGCTGCCCATTGATTTTAACTTCACCATGAGAAGGTGCTTGAAGTCCACCGGCTATCGTAAGAAATGTACTTTTCCCTGAACCAGAAGGACCAATAATAGCGACAAATTGTCCTCTGTCAATTGAAAAATTGGTTGGCTGTAAAGCTTTTACTGTTTTATCACCGTCTTTAAAGGCTCGATCTACATTTATAAATTCTATAGCTTTCATATGTTTACCTCCTTGTTAACTAATCGCTTTCAATGGGTCAATCTTTACAATGGTTCGTACGGAAAATAGTGCACCTAGGATAGCGATGCCAATCATTAGCATACTGACAACAATTAAAAAAAGTTCATTGCTTCTAAAGGGTACTGCTGCTGGTAGTAATAGAGCCGTTCCAAGTGTTGCTAGCAGTCCAACAAGAACACCGATCAAACTTAGTAAAAATGTTTGTGCAATAACTGATTTTGAGATGTAGCCACTGGAAATCCCCTGTGCCTTCATGACCCCGAATATGTTTACCTTTTGCATGGTTAAGACGTAAATAAATATACCAATAACAATTGCGGCAATGACAATGAGAAAGCTAATCATGAACACAAAAGTTAGAAGTTGAGCATTGTACCCAGGTAAGTCATTGATAAAGTCCCCAATCGGAATCAATTCTAATTGATCATTATCGATCGTTATTTGATCTAATTCATCCGTCTCACTTCTGACAACAATCGCACTAATTGCTAGCTCACTATCGTCTGAGACAGGCTCACCAAAACGAATCTCTTGGAAAGCTTCGATTGTTGTATATAGAACAGGTGCTACACTTAATTTAGCATCTTCCATAAAACCAACAATTTCAAACGCTTGTTCACCGCCAACTAGTGTAATTGAGTCGTTTAAATTTAGACCGTTTTCTTCTTTTAAACTGATATCTGCGACAACTTCTCCATCGCTTTCAACTAAGCGTCCTTCTACGACATCGGGCGTTAAAAACTGTTCGGTATCAATGCCTAGAAATCGAACATCAAGTCGATCCTCACCTGAATCTTCTTGGTCTTTTTCAATGACAGCGGGGGTTTGACCTAAGATTGCTTTTTCATCTGCTTGTATATTGTCAAGCTCCTCAGCAGAAAAAAGCGACATGTTAAAATTTCCATTTGCCTCTTCTGGTAATATAATGCCATCAGCATCCCAGCTGTCAATCGCTGTCCGATTTTCTTGGGCAAGCCCATAAGCTAATCCAGTTAAAAAAAACACGAGGTATGAGATAAGAAATAACACCCCGATGATCAATAAGTACCTAACTTTTGAATATTTTATTTCGTTCCAAGCTAAAAACACGAGCAATCATCCCTTCAAAGAGCTATTTTGTATTTATCATAGACAACCGTCCCTAAAACGACCGCCACAAAATCGAGAATCGAGTGCAATGGAGTAAGGCGGTAGCTAATCGACGCTAATGTCCTGAGTCACGCAACTATCAATTAGTGTGGAAAGAACAAAACCGCCCCTGATTATAGGGTCATTTTATGGATAGTCAGATAACCCTGACTACTTATAAATAGTACGAATCGCTAAGATTCATACTTATGATACGATGTTTATCTATTTGTATTAGCTAAGCTCTAAGCTATTCCCACTTTCTAAATAGTATAAACATGGGAGCATATAGGAAAGAAAAAACAGTACGTGTATGACATACTGCCTTAAGTATCGTTAATATGAGTGGTTGGAAAAGAAATCGAAAATCGCGTTCGGATCTTTGAATGTAACCGTAGGTATATGTGTGGAATTTGGAATGTGACGATTTCGATGATTAAACCAGGCCACTTGCCACCCTGCTCGTTTAGCACCATGTACATCGTTTTCATATGAGTCACCGATATACCAACGTTTAGTAGGTTTGTGTTTTAAATGTTGCTCGACATATTTAAAAATGTCGGGGTTTGGTTTAGCCATGCCAATAGCGCCTGATATAAAAAAATGGTCATGGTCGATCCACCGTTTAAGATTAAGCTGTTCAATTTTCATCGCTTGATGATCAGCATTCCCATTTGTCAGTACGCCTAATTGCACATTTTGATGACTTAAGTGATCGAGTAATTGCTTGATTTCAGGGAATAAGGTGATTTGCCTTTGATGTTTTAAATAGTTTTTCTGAAAGGTTATCGCTTGCTTAGTTGTTATCTGAATATCAAAATCGAGACAAGCCTGCTGAATTCGATAAATCTGAAGATCCAGTGTTGACCATTCACCGCGCTGTTCTTGTTCAAAGACTTGATCACTATATTTGCGACTCGCTAAATAGAGTTCGTGAATGAAATGTTTGTCTGAATTGATATGTAATGTTTCATTAACTGCATGTTCAAAAGGTAATAATTGATCGTACAATGTGTCGTCTACATCGAAAATAAGTGTTTTCATCTGCTCCGTTTACTCCTTCTACTTAGCATAAAAATGTCATAATTGGTGAATTTCCCTTGCGATCGATTCAATGATAAAAACAACTGGCACTTGTGTGGTGATGTTCGTTGCCTGATAAAATTCTTCAGTAATATAATAAGAGATATTAATGTTTGAAATCTTGGCAAGGGTAGAGAGTTTGTTGTTTGTAATGCTGATCACTTGACTTCCCTCTTGCTTTAGTTGATTTAATTGCGACAATGTAAACATATTTTCGCCTGAGACGGACAAGGCAATCGTGACACTATTTTGTCTAAGTTTCGAATGAATCGGATATGAAAAATCTTTAATATAGGTTGAAAATTTGCCTAGCCCTGAAAAGTAACGGGCACCATATTCAGCGAGGATGCCAGAACTTCCGTTACCAATAAAAATGACATTATCCGCTTGCGAAATGAGTTTAGCTGCTTCAGTTATTTGTTGATCTCGATCGGTGTTTAAGGTTCGTTCGAAAAATTCTAGCATGGCGTGCTGACTACTTTTAATTGATGTTTTTTTGTCCTTTTTTAATTCCATTTTCAACTTAGCTTTGAACTCGGAATACCCTTCACAATTTAATTTTCGACAAAATCGAAGAATCGTAGCTGTTGACACATGTGTGGCATTGGCGAGTTCTCTAATCCGCATGTAAGCGACCTTTTCGCTGTTTTGACAAATGTAATTGTAAATGGATATTTCTAAATCATTGAATGATGCAATTATTTCACTGGAAAACAAAGGATTCTCCTCACTTCTATCACGTCAAATTGATAGCTTGATTATAACATACAAACGTTTTAAAACACAGCGTTACAAATTTGTTACAAGTGACGAATGATGTGATATGGAACAGATTATGCAACACCACTATACAAACTAGGTGACGCCTTATATCCTAGAAGTACAACGTCTTAAATATGTACAACATGTAAGCATAAAATGAGGAGGTATATTTGATGACAAAAAGTCGTTTTCCAAAAGAATTCCTATGGGGAGGCGCTACAGCGGCTAACCAGGTAGAAGGTGCTTTTGATAAGGATGGTAAAGGCCTTTCTATTTTTGATATGGTTACATTTGTTCCGAAAGAAGAGCGTGGCGCTATTGAAATGGATATAAAAAGTGAAGCAGAGTTGGCCTCTTTATTAGCAGGTGAAAAGGGTGATAACTTCCCCAAACGTCGTGGTGTTGATTTCTATCATCGCTATAAAGAAGATATTGCATTGTTTGCTGAGATGGGTTTTAAAACATACCGATTGTCGATTTCGTGGCCACGTATTTTTCCTAACGGTGATGATGCTGAACCTAACGAAGCGGGTTTAGCCTTTTATGATAAAGTGTTTGATGAATTGTTGAAACACGATATAGAGCCATTAGTGACCATTTCACATTATGAAATGCCACTTAACCTTGTACAAAAATATAATGGCTGGGAAGACCGTCGCCTAGTTGACTTCTTTGTTCGTTATGCAGAGACCCTTTTTAATCGTTATAAAGATAAAGTTAAACTTTGGTTAACATTTAATGAAATTAATATTTCTACACTTTCTCCATACATTGGTAGTGGTATGTTAGTAGAACGACTAACGAATCGAGAACAAAGTATTTATCAAGCGTTGCACCATCAATTTGTTGCAAGTGCACTTGCGGTGAAAGCTTGTCACCAGGTTATACCAGAAGCGAAGATCGGTTGTATGCTTGCGCGTATGGAAGTGTATCCGGAAACCTGTCACCCAGATGATGTATTGGCAGCGCTAGAAGAAGATCAAAAGAACTTATTCTTCACTGATGTTCAAGTCCGGGGTGCATATCCGAACTTTATGTTAGATTATTTTAAAAAGAATAACATTAACATTGAGATGCAACCAGGAGATCAAGAGATATTAGCAGCCCATCCTGTTGACTTTCTATCATTTAGTTATTACATGTCAATGGTGGCAAGTGGATCACCTGAGAAGAAAAAAGAGAAAGGGAATTTCTTTAGTGGCGTGAAAAACCCTTATTTAGAGGCTTCAGATTGGGGTTGGCAAATTGATCCTAAAGGGCTACGGATAACATTGAAAAAAATGTATGATCGCTATCAAGTGCCTTTATTTATAGTGGAAAATGGGCTTGGTGCCTACGATACTGTTGAGGAAGATGGATCAATAAATGATGACTATCGTATAGATTACCTCCGCGCTCACATTGAGCAGATGGGTCATGCAATCGAAGACGGTGTTGATGTGATGGGCTACACCAGTTGGGGATGTATTGATTTGATTTCGGCCAGTACGTCAGAAATGTCCAAACGTTATGGTTTTATTTACGTCGACCAAGATGATTATGGTAATGGAACACTAGAGCGTAAGAAGAAAAAATCATTTGATTGGTATAAGAAAGTCATTGAAACAAATGGAGCAGACTTAACATAGTGAAGAGCCTCATCCTTAGTCAGGGATGAGGTTTTTCATTTTGTATATTGAGCGTGTCCATTCGAGCGAACGGGTACTGGATTCGAGCGAAATTCTTGAAATACGAGCGAACGGGTACTGGATTCGAGCGAAATTCTTAAAATTCGAGCGAACGGGTGCTGGATTCGAGCGAAATTCTCGAAATACGAGCGAACGAGTGCTGGATTCGAGCGAAATTCTGAAATACGAGCGAACGGGTGTAGGATACGAGCGAAATTCTTGAAATACGAGCGACCGGGTACTGGATTCGAGCGAAATTCTTGAAATACGAGCGACCGGGTACTGGATTCGAGCGAAATTCTTGAAATCCGAGCGAACGGGTACTGGATTCGAGCGAAATTCTCAGATTACTAGCGACATATGATTAAGTTTATTTTTTTGTAAATAAGCATTGCAAGCATATTATAAATCAAGTATGATACGTATTAATCCTATCGATTCAATCGGATTATTTCTGTGAAGGGGGAGCAAGTCATGACGGGAATTGAAGCTGCAATTGCTTTGGAGATTAGAGAGCAGGAAGCTGAAGTAATGGAGTGGCGTCGGTATTTACACAAGCATCCTGAACTATCTTTTCACGAGAAAGAAACAGCAGCATTTATTGAAGAGAAGTTGCAAGGTTTTGGATTAGAAGTGCAAGCGGGTATCGGGGGTTATGGTATGGTTGCAAGGTTAGTTGGTCATCAACCTGGCACAACCATTGCATTTCGTGCGGATTTTGATGCCTTACCTATTGAAGATGAAAAACAAGTGGCTTACCGATCGAAAGTTAAAGGTGTGATGCATGCTTGCGGCCACGACGGCCATACTGCTGCATTATTAGGGTTAGCTAAAGCACTAACAAATTATAAGAACCAATTAAAAGGAGAAGTTGTTTTTATTTTTCAGCCGGCAGAAGAGACACCGCCAGGCGGGGCAAAGGCGATGCTAGAACATAATTTTTTAAAAGATGTCGATTATGTATTCGCTGCCCATTTGGCGTCAGATTTGCCAGTTGGCCAGCTAGCCATTGGTCCGGGTTATAAAATGGCTGCTGTTGATAAATTTAAGATGACGATTAAAGGGAAGGGGGGGCATGGCGCCCGGCCTCAAGATTCTAATGACCCAATAGTGATTGGTAGTGATGTGGTTAATGGCTTGCAAAAAATTGTTAGTCGGCGTGTAGATCCATTGCAATCAGCCGTAGTCACTATAGGTGTTTTTCAAGCTGGCCATGCCTTTAATGTCATTCCTGACCAAGCAATACTTGAAGGGACCGTGCGTAGCTTTGATCAAACTGTACGAACGATGATTGAACAGCAGATTCGCTTGATGGTGGCTGGTATTGGTTCAGCTTATCAAGCTGATATAAGCATTGATTATTTAAATGGTTACCCGGCGTTAAACAATGACAGGCAAACGACAGAGCAAGTCACCGATGTTTTTAAAGATTACTTTTCAAGTGAGCGGGTTGTCGCGTTTGAACCGATGATGGGGGCAGAAGACTTTTCCTACTTTTTATTAGAAAAGCCTGGCACATACTTTAGAGTGGGTTCGAAAAGTAATGAGGCTACAGGATATCCTCATCATCATCCACTGTTTGACTTTGATGAACGCGCCCTAACTGTGATTCAAGAAGCATTCTTGGCCATAACAAAGCACTATTTATTTGAATAAAGCTCAAGTTAAGAAGTGAAGACTCACATAATCTCATGTGAGTTTTTGCTTCTTGTTACTTGTTCCGAAGTACAAAATTAATCCTAAGCGAAGAAAAATGAACGAATATGGCTCAGATATCAGATATGGATATTAATTTTAGTTCGACTATCGTAAATCAAATTATAAGTTGGGCAACGTGAGAGTGACATCTCGATAAATTTTTCAATATCTATATCTTCCTTAACCGTCAATGTAATATAAAGGTCAATAGTGAGGAAGTAGGGTTGTACGTTTGCTGTTCCTAGCATGCCACGGCGATCACTCGTCGCTTCTGAATGAATAGCAAGCGACTGGATCGTCAGTTGGCGTTCTTTGGCTACCATTTCGATAACGATCATCAGACAACCGTTTAATGAACCGAGCAAATATTCGGTTGACGTAGCTGCTTTGTTTTCACCCCCTAAAGCACGAGGGATATCAATCATAAAATTGAAATTTCGTAGCTTATGTTGATTTTGGTAAGCTTTCGTTCGCATGCTGTTTGCTTGAATTGTTCGAATGTTGTTTTGCACTTCGCTTCACTCCTTTCGGTTAAGTTTAAATATTTTGTTGTTTAAAATCAAAATTTTAAGTCGTCAGAGCTGAAATTTTTTCTAGCTTTGCTGAAAATATGTTAAGATGAACTTGGTTATTTGGGAAAAGCGGAGGGTTTTCTTATGAATATGATAAAAAAAATACCGCGAAAGCGACTTGTATTCTTGTTTATATTAAGTACTGTATTGGTTAGTTCGATTTATTTTGTTTATCACAATCACGCTTTTTACCAAGATCCCATTGTTGAAGTTACTAAAGTGACGATCATTGACGAACAAGAAGTCACCGACGGGCAAGGGCATATCGATATTATCTATACGCAAGCAATTGAGGGCAAGTTGAAAAATAGTCTACAAAAAGGTGAGCGCGTTTATTTGGAGAATGAATTTAGTCAATCTCGTGTTTATCACCCAGAATTTCAAGTGGGGGATGACGTGTTTGTTACAATAGATCAAGTGCAAGAGGGAGATGACTTGACGGGTAGTATTATCGATGCTAAACGCGATCATTATTTGTTGCTAGTCGGTTGGTTTTTTATGCTGGTTTTGATAGCTGTTGGTCGGCGTCAAGGATTATTTGCTGTGATTAGTTTAGTCGTTAATGCGGTTTTGATCAGCCTAGCTCTAGATGTGTATATTGCTACAAATGATGTAACACTATTGTTTATTATGAGTCTAGCAGTGATCGCTATGACCGCTTTATCATTAGTGTTGGTTAGTGGGCTTACACACCAAACCTATGCAGCGATTATAGCAACTTTAATAGGAACATTTTCTTTGCTTTTTATTACAATGTTGGTTTTGGCAATGACTAATGCGGAGGGTTTGCGGTTTGAAGAGATGGAATTTCTAACGCGACCACCTGAAGCTGTATTTATGGCGGGTATTTTAGTTGGTGCGCTTGGAGCTGTCATGGATGTCGCGGTCACCATTTCCTCATCACTATTTAGTCTTTATGATAAAAATCATCAGATTTCTGATCATGATCTAAAGCAATCAGGAATTGAGATAGGAAAAGATATTATGGGAACGATGACAAATATTTTGTTTTTTGCTTATGTTAGTGGAACGATCCCTACCTTGTTAGTTTATTTTATGAATGGAGCACCGCTAGGATTTACATTATCACTAAACTTATCACTAGAGTTGACAAGAGCCTTGGCGGGCGGTATTGGTATTGTTTTAACTATTCCAATTGGGTTATATACGACGATCTTTTTTATTAATCGAAAGCGAGCGAGTGTATGAATGCATTAGTCATTTTAACAGCTATTTTGTTTTTTTTAATGACACTAGTTGGTGGCAAAAAAGGAGTCCGTTCTTTTGTAGCTTTGTTTATTAACTTCTTAGTACTGTTAGTAACCATATTAATTATGACGGATTCAAATGCGAGTCCCGTTATTTTAACGGCTATTGCTTGTGCATTAATTAGTGCTGTTACATTATTCTTTATTAATGAATCAAATGTCAAAACAAAAACAGCTTTTGTTTCTACCATTATAACAACGGTTCTTTTGCTATTATTTATTCAATTTGTCACCGATCGGGTCATGGTACAAGGGTTTGGTGATGAAGAGGTCGAAGGTTTAACGATTTACTCCTTCTATTTAGGCATTGACTTTTTACAGGTGGCAACGTCAGTTGTGATTATGAGCACAATTGGAGCGGTAACAGATGAAGCGATTTCAATTAGTTCGCCTATGTTTGAGATTCACCGTCACCATCCAACGATTAGTATGAGTGCCTTGTTTCATGCAGGAATGCGCATTGGTAAGGATTTATTAGGCACGAGTGCAAATACATTATTTTTTGCTTTTTTTGGTGGTTATTTAGCATTGCTTGTGCGTTATAAGGATTTGTCTTATAGTTTTGGTCAAATTATCAATTCAAAAGTCTTTAGTGCTGAAATGATTACTATTTTGTGTGCAGGTATTGGTGTTGCACTTATTATTCCGGTAACTGCTGCGATTACATCCTATGTATTAGTGAAAAAATCACCCGTTGATAAAAGTTAAGTCAGTAGATTTGACTGCTAGTTGGCAACTCAACTAGCCTATTAAACTAAGGTGAGTATATTAATACTTAATGGGAGGTACTTGAGGTTGCACTTGATTTTTTAGTGAGATATGTAATTCGTGATTAATATTGATCGAAGCGAAAAAGACGGACCCAAGATCTGTAATGCCTAGCCTCGTCAGTTGGTCTAATACCCATTTTTCATCTACTTTTACAAACTTCAAAATATCACGTTCAATAACACCATCCATAATAATCGGATAGGCTTCGCTGGCTTGTCCGCCTTTTTTTTTCAGAACGCTTAAATTACCATTAGGTTCAATAATCGCGGTTTCGACTTCTCCAATATCAAATATATCTTTTTCTCGGAGCATCTGAAGAATATTATCAATTGTGTATTTAATGCGTTTTACGTGTGGATAAATAAATTTCCCCTCATGGATGATAACAGTTGGTTCAAAGGTAAGTAACTGATTTAGTTTCCTGTTAGCCAATTTCCTATTAGCAATAAGACGCTGAAAGCCTGCAATAGCCAAGACAGCAACAGCAGTAGGTAGGTGGTCAATATCGGGGTCAGCGATGTCTGCACCAACGACAGAACCCAGCACAATAATAATAATAAAGTCAAAAACGGGCAATTGACCAATGGCGCGTTTTCCCATAAATAAAACAACTGCTAATAGTAAAGGGATTATTGTTAATATTCGTCCAATTACTAAACCAATCTCACTGATTACTGTCATCTCTTTCATCCTTTGCGTTCATTTTAAATTAGCTTAACCGAACACCCTCACCTTCATTCGAGTAAAAGTGTAGATTTTAAAAATGGTAGCTGTATTTTTAAATAACTCAACTTTCTCATCTGAATTTTCAGGTGCAACTAAGATAGCATAAGGGTAAACCTCATAGTAAATATAAGCGTTGACTTTGGATATGGATTTTCGATTTAGACGCGCAGGTGAGATTTATGACAGATAAGCGTTCGTAAAACGCTGATCACAAAATAGAGAGCAAAATGAATCTGTTTAAGTGGACGCTAATGTCCTGATTGACTCAACGACCAATCAGTGGGAGAAGAGTGAATATGCCCACTGATTGAAGGTTCGTTTTATCTTTACTAAATAATTGGAAATGTTTGAGTGTAGCGCGGATTTGTATAATAGGGTGGTCGTTGGCCGATTAAACGCATTGGCCATGTATAGGGATTATCATTATACCTCATTTGGACGGTTTGATCCGACTGATCGAGTAACAATAGCTGAACACCAGAGTATTGATAAGGGTTCACGTTCATTTCCTCCTTTATTTATCACAGATAACCCTCCGTCAAACGCCCGCCATAGAATGAATCTGTTTAAGCGGGAGCTAACAGAGGCTAATGTTCTGATTCACTCAACGATTGATCAGCGGTGAAGAACGAAGCTGCCCACTGATTGAAGGTTCGTTTAATTATAAGTTATGCAACCTGTATTATTTTGTTCTATGATCTATGTTGTTGATCTGCTGGAAACGTGAAAGCTGTTTGATATCAATCAATAGGCACCTTTTTTACGTACAAACATAATTTAGCATAGTGATAAAAATAAGGAGGATGCCTAATGTATCAGAAGGACAATGACGAAAAAGAAAGACAACAAGCCTATCCTATTTATCCATATTTCGGAACAATAACAAAATACGAAGATATACCACTAAGTGCGCCTGAACAGAGACAACTTCGTCAACCAGGTGTGGAAAAATTAATGGAACCCAAGCCAATTATAGACAACCCAAACTACATTGGCAGTGGTAAGTTAAAAGGAAAAGTAGCACTTATTACCGGTGGAGATAGCGGAATTGGCGCAGCGGTGGCCATTGCATTTGCAAAAGAAGGAGCAAATGTAGCGATAGCCTACTTAGATGAGCATGAAGATGCGAACCGCACAAAAAGGGAGGTCGAAGAACGGGGACAAAAGTGTTTATTGTTGCCAGGCGATTTAAGAAAAAAAGCACAGAGTGAACGCATAGTGGAAGATACTGTGGCTACATTTGGCGGGCTAGATATTTTGGTTAATCATGTTGGTATTCAGTTTCGCCAACCTGGTTTATTAAATATTACCGATGAACAGTTCGATGATACCCTTAAAGTGAACGTTTATTCTCCATTTTATACAACGCGTGCAGCCCTTCCACATTTAAAGGCAGGTAGTTCAATTATTAACACCGCTTCTATTGTTGCATACGCGGGTGAAGCACAAATGATTGATTATACAGCCACTAAAGCAGCTAATATTGGTTTTACACGTGCGCTTGCAATGAATCTTATCGAAGAGGGAATCCGTGTCAATGCAGTAGCACCTGGGCGTATTTGGACACCGTTAATTCCAGCTAGTTTTCCAGCAGACGATGTCGCCATTTTTGGATCACAAAACCCAATGCAAAGAATGGCACAACCATTTGAACTTGCACCTTCTTATGTTTTCTTAGCTTCAGATGATTCTAGATTTATGACGGGGCAAACCTTACATCCTAATGGTGGCGAACGCACATCCTCATAAAAACAAGTATCCATGGCCTAAATAGAAGGGCTATGGATACTTTCAAAAATATGTTTTCACCTGCTGTAATGGTTATGTTTTGTTGTTAAGGCATTAAACTTGAAGAATTCACCGGTCATCCTTGAAATTGATCTTTTAAGCTAAACATTGCTTAAATTGTTTTGTTAACATTTCTTCATCAAGGTTTTTGCCAATCAGGACAAATTTACTCACCCTTGGCTCTTCAACTCTCCACTTGCGATCTGTTCTTCCCGCAAATAGCATATGTATGCCTTGGAAGATGACACGTTCTTCAACACCATCAATATTTAAAATGCCTTTGTACCTTAAAAGGTCTTCACCTTTTTCTTGAATTAGCCAACTCATCCAACGATCTACTTTTAATAGGTTAAGTGGTTGTTCTTCAACAAAGGCTATTGATTTAATGTGGTCATTATGATGGTGATGATGATCTTCTAATAATTGAGGGTGAATTCGTAGCTTGTCGTCCAAATTAAAGGATTGGACATTTAATATGTCATCGATTGCTATAGCGCAATGTTTTGCAAATAACCACTTTGCAGTTGGATTAATCATGTTTATTCGTTGCTGCAATTCAAGTCGTTCATGCTTTTGCAGTAAATCTAACTTATTTAAAAGAATGATATCGGCAAAGGCTATTTGCTCTTGAGCTTCATCTTTCTCATCTAAATGGCGAGAAATATGCTTGCCATCAACAACAGTGACAATACTATCAATCATAAATTGGGCAGTCAAATCTTGATCCATTAAAAAGGTTTGTGCAACGGGAGCTGGGTCTGCTAAGCCAGTCGTCTCAATTACCACACGATCAAAATGAACGTGATTGTTATCTTTAGCCATAATTAACGTACGAAGTATTTTAACTAAATCACCTCTAACTGTACAGCAGATACAACCATTATTCATTTCAATAATCTCTTCATCAGAATTAATAACAAGTTGATTGTCAATTCCTACTTCACCATATTCATTTACAATGACCGCTACTTTTTGATTGTGTTTTTCTGCAAGAATTCTATTTAACAACGTTGTTTTACCTGCACCTAGATAACCCGTCAATATGGTTACGGGAATTTGCATATCTTTTGGTAACATGCTTACACCCCTTCTTAAATAGTAATTATTACGATTTAACTATACTATTTTTGACTTCGTTTTGCAAATCGTGCGTGGGGTGTAAGGGTTTTATATCACGATTTATATTTTCTAATTAGCGTATGTGTTGAATCTTGATATGCCTTGGGTTTTAACGTTTCTGAAATGGGGGGTAACAATCTGCAAACAGAAAAAGCTTAAAAAACAGGTTGTAAAATAAATGACGTTGGTGATTAAAAAAACGCACTAACGTCATTTTTCAATTCTATGTTTCAAGTGATCGTTTGATCTTCATTTCAACATCGTTAAATGATGACAGAATGATGCTTGAACCGCAGAGGAAATACTATTTCACATTGCAATGATTTTTTGATAGAACCGTTCGTGTTTTAGACAACCGTTTTTGTTTCGTCCCGGCCTCGAACACATGATAATTTAGTTGACTACTAGGACTTACCAACGTCATTTGACGCAGAACCAAAAAACACCCCCAGGCGTTAGTTTTTGACTCTAACGTCTGGAGGTGCGTTGGCTTATTTTTCTAAATCGTTAATTTCTGATCAGGTAATCAAATGCACCGAGTGAAGCTGTCGCACCAGATCCCATTGATACAATAATTTGCTTATACGGGGTATCTGTACAGTCGCCTGCAGCAAATACACCTGGTAAGCTTGTTTGACCATGCTTATCAATTACAATTTCACCCATACGATTACGTTCGACGGTATCGCCTAGCCAATCAGTGTTAGGAACGAGACCGATTTGAACGAAGACACCAGCAAGCTCAATATGAATCTCGTCATTTGTATCACGATCTACATAAGTGATCCCATTAACCGTCTCATCACCTGTAATTTCTGTAGTCTGAGCGTTCAATATAACCGTGACGTTAGGTAGGCTATGAAGACGTTCTTGTAAGACTGCATCAGCTTTTAACTCTGGCAAGAACTCAAGTACGGTTACATGCTTCACGATACCAGCTAAATCAATAGCTGCTTCTACACCAGAGTTACCTCCGCCAATAACAGCGACTTCTTTCCCCTCAAACAATGGGCCGTCACAGTGGGGACAGTAAGCGACACCTTTATTTTTGAACTCTGCTTCGCCTGGAACACCGATATTTCGCCAGCGAGCACCTGTAGAAATAATAACAGATTTACTTTGTAGGGTAGCCCCATTATCAAGCTCAACTTCAAATAAGTCTTTCTTTTCGAGTTTTGTAGCTTGCAAGCTCTTCATGACATCAACGTCATAGTCATTGACATGTCCTTCTACACTTGCCATTAATTTAGGTCCTTCAGTATAAGAAGTACTAATGAAGTTCTCAATTCCTAATGTATCCATCACTTGCCCACCAAAGCGGTCTGCTACTAGACCTGTGCGAATCCCTTTACGCGCTGCATAGATTGCTGCACTGGCACCGCCGGGGCCACCACCGACAACAAGCACATCAAATGGATCTTTTTCACTGATTACACTTGCATCAGGGCCGGAGCCTACTTTAGCTAAGATGTCATCAAGTGTCATACGTCCTGATTCCATGAATTCCCCATTTAGATAAACGGATGGAACGGCCATGATGTTTTTGCTTTCAACTTCATCTTTAAATGCCGCACCATCAACCATTGTATGGGTGATGTTAGGATTTAATACACTCATAATGTTTAAAGCCTGAACAACATCAGGACAGTTGTGACAAGACAAACTAACATAAGTTGTAAAGTGATATTCGCCTTCAATGGCTTTAATTTGTTCAATTTGGTTGTCTTCAATTTTAGGTGCACGGCCACTTACTTGAAGGAGAGCCATAACAAGTGAAGTGAACTCATGACCAAGGGGAACACCGGCGAAAGTAACGCCGGTTTCCTCGCCTTTACGACTAATACTGAAGCTTGGTGTACGCTCCAATTTAGTCTCTTCAACGGTGATCATTGAAGACATAGATGAAATTTCATCCACAAGCTCTTTTGTTTCTGTAGAAAATTTATCGTCACCAAGACTTACCTTAATAACAATATCACTTTCCAAGAGCTCCATATATTGTTTAAGTTGTTGTTTAATCTCTTGATCCAACATAATTATCAAGCTCCTTAAATTTTGCCGACGATATCTAGGCTAGGCTTAAGTGTTTCTTGTCCTTCTTCCCATTTTGCAGGACAAACTTCACCTGGGTTCTTGCGTACATATTGAGCTGCTTTTACTTTATTAATAATTGTACTTGCATCACGACCGATACCACCTGCATTAATCTCAACGGTTTGAATAACACCATCTGGATCAATTAAAAATGTACCACGATCAGCCAATCCACTTTCTTCATCTAAAACATCAAAGTTACGAGAAATCGTTTGAGATGGGTCACCAATCATAATATATTCAATTGAACCTACAGCTGTTGAATGCTCGTGCCATGCTTTGTGTACAAAATGCGTATCTGTAGATACACCATATACTTCAACATCTAATTTTTTAAGTTCATCATATTCTTTTTGTAGATCTTCTAATTCAGTTGGGCAAACGAATGAAAAGTCTGCTGGATAAAAACAAACCACACTCCATTTACCTTTAAAATTTTCTTCTGTTACTTCAAAGAAATCTTTACCTGCTTGAAATGCTTGTGCTGAGAATGGTTGTACTTCTGTTCCAATAAGAGACATAAACTGTCGTCCTCCTTAAATTTTTTAATAGAATTTATTGTTAATCATAACTAAACTGATCAAATGATTAACGATAATAATTCTAATTCGATATAAGTTATTATAAAGTATCTATTTTATTTGTCAAGGATTATGATTAGAAATGAATAGTAATGAAAAAGTCTGTTGTTTCAATAGTGTATAACAGATTTGTTTAAATATACATGTAAACAATTTTAGTGAATAACTGATGGGAAGTTTTTCTTTTTATTATCGTTTAAATTAATTTATTTGATAACTGTCGACAAAATTAAGCATTGATACATATGTTTTGTGACAAAAGGTAAGGTATTTGCCAAAAACGTAAAATGTAAGGTAGTTACCCTGGCGTGGTTATTTATACCTATTTGATGAGCAGTGTGTGGGGGGAAAGGCAAAATCATTATAAAAGTAGGATATAAAAGTAAAAAGTATAACCTAAATTCTCATTTTTGCATGACATCTGTAAAGTTAAAAAGAAATGGGTCTTTTGTTATATTTTTTAAAAAATATTCAATTAATAGATATATTTGCCGATAATTGTCGATATAAAGGGAGTATCTATTTTAGAAGCTCTATATTTCTATGTGACTTTAGTTGTAGAACATCTAAAAGTATTTATCTAAAAGGAGGTGAAAAGTATGGCAAATTTGGCAACATACATTGTTAAAGCTGTACAACAGCAAGGCTGTGAGAAAGTTTTTGGTATCCCAGGAAAACCACTTGTTCCATTGATTAGTGCAATTGAACAACAAGGCTTAGATTTTGTCTTGGCCCGTCACGAAGGTGGAGCTGGCTTTATGGCCACTGGATATGCCATGCAAAATCGTACATTAGGTGTAGCTGTAGGGACATCAGGTCCAGGTGGAACGAATTTACTAACTGCTGCTGGACAAGCAAAAGCCTTTCATGCACCTGTATTGTTTATTACCGGTCACCCGCCTTTACAAGATGAAGGGAAAGCATTAGGACAAGATTCAAGTTTTTTTGGAACGGATTTAGTTCAGTTATTTAAGCCGCTTACCAAATTTAGTGCCAGAATAGACGATGTTAAGTTGTTAAAGAGCTATTTGCAACATGCGTTGCAGCATGCTTTAACCGGTGATAAAGGTCCAGTTCATTTATCGATTCCGATGGATGTATTAATGGCTGAAGTTTCAGGTATTGAGTTACCTAATTGGGAGATTGATGATATCACAATTTCTGGACATTTAAGTCTTGTTAAAGACAAATTAATTGAAGCCAAACGTCCACTTTTATTACTAGGGAAAGGTGTCCATATTGCAAATGCTTATCATCCTGTTCAGAAATTTGCAGAAACATGGCAAATTCCTGTTATGACAACACCTGGAGGGAAGGGTGCTTTCCTTACTAATCATCCGCTATCTATAGGTAGTTTTGGATTAGGTGGAACAACAGCCTCGGAAGCTTATCTTAAAGACGGTGTCGATGTCATGATTGTCATTGGGTCAAAGCTTTCTGATATGTCAACGGCTGGATTAAGTGAAGCTTTATACCCTGAATCGATTATTCACTTTGATACGGACCCTACCTTTATTGGTAAAAACCTACCAGTAAAGACTTTGTTTGTTAAAGGTGATGCGCGAGAAAATCTCTTGCAGTTAAATAGGCATTTTCAACCTGAACAAGAGGTGGCAGAACGTGATTTAACGCAATGTTGGTTGGATGAACAGAAGCTAAGAGATACGGTCAAAAATAATTTTGAACGCTCAGGACGATTATCGACAGCCTCTGTTATGTTGAAACTAAGAGATCTTTTGCCATCTGAAACGATTGTATTTGGTGATGATGGTAGTCATACGTTTTATGGAATCAAGTACTTTGATATTTTAAAACATGGCACGTTCTATTTTGATGATGTTTTTGGTGCTATGGGGCATGGATTGGGTCTTGCCATTGGTGCTAAAGTAGCAAAGCCACATGATCCGATTGTATGCTTGGTTGGTGATGGCTGTCTAATGATGCACGGCATGGAATTATCGACGGCTGTTGATCAAGACGCAAATGTGATATTTATTGTTCTAAATAACGGTATGCTTGACATGGTTGACAAGGGAATGAAACGAATGACTGGGGGTAAATCAATCGGTGTTGAATATGCTTCTGGTATTGATGCAACCCAATTTGCGGCGTCTTTAGGTGCAAATAGTACACGTTGTAAGACACTAGATGATCTAACAATAGCAGTAGAACAAGGGTTATCGGCCCAAGGTCCAACAGTCATTGAAGTACTAACCTGGCAAGATGAAGTCCCCCCAACGTTAAAACGAAGTTAATCAAAAGAGGGTGAGATAATGGATAAACGGGAAATGGGATGGAAAAAAATCGAAGAATTAGCTGGGAAATCGGGTATTGATTCGATGAAGGCAGTAGAAGAATTTTCCCCTCGGTTGGCCAAACTGGCGTTAGAGTTTGGTTATGGAGATGTTTATGCAGATGATCAGCTTGATTTGAAGCAACGCGCACTTGTCACCTTGTCTTCATTGATTACTCAAGGTGATCCTGGGAGAGGTTTATCCTATCATTTTCGCGCAGCATTAAATGTTGGTTTAAAGCAGGAGCAAATATTAGAGGTTATCAATCATTGTAGTGCCTATGCTGGTTTTCCAAAATCAATTCATGCGCTACATATTTTTAAAGATGTACTTTCACAAGACGAAACAACAAACTAGGAGGAAAATAAAATGGCAAAATTCGAAACGAAAGAGTATAAAGATGTGTTCTATTTTAAATATAATGAAATGGCTACGACAGTAGAAGAAGCAAAGCAACAAGCTGATGTGGTGAGACAAGCTTTACAGAAGCCCCATATTACAAAATTCTTAAACGACAATAGTACGATTCAAGCCGTTGCAACACCAGAAGTCAATCAAGTTTGGGGACAGCTTATGCAAGATATAGCTAAGCATGTCGAGAAGAATGCTACCGTAGCTCCCAATGTGACATTAAAAATGCAGTTAAATCGACTATCAAGAGGTGCTGGTACACATGATACGGTAAAAGCCTTTACTAGTTTAGATGACGCGTTAAAATTCTTAGGTGTTCCAGATATGACTCTATAATAAAATTGGGGCGAATATAATTATGAATGTAAAGAAAAAAGATTTATTGACAGAAGATCATGGCTTTATGATAAAGGTAGTATCGATTGCTTTTATAGCTGTACTTGTGCCGATTATAGTGTTAACACTAATCAACAGTTTATTTGTTTTTAGTTTAACAAGTTGGATTTATTGGTTGACGGTTATCGCGGTGATTGCAATTGTAATGTTTGGCTCATTTGTTTATGCTCGTGAGATGGCCAAATCCATGCTATCATCAGAACGAGAAACAGTGGCCCCTATTGAGAGTCAGACGGCAGATGAAGGGATAAAAGACCTAGCTGGGCAAGCAGATTCTATTTCAGCGCAGCTGATGTCAACAACGAGTGAAACGAGTCATGCGGTTAATGAAATATCTTCAACGATGCAAGATATGGCTGCTGGAGCAGATGCACAGGCGAATGAAATTCATGACATTAATCAAACATCAGGTCAAATATTTTTCAGTCTACAAGAGATAGGGGAAAGTATTAAATTTGTTTCAGAAACATCACATCAAGCGATTGATAAAACGAAAAACGGCGATCAAGCTGTTGAAAAAATCACGAATCAAATGGATTTAATTGGAAATCAAGTTAAAGAATCGATTGAGGTCGTACATCAACTGGATCAGAAGACAGACCAAGTTAATGATATTCTTTCATTAATAACAGATATTTCTAATCAAACCAATTTACTTGCCTTGAATGCAGCAATTGAAGCTGCTCGTGCAGGAGAGCATGGTAAAGGCTTTTCTGTCGTTGCTGATGAAGTTCGTAAGCTAGCGGAACAAACAAATGGTGCAACGAGCAAGACACAAGTTCTTATTCAAGAGATACAAGCTGGTACGTCACAAGTTATCGATGTCATTACTGAGAGTGCAAACTCGATTAAGAGTGGTGTATCGTTAAATGATGATGTTAAACAGGTGTTCCAAGATATTGCAATGAACGTTGATGAAGTGGATGAATTTGTGCAAGATTTGAACACAGCGATTACTGATGTGACAACAAATATGAATCAAGTTCACAAATCTATCGAAACGGTATCGAATACAGTTAATGATTCTAATGGAAACATTGAGAATATCGTTGCTGTTATTGAGCAATTGAATGCATCGATGCAGGAAATTTCTAGTTCTGCTAATATTTTATCTGGTGTGGCGAGTGATTTAAACAAACACATTCAGTAGATGATATCTTCAGTAACTAAAGTTTATGATATCAAAGTTATAATAGAAACAGGAAGAAGCATTTCACTAACGCTTCTTCCTGTTTTTTTATCGGATAACTTTAATAATTTCTGCACCTGTGTCTACTTGTGATGCATTTAGGCTAATGATATCACCATAATCTGTTGAATTGGTAATCACAACAGGTGTTATCATTTGGAAGCCTTTACTAGCAATTCCCTCTAAATCAAAAGTCATCAGTTGGTCTCCGGTTTCAACGTGCTGTCCTTGCTCAATGAAATATTGGTAACCTTCCCCTTCTAATTGAACCGTATCAATACCTACATGGATAAGGAGTTCAAGTCCATTATCCGCCGTTAAGCCAATCGCATGTTTGGAGTCGAAGATTGCAGATACTGTTCCAGAGATTGGTGAGACAACGACCCCTTCGGCGGGTTTTATTGCAACGCCTTTTCCTAAAATCTCCTCTGAAAACATACCATCTTCTACTGCGGATAGTGAGACAACTTCCCCTTTTATTGGCGCAAGAATAACGTCTTCAGAAACTTTGTTACTTGTTGGCTCAAGTGTTGCTTCACCAATATCAGATTTAACTTCTTCTCTATCAGCTACCAATGCATCTTCCTCAGGGTTTGGATCTTTATAAAGAATATAAGAAACGATAAAAGCAATGATGATACTGATAACAGCGCCAATTGCAGCGAAAGTAAAATAGCTTAATGTATCATCACCAATATAACTAGGTAAAGTTAATAGACCTGGTGCTCCACCCGCGAAGTTACGGACTCTGAAAATACCCATAAATAGCCCACCGATACCGCCACCAATCATTGCAGCGTACAGGGGAGTTTTAAAACGTAAATTAACACCGTATAAAGCCGGCTCAGTAATACCAAAGATCCCTGTTAAACCAGCTGATGAAGCTAATTGTTTGATCGTTGAATCTTTACTCTTGAAGCCAACAGCTAAAGCAGCAGCACCTTGTCCGACGTTTGATGCTAGCATGCCGGGATAAATAACCGTATCGTAACCCGATACCATACGGTTGTTAATGCCAATCGGAACAAGTCCATAATGTGTACCTGTAGCAACGAAAAGTGGCGAAAATGCACCTAATAATGTAGGGACTAACCAAGGGCTAACATTTTCAAGCGTTGTAATCCCAGCAGAAATACCATCACTAATAAAGTGCCCAAGCGGCCCAATAACAACAATTGAAACTGTTCCTACTATGGCAATCGTAATTAAAGGTTTACTAAAGAACTTAATCGCCTTTGGTGATACACGGTCAGCAATAGGTTCTATATAAGACATAAACCAGACGGCTAATATAATGGGAATAACAGAAGAAGAGTAAGTGACCGGTGTAACAGGTAAGCCAAATACGCTAATCCCCTCTGTTCCTTCTAATGCTTGAACCATGGCGACAAAGTTAGGGTGTAACAAAATTCCACCAACCATCATAGCGAGATAAGCATTTGTTTTAAATTTTTGTGCAGATGAAGCGGCCAATAAAATAGGTAAGAAATAAAAAGCAGCATCTGCCATAAAGTCAACGACTTGGTAGGTTTGACTTTCATCATTAACCACGTTAAAAACGACTAACAAAGATAGCACGGCTTTTAACATCCCTGCCGCTGTAATCGCTGGTAATATCGGTGTAAAAATTCCAGTAATCGTATCAATTACCTTAGCTAATGCAGAGCGGTCATCTTTATTGTCATCTTGATCCGCATGACTTCCCAGTGAGGGGGCTTCATTAATAATTTCTTTGTATACACTGCTGACGTCACTACCAATAATAATTTGGTATTGGCCGCCTTTAGATACCACACCCATAATTCCGGCTGTATTCTTTAATTTATCGGTATTGGCAACTGTATCATTTTTTAGGTTGAATCGTAAACGGGTGGCGCAATGCCCTAAACTAGAGACGTTTTGCTCGCTACCAATGTTATCTAATATCGTTTTAGCTAAATCATTGTAACTCATCTTACATTTCCTCCTCTAAGGATTGCAAAAAAAATACCTAAATAGATCCCTTGGACTCAATTGAGATTGAGTAAGGAATTTATCTAGGTATAGCCTGCTTAACCAGTAACAATCCTATATATATTTATTTACTATTTGTAATTCGTCTAATGTGAATGGTTAGGTAAATCATTTCATCTTCTTTTAAGTCGCGACCAAATTCTTTAATAATATAATCGCGAACTTTTAATGCACATAAATACTCTGCATTATAACGTTCTTTAAGCATGAATAGAAATCCAGCATCCTTATTTTCTTCAAGCTCTACACCGCTATATAAGCGATGGACAAAGAATTTTAAATGGGTAATAAAGCGTTCATAATTCAATGAGTACTCGTCTAAATCCATTTTATAGTAGTATTTAATGATGTTTAGGATATTCTGAATAACCTGAGTCATCTCAGATACTTCGCTAACTTTAGACATATCTAATTCTGCATTAACAATGTGTAACGCGATGAAACCGGCTTCATCCTCAGGTAAAGAAATACCTAATTTATTTTTGATAATGACTAAAGCTTCTTTCCCAATTAAAAATTCATGATTATAAAAGCGCTTAATTTCCCACAATAGCGCATTTTTAATCGGTAAAGCTTTTTTATGACGTTCGATAGCATAATCAATATGGTCAGTAAGGGTAAGGTAAATACTTTCACTCAATTTCTTTCCTAAAGATACTTTAGCAAAGCTAATGATTTCATTGGCAACTTGTAAGTGTTCTAACTCAACATTAGCAAGCAGTTGCGTCAATTTATTAGTAGTTGTATCTTTATTACTTGTGTATACCTTTTCAACAGCGTCTTCATCGATAGGATCGCCAATCTGCTTCTTAAAGCCAATCCCTCTTCCCATGACCAACACTTCATTGTTTGCGCTATCAACAGATTTGACAATGTTATTGTTAATCACCTTTTTTACTTTCACAAATGCTATCTCCTTAGTGAGACTGAATCAGCTAGCTAATTTAAATCATATGTTATAGAAATCAAGTATAGCCCACATTATTGGTAACAACCTTGACTTTAATACTTATTAGATCATATGGTATATTTAATGTCAACCCCATTGTTCTTTATATTAAACGTGAAGTATTAAATAGGACTGAAGGTAAGGGCTTTTACGTGCGAAAGCTGATCGAACATATCGAGGCTGGGACGAAACAAAAATGATTGTCTAAAACACGAAGGGTTCTTTCAAAAAGTCATTGCAATGTGAAATAGACTCGCTTTCTGCGGGCACGGCCTCAGCTAACTTTAGAAGCAAAACCCGCTTCTAAAGTGGATCTTCGGACTCGTGCTATTCCCGCAAGAGTCTCCTCTATTTCAATTGCTATAGAACGTGTGGTATATACAGGTAAATTAGTCGGACAAAACCCACTAAAAGAAAAAAACGGATTCTGAAGAAATCTCCTTCAGATCCGTTTTTTTTGATGTTTTAGACAGGAAAATAGGGAAACCTTCTGTTAGAATTAAAGTCACCACAACCTAATCCAAAGGAGGTCTCCCTATGTTTAAAGATTATAACATAAATCAGGTTGTTTTACCGCTCGATATGGAGATGAAATTGCAGGAAAATGATATTGCTTACGCTGTGAATGAGCTCACGGAGTCGATTCCTGAAGAAGCCTTCGCAGGCTTTTTGCGTGCAACAGGCTGCCCAGCGTACCATCCACGCATGATGTTGAAGATTATTCTGTGTGCCTATACCCAGTCTGTGTTCTCCGGAAGAAAGATAGAAGGGCTACTGAAGGACAGTGTGCGTATGATGTGGCTGGCCCAGGGTTATGAGCCAAGCTATCGTACGATCAATCGTTTCCGGGTTCATCCTGAGGTGAATGAACTGTTGCGTCAGTGCTTTGTACAGTTCCGCTGTAAACTGGTTGAGGAGAAACAAATTGAGGAAGAAGCCATTTTTATAGACGGAACAAAACTTGAGGCGAACGCGAACAAGTACACATTCGTCTGGAAAAAGTCGGTCGAAGGATACAGTGCCAGTTTGGTGGAACGGTCGAATCGTATGTACGAAGAGCTTCTGGAAAAAGAGATTATCCCAGAGCTAGAAAGGGAAAGTTGGGACGCACTTTCTGAACAAGAGCTATCCAGCATTATTGAAAACCTGGATGAAACAGTCCAGGCATATGATGAGAAAATTGAAGCAAGTGAGGATGCTGCTGTACGAAAAGAGTTACGCTCGGAGCGCAAGGAACCAAAGCAGTATCGCAAACAGTTCCAAAATTTTTTACAACGCAAAGAGAAATACCGTGTGGATATGGAGATTTTTGACGGCCGAAACAGCTATTCTAAGACGGACCATGACGCCACCTTTATGCGCATGAAAGACGACCATATGAAAAATGGACAGCTTAAGGCCGGCTACAATGTGCAACTGGCAACCGAAGGCCAGTATGCGCTTGCTTATGATATTTTTCCAAATCCGACGGATACACGCACCTTCATTCCTTTCCTGGATACAATCGAAAAAGACTTTTTCGATCTTCCCGAATATATTGTAGCGGATGCCGGCTATGGCAGTGAACAGAATTACATGGATGTCGTGAATAATAGAGATCGCTCCCCTTTGATCACCTACAACCAATATCGGAAAGAGAAGAAAAAGAAGGTTAAGAATAACCCTTTGAATACAGCCAATTGGGCATATGATGAGGAAACAGATACATTTACTTGTCCGAACGATCGCACGCTCTCGTTCTGTCATCCTTCAACAAGAAAAGATAGATATGGATTCATACGTCATTTCAAAACCTATGAATGTGAAGATTGTTCTGGCTGCCCACTGCGTGACCGGTGTACAAAAGCGAAAGAAGGAAATAACCGGAGACTGTATATTAATGAAACATGGGAGAACCAAAAAGCCTATATTCGAGAAAAGCTTTCAGAAGAGAAAACGGGTGAAATCTACGGCAAGCGAAAGATTGATGTAGAGCCAGTCTTCGGATTCTTGAAGGCTAATTTGGCGTTCACCCGATTCTCCGTAAGAGGAAACGAAAAGGTGAAAAATGAAATGGGCTTCGCGTTCATGGCAGTGAATTTGAGGAAATACACTGCCTCGGACAACAGCCAATCCCCAAACAATTCAAAAGGCAAGGACAAAAAAGCATTTGATCACCAAGAATCGGTGATCAAATGCTTTTTCTTTCATTTTAGGCTAGTTATGTCCCAGCCTCATTATATTAAGACATTTATTTTTGTCCCAAAATCACGGATGCTTGGCGAAAATTAGGCTCCGCTTTTTTCCATTATCTCCTTGTGTTCCTTTCCCCACTTAGCCATAAACCGTAATGTTGCTTCTAAATTTCTACCGTATCTGGTTAGTGAGTACTCTACTTTAGGTGGCGTTTCGGCATAGTCCACTCTTTTAATAAGTAAATCTTTTTCTAACTCACGTAATTGTTGTGTAAGCATTTTTTTGCTAATCCCAGTTACCGTCCGTTGTAATTGGTTATACCGCATTTTACCGTCTAGCAATTGAAAAAGAATTTGTGCTTTCCATTTTCCACAAACGACATCCATGGTAACTGCAATTGGGTGTGTATTAACTTGACTCATTATCTTCATCCTTATCTATTCTTTTGTTAGTAACGCACCAAAAAGGCCTTCTTGCTTCATTACTAATAGTGGTAATAATATAGAAGTAGTAAACATTTTGTAACAATAATATAGCTTACTTGGTTTATAAAGGGATAAAGCGATAAATATTTTCATAATGAGCATTTATTACAGATAATCGTCCGTAGAACACCGACAACAAAGTAGAGGTTAGAATTTCTGTTTAGGTGTGAGTTAACGGACACTAATCGCCTGATTCATCGAACTCATAATCAGTAGGCGAGGGATGAAACCGTCCGCTGATTAAAGTTTCGTATTATCATTACCCCGTTTGGAGCTGGTTAAAACAATGGATATCAATGAACTAACAAAGGTTAGTTATCTATTATCAAAGAAGATTTGGACGCACAGTTTTGAATTTGCAAATATATCCAACCTATTCATGCATGCGTCTAAGCAAAATCATTCGCTCATTCCCATTGATTTCAAAGTCCAATTAATCCGATCAACTTATGGACACAGCATTGATACAAGGGCGCTCTATGAAGTTGTCATATCTCATGCTAGATCTTTCTGGTGTCCCAGTGGTGGACACAATGGTTGCTAATGTACTTATCAAAGTGTATCAAGCCTTAAAGGTTATTGGAATTAAAGCGATTCTGTGCGGTATACGTCCAGACCTTGCTAAAAAGCTTGTTCAACGAGATGTACAGTTTACATCAATTGATACATTTTCCAGCCTATATCGAGCGATTCAGCACATTGATTAAAAGGAGTAGGATTAACAATATAAAAAAGAAACGCTGAATTCAGCGTTTCTTTTTTATTATAGCTTTAATCCAAATGTAGCACGTCGCTCTGATTAATTGTTAGAGAAAACAGATAGGAACCATTCCCAAATAGATTGGAAAAAGCCGATAATGCTCTGGATAACATTTTGTCCCTCTTCACTCTCTGCGAAATCACTAATCCAGTCGCGTGTAGCATCGATCGTATCTGTTACTTTACCCCAATCAATATTCAAATTACGTAGGTTATTGAACAGCGAAACCAATTGCTCAAGCTGGTCTTGACTTAAGCTAATACCGAGCTCGTCAGCCAAGCGTGAGATCAGATCACGCACATCTTCAGCAGACTGTGGGTTTTCCTGTTCAATACGCTCTTTTATTTGGTTCATAAAATCAACCGCTTCGTCTTCATCGATGTCTTCATCTTCAGCTAGCTCAGCGGTAACGACCATTTCTTCGTTTGCTGCTTGCTTAACTTCTTCATCAATTGTTTCCCCTGTCGATGCTTCGTATGCTTTCATGATGCCGGTTAATGCACCTGTTCCTGAAACGGTGAAAGGTGCTGTAGCGTAAATTTCTGCACCACTGACACCTGCTGTGGCAAGAGCATTTGTGTACATGGCGCCAGTAATATAATTAATATTATTCGTCGTTACCGCAACGCCTGTATTATCATTTCGTAATGTAATTCTTGCAGATGAAATAGCATTTGAACCAATTTGGCTTGCCGGAATGTAATCACCTAAATAATTGTGCTCTTCTTCATTAGTGACATAAATAATCTCTATTTCGTCTTCATCAGTTATTTCCATGTCTTCTAAAACTGTCGCTCGTTGTGATTGTGATAAATCTTCACCTAATGTCACAATCGTTTCCCCTTCAATGGCATCAGCCAATGCAATCGGGATACTTGTATATATAAAAAAAGTGACAGCAAGTAAAGTGATACAACTTGTAGCTATTAATTTTCTCATTTGAATAATCTCCTTTTTAATAAACATCTTTTAGTTCTTCGCCAACCTATTCCTATTTTACAACATCTGCAACATCTTGTCCGCTTTTACTTTTCTATATAACTATGTTTTCCAATAAAAAATAGAAGATAACATAGAATTTTTTATTATAGGTAATTTGTCTGTAAAGCATCCACCTCAAAATAAATAACAGAGCTACATCTATTTAGGGGGCGATAACAGACGTTAATGTCCTAATTTACTCAACTACCAAGTAGTGTGGAAGAACGAATACGACGCCTGATTGGAGCTTCGTTTTATTTAATCAATAGGAGCTAGGTTTTCTGGGTAAATGGTTAGTCAAAATCGATTTTGTCATTTCTGTCCTGCAAAAAGGGTACATTTAGACTATAAACCAAGTATTTGAAATGAACGAATCTTCATATATAATTATTGACGAATGAGAGGTCGGTTTAGTTACGTATGATAACATATGGTGTTAATTAGGGTAAGGAGGATCGGTGATCGGTTCAAGCGGACGGTTTGATATTAGTGCCTTATCACAGATGATCATCAGTAAAACGCCCGCCACAAAATAGAGTGTAGAACACATCTATTTAGGCAGGAGCTAATGGACGTTCTCCTGATTCACTCAACGACCAAGTAGTCGGAGAAGGACGCCCCAACCGATTGAAGATCGATTTATCTTTGTTCAGTTAATTTTGTTACATCGACAACAAAGAAATCTTCGGCTTCTTTCGTATAACGAACCGTTGCTTGTTGTGTATCATCGTTAACATCATTAATGAAGATGGGCTTACCGTTATAGTAAACATCTTGCATAACGGGATCATCTTTGATTTCTTTAGCTCGAATGACATTCAATTTTGTACCTCCTTTGATTAGCGTAGTATATTAGACTATTAACCGAAACATCTTGTCTTTAAACGTTATCTGTTTATCACAGATAACCGTCTGTAAAACGTCTCCGACAAAATAGCGAGTAGAGCAGCTTATTTAGGCGGGCGTTAACGGACGGGAATGTCTTGATTCAATCAGCTGACAATCAATGGGCGGGTAAGCTCTTAGGCTAAAACCGTCACGGCCTGTGGCAACATCTGCATGGCCTACATCCTGTAGCCTCTACCCACTGATTGAAGGTTCGTTTTATTAAGAATAATATATTAAGAAAGTGGTGTTTAATCTTGCGTTTACTATCTTTTTTAAAAGGGAAATTAGCGGGGATGGTGGGAACCATTGAACGCTACCCATTAACGGTTTTGCTGATTGTGGCCTTAACGATAAATAATATGTTTACGATTAACCAAGATTATAATGTGTCTTATTATGAGTCGACATTAATGATTGGTATTTTATTAAGTTTAGTAGCCGAGCAATTGTATCAGCGTTTTTTCAAACCATTAAAAATGCGCTTGCTCTTAATGGGAAGTGCACTTGTTGTTATGTTTGTCTATCATCTAATGATAGGTGGTCAAGTTGACCACGCAATTGCGTTTTCGGTGAAAACCGATGTCTTTATTCTTATCCTGATAACAGCATTTATTTGGATACCTTCAATTAAATGTCAATTAAGGTTTAGTCAAAGTTTTCTTGTCGTCTTTAAAGCTTTCTTTACAACCGTTTTGTTTTGCTTGATTATCAGTATTGGTATTAGTACCATTTTATTAGCTATTGACGCATTGTTGTTTGACACGTCTTTCACGATATGGTTTCAGCTCTTAAATGTTGTCGGTACGTTATTTGGTCCGGTATTTTTCCTTACCTTCATCCCGCTGTACATTGGAAATAAAGACGCTGATATGTCTGAGGCGGATCGGCAAAAACGATATGAGGAGATAAGTCGAGCGACAGCCAAATCTAAGCAGTTTGATCTGTTGATCTTATTTGTATTCATCCCTTTAGTTGTCGTCTATACTATTGTTTTGTTAATCTATATTCTATCCAATTTAACATCTGCCCTGTTTACAGAAAATGTATTGGAACCATTGCTTATCTCGTATACGATAACAGTGTTGGTCATCTATCTTTTGGCGAGTGAAGTTGACCATCATGTGAGTCATTTTTTCAGGCTTGTTATCCCTAAAGTCTTGTTGCCTATTGTCTTATTTCAAACGGTAGCATCAATTGTGAAAATAAATGAAACAGGTATGACTTATGGTCGTTATTATGTCATTGTATTTGGTGTCTTTGGTACAATCACCGGTTTCATCTATGCCTTTTTATCCTCCAAAAAAACCAATTGGTTAGCGCCTATCTTAATCGTTATTTCAATTATTTCGGTAACACCACCTGTTGATGCCTTTACGGTGAGTAGATATAGCCAAATCAACTTGGTAAAAGGTATTTTGGAGTCTTATAATATGTTGAATGATGGTCAGGTTGAGCCAAATGCCGAAGTGAGTGAAGCTGATCAGATTAAACTAACGGAAGTGATCGAATATTTAGATGAGATGGATGATTTAGATGAGGTAGAGTGGTTGCCGAGTAATATTTTTGTCGCTAATCGTTTTGAAGATATTTTCGGATTTGAACCCACTTACCAAACGGATCTTAATCCCTTTCGTTCGACGCGATCAGTTAATCTGCGGAATTGGGAGGGTGAGATGATAGATGTCAGTGCGAGTGATTGGCTAATAAAGCAATCCATTGACGGGCAATCAAGCAACAATGATCGATTCACACTAACAGGTCAAGCATTGTCGTCTTATCAACTTGAGATCAATAGTGATCGTGATGCATTTGATATAAAACTATTTAACGAGAATCAAGAGCTAATTACGTTAGATGGAGAAGAATTGTTAGATTATTTCTTAACAGGTGGTCAGAGCAATCGTCAATTAACGATCGATGAGGCTGTTTACACCATTGAGAACGATCAAGCTGAATTAAGTGTGATTGTAGAAGAGATAAATTTATACCAAACGAATTATACAATTGATTTCTTTTTGCTTATAGATCTGAAATAACCAAAAATGAAAACAGGGTAAAACGAGCTTAAATGAATAAAAAGGTTAATTTACGTTTTTTAGTAAATTAACCTTTTTGTACGCTTGTTTTTTGTCTGTCAATTATTTAGCAAACAAATGAAGTTGGTTAATGCGGCTAGCTGCTTCAACTAAACGTTCAGTGGGTGTAACAAGTCCTGCACGAACATAGCCTTCACCATATGCTCCAAAGCCATTCCCTGGGGCAACAACTACATGAGCGTGTTCTAATAAATAATCAGCGAATGCTTGTGAACTAAAACCTCTAGGTACTTTTAACCAGCAGAAGAATGTGCCCTTAGGTGCGGTCACGTCCCAACCGGCTTTGTTTAAAAGTGAGATAAACCGATCACGTCGCTCTTGATAAATCGCTGTTAATGCGTGTGTTTCATCTTGTGGACCGAGTAGAGCCTCCGCAGCTGTTTCTTGAATAGCGCCAAAAAGACTTACATACATGTGGTCTTGAATTAAATTAAGCTGTTCAATAACAGAGGCATTCCCTACAGCAAACCCAACTCGCCAGCCTGCCATATTGTAAGCTTTTGATAAGGTGAACATTTCAATGCCCACATCTTTAGCCCCTTTAGTTTGTAAGAAACTTCGAGCTTTTTCGCCGTCGAACCCAATCGAAGCATAGGCAAAGTCATGACAAACACAAATCTGATGTTTTTTGGCTACTGCGACGGTATCAGCGAAGAATTCGGCTGTAGCGACCGCTGCGGTTGGATTGTTTGGGTAATTTAAGAACATCAGTTTTGCTTTGTTGAGCTTCTCATTAGCTATTGCTGTAAAATCCGGTAAAAATTGATTTTCTGCTAATAATGGCATGGCTGCTGCATGAGCATGTGCTAGTGCAATACCAGATAAATAATCAGGATAGCCTGGGTCGGGTAAAAGTGCGAGATCACCTGGATTGAGTAAGCATTGACTCAGTTCTACTAAGCCTGTTTTTGATCCTGGTAAAACCGCCACTTCTGTTTCTGGATTAAGCTCAACACCGTATTCACGCAGATAAAAATGAGCGACAGCCTCTTTTAAAAATGTATGGCCGCGAAACGGTGAATATTTATGATAAAGCGGATTAGGTGCAGCAGCTTGTAAGGCATTGACGATCCGCTGTGGGCTGGGTAAATCGGGATTTCCTTGGCCGAGATTAATAACGTCATGTCCAGCATCGATCATCGTTTGTGCACGCTGTACTAATTGTGCGAAAAATTGTTCTGGTAATCGTTGTAATGCAGTTGAAGGTTGAAATTCAATCATTGATCAGACACCTCATTGCTTTCTTGAAAGTTGTAAAAACAATCATAGTCAATGTCTATCAATTTGTAAAGATCGAATTAAGATAATTTTGAATCTTGACACAATAGGTGTGGAGTGGGATAATTTGCACCAATAAAAGAAGTGAAGTTGATTTGGTGAGGAGGGAAAGGGATGGAGGCGATTCAAGTACAAGGTGCCCCTAATTTATATCGATGCCATAAAGGTGCGTTGAATGAGTTGAAACAGCTGGTCATAAACGAAGGTTGGAAGAAAGGGTTACTTGTTCATGGGAATGCGTCTTGGACAGTTTCTGCTCCATTTATTCAATCGTTAAATCTACCGCTAGTGGCTACACAATATCATGGTGAATGCACGAGGGAAGAGGTCGCTCGAATCGTTGCTTTGGCGTTAGAAGCAGGTGTTGATTATATTCTTGGTGTCGGTGGAGGGAAAATTATTGATTTGGTTAAAGCAACGGCTGACTGTTTACAGCAGCCTTTCCTACTTGTACCGACTTTAGCATCAAATTGTGCCCCATGGACACCATTGAGTGTATTTTATGACCAAGAAGGTAGATTTACAGATTATGAAGTTTTCTCGCGCAATGCATTTATGGTTGCTATTGAACCCGAATTGATTATGAATTCACCGGCTCCATTTTTACGAGCAGGCATTGGTGATACACTAGCAAAATGGTATGAGGCTGATGTGCTCGTCAAGCAACTTGAGCATAAACCGATTCCGGTCAATGTAGCTGCTCATGCTGCACGGCTTTGCCATGATGTTTTGCTTGAGCATGGTGCGCAGGCAATACAAGACCATGCTGAACAAAAAATCACACGATCATTTATTCAAACGGTAGAAACGATTATAATGGTTGGTGGCATGGTTGGTGGATTTGGTGAACGATATGGACGGATTGCTGGTGCGCATTCAATTCATAATGGTTTGACCGTATTACCTGAAACGCATGATAAGTTGCACGGTGATAAGGTGGCCTATGGGATTCTTGTTCAATTAGCTTTGGAAAACCGATTTGATGAAATTGAAAAACTATTACCTTATTACCATCAGTTAGCTCTTCCGACTTGTCTTAAAGATTTAGGGGTGGTTGTTGATCAGCAAAATTTGGTTTTTGAACAAGTAGCAAAAGCAGCAACCAAAGTGACTGAATCGATTCATTTTATGGAAAGATCGACAGAAGAAGCCGTAGCTCATGCTATGAAACAGCTAGACACATGGATAATGAGTAAACAAATACAGGATGTGATCGAGTGAAAATAGCGATTATTCAAATGGACATTGCTTTTGGTGACCCAGAGGCAAATCGTCGATATGTTAAGCAGCAAATCGAGCAGACCTTAGCCGAAACGGCGGTTGATTTATTTGTATTACCTGAGCTGTGGACAACGGGCTATGATTTAGCTCGTTTTGATCAGCTTGCTGAACCAGGTGGTGAAATAACGATCGCGTTTCTTGCTAATTTGGCAAAACAATATCAGGTGTATTTTGTTGCTGGCTCAATTGCAAATGCCAAAAAGTCAGGTTACTATAATACCTTGATTGTCATTAATCGCCAAGGTGAATGGGTGAAGCAATATGATAAAGCCCATTTGTTTCGATTAATGGAAGAGGAGAAATTTTTACAACAAGGTGATCAAGATGGGCTGTTTATGATTGATGAACAAAAGGCAGCAGCTGTCATTTGTTATGATATCCGCTTTCCTGAATGGATCAGAGCCCATATGTTAAATGGCGCGAAAGTGCTCTTTGTTGTGGCTGAATGGCCGGCGTCAAGGATTGACCATTGGCGCACTTTATTGGTTAGTCGAGCCATTGAAAATCAGTGTTATGTTGTCGCTTGTAACAGGGTTGGTGCTGATCCTAAAAATGTGTTTGGTGGTCATTCAATGTTTATCGGCCCGTGGGGAGAAATCATTGCAGAAGCAGGTGATCAAGCGATGACGTTAACCGCCAACATCATATGGGAAGAAGTTGATCGTGTTCGTCAGGAAATTCCAGTTTATCAAGATCGTCGCACTGAATTATACCAACATTTGGCTGGTTACGAAAAAAAATAGATGAATCTGAAAAAAAGGTTTGACTTCTGTGCGTAGCCATTGTAAAGTAAGAAACACAATATAAATAACGAATAGCATTTTCTTATCCAGAGAGGTGGAGGGACTGGCCCTTTGAAGCCTCGGCAACAGACGTTAATCGTCACTGTGCCAAATCCAGCAAGCGATCGCTTGAAAGATAAGAAGAGTTAACTTTGTCTAGTTAAACCCTCTTCTTAAGTCGATAAGAAGGGGGTTTTATTATACGTTGGGAAACGTTTAATATGCATAATGGGACAGCACAGTCGCTAAAGGATAAGTAGCTCTTTTTTCAAAAGTCTAAATTTTCGAATTATTGTGTATTTAAATTTTGGACTTTAGTGGTAAGTGAATATCAAAAAGGGTTAAGAGAAATAATATGTTTAGCTATTCGTTATATTAAAACAAGGGGGAATTAATATGAAAAAGTTTCTTAGTTTGTTAGGATTGATCACTATTTTAACTATTTTGGCAGCGTGTGGAGGGGGAAGTGATGAGGGAGAAGCACTTTCCGAGGAAGAGTTAACAGTCGGGGTTACAGCAGGACCGCATGAACAAATTATGGAAAAAGTAGCTGAATTAGCTGAAGAAGAAGGTTTGACGATTAACGTTGAAGTTTTCCAAGAGTATGTTATGCCAAATACAGCACTGGAAGAAGGAGAGCTAGATGCAAATAGCTATCAACACCAGCCATTTTTAGATGATTTTATTGAAGATCGTGGTTATAATCTTGTTGATGTTGCAACAACGGTAAATTTCCCAATGGGGATTTACTCTACAGCAATTTCTGATGTTTCAGAATTAGAAGAAGGCGATTCCGTAGGGTTGCCAAACGATCCAACGAATGGTGCACGTGCTTTAATGTTATTCGAAGATGCGGGCCTTATTACTTTAGATGAGGATGCTGGAAATTCAGCGACGGTATTAGACATTATAGAGAACCCATTAGATCTAAATTTTGTAGAGCTAGAAGCATCACAAATTCCTCGCCAGCTGGAAGAGTTGGCTGCTGCGACGATTAATACAAATTTTGCAATTGAGCATGGCTATGTACCGACTCAAGATTCTATCTTTATCGAAGCGAGTGATTCACCATGGGTAAACTTACTTGTGGTTCGCGAAGAAAATCAAGATGATCCTGTTGTACAGCAATTAATTGATCTTTATCAGTCAGAGGAGATCAAGCAGTTTGTAGATGAAACATTCGAGGGTTCAGTAGTCACTTCTTGGTAAGTAGTGATATGTTTGAGGCGAAGGGGTAGATAGAGATGATTGAATTAAGACATTTATCAAAGACATTCAAATCAAAAAAGAAAAGTGAAGATGTGCTTGCACTTGATGATGTCAGTCTTCATGTTAAAAAAGGCGAGATCTATGGCGTTATTGGCTACAGTGGGGCAGGGAAGAGTACCTTGGTTCGCTGTGTCAATTATCTAGAGCGTCCTACCTCAGGCGAAGTCATTATAAATGGTGCCGAATTAGGGGCGATGTCAACAGAACAGCTTCGTCAAGCACGTCAAAATATTGGGATGATTTTTCAAGGCTTTAACCTTTTGAAAACAGCGAATGTTTATGACAACATAGCGATTCCATTAAAATTGACAGGGGTATCGTCAAGTGAAATCAAGGCGCGTGTCGATAAATATTTGGATATTGTTGGTTTAGCTGATAAAAAAAATGTTTTTCCTAATCAGCTTTCTGGTGGTCAGAAGCAGCGTGTGGCTATTGCAAGGGCGTTATCTCATGAACCTGAGGTGCTATTAAGTGACGAGGCAACAAGCGCACTTGATCCTGAAACAACGGATGCCATTCTTGATTTACTACTTAAAATTAACCGCGAATTTGGGATAACGATCTTGTTAATCACTCACGAAATGCATGTGATTCAGAAGATTTGTGATCAAGTTGCTGTTATGGAAAATGGTCAAGTGATTGAACAGGGGAAAGTTATCGATATTTATACGCAACCAAAAAATAAGACGACAGAGAAATTTGTCAGTAGCATTTTTCCTAGTGATATTCCTGAAACGATTATTGATGACCTTGAAAAACAAGGGCCTATTATCCATTTAACGTTTGTCGGGCACTCTGCTGATCAACCGGCATTATCGATGGTGTCTAAACAATTCGATATCCAATCAAACATCTTATCAGGGAACATTGTTCAACTAAAGAATCAACCGTTTGGTAAATTAACTGCACATATCCAAGGTGATAAAAGCGAGACAGATAAGGCTTTAGCTTATCTGCAGGAACAAGGCGTTAAGGTAAGTGAGGTGAAGAAACGTGATTGAAATTTTAGAGTTTATCGATCGTTGGGGTGGTTTGATCTGGGAATCAACGATTGAAACCTTTCAAATGGTCAGCATTTCTTTGGTTATATCAATCATAATTGGCTTACCGTTAGGTATTTTACTAGTATTAACGCGTCCAGGTAAAAGCTTAGATAATAAATATCTTTCTGGTTTTTTAAACGTGATCATTAATATTATTCGATCTGTACCTTTCATTATTTTATTATTCACATTGCTTCCTTTTACACGTTTTATTGTTGGGACATCAATGGGCGTGCGCGGTGTTATTGTACCACTGGTTGTGTTCACTGCCCCATATATTGCGCGGTTAATGGAGTCTGCCTTGCTAGAAGTGGATAAAGGTGTGATTGAGGCTTATGAAGCGATGGGCATTCGAACGCGAGATATTATTTGGCATGTAATGGTACGTGAAGCTAAACCATCAATTATTTTAGGGATTACGATCGCTGTCATTGGTTTAATTGGTGCTACTGCAATGGCGGGTCTTGTGGGTGCTGGTGGTTTAGGAGATGTTGCTTATCGCTTTGGTCATCTCCGCTATGAACCTGTTGTTATGTATGCAACTATTGTAATATTAATCATTATTATTCAAGTGATTCAAACACTTGGCAACCAAATAGCTGCTCGAGCGAAAAAAGATTAGAAGGTGAGCATTGTGACGAGTATTGATCGTTTGTCAACAGACTATCCATTTTCATATCAAGATTGGGAATTACGATGTCAAAAACAGCTAGATCAGGGTGCGTTTGGCTATATTCAAAGCGGATCTGGTGCTGAAACAACATTGGATCAAAATGATCTTGCTTTTGAACGCTTGGCACTGATACCGAAAGTACTTAAAGATGTGTCAAAGCGTGACTTATCGGTTTCCCTGTTTGATCGTCATCATCAATTCCCTTTTTTAATGGCACCAGTCGGCTTTCAAGCCATTGTCCACCCAGATGGTGAGAAAGCGTCGGCCCGTGCTGCTCGAAAGCAAGGTGTTCCTTATATCGCCAGTACGGTATCATCGGCTTCAATTGAAGAGATTTCTGATATTATGAGTGATTGCCCGCATTATTTCCAATTATACTGGCCCAATGATCAAGCTGTTGCAGAAAGTTTTATAAAGCGAGCGGAAGCGGCGGGTTACCATGGTATAGTGGTTACAGTTGACACCCCTTTTTTAGGATGGCGCGAAGTCGATATGACGAATCAGTATTTCCCTATGCAAACAGGAGCAGGAATAGCTAATTTTGTAACGGATCCGGTATTTAATCAACGTTACAATCCCGATTTTTCATTATCCCAAACAGAAATCATTCAATCTATTCGATCGATCTTATTTAAGCAGAACTTAACTTGGGAAAATATTAAATGGTTACAAGAGATCACTGATTTACCAATTATTTTAAAAGGTATTTTACATGTGGATGATGCCAAGAAAGCTGCTGAATTAGGTGTCGATGGTATTATTGTTTCTAACCATGGTGGTCGCCAACTTGACGGGGTAATTAGTGGACTAGAAGCATTACCTGCCATTGTAGAGGCGGTTGATGATAAAGTCGCTGTGCTTGTCGATGGTGGCATAAGACGAGGGGCAGATATTTTGAAAGCTTTTGCTTTAGGAGCACATGCGGTATTGCTTGGTCGACCATATGTTTACGGACTTGTTGATGGTCAAGGTGGTGTGACAGCAGTTTTGAACAACCTTATTAAAGACTTGGATACCAGTCTTGCCATTGTTGGTGTTAATTCGCTAGCGCAATTAAATCGAGATTATATAAAATGGCTTGGATATAACTAGTGTAGCCAATGCTTGCAATGTTAATATGTTTTTCTTAGTAATGTACAGATTTTGAAAAATTTGCTCTCCTGCTGGGGGAGCTTTTTTGTATTAAATCTTATCTATGTCGGTTAATTAGAAAGTATCAATAAAAGAGGTGAAGAGGAACTAAAAGCTTATTCAATTCCAAACATTTTTGTTTGTATACTTTACGGATATAAAAATATATTTAGTATAATCATTAAGTTTCAGGCCTTTAGGTCGATATTAATAATGTATGACAACAAGATTAAATATGCCTAGAAATTTAAAGATAAGTTGATAAGTTGATAAAGTGATAGGCATTTACTTCAAGAGGGGGAAGGTAGAAATGAAAATAAAGGGGAAATTAATTGTATCATATCTGTCAATTGCTGGATTACTCCTAGTAATTGCAGTAACGGCTTATTTTAGTTTGCAAAATGTCTATCGATACACTCAGACTATGTACCAAGATCGTGTTCATCCTTTAGGGAGATTAACAGAAGTGATTCAGTTAGGTGAGAACGTACGGGTTCAAATGCTTTCGGGTGTGGTAGAAGAGGATCAGACAAGAGCGTCTAATGCGTTGGAGAATATTGAACAAATCAACGGATTGCTTGATCAATTTGATACAAATACTATGCAAGCAGATGAAGTAGATGTTTTTGAAAGCATGTTGGATGATTGGAACGCTTACAGCCAGTCCGTAGAAGAGAATGCCTCTTTAATTATGGCAGGTGATTTTGAGGAAGCCTCATTGCGTATTGTGGTAGGTGGTGAGTTTTTTAATACATTTAGCGCTGATTTACAACAACTAAGAGATATCAACTTAGAGATAGCCGGTGAAGATTATAATAATAGCGCCAGCACATACGAAATCATTCGCTTGGTTATTCTTGCAATTTCCGTAGCAGCTGTAGTCGTCGCGATTGGGTTAGGTATTTACATGGGGCAAGCAATTGGTGGCCCACTAGGTCAGTTATCGATTAAAATGAAAGGAATAGCGCGTGGTGATTTAAGAACTGATCCATTGTTAACCAAACGTAAAGATGAGATTGGGGAGCTTGTCGGTTCAGCAAATCAAATGCAGTCAGATTTACAAAAAGTTATTCATAGTGTGGCAAGTGCCACGGATCAAGTATCTAGTGCAAGTGAAGAGTTAACACAATCAGCTGGTGAAGTGCGTGAGGGAAGTGAACAGATTGCTTCAACCATGCAAGAACTTTCTACTGGTGGGGAGACTCAAGCAAGCACCGTTACGCTTCTGTCAGAAAAAATGGAGCAATTTGTAAAAATGATTACCGATGCTAACAGTAATACAAACAAAGTGTCTAATGAATCACAAATGGTATTAGAAAAAACAGATGAAGGTTTTCAAATGATGGAGCAATCTATACAACAAATGATGACCATTGATCAGATTGTCCAGGATGCGGTGCAAAAAGTGGAAGGTTTAGATAAACGTTCACAAGACATTTCTAGGCTTGTTGATGTGATTCATGATATTGCAGAACAAACGAATTTGCTAGCACTTAATGCTGCAATTGAGGCTGCAAGAGCCGGTGAGCATGGTAAAGGATTTGCAGTTGTTGCCGATGAGGTGCGTAAGTTAGCAGAGGATGTCTCGAGTTCTGTTCGGGAAATTACAACGATTATCGATGGTATTCAAACGGAAACAACTGACGTGGTTAAGGCATTAGAAACAGGTTATAAGGAAGTTAATCAAGGAACGACACAAATGGCTAAAACAGGCGAGAACTTTACATCTATTAATGATTCAATTAGCTTAATGGATAAAGTTGTGAAGAAAGTAGCCACCAACTTATCTGAGATTACGCAAGAAAGTGCACAAATCAATGAATCGATTGAGGAGATCGCCTCTATTTCTGAACAATCAGCGGCGGGAATTGAAGAGACAGCCGCTTCATCTGAACAATCATTGAGTTCAATGGAGGAAATTTCAAATAGTGCAACAACATTAGCAGAATTAGCTGAGGGGCTTTCTAAAGAAGTTAGCCATTTTAAAACAACTTAGTGAAAACTATCTAAATATAAGAAAGGGAGCTGATTTGGTATCGGCTCCTTTTTAATTACTCCACTTTCTTATCTGAATTTTCAAGTTCAGGCTAAAACGGAAGTGAAAGACGACGACTCCTGCGGGATCAGCACGCGTCCGAAGATCCACTAAGTGAAGTGTACTTCTTCACACAGTGGAGGAATGTTAGACTAACCCCGTCCCGTCCTGGGACAACGTCTAACTGACCTACATCCTGTAGGCCCGAGGCCGTGCCCGCGGAAAGCGATCGTCTGTAACTGGAGTGAGTACAAAATCCTTTAAATTCAAAATATCTCCAGGGGTTACCTATCGGTCCACTTCAAAACAGTAACATCATAAAAAAAACAAATGACAATGATTATCAGTCGCAATTTATATGTTATACTTTAACGTGTAACGATAAAGGCAATTATATATATCTTTTAATTTAGAGGGTGGTTAAATGAGTGGAATAGAATTATATGATACGACGATAATTGGAGGAGGACCAGCAGGGCTGTATGCGGCATTTTATAGTGGATTACGTGAGATGAAAACAAAGATCATTGAAAGTCAAAGTGAATTAGGTGGTAAAGTTCGCTTTTATCAAGAAAAGAAAATTTGGGATGTGGGGGCTATTCCAGTTATTACAGGTTATCAATTGATTGAACAGATGACTGAGCAAGCCAGAACCTTTTCACCGACCATTGTTTTCAATCAAACCGTTACATCTATTCGTCAAATGGAATCAGGCACTTTCTTATTGGAAACACGAGATGGAAGTGAACATTTATCAAAAACCGTGATTGTTGCTGTTGGAAGTGGTGTGATCAACCCGAATAAGTTAACGCTTGATGGAGCAGAACGCTTTGAACAAACGAACCTTCATTACCAAGTAAAGCCATTAGAACATTACCGTAATCGAACCGTACTTATTTCAGGCGGTGGTAATTCTGCCATTGATTGGGCTAACGAATTATCAGCAATTGCAAAAAAAGTGTACCTTGTCTATCGAAAAGATTTACTAAAAGGACATGAAGCCAGTGTTTCTACATTGTTAAATGGTAAGGCGACATGCTTATTAAACACTGAAATGGTTGAATTAATTGCTTCTGATTGTCAGCGCAGAATAAGTCAAGTTGTTGTGAAGGAGCAAATAACAAGCCGCACACAAGTTATTGACGTCGATGATGTGTTGGTCAATCATGGCTATGAACAAATCGCTTCGTTATTAGACAATAGCGATTTGCCTATTGAACGGAAAGATAATTTCTATATTAAAGGAACAGCTTATGGTAACACTTCAGTTGCAGGTGTGTTTGGGGCCGGTGATATTATGAACTATGATGGCAAATTAAATTTAATTGCTGGGGCTTTTCAGGATGCAGCACATGCAGTGAATCAAGCAAAACGTTTTATTCAACCTCAAGCTGATAAAGTAGCAATGGTTTCATCAGCTAATGAAGTGTTTAAAAAGCTGAAGTAGTTTGACGAAACAGGTTTCTTCCTATACACTAAGGGGTATGTAAGTAATAGTTATCTTCGCTTCGAGATAACATCAATTTTTTGGGGGAAGTCAATCATGAATCAGACCGAATCACGAGATGTAACCAATGTCGTTATGCAAGCACTAGATCAAAATTTAGCTATTATACGTTTTGATTTGGAGCGTAAAGTATCCTATGTTAATAAGCCGTTCGCTCAAACAATGGGTTATCAAGAGCAGGAAATGATTGGTATGGATCATAAACAATTTTGTTTTAATGATTTTGCTAATAGCTCGGCGTATCGTCAATTATGGCAAAACTTATTATCTGGCCAAACTTTTCAAGATAAGATTGATCGTAAAGCGAAAAATGGAGCGCGTATTTGGCTAGAGGCGACATATATGCCGTTAATTGATGCGAATAGCCAGGTCATCGGTGTCGTGAAAGTAGCCACCGATATTACGAAGCGACAAAATGCAGCCGAAACAGTAGTAGAAGAATTGCAAGCAATGTCTAATACCTTAAATCAACGAGCTGAAACAGGCATCATTCGGAGTGAAGCTATATCAAGTAAAATTGATCAGATGGCAAAGGTTTATCAAAATAGTCATCAAACACTGATCGCTTTACAAAAGCAAACGGACTCAATTCAAGATATAGTTAAGACGATACGTGGGATTGCTTCGCAGACAAATTTACTTGCTTTAAACGCAGCAATTGAAGCCGCACGGGCGGGAGAACACGGGCTAGGTTTTAATGTGGTCGCCGGTGAGGTCAGGAAACTTGCATCTGGTGTGGAAGGTTCAATTGTAGAGATAAGACAAAAAATTGAAGGGATTACAGAAGAAATTAATCGAATGGTTGAAAGCACAGTGGCTGTTCAAGATAACGTGACTGTAACTCAAGAAGATATTAAGACAGCAAGTTCTGACTTTAAGAACGTATTGAGTGCTGCTGAAGATTTGGCCCAACAAGCACGAGAAGTGATGGAGATTATCTAATAAAATAAGAGTTCGACGCTATTAATATATCAAAGCTATCAACTTCGCTAATAAGACCGAGTGAAGTTGATAGCTTTTTTCAAGTTATTTATTTTCATCGTTGCTTGTGAGTTCTGGTTTTCGCTTTGAGCTTTTCCGTTCTTTTGCTGTAACAGTACTTGATCCGTTAAAGATACCACCTTCATCAATAATAATTCCTGTTGACGTAACATTACCTGTTAAGTTACCACTTGACTGCACATGTACTTTTGCGCTTGTTTCAATATCACCTTTGGCTTCGCCGGCAATAACGACATTTTTAGCTTTAATAGAAGGTTCAGCAAAGCCATCTTTTCCGATAAAGACATCGCCATTGCATTCAATTTCTCCATGAACCTTACCATCGATTCGAAGGCTTGTTGATAATGAAATTTTCCCTTCAATCGTTGTATCTTTACCGATAACCGTGTCAATGATGTCTTCTTGTTTCTTTCCTTTTAGCAAGTTAAAAATCCTCTCTTATTCGTCTTCATTATCAAAAAAATTAATGTAATCTTCAGGATCGACAGGTACGCCATCTTTGATGACTTCATAATGGAGGTGGGGGCCAGTACTTCTTCCTGTATTGCCTAATTCTCCAATCTGTTCCCCTTTTGTCACTTGATCACCGCGATTAACATCGATTGCATTTAAGTGTGCATATAATGTTTCATATTGACCGCCATGATCAATGATAATCGTTTTCCCATAACCACCGTGGTTTTGAGCAAGGGTAACAACACCATCTGCACCTGCATAAATAGGAGTCCCTATAGCTCCGCGGACATCCATTCCGGAGTGCATCGCTTGCGTGCTATTAAAAGGATCGTTTCTTGGACCGAATGAGGACGTAATCGTATTCGGTTCGGTTGGCCAGGCCGTCGGTATATATTGTAAGTTTTCTTCGAGCTGTTCAATGTTAGTTAATGTTTCTTGGTAACGCTCTAGCCAAGCTGAACTTTCTAAAATAGCGTTAGTATCATCAGAATCTATCGAGGATAATTCCTCCGTGCTTAGCGGGATCTCGATGCCACCTAATGCTTCATCGGGTAATGTCGTTATGTATTCATGAATTTGTTCTTCAATTTCGTCTAATGCTTCAAAACGTTCGATCACGGTGTCGCGTTCACTTTTTAGTTCGTCTAATGACATAGACAATACTTCTTTACGTTCTTCTAAGTGTTCAACCTGATCGCTCAAAGAGGCGTTTGTTGTTAATAATTGTTTGTTTAAAGTACCATGGTAGATGAGTAGTGTAATAGGTAAAAGAAATAAAATGGCAAGAAACAAAACAACAAAATAAGGCAGTGCGATCCGCTTAACAGGCTTGTTTGCCTGATTTGATATAAGTGTAAAAGTTAATTTTTTCGATTTAAACATTTTCCGTTTCAGTGTGTCTACACTCCTTTCGCAGAAAATACGCTAAATTTAGCTGAAAACACCCAATATTATACTTAGTCCACTAATACCATACTGAATTACCTAATTTTTATCAAGAGATTATGAGGTTTTGTAATCAATTTGAAATAAAAAAAGTGACAAATTGACTAAGGTCGATTCGTGTTATAGAGTGATTCGTACTATAAAGCGTACCTGTGATCAAAGAGCATGTCGATCTAGGCAAATAATAGTGTTTAATAACGGGGAGTATGCGTGGTGCTGAGGAAGTATAAAAAGAGATTAAGCAAAGGGATACACGTTGCTTAATCTCTGCATCACAGATAATCGTCCGTAAAACGCCTACCGATTGAAGGTTCGTTGATTAACTAGGGTGTGAAATAATCATCTCAGCTTCTCCAGATAAGCTATAATGGTTAACTGTAGCCGGTATGATGAAGTGGTCGCCTTTCTTTATTGTGTAATGCTGTTGATTAATGGTCAGTACTGCTTTTCCATCAATAACACTGACTTGAATAAAATCGGCATTGCGTTCTTGTTTAACTTCTCCAGACAAGTCCCAGTGATAGACAGTGAAATATTGCTCTTCTACGAGTTTCTTTATCGTTAATCCTTGGCGAGTGATTTCAGTTTGTCTAATAGCTGGATCTTGGTGTGGTGCTGTTGTTACTTCAATTGATGCATCTAAATGTAACTCGCGTCTCTTTCCTTGATTATCGGTACGATCATAATCATAAACACGATATGTAATATCTGAGCTTTGCTGTGTTTCCAAAATAACAATGCCCTTACCGATAGCGTGAATCGATCCGCTTGGCACATAGATAAAGTCTCCAGCGCGAACAGGAACGTAACGAAGCAAGCTATCCCAATCACCGTTTTTGGCCAACTTGGAAAATTCTTCTGAAGACTGCGCATGATGTCCAAAAACGATTTCTGCCCCTTCTTCTGCTTGAAGGACATACCAACATTCTGTTTTTCCATAAGGCTGTCCTTCGATGTCTTGAGCGTAACGATCGTTAGGGTGGACTTGTACAGATAAATCATCAGCTGCGTCTAAGATTTTAACTAGCAATGGATAAGCGGTATTACTGTTACTTGGCTTATTAAAAAGTTCGGGATAGTTCTCCCAAGCTTCAGTCAGCGTCTTTCCCGCTAAATCGCCATTGATAATGTGACTTGGTCCATTCTCATGGGCAGAGATCACCCATGCTTCACCAGTATGGGTGTTAGGTATGTCATATTGAAAGAGTGTCTTTAATTTAGTTCCCCCCCAAATTCTTTCTTGAAAAATGGGTGCAAGAAAAATAGGTTGATTATACATGTGTTAGCCCCCTTGTATATTAGCTGTATTATTTAAAATCAGTGCAGCTGCACCGAGCACGCCAGCATCCTGATCAAGTTTTGCTGGAACAACGGCTGTCTCCCTGCTATCAGGATTTAGTGCATATCTTTTGATGTAATTCCTTATCTCTTTAAATAATACATCACCAACTCTAGATACACCACCACCTATAACAATTTTTTCAGGATCAAATGTATTGATAAGAGAGACACAAGCCGCGCCAAGCACACGAAATATATCGTTAATAAATGGTTGTAGAATGGGATCTTTGAGCTGATAGCGGGAAAAAACGTCTGCAGTCGATAGTGATTCTCCAACAAGCTCAGATCCTTTTCTAGCAATCGCTGTACCTGAGGCGATGTGCTCAAGACAGCCGTATTGTCCGCATTGACATTGACCAAAGCTAGGATCAATAACGGTATGGCCAAAATCACCAGCGTTACCACGCGAACCTGTCATTAATTGACCGTTGGCATAAATGCCAGTACCGATACCTGTACTAATTGTCAGATAAACAAAATCGTCATTAGGTTGAGCTGCTCCGATCCATTTTTCTGCAAGAGCAGCTGCGTTCGCATCATTCTCTAAGCGAACAGGTAAGTTAAAGAAACGTTGAATCTGTTCGACAACGGGGACGTTAACCCAGTGTTTTAGATTCGGTGGTCTGGTGATCAATCCTTTTTGGCTGTTGAGTGGGCCGGGTGCGCCAACACCAATCCCGCCTATCTGTTCAAGGTCAAGATTAGCTTCATTGATTAATGTTTCTACGGATTGGTTAACCCGTTCAATCATAAGACGAGGTGTAATTGTTAAGTCGGTGTTAAGTTTATCTTGGTTAATGATTTGACCTGCTTGATTAACAAGCGCAATGGCTATCTTTGTGCCCCCTATGTCAATGCCTACTGCATGCATGGCATAAACCTCCTTGTTAAGTTTTGTAATAAATAGTCATAAATATAACTGTTTGGAAATTTCGGTAAAGTGTTTGAAATGAATAGAGCCTGCTAATTTTTCGGCGTAATTTCTCCGAATAACTTCGACTAAAAAGTCATAAATATTCAAGGTTTGCTCGTAATCTTCCTTACTAATAGCCAACAAGAAGACGAGCTCAACCTCTTGGTCATCTGCCCAATAGAGCGGTTTATCTAGAATCACGACTGCAACCTTTGTTTGTTTTGCTAGCATTAGCATAGGATGGGGAATCGCTATTCCTTCCCCTAAAACCGTAGACCCTAACCTTTCTCTTTCCTGAATCGATTCAATAAATACTGCTTCATGCTCAATAGCTCCATACAGCTTTAACTTTTTGCATACAGATTCAATTAAATGATCTTTACCGGAATAATCCCCTTTGAAAAAAAAGGCGGGTGAGAAAAACCGATCAAAAAGGTCTGTATGATGAGCTAATTCGTCAGTGATACGCTGATCTAAATCAATTAATTGCGATTTGGTCGGTAACTTATCGACTTTATAGACAGGTTTGTTTTTTTGTTTCACATCTATTGTCGTAATAACAACATCTTCCTCGATATATTCCATCTCATTATAGGATTGAGCACTAACCGTTTTCGTCACAAACAAATCAGGCATTGTTTTTTTAATTGTTGTTTCAATCATTCGTGCTGTTCCAGCTCCTGAACCACATACGATCAAGCATGAATTATGTCTAGCATATTCAATTTGGTAATTGCGCTCAAGTGACGCTCCGATGTGTAGTGCTAGATAAGCGACTTCACCTTGATTAATCACATAATTAAAGGTATCTTTAATCGCTTCAACCGCATACATCGTGACTTCGAAGGCTAATGGGTAATAACGCTTAATATGTTGTTCCATTGGATTACGGATACGAATATCATGTTCAACCCGATAAATCATGGAATAAATGTGACTTTGCAAATCCAACTTTAATTGCTCATCGTTTGCTAGATCGTAGTAATAACTTCTATTAATTTCTTCTATTAATAAATGAATATATTGTTTAACAACCGTCATCTTTTCTAGATTTTTATGTTTATCAACAATAATCTTGCTTTTAATTTGTAAGAATAGGTAAGCTCGTTCTTGTTCAGGAATGGACAATTGAAAATAGTTCTCTAGCCAAGTTACTAATTCGTCGAATAAAATTTGTTCTTGTTCTGTTCGCTCAAAGGGGATGCTATCCTCAATCGTAAACCCCATTTCGATGCGTTCTTTCATAATGAGGATATGATAGATTAAATTATTTACATTATCGTCAGTCATATAAAGGTGGAAGTCTTTAAATAAATGAGGGACCATATCCTTTAACAGCATAAATGCTTGATCTTGACCTTTCCATTTGAAATAGGACAGCATATTTTCTTCAGCTAGTTTCTCATCAATTAAAGATAATAGAAGAAAACGTTTATGGTTTTCATTACCTTCTATCCAAATGCCTTTGCCCACTTTGGAGTAAAGCAAAAGGTTATAGTTTTCCAATAGCTGACGAACGTGATCCAAATCATTTGTCAATGTCGATCGACTGATAAACATTTTCTCAGCTAATTCCTCGATTGTTCCATTTGTCGCTTCATTTAATAGTAAATACACGACATATTTGACACGTTCTTCTTTAATATTTACATCAAAATAATGACTTTCATTATTGTTGTCTCTGAACTGATCAAAGGTGTATTGATCATATATATTCAAATAATAACCTTTGCCTACTTTGTTAGCAATTGAAAATCCGGTATGATTAGTGTCATTAATTTCTTTAATATCTTTCCGAATCGTTCGAGCAGATAGCTTCATTATCTGTCCGATTTTTTCGCTATTAAGCTGATAAGGAGATTCTTCAATTAAGTAAACTAATTTATTTTTTCTGCGTTCATTAAACATAGCGTCCTCTCCTTATTTCAGTGATGACAATGAGAGGACTAAGTATCTTAGTCCTCGATCATTGTATTATGATAAGATAATCGATTTAAATTGATTTGCTGTTAATTGAGAGACTAACTGGTCCGGTGTTTGTTCATCTAACTGGACAAATTGACCATAATCAACGAGTTGTTGAGCTATCGTTGCTAACTGATTTAAATAGGGATTGAACACCCGTATAAGATAATGATCTGAATCTTCTGTTTTCTTGATTGCGCTAACACCAGCTGTCATCTCATCGAAGTTTGCTAACTGATAAGTTAAAGGGTTCGTTTTTTCTTCATCACGAAAAGCATAAATCAATCTTCCATTTAGAAAATCAGAGAACTGATAAGCTTGCATAGGTGAAAGATACGCTTTGGCCAGTTTAGCTATTTCTGCTTCATCAAATGAGCACCCCTTGTAAACAAGTGCAAATGATGAGGAGACTTCACCTAGCAGTTGGGCGTCCGGAGTTTCTACAATGGTTTCACCAGATGCCCGTCCAGGTCGATACAAGAGATCTGTTTTCCCCATATGACTAAATGTTCTAAATAGGGTTAACTGAATCGTGTCATAGTTTTCGCCAACAATTTCATATTCCCGAACGCCCTCTGTTAAGACGGCGACGGTTTGTTCTTCTTGATGAAGCGCAACAAAGCTTTGCATAGGTTCAATTGAGATCGGTGTTTCATGCCATTTTTCCTTCTCCCAAACATCCATTTCTGGTAACCTTACTGGACGATTAATTACCCCAAATAATTGATCAGCTGTTGAAAACTGATGTGCCAATTTGGTATCAAATTGAACGGTTAGTCGATGGCTTAGCACGTGATTATCTACCTTTGCATCAAAACGCAACCATGCTTCATCTTTGCGAAGAGAGACGTGTACGTCAATAATAAAAGGGTGATCATTAATGCCGGCCGCTCGATCTTTAAGGTTATAAGGTACGAGCATTTTTAATTTAATGGTTAGTCTTTCTTCAAGTTTTCCTACTTCGTGCTTTACACTTAAACACTCGCTTTCTTTAGACGTAATGAACAAGTCATTACGGGGAGGAGAGTAATTATATGAATCGCCATCATCTCCATTTTCTACAAATAACATTTGATCAACAAATGTGCGTCCGCTTTGTTTATCGGTAATCGTTAACGTATTATTGTCTGCTAAGCTCACTTTATAAAAGTCATTCTCGATTGAGCGTTTAAATGAAGTGAGTAATTCTTGTTTTGGTGCTTCTTTGTCTAGATCTAAGTAATAACTAGTATAGCCTAAGCCCGTTGTATTTTGTACAGAGATTAAAAGATTAGCTAAATATATTTTCTTAGGTAAGTAAATGTCCTTACTAGGATCTAATTGAATGGTTTGATTCAACACATACTCTGTCACATCCGCTTTATCTAGAATGGTATACGGAATATCCTGTCCGTTCATGTCTTTAATGGTAAAGGATTCTTCCGGGATATATAATGTAACTTTAAACGTTCCTGATCGTTGATAAGGTAAGGGATTGAAAAGGGTAAAATTCAAGTCCTGTTGGTAAGGGATCCGTTCACTAACCAGGCGCATATGCAAATCGAGCAAGTTTTTTGCCTTATCATGTGCAACTTTATATCTGAACATCACATCTTGGTTTGTTTCGTCACTATTACAACCACCAATACTATCATGCGCTGCATTTTCAAACATTAATTTCCATATTTCCTCAAGCTGCTTATGTGGATATACGTTGCCAAGTGAATGACTGATTGTAAGAATTGGCTCTACACAGTTGGTTAGATAGTTTTCAAGTTGATTGTTTTTTTGTTTTAAGTCAGCACGAGTAGAAAAGATCGATTTGTGAATCCGACTATGTTTGCCTTCTGTTAGCTCGCCAGTAATGATCGGTAATTGACTTGCGTCGCTTTCTACTTCGTCAAAGAATATTTCAGGTGAATTAATCACATATGAACGTTCTTTATCAATTTGATTAAACATTTCTACTAGTTCAGGAAGGTTTTTTCTTACGGGTGCTTGATCAAAACCATTTGGGAAATAGACGTGTTTAGTTGATGCTTTATCTTCTAGCGCGCCAATCATGTCAGTTAGATAAGTTTTTGTGTCTTCAATAGCTTCAGGAATATTTCCACCATAGTAATAACCGAAAGGCATTTGAACAGCCATTACTTGAGTGCCGTCACTTCCTTCCCAAACAAATTCTGTTTGTTTTAAACGATTATCTGCCACACCTCGCCAAAAGAGGAAGCGCTCAATCCCAAAACTTTTGTATATTTGAGGCATATTTGCCCCTTGGCCAAAAGCATCTGGTACATAGCCCATTTTAAATGTGTGACCCAACTGGTCTGAGAAGCGTGTGCCATATAATAAATTTCTAACAACGGATTCTTGCGAAATGACTAATTGATCGGTTTGTGTGTACCAAGGTCCAGTCAATAATCGCTTTTCTGATACTAATTTCTTAATGCGTGCTTCATCTTCAGGACAATAGTTTAAATAATCTTCAATTAAGGAAGTTTGGGCATCCATTAAGTAAAAATGGAAACCCGCCTTTTCCTCTAATGTTGAAAGTACCTCTTTCATATGCTTAATTAAATATACTGTTGAACGTGATGAGGTAAAATACCACTCTCGATCCCAGTGTGAATGTGGTATCACATGAACCTTTGTTTTCGTCATAGCTATCTCCTTCCTACAATGTGTCAAAATCTAATTCGATATCATCTTCTGTTGCTACTGTCTCTGCTTGACTTGCTGTTTGTTTTTCATCGTTAAAATTCACTAATGTATTAGCCCCAAATGCAATGATGAAAGCACCAACTAAAATCCCTATCACATAAGCCCAACCACTACCCACTGAGAAAAACCCGTAGACACCACCTACTGGAGGCATAACATCATGTGCACCAAGTAAAATCGCAGTAGCAGAACCTGCGGCTCCGGCAACAACGTTTAATGGAATTAATTTTAATGGACTTTTTAATGTAAAAGGAATAGCACCTTCAGTAATGCCGATAATGCCCATAATTAGAGATCCTTTTCCTGACTCTTTTAACTCATTAGAAAAATTGTTCTTTTTAATTAATGTGGCTAATCCATAGCCTAATGGCGGTACGCATATAGCTGCATTTACCATAATAGCTGGTAAGTATACACCGCTGATTAATAACGCGTTTCCGGCCATCCAAGCAGCTTTGTTGACAGGACCTCCCATGTCAAATGCAATCATGCCACCTAGTATTGCTGCTAGAACGACATTGTTTGTACTGCCTTGTGTCATATCTGTAATCCACTCAAGCAGCGAGGTGTTTAACCATCCGAGTGGCTGTCCAAGTATAAGAGCCATTAAAATGCCTGTTGCACCTACCGTAATTAAAGGTAAGATAATAAGAGGGACAGCACTGGCAAAGGAACCTTCTAATTTAATATTGTTTTTAACCCAATTAGTCAACCAGCCAGCAAAGAAACCGGCAAGTACAGCGCCTAAAAAGCCGGCATTTGTACTACTTGCTAGTGCACCACCTACTAAACCGGCTGCAAGCCCTGGCTTTCCAGAGATGGAATGAGCGATATAAGCACCTAAAACGATATTAAGTAAACCGATAGCCGTCCATCCGACTTGTTCAAATAGATAAGCATAGTAGAGAATACCGCTAGAATCAGCAAATGCGTTTAAATCGGTTTCGCCAAACAAAAATCCGACAATTTTTGCAACTGCGACAACCAAAGAACCTGAAATAATAACAGGTAATACATAGGAAATACCAGACATCAAATGGTTTTTAAATTCATGAACCTTGTTTTTCATGTAAAACCCTCCTTAACTATTTTTTGTTAGTTATTTACTTGATTGCGTTTTTTCGGTGATTACTTTTACGATTTTAGTTAACACGGTTTCACCGTTTGAAACGACTTGTCCTAGTTTCACTCGAATAATGGGTTTGCCTTTAAAGCGATCTTCTCCTTCAATCGATTGGTCAGCCGCAATAATCACAGCATCTGCTGCGCTTATGTCAGAAGCTTTCAATTGATTAACAATCCCCATAGCACCTTGCTGTTCAATCTTTACTTCATGCCCAAGTTTGTCGCCTGCTTTTTCTAGTGCTTTAGCCGCCATTGGTGTGTGTGCAAGTCCGGCAATACATGATGTGATACCAACAAATTTCATTTTTTACACCTCCTCAATTTTCTTAAGTAAGTTTAATAGCTGTGTTTCTTGATCAATCTCAAAGACTGCCTCTTGGAAGTCGTCATCCATGAGTCGAGATGCTAATGCTGATAGAATAGCAATGTGTTTTGTTCCCGCTTCTTCTTTTGGAACAAGGATGGCAAAGATAACCTTTACCTGATATTGATCAGGTGATGCCCAACTGATAGGCTCTTCTAAACTGACAAAATAAAGTTGTGGTTTCTTAACCGCTGCACTTTTTGCGTGTGGAATGGCAATGCCTTCTTGAACAGCAGTTGAATATTCACCTTCTCTAGCTATGAAGTCATCAAAAAGCAGTGATTTATTGTTGATGACATCTTGATTCATCGCCTGTTCAGCTATAAACGCGAGTACCTCATTTCTATCTTTGAATGTTTGCTTTAAATAAATCTGTTTCTCTGTAATAAGCAATCTGTCACCCTCCTTTTGATAACGCTTTCTATATGTATACTATAGCTTAGGATTGATTAATCTTTAATTTAATATTCTTCCAAAACGAGTGGAACAAATTAGATTAGTTTAAAATGGTTGTTTAAATGATGAAAAATAAACAACTACTACGGGGCAGGTGTAGTAGTTGTTAAGAATGAAAAATAAAGAGGTCATCTTGAGAAATGCGATGAACTTAAATTTAAAAGGAGGGAGGGGCCTCTTATTAATTTTGTGCTAGCAATGTATTAATGAAATCTCGATAATTTTTGCACTGCACCAATTGCTGGATTAAACTAGGGTTATCCACCATCTTACCGAGCATTTCATACATATGTTGTAAGTCTTCCTTGCTATCTTTTTCAACATTTAATAAACAAACAAATTGCACACGCTTATCTGCCCAGTCAATGGGTTTTTTAAGTGTGCAGATCGTTAAGAACGTGTCGTTTGTTTGTGCTGTGATTGGGTGGGGAATAGCGATAAGATTACCATATGCTGTCGGTGCAATTTCTTCACGTTCATAAATGCGTTTTAAATAGTCATCTGGTAACTTGGTTGTCTTACTGATTTGATCAACTAAGAAAGCAAGAACTTCATCTTGTGTTTGTAGATCTTTATTTAAGAACAAGAGATCCTCTTGAATATATTCAAAAACATGATCGATATCTTCCTCGACAAATGCTTCAATTTTAGCGATGTCTTTATCAGATAAAATCGCATTAACATCAATAACAGGTACCGGTAGATCTTCATTAATCGGTACAGAGCTAACAATGAAATCGGTTTTGTCAAAAGGAATCTGTTTTAGCTTATAGTATTCTGTTGTGCCCATTACTTCAATTCGAGAGCCAAATACGGCTTTTAATTTATACTTAATGAGGTGGGCACTGCCTAGTCCAGAAGCACAAACAATGTAACAGCACATGGGGCTGGACTGCATCTTTTTTCGTTCAATGGCTGCACCAATATGCAATGCAATATAACCAATTTCATTCTCATCGATGGAAACATCCATTTCTTGTTCTAAAACGATACCTGCGATAATGCCAGCTTCAAAAGCGAGAGGGTAATTCAACTTTATATCTTGTAGCATGGGGTTCCTTACATTCATCCCGTATTTGTAACGATTAATAGCTGGTTTTAGATGAAGTCCTAAACCAATTAGTAATTCTTTATCATGACGTATACCAAGATGCATTTTTGCTTCTAATGCATCTAATATTTTCGTGGTCATGATTTGAATTTGTTTTTCCATAATATTCTCAAGCTCTGCCTCACTCATATTGGTTTGACTGACCATCTTTGTTCCAAGTAAGTGAATAGCAATATAGGCAATTTCCTCCGGAGGGAATTTGACCATGAATATCTCTTCAGCAGCACGAACGATATGATGAGCCACACGGTATTCCTTCTGCTTCGTGATTTCATCAAACTCTTGATTGATTAAAGAAACCTGGTGTCCGCTCTTTATACGTTTGTAGGCAATCGCAATATGGATATAAAGATTGTTTATCGCGATGTCAGCTAATGAGATATGATTTTCTTTTATTTGATTAATAATGACGGACCATACTTTATCTAACTGTTCTTTATCGGCATCTGCTATTGTTGATAATTGGTCTCGCCAAATCGTTTTGGAACCCGTCTCACTTCGATCAAAAATGTATTCAGACATGGCAAACCTAAGTTTAACTTCATTCCCGATTGCTTTCAGTCCATAATTCGGTTTTTTATCGAGATAGATATCATGTTTTTCTAACATTTTTTTAACACTTCTGAGATCACTCTGGATCGTTGATTTGCTAATATGCATTTCATCGCACAAGTCATCAAGCTTTAAATAACGTTCTGCGAGTAAAAAGCGTTTAACTAAGTATCTAATCCGTGCATCAGGTGAATCTAATAGTGCTTGCTCTTGTGAAACATGATTTAAAGACTGATTTAAATAGTGCCTAAAATTTTGGTCGTCATTAATGAGTAACTCGTAACCTGTCCCACGCGTTGACTTTATCTTTGCACCGTGCATGTGTAGTGAATGATTAAGTGCTTTTATGTCATCACGAACGGTTCTTGAAGTAACATCAAGGATATGGGCTAAATAGTCACTGGTAATCGGTTGGTCAGATGCCAATAATTCGCGTAATATTTTAATCGCTCGACTGTTCACTTGTCACCCCTCCTTTTTGTTTGGATGAAAGACCTACCTTTATCATAGCGAGATTTGAATCTAAATCAACTAAATAGCAACGTTATTATATGAAGTGCAAAAGCGTAGCAATAAAAATTGCTACGCTATATGCATTCACTGCTAATCATTAAAGCCGTTTTGTTGCGAAACTTCTGCGAACCAAGAAGCACTTTTCTTAGCTGTTCGCTTTTGCGTTTTTAGGTCAACAGAGAAAAAGCCGTACCGATTTTTATAAGCGTTCATCCATGACCAGTTATCCATAAACGTCCACAGATGGTAACCCTTCACATTACAACCTTCTTCAATAGCTTTGTGTAGCCATTTTAAGTGCTCTTTAATAAAGTCAATCCGATAGTCATCTTCAATTCGCCCATTCTTAAGGAATCTTTCTTCGTTTTGTACACCCATCCCGTTCTCAGAAATAAAGGATTCAATATTACCATAATTCTCTTTCAAATTTATCATAATATCAAAGATGCCTTTTTCATAAATTTCCCATCCGCGATAAGGGTTCATTTTGCGTCCAGGCATTTCGTAATTGTCAAAGAACCAGTCAGGCATAAATGGACTATACGGATTAGGTAAACCAGATTTAGCTTTTACTCGTCTTGGTTGATAATAATTCACACCGAGTATATCAACAGTGTTTGCTTTTAATAAGTGTCGATCACCCGGTTCGGTTACAGGAAGGTGTCCGTGTTCTTCTAAAAGCTTAATAAGATCCTCTGGATATTCACCTTTCACAGCTGGATCAAGAAAGCTCCGGTTAAAAAACAAGTCGCAAATATGAGAAGCTTTAAGGTCAGCAGGGTTTTGACTTCGTGGATAAGAAGGTGTTAGGTTTAAAACAATTCCGATCTTTCCGTCATAGGTTTTGTGATAAACGTCGACAACTTTAGCGTGTGCAATCATGGTGTGATAAGCCACTTGAATCGCCCGCTTAGCGTCAACGATATTAGGGTAATGAAAATCATATAAGTAGCCACCTTCAACGGGAACGATGGGTTCATTAAAGGTAAACCATGTTTTTACTCGATCACCAAATAAGTCAAAAGCTATTTTAGCGTAATTAACGTAATCACTAATCACTTCTCTATTTTCCCAACCCCCTAATTCTTGAAGTTCAAAAGGCATATCGAAGTGAAACAAGTTAACAAAGGGTTCAATATCATTGGCAAGCAATTCGTCAATGACTTGATTGTAAAAGGTAACGGCTTCTTGATTGACGTCACCTCGACCACCTGGAATGAGACGGGCCCAAGAGATAGACATTCGAAAAGTATTGTGCCCAATTGCTTTCATGTTTTTAATATCTTCTTTATAACGATTGTAAAAATCTGAAGTGACCTCTGGCCCAACACCTTCGAAGAAGCGGTTGGGCTCTGTTGCAAACCATTGATCCCAGATATCCTTGCCTCTGACACCATTATTAGAGCCCTCTGTCTGTGCTGCTGATGCCGCACTGCCCCACCAAAAGTTTTCTGGAAATTGATATGTTACTGTCATACATGCATCCTCCTTATTTATTACGGTAAATTTCAATAATTTCAATAGCTAGATCTCTTACTGTCATTGAGGTCATTAAGTGATCTTGTGAATGAATCAAGATAATATTGACGGTTTGACCATCGCCTCGTGCTTCTTCTTGTAATAGGGTGGTTTGAAATTTATGTGCTTTACCGAGCTCTTCATTTGCCTCTTTGATTTTCTCATCTGCGGCATCAAAATTGCCTTCTTTAGCTTCTTGAATGGCTTCCATTGCGCTTGATTTACCATTCCCGGCATATAAAATAATTTGGAATGCAATTTCAGTGATTGTTTGTTCCATTGTATTGTCCCCCTAATTTCTAGAATCTGATCAAGATACAATACGGGTTTCATAGTCTTAGAAACCCGTATTTTCTTTTATACCTTAGGAAAGCATAAAATTTCGCAAAATACTAAGCCCAAGAAAAACTAGCAAATTAACAAAAAAACGAGTAGATGCAAGTTTTCTAAGCTATTATTAAGCAGCGTTTTTTTCTTTTTCATAATATTGTTTATCCATAACTTTTAAGAATGGTAGCCAAATCATAAAGACAATACCCATATTAATTAGTTGCATCACGCCACCCATAATATGATTACCGGTAGCAAGATATCCGCTTAACACAGGAGGAGTAGTCCAGTAGACAATAACTCCGGATGGTTTGGGAACAAAACCAATTGACATTGAGAAATAAGTGACAGCGGCTACAATAACAGGTGCAAGTAACCATGGTATAATAACAAGTGGATTCATAATAATTGGTAAACCAAAGATAACAGGTTCATTAACATTAAATACACCTGAGCCAATACCGAGTTTACCTAATTCACGCATTTGTCTACTTTTTGCAACAACAAATATAGCAATAAGAACAGCTAATGTCATCCCTGAGCCACCAATACCGACAATAAAGGTATCAATAAATTGCTTAGTAACAATATTCGGTAATTCTTCTCCGGCTTGGAAAGCTTGATAGTTTTGATCATTTAGCGTATACCATATTGGATCAAGGACAGAGTTAATAATGATTTGTCCATGTAAACCAAAAAACCAGAAGACCTGAATTAAAAGAACAGCAATTAAGGTAGCAGGAAGGCCGCTGCCAAGAGCAGTTAAAGGTTCTTGAATAACTGTATATATAAAATTTTGTACGGTCTCAAACGGTGTATAGTCAAAAATTATTCGAATAGCTAAGAAGATGGTTAACGTAAAAGTGATTGGAATAAGTGCACTAAAAGAACGAGAAACAGCACTGGGCACACCAGCAGGCATTTTTATGGTAAAGTTTTTGCTCACAAAATATTGATACAACTCAGCTGCAATAAATGCAGTAAATATACCTAAAAACATACCTTGAGCACTTAACGCTGATGTCGGAATTACGCCGCTTACTTCATCTACAACCTGAGGTGTTAAAATCAAAAAAGCACCCAATGCAACAGCGGCGCCATAGATAGACTCGCCCTCTCTTTGCTCGACCATTTTATACCCAATACCTAAAATAACAAATAGGCCCATAATACTTAATGTTGCTGCAGATGCTGGTCCTAACGTATCTTGTAAGGTGCTGTACGCTTCCTCTCCAATGAAATCTTCTATAGGTAAGTTGGCAATAACCACAAAGATAGACCCAAAAATAATTAGTGGTAGCGCCACCATAAATCCGTTGCGTAACGCTGTTAAATAACGATTATTATTCAACTTGTCTGCAACAGGCATCAACACGTTTTCTAATTTATCCATAAAAGTGTTCATAATGTTTCCTCCTTTATTTTGTTAGCTGACTAAAATATGACTTAGTCAGCTTTAATCACCAATCAGTTCAAGAGCTTTGTCCAAGACGGCTTTACCATTAATCCGACCATAAGACACAGGATCAATAACGTCTAGAGGGATCCCTTGTTCTTGAGCTGGCCCATCTAATTTCTTTTTCATAAAGCGCATTTGTGGACCGAGTAAAAGTACGTCAGCTTCTTTCATTTCTTCTGTTGCTTTGTCTTGAGCGACAGCCCAAATTTTTGTTTCAATACCACGTTCTCTCGCTTCTTCCTCCATTTTGGAGACGAGCAAGCTCGTTGACATCCCAGCTGAACAAGCTAATAAAATTCTTTTCATTTTAATTCCTCCTTTTAGATTGGTATGTGCCTCTTACAATTGCATTGTATTTTAGAAGCGCTTCCATTACCACGTGTAGTTTTTCCGTATCAAAACGGAAATATGCAATTTATTAAAGGTTATCAATCTATAGCCTTTCGAAAAGAAGTATCATGCGTTCGCACGAAAAGTGGTAAATTCGCATGAAAGCATAGAGCGAACGCACGGAAAGCGAGAAATTCGCAAGAAAGTATGGAGCGTTCGCACGGAAAGCGAGAAATTCGCAAGAAAGTATGGAGCGTTCGCATGAAAAGTGAGGAATTCGCATGAAAGCATGGAGCGAACGCACGAAAAGCGAGGAATTCGCAAGAAAGTATGGAGCGTTCGCACGAAAATAAAAAATGAGGAAAAGGCTAGTCTTTAGTGCTTAATAAGTAGTGGTCGGTCTTGACGATAGATAAACAAGTCTTCACTGACGCCATTTAGCAATTCATCAGCTATTATTTTTGTTAAGGCTTGACTATAAACCAATCCATTATCACCAAAAGCAAAAACAAAGTAGCTATTTGGAAACGATAAGTAGTCGCCAATAATCGGTAATCCGTCCATTGTCCCGCCATAATGTGCGGTTAAATATGAATCAGGTTCAATGGAGATGTCAGGAAATAAAAAATTAAACTTATCTATCAGCTGATCACGTTTATGAATAAGTTTGGCATCTCTTTGTTCAGGATAGGTCGTCGTTTCATCGAGGCCACCAATAATAATTCGATGATCTGGCGTGGTCCGTATATAAGTATAGGGACGTGCGGTTTCCCAAATCAATGTGCGATTATACCAGAACAGATTTGGATCAACCGGTTTTGTTGTAACTGTATAAGTGCTTACAAATGAAATGTTTTTATCGTTTTTTAATTCGACCCCTTCATAGCCACAGCAGTAAACAACTTTTTTGGCTTCAATATTAAAACCATTTTTAGTCGTAATCGTAACGCCGTTATCGTGATGTTTGTGACCGTTCATTTCTGTTTGCTCAAAAATTCGCACCCCTTTTTGTGAAGCGGATTGGATTAAACCATGGGTGTAAAGGTAAGGGTTAAGTTGAGCGTCATTTTTGTAATAAAGTGCGCCAGCTTTTTTAAAGGGGTATCGCGCTCTAATATCTGATTCCGTTAATAAATCTATAGGACAATTTTCCTCACGAAGCAACTGATATTCTTGTTCAATATCTTGTAAGTCCTCAGGTTTAGTTGTGAAATACAATGAATCTTTACGCTCAAAATCTGGTTTGATTGAAAGTTTGCTACAGGTTTGTTCAATTTCATTAATTGCACTTCGACATAAAAATAAATGTCGTTTCATTATTTCGCGACCAAAAGTATGAGATAGTGTTGTAAAAGAACGCTCACCGGCATATTGAATGAGTGCTGTATTTGCGCTTGTGCTCCCTGATGCTATTTTATTTTTTTCGATTAACGCAACAGTTAATTGAGATTCGGCTAATTGATAAGCCATTTGAGCACCACTGCTTCCACCTCCAATAATTAACACATCACAAGATAAATGATCTTGTAAAATAGGATAAATAGGTGGGTCTGTTAATGTGGTTGGCCAAAAAAAATCGCCCGTTTGTATATTCATCGTTTTCACCTCTGTTATTATTATGAGAATTTGTCCACATAGTTATTCACAAGTAAAAAAGTGTCTTAATTGACTAATATTCTGCTAAAATTAAGAAAGGAATTTATAATAGGGAGATGCTTCAATGATTAGATTAGAATACTTTACAAAAGATGACTTTCAAGCCTTAATTGATTGGAATGTAAATACGTCTAAATTCTTTTTATATCAATGGGCGGGATCCGAATTTACCTATCCGTTGACACATGACCAATTAGAAGCTTACTTAAAAGGTGCTAACGAAGATGGAGCAACGCGCTATATCTATCGAGTGGTTGAGCAGCAAACTGGGCAAGTTGTTGGTCATCTGCAGATTGCTGCTGTTGACTTAAAACAAAGAAGTGCTCGCATTTCACGTGTGTTAATTGGTAATTCTAGAGTTAGAGGACAAGGTTATGGACAACAAATGATAAGAGCTGCTTGTGAAATTATTTTTGATCAATGGCAATTACATAGAGCAACACTAGGTGTATTTGACTTTAATCAATCTGCATTAAGTTGCTATCAAAAAGCAGGTTTTCAAATTGATGGATTACTTCGTCATGCACGTAAAGTGGGTGACGCGTATTGGAATCTTTATGAAATGAGTATGTTGGAAGAGGAGTGGCAAGTGGTGAAAGTACTGGAAGGGAATCAATCATGATCTATTTAGTGATTGCGCTAATTGTTGTGCCGTTATTCATTTTTGGAGCAAGTTTTTATTTTTACAATGTTGCTATTGCACGAGCGGAGAAAGTCTTTATCCAAGAAGACCCTGATTTACAAATGACCCCTGAATTAAATCAGCGTGTAAAATCCGATCAAAAGTGGTGGGATGATCAGATATTTGAAAACTGGTCATTAACAAGTAGGGACAACCTCGATTTGCACGGTTACTATTTACCTGCAAAAGTAGCGACGCGACAAACCGTTTTGTTAGCGCACGGATACGCTGGTGAAGCGTCGATCATGAAGGAGTTTGCCCGAATTTATCATGAACAGTATAATATGAATATTTTATTACCCGATGCTAGAGGACACGGGAAAAGTGAAGGGAAATATATCGGCTTTGGTTGGCATGAGCGCTTGGATTACTTAGATTGGATTAATCAAATCATAAAAACAATCGGTGATGATGTTGAAATTATTTTACATGGTGTTTCAATGGGGGCGGCAACAGTGATGATGACAAGTGGTGAACCATTACCAGAACAAGTGAAAGCAAGCATTGCTGATTGTGGTTACACGTCGGTCAAAGATGAGTTGACGTATCAAATGAAGCGGATGTACCGATTGCCTGCTTTCCCAATTTTAAATGCGACAAGTTGGTTAACTAAAATTCGTGTAGGGTACAGTTTTTCTGAGGCATCTGCTCTTAATCAAGTAGCTAAAGCATCAGTACCTATATTATTTATTCATGGATCAGATGATGCTTTCGTACCTACAGAAATGGTTAATCGACTCTATCGAGCTTGTACAAGTGAGAAACAGTTGCTGATTATAGAAGGTGCCGCACATGGCTTAGCTAACCGGACCGATCCAAAGTTGTATCAAAATAAAGTTCGTCATTTTCTAGATACTTACCTTAACTAACTTTCACGTTGTTGTTATCACTACTATTTAATGATAGTAGGGGATCGAAAACTAGTCATATGGCTTTGTCATGGGCGATCATCCTAGCACTGCTTCATTCTTACCGAAAGATAGCTGTTCATCAGCAAAGTGTTGAGGCGAAAAATTAAAAGAATCAAGTCTAAGACAAGCTATCCCGTATGCTAAAGAGCGAGTGGGATAGCTTTTCTAATGTTTAATCGATGAAATCCTTGGTATGAGATATATAGTAAGACAGTAAGGGAGGCAATTGCTTTGCCAGCAAACACAATAGGTTTTAGTTTTATTATGTTAGGTATGTTTTTAATTATAGGCAAGATCTTGCGTGCGCGCTAAATTTGTTGGTCAAAAAAACCAATTAAGTAAAGAGGAAAAGGCGGTATTGAGGGAGTTTGATGATCGTGAACAACCTAAGAAGGCAAAGCATACTTCATCAATGGAACCACTAGCCTTTCATTTAGCGATTGTTGGGGCGTCGATTATGATTGGTTACGTCCTTAGCCAACTGCTTATTTTATTCGAATCAGTTACATGGGGGGGCGTGGACAGGGACGCATTTATTTCCATATGTACCGCTTTTTCCGCTCGCTATGATCGGCGGTATGTTGATTCAAATTTAATACTAGCGCTTGTAGCCATTAGTTGGAATGTTTTTGCATTCTTAGTAATTGCACCAAAAATGATTCCACAGCTTTGGTTTGAACGTGGAATTGGAGATTTGGGCCAAGCGATGGGGATGACAGCTACAGGACTATTATTGATGAAGATTGCTGATCCGGAAAATCAATCGCCTGCCTTAGAGGACTTTGGTTATAGCAATTATTGTTTGAACCGTTGGTAGGGGGAGGACTTTTTACAGCGGCTTCGTTACCGCTAATCTACCAGTTTGGTCCAGTAACGATTCTTATTTTGGCTGTTATAATTACTAGCTTCTTTCTCTTATTTGGTCTTTGGTATTTTCGACGTCAATAGCAAGTGATGATCGTGCATCTGTCGCTATTCGTTTCAATCGTGGGAATTATACAAATTTTAAGAAAATTAGTATTGAAAAGTAGTACGAATATTGATAAACTATTCACAATTGAGTAGGAAGTAAATGAGTGGTATAGAATAAGAAAGGCTTGGCTTGGGGCCAAGCCTTTCTAAAGTATTTGTTTGTAAAGAAATCTAACAGGGCAGGTGTGGCGAAATGAACCCAGTGTATAACTTCTCAGCAGGACCGTCAGTATTACCTAAAAGTGTGTTAAAAAAAGCTCAGGATGAATTATTAAGTTATGACCAATCTGGAATGTCAGTGATGGAGTTGAGTCATCGTTCAAACTTGTTTTCAAATATTATAGAAGGTGCTGAGAGGTTGATAAGAGATCTTTTAGTTATACCTAAGAACTATAAAGTTCTTTTTCTTCAAGGTGGAGCTTCTCAACAGTTCGCGATGGTCCCGCTAAACCTTATGGTGAAAAATAAGAAAGCAGATTATGTTTTGACAGGCTCTTGGTCTAAAAAAGCTTATAAAGAAGCTCAGAAATATGGCAATGTACGTGTCGTTGGAGAAGATACAATTAATCATATTCCTAAGCTTTCTTCTGATATGTTTGATCCAGAAGCAGACTATGTTCATATCACAACGAATAATACGATTGAAGGAACAGCTTTTCATGAAATTCCCGATACAGGAGATATTCCATTAGTTGCTGATATGTCTTCAAATATTTTATCAACGCCAATTGATGTGTCGAAATTTGGCTTAATCTATGCAGGCGCTCAAAAAAATATTGGTCCTGCGGGAATGACCCTTGTTATCATTAGAGAGGATTTGATTGGCCATGCATCAGATGCGGTACCAACGATGCTTGATTATAAAACGCAAACAGATTCGAGTTCTCTTTACAATACCCCGCCAACTTTCGCGATATATGTAGCAAAACTAGTGTTTGAGTGGCTCAAAGCGCGAGGTGGATTAACAGAGATGGAGAAGCAAAATCGTGATAAAGCAGCATTGTTATACCAGGCCCTTGATCAGTCTGAACTTTTTTATGCCCCAATCAACAAAGAGGATCGATCGCTAATGAATGTGCCCTTTGTATCTGTTGATGGTGATAAAGAACTTGAAGCAACGTTTATTAAGGAAGCTCAGGCCTATGGATTAGAAACATTAAAAGGTCACCGATCTGTAGGTGGTATGAGAGCAAGTATTTATAATGCAATGCCTTATGAAGGTGTAGAAGCATTAGTTGAATTTATTAAATCATTTGAGCGTGCAAATAAATAACAGTTATATATTTGCAGAATGGGGGTGTTCCAAGTGCAGAACTTGTGAATGCCCCTCTTTTTGCTATTAGTGTTCGTCTAAATAAAAGACAGCTGAAACGAAAGTCATATTGCCTAAATGGAATAAAAAACGTGCTTAATACTTAAAATATTCAACTGAGATTTCGCTATAGGCTGTCCTTCCTTCACAAAAGATAATCGTTGTCAGATGATCAGCATACTTTTCTTTTTCGATTATATATTTAGGTTTTGTAAAATAAATCATCTGTATTTTTCATTTATTCGAGATCGATAGCCTCTTGACTTTAAAATGACAAAGCTCTATTTTAGTCTTAATAGTAATGGTTGTATCTTTAATAAAAGCTTTAGTTGTACGCTGTTTAAATCTACTAATCGAATGAAGAAAGTCGAGATTTGATACTAAACGGTAAGCTGTTTAGGTTATAATAGAAGCAATCCATCTGGGGAAGATAGATTAGCTTTTTAGAAAAATCAATCGACAAGGAGGGAGGATATAATGGAAGAACAAGTGCTTAACTTGCTTGATAAGATTAATCATGGAATGGAAGAATATAAAGGAACAATAAACGTTTTAAAAAAAGATATACATTTAAGATTTAATAAAATAGATGATTGTCTAAGCGAGGTGGATAATCGTTTTAATGAGGTAGATGTCCGCTTTAGTGAAATGGATAATCGTTTTAATGAGGTAGATGAACGCTTTAGTGAAATGGATAATCGTTTTAATGAGGTAGATGAACGCTTTAGTGAAATGGATAGTCATTTCAATATGTTAGACGGTAACATTAATAAAGTAGATAAACGTTTAAATGTAATAGATCAGCGTCTAGATAGGATTAATACAAAACTAGAAGTTGTTGATATGAAATTAGATGGTATAGGCAACCAGTTTGAATTAGTCAACGAGTCGAGTCTTTCAGAGTTTGGTTTTGTCATGGAAAAAGTAAATAAACTCGAAAAGGAATTGTTTTTATTGAAACAAAAGTTTGAAGATTAGATTCATTTTAAGCGGTGCTTAAAGAAATTATGTGTTGTTATATTAATGGATTTATTCAAGCTATAAAATCATATTTGTCCAATTGGTAGACATGATTTGTTTCTGAATTATATTTATTGAAAGTAAAGTATGGCATATCTGTAAGAATCATTTAGCAGTTATTTTAAGTTTATGATGACGCCCACGTATTGCTCTCCAGCAAAAGAGTCAATCACTTTATCACACTCGTGTATACATTTAAGATAAACAATAAGTTATTAACAAGTTAACTTTCACTCTATAAAATGTAACCATAATTTGAATACGCTTACAAAATAGGGTAGTTAAATGTCTAAACAAAAAGTTAGTCATCACTTGTGTTTCAGCAAGGGTTCAGACGCTCGATCAAGACCTTTCCGCTAAAGAAGACCGTAGATAATGTTGCACATACCTTGTTATTGTGGGAGCAAATGGTCACTTGTTGTAACGGTATCACGAAATGAGATCACATAATACATTAACGACCAAATCCATTTCAAGGAGCTGATATGTCGAATGTATTAACGACGGGAACTCAAACGTATACTGCACCCTCCTTTTCAAGGACTAATTGATGAATGATCCTTCTATCACGATGTGATGTCAAAGGAGGAAATAATAGGCCTATCAGCAATAAGTAAGCAAAGAGATTGACTTATAAGCGAGTCTCTTTGCTTGCTAACAGATCATTAGCTATAAAAGAAAAAGGTTAGATGATTAATTGATTTTTTTTGTTGAGCTCCGATATTTAATGGCATAAGGTACAATCACCCGTTTTGCAGGTTCATCTTTTGACTTTAATTGTTCGATTAAACATTTAGCACTTTGAATACCTAATTTGTAAATTTGAATATCTACGGTTGTTAATGGTGGTCTTGTTAACTCAGATAAATATAAATTATTGAAGCTTGTAATTGATACATCTTCTGGACAATCGAGTCCAAATGCTTCTAGCATATTGATTACACCTAGGCTCATCATATCATCAGCAATGACAATGGCACTAGGCGGCGTGCTTAAAGCAAATAATTGTTCAACTGCTTTATGTCCACTTGAGCGTAAAAATTCGTCATGAATGATATATTCTTCCTTAAAGGGAATATTTGCGGTAGCTAGTGCTTGCTTATAGCCAAGTAATCTTTCTCTCGTCACCATTAAGTCTGTCGTTCCCCCGATAAAGGCAATTTGCTGATGTCCAAATTCAATTAAATGATTAGTTAGCTCCATACTAGCATGAACATTATCATTGTCCACATAAGTAATACTACTTTCGTTATTATAGGGTTTACCAACAACGACAAATGGAAACTTTTCTTCAACTAAGAAATCAATTATTGGATCATTAGCGCGAGAGTAAAGCAGGATAATACCATCAACGCGATTGCCAAAAACCATGCGTTTTACTTCTTCGAAGACTTGGCTGTCATCACCGCCAGTTGAAACATATAGAGAGTATTCAGTGTCATGAGCTATACTTCCAATGCCCCGTAATACTTCAGGAAAAAAAGGGTTTTGCAAAGCTGTTTCAGCTGAGGAAGGCATAATGACACCAATGGATTGCGAAGAACGTACCGCTAAATTTCTCGCATTTACATTTGGGTGATAGCCAAGCTCTTTCATTGCTTTTCGAACGCGCTTTTTTGTATTGACACTAATGCGTGGATTATCTGCAATCACTCTTGATACAGTGGAAGGAGCAACATTTGCTTTCTTTGCAACGTCTTTTATTGTTATGGCCATCATTCTTCATCCTTTTTCTAGAAAATGAGTCAGGTCGAAAATAGTCGTTTAAGTTGCTAAGTTAAACAAATAAAATGATAGCGTTTAACTTTTTTGTGCAACCGCTTGATATTTTTGATTAAATAGATTAACCATATTATATATGATGTCGAATTAATTTAAAATAGCATTAGCTATATTTCTTTGCAGGATAAGAGAGAAAGAGAGAAGTGAGGTTTTAAAGCATGGGGAAGAAATATATCATTATAAAATAATGATAATGAAAATAATAATAAAAATAATAAGCATTAAACTTCTAAAATCAATAATAGGCGTACCTTTCATATTAATCACTCCAATTATGAATTATATATGTACAAACAATAGCTACTAGAGAAAATAAGTTGTCCATACGGTTATTATAACACATAATTCCGATCTATATAATAAGTATTATAGGAATCATATTTTTACCGGCTACTGCATAATCTTAATATAGCATAACGGACTGGAGTGAAAATCAACATGAAACGCATTTTAATTATTAATGGGCACCAATTTTATCCGAACAGTAAAGGAAGGTTAAATCGAACGTTAACAGAACATATGAAATCTTTTTTGGAATCTACATTGTCACATGAGGTTAAGCTCACAATTATAGACGACGGTTACTTAATTGAAGAAGAACAAGAAAAATTCAAATGGGCAGACTGTGTTATTTATCAAACACCTATTTATTGGTTTAGTATTCCGGGAAAATTAAAAACGTATTTTGATCAAGTTTTAAAATCGGGGGTGTTTTTTGAGAGTCACCAACACTATGGTCAAGGCGGTTTGATGGTAAATAAACATTATATGTTATCTACAACGTGGAATGCACCAGCAGATCAATTCTTAACGCACGGTGGTTTCTTTGAGGGGAAGTCTGTTGATGAAGCTTTATTTCACCTGCATCGTTTACATGCTTTTATTGGCATGAAGTCGTTAAAATCGTTCGCCTTATTTAATGTGATTAAGCAACCTAATGTTGATCAATCGTTAAATTTATTAACGTTGCATTTGGATGAAGTGTTTACTGAATAAGTTTTAGCGAGAACGTTACCATCAAGCAACAGAGGTTTAAATTGATAGCCTATAGAAAGAAATCGTAAAGAGACATGATATAGTAAAAGAGGTTGCGTTTAAGCAACCTCTTTTCATTAAATAACCCCTTGAGCAATCATAGCATCTGCGACTTTCAAGAAGCCAGCAATATTAGCACCTACAACAAGGTTGCCAGACTTGCCATGTTCTTCGGCCGCTTTAACGCTATTTCGGTAAATATCTTTCATAATATCCTGAAGCTTTTCATCAACCTCTTCAAACTTCCAAGAAAGATGAGCACTATTTTGTGCCATTTCTAGTGCTGAGACAGCAACACCACCCGCATTTGCTGCTTTTCCAGGACCAAACAAAATTGATTTTTCAATAAACAAATCAACTGCTTCTGTCGTACAAGGCATATTTGCACCTTCACCGATGGCGATTACGCCATTTTCAATTAAGGTGTTGGCCGCATCTTTATCTAATTCATTTTGAGTGGCACATGGTAAGGCGATATCACAAGGAATCGTCCAGATTTCCTCGGATTTTTCACTGTATTGGGCATTTGGGTGTTCTGAAAGATATTCTTTAATTCTTTTGCGTTCTACTTCTTTTAATCGCTTAACGGTATCAAGGTTAATGCCATCTTTATCATATATATAGCCATTGTAATCACTGCAGGCAACGACCTTTGCACCAAGTTCTGTTGCTTTTTCAATAGCATAGATGGCAACATTTCCTGATCCAGAAACGACAACTGTTTTACCATTAAAATCGTCATTCTTTCCTTTTAACATTTCTTGAACGAAGTAAACGGTTCCGTAGCCAGTTGCTTCCTTTCTAGCTAAGCTGCCTCCAAATTCAAAAGATTTTCCTGTTAGAACACCCGCTTGAAAGCTTCCTTGCATCTTCTTGTATTGACCGAATAAATAGCCGATTTCTCTAGCGCCAACACCGATATCACCAGCAGGTACATCGGTGTCTGGTCCGATATGTTTAGCTAACTCACTCATAAAGCTTTGGCAAAAGCGCATAATTTCATTATCAGACTTTCCTTTTGGATCAAAATCAGCGCCCCCTTTACCTGCACCAATTGGTTGACCGGTAAGCGAGTTTTTAAAGATTTGTTCAAATCCTAAAAACTTAATAATACTCGCATTAACAGACGGGTGGAAGCGTAAGCCTCCCTTATAAGGTCCGATTGCACTATTAAATTGCACACGAAAGCCTCTATTCACATGAACATCACCTTCGTCATCGACCCATGGAATGCGAAATGAAATAATACGTTCAGGTTCCACCATGCGCTCTAGGATGGCGTGATCAATATAGGATGGATTTTTTTCAAACACGGGTACTAATGAATCAAGAATTTCTTTAACTGCTTGTTGAAACTCTTTTTCATTTGGATTTCTCTTCTTCACAGTATGATAAACATCGTTAACATAATTTAATGCAACATTGCTGGACATGGTCAAGCTCCTTTCGAGTTTATGTATCTAAATTATCAAATAATTTTGAACATCATTATTATAGACAAGTGTAACGAATGTCAGGTTAATTAACAATATAAAACAAGTATTAAAGCATTCTTATATAGAGATGATTCAAGGTTTACTAAACAAAATTTGGATTTGAAAATTTAAAAAAGTTGTAAACGAAATGTAGTAAACGAGGTTTTTCAATAATATGTTATCTACTTAAATAATAGAGATATCCTATCTGATCTGTTTTTATGCAAAAATGTGATTGTAATTATAAAATTATGCGATTTTATAATTATCGATAGTGAGGGTGAATTTCTGGTCATTGTTATGTGATCTGACATTTCGAATCACAAGCATATAAGTGGGTTTTCGTTGTGGATAAAGGTGGAATAATTATAATGTTCAAATAAGCCCATATTAGTATGAAAGGAGTTGTTAATTTAATGGATACGAAGTGGTTTAGCTTAACAATTACTGATATAGAAAAACAACTAGATACAGATGTCAAAAACGGTTTGCAACCCCGTGCTATATCATCGTTACATGAAAAATGGGGGCCGAATGAATTGCCAGAAGCCAAGAAGGATGCGGAATGGTTAAAGTTTATTCGCCATTTTCATGATGTACTTATTTATATTTTGTTAGTCGCTGCAGTGATTACGCTAATTTTAGGACATTACATCGATACCGTTGTTATTCTTTTAGTAGCGATTATTAATGCCATGATTGGCTATATTCAAGAAAATAAAGCAGAAAAAGCGTTAGAAGGTATAAAAAAGATGTTGTCTTTACAAGCAACAGTAATCAGAGGCGGAGAACGTATTGATCTACCTTCAAATCAATTAGTACCTGGAGATCTCGTCATCCTCAAGGCTGGTGATAAGATTCCTGCTGATATCCGTCTTAGCTCCGCAGATAATTTAAATATTGAAGAGTCTCCATTGACAGGAGAATCAACATCAGTCGAAAAAAACATAGAGCCGTTACCGGAAGATACGGTGCTCGGTGATCGATTGAACATGGCATTTTCCGGTACATCAGTCGCCTCAGGCTCTGGACGCGGTATTGTGGTTGAAACGGGTGTCCACACTGAGATAGGAAAAATAAACACCTCCATTGCAGAGGTTGAAGAGATTCAAACCCCATTACTTAAACAAACGGCGCAATTTGGAAAAATGATCTCAGTTGTCATCTTAATACTGGCAATCGTCTTATTTGCTTTTGGCATGCTGTTTCATGATTATCAGTGGGGGGAGTTGCTGTTGTCTGTGATTGGTTTAACAGTGGCAGCCATCCCCGAAGGATTACCGGCAATTCTATCGATCATTTTAGCTTTAGGTGTTCAATCAATGGCCCAAAACCATGCGATTATGCGTACCCTTCCATCTGTAGAGACTTTAGGAGCTGTTACGGTTATTTGTTCAGATAAAACAGGGACACTTACCAAAAATGAAATGACGGTACAAGCCATAGCTTTGCAAGAACGAGATTTAACGGTAACGGGAACAGGTTATAAGCCTGAAGGGGAGATCACAGAAATGGGTGAGGAAGTATCCGTAAAAGAAGATCAAGCGCTCCGCCAATTCCTTACAAGTGTGCTAACCATTAATGACACAGAATTGCGTGAAAATGAAGAAGGCGAATGGGTGATTAGTGGTGAGCCGACTGAAGGTTGTCTCGTTACATTAGCTAGAAAAGCGGATGATAAAATTGATCGGCTAGACATCCTATCTAAAATTCCTTTTGATTCTTCATATAAGTATATGGCGGGTTTAGTAGAAGAAAATGGGCAAAAGAAGATCTATGTCAAAGGAGCCCCTGATCGTTTATTTGATATGGCTGGACTTCAAGAAGGATCAAAGGAACGTCAACTTTGGGAAGATAAGATGCTTAAACGGTCAAGGAAAGGGGAGCGGGTTATTGGCGCAGCTGTTAAACATGTTGACTTTGCCAAAGAGCAGATTGATCATGATGATCTGCGTGAAGGGTTGGACATGTTAGGGTTAGCTGGGATAATGGATCCTCCAAGGGAAGAAGCAATTGAAGCGGTTAGGGAATGTAAGCGAGCGGGTATCCAGGTGAAAATGATAACAGGTGACCATAAGGAGACAGCAATTTCGATTGCAAAGCAAATGGGTATTACCGATAATGACCATGTTATTGAAGGCCGTGAACTGGATCAAATGAATGATCAAGCTCTACAACAAGCTGTTGGCACGTCAGACGTATTCGCGCGTACAAGTCCTGAGAATAAACTTCAACTTGTAAAGGCGTTGCAAGAAAATCACCATATCAGTGCAATGACTGGGGACGGTGTTAATGATGCACCTGCATTAAAGCGGGCTGATATTGGCGTTGCCATGGGTATAAAAGGAACGGAAGTGGCTAAAGAGGCTTCTGAGATGGTGCTAGTGGATGACAATTTTCGAACGATTGTTAATGCGGTAAGAGAGGGAAGAAGAGTATACGATAATTTGAAAAAGACTATACTCTTCATTTTACCAACAAATGGAGCGGAGGCTTTTTTAGTATTAGCTGCGCTTATCATTGGGATGGAAATGCCTTTAACACCTGTTCAAATCCTCTATGTTAATATGGTAACCGCTGTGACTGTCGCATTAGCATTAGCTTTTGAAAAGCTCGAAGAAGGAACGATGGAACGGCCACCTAGAGATGCAGATGCTCGGCTTTTAAGTAACTACTATATATTTAGAATAATCTTTGTTTCGTTATTGATTGGGATGTCTATTATGATAATGAATGCTGATATGCTGAGAAATGCGACAACTTATACCATGGAAGAAGTCAATACGGTAACCTTACACGCGCTTGTTTTTGCTCAGCTTTTTCACCTGTTTAATGTTAGAAATGAACGTCGTTTTGCTTTAAATCGTGATTTCTTTTCCAACAAAGCAGCATTTCTTGTTTCGGCTATACTGATTGTCATTCAATTAGCTGTAACTTATCTACCGTTTCTAAGTACGGCACTTGGTTTACACCCGATTTCAGCTCAATATTGGCTTTTCCCGATTCTGATTGGACTATTTGTCTTTGTAGTGGTTGAACTTGAGAAATTCATTACTCATAAATGGTTCAAGAGAGCGTAACAAAGCTGTACCGATACTTATCATAAAAAAGTGTCCGTAAAACGCCCGTCTTAAAAAAGTGAAGAGCGCTTATTTGTTTAGGTGGGAGCTAACGGGCACTATTTCTTGATTCACTTAACTATGTAGCCTACTATATTATTGATATCCTTTCTGATAAAATTACGTTATACTGTTGGTTAGAGAATTTTTGAAGGAAGGTACTAAAATGGATGAACAGCAAAACCATATTATTCGTGTTGAACAAGATGGGAAAATGTTGATATTAATTGGTACAGCACATGTTTCCAAGCATAGCGCTGAACAAGTAAAAGCAGTGATTGAAGCAGAAAAACCTGATGCTGTTTGTGTAGAGTTAGATGAACAGAGATATCGATCGATCATGGATGGTAATAGATGGAGAGATATGGATATATTTAAAGTGATTAAAGAGAAAAAAACAACGTTATTATTAATGAACTTAGCGATTTCTTCTTTTCAAAAAAGAATTGCAAAACAATTTAATATTGAGGCTGGGCAAGAAATGATTCAAGCAATTGAATCAGCAGACGAACATGGTGCCAAACTTGTTTTGGCAGATCGTCATATTCAAGTGACGTTTGCAAGAGTTTGGGGAAGTGTTGGGTTTAAGGGGAAAATGCTATTGCTTTCACAAGTGTTAGCGGGGATATTTTCTAATGAAACGATCACAGAAGAAGAATTAGAAAAGATGAAAAGCCAAGATTCGATTGATAGTATTCTAAGTGAGTTTACGACATATTTTCCCCGTTTAAAGAAACCATTAATTGATGAGCGCGATCAATATTTAGCTGAAAAAATAAAAACAGCACCTGGTGAGAAGGTTGTTGCTGTACTAGGAGCAGCCCATGTCCCAGGGATAAGAAGAGAACTTGGAAAGACGCAAGATTTAAAACAATTGACCCAAGTTCCTAAAAAATCAAATTGGCCAAAGTATGTCGGTTGGTTGATTCCATTAGCCATTATCGCTATGATGGTCGCAACGTTTATGATGAATACAGATGTAGGTATCCAACAAATGCAAAGTTGGTTATTATGGAATGGGACGTTCTCTGCGATTGGTGTAGCTATTGGCTTTGGTCATCCTTTAGCTATTTTGATCGCTTTTATCACCGCCCCTATTACATCATTAAGCCCTTTGATAGGTGTGGGGATTTTAGCGGGTTTGGTTCAAGCCTATTTCCATAAACCACAAGTGGCAGATTTTGAACAATTAAATGAAGATGTATACACAGTGAAGGGCTTTTGGCGTAATAAAGTGACACGCGTTTTATTAATTGTCTTATTTGCGAGTTTAGGTAGCTTGTTAGGTACGGTCATCGCAGGTACGGATATTGTCAGGTTATTTATAAGTAATTTTTAATGGTGAACATATTAAAAAATTTTTCTTTCAATGTAGTCAATAATGGCTACATTGTTTTTTTGTTGTTGAGAAAGGGTGCAATCGCCTTATTTACTTACAAGACAGCCCGCTAATATATTCGGCGAAGGCAGTGAAATGATTAAACCCCTTGACATTTTTATGAATACCCCATATAGTATTCATATACCCCGAGGGGTAATTAGGAGGTGTGAAATGAAACAGATATATCGGTTTCCACAAAAATATTTGATGATTAGTGTGCCATTAACATTAGTCATTGCCTTTGTTCTAGGAACGATGATCGACACAAGTGTGCTGCAGCCTACTATTCTTTATGCCACGATTATTATGATTTATGCAACGATGATCGGCTTCAATTACAAACAGTTAACCACTATCAAGGATGTTCGTGTCCTGCTTTATTCAATGCTAATCAATTTTTTAATTGTACCGGTAATTGCTTATCTCTTAGGCGCAACGCTATTAAGCAGTTATCCGATGATGTTTGCCGGATTAGCTTTATCAGCATTATTACCGACAAGTGGGATGACTATCTCTTGGACAGCGCTTCATAAAGGGAACGTTCCGGCTTCTGTAAAGCTGACCGTTTTCGGTTTAATACTAGGTTCGGTTTTAACACCATGGTATTTACTGGTGATGGTTGGTCAATTAGTTGAGGTTGATATTATTGCTACATTTCAAACCATCTTGTTGGTCGTTTTTATACCGATGATCCTTGGCCATATCACGTTTAAGCAATTGATGAAGCACCACACGCCAGAAACTTTTAAAGCACGTGTAAAGCCAATGCTGGCGCCTTTAAGTATTTGGGCAATGCTTTACATCGTTTTTGTAAGTGTGAGTGCGCGTGCAGACATGATTGTTAATAACTTGGAGTTAATATTAATTGCCACGATTGTGCTGATTATTTTTTATCTGATGAATTTTATAGTCAGTACATTATTTGCTGTGAAATTTTTAAACCGTGGTGATGGGATTGCTTTAGTAAACGGTACGGTGCTTAGAAATTTATCGATTGCTATAGGCCTAGCTGTTACCTCATTTGGTGCAGAAGCAGCGCTCATTGTAACGATAGCCTTTGTCGTTCAACAACAAGGGATAGCCCTTTATGGGAAAGTGGCATTAAATCAATGGTTTCAAGACAAAGGTGATCATGTTCAACAAACAAAAGCTATGAAGGCTTAATATTAAAATAAGAAAGAGGTCATTAATTATGCAAAAAATGAAATTTAACGTAAAAGCAGAGAATCAAGGGTTAGCTATCACTGCAAAAGCAGGTAAACATCAGGTTGTTTTAGATGAGGGAGCGCAAATGGGCGGTAAAGATACAGGACCAAACCCGATGCAAAATGTCCTTGCTTCACTTGCTTCATGTGAAAATGTAACGGCACATGTTGTTGCAAAAGAAATTGGCTTTGATTTACAAGCATTAAGCTTTAACATAACAGGTGTATTCGATCCCCGTGGTTTTATGGGTGATCGCAGTGTGCGCCCGTATTTTGAAGAGATAGCGGTTGAAGTGAAAGTAACAACAACGGAATCGCAAGCGCGGATTGCTACATTACAAGCAGAAGTAGAGTCACGCTGCCCAGTATACACCTTGCTAAAAGCAGCAGATGTGAAGTTAATAGATAAATGGGAAAGTGCCTAATCTGCTTTTCATCAAGAAGTTGACGTAATCTAAGTCAGCTTCTTTTTTTTGTTAGGAAAGCATAAAAATTTTTTAGGGAAATCTTAATTAAGTATTTCCAGACAGCAGCAACGGTTGAGCAAGCACTAATTATAATAGTAAGAAGTTATCTTAATCCATATAATCATACTAAAATTAAACATGGGGTAAGATTTTTTAATAAACACGTAAAAATTTTTCTTTTTTATATTAATTTTTTTCTAGTAATCATTCAAACGTCCTAGTTCACCTTGATGCTGCTAATATAAAATCGCTATCATCACCACCACAATAGTAAACAGAAAAATACCATTTAAAAGAAAATCACTTATAAATAAGGAAATCCATACGACTAAACGTCTATTTAACAAACTTTTTCCATGAGACTAACGAATCAAATGGTAAATTTGTTATTAAAAAAACATACTTTTAACCTATTTCGGTTTTTCTGTTTAGTTTGTAAAGTAAGGAAAGGTTTAGAAACTTGCCTTTTTTTTGAATTCAAGATGTTTAATTTGTAATTTAGTTAGAAAACTGTAGAAGGAGGAGGGATTACGATTAAAAAAATTTCGTTGATCATAGCTGATCAAGATCGCACTTATATTGAATCATTCGCACGTTATATTAGAAATTCAGACTATGCATCACGATTTGATGTCAAGTTATTCTCAAAACAAACAGCTCTTAACCACTATTTGCAGTTAGACGAAACGGTTAACATTTTGTTGACAGCGGACGATTTTTTACCGGGAGAAGATCAACAAGCGTCAATTGATCTCGTGCTTTTTCTCGTTGAAGAAGAGCAAGGTGAAGATCAAGTCCAATTTAAAAAGTATCAGCCATTAGGCCAACTATTAGCTAAATTATTAAAACAGTATTATGAAAAAAATGGCGCACAACCTAAGCAAAAAAAGCCCGCTACGGCAACACAAGTGCTCGCAACTTACGGAGCGACAGGTGGAACAGGAAAGACAACAACGGCATTTGGTCTAGCTCGAGAGCTTGCTAGTCAAAACCATCAGGTTATTTATTTAAACTTTGAATTGATTAATTCGATTCCAATTTTGTTCAATGTTGATGATCAGCCCTCTTCATCACCACTGCTTTACTACATAAAAGCTGATCCAGAACAGTTACCTGAACAAATTGAAGCTTATACGGTCACCGATCAGACGACAGCCATTGATTTTTTGAATTTAATACCGAGTGCTGAGGAAGTTAACGAATTATCAGCCAATGATATTAAAGTGCTTGTCCAAGCTTTAATAGCGTTAAATAAATATAGCTACATTGTGATCGACTTAGATAGCACCGTTAATGAACGTACATTAGCGGCATTAAGCTTGACTGATCAGATATACTGGTTACTCAATTATGACCTTTATAGCTTCCATAAAACGAGTTACTTGTTTGAAGAATGGCATGCGTTACTCAATGATGCGAGCTTAAAGGATCGTGTCACTTTTGTGCTTAACCGCTATACCGGACAGCTAGATCCAAGGCTAGAAGCTTATCACATAAACGTGACCGCGTTTCTTCCTTATGTCCCAGAGTGGAAGATGCTCGTTAAACGAGAGCAATTGACGTCGGCACCGGCATTTAATCAACATATTCAGCAGCTTGTTGCTCAGCTAAATAAGCAAGGTGTGGTGTTAAATGAATCATGAGTTGACGAAAGATTTAATCGATCAGGTGCGAGAGATGTTAAATACAAGTAGTGAAATGTCGGATCATGAGTTGAAACGCTACATTGAATCGCTAGTGTTTCAACAAGCGAGTAAACAAGGTCTGACTGCTAATAAAATGAAGATGTTAATTGAGCGGGTCTACAATGCCTTTAGGGGCTTGGATGTCCTCCAACCCTTAATTGACGACAAAGCTGTGACTGAGATTATGATTAATTCACACCAAGATATTTTCTTGGAGAAAAATGGCGAAATTAGTCGTTCTGACATGAAATTTGAAAGCAGTGAGCGTTTAGAAGACATTATTCAGATGATTGTTGGTAAAGTCAATCGGACCGTCAATGCATCAAGTCCGATTGTTGATGCCCGGCTTGAAGACGGATCGCGTGTCAATATTGTCTTACCACCGATTGCTTTAAAAGGCCCGACGCTGACGATTCGAAAGTTTCCAGAAAAGCCATTAACGATTGAGGATTTGATAGCCAAAGGGTCGATCACTGAGCAGGTGGCGGATTTTTTAAAACGGCTAATTGAAGCACGTTATAACATCTTTATTAGCGGTGGAACGGGTTCTGGTAAAACCACGTTTCTCAATGTGCTTTCCAACTTTATTCCGGAAGACGAGCGAATCATTACGATCGAGGATTCAGCAGAGTTACAAATCAACAAGATCCCCAACTTGGTTAGTCTAGAAACAAGAAATGCCAATACAGAAGGTAAAGGGGAAATTTCAATCCGTGATTTAATCAAGTCATCGTTACGGATGCGACCCGATCGGGTGGTCGTTGGTGAGGTGCGTGGGATGGAGGCGCTAGATATGCTGCAAGCCATGAACACAGGGCATGATGGGTCATTATCGACCGGACATGCTAACTCAACCATTGATATGATTAGTCGACTAGAGACAATGGTGCTTAGTGGTGCTGACCTCCCGATCCCAGTGATTCGCAAACAAATTAGTTCAGCCATTGATATTATGATTCACCTGTCCCGCTTACGTGACCATTCCAGAAAAGTCGTCGCGATAAGTGAGGTAATTGGAGTCGAAGCGGGAGAGATTGTCATCAAGCCCCTGTATCAGTTTGTTGAAAAGGGTGAAGACGAGCAAGGGAAGATTATTGGATCTCTTGAGCCAACTGAACACTCACTTAAAAATACCACAAAGTTAGAACTTGCGGGCTTTAAATAACGCTTAAAGGAGGTGAACCGATGGGATTAATCCTTGTGATTGGTTTGGCTGTTGGGTTAACGGTCGTGTTGATCGGACTAAGTCGGAAAAAGGGAGAAAAGCCAGCGAAAACAAAGCGATCAGAGGCGCTGTCATCACCTGAAAAAAGCAAAGGCAAAGGCAATGGTCCGACCGATTATCGAACCTACAGCTATACGGTAGCAGAATACGGATTTATCGCAACGATGGCGGGTGGATTGCTATTTATTATTGGCTATGTCTTTTATCAAAGTATTATCATGGCGTTGTTATTTGCAGCGGTTGGCTTTTTCTTTCCAAAAGTTTACCGAAAGCAGCGGATTCAAAAGCGCCAGGATGCATTAAGTCGCCAATTTCAACAGGCACTTTTTTCACTATCAACGTCCCTCGTTGCTGGTCGCTCAATTGAAAATGCTTTTGTAGAAGTGGTCAAGGATTTATCGCTCATTTATCCTGATCCGAACACAATGATCATTAAGGAACTTGAAATCATAAACAAACGGGTGGCTAACCGAGAGCCGATAGAAATCGCGATCGAGGATTTCAGTAAGCGTGCAGGTGTCGAAGATATTACGAATTTCACTGATGTCTTTATGACCTGTAAGCGAACTGGTGGAGATCTCATAGAAGTGATTCGCCGGACGTCAACCATGATTAGTGAAAAGTTTGAAATTCAACAAGAAATCTCTGTCATGGTAGCCCAGAAGAAATTCGAATCCAATGCGATTACTTTAGCCCCTGTCCTTATGGTTGGTATGCTCAGCTACTCTTCACCCGAATACATGAAGCCATTATACTCATGGGCTAATTTTGGGCCAGTCGTAATGACGATTAGCCTAGCGATCATTTTAGGCTCTTTCTGGCTATGTCAACGAATTATGAATATTAAGGTGTGATAGTAATGAATACGGTGCAAATAATTAGTGCAGTCATTTTGGTACTTGCCCTATTGCCTCTATTACTGGTGGGCAAATCATACCAGGGCTTTATTGAACCTTATAAAGAATCATTTCAATTTGTCTTTTTAGCACCTGTAGGATTGTCCATCATTGATAAGACACGACTCATGTATAGGCTGTCAGGGCGTTTAGTTGCGATTCAACAAAAAGTCGCCACACTGTATCAGGCTGGTCGAGAAGTGCAAGCTTATACAAAAATGTATCTCGCTGAATTGATCTCAAGCATGTTAATTTGCTTATTAGGGGGCTCTTTCCTTGCTCTTGTCAATGGCGGTGACGAGCTGATGTTGACGTTAGGCGGTGTGATGGCACTCTTATTACCGGCCATTTCGATAAAAAGGCTTGACGAAAAAGTTACTTTACGTAAACAAGCAATTATTTTTGAATTACCTGAATTCGCCAGTAAAATTGCCTTGCTAGTCAATGCTGGAGAAACGTGCCAAAAAGCCTTGATTCGCTGTACGATGATGAAACAACATGACAGTAATCCGCTTTATCAGGAACTGAAAGAAAGTGTTACAAAAATTCAAAATGGTGAATCATTTAATCAAGCGATGGAAGCGTTCAGTAAACGTTGTGGCGTTCAAGAGGTGTCAGCCTTTACCACAACAATTCTATTAAACTACCGTCGCGGTGGTGACCAGCTTTCCTTGTCATTACGAGAACTGGCTCATACACTTTGGGAAAAAAGAAAAGTCATTTCAAAAACACGTGGTGAACAAGCTTCATCAAAACTAGTGTTTCCTATGATACTTATCTTTGCCGCGATTCTTCTAGTCATTGCTTTTCCGGCAATAAGTATTTTTTAAGTTTAGTTCAGCAACACAGTTGCTTTAACTAATAAATATAATTAATCACAATCGAGAGGAGAAACAAATATGAATAACTTATATGTTAAATTTCTAAGCTTTATCAAGGATGAGGAAGGGTTAGGTACATTAGAAATCCTGCTAATTATTGTTGTATTGGTTGCTGTAGCACTGACATTCAGAGAACAGTTGACATCTTGGGTTGATGGATTGCTTGATAATATCGGTAATCAGTTACCTGGTGGTGATTAGGTAGATATATGTCTAGAAAGGAACGAACGTATGCGAGTTTTCTTGGAAAAACTGAAACGAGAAGAACGAGGAATGTTCACGTTGGAAACAACACTGATTTTTCCTGGTATTTTTGTGATGACGATTGCCCTGATCTTATTTAGTCTAGTTATTTATGAACAAGTCGTCATTTATCAACGGGCTCACTTAATCGCAGAACGCGTTGCTTTTAGTTGGGATAATAGTTACAAGGATTTCTACACAGGGGAATTTGACATTGAACAATATACGTCAATGACAAGCGATGGTCTCTATTGGCGAACCAATGCGATTGGACAAGACCTGATTAAAAAAGTATTTCAAAATGAAACAATTGGGGGTACCTCAGGTCGTAAAGTTGAGCGGGCAAACGAGGAAGCACCTGGTATGTTGCCAAGCGCAAATGTGACCATAGAACCACCTAACCTTGCTTCAATCAATCCCCAAGTTGAAGTGACTGTCACCGGTGACCTTAAAGTACCTGATCTTGTTGCTGACTTAATTATGAATGGTAGTTTTGAGGTCACCGCCTATGCTGCTGTGAAAGACCCTGTTGAAGTCATTCGCATGACAGATTTTATTATTCACTATGGAGAGAAAATATTTAACGCAAAGAAGAAGTAATATAGACTTGTGACTGCTAGGAGGGGGATAGAATGTGAAGAGGTGGTTGACCAAATTTAAACAAGATCCTAAAGGGTCTGTTTCACTATTTTTTATTTTAATTACAGCGATCGTATTTGCTTTTAATGCGATTTTAATTGATTATGCTAGAATCCTAGCCGTTGAACAACAGACCGAATACGCCCTGCAAAGCGCTGTTCGCTCAGCATTAGCTGGCCATAGTAGTGAACTAAGAGAATATGGCCTGTTCGGCATTGAAGAAAGTGACGCACAAGCTATTTTTAATGAAGTGCTTCAAGCTAACCTTGAAGTCGAGGCGGATGATCAATATTTTAATTACATCCAACCCAGCCTAGACGACTTCAGCTTAAGCGCAAGTCGTCCGCTCGCAGATGTCAATGTTCTTGAGCATCAAATCCTTGAGGAAATGAAATACAAAGCACCTGTCGAGATTTCAACACACCTTATTGATAACTTTAGTTTCCTTGCTGAAGCGATGCAAAGTGCCTCAGAATTTATTGACATCGCTGAAAAGGTGCAACAACCATTTGAGGATCGTGAGGAACTCCTTGATAAAAGTGAGGACTTCCTTAATGGCGGTGACAAACGTGAACAAGGGATTAACGAACGTTTGGAAACATTTAAAAACAGTATGCATGCAACTGATTATAGTCAATATCCAGAAGTCAACAACTTCTCGGATATCGTTTATCACTTCGAAACATACTTAGATGCGCCTGATCGGATCGAACGCCTAGAAGATGAAAATGACTCACTTGAAGATGAAAATGACCGTCTAGAGCAAAGAAAAGATCGACTAGAACAGCTAATAGAAGACATTGAAGATGATATCGATAAGGAAGAAGACGATGATGACAAGGAAGCGTTAGAAGATGAGCTTGAATCTTTAGAAGAAGAATTGGAAGAAGTTGAAGCTGATTTGGACAGCAATCAAGCATCAATTGATGATAACGATGCTGAAATCGAGCAAGAAAAAAAAGATCAAAAAGCATTTAAAAAAAATGCTGAAGACAAGGCCGATCAAATGCACAAGCTAGCAGACGGCATCATCGCTGATCTTGAAGAAATCAGCAATTCGATCAAAATCGCTAAAGAAGAAAATCAAAAGATTATTGACGCCATCGAAAAAGCAGAAAAACAAAGCAATGAAAACTATGGTGATGCCATGCAGATCGAAGGCGAATCACCAACAGACACTGGTGATTTAGATCAAGCAGTCAAAGATATGCGAGAAGAAATGGAAAAGATAAAGGATTACCCTTATGAACCAGACTACTTCGATCAAATTAAAGAACCGCTTGATCAAGCTTTAGACGCATTTGACGGTGTTAAAGGTCAACTTAGACCCATTAAAAGAAATATTGATAATGTCAGCAAATCATCGTTGGAGGAGCGTCATAGCCAGCTAAAAGACGCAGCCGAAGCTGCCAGCACATCAACAGCTGAGGGCAGTGATCATCTAACAGACGAAAGAAAAGACTTTGAACAAAAGACAGATGAAGAAGAGGAGAACCGTCAAGGGGCTGAAAAAGATAATAATAAAATATTTGAGATGTTAAACGATTTCGATGACCTTTTGTCTGAGTCGGTATACGATGAACTTGCTGTTATTCTCGAAAGCTACGAAGCTTATGCCGAAGGAGCAGCAGGAGCCAACATTGATTTTAGTGGCGACTCAAGTAACAGCGCGAAAGATGCGATGGGACTCCTCGACACCTTGTTTAGTGACTTAGGCGATGCCTTACTAGCCGGACGAGATAAGCTTTATGTTAACGAATATATTTTAATGTACTTTGAAAGTGCAGAACCAATAGGGCCGTTAGGAAACGCTGAAGACTTTAAATACGAAAACCGCCAAGTTGAATATATTATTTACGGGATTCACGAACCAGCTGCAAATTACTCAGCAGCCTTAGCGCAACTATTCGCCATTCGCTTTGCGCTTAACTTTATTGATGCATTTAAACATCCAATCGTCCGAGGCGCAACACATCCGCTTGCTGTGTTTTTAGCGGCTTTAAAGTACTCTTTAGTTACTTCAATACAAGATGTATCTGATATTGGTGAAGGCTTAACCATACCTATAATGCCAAACATTTTAAAAGACATTATAGAATTTAATTATCATGATTATCTGCGAGTATTTTTATTTATGAATCCAAGCAGTGATGCGCGTTTCAGGAGAATAGGTGCAGTAATAGAACAAGATAAAGGTGTTAAGTTAACAGAACAAATGACCTATGTATCTGGTGAAGTAACCAGTTCAAAGCAATTGCTGTTTGTCCCTCAAATTGCCCAAATGTTAAATCATAGTGGTGTATTAGATTGCAATATAGATGGCAATACGTTTTCGTTTGAAAGGAATGCCCATTTTTCTTATTAAATAATGAGGAGTGTTAAAAAAATGAAAAAAATGTTGTATTTACTAATATTAATGATGGTGACTTTATTGGTCACGGCATGTGGTAATAATTCACCTGAAGAAGAGGTTGATCAAAATGAGATTAACCAGGGAGAATCTTCATCTGATGAAATCGATACTGATGGAGATGATAATGCTTCCACTTCTGATGAAGATACTAGCTCATCAGACCCTTCTACAAGTGATGAGTTACTAAGTCTAGGGGAGACTGGCGTGTTACAGACTATAGTAGGTGATTTTGAAGCAACACCTACAGCTGTTCGATTTGTAGAAGAGGTGGATGAGAGAAAGCCAAGTAATGATATTTTTGTGATTGTAGATATGACTATTTCGAACATTGGTGATGAGACAATTCCTAGTGAAGATCTTTTACATCCTAGGCTCCATAATGTTAGAGGGGGGGGAATCGCACCATCTGTTACATTTGATTCAATTGAAAACTTTGAAGATGATATTCATCCAGGAGAAGAAGTGTCTGGTCAATTTTTGTTTAATTATTCAGTAGAAGATACTTATGAATTATCGATTGGTGAAACGGCTCTTAGTTCTATGAGTAATGCGGTGCGTTGGCGCTTTGAGGCTGAAGAAATAGAGTGATAATCAGGAAGGGAAGTTAAACTTCTACCTTCCTTTCCGTATACATCTAAAGTTATTAGATGTATACGGAAGGGTTGGATTAATAGTCTATGACACTAATAAGAATTATGTTAGGTTTTGAAGTTGAAATAAATTATCATCACTAAAGATTGTTTTTATTTCTGAACCCAAACATTGATGCCTGCTTTATATGGTTAGTTGAATGAATCAGGGCATTAGCGTCCGTTACCCCACCTCAATCGCTTAAAATATGCGCTTTACTAAGAGTGTGGTGTTTTACGGACGGTTATCTGTGATAAAGGTGTTAAGTTAACAGAGCAAATGACGTATGTATCTGGTGAAGCAACCAGTTCAAAGCAATTACTGTTCGTCCCTCAAATTGCTCAAATGTTAAATCATAGTGGTGTATTAGAAGGGGACATTGAAGGCAATACGTTTTCGTTTGAAAGGAACGCCCATTTTTCATATAAAGGAGTGGAAGTAAATTGAAGAAAAAATTAACAGTTACATTTTTAAGTTTAATCGTAATGGTATTTGTTGTGGCATGTGGCAACCAGTCGGATGAACAAGATGAAACAACGGCTAATGAACCAACAGGGCAACAAGAAGACAATGACGAACAAGGTCTAAGTGATGATACAGAAAATGATGTTGAGGAAGAAGATGATTTAGATTCAACTGAAACGGGATCAGATGGCGAGTATTTACGCCTAGGTGAAACGGGTGTAATGGAAACGATTATTGGTGATTATGAAGTCACGCCGACCTCGGTAAGGTTCGTAGCGGAGATGACGGAAGATGATCCTTATATAACCCCAGGGGGTGATACGTTTATTATCATTGATGCAAAAATCACCAATATTGGTGATGAACCGATGAATGCTGACGATGCGGTTTCTCAAGCAAGGCTACGCGATATGGATGGAGGTGGAACAGGTTCACATAGGGGTAATGTTTCAATTGATAATATCGAAGGAGAGTTAGCCCCTGGTGAATCGATGGAAGGCGAAATATTGTTTGACTTGATTTTCGACGAAGAATACGAATTGTCGTTTGGTTCTACTGCGCTAGAATCAGCAAGTAATGTACAAGAGTGGAAAATCTATGAAGATGAAATAGACAGTGAGTAATTTAGTGGTGGAAAAGGATGTCAATCCTTTTCCGATGCATCTGGAGGTGTTGGGGTGTATCGGAAAGGGATCGAAGATCCTGGCTAGCTGACTTACGTTTGAATTCATGTAGTGATGCGGGTTTCAGAAGAATAGGTGCGATGATAGAGCAAAAAAAGGGAATTAAAATGACTGAACAAATGACGTATGTATCTGGTGAAGCAACCAGTTCAAAGCAATTACTGTTCGTCCCTCAAATTGCTCAAATGTTAAATCATAGTGGTGTATTAGAAGGGGACATTGAAGGCAATACGTTTTCGTTTGAAAGGAACGCCCATTTTTCATATAAAGGAGTGGAGGTAAATTGAAGAAAAAATTAACAGTTACATTTTTAAGTTTAATCGTAATGGTATTTGTTGTGGCGTGTGGCAA
>NZ_JH976434.1:895539-897170 GCF_000306965.1 Amphibacillus jilinensis Y1 | reverse complement strand
AAGGTGAAATGGTATTTGATTTAAATTTCGGAAAAGAATATCACTTATCGTTCGGTTCACTTGAATTAGAATCCATGAGCAATGAACTGACATGGAAAATCTATGAAGATGAAATAGACAGTGAATAATGTTGTGACGGAAAAGGATATCGATCCTTTTCCAATCCATCTTAAATTATTGAGGTGGATCGGAAGGGGATCGAAGATCCTGGCTAGCTGACTTACGTTTGAATTCATGTAGTGATGCGGGTTTCAGAAGAATAGGTGCGATGATAGAGAAAAAAAAGGGAATTAAAATGACTGAACAAATGACGTATGTATCTGGTGAAGTAACCAGTTCAAAGCAATTGCTGTTTGTCCCTCGAATTGCCCAAATGTTAAATCATAGTGGTGTATTAGATGGCAATACGTTTTCGTTTGAAAGGAATGCCCATTTTTCTTATTAGAAAAGGAGTGGAAGTAAATTGAAGAAAAAATTAACAGTTACATTTTTAAGTTTAATCGTAATGGTATTTGTTGTGGCGTGTGGCAACCAGTCGGATGAACAAGATGAAACAACGGCTAATGAACCAACAGGGCAACAAGAAGACAATGACGATCAAGGTCTAAATGATGATACAGTAAATGATGTTGAGGAAGAAGATGATTTAGATTCAAATGAAACAGTGGCAGATGGTGAGTATTTACGTCTAGGTGAAACCGGTGTGATGGAAACGATTATTGGCGATTATGAAGTCACGCCAACCTCGGTAAGATACGTATCGGAGATGACGGAAGGTGATCCGATTGTAAATCCGAATAGTGACACATTTATTGTTATCGATACAATGATTACCAATATTGGTGATGAACCGATGAATGCTGACGATGCAATTTCACAAGCAAGGCTACGCAATATGCGTGGAGGCGGAACAGGAAGATATAAAGATTTTGTTTCGATTGATAATATTGAAGGTGAGTTAGCCCCTGGCGAATCGATCGAAGGCGAAATGTTATTTGACTTGGGTTTTGAAGAAGAATACGAATTGTCGTTTGGTTCTATTGCTTTAGAATCAGCAAGTAATGTACAAGAGTGGAAAATCTATGAAGATGAAATAGACAGTGAGTAATGTTGTGATGGAAAAGGATATCAATCCTTTTCCGATGCATCTGGAGAGGCTAGGGTGTGTCGGAAAGGGATCGAATATCCTGGCTTGCTGACTTGTGTTTGAATTAATTCCGAATCAGGTAGTGATGCGCGTTTTAGAAGAATCGGTGCGGGGGTTGAGCAGGATAAAGGTATTCAATTAACATTAGAAAAACACGAATTCGCTTATTTTTAGCGAATCAGTCAGTTTTTCTTATACTTGGATCCTTAAACTTTTTACGACGTCGAATCGACCCCATTGTTAAAAGGTTATTCGTCCCAATGTAGAACAAATGACGTATGTCTCTGGTGAAGTAACCAGTTCAAAGCAGTTATTGTTCGTCCCTCAAATTGCTCAAATGTTAAATCATAGTGGTGTATTAGAGGGTAATATAGATGGCAATACGTTTTCATTTGAAAGAAATGCCCATTTTTCTTATTAAAAAAGGAGTGGAATAAAATTGAAGAAAAAATTAACAGTTACATTTTTAAGTTTAATCGTAATG
>NZ_JH976434.1:868072-895489 GCF_000306965.1 Amphibacillus jilinensis Y1 | reverse complement strand
TAATCAACCAACAGGGCAACAAGAAGACAATGACGATCAAGGTCTAAGTGATGATACAGAAAATGATGTTGAAGAAGATGATGATTTAGATTCAACTGAAGCGGGATCAGATGATGAGTATTTACGTCTAGGTGAAACCGGTGTAATGGAAACGATTCTGGGTGATTATGAAGTCACTCCGACCTCGGTAAGGTACGTAGCGGAGATGACGGAAGATGATCCTTATATAACTCCAGGCAGTGATACGTTTATTATCATCGATACAACGATCACCAATATTGGTGATGAACCAATGGATGCTGACGATGCAGTTTCACAAGCAAGGCTGGACAATGTACGTGGAGGTGGGAGAGCCCCATATACTGACTTTGTCTCTATTGATAACATCGAAGGCGAATTGGCACCTGGTGAATCAATCGAAGGTGAAATGTTATTTGAATTAGGTTTTGAAGAAGAGTATAAATTATCGTTTGGTTCTACTGCTTTAGAATCAGCAAGTAATGTACAAGAGTGGAAAATCTATGAAGATGAAATAGACAGTGAGTAATGTCGTGGTGGAAAAGGATATCAATCCTTTTCCGATGCATCTGGAGAGGGTAGGCTGTATCGGAAAGGGATCGAATATCCTGGTTTGCTGACTTGCGTTTGAATTAATTCCGAATTGGGTAGTGATGCGGGTTTCAGGAGAATCGGCGAGGTGGTTGAGCAGGATAAAGGTATTCAATTAACATTAAAAAAACACGAATTCGCTTATTTTTAGCGAATCAGTCAGTTTTTCTTATACTTGGATCCTTAAACTTTTTACGACGTCGAATCGCCCCATTGTTTCGTCCCAATGTAGAAGAAATGACGTATGTATCTGGTGAAGTAATCAGTTTGGAGCCATAATTGTTTGTCCCTGAAATCAACCAGATGTTAAATCATAGTGGTGTATTAGAGGAGAATATTGATGGTAATACGTTTTCGTTTGAAAGAAACGCCTATTTTTTATATTAAAAAGGAGTGGAAGTAAATTGAATAAAAATTTAAAGGTTTTAGGTTTGGTTTTAACTATATTAACAGTTTTAGCAGCATGTGATGATCAATCGGTTAATAAAACTGAATATAAAGATGACAGTGGTGGTGACTTAGGAAGTATACCTGAAGATATTGGCACTTTTGATGTGAATGAGGGGATTGGTGGTTTTGCCACAGGTGGTTATGATGAAAACGCCATTCATCCCACGCAAGTAGGGTGGACTCGACAATCGAGATTTGAAGGAGTCGATGAACCTGAAATAAAACAAACGTTTGAATTGCCAGGTCGCATTCATAGTCTTAGTGAAAAATCAGAACCCATTGTAGATGCTGATGGGAACTTCTATTTCAAAGTTAATGAAAGTGATGAAGAAACAGGATCTTATGAAGGAGAAATTGATGGCTATTATGCGATGAACAGAGAGGGAGAAATCCTTTGGGAGCGAACTCGTTATCACCAAGAATACGATGTAATTCCTGGAAACAGTGCGATTCTTTCGCCTTCATTAGATACTAATAATCGGTTAATCGGTATGCTGGAAGATAGCAAAGTTGCTGGTTTAGATAAAGAAACAGGAGAAATGGATTTTGTCTACGAACTTGAAAGTAATCTTGCCAATCATGAGCCCTGGCCACAGGTTATTGACTCGGAAGGTGTAACTTACCTTACGCATGATGGTCAAATCATTGCGATTAACCCAGATGGATCGGTTAAATGGGAATATGGAGACGAAGACAAACCTGATATTTCTAATCCTGCCATTTCTGAAGATCGTTTATTTGTCAAAAGCCGATCAGGCATCATGGCACTTGACTTAAATGGAGATGTTTTGTGGGAGGAAGGTTTAGATCGAGTGATGGGGAATGATCAATCTAATGTATTAATAGCAGACGATGGTAGTCTCTATTTTGCTCATGGTGATCGCTTAATGTCTTTCAGTCCTGACGGAGATTTAATTTGGGATGTTGAAGTCGATGAAGATGAAGATCAAACAACTTATTTTTCAGGTTATAACGGATTAGCTTTGTCAGGAGACGGTTTAATTATTGGTCTCTTCTTACCTAATTTATACGCTTTTGATTTGGATGGTAATGAAGTGTGGCAAGCCGATGCTGAAAGAAGTTTTGGAGGCATTGTAGTCGATTCGAATGGGGATTCTTATTTCGCAAGTCAATCAAGGGTATACTCATTTGACAGTTCAGGTGAAAGGAAATGGACACTTGATTTACCACTTTCTGGTGCAGGTGATGTCGTTATTGGTCCTAATCAAGAATTGTATCTAACGGTTGATGGTATCGATGAATCTAAATTAATCATTATAGGTAATAAGTAACTAAATTTAAAAAATGAGGAAGAAGGATAAGTGCTTGAATTAGACCTTAGAGTAATTGATGTAAATGATGTTCTTCTAGATCTAAATGTTGTTGAAGAATTTGATGAAGAAAAACATATATTTATAGAACATGATAAATTTATATACATGTCTCATTCTGTAGCTTCTGAGATTCTATGTTTCGATGTTACTTATGACGAAGATAATTTGTTTGCAGAAATTTTGAAGGGCGAAAGTGATTATAAACATGAAACGATTCATGATGATAAGTCATCAGCAACAGTGAATGTTAAATCATAGTGGTGTATTAGAGAGGGTTTAAATAGATGAAAAAACTAGTAGTCTTACTTTTAAGTTTAAGTGTATTGATCGTCGTAGTGGCATGTGGCAACCAGTCGGGTGAACAAGATGAAGAAACGACTGATGAGGCAGCAGAGCAACAAGAAGACAATGACGATCAAGGTGCAAGTGAGGATATGGAAAATGATTCAGATTCAACTGAAGCGGGATCGGATGGTGAATATTTACGCTTAGGTGAAACGGGTGTGATGGAAACAATTCTTGGTGATTATGAAGTGACGCCGACTTCGGTAAGGTACGTAGCGGAGATGACGGAAGATGACCCGATTGTAAATCCAAATAGTGACACATTTATTGTCATCGATACAATAATCACCAATATTGGTGATGAACCGATGAATGCTGACGATGCAATTTCACAAGCAAGGCTACACAATATGCGTGGAGGTGGAACAGGAAGATATAAAGATTTTGTTTCGATTGATAATATTGAAGGTGAGTTAGCCCCTGGCGAATCGATCGAAGGCGAAATATTATTTGACTTGGGTTTTGAAGAAGAATACGACTTGTCGTTTGGTTCTACTGCTTTAGAATCAGCAAGTAATGTACAGGAATGGAAAATCTACGAAGATGAAATAGACAGTGAGTAATGTTGTGGTGGAAAGGGATCGGTTCGGTTATCTGTGATAAACGAATCGATAACAAAGTTTCTCTTAATAACTTGGAGGAAAGCTTTAGCTTAGTCATCATGATCTAAGGGGAGTTTGGCGGAAGGAGTGGTTTTTTGCACAAATTAATGAGGTGGTATCGTAAGCAAGATGGGAGTGTGACGTTAGAGGCTGCTGTGTTTATGCCGATTTTTATTTTGTTTCTTGTTTTTCTTATTTATATGGTGAGGTTTGCGTTAACTGACATTGCACTAAATCGGGCAACCTCAGAGACGGCTAAACAAATCGCAACACAGGTTTATCCGGTAAAGGTGGTCACTGAAAAGGTTACCAGTTTTGTTGGTGATCAATATCAAGAAATTATTAAAGATCTAGAGGATAATCAACAGCATATTGAAGCAGAGTTAGTTGAGACACTTGGAAGTGAAGGGCTACAGTTACTAAAAGATTCAACAGGCGGGGTAATTTCCTCTGCACAGGCCTCAGCATTGACTTATGTCGTCCAGCGTCATTTAGAAGAAGAAGACAGAATGAAAATTATTGAAGCGGATAATGTTGAGGTAGAGTCAGCAGTTCTTCCTATTATTGACGGAGATAGCAAATATGTTGAGATTGTCGCGACTTACGAGTTAGACTTACCGATACCGTTTATTGAGCGTACCTTTGTCTTGCGTAAAAAAGCGGTTGAACGAGCATGGTTAGGTTCTTAGCAGAAAGGAGGTCGAGGATACATGGTGTTTAATGTCTATTTATTATCCATTTTTATAGCTATTGCATTTTATTTCGATGTGCGCTATCAGAAGATTCCCAATCGTTTGACGGGGACAGGTATTATCGTTGGACTTATCTATTTTATTATTCGTAATGGCATTATCAATGGCGTGTTGTTCTCAGGTTTGGGGTTAGTTGTCAGCACCATAATACTACTGTTGCTTTATTTTATAAAAGGTCTTGGGGCTGGCGATGTGAAGTTATTCAGTGCGATTGGGGCATTAACGGGTATGGAATTTGCGTTGTACAGTTTAATGTACTCGATTTTATTTGCTGGATTGATTGCTGTCGTTTTGTTACTGTATCGAACACCATTTATTAAGCGGATGATTGCGATAATCGTTGCGTTTTTTGTCGGAAAATGGACAAAAAAAGAGCAAGATCTTCAAGCGTGGATGAAGAAGGATGTCGTCAAATTCCCGTTCATGTACGCCGTTCTTCCGGGTGTAATCACGACAATATTTTTATATATCTAATTTATTTTCAAATGAAAAGGACGGGATAGCTCATGACTGAAACAATGCTTTATCGATTACATTATGATTTCGTTCAACAAAATGGTCATTATATGATGATCCGTGGCACAGATCAGGCACCGATTACGAGTGATGACCTGGTCCGTATCCAAGTTAATATGTTGAAAGCCAACGAAATTGAACGGGTTCTACCGATTGAAATTGAAGAAATAGATTTTCAAGTGAAGTTGTATTACAACATTACAGGGAAAAAGATGCTTGCTCACCGTTTAAGGGAAGACAAGCTCACGATGCAGGCTTGCTATCAATTACTGTATCAAATTACATTAGCGCTAGAAGCAAGTGAGGAGTATATGTTAACGGAAAATCAATTTGCCATTCATCAGGATTTCATTTTTATTGGCAAGGATTTCAAGTCAATAGAACTTCTCTATTTACCGCTAGCCAAATTAGAAGAAAAGCCAACTTTAGCAGAGGAATTGCGTGCGTTGCTGTTTTACTTGGTCGGTTTTGTTGATGAGCTTACAGGTCAAGGCGTTCAACAACTAACGCAATATTTGCAAAGCCCGAACTTTAATGTTAAAGAACTAAAGGCGAAGTTAAAGCATCTACAAACAACCGAGCATAGCCAAGGGAATCAGCCTACAGTTGATCCGGTGCAGACACCAAAGCCAGTTTTGCGTCCAACGCCAACTGTCCAGCAAAAACCTCAACAGCCTAAGGAAGCACCGAAACCAAAGCCGAAGTCTGTCATTCAGCCTAAACAAGACACACCAGCTCCTAATAAAGGGGCCAATCAAAAAACAACGCCAACATCAACATCGAGTGAAAAGAAAAAACCGAGCCCGATTATCATTGCATGCTTGGCGGTTATCGCGTTGGCGATTGTCTGGCGTGTGTATGTTGAAATCGCTAATGCCAGTATGTTGTATGTTAGTGCCAGTTTATCACTGATTATTGTCGCTGTTGCGGTTTACTTCATTTTTATTTATGAAGGTAAAAAGATAGAGGAAACCGATGAAGCTGATCAGCAAGAGAAGGCAGTTGCTAAACGGACAGTAGCTAAGCAAAGGCCAGAAGAAAAAAAAGCTCAGCCAATAGCTGAACCACCAAGTCAACCACAAGTAGAAATGGGTGCAACTGAAGCAGCCGTTGATCCAGCTCGTTATTTTCAAGAACTAGAGAACCAAACGACCTTGCTGTCACAGCCGAACGCAACAATGCTGTTAAATGAAGAGGAAGATGTGGCTTCGGATTTATCTTACTTAATGGTTAATCGACAAGGCAAAACAGAGAAAATTATAATAAGTCAAGATCCGTTTTTAATTGGTCGTAACGCAGCTAGTGTTAACTACATGGAAGATTCTGTTGGTATCTCGCGTACCCATCTTGAGATTAATCAAACCGATCAAGGCTATTCGATTAAAGATTTAGGTTCAAAAAACGGCAGTAAGAAAAATGGGAATGAGATGGTTGCCTATAAAAGCTATCCTCTTCGTCATGGTGATCAAGTGACCATTGGCAAGATAGACTATACCTTTCAGAAAGTTTAAGCCATTATGCTAAAAAGAAATCAGACATGGTCAATCGGACAGTCGACAGACAAAGGACCTGTAAAAAAAACAAACGAAGATCGGATGTTGTTACAGATAATCAAAGACCCAACGGGTGATGAGATGGTGTTTGCTTTGGTTGCAGATGGAATGGGTGGTTATCAGTATGGTGACTTAGCTAGCCAGACAATCATTGACTATTTTAATCAATGGTTTGTCCAACATCACGTAGCACTTTTTCAGTTGGCGCACCCGTTTATCTACTTGGAACAGGCTTTACCACAAGCTTTTAACTCGTTAAATCAAAAACTGATCGCTTATGGGGCATATTATCACAAAAAGCTTGGCAGTACATTAACATTGCTAGCCTTGTATAAAGGGCGCTATTTTGTCGGCCATGTTGGGGACAGTCGTGTTTATCACTGGGAAAAAATCCGACCTTATCAGTTTAATCAAACCGATCGACTCTATCCAACGGACCCGGAAACCGAATCACTTGCACCCCATCAAACGTTAAGCCAACTAACAGATGATCACTCTTGGGTCAGTCAGCAAGTGCGTCAAGGGCATTTGTCAAAGCGTGCCGCATCGGCCCATCCGAAGCGTCATGTCTTGTTGCAATGCGTGGGGATTGAAGAGAAACTTGCCCCATATTTTAGACAAGGCACTTATCAAGCAAATGATCTTTTTGTCTTGTGCAGTGACGGCTTTCATACGATCTTCCCAGAGCACCAGTTGCTGAAGACCATTCAAGATTTAAAACAACAGCGTACTGCGTTTCAGACGCGAACAGATCAGCTCGTCCAACAGGTGAGTAAGATGGGGGCGACTGATAACATTACATTGATCATGATTCAACCTCACTATATCGAGAAGCCAATCGGACTGAAACGGCGAATCATCAATTTTTTCTTAAGCTAGCAGATCAATCTGACATTGCCGTGAGCTGATTAATCAAGAGTATACAACGAACCTTCAATCACCGAGGGGAAAGATCGCAGACAAAAACCGCCACGTCCGTAAGAAGGATTACAGACTAAAACCGCCACGTCCTGTGGCAACGTCTGCATGACCTACATCCTGTAGGCCCACGTCTGCATGACTACATCCTGTAGCCCTGTGCCCACTGATAGGTAGTTGAGTGAATTAGGACATTAGTCGGCCGTTAAGCTCCGTCTATAATGAGGAGCTTTGCTGTCGGTGCTGAGATCGATGTTTACGGACGTTTATTTGTTATAAAAGGAGCAAAAAGCATGCCATTTCTATCTGCATATTACATAGAAAAAGGTCGAGAGAAACCAACCAATCAAGATGGTCTATTAATTAAGACCGCAAAAACAAACCGAGGAGAAATCGGGTTGTTCGTTGTCTGTGATGGTATGGGGGGGTTAGAAAAAGGGGAATTAGCTAGTGCTACAGTTATTCGAGGTTTATCAAGCTGGTTTTCCGAACAACTTCCCCAATTGCTCGAATATAATGCCAATCCAGATCGAATTTGGGAGAGTTTTGCGCAGAAGATCCATCTGCTTAATGACAAGATTGTTCAGTATGGCGAGACCCATCACGTCCAACTGGGTACAACATTAACAGCATTACTATTTATAGATACGCAATGCTACGTGGCTCAAGTTGGCGACAGTCGTGCTTATCTTTTGGATGGCAGGGTTGATCAGCTGACAGCGGATCAAACGTTAGTCGCTCGAGAGGTAGCTCGAGGTTCACTATCACCAGACCAAGCGCAAACCCATCCGAAGCGTCATGTCCTGCTTCAGTGCATTGGTGTGCAGGCACAGATTGAATTAGCGATGAATCAAACGGACGGTCAAGCCTTCTTACTGTGTACCGATGGTTTTTACCACCATCTTACCGATCAAGAACTGCAATTGTATTTGGTCGATCAAGAGTTGGCGACGCGTGAAATGGGTGAACAGGCACTTGGCCAGCTTGCCGACCGAGTTGTCAGACGTGGTGAATCAGATGATCTATCGGCGATTTATATTAAAAAAAGCTAACAAGGGGGGGCGAACCTATGCTTGAAATCGGTTCAATTGTTGATGGGCGCTACGAAATTTTAAAAGAAATTGGACGTGGCGGCATGAGTGTCGTTTATTTGGCAATGGATAATCGCCTAAATAAATCACTTGTGGTCAAAGATATTCGCAAACGAGAAGGTAGAGACAACCAGCTGCTCATTCATAGTTTAGTTGTTGAAGCCAATTTGTTAAAAAAACTAGAACATAGTGCCTTGCCGAGAATCTATGACATTATCGAATCCAAAGGTGATATATATGTCGTGATGGATTATATCGAAGGCCAGTCGCTAAAGCAATTACTAGATTCACATGGGCGTGTACCCGCTAAAGACGTTATTAAGTGGGCGCGCCAGCTTAGTGATGTACTTGGCTATTTGCACAGTCAACAGCCACATCCAATTATTTATCGAGACATGAAGCCAGATAATATTATGCTGACACCGAATGGCAAGGTTAAGTTAATTGACTTCGGCATTGCACGTGAATATAAGGTAGAACATTCGACTGATACCGTTAACTTAGGGACGAAAGGCTATGCCTCGCCAGAGCAGTTGTCTGGCCAGCAAACGGATGCGCGAACCGATATTTATAGCTTAGGGGTGACCTTATATCATCTCGTTACAGGTAGAAGTTTAAGTGAACCACCCTTTGAAGTTAAACCGATTCGACAGTGGGACCCGTCATTACCTGAGGGGTTGGAGCACATTATTCATAAATGTACCCAAACGGAGCCGGATCAGCGTTATCAATCGTGTGAACAACTGTCTGATGATTTAGCAAACATAGATAAATTAACCCAAGGTTATAAAAAAAGACTCTATCAACGCTTAGTAGCATTCGCTATTCCATTTGTGCTATTTTTTATCTTTTCGACGACAACGATCCTTGGTTATCAGGGGATTCGTCAAGAGCAATTTGAGGATTATGTTGAACACATTAATCAAGCGAGGAATGCGTTGATTGATGGTAATGATGCCCGAGCCATTCAACTCATGGAAGATGCCATTGAACAAGACAACCGCAGACCAGAGGCGTACATTCATATTTTAGATATTTATATTAATCGTGGCGATGTTGATAGTGGGTTAGATAAGTTGGAGCAATACATTAATCAAGGTTATGGGCGGATTGACCGTCATGATGATGTGTTATTTAAAGTCGGTATGACTTATTTTGATCACAAACGTGACTATAACCGGGCTTTGTATTATTTTCGTCAAATTGACGAGCAAGCATTACCAGATGTGGTTTATTATAAAACATTGGCAACATCGCTGAGTAATTTGAATATGGATTATCAAGCTTTTTCAGAGGAACTATTAGCATTGGAGCATTACACTGATCAACTCCCTAACGATCAGAGGAAAATCGACAACTACCAGGCGCTTGCCAATATTTACTTGTCGTATAAAGCCCAGATTGATGATGCCAATTCACAAGCGATAGCTATTCTAGAAAAGGCAAATGAATTGCTAACGATTTTAAATGATGACACGTTGACACTTCAATATCAGTATCTATTCACGCGTAATTTAGCACAAGCCCATTACAGTAGAGGAATCGAGTTAGGTGTGACTGAAGATTTTGAACAGGCGATTGATTATTACAGTCGCTTACTTGAAGATGGCGTTGCAGATGAGAGAACGGTCCAATTAACGATCGGTTCTATCTATCAAGAAATGGGGTGGGATCAACAGGCGCTTGCCCAATTTGAACAAATCATTGCCGAACAGCCAAACTGGATTGATGGCTATGTGCGCTTAGCTAACTTACTGATTGATCTTGAACAAGAACGTGATGAAGCAGATCGTCGTTACCAGCGCGCACGTGAGTTATATGAACAAGCAAGTCAACAAGATGACGCAGATGATCATGAGAGCCTGCACCGCCTAAGACGCCGACTTGAAAATCTATCCGCACTATAGGAGGAAAACAAATGGGATACCAAATCATGTTTTATGGTGGCTTAGCTTTAACGATCATATGTTTAGGACTAGCAATCGGGTTGTTTATTAAGTTAGATATTAAGCAAGCATTGGCAGATTTAACGGGTCTGAAATGGTTGAAATCAAAGCAAGGGTCTTCGTTTCAATATCAAGCTAACGTGACTGAAAGTGGTAAACGCACAACGAGTCAAATTGTGATTAGAAGAGATCAAGACGCAAGCTTTACATCGAGCAAGCTATCGTCGGCTGCTAGTGAGGCGAAACAGGCGAACAGCTTCATTGAAACAGAATATTTACCAACATCTACTGCTAGCAGTGATCAACAAATAAACAGTCATGCTGAAACAGAATATATCAACGAACCAAATATTACTAGACACCAACAGCAAAATAACCTTACAGAAACGGTGTTATTGCCAACTAGTGAGGAAACGACGTTGCTGACGGATGAGGATGCTAGTTTTATGATTGATGAAGATATTGTTCGCGTTGAAGCGAATGAAGTCATAACAAATGGAGGGGAAAAGAGTGGCTGAATTATATCGAAGGAAGAAAAAGTTTTTTGTGTTTCCAGTTATTGCAATCATTTTATTATTTTTAATAATGTTTAGCAGCGCCGCTTTTTCTTCTAGTGAATTACAGTTAACTGTAGATTATCAGGGTGAACAGTGGGATGCTAGTGAGACATTCCCGTTTGCTTCAGAATGGGTTACCTCGGAAGATCAAGTCAGTTTCGTACTTGATTTTAGTCATTATTACGATCAAAACGTTGAACAGGCACAACCTTTTACGTTAACGGCGACCTATCAAGGTGATTCTTTAGCATCAGACGAATTTGAACTGATTGAGGAAGAAGTGTTTCAAGGACGATTTCATGTTAGTTATACTTTGCCAGAACACGATGGTTGGCTTGAGCTAGAACTTCATATTAATCAGGACAATGATTGGGGGATTCCAAGTGATCAAAACCCGATTGCGTTCAATATAGTAAAGGATACTGAAGCACCGACTATTGCTATTCGTGGTGTAGAAGATCAACAGATCTATTATCCAGATCCGAGTTGGTTTACCGGTTCAGATTATCCCACGGTAGAGATAGAGGTTGACGATCTCTATACTTCTGAAGAGTTACTTGAAATCAAGGTGAATGGTGACGACTATCAGACGACATGGGAGCAACAGGGGACGGGTTTTTTCACGGGAATCCCAACGGATACGTCAGGTATTTATCAGATTGAGGTGAATGCATCAGACAAGGCAGAGCACGTGAGTCAAGCTGAAATAACCTTTTATGTCAATAGTCAAGGCCCGACGTTAAATCTTTTAGCGGACGATCAATCGTTTGAGTCAGGCGCCGATTTGCCAAGTGATGACATTGAACTATTGATTGATAATCATGCCCCAATTGCTGAGGTTTCACTTGATGTTACGTTAGATGGCGAGGCTTATTTGCTAACAGAGGAAGTTGAGCTTGACGTAACGACCGCAACATTAAGCGAACCATTTCCTGATGGGGATTATCACATTGAAGCAACAGTTGAGGATGCTGGAGCTGGAAAGGTTCATCAACTAGATCCACTCACCTTTACGGTCGATACAACGGCCCCGGTTATCCAATTTGTCGATCAGCAAGGGGAGTCGATACCAGATCGTTCTGAACAAGCGCTTGGCGACGTGCAAGTAGTGATTGCTGACCAGAACTTAGATCATGATGAAACGAAATGGTCGATTGAACGTGAATATTTCAATGGGCGTGATCAGGTTGAGCTATCAACTGAGCAAGAAGACGATCGGATCTTGCTTGATTTCGAGATGAATCAATCAGGCGTTTATCATATTGAAGTAACGGCAAAAGATGATGCTGGTCATCATCAAGCATTAAATCGATCGGTTGTCGTTGACTTTGATCAGCCAACTGTTCGTGTAATGGATGCGTATGGTGATGATTTGGAAGCCATTTATCTTGAGCCGGTCGACGTCACGTTTACGTTAGCTGATTTTAGTTTAGATATGGAACAGACGGTCTTTGAAATTTTAAAACAAAACCCAGAAACAGGTGAAAAGGAAACCTTGTTAACAAATGAGGCATTGTCGCATCAAGATTTGCAGGCGACGGTGACAGAACAATTTGATCAAGGCTATTATGAGATTAATATTGTAGCAGTGAATCAATTCGGTCGTGAAACGGTGTATACTCATGAGTTGTTAATTGATTCAGAGGCGCCTAATCTTGTTATAGAGAGCCCGATTGCACCTGATCAGCATATTAATCGTGGGTTGATCGAAGCGACTGGATTCGATCAATTATGTTCAGTGACAATCGATGAACCGCATTTGAAAAACAAGCAATTAACGGTAACGCACACAACGGTTGACGGTGAGCAAACCCAGTTTAACCAAGAGCAAGTGGGGCAATGGGTGCAGGACCAAGACCAATTATCACAGGTTAGCTTCGAGCTTGAACAAGATATTTGGCAGGAGGATGGTCACTATCTTATTGAGGTCGAAGCAGACGATTTAGCTGGCCACAGCCAAACTGAATCGTTAGCATTTGTCGTAGACGATACTGCGCCACTAATAGAGATCAGCGAGTTAGCACGTTACACTAATCAGCAGGTAAAAGCTGAAATTGCGATTATTGAAGACTATTATCAAACGAATGATGTTTCAATCGTGATTGAAAAACAAGATGAAACAGGACATTTCACTGACTATAGTGACGCTTTTCCTGATTGGGAAAGCACAGATCGTCAAACCCGTCTCGATTATTTGTTTGAGCAAGACGGTACGTATCGGATCTCAGCTAGCGCTGTCGATCAAGCTGGCAATGAAGCGGAGTCTGTTGTGCAAACATTTACGATTAATCGTTCGGCACCTGATTTAAGTGTTATTGGGATAGAGGATCATCAGCATTATAGTAACCCACGTGAAGTGACGTTCAGTATAAATAGCCCATTACTCGATCATGATCAAACGGCATTAACCGTGGAGAAATGGAATGACTTGACCCGTAAGTTTGATAGCTATCAAACTGAGAATGCGCCTATCTTAACAGACGATCAGTTGGCATTGACTGAAGTTTTTGCTAATGAGGGTTTATATCGGGTTACACTTGAAGGAACTGACCAAGCAGGTAATCGTTCGGAGACAAAACAAGTGCGCTTTACTATTGATAAAGTAGCCCCTACTGTAGCGATTGCCGGTGTGGAAGATGGTGCCTTTTATAGCGAAAATCAGGAGATAAGCTTGTCTGTTTTTGAACATCATTATTTATCAAATCAAGTGCAGTTGTCGGTCTCGCATAACGGTGTAGACATCACAGATGCCGTATTAAATCGGATCGGTCATCATTGGTTCCGACAAGCCGAACAATCGTCAGCTACTTTTCAAACCTTCGCTGATGGTCATTATACGATCAAGCTTGAAGCAGAGGATGCGGCGGGTAATCAAGCAGAAGTTGCTGAAACGTCATTTACCATTGATTCGACGTTTCCGACGATTACTGTTTCCGGTGTGGAAGATGGCATCCATTATGCAGATGATCGTTTAATGGAAATTAACATTTCTGATCGTGATTTTGACATTAATCGAATTGAAGTGACACGAGATGGTGAACCCTATCCCGTTGGTGATTTTAATATCAGACATCGGCTTTTCCGAGAATCAACGGCTAGCTTAGCCTATCAATTTACTAAAGAAGGAAATTATCAAGTGTCTATTGAATCGATTGATCGTGCTGGGAATCGATCAGCAGAATCGTTACAGTTTACCCTAGATAAAACCGATCCTGTCATCAAGCTCGGCAAGGCGTTAGATCATCAATATAAAACGCGTGAAGCGATCGATCAGCAAGGCATTAATCAATGGGTGCCGATTGAAATAAATGAGCGTCACATTAAAGAGCGAACTGTTACCGTTACTCAAAAGACCCCAGATGGTGAAAAGCACCAATGGGCGGATGAGGCTATTGGAACATGGGAACAAACAGCTGACCATAGTTACCAATTTATCCTTAACGATGATTTCTACCATCATGATGGGGATTATACGTTAACGGTTTATCTAGAAGACTATGCTGGTCGTTCAACAGAGGATTCACTGCGTTTTGTCGTCGATAATACCAAACCTGTGATCAAACTGAATCAGCTCAAGCGCTATCATAATCAACCAATCAGTCAACAGATTGAAGTGATTGAAAACAACTACGAGACGAATGAAGTGTCAATTAAAGTGTATCGTCGTGATCGAGACGGAAATGACGTTCGTTATCATCATGACCAGTTGGATAACTGGAAAAATAGTGGACGTTCGAGCAAGCTGACACTTGATTTTGATCAAGATGGCACCTATCGGGTCGTCGTTGACGCCGTAGATGCTGCTGGTAATCAAGCGAAGACAGTAAGTCAAACGTTTACCGTTGACCAGATCGCACCAGCACTGTCGATTACAGGAGTCAAACATGACCAGCATTATAACAAAAATCGTTCCGTCTCGGTAGCAGTAGTAGATGATAACCTTGATCCAAACCGGACCGATTTAGCTGTCTACAAACTGAATAATCGATCAGGCAGAATGGAGCGCTATCGCGATGTTCCTGCACTTTCATTTAATGACAGACGTGCAGAGTGGAATCACATGTTCCGCACAGGTGAAGAAGGTGTCTTCGAACTTAGATTAAGTGCCACTGATCGAGCTGGAAATAGTAGTGAACACCAAACGATTCGTTTTACAATTGATAAAACAGCGCCTGTCCTTCGAGCAGATCAAATTAGTGATGGTCGCTATTATCCAGCTGCTCGGAACGTTGAATTTTTAGTAAAAGAGCGCCAATTTTCTACGAATAATGTTAATTTCGAAATTAGACGAAATGGTGAACCGTTCACGGATATCGTGGAAGGAGACCATGGAGCTAGTTGGCGTAATCGAGCGTTTGAATCGCGTTTAACTCACCGCTTTGATCAAGACGGTGCCTATACGATTTCAATGCAAGCAACTGATGCCGCAGGGAATAGGGCAACGCCTGTTAACAAGAGCTTTGTCATTGATACCGTTAGTCCAGTTATCGAAGTTGATGGGGTTGAACATGAAGAATATTACAATGTCGATCGTCCGGTCACGATTCGCGTTCGTGATGTTAATCTTGATCAACAAACCGTCAGCGTAACTCGCGATGGTGTGAATTATCCGGTTGGTAACTTTTCTGTCAATGCAAAAGCTTATCAAGAATCGGTTGCAACGTTAAGTCATACCTTTACAGAGGAAGGCGATTATAAAATGGTGGTCAATGCAACCGATAAAGCCGGTCATGAGGACCGTATCGAATTAAGTTTTACGATAGATAAGACAGCGCCTGAGATTACCCCGAGAATGGGTGTAGATGGAGAAGTGATCGAAGATGGTGCTTATATCAATCGCGTCTTTACCCCTGTTTTTGAATTGGATCAACCTGATGAGGATACGATTGATGTTGTGAGGCTAAATGATGGAGCAAACGTGGCAGGCAATATTCCAACAGCTAGTGAAGAAATGCAATATGATTATCTAGTAACTGCATCAGATAAGGCAGGCAATACGACCACTTTAGAGCTGAGTTTCACTGTCGATACAACTAGACCTGAGCTCACGATTTCAGGTATTATCGAAGGGTACTTTAATGAGTCAATCACACCGGTTGTTGAATATTCTGATCAGCATTTGGATGAAGAAGCATCAACCGTTACTTTAAATGATCAACCGTTCGAAAGTGGAACGAACCTTGTGGATGAACAAGATTATGTACTTAAAGCATCGATTGCTGATTTAGCTGACAATGTTACTGAACGAACGATTGTTTTTACGATTGACAAAACAGCTCCAGTCATTCGTTTTGCGGAGCCTATGTCAAACCAATACTTTAATGACGTAGTTATCCCGGAATTCTTCATTGAAGACATGACCGACTACCAGATAATTGCCTTAACGTTAAACGGTGAGCCTTATGAGTTAGGTCAACCGATTGCAACCGAAGGCAAACATGTTCTCTACTTTGAAGTTGTTGACCAGGCAGGAAATGTTAAGCAGTTAACCGTTGAATTTATCATTGATATGACAGCACCAGAATTTATCGTCGATGGCGTTGAAGATCAAGCGCGTTATTACGAAAATGTCTCAATTGATCTGTCGCTTTTAGATGATCAAGATCTGATGCAATCCTTGACGGTTAACGGTGTTGACTATCTTGACAACGTCGATGAAGGTTCGGTTATAATGAATTTTAGCGAACCTGCTAACTATCAAATTGAGGCACAAGCCTATGACTTAGCTGGCAATGAAACCACCTTAAATTTGGTCTTTGATATTGCAGAAAAAAATATCTTTATCAAATGGTATGAAAATCGCGTCGGGTTCGTTAGCTCAATCATCGGGTTACTTGCGGTGAGTAGTTTCGGTGGTATCTATGTATATAAAAAGAAAAAGGTAGCTAAATAAATGCTCAAGCAGGTGCGCAAACAAGTGCACCTGCTTTTTTCAGTCCGGTGGAAGAAGAAGGGAAATGACCGCTGAAAGTTCATTACATGATTGAATAACGTTTATTATAATAGAAATCAAGTCAGTTCCCTTGTAGCTTATCATGAAAGACCGAAGTGTTGAAATGGAATCAACGATCTTAACAGGTTACGATCGTCGTCAATGGTGGGTTTAAGTGAGGTACGTATGTGCTCAGGTTTCTAATCACATCAATTCGGGAATAGTAGGATTATCTTTCTGTGTTAGGAAATAAAACATAGAAGCATGGCAAATAAAAGTAGAGATAAGAATCGGTTCCTTAAGCGTGAGCGGATGGTTTTAAAAAGACAATGAGGTGAAGGGCAGTTGAAGCGAATATTAGTCTTGTTCAGAAATGATTTACGAACAATCGACCATCCAGCATTAAATCAAGCTGGGCGAGATGGTGAGGTATTACCTTTATACATAGCCAATCAACCCCGTCAACAAGTGCATGCAAGTGATTGGTTTCTCCATTATCAATTAATTGATTTAAAGCAATCTTTAAGCGAGTTGAACTTGCCATTATGCATGGCCAAAGGTGATACGATTTCTGTTTTGCGTCAGTTGATTGATCAATTTAAAATTGAAGCGATTTATCTTAATCAAATGCACATAGAAGCTGACGGTGCAAGTGATCAAGCCATTTCGGGATTGGCTAAAAAGTTAGCAATACAAATAAAATTTTTCGAAGCAAACACATTGGTCTCATTACATGCGATATTAACGCATCAAAATCAGCATTACAAAGTATTTACACCATTTTGGAAGCGGCTGATCCAAGCAGATATAATCAAACCGAGCAGTGCACCGGCTTCATATCATGCGATTGACATGGCGGAGTCATCGAGTCTGAAAATTGAGCAACTGAACTTACTTAAAGACAGTATTTGGACGACTAAATTTGCACATTACTGGGAGCCGGGTGAAAAGCATGCACATCGGCTATTGGAACAATTCATTAGTCACGCTTTGCCACACTATAATGAAAAAGACTATCCAAGCTTAGCAATGACCTCAATGTTATCGCCTTATTTAGCAGTCGGTGCGATTAGTCCACGTGTCATCTGGAATCGGATCGTTGAACAGATGCTGTTAACTGAAGATCAACGAGATCGAATTATTATTGAGAAGCAAGGATGGGCATTTTTAAGGCAGCTTGCTTGGCGAGATTTTGCCTATCAACAATTAGCTGTTTATCCAGATGCTAAAACGAAACCATTAAAGAGAAATTTTAATCAATTTCCATGGCTACAGGATCGTCAGCTGTTTGATGCATGGCAGAAAGGTGAAACGGGCTATCCGATTGTTGATGCAGGTATGCGAGAACTCTGGGAAACAGGTTGGATCAATAATCGGGTGCGGATGGTCGTTGCTTCATTTCTTGTTAAGCATTTACGCATTGATTGGCGTTGGGGGCAGGCATGGTTTGAGGAAACCTTAATTGATCATGATCAGGCCAATAATGTGTTGGGTTGGCAATGGGTGACTGGATCTGGCTTCGATGCTGCACCTTATTTCAGGGTATTTAATCCGATCCGACAAGCAGAAAAGTTTGATCCAGATGGTACGTATATTAAACAGTGGTTGCTAGAATTAACGGATCTTCCCACAGCTTACGTTCATCACCCTATTAAAACCCCCGAAATGATCTTGAAGCAGGCAAATCTTGAGTTGGGTAAGACCTATCCAACCCCGATAGTTGAGCATGAGCAGGCAAGAAAGCAGGCGTTAGCTGCTTATGACATCATTAAGGAGGGGAAATAAAATGAAGAAATTTTGGTTGAATGTATTTTTTTTAGTTGCGGTTATCGTTGTCAATGCACTGGCAAATATTTTACCTATCAATGGCTTAACAACAGGGATGATTTCCGATCGGCTCACGGTGTTATTTACGCCAGCTGGCTATGTATTTAGCATCTGGAGTGTCATTTATCTCACTTTAGCGATTTGGGTTAGTCGTCAATGGCCAGAGCACCGACGTAATCTGGGCATTTACCTTCATACACATTATTTGTTTTGGTTAACGTGTATTTTAAATATAACGTGGATTTTATTATGGCATTATTTATATTTTGGTGCCACTGTTATCGTGATGTTAACGTTGTTAGTCAGTCTAATTGTTTTGTATAAAAAAGTGCAGCGTCGAGCGATTAATTTTCTTGATCTCCTGCCATTTTCAATATATTTAGCTTGGATAAGCGTTGCAACCATCACTAATATTAGCTATTATTTAGTGGAGATCGGTTGGGATCGATTTGGAATAAGCGACCAAATCTGGACGATCGGTCTACTGGTTGCATCGGCAGGCTTAGCCATAGGATTTCGCTATTTGCAAAATGATCTGATTTATCCGCTCGTCTTTGTTTGGGCTATCCTTGGAGTTGGGGTGGAAAATCAAGGTCGCTATCCTGTGGTGAGTTCGGTTGCTTATATAGTAGTAGGTGTAATTGTTGTTATGTTGTTTATTGCTCGGAGAAAGCATAGATTCAATCCATCTTCTTAGAGGCAATAGAACAAACTTTCAATCAGTGAGCGGCCACTGATTGGTCAGGACATTAGCGTCCGTTAACGCCCGGCTAAATAGATGCACGCTGCTCTGAGGAGCGTTTTACGGACGCTCATCTGTGGGAATTTTGTTATAATAAATTAAACTTTTTGATTTCATTGGAGGTTACATCATGCAAGATCAGTACGTTGACGGTGTTGGACATCAGCACCAACCATCAAATAGTAGCAATCAAGAAAAAAGAGTGCCACGTTGGGCACAATTTATAGGGTTTATTTTTACCTATTTAGGTTTATCAATAGGATTAGCAATGGTTATCATTATGTTAGCATCAGTTATTGATCTGTTTCAAGGAACCGAAAGTGCAGATCAGTTGTCGATGACGCAATATGTTTCTATTATTGATGCGGTTGCATTTGTGTTTGCGTTATTAATTTTCTCGTCTATCCGCTTGTTTATACGTGATACCTTTTCATGGTCATATTTAAAGCAATGGCATACTTACCTTTATTTAGTGATCACATTTGCGCTTGTGTATTTGTCTCAATATTTAATTATTGATGTATGGCAGTTAGAACAGGCAGGTAGTCAAGTTGACTTGTTTGGTCTCGATCAAATCGATTTAGGTGGGCTGAATCTCATATTACTCGTGATAGCTTTTGTAATCATTGCCCCTATTCTAGAAGAAATACTGTTTCGTGCGGTTATTTTTGGTTTTTTAAAAGCCAAGTTCGGTTTGGTTATTGCTCTGGTGGTATCATCACTCATTTTTGGTTTGCTCCATCCTGGGCATATTTTATCTGCAAGTATAATGGGAATGGCAATAACGCTGCTCTATGTTAAATCAAATACGTTGTTGTCAGCTATCATCTTTCATATGGTTTGGAATGCTTTTGCTACATATGCCTTATTAAGCCTTGTTATTTAATGATCAAATAACTGTTCAGCTAGATCGTAATTTGTAGTTGGATGGATAGGAACGAAGGTGTCAGTCCGATAATCATAATGATAATCGGATTGCCATCTTTGGTAGTTACTTGTCACGGCTTCAATCGCATACAAGATATAAACGAGCTCTTGATTTGTTAAGGTTGGATGCAGTGATACTCTTACCCATCCAGGTCTTAGTGTATTATTTCCTTGCTTTAGCATGTTAACCATTTTGTCTGAATAGGCTTTTGATAGATTAAGTAAATAATGCCCATAAGGACCCGCGCATGAACAGCCACTTCTCGTTTGAATGCCGAAGCGATCATTTAACAACCGAGTAGCCAGATGGTGATGACAACCTTTGATCGTAAACGAAACGATTCCTAACCGCTCGGTGGACAAAGGATAGCCTAATATTTTAATGCCCTTGATTTTAGCGAGTTGAGGTAAAAAATAATGTAACATCAGAGCTTCTCGTTCCTGAATCTTTGCAACGGTCATTTGTTCCTTTAGTTGAACGGCAAGGGCTGCTTTAACCGTTTGTAAAATAGCTGGTGTTCCTCCATCTTCTCGAGCTTCAACGTCATCAATATACTGGTAAGCCCCTGATTTGGTCGTATAAAGTACCGTGCCTCCACCTGGATGATCTGGCACGTGATTGGCTATCGAATCACGGTTAACCACTAAGATACCTGTTGATCCAGGCCCACCTAAAAATTTATGTGGAGAAAAAACAATCCCGTCTAAATGAGCGAGAGGCTCTTGTCCGTGCATATTAATCGATAGATAGGGGGCTGACGCTGCGCAATCAACAAAACATAGCCCACCATATTGATGAACTAATTTAGCCGCTTGATGATAATTTGTGGTGATCCCTGTTACATTTGAACAAGCAGAAAATGCCCCGATCTTTAAGGATCGATCGCGATATTGAATAAGGATGTGTTCAAGCTCTTCTAAATTAATTTGATGTTGCTCGTCAAGGCCAATGGTGATCACTTCACCAATCGTTTCACACCATGAAAGGTAATTCGAATGGTGCTCTAATAATGATGTGATAACAATGGGGCGTTGGTGGCTCGGCATATTTAAAGAAGCGCGTAACGAAGAAGGTGCACGAATGCCTAATAACCGTTGTAATTTATTTAATGCAGAGGTTGTACCTGCGCCTACTGGTATGATGATGTCATTTGCATCAGCATTAACATGGTCCTTCAGTATTTTTTTAGCGTAGCTGTAAGCTTCGGTTGTCAATTGGCTTGTTAACGTGTGTTCTGTATGGGTATTACTTATCCAAGGTCCCAGTCCGTACGCTAGTTTCTCTTCTATTGGTTGGTAAAGACGACCTGTAGCTGTCCAATCCACATAGAGTAAGGGAAAGGACCCATAACGTGTCTGGACGACCTGATTAATGCCAATGATATTTTTTCTAAATTGTTGAAAATGTTGTTCTAAGTGTTCTGGGTGTTGGTTCACTGTATCACCTCATTTTCTATATAAATACAATATGTTTCAGTGGTTCATAATGTTTGTGTGGTGAAACTAGTTAAATTTCAATTTCGTTACAGCTGTTATTTAACGGTGGACTTTATAGGCGACTATGGTAAAATAAAATTAATTAACGAATGAGACGGTTATGTAGATAGGGGGGAGATAAAGTTGAAGCTTTGGCTTAAGAAAATATTTGTTGCGACAGTGGCGGTCATGACACTTGGTATTTATGTTCCTCCACTAGATATAGATACAAATGCAGAAGTGAATCATAAGGAGATTGAATCACCGAAAAAGCAACCCAGTATCGCTGACGCTCAACTTTATGATTCTCCTACTTTTTCAGATGAAGAGCAGGCTACCCAGCTTGTTGTACTTGATCCTAAGGATGTATTAGTAAGTGATGCAAAGGAACGAACGCTTGAGAAACTGGGTCCGCGTATTCTCAAACAGGTGAATCAGGAAGTAACAGAGGAAATCATTCCTAACCTTGAATATGTTATGAACATGATGATTGATTGTGAAGATCGTCAAGATGCTTTTACTTTGAGTCTGATTGAACATCAAACACCAGGCTATGGGGAAAAGATATTTGATTTATATGATGATGAAATCGACCAAATTGTTGCAAAATTCCATGTCAGAAGAGAGCATCGCCCACAAGAGGGCTATTGGTTTAATTTTCATTACCATTTAGCAGCAGATGATTATGAAGTTCACCACCCAATTGGCGAAGTCTTTTGGAGTAAAAACACACCACCTAAATGGATGAGTTGAAGGAGCTAATGCACACGGAGTACGTGTAGCTTAGCTCTTTTTTTGGTTGGCGTTTGAATCTTAGGATTTCAAGATAAGATGTTAGGCTCGATTTGTTCGTAATAAGCACCCATCCTGTAACTTTAAATGTTTGATAACAACAAATAAGGGTACATTAAATCTGACTAATCCATTAACTAAAGGAGGAGAAATCAGTGTTTAAAAGTGTTCAAGTTTATGTTCATGATGAAGACGAGGCGGAGGAGTTACGTAGTAAATTAAGTAGATTTGACACAAAAGAGATTATGATTGATTTTATTGAGCAAGATAAGGATATTGATTTTGTTATCCCTTATGCTCAAACAGGTACAGCGGGAGCTGACTCTCCTAACATAGCAGGAGGAATGGGACAAGTTGTTGCTTATCAAGAAATAACAGATGATGATAAGCGTGATAGGAATACAGTCTTAAGTTTTCAAGTGACTGAGGCAGATTTCAATGATGCGTTAGAAGCCATTCAACTTGCTGGAGGCTACGTTGATCGGGGTATTTTTGAATGAATAGAACATTCAATTAGTGGGAGGCGTTCTTCCCCACTAATTGTCCGTTGATTGAATCAAGACATTACCGTCCATTAGCTTCTAGCTAAAGAGGAACACCCAACGCTCTAGTCGGGTGTTTTACTTATGGTTAACTATAATAAAATAAAAAATCCTCTTTTTTTCTTGACCTACTTGTATATACAAGATACAATGAAAGCGCAAACACGTCATGTATATACAAGTTCGTTTTTATATGTACTATTATATTGATGAAAGGGGTAAACAAATGGGCAAATATACGGATTCAGCAAACGAGTTACTTGAACTTATTGGAGGTAGCGACAACATATCTGTCGTTACACATTGTGCAACGCGAATGCGCTTTGTTTTGAATGACGCAGATAAAGCCGATAAGGATAAGATTGAACAAATGGAATTGGTTAAAGGAACATTTACAAATGCGGGTCAATTTCAAGTGATTATAGGTAATGAGGTCGCTAAATTTTATAATGATTTTACGGCTATTGCTGGAGTGGGTGATACATCAAAAGATGAAGCGAAGGTCGCTGCTAAGCAAAATATGAATGTCTTGCAACGTCTTATTTCGAACTTGGCAGAAATATTTACGCCAATTATTCCAGCTTTGGTTGTAGGGGGGCTTATTTTAGGTTTCCGTAATATTATTGGTGATATTGCTGAATTTGGACCTAATAATAATCAGGCTTTAATTGAGTTTTCTCAATTTTGGCAAGGTACCTATGATTTTTTATGGTTGATTGGTGAAGCGATTTTTCATTTCTTACCTGTAGGTATTGTTTGGTCGATAACAAGGAAAATGGGAACGACTCAAATTCTTGGCATTGTGCTTGGTTTAACGCTTGTCTCACCGCAGTTACTTAATGCTTACGGCGTACCAGGGGCATCAGAAATTCCAGTTTGGGACTTTGGTTTTGCAACCGTTGATATGATTGGTTACCAAGCACAAGTTATCCCTGCCATGCTTGCTGGCTTTGTGCTCGCTTACTTTGAAATTGGATTAAGAAAGATTATTCCAAACGTGGTATCGATGATATTTGTTCCGTTTTTTGCGTTATTACCTGCTGTGTTAATCGCGCACGTTATTTTAGGCCCGATTGGTTGGGTAATAGGTTCATGGATTTCAGATGTAGTCTATGCGGGTTTAACTTCAGCGTTTGGTTGGTTATTTGCAGCCGTCTTCGGGTTTGCCTATGCCCCCCTAGTTATTACGGGTCTTCATCATATGACCAATGCGATCGATTTAGAACTTATGAATCAATTTGATGGAACCAATCTTTGGCCAATGGTCGCTTTATCAAATATTGCACAAGGTTCAGCTGTTCTGGCTATGATTATTATTAATCGTCGCGATAAAAAGGAGCAACAGGTATCTGTTCCAGCCATGATTTCTTGCTACTTGGGCGTAACTGAGCCGGCAATGTTTGGTATTAACTTAAAATATGGATTCCCATTCTTGGCTGCAATGATCGGATCCTCAATTGCTGCCACGATCTCTGTAGGTAGTGGTGTGATGGCTAATTCAATCGGGGTGGGTGGTATACCAGGTTTCCTCTCTATCCAAGCGATGCATTGGCTGATGTTCTTTATTGCAATGGCAGTAGCTATAGTTGCACCTATTGTGTTAACGATGATTTTTGCTAAAATGCGGATGGGTAAAAATGCATATCAACGCTTAGGTAAATCATAAAACGAACCACCAATCAGCCGGGGCGTTCTTGCCTGCTGATGAGTGGGTTTTGAGTGAATGAGGACATTAGCGGCTGTTCATGCCCATTTAACTGAACGCTACGCCTTAATTTGTATCGGCGTTTTAGGGACGCTTATCTGTGATAAAGTATTTGCAAGCAACCATCTTACCGCCTTGGTAGAAGTGTGTAAAGGTGGTTGTCTGCTATATATCAAATCGAAAAAAATCGGTTTCAATCATTCATCGCGAATGAGAGGAAGGTAAATGAGTGGCTGCACTTAAATAAGACATAACAATAGAAAACATAGGGGGATGATCAGGTGGCAAAACCTTGGTGGAGAAAGTCTGTTGTTTATCAGATTTATCCAAAAAGTTTTAATGATACAACTGCTACAGGTACAGGAGACATTAACGGCATTATTGAGAAGCTAGACTATTTAAACGAATTAGGCGTTGACGTCATTTGGTTAACGCCAATCTATGATTCACCTCAACACGATAATGGTTATGATATTGCAGATTATTTTTCGATTTTTGAAGAATATGGAACGATGGCAGATTTCGATCGTTTACTACTCGAAGCGCATAAACGCGGATTAAAGGTTATTATCGACATTGTGGTTAATCATACATCGACAGCACATCAATGGTTTAAACAATCAGCGCAAGGTAAGGATAATCCTTTTCGAAATTTTTATATTTGGAAAGATGGTCGTGGTGGACAGGAGCCAACGAATTGGCAATCGAAGTTTGGTGGTAGTGCATGGCAATACGATCAGACAACAGAGCAGTATTATTTGCACTTATTTGATGTTACGCAAGCCGATCTAAATTGGGAAAACAAAGAAGTTCGAGATGCTGTCTATCAGATGATGAATTTTTGGGTTGAAAAAGGTGTCGATGGTTTCCGTTTGGATGTCATTAACCTTCTATCTAAAGATCAATCTTTTCCGAATGATGATGGTTCTGTTCCTCCGGGAGATGGGCGCAAGTTTTATACCGATGGACCGAAGATTCACCAGTATTTACGAGAAATGCATCAAAAGGTCTTTAAAGGAAATGATTTAATGACAGTAGGCGAAATGTCGTCAACTACGATTGATCACTGTATTAACTACACGAACCCAAGTCGAGCAGAATTGGACATGACATTTAATTTCCACCATTTAAAAGTTGACTATCCAAATGGAGACAAATGGACCAAAGCCCTTTTTGATTTTCAAGCTTTAAAACAAATTTTATCCGATTGGCAAGTCGGTATGCACAATGGTGTGGGGTGGAACGCGTTGTTTTGGTGTAATCATGACCAACCTCGTGTTGTCTCTCGCTTTGGAGATGATCGTGATTATCATAAGACATCAGCTAAAATGCTTGCAACCGTTATTCATATGATGAAGGGGACACCTTATATTTATCAAGGTGAAGAATTTGGGATGACGAATCCAACCTTCCACTCTATTGAACAGTATCGTGATGTAGAATCTTTAAATATGTATCGGATCAAACAAAAAGAAGGCATGAGTGAACAAGAAATCTTATCCATCTTACAGCAAAAATCCCGTGATAATTCTCGAACGCCTGTGCAATGGAATGATCAGAGGCATGCCGGTTTCACAGAAGGCACCCCCTGGATTGAAGTGGGAAGGCGTTACAAGGAAATTAATGCAGAAAATGCTTTAAATGATCCAAATTCAATTTTCTATCATTATCAAAAGCTAATTCAATTAAGAAAGCAATATGAAATCATCACAACAGGGGATTATCGTTTGCTTTTACCCGATCATCGTGCTATTTTTGCATATATGAGGAAAGATCGTGATCAACAATTAATTGTACTCAATAATTTCTATGCTGAAACCGTAAGCTATCATTTAGCCGAAGAAGGTGTTGAGAATGATATGCATACAGAAGTGCTAATCAGCAATTATCCTGATCAAAAAGGTAATGTGAAATCAGGGGTGCTACGTCCTTATGAGTCAGTTGTGTATTATCTAAGATCTTAGTCTCTAACTATAACTATCGGAAGTGAAGGTAAGGTTGATAGCGATGAAAATGAAATATTTGTTAATATATCAGGAATTAGTTGAACAAATCGAAGAAGGCGATTGGACGGTCAACCAATACTTGCCTTCAGAACATGAATTGAAGAATTATTATCAAACCTCAAGGGAAACGATACGGAAAGCGCTCAATTTATTATCGCAAAATGGTTACATTCAAAAAGTAAGGGGAAAAGGTTCTGTGGTTATTGAGCGGAACAAATTTGACTTTCCTGTTTCTGGTTTAGTTAGTTTTCAAGAGCTAGCGGAGAAAATGAATCAGGAAGTTGAAACGATTGTTCATGATTTAAATTATGTTGAGACTGATCGTTTAGTAAGAAAATACTTACAGGTTAAACCAGAAGAAAAAGTCTGGCGGGTTATTCGTACGAGGGATTTAGCGAGTGAACGTGTGATATTAGACAAAGACTATTTTATAGAGGGCTTTGTGCCAATGTTAACAAAATCTGTATGTCAGGGGTCTATCTACGCATATTTAGAGGGTGAACTTGGACTGAAAATTAGTTTTGCTAAAAAAGAAATCACGGTAGAAGAGCCAACCGTAGAAGATCGCGAACTGTTGCAACTGGATGGTTTTGATAACATCGTTGTTATCAGAAATTTTGTCTATTTAGATAATGCGCAATTATTTCAGTACACAGAGTCTCGTCACCGACCCGATCGCTTCCGCTTTGTTGACTTCGCACGGCGACATAAATAAATGCTAATCATTCATTCAGACGAGCCTTCTTCGAATAGCTATAATATAAATCGAACCATTAGCTGTACACTGAGGAGGCT
>NZ_JH976434.1:849991-868062 GCF_000306965.1 Amphibacillus jilinensis Y1 | reverse complement strand
GCTATTCCCGCAAGAGTCTCCTCTATTTCAATTGCTATAAAACGTGTGGTATATACAGATAAATTAGCCGAACAGAAATAGTTAATATACTATTTTTGTTCGGCTATTATATTAAGACATTTATTTTTGTCTCAAACTGTTCATTTTTTATAGCTATTTTTTATTTTCAGGTGTTGTACGGTTTAATACTTGAGTAATGGTTTGGTCGATCGAACGTAAATGCAAATCACGCTGTGGAAATGGAATTTCAATATCATGTTCGGTTAATAGTCGGTGTATCTTAAAATTAAGATTCGTCTTTGCTCGTAATAGCTCCCGAGAATCATTGACCCAAATAAGTAATTCAAAATCAAGTGATGAATCGCCAAATCCGACAAAGTTAACAAACGGTTCTGGTTCTAATAATACCGCTTTGTTTTCTTCAACTTCTTCCTGAGCGACCCTTAACAATAGATCGCGTACTTGCTCGGGGTTGGCTTGATATGAAACACCAATGGGTACGGTTAGTCTCATGATTGGATTTTGGAATGACCGATTAATGACGTGCTCTTCTAAAAAATATGAATTTGGAACAATAATATGTTCATTGTTGACAGAGCGGATCACGGTGGCCCGCATATTAATTTGTTCAACATCTCCTATAATATCATCAACAATAACTCGATCGCCTATCTTAATTGGTCTTTCAAATAGCAAAATAATACCTGAAATAAAATTTGAAGCGACGTTTTGCAATCCAAAGCCAATCCCGACACCCGCAACACTAGCAAAGACAGTTAATGCACCTAGACTTATCCCAACTATCGATATGCTCATCATTACAGCAATAATCATAATGATATAGTGAAAGATGCGGTTGAATGTAAATTGAATACCCTGGTCAAGCTGATAACGTTGATAAATGGTAGGCATAAACAACTCGGTTACAAAGCGAGACAGGTGATAAGCCAATGAGATAATTAAAAAGGCGATAATAATTATATTCATAGTTACATGAATAGAGCTAAAGGAAATAAAGGAATTCACCATCCAATAGTGCTCTCCGTAATAACTAAGTAGAAATAAAATAAACAAGTAAACGACCACCCAATTGGTGATCAAGCGACTCTGCTTTTTATCAAAGCGTTTAACAAGCAGTTTTCGTAATGTAAAACGAAGGATCATTAAAGCCATCAAAACAGAGCTAAGTATAATGAGATGTGTAATATCGAATGATTCAAAAATAGTAAGCAAGTAAAATCCCTCATTTATCAGATTGGTATGAGGTTATTTTAGCAGGTTTTACAACACATATAAATAAACACTTAAAAAATGGGTGAAAGATCCTGCCAAAATAAACAAATGAAAGATCTCGTGAAAACCTAAGTATTTGCTTTCTAACCATTTAGGCTTAAGCGCATAAATAATGCCACCGATGGTGTAAATGACCCCACCAATAATGAGTAATAACAACCCATTTCGTTCAATACTATCAGATAATGGAGATGCGACAAAAATAATTAGCCAGCCCATAACAATATAAAGTAAGGTGGACAGCCATCTTGGGCAATGAAACCAAATTAACTTAAAAGCAACGCCGCTAATGGCTGTCACCCAAATGATGAATAGTAGAGTCCAGCCAATTCTTCCTTGTAATGCGATCACACAATAAGGCGTATAGGTACCTGCGATTAAGATAAAGATCATCGCATGGTCTATTTTTCTTAACCAACTGAGCACATAGTTGGTTGCAATGACCATATGATAGGTTGCAGAAGCCGTATAAAGTAAGATCATGCTTACACCAAAAAGGATTAAAGAGAAAATTTCGATCGATGTAGCTGTTGTTTGTGCACCTTTAATTACTAAAGCAATTAACCCGAAAAACGCTAAAACAGCCCCCAATAGGTGTGTTAAGCCATTAATGGGTTCTCTAATATAACTATTCATTTATAACACCTCTTCATATTATTATGTAGTTTTAAAAACTATATGACAACATCATACTACTACAAAGAGCTATCGTCAACATTTACGTCGTAGTTATTATTCGTTATACTAAAAGAAATAATTTTTTAACAAAAATGAGGGTTGGATATGGAAAATTTAAAAACAGTGTTAGAAAGTCTGCATTTAGAGAACATCGTGAGAAAGGAAGATATCCCAGCTATTGATTTATATATGGACCAAGTAACACAGTTATTCGAAAAAAAATATGCCAGTAGTAAACGTCACGACACAGATAAAATTTTAACGAAAACTATGATCAACAATTATGCAAAAGGGAAATTGTTGTTTCCGATCCAAAATAAGAAATATACAAAAGAACACATCATGCTGATTCAATTTATTTATCACTTAAAAGGAGCGCTGTCTATTAACGATGTTGGAGCAGTGTTATCTGATCTTAACCAATATGTTGAACAAGAAGAAATTGAATTAGATCCGATTTATCAACAATATACAGAATTGATGGACAAGCAAGTGGATCAATTCACTACCGATTTTCAAACTTTAGTTGATCAGTCAGGGCAAGCCGTAACGGAAATGCCGTATGAAAACGTGGAGCATATTCATCAATTGTTCTTGATTATGTCTGCGGCTCATTATAGTAATATGTATCGCAAACTAGCAGAGCGTTTGGTGGATCAATTGTTTAAAGACATGAATAATGTTAGCTCCACCGATCAAAAGGAAAAAAGCTAGACAGATTAATCTGCCTAGCCATCATAGTGTCTAGATAAAGAACCAAGGAAGGATAGCGAGTGTTCCGATCGCTCCGAGTGCAATGCCTAAACCGAAACCGGGTCCCCAGAACCCCCACCCGTAACCGCCGCGGTGTCCTCCTAGGGGTTCTAGATAAACATGGGAGCGTGTAACTTGGCGGATAACCCCCCTGTACTCTTTTCCGTCGCGTGTACGAATACAGACAGGCTTACCAACATTTTCGTAACATGTTTGGTAATAAGCTGACATTTTATTACTCCTTTCTATGTCATCATAGATTGAGAAACGACTCAAAAAAGCACACCAAAGCCGGTGAAAACGCATATTTTGAGTACTCTTTATAAAGTATGATAAACACATAGAAGTTGTAGAGGCTATTTGCTGAGGTTTAGTAAATTTTATAAAATGTTTTCAGTTAAAATTTGATTTGCTGATATTTGTAGAAGGTCGATTATAGTCGGTTGGTGCAGTTGACACCATCGATTGACTAACGCGTAACCTACGAGATAACCAGTTAAGTGTGGGATTTCCTGATCGCCATACATCATTCGATCATGGAAAGGATGATGTTTAGGTAGATTAAGATTCTTTTTAACGACGTGTTCCCAAAGCGATTTTGCAGTAGAAAGCTGATCGTCGCTATATTTAAGTGCAGTGTTATACACGCTATCTTCATCAAAGCTTAGGCGCACAATTTTTTCAGCAATACCTTCTAAAATAATTGAATCGCCTAAAGTAAGTTGATCAGTATGTTTATATAAGTGATTTAGGCGATAGACATGACTATATTCATGCGTTAATAATGCTTGTATTTGTTGGTGTGAGCTATCCTTATGAATAAATAGAAAGAGTTTATCAGCGTAACTTAGTCCAGAAACACCGTGAAAAGCGTCCATTAACTGCTGATTGCTACAATCTGAAGGTAAAATAAAAAGAGCGACCTCGGGCCCTTGCCATTCGTTTTGTAGCACGGTAAAAGCTGTTTCTATTTCATACCACATATTGGATGTGATCAGTTGTTCAATATGATGATCGTTTAGCTCGTTTTCTTGGAATAGCCCAAAACTTTGTAAGTGCCACTGCAGTACTAATGGATCGGCATCGTCAAAGTATGCGCAAATGGGTTGAATGATATATTTAAGTTGTGCGCTCGGCTCACCTTTATGGCGCATGTATTGGGCTAGCAAAGCCTTTGTATCAACGATGACCATCGGCTTACACCTTATTATTTCGTTTTTGGGCAATATAAATATATGTGCCTAATTTATCCTGTAACTGTTCAATTAAGTGATAATGTTCAGCCATCATTTTAAAGTAGCTTGGATCAATCCCTGGTTCAATCTCTAAATCGATAGCCCCTTTTGTTTCAGGTGCTACACGTTCTGCTTCTAATATTGTAAATTCAGCTTTTCTGATAGCCTCGATCCAATCGTTTTTGGTATACACAGAATCGAAACCGTAGAATGAGCAGAAAGCTTCTCTTTCTTGATCTGTTAGCGGTTTGATCGCTGTCATCTCAACGAGATAGATAATCCCATTGTTTTGTAGGATTCGATTAAATTCATTTAAGGTGTTTAATATATTCGTGAACGAAACAGATGACTCAGCAATGACACAATTGACATGATTTGCTTCTATTGGGATGGTGGACATATCAGCTAAGATAACTTCCGCATTTTCAATCCCTGCTAATCGTTTCATTGCGTGGTCGATCATTTGGCTGTGTTGATCAATACCAATTAATGTACTATCGGTGTGTTCAGCTAAATAGGCTATCGTAGCACCTGTTCCACAGCCAGCATCTAAAATCGTCTCGTGAGGGTAGTGTTTGATCTTATCAATGATTTTTTTTGTTAACGCTAGCCCACCTGGATGAGCACTGCCAATTTTTAATTTGGCTAGCATGTCAGTATAAGTATTATTCATATTCTTACTCCTTATCGCAAGGTTATTTGTAATAATGTATGCAACTATATATGTTTGTGGGAATTGTTCCTTGTCTATGATGATAAAGTTATTTACCTTAAGGTCAGTTTGTAGTACGATAAAGAATAATTTCATTTAAATACACGATTAAATAAATAGAAAAGTAGGTGTAGACATGGAACAAAAAGAGATTGAATTGTTACAATTGTTAGAAAAGCATGGACGACTGGGTACAGACATGATTGCCAGTATGTTAGATTTAACCGTTACAGAAGTTGAAGAGATGATCGAGAAATTAGAGCGGGAATCAGCTATTCTTGGCTATTCTACCCTCATTAATTGGGCCAAAGTATTAGAGCGTGAAAGCGTCACGGCTATGATTGAAGTGAAGGTTACACCGACACGTGGAAAAGGGTTTGATCAAGTTGCTGAGCGCATTTATCGATTTCCAGAAGTGAAGGCACTCTATCTAATGAGTGGTGGTTATGATTTATCGATCACTTTAGAGGGGCAGACCATGATGGAAATTAGTCGCTTTGTTTCCGATAAACTATCCACACTAGACTCTGTCGTGTCAACAGTGACTCACTTTGTACTGAAACAGTATAAACACGATGGCGTTATTTTTGATGATAATGATGATCAAGATAGACGAATGATGGTGACACCATGATTGATCAATCCCACCACTATGTCGCAGACCATATCCATCAGTTAAAGCCTTCTGGCATTCGTCGTTTCTTTGATCTTGCGTCTAAATTGGACAATGTGATCTCGCTCGGTGTAGGGGAACCTGACTTTGTTACACCATGGAATGTGATTGAAGCCAGTTTTCATTCTTTGGAGCAAGGCTATACAGCATATACAGCGAATGCTGGATTATTGGAACTGCGCGAAGAGCTCAGTTGCTTTTTATCAGAAACTTACCACGTTTCCTATCGTGCTGAAGATCAAATGCTTATCACCGTTGGGGCAAGTCAAGCGATTGATCTTGCTTTTCGAGCGATTATTAATCCTGGTGATGAAGTGATCGTTATTGAGCCGAGTTTTGTCTCTTATGCGCCGACGATTAAGCTGGCGGGTGGTGAGCCGGTCATTGTTGAGGCGACAGAGCCATTTGCTTTTAAAATACAGCCGGAACAGATTAAGTCAGCCATTACGCCTAAGACCAAGGCTATTCTGATTTGTAGTCCAAATAATCCAACTGGAGCTGCATTAAATAGAGACGAATTAACGGCGATAGCTAAACTAGCTGAACAACATGATTTAATTGTGGTTTCTGATGAAATTTATGCCGATTTACTGTATGACGAGGAATTTACAAGCTTTGCTTCTATTCCTAATATGATCGATCGGACCATCCTTATCTCTGGTTTTTCAAAAGCTTTTGCGATGACAGGCTGGCGTTTAGGTTATGCAGCCGGTCCTAAAGCGATTATTGAGGCGATGACTAAAATTCATCAATACACGATCATGTGCGCACCTACAATGGCTCAACATGGTGCACTTGAAGCGTTAAGAAATGGAAGAGGTAGTGTTCAAGAGATGAAGAATAGTTATCGACAAAGAAGAAATTATGTGGTTAAAGCTTTAAACGAGATGGGTTTAACCTGCCATATGCCAGGAGGGGCTTTTTATGTCTTTCCATCAATAAAAGCAACAGGAATGAGTTCGGAAGCTTTTGCTGAAGCCTTATTAGAAGATCAGCGAGTAGCCGTTGTACCTGGCCATGTGTTTGGAAATAGTGGAGAAGGTTATATTAGATGCTCATATGCCACTTCAATGCAGCAATTAGCAGAGGCAATGAAACGCATCAAGCGGTTTTTAGATAAATGAGAGGGTAAGACGCCTTTGCAGCTGTTCACGACGAGTAAAACACGTGAAGTAGCGGAGATAAACAATAAATATGCTGTAAAGTAAATGCATTCGCTCATGATTTGGGCGAATGCGAATATTTTGTTGATTTGTTTTGTTTGTCTATTGCGAAGGGTATTTGTGCTCACCGTTTCACATTAGTTAGCCATGAGCTTTAGATAACTATAAAATCAATTGAAATCGTGTTATAATACGAATGATAATACGATCAAACAATATAAATGTACGATTTTAGCGAATGGGGTGTGTCATAAATGAAATCTGATTTACAGATAGCGAACGAAGTATCATTAAAGCCGATTAAACGTATTATAGAACAATTAGATGTTAATGATCATGAGTGGTACCCGTACGGTCACCATAAAGCTAAACTTTCATTGGATCTGCTTCAACGATTAGAGGATGAAAAAGATGGTCAATTAATCTTAGTGACATCGATCAACCCGACACCAGCTGGAGAGGGTAAATCAACAGTGACAGTAGGTCTAGGACAAGCGCTTCAACAGCTTGGTAAGAAAGCAGCAATTGCCTTGAGAGAGCCTTCTTTAGGTCCAGTGATGGGCTTGAAAGGTGGGGCAACAGGTGGTGGCTATTCTCAAGTTGTACCTATGGAAGATATTAATCTGCATTTTACTGGAGACCTTCATGCGATTACAACCGCTAATAATGCTCTATCTGCATTTATTGATAATCATATCTTTCAAGGAAATAGTTGTGAAATTGACACCAGACGCATTACTTGGAAGCGCGTGGTTGACCTCAATGACCGTGCACTTCGTGAAGTTGTTATTGGTCTTGGTGGGACAAAGCAAGGCATACCTAGAGAAGATGGTTTTAATATTACCGTTGCATCAGAAATAATGGCGATTCTTTGCTTGGCGGAAGGATTTCAAGATTTACGTGCAAGACTTGCTAAGATTGTTATTGGTTATAAAGTAGATCAGACACCTGTGACGGTGGCTGACTTGAAGGTTGAAGGCGCACTATCCTTGCTATTAAAAGATGCACTATTACCCAATCTTGTTCAAACAATAGAAGGGGTTCCCGCCTTTATTCATGGTGGTCCATTTGCCAATATTGCTCACGGTTGTAATAGTCTTATCGCAACAAAAATGGCTAGTAAATTAGCTGATTATGTAGTAACAGAGGCAGGATTTGGCGCTGATCTAGGTGCAGAAAAGTTTTTGAATATAAAATCAAGAATAGGGCAATTAGACCCGAAGGCCGTTGTTATTGTCGCAACGATAAGAGCGCTGAAAATGCATGGTGGTGTTAAGCAAAGCGATCTTAGTCAAGAGGATTTAGCTGGATTGAAAAGCGGGCTTGATCATCTTGCTAAGCATATAGAAACAATAGAAGCATTTGGATTACCCTTTGTTGTTGCACTTAATCGTTTCACTTCCGATACCGAAGCAGAAATAAATGAGGTAGAGCAATGGTGCAATGATCGTGGTATCGAAATAGCATCAACAACGGTTTGGGCTGACGGAGGAAAAGGCGGTTTAGATTTAGCTGAAAAAGTGATTAATCTTGTTGATAGTCACGCCCAGTCTTATCAACCCCTTTACCCACTTGATGCAGATATCACGACGAAAATAGACTGTATTGCTAAATCAGTATATGGTGCGAAAGGTGTTGAAATAACCCCATTTGTTCAACAGCAGATAGAGGCATTTACTGAAAATGGTTGGGACAAGTTACCTATCTGTATGGCAAAAACCCAATATTCACTTTCCGATGATCCCGATTTATTTGGACGCCCCACTGACTTTAAGATTACAGTGAGGGAATTACGTCCTGCGATTGGGGCGGGTTTTATCGTCGCATTAACGGGTGACGTATTAACCATGCCGGGCTTACCTAAAGAACCAGCTGCGTTAAAGATGGACATTGATCAGAACGGATCAGCCGTCGGACTGTTTTGAATTAGCATCGATTGAAAAGTACAATTACTATAAATAATCTTACCCCGTATGAACTGAAACCTTCCAAAAGAGGCTTTCAGTTCATACGGGGTATTTACCATAGATACGTCCGCGATAAAATAGGAAATAGTGGTCATCATCTATATGGGTGGGAGCTAATGGATACTCACTCAACTAACAATCAGTGGGAAAGGGCGTCTTATTTACTGAAGCTCGTTTTATAAGGCTAATTTCATTTTTTTCTCTAGACTAAAATGTACGTACATGATATATTGTTTAGTATAAAAAATTAAACTTATAAGTACCTATTTTACATTAATGATATTACTATGAAAAATGTAGAGAGGAAGAATTAAATGAAGATAATAGACATACCAACGATTCATTTAACAATAAAAAAAGGGGAAACCCCAGATTTGCCAGAAGAAGTTGAAGTAGAATTAGAGAATGGACTAAAAGCTAATTATCCTGTTGAGTGGACTAATGAAAACGCCGTCACCGATGATGGAGAGGAAGTCAAGGGGGAATTAAAGGTGGTAAAATACCCGTGTCCATTTATTGAACAGCGAGCTGACCCCTATTTATATAAACATAGTGATGGCTATTATTATTTTACGGGTTCATACCCTTTATATGATCGGATTGTGTTAAGGCGTGCAAAAACGATTAAAGCGTTACCTGATGCTGAAGAAATCGTTATTTGGGAACGTCATGAGACAGGAATCATGTCCGAGCACATTTGGGCGCCAGAATTGCATTATATTAATGGTAAATGGTACATTCATTTTGCTGCGGGTAAAAAAGATGATGTATGGGCAATCAGACCCTACGTATTAGAGTGTGCAGATCAAAATCCCTTAACAGGTACGTGGCACGAAAAAGGGCAGGTTAATACGGCGTTCCAAAGTTTTTCGTTGGATGCAACAACTTTTGAACATAAAGGAAGGCGCTATCTTGTTTGGGCGCAAAAGGTTGATCATGATACCGTCTCTAATTTATACATTGGCGAAATGGAGAACCCTTGGACGATAAAAAATCAAATATTATTATCAACACCTGAGTATGATTGGGAGAATAGTGTCTTATACGTTAACGAGGGTGCTGCTGTGATTGAGCGACGCGGAAAAGTATTTATTGCTTTTTCAGCAAATGCAACTGATCATAATTATGCGGTTGGCTATCTTGTAGCGGATGCGGAGGCAGATTTATTAGACCCCACAGTCTGGAAAAAAACACCTGATCCGGTATTTAAAACGAGTACGGCGACTCAAGCATTTGGTCCTGGGCATAACAGTTTTAGTCAAGATGAAAATGGTTATGATTTATTGGTTTATCATGCAAGACCTTATAAAGAAATTAAGGGGAATTCATTGTATGATCATAATCGTCATGCAAGCATACAACGCTTATTCTGGCATGACGATGGTACACCGTATTTTGGTATGCCGGGTGATCAAGTTGAACCGACAGACCAACCAGTAATTGCTAAAATAAACTATAATTAAAAGACAACCAGAGCGTTGCTGATAACACAACGCTCTGGTTATTCGATTATTGAAGGAGAAATTCAATCTCTTCTTTTTTCCTGGAATATTTTATATGTAAATCAGATCCATCAAAATACCATTCATCTTTCTTTTCGACAAAAAAAGTAACACCGTCTATTGTCGTTTTAGCTACAGGTTCAAAAGGCTCATCTTGACTAGAAACACCAAGAGAAAACCCAACTTGAGCACCTCCATGACCACCATAGCGTACAAAGAAACGGATGTAATCACCGTCTGATACGCTCATTTCATTAATAAACCACTTTAGGGCAGGTTGTGAAATTGATATATCCATAGCTCATCCTCCTTAACTCTACTATACCAAATCAACTGTTGTAATGCGATTTATTTGAATAGACATTGATGTGAATAAAGTTCCCTTTCTTTGCTGCGCGTATACAAACGTTGTTAGATAATCTTACAATTCATTCGAATTTTATCACATCAAGAGGTATACTTAATCATAAAGTATCACAAACATAAAGTGGTGGTGATCAAATTGATTCAAGAAACCTCATATAAAGAACGTAAAGTGATAACGATAGGGATTGTAAGTGAATTAACGGGATTATCAGAACGACAGATTCGGTACTACGAAGAGCGCAAACTTATCTTTCCAGAACGTTCTCCTAAAGGTAATCGAAAGTATTCATTTTTAGATGTAGAACATCTTATGGATATTGCTAATAAGCGTGAAGAGGGTGTTCAAACATTTGAGATACGTCAAGAAATGCTTCGTCGAAAGCGCAAGCAAGAACGACATGGTAGAAAAGAATTATTGCGTGGAGAGATCAACGCACGCTTTGGTATTCAAAATGATTAGAGGATCCTCGTGATACGGGGGTCTTTTTTTGCACACTAGCAAAGAGCGTGTGATTCGCCACCCTTCTTCACTGTTAAGGTATTGTTTTTAGATAATTGATTTTTGGGATTTTTTAATGAAAATTAGAAATAAAACACTAATTTGGATTTTGCTCTTGTCGAAATATGAAAAATTATTTATGATAGTAGAGAAGACTGTTGACTAATACACTATTATGTTGAAAAATAAGTCTAAATAACTATTAAAAAATTAGTGTAATATGATGAAGCTCACATAAGCTAAACGTACTATTTAACCTATATCAATCTACAAGTCTACTTTTTTTGATATTCGCTTTGATTTATATCTGTTTAAGTTATGATATAAGTCACAATACAAAAGCCTCGGAAAAAATGCCATTTTTTAACTTTATCTTGTTTCTTGTGCTAATAACCCCCATGGTGGCGGGTCGTTTGGTTGACGATTTTGTCTAAAATAAGTAACATATGTAATAAGTTGGTCACCCCAAGTTTTGCGTTCGATTTGCTCAAAAATAACAAAAACAAATACTAAATATTTGGAGAAAAGAAGTGATCGAATAGACGATGAAATTACTATTTGTTAAAAAGGCATCCCTCTTGCGTGATGGGATAATTGAATTATTAAAACGACAATTTTCTGACAGCCAAATAGTGTGTTGTGATGCAAAGGATGAAAGAGTCTTAATCGATTTTGCGCAACAGTCTGATCTAGTCATCATTGATATACATACACCTATTCCCGTCGAAACCTTTGCGAAATACTTTCAATCGTTAAACAAAAAAGTGGTTGCTTGGGTGGAAGATATCCATGACCCTTGTACTACGTCATTATTCGCGCTTGGGTTAGATGGCTATCTTTATTTTGACATGGACGAGCAGGGATTAACGCAATCGATACAATGGATAATAGAGGGTAAGCGCTTTGTACATCCTTCATTAGCTAACTGTTTGTTAGAAGTGTATGTTCGCGCACAGTCTAAAAAGCCAGATCCACCCTTTGATATTTTGTCAAGGCGAGAGTGGGAAGTTTTGCAGCTTTTAGTTAAAGGCTATAGTAACGTGGGGATTGCAAACGAACTCTATTTATCAGATAAAACAGTAAAAAATTATGTTAGTTCAATATTACATAAGCTTGAAGTTCCTGATCGAACCAATGCCGTGTTAAAGGCACTGAAGAAGCAATGGATTTACTTATAAGTAAAATTTAGTTTTTTCATTATTTTCGCATTTTTGAAATTTTACCATCACGATATCCTACATTTTAAAGCAAACCGATCCGCAGTGATTAGCGGGTCGGTTTTTTTATTGCATTCATTTTCCTGATATTAAGAGGTGTTCTGAAGACGACACGGAAAACGGAGCATATCTACTGCCACTGTACACGTTTAATTTTGTGGAAATTGCTCTAGTATTGCAGTGACTTCTTCATCGCCGATTGCATAAGCCGAAACAGATTGATCTTCGAAATAAATCAGCGTAGGTGTGCCTGTTATCTCTAATTGATTTGCTTGTAAAGGTTCTAAGTTAGGATAAGGCGTTTGGTGAACAGCAATTAATTGATCATTATCGTCTGTCGTGATCGACCAATTTACCTCACTATCTTCTAATGATGACGCCACTTCTGGATCAATGTGTTCTTCTCCATCAATCACTTCCCCAATTACTTGATCGTACTGTTGGTGATGTGCTTCCCAATCATACCAAGCAGAGTGATTTTCATTTTCTTGCATGTCCACTAAATAAATCGGGATGTCTCCATTATTGGCATAGTCTACAATTATATCTTCAATTTGCTCACAATAAACACAGCCCTCCTGCCAAAAGTAGACGAAATATTGATCGTCCTCTTGTTGAAAGCTGTCTGCTGCAGAAATGGTGTTAATGTCGGCGCTTTGCTGAATATCATTAGATGAGATTTGCGTTAATATGATAAGCGTTAGTATCGTGATACCGATAAAAATTATGATCGCTAAGCCGCTTTTCTTCATTACGTCACTGTCCTTTCATTTTTTACACATTATACGTTAATCGAGCTTTCTCGTAAACGAATATCAATGATAGAGCATAAAATTGAGTGGATTGTTTACATTAATAACGATGGTGAGTGAATAAAAAGTGGTGATAAATTGAACACAAATAATCGTCTTTATAGGATCGTTTTATGTAATAGCTCTTCTAAACGCTTGATCAGGTGGGAGATGATTAAGTGTGAGTTGTTTTGCGGAATTTCTAAGTATGACTAAGAGGTGGTGTATTAAATGAAAAAGTTACTAAAAAGAATCATGATAGCTATTGTTTTAATGATTAGTATTAAAGCATTACTGGCTGATACGTCATCCGTTGTTTTTGCGGAACGGTTTGATGAAATACGAAGACCCTTTATACCTGGTCGCGAACAAAATATTTTTTAATGGTTTTCGAAAAAAGCCTGTCACTTTATTGTGTCAAGGGTCTTTGGGAGAAAGGTCTTTAGATATAAAGGTGATTTGATTTGAAGCAAAAGATTTTGATTATAAGCAGGTGGATCTATACATGAATGTTTTGTGCCTTTCATGCTATTCTTTCCTTCCCATTCGTTGATTAAAGTCTTATAATAGGGACTATTAGATGAATGCATGTTAGGAGAGAAGTTTTTGTGACAGATAAAGGATCGCTTGTACCGTTAAAAATGTTATTGTTTAGTTTTCATGGGGCGAACACGATGGTTGTAAGCTTTCTGCCGTTATTATTGGCTTATCGAGGGTTGACCGGTCAAGAAGTTGGTTGGGTCCTCGCAGTTGGGCCGACAGTGTCTATATTCTCGCAACCCTTTTGGGGATTTATGAGTGATAAGTATCAAACAGTACGAAGAATATTGATCATTGTAACGTGTGGCTTACTTATAAGTAGCGCAGTGTTTTTTCAAATGAAAACGCTCATTCTTATCTTAATTTCCGCTATCTTTTTTTATTTCTTTGTTTCACCAATTGGTCCGCTTGCTGATAGTTTGGCGCAACGTAGAGCGTCTGCTTTAGGGGTTTCATTTGGTGCGATTCGGACATGGGGATCGATTGGATTTGCGGCGTCGGCACTCTTAGTCGGTCAATTACTTGACTGGATCGGTATTCAATATTTGGCCATTCCGTATTTATTCATGGGTACATTAGTCCTTATTGTTAGTTTTAGAATTGTAGATGTGAAAGTGGAGACGGCGCCTGTTCAGCTTAAAGATATACATAAACTCATTAAAAATTATCGTCTACTTATATACTTAGCTGTATTATTGTTGGTCACAATAACACACCGAGCGAATGATAGTTTTATCGGTCTGTTTATTAGAGAGCTTGGCGGACGAGATCGTTTAGTTGGTTGGGCTTGGTTTGTAGGTGTTGCTAGTGAAGCAGCTGTATTCGCCTTTGCTGGAAAGTGGTTTAGAAAATTCCATCCATTGATTTTTATGACAACTGCAGGTTTATTATTTGCAGGGAGATGGCTGTTGTATGGCGTCGTTGATTCGCCCTCTATTATTGTGGTGTTACAAGTTTTTCATGGCCTTTGCTTTGGTGTGTTTTACCTTGCTTCTTTTCAATACGTTTCTCGATTAATTCCGGTTGAATTACAGGCGACAGGTCATTTGATGTTTATGACTGTTTTCTTTGGCATATCAGGAATAATAGGTTCATTAGGCGGAGGTTTTATCATCGAGCAATATGGTGGTCATGCATTGTATTTTACAATGGCGGCTTTCGCGCTAGTAGGTTCGATGCTGATCATGTTATATCACATGGTACAGAGACGGGCTTAGAAAGGAGGGAGGGGCTTGCGACAAACTGAAGTTGTGGAAATTTGCTTATTGGCGGGGAAAATTATGCTGCAAAGCGGAGCAGAAACATATCGCGTAGAGGATACAATGATAAGGATTGCCCAAGCATTCGCGATCGAGAATGCGCAGGTTCATGCGACGCCAACTGCGATTATGTTTGGCTATGATATAACTGCCCCAACTCATTTCGTTCGGATTGAGGAGCGGGCTACAGACTTACATAAAGTTTCGCAAGTTAATAGTATTTCTCGTCATGTATCCTCTCAGCAGTTGTCAATCGAAGAAGCAGACAAACAATTACGGCAAGTTGACCAACAGCGTGATACTTACCCGAACTGGGTTCAATTATTAGCAGCTGCTTTTGCTAGTGGTGGCTTCACGATCATGTTTGATGGTCGATGGTCTGATTTTATTCCAGCGGTTATTGTTGGTGGCATCGGCTACGGTATGATGCGCTACTTACATAATGTCATTAAAATTCGTTTCTTTGCTGAATTTTTAGCATCGATTTTATTAGGAGTGTCTGCTTTTTTTGTGGTTCAAATAGGCTGGGGTCTTGAAATTGATAACATTATTATTGGCTCAGTCATGCCCCTTGTTCCCGGCTTACTGATTACAAATGCAGTCAGGGACTTAATGGCAGGTCACTTAGTTTCTGGGATAACGAAAGGGGCCGAAGCTTTCTTGACCGCTTTTGCAATTGGAGCGGGTGTATCGATTATATTTTTTCTTGTGCGCTAGCATGACTATTGAAGTGAGGTGCAGGTTTTGATTGTAGAACAGTTATTGGTTAGTTTTATAGCTGCAGCTGGTTTTGCTATTATTTTTAATGTGCCACGCCGCGTGCTCTGGCAGTGTGGAGTAGTTGGCACGTTAGGTTGGCTTGTGTACACGTTGCTTCGTTTATTAACAATAGATACGATTGTTGCTACGTTGTTATCGGCTGTTGTCGTCGCTGTTGTTAGTCAAATTTTTGCAAAGTGGTTTCGAACGCCAATTATTATTTTCAATGTATCTGGTATTATCCCGCTTGTCCCTGGTGGCTTGGCTTATGATGCGATGCGTCAATTTGTCGAAAATAATTATGATCAGGCGATTCCATTGGCAGCTCGAGTAATTATGATTTCGGGAGCGATTGCATTAGGATTGATCTGCTCGGAAGTGATTAATCAAATGATTAGACAAGCAAAATGGAAAAAGTATGTGAACACTTAGGCTCGTAAAGGGTTAAGTCGTTTCTAATCGGGCTAAAAAGCTGGTCTTGTGGAAAGGTAATAATACAATTTTGAAAGGAAGGTTAACAGATGATTACTTTAAAAAAGCAAAAAGATCACGAACATAAAATTACAAACGAAAGAGGGACAGAGAGCATAGCTACATCTAGTCGCTACCCTGTTGATGGTTTTTCACCTGTTGATTATTTATGTAGTTCTGTTGGCATCTGTATGGGACTAACCGTTGATGCGATTATTGAAAGAGATCAACTTGAAATTGATGGTTATACGATTGAAGTATCAGCAACTAAGGACGCAGACGCTCGCCCATCCAGAATGGAGAAGTTAGATGTTTCAATTGTATTTGAAGGAGACGTTGATGAAAAAACAAGGAATAAACTAGAAAAATCGGCAAAACGCGGCTGTACAATTGGAAATACGATTGAACACGGTGTACCTGTTAACTTAATCACGAAATCTTAATGGGTTGTTCACTTGAACAGCCCTATTTTGTTTAATAGAGTAGGTTAAAACGAAGGGAAGGTTTATCAATGAAAATCGTTACATATAAGTTAAAGGATTCAGCTCAAGATTATCGGACTGGATTTATAAATGATAATCAAGTGGTCGATTTAGCTAAAGCGTTTAGGCTGCCTTTTTATAACCGACTCGCTTCGCTGCGGTTAGGAGAACAAAAGAAAGTACAATGTTGGTAGAAGAGCCTATAATTTATGATAAAATTGAAAGTGATAAGATAATTTTAAAAAGCATATTTTAAGGAGAGGAAAATGGCACTAGATAATTTTGAAGAATATAACGACCCTATTTTATACGATAAAGAAAATGAACCGCACAAAGGAGATATTCCATTCCTATTAAAATGGGCATCGAAGAAGCAAGGGACTATAATTGATTTGGCTTGTGGAACAGGTAGAGCAACAATTCCGTTAGCAAGGAATGGATATAAACTTATTGGAGTAGACATTCATAGCGGTATGTTGAACGAAGCCAAAAAGAAAGCATCTAGGCATAATCTACCAATAGAATGGATAGAACAAGATTGTACCGAACTTAATTTGAATCTTAAGAGTAGTTTCATATATACAGTTGGAAATTCAATTCAACATTTTATTACAAACGAATCTCAAGATGATTTATTGTCCTCAGTAAACAGACATTTAGAAGTTGGTGGGATTTTCATTTTTGACACAAGGTTTCCGAGTGTGGAGGAGTTATTACAACCTAATACGGAGGAGTATTGGAGAACTTATATTGATAGTGACACTTTAAACGAAGTGGATGTTTATACTATTAGTAACTATGACAGCCTAAACCAAGTTCAACACTACACTACTATTAGGAAATACAAAAACAATGATGGTGAGGTTGTAAATGAAAACAGAACAAACATAAGTTTAAGGTTTGTATACCCAAAAGAAATGGAACGAACTTTATATACCAATGGATTTAAGATATTAAATGTTTATAAGGATTGGGACGAAACTCCTATAACAAATGATAGTTATTCAATGATATATGTTTGTGAAAAAATTAAATAGTTCTATACTATATTTTACAACTTCAAAATAATGCAATAGTTAAAAAAAGACCGGCTTTTGACGGTCTCTTTTCAGTGATTAGAATTCCCCTTTTAGCCTATTTTAAAATGATAACATCAAAACTATTTTTGTGTATTTGTATATGAACCTTTGACCGTTCGACACCTATCGGCCCTTGGTTGGTAACAGCTGATGAAATTGAAGACCCAGGTAATCTAATGATCCAATCTGCAGTAAATGGGGAGAGGCGTCAGTTTTCTGACACTAGTCAGCTTATTTTTAACATTCCTTATTTGATTGCATTTATTTCAAACTTAATGACATTAGAACCCGGTGATATTATTTTAACGGGAACTCCTGATGGTGTGGGGTTTGCTCAACAACCACCTGCATTTTTGCAAGCTGGTGATCAAGTGGAATTAACAATTGAGGGGATTGGTAGCTTAACCAATACGGTGGAGTGAGCGTTTGATGGTGCTTATATTTAGAAGATAACCTAATGGGTGAAAGCGTCTGTTGATGACTTTTCCATTAGGTTTTATCACGTCCGTGGTCTTCCGCCTCGAAATAGGAGACTGCTGAAAAACTAACCCCTGGAGGTATTTTGAATTTAAAGGATTTTGTACTCACTCCAGTTACAGACGATCGCTTTCCGCGGGCACGGCCTCAGCTAA
>NZ_JH976434.1:698242-849981 GCF_000306965.1 Amphibacillus jilinensis Y1 | reverse complement strand
AAAAAAAGAGCGGTGAAAATTTTATGTTAAAACAACAAACATCCCTTTCGTTAAGTCCTTATATGCAACTCTATGATGCGTTTATTCTAAAAGACAACTTTCTTCGTCAAATGCACGATCTTGTTGATTTTGCAATTGAAAGAAGAAATAACCTATTCTTCAGTATGTCCGTTGCGTGAAGGTTGTTATCGAGAAGGGGCCAAAACAAAATCCTATTCAATAACAATAAAATCAACAGAACATGTGGAACAAGAGGTATTCCAAGAGACAAAAGAATTTAAAGAGTTAGCCGCATCAAGATATAAAATAGAAGCAAAAAATGCAGAGCTGAAAAATAGACACGGGTATGAAAAAGCGATTACCTCAGGTCAGGTCTGTTTGGCATGAAGATGCAAGGAGCTGACACCATCTTCGTCGTTAATATGAAACGAATTATTAAGCTAATAAATGAAAAAGAGATAAAGTAGGGGCTGTATACTCAGAAAAACAAGTATAATTTCTCCCTTTTATGACGAGCATTACGCTCGTTTTTTATTTTTATTAATACGGGAGAAAAATACTACTTTTTCAGCAGTCTCTCGAAATAGGGGGCAGAGGCCATCTGTCTAGGTGGAAGGTAACAGGTTTTAATGTCTTGATTCACTCAATGTTCAGTCAATGCCCCCACTGGTTAAAGATAAAAAGGCTAGTCGTTCTCTGGTGTTGCTAGTTACAAAAATAGTTAACTTACAAGAATGCTTTAGGCTAAATCTACCCTTTTCCTCAAACCATGCCTATCTCTGTTGTTTCACATGTTTGTTAACGGTATTAAAAGCATCTCTTACTATCATCCTCCCACAGTCATTATTATTCAAAAAAAATTGCTTTTAGAAAAAAATTATGATAAGTTATAACCAATTATTCCGATAATTCATAGTTATATAGTAAGAATTAATAAGGGAGCGTAAAATGACATGGGTAGAGAATTTGTCTCTTTATTTGATAATTGGGCAGACGATTATGATCGAACGGTTTCAGGTGATGATCAAGAATATCAAGCTGTCTTTCGCCATTATGACGAGATTTTGCAAGCGGTTGTTAATCAAGTCAAAGGAACAGTATTAGAATTTGGTGTTGGTACAGGTAATTTAACTGAAAAGTTATTACAAGCTCATCATGATGTCATTGGTGTAGAGCCATCAGAAGCGATGCGGAAGAAAGCACGTATGAAGTTACCACAGATAACGATTACCAATGGCGATTTTTTGAGTTTTTCACAGCCTGAAAAACCTATAGAAACCATTGCGAGCACATATGCTTTTCACCACTTAACAGACAGTGAAAAACAACGCGCATGCTACCAATTTAATCAACAATTACCGGTCGGTGGGCGTGTTGTTTTTGCGGATACGGTCTTTGCATCACGTCAAGTGAAGGAAGAAACAATTAAACGAGCGGAACAACAATCATTTTATAATTTGGCTGAAGACTTGCGTACAGAGCATTATCCGCTCTTGTCAACGATAAATACTATTTTCATAGATGCAGGTTTCGAAATTTCGTCTAAACAAATGAATGATTTCGTTTGGCTATTGGTTGCAGAGAAAAAGAGGGAGGTTGAAGGAGATGAGTGAAAAAATGAATGTTGAAAGTTTTAATTTAGACCATACTAAGGTGCAAGCGCCGTATGTTCGTTTAGTTGGTGTGAACCAAGGTGCAAATGGAGATCGTGTCTATAAATATGATATTCGATTTAAACAGCCCAATCAGGAACATATGGAAATGCCCGGATTACATTCGTTAGAGCATCTAATGGCGGAACAAATTAGAAATCATCTTGATCATGTATTGGACATCGGGCCTATGGGTTGTCAAACTGGTTTCTATCTATCCATTTTAAATGATCATCAATATGATGAAGTCATTGATGCGCTAGCTTTAACTTTAAAAGATGTATTAGAAGCGACGGAAGTACCTGCTTGTAATGAGGTCCAGTGTGGCTGGGCGGCCAACCATAGTCTAAATGGAGCAAAAACAATTGCTAAGGATATGCTTAACAAGCATGATCAATGGCGTGTTGTTTTTGCAGAATAGGGTGAACATATGCCTTTAGTTAATCATATCCATGAAACAATAGGGAATACACCTTTAATTGAATTAAAAAGCTTTCGCCAACCTAATGGAACGAAAATCTATGCAAAATTAGAGTATTTTAACCCTGGTGGTAGTGTCAAAGATCGATTAGGGCAGGCGATTGTTGAAGATGCCTTGTTGACCGGGAAACTTAAAAAAGGTGGAACGATTATCGAACCGACCGCTGGGAATACAGGTATTGGCTTAGCGTTGGCCGCGCAGAAGTATCAGCTCCAAGTTATATTTTGTGTGCCTGAAAAGTTCAGTATAGAAAAACAAGAACTTATGAAGGCACTTGGAGCAGAAATTGTCCATACGGATTCTTCACTTGGGATGCAAGGGGCGGTAGAGAAAGCTAAGGCATTACAACAGCAATCCCCTGATAGTTATCTTCCCCAACAATTTGAGAATCCGATCAATCCGTACGCATACTATCAATCGCTAGCTCCTGAATTGTGGGGCGATCTTAATGGTGTAATTGATATTTTTATTGCCGGCGCTGGAACAGGAGGAACATTTGCTGGGACCGCAAAGTATTTTAAGGAAAAGAAGGATCAGATCAAGACGGTTATTGTTGAACCTGAAGGCTCTATTATTGGGGGAGGGAAGCCTGGTCCTCATAAAACAGAGGGCATTGGTATGGAAGTGATCCCTCCGTATATGAATGAAAATCACTTTGATGATATTTATACGGTTTCTGATCAAGATGCTTTTAACTATGTGACCGTGCTCGGTAAGCGGGAAGGGCTGTTAGTTGGGAGCTCATCAGGTGCAGCTATGTATGCGGCGGTACAAGAAGCAAAAAAAGCAGGAGCAAATACAAATATTGTGACCGTATTTCCGGATAGTAGTGAACGTTACTTAAGTAAAAAGATTTATCAAGGAGGCATATAATGCGACAGAAAACGAAGATGGTTCATGGTGGTATTACTGGAGATGAAAAGACGGGAGCTGTTTCGGTTCCGATCTATCAAGTTAGCACATATAAACAGCCTGAAGCTGGAAAGCATACCGGTTATGAATATTCACGTACAGGTAATCCGACAAGGCATGCCCTTGAAACAGTGATCGCTGAATTAGAAAATGGTAAGGCCGGCTTTGCATTTGCTTCGGGAATGGCTGCAATTACAAGTGTTATGATGCTTTTTCAGCCCGGAGATCACATCATTATTACCGATGATGTCTATGGGGGTTCGTATCGGTTAATAACGAAAGTATTAACCAAATTTAATATCAACTACACATTTATCAATACCGCTGAGTTAGCAGAAATTAAAGCAGCTATTCAACCGGAAACGAAAGCAATCTTTATCGAAACGCCAACAAATCCATTACTTAAAATAACAGATATCGAAGCAGTTGCCCAGCTCGCTAATAAGCGGGATCTGCGTTTAATCGTAGATAATACATTTGCCACACCTTATTTTCAAAATCCAATTGATTTTGGAGCAAATATTGTGATCCATAGTGCAACAAAATATATCGGAGGCCATAGTGATGTGGTGGCAGGACTGGTGGTTGTTGACTCTGAGGAGCTGGCTGAACACCTTCACTTTATTCAGAACTCAGCTGGTGCTGTTTTAGGTCCACAAGATGCCTGGTTACTGATGCGTGGCATAAAAACACTCGGCATTCGAATGGAGGCGATTGATACCAATGCACGTCAAATCGCTGAATTTCTAGCTGATCATAACCAAGTGAAAACCGTGTATTATCCTGGGCTGGAAACACATCAAGGGCATCAACTGGCTAACAAACAAGCAAATGGATTTGGTGGCATGATCTCTTTTGATGTCGGTAGTGAAGCGAATGCTGATCGTGTGCTAGCCAAAGTCAAATACTTCACTTTGGCAGAAAGTTTAGGTGCGGTAGAAAGCTTAATTTCAATTCCAGCTAAGATGACGCATGCTTCGATCCCGAGAGACAGAAGGTTAGAGCTAGGCATAGTGGATGGTTTGATCCGCATTTCTGTCGGTATAGAAGATATCAATGATTTATTAGAAGATTTAAATCAAGCCTTAAGTTAAACGAAAAAGAGCTGGGACAAAACGTATGTTTTGTTTCAGCTCCTTTTTTGTATGTGATTAAGTAAATAAAGGTTATCTAAAATATAGTCACCCCAATTTTTAATGGGATTGGTGGATGCGCTATGTGTTGTTTTTGCTTTTTAAAATGTATTTTAGCTCATGTTAATATACAATTTCAATGTATAAATATTCATTATAACCTTAAAAACAAATAAATTTATTAATAAGTATTGTATAAACATACAAAATAAAGTATAATAATTAACCACAAACAAGATCGGATTGGGAGTGTTTACAGAGATGAAAGTAGCTATTATCGGTGGAACAGGTTATGGGGCGGTGGAACTTATTCGTTTTCTGCAACACCATCCACATGTAGAGATTGCGCAAATCATATCGCACTCACAAGCGGGTGCTTTATTTTCAGACGTATACCCACATGTGAATCATATTATTGATAAGCCTATGGATACATTAAGCGTGGATGATATAGTGGCACAAGTTGAACTTGTTTTTTTCGCTACACCACCAAGTGTAAGTAGTCGTATCGTGCCTCAATTGCTAGACGCCGGGGTTAAATGTATTGATTTATCAGGTGACTTCCGCTTGAATGATCCGAATCAATATCAAGCATGGTACGGTTCAGACACAGCAGAACAAACGTATTTAGATAAAGCTGTCTATGGATTAAGTGAAGTCTACCGTGATCAAATTGCTAATGCTCAGCTCATTGCTAATCCAGGATGCTATCCGACAGCAACATTGTTAGGGCTGATGCCGATTGTCGAGCAAAAGCTGATTTCACCACATTCGGTTATTATTGACGGAAAGACAGGTGTATCAGGTGCTGGGAGAGGTACTTCTTTAACGGTTCATTTCTCGGAAATGAATGAAAATACTAGGGCTTATAAAATAGGGGAGCACAAACATATTCCTGAAATAGAGCAATATTTATCTGAAAAATCTGAACAGTGTTATCGTGTTCACTTTACGCCACATATTGTCCCGATGACACGTGGGATTATGACGACAATCTATGCAGATTTAAATCAACAGGTAACCCAGTCAGAGTTGGAAGCGATCTACCATTATTATTATCAAGAAGATCATTTTGTCCGCATGCGTACACAAGGTGGAATGCCGGCAACAAAAGAAGTGTATGGAAGTAACTATTGTGATCTCGGTATTTTTCTTGATCACCGCACTCAAAAATTAACCATAATAGCGGTGATTGATAATCTAGTAAAAGGTGCAGCCGGTCAAGCGGTACAAAATATGAACATCATGTATGGGTGGGATGAGCAGACCGGTTTAGCTTATCTGCCTGTCTATCCTTAAGGAGGTTAACACAATGAAACTAGCAACATTAACTGAAGATATAAAATTGATCGAACATGGTGATATTGCCTCTCCTATGGGTTATAAGGCGGGTGGCTTACACTGTGGAATTCGCAAGAAAAAACCTGATTTGGCGTGGCTATATTCAGAAGTGCCAGCCATTGCTGCAGGTGTTTATACAACCAATAGTTTTCAAGCGGCGCCGTTAATCGTTACGCGAGAAAGTCTAGCTGTTGAACAAAAATTACAAGTGCTTCTTGTTAATTCAGGCATTGCCAATGCTTGTACGGGAAAACAGGGACTTGACGATGCTTATGAAATGCGTGACCTCATCGCTGACAAATTTAACGTAGCCCCCCACTATGCGGCTGTCTCCTCGACTGGGTTAATTGGTGAACATTTACCAATGACTAAACTGAGACAAGGTATACGTGCAGTTGATCCGATGATCCAAACCAGTGATCAATTCGAAACAGCTATTTTAACAACAGACACGAAAGAAAAAGGCTTGGCTGTTCAGATTGAAATTGATGGTGCTCTCGTCACGATCGGTGGTGCTGCTAAAGGATCAGGTATGATTAATCCTAATATGGCGACGATGCTTAGCTTTATTACAACTGATGCGAAGGTGGATGCTGATGCACTTGACCTAGCACTAAAAGAAGTAACGAATCAATCCTTTAACATGATTACGGTAGATGGTGATACGAGTACGAATGATATGGTGTTAGTCATGGCTAACGGTCAGGCAAACCATGCGACACTTCAACCTAAACATCCGAAATGGGAGCTATTTTTACAGGCATTACAGTTTGTTTGTCAAACGTTAGCAAAAGACATTGCTAGAGATGGGGAAGGGGCTACCAAACTAATAGAAGTTCAAGTAGTGGGTACAACACATGATAAAGGGGCGAGAAAGCTCGGTAAAGCCGTTATTTCTTCCAATCTTGTCAAGGCAGCTATCCATGGTTCAGATGCTAATTGGGGTCGGATTATTACAGCGATTGGTTATAGTGGAGTTGACGTGGACCCTGATCAGGTGTCGGTTAAATTGGGCGATATTTTAGTCGTTAGCAACGGTGTTCCTGTTCAATTTGATGAATCGGAGGCGAAGGCTTATTTAATGGAGGATCACATTATCATCGGTGTGGATGTTGGTAATGGTCAAGGGCGTGCAGTAGGTTGGGGTTGCGATTTGTCCTACGAATACGTCAGAATAAACGCTTCATATCGAACGTGAGGGGGAGTTAACGTGAAAAATTTGGTTATTAAATGTGGTGGGAGTATCGTGGAACAATTGCCTGATACTTTTTATAAAAACATAGCAGCACTTGCAAAAGTAAAAGGTGTTAACCCTATTATTGTACATGGGGGTGGGCCAATGATTTCATCACAACTAAAACAAATGAACGTGGCGACAACGTTTGTTGATGGGCTGCGTGTCACAACCCATGAAGTGTTAGATGTAGTTGAGATGGTACTAAGTGGTTCGATAAATAAGCAAATGGTAAGAAAGCTGAATGAACAACAGGGTAAAGCAGTCGGTATTAGTGGTGTGGATGGTAATTTACTTTCAGCTATTCCAGTGGGAGAAACGGCGGAAATCGGCTATGTCGGTCAAGTTAAACAAGTAAATACACCGTTTATTAACACGATGATTAAGCAAGATTATATTCCTGTTATTTCTCCGATTGCTATTGGACCGCATCAACAACGTTATAATGTGAATGCGGACACGGCAGCGGCAGCTATTGCATCTGCATTATCTGCTCCACTTTGTTTTGTGAGTGATATTGATGGTATTTATGTCGGAGAAGAAGTTTTGCGGGTTGCTGATCCATCAAAAATTGAGCAGTTGATCGCCGATCAAGTCATCAGTGGGGGAATGATTCCAAAGGTAAGAGGTGCCATTGATGCGTTGGAGTCTGGTGTAACTGAAGTGGCGATTCTTAATGGAATGAACGCTAATAGTATTACTCAATTTATTGATGGTGCAGCTGTTGGTACACGTATTTATTTAAAGGAGGTCGCTCATGCCTAATAAAGAAATGATCATTGATGACTATACAGCTAATCTCATGCCAACATATAATCGTTTTCCATTAACATTGACAAAAGGAAGCGGGAGTTATGTTTGGGATGAACAAGGGGCTAAATATTTAGATTACACATCAGGGATTGCAACTTGTAACCTTGGGCATCGCCCACCATATGTGCAAGCCGCACTAGTTGATCAACTGGAACAGCTATGGCATTGCTCAAACCTTTACCATATTCCAAGTCAACAGCAGTTAGCCGGTAAGCTAGCGGAAAATAGTTGTTTTGATCAAGTATTCTTTTGCAACAGTGGAGCCGAGGCCAATGAAGCGGCATTGAAGTTGGCACGACGATATGCTGTCGATGTAAAAGGAACAGACCAGTATGAAGTGGTGACATTTTCACAGTCCTTTCACGGACGGACGTTGGCAACTTTAGCTGCTACTGCTCAAGAAAAAATCCAACAAGGTTTTGCACCTAAAATGCCCGGCTTTCGTCATTTGCCATATAACGATAGCGATGCATTGAATGATTTAATTAAACCGGAAACGACAGCGGTTATGTTGGAGCTTGTGCAAGGCGAAGGTGGTGTGATTCCAGCTCAAAAGGCATGGGTAGAGCAGTTAGTGGCAATTTGCCGCGCACACGATGTGCTGATTATTGTTGATGAAATTCAGACTGGGATGGGGCGAACAGGGACGCTGTTTGCCTATCAACAATATGATTTTGAACCGGATATCGTCACAGTTGCCAAAGGTCTTGGCTCGGGATTTCCTATTGGTGCTATTCTTGCAAAAGCGCATGTTGCCAAGGCTTTTTCTCCAGGTACGCACGGCTCTACTTTTGGAGGTAATCCCCTTGCCACAACAGCTGGTCTCGCTACATTGGAAACTTTACTGGCACCCTCATTTTTAAGTGATGTCCAAAAGCATGCGGCTTATTTCAAAACAAAGTTGCAACAATTAGCCGAACAAGCCGATGCAATTATTGATGTTAGAGGAACAGGTTATTTATTGGGGCTGCAAATAAACGGAGCGGCGATTGATTATGTTAACAAGGCAAGAGAATTCCATCAGTTGCTAATCCTCGTAGCAGGACCGAATGTGATCCGTATTTTACCACCGTTAACAACGTCTGTTGAAGAAATGGATCAGGTACTACACATTTTAACTGAGTTATTTAACTGACTCAACTTTCTCATCTAAGATAGCATAAGGGTAATCCTAATATTAAATACAAGCGTTGCCTTTGAATATAGATTTTCGATTGATTATAAACCTTTTGTTTTAGACGCGTAGGTGGGCTACTCCCACAGGCGTCTACACATATCTCATATGCTAAATAGTGCTTTATTTCGTGCGGCTGGACTTGACTCGAAAGCTAGTTGAGTTTGCACGAAAAGTGAGAAATTCGCACGAAAGCTGGTTACGTTCGCATGAAAATTAGTTACGTTCGCACGAAAGTGAGTTGCGTTCGCAGGAAAAGAGAGGAATTCGCACGAAAGCGAGTTGCGATCGCACGAAAAGTAAGAAATTCGCATGAAAATTAGTTGCGTTTGTACGCAAAATGGAGAAATCGCATTCAGTATGAACCCCCAGTCTAAGTGGAGATAAGCAAGAGGTGAGACTTCTGCGGGAATAGGATGAGCGGAAGATCCACTTTAGAAGCGCTCTTAGCTTCTAAACCCGTTAGCTGAAGCCATCCCCGCGAAAAGCGAATCCCTTGCTTTTCGGAACGAAATAACGTGCTAAACGTCCGCGGCACATCCATGCAGAAGTAATGTCAACAAGCCTATTGAGCACGATCAAGGTTGAATGACTATTTTCAGTGTGCGAAAGTTGAGTAACTAACTAGAACGTTATTGACAACAATCTTGTAAATCAGTATACTATCTCAGTAATGGAAATATATTTTCCGATTATTTATCGGGAGAGGTTCTTAGCTTAAACCCTCTATAAAAAACTAAGGGCATATGACGTGATAACGAACCATATCCTTAGTGGGTGTGGTTTTTTAGTGCATAAGGAAGCGGTCGTATGATGTGATCGTAACCTGAGGCCAGTAGACAGTGAAAGGAGACGTGTAAAATGGAGCAACGTCAGCAAGGTGAATTAACAGATTTATCACTACTAGGAAATCAAGAGACAACATATAACTTTGACTATACACCGGAAGTGCTTGAGACATTTGATAATAAGCACCCGAATCGGGATTATTTTGTTAAATTTAATTGCCCTGAATTTACCACATTATGTCCGAAAACAAATCAGCCAGACTTTGGCACGATCTATGTTAGTTACATTCCTGATCAAAAAATGGTTGAAAGTAAATCATTTAAACTTTATTTGTTTAGTTTCCGTAATCATGGGGATTTTCATGAGGATAGTATCAATATTATTATGAATGATCTAATTGAATTGATGGAGCCAAGATATATTGAAGTATGGGGGAAATTCACCCCGCGCGGTGGTATTTCTATTGATCCTTATTGTAATTATGGTAAGCCAAATACGAAATATGAAGAGATCGCAACACATCGTATGCTGAATCACGACTTATACCCAGAAAAAGTTGATAATCGCTAATGAGGGTTAGCGAAGAGGCCTCCTAAATATAATGAAGGAGCGATAAAAGTGTTTATTTATTTAAATGGTTTATTTGTTGGTTTATTAATTTTATCTAATATTCTTTCAGTAAAATTGTTCAGCGTGGGTGAATTTATTTTACCAGCTGCAGCGATTGTTTATGTTGTCACTTACTTAATTACCGATGTGATTGGTGAAGTTTATGGCAAAGATGCTGCCATGAAAACAGTAAGAGCCGGTTTCTTCACCCAAGTTGTTGCTTTATTTTTTGTTTTAGCGGCTATTCATTTACCAGCTGCAGAAGCCTTCGGGATGCAAGCGGAATTTGAGGCAATATTAGGTGGTAGTTTCCGTGTAATGTTTGCTAGTTTATTCGCCTATATCATTAGTCAGCACATCGACGTATCGGTCTTCCATCGTTTGAAACAAAAGCATGGGACAAAAAAATTATGGCTTAGAAATAATTTATCAACAGCATCTAGTCAACTTATTGATACAGCCATCTTTATTATCATTGCATTTATAGGTACTGTTCCTACAAACGTCTTGATCTCAATGATTGTTACACAGTATGTTTTTAAATTTATTGTCGCCGTAGCCGATACCCCGTTCACATATCTTCTTGTGAAATGGGCGCGTAAAGAGAACCCAAATGACCTTTATACACCTGAGGTTAAAGCAGGTTAAGAAGGCTCTTAAACATATAGATTTAAACCGTCAACAGGCACTTATTTAAAATAAGTGCCTGTTTTAATATCACAAGGTATAATGGAATCAGAATCAGTTAATCGTGCAAAGAAAGTTTTGTACAATAATATATGGAGAGGTGATCAACATGGACGCAAGCTTTAAAGCTTATCAGTTAGTTGAAAAAAATGGTCAAGTCGAGGGTCAAGTAAGGGCATTGACGATAAGAGATTTGCCTGAAGGTGAAGTTCTCATTCGTGTACATTACTCGGGGATTAATTACAAAGACGCCTTGGCGAATATGTCAGATAGTCCAATTGTAAAGGATTATCCTATGATTCCTGGTATTGATCTTGCTGGAGAGGTTGTTGAGTCGAGTGATGATCGTTTTTCGACAGGGGATCCTGTTATTGTAACCAGTTACGATTTAGGTGTTAGCCATGATGGAGGATATAGCCAATATGCACGAGTAAAAGCGGAGTGGGTGCTTCCTCTACCTAATGGATTAACATTGAAGCAAGCGATGGTATTAGGTACTGCTGGATTAACAGCTGCGCTTTCAATTGATCAGTTGCAAGCCCACAACGTCACACCAGATCGAGGAAATGTCTTAGTGACAGGTGCTTCTGGTGGTGTCGGCAGTATTGCGACAGCGATGTTAGCTAATCTTGGTTATCATGTCGAAGCGAGTACAGGAAAAGACGAAGCGCATCAATGGTTGTCTGATCTTGGTGCTACAACAATCATTGATCGAAAGGCAGTTACAGGCGAAAAACGTCGTTCTATTGATAAACAAACTTGGGCGGGTGCTGTTGATCCGGTTGGAGGAGAAACACTGGCTTCGATTATTAGTAAATTAAAATATAATGGAGCTGTCGCTGTTAGTGGGCTAACAGGTGGTGTTAAAGTCCCGACTTCCGTTCATCCATTTATATTACGAGGTGTACACTTAATTGGGATCGATTCTGTGTTTTGTCCAATGGATGTTAGAAAAAAAGTATGGCAACGTATGGCGACAGACCTTAAGTTAACAACCAAACAGTTCCAATCGATTACAAATCAAGAAATTACTTTAGACGCATTAAGTGAATCACTACCAACGCTATTAGAAGGCAAAGCGCAAGGAAGAATCATCGTTAATCTCTTGTAAAATCAGTGAATGTGGTTGATATGCAAGTAGCAGTGGAGATTTGAGACGGTATGTGAATAATGAGAATCAGATAGAAAAGGACAATACCGAAGTTTTGCCATGTGTGGTGGGGTGCTTGTCTGCTCCACCACATTTGGACTCAATAAATGCTTAAAGTTAAGCGGAGAAAGTGTGTATTGGTATTACTTGTCATCAAACTCTAGATCCACTTTCTCAATTATTTCATTGTCTGCATCTCGTAATATCAGTGTAGCACCCGTTAAGGGCTGTTCTTCTAATAGAAAATAAAACATGTTATGCACAACGTTCACTTCAAATATTTCTGCGGTTAATTTTTCACCTATTTGGTTTACCAGTTCAAGTTTTGAGACGCGATGATGTATAGGTCCTCTTAAGATGAAATAGTCAGCTAGTGAAGTAGCTTCCCATAAGATTAGGCTATCTTCTAATATAATAAAGTTACTATAGCCATTAATAGCCTGCCAGCCAAACATTGTTTTTTCTAACTCTACCAAACCATAATGTGGTTGAGAAGGATATCCCCATCCATAAAAAGCAAGCGCATGATTATTGTCAATAAACTTAAATTGATAACCTTCTAAATCGCTTTGTATTAAATGCGTTAGCTCTTTTTCTATCAATTTCTCATCATTTTGCATTATAAAATAATACAAGCAACTTATAATACTAAGAATGACTAAAAATAATATGAAAAGCTTCTTCTTATTAGACATTACGCTTATCCCTCCACTAATATGATCGCAATTATTCAATCCCTAACGCGATAAGTAATTGTTTAAAATGTAATTTGTTGGTAACTCCAGTTAGTATATAATCATAAATATGTTGGCCATGTAAACTAAAATTTTCTGGAACGTCCTCTGCTTTAGCTATCATATTATCAGCTATCTCATCATAAATTTCCCAATCGTGATCAAGGGCTTTTCCTACTTCATCCCAATCTGCAGATTTTATAGCATCTTTAGGGTAATTAAACGTCGGATGAAAATTAGCTATTGCCTTCCATCTACTTAGTAACTCATCTGTATATGAGGTAGCGTTAAGAATAGGGAGAAGCGAATCATGGTTGACTTTATAATCTATATCTAGCCTTAACTTAAGCGCCAATTCGTGCTGCTCAAATAAAAATTCCTCGCTTTGGCCTGAGTGATTATAGACAATAAAGAAGGTGATTAATAAGATGAAGATAAAAATAAAATTTCTTTTTTTGTTAATTTTCATTACGTTTACTCCTCATATTGGTATAATTCACCTGCTACTAGTTCCTCTGCAGTTTGACCCTCTGGCAAAATACCTCCTAGAATATAGTCGGATATGGTCAAATCTAAATCAATTAGTTCTTTATTGTAAAATAATCCAACTTCTAGCCAGTCTTTATTGACCACCTCTTCTTGTGGGTAAGGAAGCTCTGGATTTAAGGAATTTAGTTCTTTCCAACGACTTATGATTTCATTCGTCATATCTGTTGGTACAAGCTTAACGTGCAAAGCTTTTCCATGCAATCCTTCACCGTGTGTAACAATAATTTCAGTATTGAGCGTAGATGCTACTATTTCTGCAGACTTTTTTGTAACTTCTATTTTAATTTTTTCTTTCCCCGAATAATAATCATTTACCGAACTTAATGTTTCATAACCTGCACTTAATCTCTTGTCAACACCAACAATTGTACTTGGAAGAATTTCTTTAATTTTCATAGCTATGAATCGATTGTTATAATTATTCTCGTATTCAATTTGGATAGGTTACACTTAGTTGGACAGATTCGTTAAGGTCATATAAACTTGATTCAATAAATGTCGGAGGAGATTTAATTATGACTAAAAGAGAACGAAGAACATTTTCCAAAGAATTTAAAGAACAAATTGTCCAACTGCATGCTTCAGGTAAACCTAGAGCTGAGATTATCAAGGATTACAAGCTAACACCTTCTGCCTTTGATAAGTGGGTTCGCCAACATAACACAACTGGATCTTTTGAAGAGAAAGACAATAGAACTCCGGAACAGGAGGAGTTAATTAGACTTCGTAAAGAAAACCAAAAGCTTTCGATGGAGAATGATATTTTAAAGCAAGCCGCGCTGATCATGGGACGAAAGTAGATGTGATTCGAAATAACCGTCACAAATACTCGGTATCAGCAATGTGTGACGTCCTGCAACTTCCAAGAAGTACTTACTATTACGAAGCTAAAATCCGTGATGATCAAGAGGAAGAAGAATTAACAGAACTCATTATAGATATCTTTAAAAAGAACCGAAGTGTATATGGTCAGCGAAAGATCAAAAAGGAGATTCATAAGAAAGGCGGGCAAGTTTCACGTCGCCGTATTGGACGAATCATGAAGGAACAAGGGCTTGTCTCCAAGTACACCATTGCTCAATTTAAACCAAAGAAAACAACTGTCAATGCGTCTAAAATTGGAAATACATTGAATCGAGAATTTGATCAAGATGAAGCATTAAAGGTTATTGTGAGTGATTTAACATATGTTCGTGTACAACAAAAATGGCATTATGTTTGTGTATTGGTAGATTTATATAATCGAGAAATTATCGGCCACAGTGCTGGTCCTTATAAGGACGCAGCTTTAGTTCAACACGCCTTTGCGACAGTTAAGTACAACTTAAATTGTCTCGAATTGTTCCACACCGATCGAGGGAGTGAGTTTAAGAATAAGCCTATTGATGAGGCTTTAGAAACATTTGGTATTGACCGATCATTGAGTAACAAAGGTACACCTTATGACAATGCAGTAGCTGAAGCAACATTTAAAACGATTAAAACAGAATTTGTATATGGTAGTGTTTTCTCAAGTCAGGAAGAGCTTAATCTGGAGCTTTTTGATTATGTGAATTGGTTTAATAACATCAGAATTCATGGATCCTTAGATTATTTAACGCCTACCGAATATAAGCGCAAGCACCAAGTAGAGATAAGCACTCTTTAGCAGAGAAACGTGCACTTTACTTGGAGGGGGCGGGCAGGATAGCCTTGGTAACTGAGCCGGATTTTTTGATGTATCTGGTTTCCTAGCGCGAAATCTTGCCCATAGACCGACAGTCAAATGACAACATGTAAGCACCAGCTTCCAAGAGAGTGGTAGAATTTAGAGCGCCACAAATAAGTTCATGTTCCTTTAAAAATTTGTTCAGTTTTGTGTTGACATACCAATTAATGTTTCTTTTTCATTGAGGATGTATTGAGAGAGTGCGTTACTAGAGTAATAATAACTTATTTCTAACTCGTTTAAAGTTAGCGATAAGTTATTACTATTAATAAATTGCTTTCTTGTAATATTGATCCTTTCTGGAGATATATCCATCAATAATTTTGATTTTAGTAGAAGATATCCATGTTTTTTTTCAAAAGATAATTGATCTACTTTCAAATAAATTTTCTCTTCGTTTATAAATTCTAGATTTAGACCTTCAAAAATTTCTTGATATTTATTTAACATAGATAAATAGCTTTTTAATCTAACTAACTGTATGTGATTAATGTCCAATGCTTTATTATCTTTCCCGCTATACAAATAGGCTTCAATAAGAGCTATTTCAGTAATTAACGTTTCTTCAGAAACAAGGACATTATAGTTCAAATGAGATTGAAGTTCATCTACATTTTGTTCTGTTAACATGACAATAAGAGCGTTAATTTGATCCCTTTTCTCATCTGTTAAATAGTGATTTTGCAAATACTGATACAATAGCTCTTGTTCAGAAGATGTCATGGGAACTCCTGCCTCCAACTTTGCTAAAATTTAGCAAAGAGAGCATCATCAGAAAAAACAGCTTCTTGTAGGCGTGTTAAATTCAATTTATCCAAATTCGCTCCACCTGACCCTAACTCCTCAATAAACGCATCCATTGTCGCATTTAAATTGGACAAACCTTGCGTTACTTGCTCAAATCCCTCAGCTGCGTTCTTATCTGCACTCACCATGCCATTCAAAAATTCTTAACTGCATTTTTTTCCATGTCCGTTTCTATATTAACCCTATCATATATTCCCCCATAGCTTCTTGAGAACTGAGCTTGCCTTTCATTCCACGCTTCTGCTACATCCTCATATTCCTGTAGACGTTGGCTTAATTCATCACGATCCGCATTGTAATTTCCCATGTAAGATGCTCCCCTTTATGATTAAGTTTGCGTGTATGGATTGATTAGGTGATTTATTCGATATAAAACAAACCTTCAATTCGTGTGCGGAGGGCTACAGGACGGAGGTCATGCAGACGTGGGCACAGGACGTGTCGGTTTTAGTCTATGAACTTACCCACCCCACCAACTGAGGAACACAAGCTAACGTCTTCGCGTCCTGCGAAAACGCTTGTGTGACCAACATCCTGTTGCCCCGAGTGAATCAGGACATTCGCTTCCGTTAAACGGGAGGTTAACTGTGCTAAACACACCCTTCCATTATACAGGTTTAATGGTTAATTTTTGAATATGACTAAAGTAGGGAAGTTTTACTCATTAAAACATCAGAGGGACAAAAGGTCTAGGACCATCACATATAAACGCACGCACTATTTTGTCAATAAATAAATTCTCTCTATACGGAATGCTTAGTATCATTCATTATCTACTTGAATTAATGGTTAACTTGTATGGACTTTTTAATATTTTAATTACAATAAACAGTCATATTACAATAATATAAGCTTATACATCTATAAAATAAGCTTTTTTAAGCTGTGAAAAAATAAAAAAATATATAAATTAATATTGATTGTACGTACAAATTATATTAATATGAAATTAAGAAGTGATACATCCGTACAAGAAATAACAAATGGGAAGGTGTTGATTGAATCATATGCTTGATAAATTAAAAGAACAAGTGTTAGCAGCGAATTTAGCGTTACCAAAGCACGAATTAGTTACTTTTACGTGGGGTAATGTAAGCGGTTACGAAAAAGAATCTCAATTAGTCGTAATTAAGCCGAGTGGCGTTCCTTATGAAGAGATGTCGGTTGACGATCTTGTTGTTGTAGATTTGGACGGACATATTGTTGAAGGCAATAAAAATCCATCTTCTGATACACCCACACACTTAGTCTTGTATAAGTCTTTCCCTAATATTGGAGGGGTCGTTCATACCCACTCACCGTGGGCAACAAGTTGGGCGCAAGCAGGAAAACCTATTCCTGCACTTGGAACAACCCATGGTGACTATTTCTATGGAGAAATTCCGTGTACAAGAAAGATGACAGAAGCTGAGATTAACGGTGATTATGAGCTAGAAACGGGACATGTAATTGTTGAGACATTTAAACAAATCGATGTTGATGCTGTTCCAAGTGTACTTGTTCATAGCCACGCCCCATTTAATTGGGGGAAAGACCCGGCTGAAGCCGTCCATAATGCAGTGGTTCTTGAAGCGGTTGCCAAAATGGCATTAAGAACCTATCAAATCAATCCAAATACACAGGATATGCAACAAACATTATTAGATAAACATTACTTAAGAAAGCATGGTAAAAATGCCTATTATGGGCAATGATTTTTGTTTATATAAAGATAAACGACGTCTGGAGGAATGGATATGTTAAAGATAAAACCTTACCAGTTTTGGTTTGTTACAGGGAGTCAGCCTTTATATGGGGAAGAGACCATATTAGAAGTTGAAGCGAATTCTAAAAAGATTGTTGAAGGGCTGAATGGAGCGGGTGTGTTACCGTATCCAATTAAATTTAAACAAGTGGTAACCACCGCTGATAGCATCCACCGATTAGCATTGGAGGCAAATGCCGATGAAGATTGTGCAGGTGTGATCACATGGATGCATACCTTTTCGCCAGCCAAATCATGGATTGCTGGTTTAAAAGCTTTGCAAACACCGTTACTTCATTTGCATACACAGTTTAACCGTGATGTACCATGGGAAACGATAGATATGGATTTTATGAATACGAATCAAGCGGCTCACGGTGACCGAGAATATGGGTTTATCGGTACACGACTAGGATTGGGTCGGAAAGTTATTGTCGGTCATTGGGAAAATCAACATGTGATTAATCAATTAGCAACATGGATGAAAACGGCCATTAGTGTTAAAGAAGGAACGCGTATCCGTGTGGCACGATTTGGTGACAATATGCGGAATGTTGCAGTTACAGATGGAGACAAAATTGAAGCCCAAATTAAATTTGGCTGGACCGTCGACTATTATGGTATTGGTGATTTGGTTGAAGAAATAAATCAAGTATCAAGTGAAGCATTAGAACAGTTGTATAAAGAGTATCAATCACTTTATCACCTTCCTGAACAGGCTAGTGAACATGGCCCGATTCGAGATGCAATCCTTTATCAAGCAAAGATTGAATTAGCATTAAAGTCGTTTTTAAGTAAAGGTAGCTATAATGCGTTTACGACAAACTTCGAAGATTTGCATGGGATGAAACAGTTGCCAGGTCTAGCCGCTCAAAGGTTGATGGCACAAGGTTATGGTTTTGCTGGTGAGGGAGATTGGCGCACCGCAGCCCTTACGCGATTAATGAAAGTGATCTCAGATAATAAGGCAACGTCATTTATGGAAGATTATACGTATCATTTAGAACCAGATAATGAAATGATTTTAGGATCGCATATGTTAGAGATTTGTCCTACTGTCTCGGCGACAACGACAAAACCTAAGATTGTTGTAAATCCACTCGGAATTGGTGGTAAGGAGGATCCGGCTCGTCTTGTGTTCGATGGCAAAGCTGGAGAAGCGATCAATGTATCACTTGTTGAATTGGGCGGTCGCTATCGCCTAATTATAAACGAAATTAAGGCGGAAGAACCGAAAATAGACACGCCACATTTACCGGTAGCTAAAGTATTGTGGAAACCTGAACCTTCATTGAGTGAATCTGCCACAGCTTGGATTTATGCAGGTGGTGCGCATCATACGGTCTTATCTTTTGAAGTGTCAACAGAGCAACTTGTTGATTTCGCCGAGATGGTAGATATCGAGTGTGTCGTCATTGATAAAGACTTGAACTTACGCCAATTTAAAAATGAATTAAGATGGAATGAAATAGCATTTAGAAAATAGCATTAACTTGAGGTGCCCGAGATCAAATGAGATCTCGGGTTTTTCTATGGGAATTTAACGAATAAACCTGGTGTCAATGAAGAAATTAAAAGTAACTAGTATAAAGTAAAGCCAACACATATTTGCTCATTACAAGTAAATGTTGATTTTATAAATTAATTTATAAATTAAGTAAAATGTACGTATAACCAAGCATATAATGTAAACGTATTCAATATAAAGGGTGAAGGAGGATTTATCGTGAAGAAGCTAATTGTAATGATTATATTGAGTTTGCTATTTACAGCAGCATGTCAATCAGAGGGGGGAGGTTCTGATAAGCAGACAGTTGGGATTGCCATGCCAACACAATCTTCAGAAAGATGGGTTGATGATGGGAACAACATGGTAGATATGTTTGAAGAATTGGGTTATGAGACGAACTTGCAGTATGCAGAAGATGTTGTTGAAAATCAACTATCCCAAATTGAAAACATGATTACACAAGGTGTGGATATCCTTGTTATTGCTTCAATTGACGGCGAAGCACTAACTGATGTGCTAGACCAAGCGCAAAATTTAGGTATACCTGTCATTGCTTATGACCGTCTGATTATGAATCACGAACATGTTAGCTATTATGCAACGTTCGATAATTTCGAGGTAGGTGTATTACAAGGAGAATATATTGAGGAGCAGTTAGCTTTGGATGAAAGTGAAGACTCTTATAATATAGAATTATTTGCTGGGTCACCCGATGACAATAATGCTTACTTTTTCTGGGATGGTGCAATGTCGGTACTCCAACCCTATATTGATGAAGGTAAATTGATAGTTAGAAGTGGGCAAACGGATTTCAGTCAAGGCGCTACTTTACGCTGGAGTGGTTCAGAAGCACAAGAACGTATGGATAATTTGCTAAGTGCACATTATTCAGACGAGGATATTGATGTCGTATATTCACCGTTTGACGGTATTAGCTTAGGTATTGTTTCTTCATTAAAGGCGGTAGGTTACGGTACAGATTCACGTCCTTTACCTCTTATAACGGGTCAAGATGCTGAACGTTCATCGATTCGATCGATCGTTGAAGGTGAACAAACGCAAACGATTTTTAAAGACACAAGGTTACTAGCTGAACAGGCTGTTGAGATGGCTCGCGCTGTAATTGAAAATGAAGAACCAGAAGTGAATGATACAGAGACATATGATAATAACGAAAAGATAGTTCCGTCGTATTTAATAGAGCCTGTATCCGTGGATATTGATAACTACGAAGAAGTATTGATTGAATCGGGTTACTATGATGAGGATGAAATTCATTAATCGATAAATTTATTAAGAGGTAAATAGCTTAGTGTTATTTACCTCTTATTGAAAGAGGTGTTAGATTTGGGTGATGTGATATTAGAGATGAAGAATATTACAAAGGCGTTTCCTGGTGTCAAAGCATTAGACGATGTGAATTTCAAAGTAGAGGAAGGTGAAATTCATGCGCTAGTAGGTGAGAATGGCGCTGGTAAATCAACTTTAATGAAAGTATTAAGTGGTATTCACCCATTCGGTTCATACAGCGGTGACATTCATTTTAGAAATCAACGATGTGAATTTAAAGATATTAATGAAAGTGAAGCAAAAGGAATTGTCATTATCCATCAAGAACTTGCACTAATACCGGATTTGTCTGTGGCAGAAAACGTATATTTAGGTAATGAGCAAACAGAAAAAGGAATCATTGATTGGGGAAAAACAACAATTGAAACAAATCAACTTATACAACAAGTTGGTTTGCGGGTGGAAAGCAGTGATTTGATTCGACATATTGGTGTTGGCCAACAACAGTTAGTTGAAATAGCCAAGGCATTATCCAAAAAAGTAAATCTTTTAATACTCGATGAACCAACAGCGGCACTAAATGAAACAGAAAGTGAAAATTTGCTAGATTTGTTAGTAGAATTTAAAAAGCAAGGGTTAACGTCAGTATTAATCTCACATAAGTTAAAAGAAGTATTAAAGGTAGCTGATCATATCACCGTTTTAAGAGACGGGAAAACGATTGAGACCATATCAGCAAAAGATGGAAATGTAACCGAGGACAGAATCATTAGAGGGATGGTAGGAAGAAGTTTAGATAACCTTTATCCAGATCGTAATGTAAACATTGGGGATGTTATGTTAGAGGTTGTAGACTGGACGGTGGCTCATCCGCAAATTCCAAACCGGTTAGTAGCAAATAAAGTGAATTTTAACGTTCGGAAAGGTGAAATACTTGGAATTGCTGGATTAATGGGAGCTGGACGAACGGAATTAATGATGAGTATCTTTGGGCGCATGTACGGGAAATTTTTGACCGGAAAACTAAAGAAGAACGGGCATGAGATTTCAATCAAAGATGTTGATGAAGCCATTAGACATGGCATGGCCTATGTGTCTGAAGATCGCAAAGAATATGGATTAATTTTGGAGGATAGCATTAAAAAGAATATGACTCTATCAGGTTTAAGTAAATTATTAAAAAAAATAGCCATTGATGAATATAAAGAATCTGAAGTGGTGGAGGAGCTTAAAGTTAAATTAAATATAAAAGCGCCTCATGTTAATCAGAAAGTCATAAATTTGAGCGGTGGAAATCAACAAAAAGTTGTCTTAGGCAAATGGATATATACGGACCCAGATATTCTTATATTAGATGAGCCTACTCGTGGAATAGACGTGGGTGCTAAAAATGAAATTTACAAAATAATGAACAAATTAGCTGAAAACGGAAAATGCATTATTGTTATTTCTTCAGAACTACCTGAGCTTTTAGGGACATGTGATCGAATATATACATTATCTAATGGTTGTATGACAGGGGAATTTCTTAAAGCAGAAGCTAACCAAGAGAAACTGATGACGTATATGACACGTGATAATAGGAGTGAAGTTAAATGAACGAAATCAAGAATTTAATTACACAGAACATAAGAAAATTTGGAATGATCATTGCTTTGGTTGGTATTGTAATCATTTTTCAAGTATTAACGGGGGGGATATTGTTAACCCCATTAAACATAACAAATATAATTATGCAAAATAGTTATATTATTATTCTAGCGATAGGTATGGTACTTGTCATCATAACTGGTGAAATAGATCTTTCAGTAGGATCAGTGGCTGCATTTATTGGCGCAATCTCCGCCACCTTTATGGTTAGCATGAATATGCCTGTCGTATTAGCTGTTTTACTTTCACTAATGATCGGTGCTTTAATAGGTGCTTGGCAAGGATTCTGGGTTGCTTTTATCAAAGTTCCGGCTTTCATCGTGACCTTGGCTGGGATGCTACTATTTAGAGGTCTAACCATGGTCGTACTTGGCGGGCGAACCTTAGCTCCTTTTCCAACACAGTTTAGAACCATCAGTTCAAGTTTCATGAATGATTGGTTTTCGGGAGATTCTCTTCATCTTCTTACAATAATTATTGGTGTAATAGCTTGTATCCTATATGTCGTGATGCAAGTTAAATTTAGAAAGAATATGAAAAAATACAATCAAGTCGTGTCATCTCCTACTCTTTTTGTAACTAAAGTAGTAAGTGTTGTGATTATCATTGGTTTTTTTGCTTATAGATTAGCTGCTTATGCTGGTATTCCGTATATTTTATTGATTCTACTTACCTTAGTTGCTAGCTATACGTTTTATATGAACAGAACAATTGGTGGTAGACATATTTATGCAGTGGGTGGAAATGAAAGAGCTGCCTTGTTATCCGGTGTAAAAGCGAAGAAAGTTAAATTTTGGGTTTATGTGAATATGGGTGTGCTGGCTGCGTTGGCAGGCCTTGTTTTTGCTGGTCGACTAAATGCAGCAACACCACAAGCGGGGAATTTATTTGAATTAGATGCCATTGCCGCAGCTGTAATTGGAGGTGCTTCACTTACTGGTGGTATTGGAACAGTGGTAGGTGCTGTTATTGGTTCATTAATAATGGGTGTGTTAAATAACGGTATGTCCCTTCTTGGTGTAGGAATTGACTGGCAACAAGCGATTAAAGGGTTAGTATTGTTGGGAGCAGTTGCTTTTGATATCTTAAATAAGAAAAAATCTTCATAAAATAAATGAAGGTGACAATCCCCCACTTGATTAACATTGTTTTCTTGTTATATTGAGGAGGGGGTATTTTTATGAATTAACATATACGTATCAATTAATGCGAGAGTGATTAAACGACATATATGAAGCATCGACCTTGGAATAACAAAATCTTATTTTAAATACATATAATAAATGATATGATGAGTTATAATAAGATTTAGTGAGTGAGGTGTAACTTATGCAGACAAAATACAGTATCGTCAAACAAGCAATTAAGTCAAAAATATTAGATGGGACTTTTCAACCCCATCAAAAGATCAGCTCGGAAAGCGAGTTAATGAAACAATTTAATGTCAGTCGACATACCGTTCGGTTAGCAATTGGGGAGTTAGTCAATCAAGGTTGGCTTTATCGTGAACAAGGGGCGGGCACTTTTTGTGCAGATCGATCAAAAGAGGAGAACGGACAAGTACCTCAGAATCAAAAAAATATCGCGATTATAACCACATATATCTCTGATTACATTTTTCCTTCTATTATCAGAGGGGCTGAGTCATACTTAAGCCAAAATGGCTATCATGTAAGTTTGTTTAGTACGAATAATGATCATGAAAACGAGCGGCGCTTTTTAGAGAAGATCTTAACTCAGCATTTTGACGGTGTAATCGTTGAACCGACCAAGAGTGCGATAAGTAATCCTAATATTAACTACTATTTAAATCTTGAGCGCCAAAATATTCCTTATATTATGATTAATGCTTATTATGATGAGTTAGAGCCGCTAAGCATTACCGTTAATGATGAATTAGGTGGATTGAAACAAACAGAACACCTCATTGAGCTAGGTCATGAGAATATAGTCGGCTTCTTTAAAAATGATGACGGACAAGGGGCGAAGCGGATGAAAGGGTATTTGAAAGCCCACCGTAAACATAGTTTGCCGATTAATCCAAATAATATTGTGACGTATCGCACAGAAGATAAATACCATAAACCCATTGAAGAATTAGAAAAATTATTAGCTTTACCTGAGAAAGAACGTCCAACCGGCTTAGTATGCTATAACGACGAATTGGCAATTACATTATTGGATGTATTACGTAAAAGGGAATTGCAAATTCCTAAAGACATATCAATTGTAGGATTTGACGATTCCTTTTTAGCCGAAGTATCCGAGGTGAAGTTGACAACGATTAAACACCCGCAAAGTGAGTTAGGTAAAAAGGCTGCTGAATTGATTTTAGAGTTAGTGAGAGATAAAAATAGTAATCGCCAGAAAATGAAGGAAACAATAAATTCATATGTGTTCGAACAAGAACTGGTTATTCGTCAATCTACAGCCAAATTAAATAAGTGATCAATGAAACTGTGATAACATCTTGTTGTTACGGTTTTTTTGTGAGCTAAGTTAATCCATTTTAAAGAGAGAAGAAAAGTTGAATGAAAAAGTGTCATCATAAAACGAATGTTTTAGTAGGACAATGCATATATTTAACAAGTCGTTCACATCCCATTGATTAAATGCAATATCCAACGTTAACGAAAGTGTTTATTAAAGTTGTGCGATCAAGATTGAGTGTATTGGATTTCATTTTGAAATCCATATTTGAACAGCTTTTTTATGATGAAATTCACAACGTCAAAACTGCATACAAAGTATTGTATAATATTTTTTATAATATGTACGCACAAATAATTGTTTTTTTATACCTTTCATATGTGCGTAATATCTTAAGGAGGGAAGACTATGAAGAAAATATATTTCAGTTTTGTTTTTTTACTGTTGACCATCGTATTGATTGCTTGTGGCGGTAATGGAGCAACGGAGAGCGGAGAAGAAGCTGAGGAGGTCGTAACAGTTGGTGACAACATAGAAGGGGCTTCTGAATTAACATTTTGGACTTTTGCAGGAACGCACGCAGATTTCTTTGAAGATGCTGCTATAAGATGGAATGAAGAGTTTCCAGACAATCCAATTCAGTTCACTGCAGAGACTTATCCTTTTGATCAAATGCACAATAATTTAACGTTAGCTTTACAATCAGGCCAAGGGGCACCAGATATGGTAGATATAGAAATTGCTAGGTTTCCAAATTTTTTACAAGGTGAAATCCAATTGGAGCCGTTAAATGACTTAATTGAACCCGAGATAGATAATTTTATAACAGAGCGGCTGGACATGTATAGTCATGAAGGACAATATTATGGTGCGCCAACGCATTTAGGGGCAACTGTTGTTTACTATAATACCGCGATCATGGAAGAAGCGGGTGTTGATATTGATGAAATAATAACTTGGGATGACTACGTTGAAGCGGGAATACAAGTAACGGAAAATACAGGTGTACCAATGACTACAATAGCTGAGAATTGGTATGGTATTTGGCCGTTTGTTCGTCAGTCTGGTTCAGATTTTTTTGATGATAATGGCGACTTGACATTAGATAGTGCAGAGAATATTGAGGCACTGCAATTTGTTACAGATTTAGTAATAGAACATGAAATAGCTGATGTAACCCCTGGCGGTCATTATCATTCAGAAGAATTTTTTGGTTTTATGAATGATGGAGGGCAGGCTTCTCTGATTGCACCCACGTTTTATATGAATGAATTTATGGTCAATATGGAAGATTTAGATGGAAATATCGAAATGCGTCCACTGCCAGAATGGCCGGGATCAGATACCAGATCAGTTGCTATGGGAGGAACAGGCACTACAGTTACCAATCAAGCAGAAGACGTAGAGCTTGCAAAAGACTTTCTAGCATATGCCAAGTTAACAGAGGAAGGAAACATAGCGTTATGGACACAATTAGGTTTTGATCCACCACGTTGGGATGTATGGGATTCAGAAGAAGTAAGAGAAGATAATGACTTTTATCGTTATTTTCATGACGATATTTTCGATATTTTGCTAGATATTAGAGACGATGTGGTTGGTGTACACATGTCACCATATACACCAGATGTATTAGAGGAGATAGACTCTAACATTATGTTTAATGTTTTACGGCAACAAAGTCAAACACCGGAAGAAGCTTTGCAGCAAGCAGCTGAAAGTATTAGAGCGATAATGGATTAAAAAACAGTTTGGAGACAGCTTGTAAGCTGTCTCCCTTGAAAAATAAATGAGGAGGATGGGTAAATGGGACAAGAAATGAAGAGTAATATCTACAAAGGACCTAACAGACTTTTAACTTTTTTGAACTCAAAAAAAGTGGCACCTTATGTGTTTATTTTCCCATTCATTATATCATTTACTTTATTAACATTTTATCCAACTATACAAGCGTTTGTTATGAGTTTTCAAAGAATATTACCGGGTCAAACGGAGTTTGTAGGATTAAGTAATTATCGAAGGATATTAAATCCTACATTTTATCAAGCATTCCAGAATACAACAACATATGTCATATTAACCTGTGTCATTTTAGTAACTGTTCCTATATTTTTGGCCGCTATGCTCAATTCTAAATTCGCTAAATTTTCGACGTTTTACAGAGCTTCATTATTTATACCATCGCTTGCTTCTATTATAGTGGCGGGTACGGTATTTAGATTGCTATTTGGTGAAACAGGGTCATCGTTTGCTAATCAAGTCATCGGTTGGTTTGGAGTAGAACCCATTCAATGGCAATATACATCTTGGTCGGCTATGTTTTTAATGGTCATATTGAGTAGTTGGCGATGGATGGGCGTAAATGTTATGTATTATTTGGCGGCACTACAAAATGTCCCCTTGGAGTTATACGAGTCAGCAGACATTGATGGCGCGAACGTATTTCAAAAGTTTTTTTATGTCACCGTGCCTCATCTGAAGCCAATCATCACTTTTGTTACAACCATTTCAATTATAAATGGATTTAGAATGTTTGAAGAGAGTTATGTCTTTTGGGAAACAAACTCTCCAGGTAATATTGGTCTATCTATGATCGGTTATATGTATACACAAGGTGTCCAGCGAAATGATATGGGATTCGGTGCTGCTTTAGGAGTTATTATTATCTTGATTATATTTGTTATTAGTATTATTCAGCTTAACTTAACAGGTGCATTTAAACGAGGTGATGAATAATGAAAGATACTAAAACGATGTTAATAAAGGTGATCATTAACTGTTTCTTTTGTGTTATATCATTGGTTGCACTATTTCCAATCTTAAGTTTACTGATTTCATCATTTCGCCCTTCTTCTGAATTAATGAGAAATGGAATCAGCTTGACGATCGATTGGTCTAATTTAAGCTTAAACAACTATTTGTATATTTTCAGGGAAGCCGGCGACTACTGGCAGTGGTATGGCAACAGTCTAATTATCACTACTGTAACCATTGTTTTATCTTTATTTTTTTCATCAATGGTTGGCTATGCCATGGCCGTTTATAACTTTAAAGGGCGTAATTTTGTCTTTTTGTTGGTTTTACTTATATTAATGATTCCGTTTGAAATTTTGATGTTGCCACTTTATCAATTATTTATTGATTTAAATTTGATCAATACGTACTTTGGTATTATGTTACCTTTGATTGTTGCACCGATTGCTGTTTTCTTTTTTAGACAATATGCATTAGGTCTTCCAAAGGAATTGATGGATGCGGCTAGGATTGATGGATCAACGGAGTATGGGATCTTCTTTAAGATTATGATGCCTCTTATGCTTCCTTCGTTTGCAGCCATGGCCATATTACAAGGCTTAAGCAGTTGGAATAACTTCTTATGGCCATTACTTGTTATTCGGTCTAATGATATGTTTACGCTACCTGTAGGGCTTGCATCTTTACTCACACCGTATGGTAATAATTACGACATTTTAATTTCTGGTTCAGTCATCACAATCCTTCCGATAATCATACTATTTATTTTCTTCCAAAAATATTTTGTATCGGGGCTAACGGTTGGTGGAGTAAAAGGTTAATAAGTAATTTATCAGAATAAGGGTGATTTGGAAGTGAGAAATGGGCGTGCAATTTCAGCTATAGATCTCATATCAAGATGGATATTAAATTTAACAATGATTAATTTCATGTGGTTTCTTTTCTTGTTTTCAGGATTGTTTATATTTGGCTTCTTTCCGGCTACTGTCGCGGCATTAGGTGTATCAAGAAAACTGATACTGGCAAATGGACAAAAAGATATATGGTTATGGAAGACGTTTAAAGACATGTATAAAAAAGCATTTGTTTTTGCCAACTTAACAGGATGGGCGGTACTGGCAATAGGTATGGTGCTTTATATTAATTTCAGATTGATTGAGAGTGCACAAAATGAAATGTATTTCTTCATACCTTTTGCCTTTTATTTTGTTGCTTTTGTATATCTTATTATGGTTATTTGGTTGTTTCCATTATATATTCACTATGAAGCAACGTGGAAGCAACATATCAAGAATGCGTTAATATTTGGTATAGGTAAAATCCATTACACCATGACAATCATTATCTTTGTTTCTGCAGTTGTGTATTTATCTTTGGAATTTCCAAGCCTGATTGTATTTTTTTCGATCGGTTTAACTTCGACCTTAGTCATGTGGGTCATGCTAAGTGCCTTTAGGAAAATAGACAAGTTATTAGTTGCATCTCATAATAACTGAGGTGCAACGCAATAAAGTAGTGCGTAGATGCTAAAGTTGGTAACTTATCAATAAGTTATTGCTTGTTTATATTTTAATCAATGATTCTTTAATTCTATACGCATTAAAGAAGAATATCTTATAAGATTCGTTGTTCTCACATGTGCTGCTCTTTGATCAAGAAATTTTAGTAGAAGCAACTATAAATATACTAGGGAAATCTCCTTTACTTATTAATAGAAAATGAGTAAGGGAGATTTTATATGGTGAAATGATTAGAGAGTTATTAATGAATATTTGAATATATCTATTAACAATAAAGAAACGAAAGAGTCAATTGTTTTTAATCCAGAACTTATCGTGCGTTATTCTACTGCAAAACCGAATAAATAAACATCGATAATCGTAATGACTCTGTTGTTGCGATTATTTTTAGATACATGATAAAACACTTATAAAAAGAGATGGAAAATATGATATTGCATTTACTAGAGTTGTAACCAATCAAAGTGCGTCTACTCTTTTTTTTAATAAATCAAAGGCTAATCACATTCAAGCTCGATCTTGATCATGGTTTAATTACAGGTAAGGTAAATCGTGGTTGGGGATGGAAAGGTAGTGTGGGGGCGTTGTTTTTACAAGGAATGATTACGCTGGGTATGTTGTAATAGGTGAAAAACCGATATTTTTAAATAGTTGTACGATCGAGTTAATCTAATAAAAAACTTGTTAAAACAAAGTTATTGACACTTTGTTTAACGATTGTAGTAAGAATATGTGTTTTTTAGTAAAAAAACAATTGAAATACCATACAAATACGGATATAATGAAAGCGTAAACATATACGTATGATTTTACGGTTATGTGGTTGTGATTTAACAAGTCTTTAATTCCTTTGTTCATAACCGTTCTGCAAACGCAACCATATTATTGAAGGATAGAATGTATATGTATTGCTGAACTTAATATTATGAAAGTGGGGGAGTTATCATGAAGAAACGATTGGCTTTTCTAATAGTAGCAGTAACGACATTATTGTTAACAGGATGTGGAGGAAATGAGAATGTCATTGAATTTTGGACACCATTAACAGGAGAAGACGGTGCCTATATGGATCAATTAGTTGAAGACTATAATGATACGGATCCAGAACATCCAGTCAATCATGTGATCACATCTGACTTGTATACACAGATTTACACCGTATTACAGTCAGGTAGTGGTATTCCCGATTTAACGCTGATTCATGCTGATCGTGTACCTAGTTTTGTTAACAATGATTTGTTAGTGCCAATGGATGATATTATTTCGCAACAACCGGAATTAAATGAAGATAACTATTTACCAGAAGCATGGACAGCCGGTATTATCGATGATGTCCAATATACCATTCCCCTAGATATTCACGGTAGCGCAATGTATTACAATATTGACTTATTAGAGCAATATGATGTTATGGATTGGCTAGATGATGATGTTGTGACCTTTGATGAAATGTTAGAACTTGAAGGTCAATTAGAAGAGGGTCATTATGTGGTGAACGATGCATTGTTAGGTTGGGTAGCATTAGCACAATTACAAAATGTCGGCGGTGATATTGAAGGAGCAGATGGTGAACCAACTGTCGATACTGATGAAATGAGAGAAGTTATTCGTTATTTGCGTGAAATTAATAAAGCAGGTCTGATGACGCCGTACGGTGAAGATGGTTATTTGATGTTTCAATCTGGTAATGTATTATTCTCAACGGATGGCACTTGGAGTCGACTAGCGCATGAACAAGTTGAAAGTTTGAACTTCGGTGTGACGAATACGTATTCACATTCTGCTGAAGTCTTCCATAACCGTTCTTCGGCGCACTTGTTCTCAATGTTGAGAAGTGAAGAGAGAACACCTGAAAAAGAGGAAGGCATCGGCGAATTTCTGGAATATATTCGAGAGCATTCAATTGAATGGGCAGAAGCAGGGCAAATTGTAGCCAGTCGTGAAGTTGTAGAAGATCCAGAGTATGATCAATTTATGCAGTCCTTTTATACTCAAGATGAAAGACATGAAGATTCATTATATATTTACACGTATGAGCATTATCCATATGTAGCGGAAGCTATTGATAACTATATTGCAGATATTGTTCACGGTGAAATGGATGTAGATGAAGGATTGCATGAGATGCAACGGTTTGTTAATGACCGTGTTGCAGAAGGTGATGCAGAATTAGAGGATGCAGCAGATGCTGTTGAAGACTTTGATGATGATGTAGATACAAACGAATAATAAGTTGCTAAAGTAATACGCCAAATTTACTTTGGCGTATTACTGATATAAAGAAGCTAAGGAGGGTACCCGTAATGGATAAAAGTAAATTTTCACATTGGTTTTTTATAGGTCCACATATCATTTTATTCGTAGTCTTCATATTAATCCCTTCAATTTATGGTGTATATGCATCTTTTACGAATTGGAATCTGATGACTTCTCCAACTTGGGTAGGGTTAGACAATTATCGAACGATTTTAACCAATCAAGACTCATCTTTTCACCATGAATTCTTTAATGGCATGAAAAATACGCTGATTTTTGTTGGTGTAAGTGTCCCACTTATGGTGGCTATACCGTTAGTTATTGCATCGGCAATTGAACATAAAAAAGTAAAATTTAAAAACTTTTTTCAATCTATTATTTATATTCCAGGCCTTATTTCGATTTCAGCTGCAGCCTTAATATGGTCATTGATTTTCAATAGTCAATTAGGGATGATGAATAACTTTTTTGGTGCAGATACGGTTTGGACGGCAACACAACCTTATGCTTGGATGACGATATTTATCATGACCGTATGGGGTGGTATTGGTGGTAATATGATTATTTATCGTGCTTCCATTAGTAACGTATCTCAAGATTTATATGAATCAGCAGAGATTGATGGAGCTGGTCCAATTAGGAAATTTATTAGTGTCACACTTCCTTCAATTAGGTTTCCGCTTATTTATACAGTCGTGATGACCACTGCGGGGGCATTTAACGTATTTGGTCAACCTTTAATGATGACTGATGGGGGTCCTCGTGAAAGCACAACAGTATTAATGATGTATATCCGTGATTTGGCCTTTGGTTCTGGCCAGTCTATTGCTGGAATGGCATCAGCGATGGCTGTATTACTGGGAATGGTTATTTTAATTATTTCGGCAGCACAATATTATGTGATGAACCGTAATTCAGCGTAAATCATAAGGAAAGGTGGGATAACTAATGAATAAAAAATATAATGTATCTAAGTATTTAGCTTATTTGTTTCTCATTACAGTATGTTTAATTTGGGTTGTACCGATGATATTTGGTTTTACTACATCATTTCGTTCCCAATCTGAAGTTGTAAATGAAGGATTCCGTTTGCTACCTATAAGCTGGATTGTTGATAACTATATGTCAATTTTAGAAAATACGTCTTCAGCACCGATCTTAAGATGGATCGGTAACTCGCTTTTTATTTCAATCACACATACTTTACTTGTGGTCGTGGTGATTTCGATTACGGGATATGGATATTCTAGAATGCGTTTTAAAGGAAGAGATGTTTTGTTCTTTACTTTGCTTGGTATTTCTTTCTTTCCTAACGTCGTAAATATTATTCCACTCTATCGTATTGTTGATATTTTAGGTTGGGTAAATACGCCGTGGGCAATGATTGTTCCTGGCTTAGCTGGGATGGGGAACATCTTTCTTGTTAGGCAATTTATGAAAGGTGTACCCAAGGAGTTGGATGAATCAGCCCGAGTTGATGGCGCTAGTGACTTTACAATCTTTTTTAGAATTGTCCTGCCATTGATCAAACCTGTCTTAATTGTAGGTGGTTTATTCTCTTTTATCGGATCTTGGAATGATTTCTTGTGGCCAGTCATTGTTTATACAGATGTTCAAAAAATGCCTGTCACGGCTGGTTTGTTATTACTACAAGATATTTATGGTAATTACCAAATGGTTGGACAACTGATGGGATCTGCGATATTAGCTATTATTCCAACCTTGTTACTATTCTTATTTGCACAGAAATATTTTGTTTCAGCTATTAACTTAAATGCGGGTATTAAAGGCTAATAAAAGGTATGGTGATTGCAATGAAAAGAAGTCTCGAACGAAAATTAGTGATGACAGGTGCAATATGGAACCTATTCACAGCTCTGATGACATTGTTCGGTTACTATCGGTGGTTTAATGATGCTGGTGTCCAAGCGTTAGAAGGTTCTAATGCTGATTTAGCCATAGTAGGTACGTCATTGATGGGGAATGTTTCCCGCGTCATTTTAGCGTTTGGTTTATTTATGTTCGTGATGGCGATTATAAACTTTCTAGTGGGCGTTCACCTAAAAGATAACCAAATTCAAAAGCGAACAATGATTTGGTTAGCGCTCTGGGCAGTTATCCAATTAGCAAGTATGGATGTGGTTGGCTTCTTAATTTATATGTTAGCTTTTGTTTTCTATTTTGCTAAAAACAAAGCGATTCGTATGAATAATAAGAGTTATAAGACAGCTTAACAATCATTGTATGGTGAGGGTGTTAAAATTTTAGAGAGACTATGGATGAAGAAATAAATCAGACGAGTTTGAAAATACGTTATTTTTGAAAAAAATTACTATTTTAAAAGTTGGGATAACATGTAAAAAGCTAACTGGTTTAATAGACAGTTAGCTGTACATAATGCAGCTAAAACGAAAAATCATTTTTGTGGGAGGAGATTGTATGAATAAATTAAAAGCAAATCTCATTTTGGATAAAAACTATCAAATTGCTAAAGTAGATGAGCGCATTTATGGCTCATTTATAGAACATTTAGGTCGTGCCGTTTATGGTGGGATTTATCAACCTGACCATGTTGAAGCAGATGAACAAGGCTTCCGTAAAGACGTTATTGAACTTGTCAAGCAGCTACAAGTTCCGATTGTTCGCTATCCTGGTGGTAATATGGTATCGGCGTATAACTGGGAAGACGGGATTGGACCTAAGGAAGATCGACCGCGACGTTTAGAATTGGCATGGCGCACGATTGAAACCAATCAAGTCGGTACGAATGAGTTCGCTGATTGGGCGAAAAAAGTCGGTGCTGAGGTGATGATGGCAGTTAATCTAGGAACGCGAGGTATTGATGCTGCCCGTAACCTGATTGAATACACTAATCATCCTGGTGGTACTTACTGGAGTGATTTGCGCCGTTCTCATGGTTATCAAGAGCCACATCGTATTAAGACATGGTGTTTAGGGAACGAAATGGATGGCCCTTGGCAAGTGGGGCATAAAACAGCTTATGAATATGGACGTATTGCTCAAGAAACAGGCAAAGCAATGAAACTAGTAGATCCTACAATAGAATTAGTCGCCTGCGGAAGCTCCAATACGGCTATGCCGACTTTCCCTGAATATGAAGCAACCACACTTGATGTCGCTTATGAACAGGTAGATTTTATTTCGTTACACCAATATTATGGGAATCGTTCTAATGACCCGGCCAACTATTTAGCTAAAAATTTAGATATGGATCACTTTATTAAAACCGTTATCGCCACGTGTGATTACATTAAAGCTAAACACCGCAGTAAGAAGTCGATTCAGTTAAGCTTCGATGAATGGAATGTTTGGTACCACTCTAATGATGCCGATAAGAAAATCGAACCATGGTCAATTGCGCCGCCGCAATTGGAAGATCATTATAACTTTGAGGATGCATTGCTTGTTGGGAGTATGTTGATTACCTTTTTACAACATGCTGATCGTGTCAAAATGGCCGCAATGGCTCAGCTTGTTAATGTCATTGCACCGATTATGACTGAAAATAATGGGCGCGCATGGAAACAAACGATTTTCTACCCTTATATGCATGCATCAGTATATGGTCGCGGGATTTCGCTGAAACCTATCTTAACGACGCCGAAGTATGATAGTAAAGACTTTACAGATGTCCCTTATGTAGATTCAGCTGCTGTGTATAACGAAGAACAAGAAGAACTGACTATATTCCTAGTTAATAAACATTTGCAATCTACCATGCCAATTGATATTGATTTAAGAAGTTTTGAAGGCTATCAGTTGATTGAACATATTGAACTTGCCCATGATGATTTGAAAGCGGTTAACACAGTAGATCATCAAGCAGTCTCTCCACAACAAAACAGAAACACATGTTTAAGTGATGGTCTCTTAACAGCACAATTGGCTAAAACGTCGTGGAATGTTATTCGTTTAAAGAAATGAAGAGGTGATCGAATATGAAGCACCATCAATATGCGCTAACACCCCCAATGGGGTGGAATAGTTGGGATTGCTATGGCGCAACGGTGACTGAAGCAGAAGTGAAAGCGAATGCAGATTATATGGCGACACATTTAAAGGCGTATGGTTGGGAATATATCGTGGTCGACATTCAGTGGTCAGAGCCTGAGGCTGTGTCATCTGCTTATCGTCCTTTTGTTCCTTTACAAATCGATCGATATGCTCGGCTTATTCCGGCAGAGAACCGCTTTCCATCATCAAGTAATGGTCGTGGCTTTAAACCATTAGCTGACTACATCCATAAACTTGGCTTAAAATTTGGTATCCATATCATGCGCGGTATCCCGCGTCAGGCGGTTCATCAAAACACACCAATTAAAGGTAGCGATTCCACGGCACGTGAAATTGCCAAGCCAAATTCGATTTGCCCGTGGAATACGGATATGTATGGGCTTGATTCATCGAAACAAGCAGCTCAGCTCTACTACGATTCATTATTCGAGCTCTATGCGGAATGGGAAGTGGACTTTGTTAAGGTTGACGATATTGCCGATTCCAAACTTTATGGCGCGCACACGGAGGAAATTCGAATGATTCGTCAGGCGATTGATCGGTGCGAGCGTCCAATGGTACTTAGTCTATCGCCTGGACCTGCCGATTTAAATGATGTAGCGATTCTTGAAGAAAATGCAAATATGTGGCGCATGACCGATGATTTTTGGGATCTATGGCCACCGCTCTATGATATGTTTGACCGTTGTTATCGCTGGAGTAAAAATGTCGGACCAGGTCACTGGCCGGACGCGGATATGCTCCCATTAGGGCATATTGGTATTCGTTCAGTTGACGGTGGAGCAAGTGATCGTTATACCCGGTTTACTCAAGATGAACAGCTGACTTTAATGACGCTTTGGTCGATGTTTAGATCTCCACTCATGTTTGGTGGGGAATTGCGAGACAATGATACGTTTACACATGCGCTCATCACCAATCAAGATCTATTAAATGTCCATAAGAAGGGAAGAGATGCCTGCCAAATTTATCGACAAAACGATCGAGTGGTTTGGCGTTCCTATGTGGAGCAAGACATTTATGTCGGTTTATTTAATATTAGCGATCGTGAACAAACCATCTCTGTTACCTTTGACCAGCTAGAAATAAGCGCAGATCAAATTGATTCGCTAAGAGAGGTGTGGTTAGATCAAACCTTACCGATTGATGAAACTGAAATAGCTTGTGATATACGCGCACATGCATGTTGTCTTATTCAAATAAAATTAATGTAAAGAGGTGCTAACATGGGAACAAAAGTCGTTTTAAATGCTGATGTGTCAAGAGGGAAAATTGATAAGAATATTTATGGTCAGTTTGCTGAACACTTAGGCAGATGTATATATGAAGGATTATGGGTAGGAGAAGATTCACTCATCCCAAATACGAATGGTATTCGCAATGATGTATTAGCTGCTTTAAAAAATCTTAATATTCCTGTGCTGCGTTGGCCGGGTGGCTGTTTTGCCGATGAATATCATTGGAAAGATGGCGTTGGACCCAGACAAGAGCGAAAGCGCATGGTCAATACACATTGGGGTGGTGTTGTTGAAAATAATCACTTCGGTACACATGAATTTATGAAATTATGTGAGTTACTTGAGACAGAGCCTTATATTAATGGCAATGTAGGTAGTGGAACGGTACAGGAGATGTCAGAATGGGTTGAATACATGACATTTGATGGTGAGTCACCAATGGCAAATTGGCGTAAAGAAAATGGCCAAGAAAAACCGTGGAACGTTAAATACTTTGGTGTCGGTAATGAAAACTGGGGTTGTGGCGGCAATATGCGGCCCCAATACTATGCTGATTTATACCGACGTTTCCAAACATATGTCCGCAACTATGGCGACAATAAAATTTTCAAAATCGCAGGAGGAGCAAATGTCGCTGATTATCAATGGACAGAAACGCTAATGCGCGAAGCTAATCAAATGATGGATGGCTTGAGCTTACACTATTATGTCCATCCAGGCGGCTTCTGGAACAAGGGTGACGCCGTTCGTTTTGATGATAAAGAGTGGGAAATATCGATGCAAAAGGCATACTATATTGAAGAATTAATTGAAAAACACAGTACCATTATGGATAAATATGATCCTGAAAAGCGTGTAGCGATGATTGTTGATGAATGGGGCGCATGGTATGATGTCGAGCCAGGAACCAATCCAGGTTTTCTATATCAACAAAACACAGTGCGTGATGCGGTGATTGCAGGTGTGTCATTAAATATCTTCAATAATCATAATGATCGTATTAAGATGGCAAATATTGCCCAGATGGTTAATGTTATTCAAGCGATGGTGTTAACAGAAGAAGACAAGCTGTTATTAACGCCAACCTATCACGTTTTCAAAATGTATAAAGTCCATCAAGATGCCGAAAGAATCGCATTAGATATTGACACAAAAATGTTAGAAGTAGATGGAGCAGCGTATCCACAAGTGAATGGGTCTGCTTCAAAAGCCAAAGACGGGTCTATTCATATTAGTTTGACAAATGCGGACAAAGATCACCAAGCAGAAATTGACTTTGACATTCGCGGTGTTGATTTTGCCAACGTATCTGGAGAAGTGATTACTTCAGAAAAAATGAATGATCATAATACATTTGACAATCCAGATAAAGTTAAGCCGGTTGCATTTACAGCATTTGAAAACAAAGGCGGGGGATTAAAGGTCACTTTACCACCAATGTCTGTTGTCGTTCTTAAGGTAACAATATAGGCATTCAAATAGAAGTTAACAAGAAGACTAGGTGAAAACCTTGTCTTCTTTATGTGAAACAGAGCTATGACAGTGGGGATGAAAGGAATCTTCACTGTTTTCCTCCCACTATTGTTAGTTGAATGAATCAGCGCAGTACTTTCACATGAAATTGACGTGAACGAGGACCATCAAATTCACAAAAATAGATACCTTGCCATGTACCAAGGACTAGCTGACCTTTATCAATAACGATCGTTTGAGCATGTCCAACTGTACTGGTCTTTAAATGTGCTGCAGTATTACCTTCCATATGACGATCTTTTTTGTGCTCCCATGGATAGACTTCCTCAAGCCTTCGCAAAAAATCTGTTTTGACATCGGGATCGGCATTTTCGTTAACAGTGATACCTGCAGTTGTGTGCATGGAGGAAACAACAATTACGCCGCTATCAACTAGCTCTTCAGTTAGCCATTGTTGAATTTGATTGGTAATCTCGATCATGTCACTATGCTTATTTGTTTTTAATGTAAATGTTTTAAACAATTTGATCACCCTTCCTATATAGCGCTGTATTCCCTTGGTCATTAAATGTAAACCCAACATCATTAGTTTACTAAAAAAACGGTAGTGTGGTAAAATGCTAACAACAAAATGAATAACAAAGGAGTCATACTTATGACACGTAAAGCGATTCAGACCAATCAGGCACCTGAAGCAATTGGACCTTATTCACAAGCCATTGATTTGGGTGATCTTGTATTTGTTTCAGGGCAAATTCCACTTGATCCAAACACGATGGAAGTTGTAGCAGGGGGGATAAAAGAGCAGACGGTTCAAGTGATGAAAAATTTAGCTGCTGTTTTAAAACAAGCCAATTTAACATTTGAACATGTCGCAAAGTTTACGATTTATTTAACCGATATGAATGACTTTGCTACGTTAAATGAGACGTATGCTGAGTTTCTAACAGCGCCTTATCCTGCTCGCGCGACAGTTGAAGTGAGTCAACTTCCTAAAGGTGTTAAAGTAGAAATGGACGTTATTGCAAGAAGGTAATACAAAAGCCAACATCCATGAGCGATGTTGGCTTTTGTATGACTATATAATAGTTAAGAACACAACAATGATGCCATTAGATCAAGCATGATTAGGTACAAGTTCAGGATGGCGACGTTGTGCGACAGCCATAATGATACCACTTAACAATAATAATGCACTTGTTAAGATGAAGACAGCTGAATACCCGAAATAAGCACTGATTGTTCCCCCTAGCATTGGACCAATCATATTGCCGAAAAAGCGTAGGCTTGTATTGTAACCAAGCACTTCCCCTTGCATTGAAATCGGTGCTTCTTGGCGTATATATGCAATTCTTATGGGGATAATACCACCAATGGTAATACCCAGTAGAAAACGTAAGATAATTAATTGCCAAAGGTTTGTCACAAATCCAGCTGGGAAATAGATAATGCCAGCAGCAAATAATAAGATTGTCAATACTTTAATGTAACCGACCTGATCTCCAATGGTTCCCCATTTACGTGCCATTAACAAATTACCCAGACCAGCTGATGAAAAGGCAAGGCCCGAGAAAAAGGCAATATTAGCCGATCCGTGAATGTCGCCAACAAACAAAGACAATATCGGTTGCACACTAAAATTAGCAACTTGAACAATCATCGACATAAACATCACGATCAATAACATCGGGTGTCTAAGGATATGCAACAATACTTGTCGACTTGAATAGTGAATCGGTTGTTCTTCTTCTTGAATGCGAAATTCTTTGACACCAAAAAGAACGAGGAAACTAGCAAAAAGCAACACAAAAGCCAGCCATTGAAAAGTAGCAGAATAACCAAATAAATCAGCCAGTGCTCCACCAATCAATGGACCTAATAATGTGCCTGTTATGCTTCCAGTCTGTAATGTACCTAATACCTGTCCAGCGACGCGCTTTGATGTTTGTGTTGAAATTAAAGCTTGTGACATTGAAATAAAACCAGTGAAAACCCCCATAAACATCCGTAAGAAAAAGAGCTGGACAATCGAAGTGACAAAGCCCATTAAAAACAAAGAAATCCCTAATCCAAAAGCAAAAACGACTAATATTGGCTTACGACCAAAACGATCACCAACCTTTCCCCAAATAGGAGAAAAGATAAAGGCTGTAACAAAAGTGATACTAAAGATTAACCCTGACCATGTTTGAACATAGCTAGCTGAATAATCCCCTAATGAATCAATATAAAGCGATAAAAAAGGTTGAACCATTGTGATGCTACCAGCGATAAAAAAATTGGCAAACCACATGATGGCAACATTTCGTTTAACTAATTGCTGTTCTTGAATGATAACCCCTTCTTTCAAAAAATCTTTCGTCTCTCTAAATATATATGATAACGTATTTGCAAGCAGGAAGAAAGACTTTTGCAACAACCGCTTTTTTCTAGTTTTTTTGGGGATAATCACGTAGAATAGAGTGTAAAAGTAAGGTGTCGCTTAGCGACGACAGGTTTTGGTAATAGAGGAGTGAAACACATGACCAAACATGAAAAGGATTGGCAAGAAGAATATCAGCGTGTGAAGCGAGTCAGTAACTATATTGATCGGAAAATAAGTCGTTTAACCGCTTATATGAAAACATTAAAGGATCGTGTTATTGATATAAGAAAAGACTTTTGGGATGATGTCACAGTCAATTTAACAGAATTAGACGATGCCATTGAAACACAAGCAAGTTTGAAGCAACAAGCTGAGTTTTTATCAGAAAGAGAACGTAGTCATGGTCAGTTGTCCCAGCAATTAGATAAATTATTACGTCTAAGAGAGACACCTTATTTTGGCAGAATCGACTTTATAGAAGCAGGCGAACAAACGGAAGAACGTATATATATTGGGACGTCATCATTAATGGATGAGAAGGAAGAAGCATTTCTCGTTTATGATTGGCGTGCGCCGATCTCAAGTATGTATTATGACTATCCACCGGGTCGTGCGAGTTACCAAGCGATTGATCAGCAAGTTGAAGGTGAAATGACTTTAAAAAGGCAATATGTGATTAAGCAGGGTGAACTAACAGGTATGTTTGACACGGGATTGACCATTGGTGATCATCTCTTACAATCTGTGCTTGGCAAGTCATCGGATACGACAATGAAGAGTATTGTTGCCACGATTCAGCGCGAACAAAATAAAATTATTCGCAATGAAAAAAGCAAAATGCTTGTTGTTCAAGGGGTAGCGGGCAGTGGGAAAACATCTGCTGCATTACAACGTGTCGCTTATTTATTATATCGTTACCGTGAACAGTTAACAGCAGATCAAATGATTTTATTTTCACCCAATCCTTTGTTTAACAGTTATGTCTCGCGTGTATTACCGGAACTAGGCGAAGATAATATTAAACAAATGACGTTTTATCATTATATTGAACAGCAGCTAGGTAGACGTTTTGTGATTGAATCGCCATTTGAACAGTTAGAATTTGCTTTGGCAAATAGCGATAACGAAGCAAATGAGCGTCTAGTAGGTATGCGTTATAAATCAAGTGAGTTATTCAAGCGCCATGTTGATCATTTTTTAGAACATTTAAAGGAAAGTGGAATCGTCTTTCGAAATATTCGTTTTCGAAGCGATTTACTTTTATCTAAAACCGAACTAACGCGTTATTTTTACAGTTTTTCAAATGCGACGCCCATTCAAGTTCGTTTAGAAAAGATGTCACAGTGGATATTAGCAGAATTGAAGAAACAAGAACGTCAGTATATGAAAGCAAAGTGGGTTGAAAATGAGATCGAGCTCCTAAGTAAGGAAGATTTTCAAGAAGCTTACCAAGCTCTCGAGGAAGAATCAAGTGAGGACATGGAAACCTATCATGATGTCGATAAAGAAACGGATTATTTAAAACGGAAAGTGATTAGAGAACAACTAAAGCCATTACGTAAAAAAATTAAACGGTTTTACTTTATGGATACAAAGAAAACATATCTTCAACTGTTCGAGCAAGCTGACGTTGATCAACCATTAACAAAATTAGAGTGGCAAGCCATTAGTGATTCTACAATAAAACGTATTAAAGATAACTTTTTAACATGGGAGGATGCGACACCATTTCTCTATTTTGAACGTATGCTTATGGGATTTGAAGCCAATCGTGCGATTAAATATATTTTCTTGGATGAAGCACAGGATTATTCTCCCTTTCAATTGCGCTATTTAGCCCATATTTATCCAAATAGTCGAATGACACTTTTGGGTGATATCAATCAGGCGATTTACTATCATGCGATGACAGATCAAAATGTTTTGATAGATCAAGAGGATCATCACGTTGAACGGATCACATTGTTGAGAAGTTATCGATCAACACGGCCGATTGTCGAATTTACGCGGTCGTTTATGCCGAACGGAAATCAGATCGAGCCGTTTAATCGAGAAGGAGAGATGCCTGTTGTTATCGAAGTTGATAATGAAACCATTGCAGAGTATAAACTCTATACGGCTATTAGTGATTACTTAAACCATGCCGATCAAAATATCGCTGTTATTACAAAAAACAAGGAAGCGGCCAAGCGTTTAGCTAAGCTACTAAAGCAATCTTACCAAGATGTTCACTTTGTCGGGACGGAAACACATACTTTTAAACAAGGTATTCAAGTGCTCCCAGCTTATTTAGCAAAAGGGATAGAATTTGACGCGGTGGTTGTTTATGATGCTTCGGTCGATCAATATGTTACTGAATTGGATAGAAACCTCTTGTACACGGCTTGTACGCGCGCAATGCATGCACTCACAGTCATTGCGATTGACGGTGTTTCAGCTTTTCTTAAAGAAGTGCCCGCACCTTTGTATGATTTTTATAAAGTTCATGAAGTAAATGCGGAGTAGTGTTATCGATCGTTTACCATGCCTTCAGTAGGCATTATGCTAGAAAAAGTGATCGAGATCACCGATCCTCCTAAATATTTGTGTTATCTTTTAATGACCATTTCTTTAGGAGGTTATATTTTATGGATACATTTCGCGTTGAACATACACCGGCAGAGGTCGTTAAGGCATTTCCAAAAGCGAGCGATTTATTTAAAGAAGCACGGATTGATTTTTGTTGTGGGGGAGATCAGCCGTTACAAGCTGTATTTGAAAAAAGGCAAAACATTGATGGTCAAGCCGTTATGGATACATTGAACAAAGCATATCAAGAATGGCAGGAAGCAGGCCATCAAAATATAGACTGGACGGTAGTCTCGCACACAGAGCTTATCACACATATTGTCGAACGCCATCATCGCTATTTAGAGCAAGAACTTGATCCGCTTAGCCAATTCGTAACTAAAATTTTTCGGGTGCACGGCAGTAATCATCCACATTTAAAACAGCTTTATCAAAACTTTCATGCATTTAAAGCAGAGATTGAGCCTCATCTAGTGACAGAAGAGCAAGAGCTTTTTCCTCTTATACGTGAATATGAGCAAACGGGTGATGCACAACTTAAGCGAGACATAGAAACATTAAATGGCCAAATGGAAGAAGAGCACCAAAGAGTAGGGGAGCTATTGAAAGAAATGCGCGATCTGACAAATGCTTTCACCCCACCTGAAGGCGCATGTAATTCTTATCGGATAACTTATGCGCGCCTTGCAGAACTAGAGAACAATACACTTCAACACATCTATTTAGAGAATCATATTTTATTAAAAAGTTAACGAAAGAGGGTCTGTATCAATCGTTTTGATACAGACCCTCTTTTCATGACTAAATGAGTAATAATAAGCTCAGTGCCATAACGGCCATCCCAGCAATAAGACCATAGATCGATGTGTGTGTTTCATCGTAACGTTTAGCAGCCGGAAGTAGCTCATCCAATGAGATGAAAATCATGATACCAGCGACACCGGCAAAAACAACACCGAATAGTGTTTCTGTTAAGAAAGGCATTAAAATGAGGTAGGCGAGTATCGCCCCCGCAGGTTCAGCTAAGCCGGATAAGAAAGATAGTTTAAATGCTTTCTTCTTGCTGCCTGTTGCATAATAGATGGGAACGGAGATGGCAATGCCCTCAGGTATGTTGTGAATCGCTATGGCAATGGCAATGGCAACGCCTAAGCCCGGATCTTGAAGGGTAGCTGTAAATGTCGCAATGCCTTCGGGGAAATTATGAATCGCAATCGCCAGTGCAGTAAACGTCCCCATTTTTAATAGACTTGGATCATTTACCTGTGTGGGTCTTTTATCCATATCCTCTATTTTCTTAACTTCATGAGGGTTACCTTGCTTTGGGATAAATCGATCAATAAGTGCAATTAACAACATTCCACCAAAAAAACCAATTACGGTCATCCAAGAACCGCGTACTTGGCCAAGCTCTGCTATTAATGATTCTTGAGCTTTAAAAAAGATCTCAACCATTGAAACATAAATCATCACACCTGCTGAGAATCCAAGTGAGAAAGACAAGAACTTAGTGTTCGTTGTGGAGGTGAAAAAAGCAAGTATACTGCCGATACCTGTTGCTAAACCAGCAAATAATGTTAATCCAAATGCAAGTAGTAAATTTTCGTCCATAAGTATGAAATCCTTTCTTGATTTCGAGTTCTATCTTTAGTATAGGCGTGCAGTTAGAAATTGTGCATCGTCTTAAATGTTTCCTGCAAGCAACTTTCGAATCTATATACATTTTAAGTCTAGCCTTCGCATTATGCAATGTTTTTATCACAGATAACCGTCCGTCAAACGCCTGGTCGTGTCGGGATCGTGATCCAGTCAACATCCCGTTAGTGTGAGAAGAACAAAAACGCCCAGCGATAGAAAGTCGTAACATTCAATCGGATAATAAAGGATTGATCATCAGTAAATAGACGACACCGAATCCAAATGTCTAACGGATTGAAATGTTTATCAGCCAACGACACCCCTTAGCCAAGCATGTAAAGTTTAAATTCTTTTTCATTTTTTTAGAAATGTGAGACAATAAATCATATAACAATGAAGGAGGTCATTTGTGATGTTAAACGATTTATCATCAACAACGACATTGCATAATGGAGTGAAAATGCCTTGGCTTGGACTTGGAGTCTTCAAAGTAGAGGATGGTGATGAAGTTATTCACTCGGTGACAAAAGCAATTGAAAATGGCTATCGCAGCATTGATACCGCAGCTGTTTATAGAAATGAAGAAGGTGTGGGGCAAGCAATCAAACAATCTGATGTTGCACGAGATCAATTATTCATTACTTCTAAAGTATGGAATAGTGATCAAGGTTATCAATCAACATTAGATGCGTTTGAATCTACCTTAGAGCGTTTACAGTTAGACTACTTAGATCTTTACTTAATCCACTGGCCTGTTCCAGAATTAAATAAGTACAAAGAGACATGGCGTGCCCTTGAGAAGCTATATAAGGAAGGGAAGATTAGAGCGATTGGTGTCAGCAATTTCAAAGAAAGCCATTTAGCCGAGCTAATCAAGGATTGTGAAATTGTGCCAATGGTTAACCAGGTCGAATTTCACCCGCATTTAACACAGGAGCCATTACGTGCGTATTCTGGTGATCACCATATCCAACTTGAAGCATGGTCACCTTTAAAACAAGGTGAACTATTAGATGATCCTATTCTGACCGAGATTGCGAAGCATCATAATAAAACAGTCGCACAAGTTATTATTCGATGGGACTTGCAAAGCGGGGTAGTAACGATACCGAAATCGGTTAAAGAACACCGTATCATTAGCAATGCTGATGTGTTTGATTTTGAATTGACATCTGAGGAAATGAGTCAGATTAATGCGATGAACAAAGATGATCGACGGGGTCCAGACCCTGATGCATTTAATAAGTACTAAGTGATCAAGGATGCATTTGGGACAAAAGTAAATATCGTGATAAAGGCGAATGAGATGTATCAATTGATTTTTCATTCGCCTTTTTTGCATGCAAGCATAGAAACGCTATGAGCGAAAGGAATCTTAAAAGCAAGTATAAACGAATGCATTCCGCTTTTCTTAGCTTTAGGTTATGTTGAAGTTTTATCACAGATAATCATTCGTAAACCATCTCCTCAAAATAGAGCGTAGAGCAAATTGATTGAGGTGGATGATAACGGACGCTCATATTCGGGTTCACTCAACGAACCTTCAATCAGCGGGCGAAGAACAAAAGCGCTCACTACATTGAAGGTTCGTTTTATTTGTCATGCCTAGAAAGGATGTGAATTGACATAGGATGACAAATTTCGCAAATCGATGCCTGTTAATTTAGATGGACTGCTGCGGCCTGATCAACTACAATAGTAAGATTATCGTGCTGTTTTAATATTGAAGCAGGGAAAGACTCACTGCGTTCGCCTGTAACCAAGCGCTTAACCGCCTCAGCTTTATTAGCTCCAGAGACAAGTAATACGATTTCTTTACTCTCCATAATGGTTTCGATGCCCATCGTAATGGCATGTGTTGGCACATCTTGTTTTTGATTAAAAAATCGTGCATTCGCTTCACGTGTTAATGGATCGAGTTCAACAATGTGTGTGCGACTAGTGAAAGGTGTTCCAGGCTCATTAAAGCCAATATGGCCATTTAATCCAATCCCTAATATTTGTAGATCAATATTTTTCGCTTGTTGAATAAGTCGTTCATAATCTTTACATTCCTGTTGATGATCTTTTGTATTGCCATTAGGTAGATGCGTCTGTTCTTCACGGATATTGATATGGTTGAATAGTTTATCCTGCATAAACGAATGATAACTATTGGGATCGTCAATAGCTAATCCTACATATTCATCTAAATTGAAGGTTGTTACGTCTTTAAAAGAAACGAATCCTGCTTGGTAACTGTCAATTAAGCACTGATACATCCCCTCAGGTGTGGATCCGGTAGCCAACCCTAATACGGGATGGTTCGTTTGGTTAATTTTATCAATAATATGCTGACAAGCCCATTGACTCATTGCTTGATAATCGTCTACTTTAATAATATTCATGTTGTCACTCCTCATTAAATGCTACTTTTCCTTTTGTTAGCGTCATTTTCAAATTTAATTCGTCATCAACGAGTAATAAATCAGCATCTTTTCCCACCGTTATTGAGCCCTTGTGGTCAAATACATGGATCTGCTTAGCAGGATTGACAGATGCGATCTGAACAATGTCTCTTAAGGTGACATCGGGTAGTTGATGCAGTTGTTTAGCGCCATCGATCATGTTGAGGATACTTCCGGCTAAGGTACCGTCTGCTAGAATAGCTCGATCTTCCGTTACTTTTACAGGTTGTCCACCCAGTTCGTAATCCCCAGCAGGAAGCCCTTTCGCGCGCATAGCATCGGTAATTAAGATTAAGCGGTTAGTACCGATATTTTGATAAATAAGCTCAAGCATTGGGGGGGAAACATGGATGCCATCAGCTATAATTTCGGCATGCAGTGTATCAAGTAAAAATGCACCACCGACTGCACCAATATCCCGATGATGAATGCCATTCATTGCATTGCATAAATGCGTTAACTGATTAACCCCTTTATTCACGGCTGTTTTTAATTCAGAAAAATTTACATTGGTATGGCCTGCAGATACATTGACATTTTCCTGTCGAAGTGCTCGAATAAATGTACCGTCCTGATCTAGCTCGGGTGCCATTGTAATGGTGCGAATCTTACCGTTCGCTAGTTGTTGCCAATGATTAAATAAATCAAGATTAGGTGCTTTAATGAATGAAGTGGGTTGAGCACCAGCTTTTTCTTTTTCAACAAATGGACCTTCTAAGTGGATACCTAGTAGTTCAGCAGAGCCATGTTCGGCATGAAAGTGTGCCGCTGTTTGTAGGGCTGCTTCAATTTGTTGATTTGATTGCGTAATGGTTGTAGCAAGGAAACTCGTCGTTCCTTCTTTAACGAGATAACTTGCCATGGTTTGAAGGGCATCCTCTGTGGCATCCATTACATCGGCACCGTTTGCTCCATGAATATGTGTGTCAATAAAGCCCGGAATAAGATTTAAGCCGGAGCCATCGATTATAGTTGTGTTTTCAGCTAAATCATTTGGAAGCTTCTCAACTATTTTTGTTATTTTTCCGGCTTCTATCAAGATGTTTCCGATACATTCACGGTCTTCTAAAAATAGTTTTGCACCTTTAATAAGCATAGTACCTCTCCTTAAAAAATCTTGTTTGTTGTATTCTCGGTGATTTCTCGCTTAATGCGTTTGGCCTCATCATTATTTTTTATCGTTAATCCTGTGCAAATTAAATCAATTAGAAATAATTGAGATATTTTAGATACGAGCGATCCTCTATCAATAGGATTCTCCTTGACTGATGATAATAATATATAGTGTGCTAATTTAGTTAGAGGCGATTTCGCATAATTGGTTAAAGCAATGATAGTAGCACCTTTTTCTCTCGCTATGGTGACATTGTCAATAATCTCTTTTGTACTTCCAGTAAGACTAATGGCTATAATGACTGTTTTATCAGTTGCAGATGTTGCTCGCATAATTTGAGCATGTGTATCCGTCACAACGGATATATTTTTGCCAATTCGCATTAAGCGATTTTGCATATCAAGAGCAGCTATCCCTGAGGCACCAATACCAAAAATGACGACATCTTCGCTTTGGTCAATGCGATCAATCACTTGATTGAGTTCATCTTGATCAACCAGTTGAAAGGATTGTTCTATTGCATTGATCATGTTGTCTTTAATTTGTTTCGTGTACCCGACTGACTGATCGCTAGGCCTTTCTAAAGTGAGTTCATGCGCATAGGCCAGTTTAAAAGCTTGGAAGCCACTAAAACCAAGCTTGCGAAAAAAACGTAAAGCAGTTGCCTCAGCGACTTTGCAATGGTCAGCGAGCTCAGTTAAAGAATCATAAATGACATGATCTTGATGTGTTGTAATGTAGTGATGAATCTTTTGCTCGGATTTAGTGAAAAGGTGTTTGTTTTGTTCAAATTGAATGGTGGGTTTTAATGAGACGTTTGCATCTTGTTTCATCATGTGCCTCCTTCTTAATATCTTAAAGATATCATTTTGACTGTTTATAGTCAAATTTTAATTATATTTTGACTGTTAATTGTCATTTTGTTTATTAGAAGCTTTTTATTCGCTTATCGTTAGTAGATGTGTGTTTGCTTTTTCCTTCACCACTTAAACACGCTTTCAAGGCTTCATTTAAATTCAAAACTATATTTCACCATATCAAGAACCCCCAAGAGTTAGAGTTTAGGTCTAACTTTTGGGGGCGGATCATAAGTTAAGCACGTTATTTCGCTCCGAAAAGCAAGGGATTCGCTTTTCGCGGGCTCATTCTATTCTCGCAGAAGTCTCACCCTTGCTTATGTCTACTTAGACTGAGGGTTTATACTGAATGTGATTTCTCCATTTTGTGTGCGATCGCAACTCGCTTTCGTGCGAAATTCTTACTTTTCGTGCGATCGCAACTCGCTTTCGTGCGAAATTCTTACTTTTCGTGCGATCGCAACTCGCTTTCATGCGAAATTCTTACTTTTCGTGCGATCGCAACTCGCTTTCATGCGAAATTCTTACTTTTCGTGCGATCGCAACTCGCTTTCGTGCGAAATTTTTACTTTTCGTGCGATCACAACTCGTTTTCATGCGAAATTCTCACTTTTCGTGCGATCGCGGAAAGCGGAACATATTTCACCTGCGCGTCTAAAATCGAAAATCTATATTCAAAAGCAACGCTTATATTTAATATGAATGCTATCCCTGAAAATTCAGATGCGAAAGTTGAGTTATAAAAAAACCACTGCTTGATGCAGTGGGCTATGTTTATCGGAAATATTGTTGCCATTTACTTGGTTTAAGACGTGATAAAATCAGGGTGGCCAGCAATGCGCCTGTCACACTACTAATAAAAAAGCCAGGTACAAAGGCAAAGACAGCCACGCTTTGTCCCATTAATAAGTGGGCAACAGGTACCGATAATAAGGAACCCAAAATACTCGTTCCGATCAGCTCACCAATCACAGCCACACGTGTTTTTTGTTTATATCGATAAAAAAAGCCTGCGAGCAATGCTCCCGCCATACCGCCTGGAAAGGCAAGTAAAGTGCCCAATCCTAATAAATTACGAATCAAACCAATCCCAAATGCAATAATAACAGTAGGTAGAGGTCCAAGTATAACGGCACTAATCACGTTAATTGCATGTTGGATAGGGTAAGCGCGCGCGACCCCAGTTGGGAACCAGAGAAATGAGGCGCCAAGCACGCCAATCGCGATAAATGCAGCCATAACCGTGATGTGTTTTGTTTTTTTCATAAAAAAAGTCCTCCTTTAATTGTTGCTTAGGCTAAAAAAGCCTGCATCAGCTAAAGACAGGACCTGACGGATTGTAAAATCAGCTACTTCCCTACGCTAGTATAATCTAGATCAGGTCCAAAAGGGTTAAAAAGCCTCATCGCGCTTTTCTCTCAGCCTATACTGATAGGCACCCCTAGTAGTCAAAGCTATATAATTACATCAAGGATATCATATGTTATAAAAGATGAGAAGTGTGTTGTGTATTTATCTTGAATTCGAGATAAATATAGCGTATACTATCTATAAAAGATTTTCACGATATTGGAGGAGAAACGATGGAATTTTCAGGTATTCACCATGTGTCAGCTTTAACAGCTAGTGCAAAGCGGAACTATCATTTTTATACAGAAATTTTAGGTATGCGACTTGTAAAGAAATCGGTTAATCAAGATTCGCCAGACATGTACCATCTTTTTTATGCAGATGAAATGGGCCGTCCCGGAACAGATCTTACTTTTTTTGAAATGCTCGGTGTAGGTCAAACGTATCGAGGTAATAACAGCATCTCACTTACAGGTTTACGTGTGCCCGATGATGAGGCATTAAAGTATTGGGTTGAACGTTTTGAGCACTATCAAGTAAAACATCAAGGTTTAACTGAACAATTGGGTCGTCAAGTGATTTTCTTTGAAGATCCTGAAGGTCAACGGTTAATGCTTGTATCCGATCAAAATAATCAAGGGGTAGCAGCAGGTATCCCGTGGGATAAAAGTCCAGTTCCACAAAAATATGGTATAACGGGTCTTGGCCCGATTCGATTGACGATTCCTGAGTTGGCACTTTCCGAACGTGTGCTCACGCGTGTGATGGGTTTCAGGCATGTAGGTCGTTACCCCGCTTATCAGGAAGGACAAGCAGAGGTTGAAGTTTATCAAACGGGACAAGGGGGTACAGGTGCCGAGGTGCATTTAGAAGTGAGGAATGATTTAAGTAAGGAAAAGCCAGGACGAGGAAGTGTTCATCATGTCGCTTTTCGTGTAAAGGATGAACAACAACTTAAGCTGTGGTATGAAAGGATAAAAGAAGAACGCATGCCAAACTCTGGCTTAATTGATCGCTATTATTTTAAATCGCTTTACTTTAGAGAGCCTAATGGGATCCTTTATGAATTAGCCACAGATGAACCCGGTTTTACCACAGATGAACCGGTCGAATCGTTGGGCGAATCATTAGCGTTACCACCTTTCTTAGAGGGAAAACGTTCCGCAATTGAAGCGCAGTTAGCGCCGATTAAATGATGAACATGTTGTAAATAGGTGATTTTTTGTCAATAGACAGTGTTTAATTGAAAGTGACAGACAACGAAAGTAGAAAATTCCCCCTGTTCAACTTGTTTAAACGTGCTATACTAGATTTTAAACATAAAGCAATAGGGGGATCATTGCATGACGGAACCGAAAGCTATTTTTCTTGATATGGATGGTACGATTCTGGATCATTATAACCGTGTCAGTCTAAACACAAAAGAAATAATCGATCGTTTGCGTGCAAAAGGTATCTATGTTTTTATAGCAACAGGCAGAGGGAAAGATGAAATTTACACGACGACACCGGAGGGATTTGCGGTAGATGGGGTTATTAGCTCAAATGGGATGACAGGGTATCTGGGGGACAAGAAATTATTCCAGCATACATTGCCTGTGGACCTTATTGACCACGTCATCGAGAAGGCACGTCAGCAACGGGTATATTATGAGCTTTTCCCTACATCCGGACCTTGCCAAGCAGAGCAACAAGATCGAGCGATGTTACTTGAGGCTGTTGCTGGTCCAAAACCGGATACAGTGGGTATTAACGAATGGATTGAACGTGGAGAAGCGATCAATGGTGGCATTGCATTTGTCGATCGTATTGAAGGTGAAGCTTTTTCTAAATTTTACTGCTTTAGCAAAGAGCAAAACAAGATGGTAGAGTGGGGAAGAACATTAGAACAGCTCAAACAAGATATCCCTTTCTCTACGTCGTCGTCTTCTAAGCATAATATAGAAATTATGGTGGCAGAAAAAAACAAAGCAACGGGAATTCAAAGTTTCCTAGATGCGTTGCATTTAACATCAGATCAAATTTTAGCTATCGGTGACAGCTTTAATGATTTGCAAATGTTTGAATTAGCTGGACAAACTGTTGCCATGCAAAATGCGCCAGATGAAATAAAAGCGATAACAGATGAAGTCACGACATATAGTTGTGATCAAGAAGGCGTTTATCACTATTTAAATGATCGTTTTTTGCGTTAGATAGAAAAAAGTATGAAGCAACATGGTTAAGGTTTTAAAGTGGCAAATATCAGAAAAACGAACAGATTTGCTAAAAGCCGAGTGTATGCAAGTGACAGATCATCTAACAAGGAAGTGGATTCTGATCGAGCAAAGTGATACAAAAAATAGCATAGCTTGTGGCGTACATGTATAAGTTTATGAATAGGCATAAGCGTTTCTACCGAATGACCGTAAATCATTGGACTACATGTGTGACAAGGAAGGGTGCATCTGACACGTTGTTAGTCTCCTTTCTTTTCGTTGCACATTTATAAAAGTCTAGTTATTACTAGGCTTTTTTCAATACCATCATGCGGTTAATGAAATGAGAAGGGGAGTTTAATTAATGATTAGTCAATTACCGAAAATGAATAAACAATTAATAGCAGTAGCGTTGGGAGAAGAGCCGGCTGATCTCGTTTTAAAAAATGGGACGTTGGTTAATGTGATTACAGGTGAATTAAATAGAGGCATCGATGTTGCTATTTCAGGACAACGGATTGCATATGTAGGCAAAGCCGATCACACGATTAGTGATTCGACCAAGGTTATTGACCTTAATGGTAAATATATTGCGCCGGGGTTGATGGACGGCCATATGCATGTAGAGAGTACGATGCTAACCGTAACTGAATTTGCCCGTATTGCCTTAACGAAAGGGACAACGAGTATCTTTATGGATCCACATGAGATGGCGAATGTATTTGGCAGAGAAGGCGTGCGCTATATGCATGACGAGGGACAACAGCTACCGTTGCATGTATTCACCACCTTCCCTTCGTGTGTACCCGCAACAGACGGTTTGGAAGATGCTGGTGCTACGATTACGGTTGAGGATGTTCAAGAAGGTCTAACATGGTCGAACGTGGTTGGTCTTGGAGAAGTCATGAATTTTCCGGGTGTGATCGCTCGTGATCAGAAAATGATCGGTGAGATCAATGCCACGATTGAAGCACAACAAACAGTGACGGGGCACTTTCCAGAAGGATCAGACCAAATGTTACAAGCGTACTTAGCATCTGGTGTTGATTCTTGTCACGAAACAGTGACACATGAACAAGCTTTGGAAAAGCTACGTCTAGGTATGTATTTAATGATTCGTGAAGGTTCAGCTTGGCAAGACGTCAAGGAAGTCATTAAGGTGATAACAGAAGATCAAGTCAATACAGACCATATTATTTTAGTGACCGATGATATCTACCCTCAGACTCTAGTTGAGAAAGGACAAATTAATCATGTCGTTAGACGAGCGATAGAAGAGGGGGTTGATCCTGTTACTGCTGTAAAACTGGCTACGATAAATACTGCTCGCTATTTCAAATTAGCTGATGATTATGGTAGTGTTTCACCGCGTAAAGTAGCAGACTTGATGATTCTTGATGACTTAGAAAAGATGGAACCTTCAATGGTGATTGTTAATGGTGAGATCGTTGCGAGCGAAGGTAAACTGGTAATAGATTTACCAACATATACGTATCCAGATAAGATTAAAAATTCAGTCCATGTTCAACGCCCAGTAATGACATCTGATTTGATCATTAAAACAAGTGGAGACAAACAAACGGTCATGACGAATGTCATAAAAATTATTGAAAATAGTGCGCGAACAGAGCGTACCCAATTTAAGCTAACAGCGAATCAGACAGGAGAAGTACACTCAGACTTAACACAAGATGTCGTTAAATTAGCTTGTCTTGATCGCCATCATCAATCGGGTGATATTTCAGTTGCTTTTGCCCATGGCTTTGGTTTAAAGCGTGGTGCAGTTGCCTCAACTGTTGCTCATGACAGTCATAATTTGCTTGTGATGGGAGCGAATGATGACGACATGGTGATCGCAGCGAATAAGTTAATTGAGCTTGGTGGTGGGATGTTGGTGGTTGATGAAGGTGAAGTTTTAGCAGAAGTTCCTATGCCAGTAGCTGGCTTAATGTCAGATCGTAACGCGGAAGACGTTGTTAGACAGGTTCAGCAACTTGAAGCGGCATGGCAACACCTTGGTTGCTCGATCCACGCACCGTTTATGACGTTTTCATTAATTGCACTGCCTGTTATTCCAGACATTCGCATCTCAAATCGTGGTTTAGTTGATGTGACCACATTTGAGTTAATTAATGTTTTAGAGGGTTGATCAATCTAAATATGAACTTATTCGGAGAGTCACAATTCATCCCGAAAAAAGGGCAATGAGATCTCGAACTGGACCACAGTCTAAATAAGAGGGCTGTGGTTTTTTGTGTTGCATTTAGTCAGTTTCGGTATCCTATGTCAATAAACGATTAACGGTGCTTATTGAAAAATACTTATATTAATTACGATTAAGCTATAGATGAAACTGTTGTAATAAAGGCATCAGATTCGCGCTATAGCTTTGTCATTTACTTTAGTTTTTCAATTAAGACAGCGAATTGTCCTTCCATTAACAAACCGATATAATCAACTATTTTTTCAACTGAAAGGTTCATGTCATCTTTAATCCAGTCAATTAACACACCTGTAAAAGCATGGACATAAAACTGAATGATGAAGTGTTTATCTGCTACTGATAACTTTTCGGCGTTCTCAATTTCGTTAATAACGCCAGCGAACAAATCATATAATACTTGATTTAAAAACCATTCTAAATGGTCTTTCGCCAATGAACGATAAGTATTAATACATAAGCTTTTGTTATCTTCTACGTAATTTAGAATAATGGTTGCCCCTTGCTTCCAAGTCTTATAAGAACGACAATCCTTAATCGCCCCAATTGCTTCTGTTTTATAAATCCATGCAAGTAAGGCGTAGATATCTTGAAAATGATAGTAAAATGTTTGCCGATTAAGATTACAGACTTGCACTAATTCTTTAACAGTAATCTTGTCTAAAGGTTTTATACTCAGCGTATCTTTTAAGGCATTGGCTAAAGCTTGCTTCGTATACATGGTCACAGTAAATCGCCTCTTAATCATAAAAGTTTTTTCTTACTGCACGACACTTCAAAGCATTATTATTTTCTATACAATTTCACATTAATGTTGAAAAATTAAACATTGAGTATTTAATGTCTATATTAGCATGCAAAAATAGCCAATACAATGAAGATGAATTTAAAACGAGGAGGTTATTCTAATGTATTATAGCAATGGAAATTATGAAGCATTTGCTCGTCCGAAAAAACCAAAAGATGTCGATAAAAAAAGCGCTTACCTGATCGGATCTGGTTTAGCATCTTTGTCGGCCGCTGCTTTTCTGATTCGTGATGGTCAGATGAGAGGAGAGAATATTCATATTTTCGAGGAACTTGATATCGGTGGTGGTGGACTTGATGGCATTTATAATGGTGATCGTGGTTTCATTATCCGTGGTGGACGAGAAATGGAGGATCATTTTGAATGTTTATGGGATTTGTTCCGTTCGATTCCTTCGCTAGAAATAGATGGAGCTTCTGTACTAGATGAATTTTATTGGCTTAATAAGGAAGACCCCAATTACTCTTTGCAACGTGCGATTGTGAACAGAGGGGAGGACGCCCATACTGATGGGAAGTTCACCTTGAGCCAAACGGCTTCAATGGAACTGATTCAACTCTTTTTCACTCCAGAAGATAAATTGGAAAAATTAAAAATTACAGATGTATTAAGTGAAGACTTTTTTGAGTCGAATTTTTGGCTTTACTGGCAAACGATGTTTGCATTTGAACCATGGCACAGTGCAATGGAGATGCGCCGTTACGTTGCGCGGTTTATTCATCATATCGGTGGTTTACCTGATTTCTCCGCACTTAAGTTTACCAAATATAATCAATATGAATCTTTAGCTTTACCACTTATAACATTTCTGGAAAATCATGGTGTTACCTTTCAATACGATACAACAGTGACACAAGTAGAATTTGCTATTACTCATAATAAAAAAGTTGCTAAAACAATCGTTTATCAACAGCACAACGAGGAAAAACAGCTATCACTCGCAGAAGATGACTTTGTATTTATCACGAACGGAAGTAACACGGAAAGCTCTACGCTTGGTGATAACCATACACCAGCTACTATTAATCATGATCTTGGGGGGAGTTGGGAGCTGTGGAAAAATATAGCTAAACAAGATCCTGCCTTTGGATCACCGGAAACATTCTGTGGAAACATTGCAGAAAGCAACTGGGAATCAGCGACGATCACGACTTTAGACGATCGTATCCCAGCTTATATTGAGAAAATTTGCAAACGTGATCCCTTTAGCGGGAAAGTAGTCACTGGTGGGATAGTCACTATTAAAGACTCTAATTGGCTGATGAGCTTTACCCTTAACAGACAACCCCACTTTAAGGATCAGCCAGCTGATCAGTTAGTTGTTTGGGTTTATAGCTTATATTGTGACGTTCCTGGTAACTATATCAAAAAACCAATGAAAGATTGTACAGGTATTGAAATTACGGAGGAATGGCTTTATCACTTAGGTGTTCCAGAAGTTGAAATTCATGACATGGCTACACATGCTGCTAATTGTATACCCTGTATGATGCCTTTTGTTACTTCTTATTTCATGACTCGATCGGCTGGTGATCGCCCCAATGTGGTGCCCGAGGGATGTGTTAACGCTGCCTTTATTGGCAACTTTGCTGAAACACCAAGAGATACCGTCTTTACGACTGAATACTCTGTAAGAACAGCAATGGAGGCTGTCTACACCTTACTTAATATTGATAGAGGGGTGCCAGAAGTTTTTGCCTCTGCTTATGATATACGTGTTTTACTTGATTCAACAGCTAAAATGCTCGATGGGCAAAAACTTACTGATTTAGCATTACCGGATGAAACAAAACAAATCATCAATAAAGGGCTTAACCGTATGTCTGATACCGAGGTAATACGGTTATTAAAAGAATATCAACTCCTGTAAATGCTGTGTCGTTACCGTTGGAAAAGTTGAAACGCGAGGTAAAAGCGTTTCAACTTTTTTTAAGTAATCATCTATTTTTTTATCATTATTAAGCGTGAAATGACCAGTTACTCAAATTTGTTCCTTTTTGCTGTGAATATCGACGATGTATTTCTATCAACTTCTTTAATTAAATTAACTAAAGTGATAAAATAAAGGTCAGGATAGTATTGAGTTAACGGAGGTTAAGTAGATGCAACGTGGTAGTTTTCAAGCGATGAAGTCATTAAATAAATCAATTATTTTAACGAAAATTTTAAATGATGGACCCATATCTCGAGCGCAAATAGCGAAAGAAACAAAATTAACCCCTCCGACAGTGGGGTCACTTGTTAAAGAGTTAATCGATCAAAAGATTGTTAAAGAAAGTACACAAGGCATGTCAAAAGGTGGACGGAAGCCAACGATGCTTGTGATTGATCATCAAGCGTACTATATGATTGGCATTGATGCAGGTCCAACTAAAATAGATATTGTATTAACCAATTTAGCTGGTGACATTATATCTAATCTACAATATCAGTTACCATTACCGATTACAGAAGCACAGTTTCTCGACAAGTTAATTGAGGGTACAGAAGAAATCCTTAAACTCAACTCAGAACGAGCTAATGATGTGATCGGCATTGGGGTAGCGATGCATGGTGTCGTTGATGCTGAAGCCGGTGAGTCGCTTTATGCACCTAACTTGGATTTGCATAATATGCCAATAAAACAGACATTAGCGAATCATTTCGCTTACCTGGTTAGCATTGAAAATGATGCTCGTGCCCTAGCATTAGCGGAAACCTGGTTTGGTCAAGGGAAAGGCAGTGACCGACTCGTCGCTGTTAATATTGGAACAGGTGTAGGGGCTGGTGTTGCTATTGATGGTGAGTTATATCGTGGGGAGTCACATATAGCCGGTGAAATTGGTCATATGACGATTGATTTAAATGGTGAGGTTTGTTCGTGTGGTAATCGCGGGTGTTTGCAAACGATTATTTCTGGTCCTGCTATAGCTGAGCGAACAAACAAGCTAATGAAAGAGGGGGTTACCACTTCTTTAACTGAAGGTGATCATTTAACAGCATATGACGTATACAAAGCGGCAGAATCAGGAGATCAGTTTGCCAAAATGATTTTAACCGAAACCGGTAAATATATCGGAATCGGATTAACGAATTTGATTCATACGTTAAATCCAAGTCAAATCATTTTGAATGGTGGTGTCGCTAAGGCAGGTAAATATTTATTGCCAGCCATTAAAGCGACTGTGAAAGAGCGTGCATTAACAGCTTCAGCTAAGTCAACAGCGATTTGTTTATCCGATTTAGGTGATCATGCCACAGCTTTAGGAGCTGTTGCACTGATATTAGTGGAGTTGTTTGCGAAAAATGGTGAAATTTCGATATGAGGTCCACTTTTACTTTAAACTCCCAATGCCGTCGTTTTGTTCTTATATGCTCAACTTTCTCATCTAAATTTCCAGGGATAGCATAAGGATAGACCTCATATTAAATATAAGTGTTGACTTTGCATATAGATTTTCGATTGATTATAAACCTTTCGTTTTAGACGCGCAGGTGAGCTATGTTCGCTTTCCGCGATCGCACGAAAATTGAGAAATTCGCATGAATACTAGTTGCGATCGCACGAAAAGTGAGAAATTCGCATGAAAACGAGTTGCGATCGCACGAAAAGTGAGAAATTCGCATGAAAACGAGTTGTGATCGCACGAAAAGAGAGAAATTCGCATGAAAACGAGTTGCGATCGCACGAAAAGTAAGAATTTCGCATGAAAACGAGTTGCGATTGCACGCAAAATGGAGAAATCGCATTCAGTATAACCCCCAGTCTAAGTAGAGAGAAGCAAGGGTGAGACTTCTGCGGGAATAGGATGAGCCCGCGAAAAGCGAATCGATTGCTTTTCGGAACGAAATAACGTGCTAAACGTATGAAAGGTGGCATGCGGGCGCATCCATGCAGAAGTAAAGTCAGAGTCTATTGAGCGCTATCAAGGTTGAATAACTCTTTTCAGTAAAGGCACATAACGATCATTGGTTAGCTCTGTGTTGTAAAGGTAAACGTTGTTGTTTTTCGGTAGGGTTCTGTTGCTTTTAAATATATACTTGGGAAACCTGCATGTTCGAGCGAAGCAGGGGAGCTCTGTGTTTCTAAACAAACCCCTAAGTACTTCGCGCTGTTTCTTTCTTTTAATGTTAACGTATCATCCAATCCATTTGAGGTATACATGACGACACCTGGTTGATCAGTTGTAACGGTTAGGACCCGGCCACTGATAGGATCTGTCACGATAATCTTTCCTTCGTTCTGTTGATCAAAAATAAAGAAATGATCATAACCATTTTTAGCATAAATGTTTTGTGGATCACCAGAATTGACACCATCTGCAAGCGGACGTCCCTTTGTGAAATCAAATACCGTATTTGCAACAGGCAAAATTCTTCCAGTAGGTATCAGCTCTTCATCTAACTCAACAAATTGACTTGCATTCATTTTTACGTAGTGACCAAGAATCGTGTCTTTTAAATCTCCCGATAAATTGAAATAGGAGTGGTTCGTTAGGGTTAACACTGTATCTTGATCAGAGAATGCTTCGTAATCGATTGTGAATGCGTTATCATTCGTTAGCGTATAGGTTACCTTATATTTAATCGTACCCGGATAGCCTGCTTCACCATCAACGCTTGTATGGTAGAGGATAGCACCTACATGTGTTGCTGTTTCGATTAACTCGACTTGCCATATAACTGAGTGGAGCCCAATTGGACCACCGTGTAAATGATGCGTATTTTCATTTGCTGGTAACGTATATATCTTATCATTTAATTTGAAACGTGCATTTTCAATTCGACCTGCCACACGCCCGATAAGCGCGCCGAAATAGTTGGGATTATCCAAGTAATCTGCATAGTTTCGATAGCCAATCACCACGTTCTCGATTTGCTGATTACGGTCTGGAACATTTATAGAGGTAATAATACCACCAAAATCTAAAAAGGTAACACTGCTACCGTGATCATTTACCAGGGTATACTCTGTCCATGCTTGCCCCTCAATCGTTAAAGGGGTTTGTTTAACTTCCATAACCATTCCTCCTCTTTACTTAACTATTTAATGTTGAAAGAAATCGCTTAAACGCTATCTTCCCTTCAGCGTTTAATTTAAACACACCTGCATCCTGTAATACTTTAATAAATTTCTTCGCTAGCGCCTGTTCAACAACGTGCTCGACATTATCAACGGTTAAATTCGGGGTGTTCTGTTTCATTTGTTCGGCCCATTCTTGATGATAAGCTTCTATTTCGCTGGATTGATTGGTTAAATATTTCTTTATTTGATCAAGCTCGTTTTTCAATCTTGGTGGTAAGACCGCTAAACCCATGACTTCGATTAAGCCGATATTTTCTTTCTTAATATGATGGACATCTTGATGAGGGTGAAAGAGTCCGTCTGGGTGTGTGTCTGTTGTACGATTATTACGTAGCACTAAATCGAGTTCATATTGTTGATCTCTAAACCGAGCAATTGGCGTAATAGTATTGTGTGATGTCTCTTCGGTGAAAGCTAAAAGATCTGCTTCATGATCGCTATATTGGCGCCAGGCGGTTAAGATATGGCTAGCTGCGTCAGTAAGTCGCTCTTGACTCGTATGCCGTAAGCGAATAACAGACATCGGCCAATGAAGGACACTTGCTTCGATATCAGGATAATGATTTAGCGTAAATGTAAAAGCATCATCTGCTTCAGTCATCCCAAATGTATATTGCCCAGCTTGATAATGGTCATGACTAAGAATGCTTCCACCAACAATCGGTAAGTCGGCATTAGAACCGATAAAATAGTGTGGAAATTGCTCAACGAAAGCCAATAACCGCTTAAACGTATCTTTAGATATGACCATTGGTCGATGCTCTTTAGAGAAAACGATGCTGTGTTCATTGTAATAAACATATGGAGAGAATTGAAAATACCAATCTTCTCCAGCTAAATTAAGGTCGATTACACGATGATTTGATCGAGCTGGATGCCCGGTTCTACCCAGGTAGCCCTCATTCTCAATACAAAGTAAACATTGGGGATACTGGACATCTTGCTTAACTTGGCGCTCGCGTTTGATTTGCTCAGGATCTTTTTCAGGCTTTGATAAATTAATGGTTATATCTACTTTACCATAATCTGTACTTGCTTTGTAATGTATGTTTTTTGCAATGCGTTCAGTTTGAATATAATTGCTAACTTGGCTTAAATGATAGAAAAAATGAGTTGCATGTTTAGGGTGTTCAGCATAATGCCGATAAAATATTTGGTTAATCTCAGATGGTTTAGATAAAAAAACGTTCATTATCTCGGCATCAAGTCGTTCACGTTCATCTAAGGCAGGGCCGATAACATGACGCGCCACGGCATCATCAATTAATAGATGAAGCAGCTGAGGTATTGATCGATCACTGTCAGCTATGTCCGTACTTGAAAAGGTGTCCCGTTCAAGTAAGCCTAAGATTTGATTGCGACAATAGATACGATCACGCGCATCAATCAAGCCGGCTTCGATCACTTTTGTGATTAACTGTTCTATGGTCTGTTCAATCATACGATCCCTCCTTATAGCCATGTGGGTGTTGTTGATGCCAGCGCCATGCATCAGTTAGAATACGTTTAATTTCTGTTCGACTAGGTTGCCAGCCTAAGATGGCTTTGGCTTGAGCTGATGAGGCAATCAATTTACTAGGGTCACCTGCGCGCCGTTTACCGATCTTTTCGGGTATAGGGTGGCCTGTCACATGACGGGCAGCTGCGACAATCTCTTTAACAGAAAAGCCTTGGGAGCTTCCTAGATTAAAGATATGACTATCACCACCATCTAATAAATACTTAACGGCACGTATATGCGCATCGATTAAGTCTTCTACGTGAACATAGTCACGAATACATGTCCCGTCAGCAGTTGGATAATCATCACCAAAGATAGTAATAAATTCACGCTGGTCTAGCGCCACTTGGAGAACGATGGGGATCAGATGTGTTTCAGGATCATGGTCTTCGCCAATCTTAGCATCCGTTCTTGCCCCAGCAACGTTAAAATAACGTAATGAAACAAACCGAATCCCATATGCTTTCTCACACCAACGCATCATTTTTTCCATTGTTAACTTGGTTTCACCGTAGGTGTTAGTAGGAACTGTAGGCATATCTTCAGTAATCGGTACCCGTTCTGGTTCACCATAGGTTGCTGCTGTTGAAGAGAAAACAATATTTTTTACACCGAATTCCTCCATTGCTTGCAGTAATACTTGTGTGCCATAAACATTATTATCAAAGTACTTTAAAGGATTCTCCATCGATTCGCCTACTAAAGAGTTCGCTGCAAAATGGATAACGGCATCAATCTGTTCATTTTCAAAGACTTCACGTAAAAAGACAAGATCACGGATATCTCCCGGATAAAAAGTTGCTGCTGGATGAATTGCATCTCGATGACCAGTAGAAAGGTTATCAATTACGATCACATCATGGTTCTGCTCAATTAATTGATAGACAGCATGTGAACCAATGTAGCCAGCTCCACCTAAAATTAATACACGCATTCAATTAACCTCCTTATTATTAAGCTCATTTGCACCATCGCCGATTGTTGCTTTATAAAAAGTTGGTGCATAGCCAATTTTTGCACTATAGATACTTGCAACGTTTTCTTTGAAGCTCGCCCACTTGTCTTTCTCTACTAAAGCGATGGCGCAACCACCAAATCCAGCTCCAGTCATTCGAGCACCTAACACGCCAGGTTGTGTCCATGATGCTTCTACCAGTGTGTCAAGCTCAATGCCGGTCACTTGATAATCATGTTGTAATGAAAGATGGGATTGGTTCAGTAATGCACCAAAGCCAACAAGATCATCTTCTTTTAAGCAAACTAAAGCATCTTTGGTACGTTGATTTTCGTAGACGGCGTGTTTAGCACGCTTAACATGGATGTCATCTTTAATTAGCCCTTTGTACTCTTCAAACATCGTCATGCTCATTTCACCTAAGCTTTGGATAGGTAATTGGGTTTGAAGGTCGCGTAATGCGCTCTCACACTCGCTACGGCGTTCATTATACTTAGAATCTGCTAATTCTCGGCGTTTATTAGTATTAATGATCGCAATCACATAGTCACCAAGCTCTAGAGGTGCGTATTGATAGTCTAATGTATGACAGTCTAATAGAATGGCATGATCTTTCTTACCCATCCCAATTGCAAATTGGTCCATAATACCACTGTTGACGCCAATATATTTATTCTCTACTTGTTGCCCAAGTTGAACCATACGGATCCGATCAATAGTAAGGTTATATAAAGAAGATAGGGCTACGCCTGTTACTAATTCAATTGATGCAGAAGAAGAGAGTCCAGCACCATTGGGGATATTGCCATAAAATAAAATATCAAAACCATGTTCGATCGCGAACCCTTCATCAATAAAAGCTTGAATCATTCCTTTTGGATAATTAGCCCAATTATTTGCTTTGTTATAGCTTAAGTCATCTAGATCAACCGTAATGATGCCTAAATCTTTAAAGTTGTCTGAATAGAGGCGGACTTGACGATCATCACGTGGAGCGGCTACCGCATAAGTACCAAATGAAATCGATGCGGGGAATACATAACCGCCATTATAATCTGTATGTTCACCGATTAAATTAATCCTTCCAGGTGCAAAAAAAATGCGAGCTTCGCCTTGTTGAGACGGAAAGCGTTTCTTAAATGTGTTGAGCAGTTCTAGAATATCCATGAATACCACCTTCCAATTCACTTAATTAAATTAATTTATTAATATAATTTAATCTTATCATGTTAATATCGAAGAATCAATCACTATTTAAACAAATCATTGGATGGGCAAGCTACCTTAACTGCGAGCTCAATAAAAATATGCTATACTATTTTCACCAAAGGGGAGAAGGGGTGAGATAATTGCTGATCGAACAACTAATTAAAGAAAGAAGATCGATAGCGCGTTTTGGCGAAAGACCTGTGGATGTGGAAGAAGTAAAACAACTGCTTAATACGGCGATTTGGGTACCCAATCACAAAATGACGCAGCCGTGGCGTTTTGTCTTTATTACTGGAGAAACGAAGCAACAACTTGCTGAACTCGCCGGTTCATTTATGAGCAAGGGAAAAGTTGGGGAAGAGAAAGCAGCTGCTTATCAAAAGGCCTACCAAACTTTTGAACACGTACCTGTATTTTTAATGGTGATCATGGAAGAAAGCCATCTACTCAAGACTAGGCAAGAGGACTATGCTTCAACGAGCTTAATTATTCATAATCTCAGCCTACTTTGTTGGGAAAAAGGTATCGGGATGATCTGGAAAACCGGACCATTAACAGATGACGTTCGCTTTCGTGAGCTGGTTGGTGTGAAACAAGGAGAAAAGTTTGTCGGTATGCTCCAATTAGGGTATCCCGAAAAAGTGCCTAAAGCAAGACCAAGGGCTGACTTAACAGATCGAATAACAGAATTAAATTAAATAGATTATAAAAATCACCATCGTTAGTTGACGATAGTGATTTTTGCTTATCACAGATAACCGTTGGTAAACCCCCCCTCAAAATAGAGGTAGAACACATCTTTTGAGGTGGGTGATAACGGATGCTAATATTCTGATTTACTTAACTAATACTTAATGGGGAAGAACGAAAAAACCACTGGTTGAAGGTTCGTTTTATGATCATTGATTTAAAGTGGCGAAAATTAAAACACCTATTTCATCTCTTGATAAGTTGCCTTTGCAAGTCTCTCTAGTAAATAAACAACGGGAATTTGTGTTGTTAAATTAGTGTTGCCAATAAATTCGGTACTGACATAATACGCTAGATTATGGTCGGATAACTTAGCAAGAGCACTATCCGCATTGTTGGTAATACTAACAATCACACTGCCTTCTTGCTTAAATTGATTAACTTGTGCGAGTGTCGTGCTGGTCTCACCGGATACGGAAAGGACAATGGTGACACTATCTTCTATATACTGTTCATGAATCGGGAGGAACGGATCTTTAATATAGAATGCAAACTTCTTTAGACCGGAGAAATAGCGTGAACCGTATTCTGCTAAGATCCCCGAACTGCCGATACCAATAAAGACGACACGTTGTGCTTTGGCAATCACTTTAGCGATGTCACTAATTTTACTTTGGAAATCTTGTGTTAATGTGCGTTCTAAAAATTCAGTTAAACTCTTCTCGCCAGTTAATATTTCGTTTCTCTCCTCTTGGCCTTCTTGATACATCTTCAGTTTGACTTTAAATTCAGAAAAGCCATCACAATCTATTTTTTTGCAAAAACGGAGAATCGTTGTTGTCGATACATGTGTGACATTTGCTAGATCTCGGATCCGCATGTAAATCACTTTATCTATATTTTTAATAATGTAACTATATAAACTATGTTCTAAATCAGAAAAAGTAGCGATTTGTTTGCTAGTAAACAACGTCATCCGTCCTTCCGCTTTGCTCGTTATCTCTTACTATTATTATAGTCTTTCCTATTTAAATCTCGCAACTTCTAGTAAAGAATTAAGAAAAAACGGTAAAAAAAATAACAAAAAGATGTATAAAATCCTTAAACATTGCCCCAGAATGACAAATGTAACAGTTACAGCGTTATTTTTTATTAATCTTTAACTAGTCTGTAACCTACTAAGCAATACTTTGTACTATGATGGAAGTTGCTTAACGAAAAGGAGGCAATGAAATGAAGAAGATGGTTTTGTCACTATTAACAGTGACAGTAGTATCAACTGCTATTTCGGCATCACTTCATGCGCAAGAATATGAGGTAGAATCAGGTGATAGTTTATGGGAAATCGCTAGCGTTCATGACACCTCAATTGATACGTTACGCACATTAAATGAACTTGATTCAGATATCATTCACCCAGGACAAGTTCTTCAAATTGAGGAAGAAGAAATATATCATCAAGTAGAACGAGGAGATACATTATATGACCTAGCAGGAGAGTATGAGGTAACCGTTCTTGATCTAATGAATTGGAACGATTTAAACTCGGATCTCATTATTGTTGGTCAAGAGCTCGTTATCTATCCAAATGCTGAAGCAGTTGATCAAGGGGTTGAAGAAACACCGGCACAACCAGCGTCAGCACCAGAAGAGACAGAAGAGGCCGAAGAAGTTGCAGCTTCTGAGTCGGATGATAATCAATCAGAGGATGAACAATCGTCTGATCAGAAGACAATAAGTATGACAGCAACTGCTTATACAGCGGAATGCGACGGTTGTACAGGCATTACTGCAACAGGTTTAAATTTAAATGAAGATCGCAATAAGAAAGTGATTGCTGTTGATCCATCTGTTATTCCGCTAGGCACACGTGTCCATGTAGAAGGATATGGTGAAGCAGTAGCCGGCGATACGGGTGGTGCGATTCAAGGTAACAAAATTGATATTCACGTGCCTACACGTGAAGAAGCCCTATCTTGGGGTGTGCGTGAAGTAGATGTCACTATTTTAGAGTAGAATGAAATAACAAGTTGGTTAAACTAAACTGGCACCTATAGCGAAGACACTTGAGTAAAGTGCTTCATCTATAGGTGCCCTTTTGCATTTTGAATAATAAGTTATCTATGTGAAATAAGGTTTTTATTATACTTAAATTTATTTACAAAGACGAATCCTTCACTAAAAAACTAGAAGTCTACAATAGTTGAGACGGCTTCATCTTCAATCTTCACATCGTGATTCGGGCTATCTTGCCGTAATCCAATGATGCCAAAAGTGACCACTAACAGCAGAAACAAAATAATCAAACCTTTACGCATCGGTCTTGCCTCCTATATATTTGTAAAGTCCATTTACATTGTATATGATAATAACTAAATAGAAAAGTCTTAATTAATCGTTTCACAAAATTTTAAAAAATCCACAAATCAATGCAAATAATCAAACCCAAAGGGCAACAATTATTAAGCCCGTTAACATGTATTTTGTTGGTGATGAATGGATAGAAAGGAAGCAGATGATGGAACCGTTTGAATTAGCTAGAGTTATTGAAATAACCTCAATTGGCGAAGGGACGCGTGTATGTTTAGACCTAATCGATGAACTTGATCCGTTAGAAGGGGTATTAATTGGCAACACAGGTAATGGTTATTTAGTAGCGTTATCTGAAAATCGCTCGACAGACACTTATCCTCCTCGTCCATTTCGAGTAAATGCTGGCGCCTATCACCATTATATTTCAGTGGGTGAAGATAAAACACAATATTTAGCGGAAATCAAACCAGGTATGCAAGTGCCGTTATGGAATCGCACGAAGACCCGACTGCTTTCTGTTGGACGGGTGAAGCTAGAGCGTCGCCCATTTATTCGAATTGTTTGTCAAGTAAAGGATACAGATAAGCAAATATCGGTGACGGTTCAAGAAGCAGATAGTGTGCATCTGCTAGCAGGTGATCAAACCGCTAAACCAGCTATTGATTTAGTTGTCGGTGATGAGTTGCTTTGCTATCCGGATCAAGCAGGACGTCATTTAGGTGAGAAGATTGAAGAAGAGATTACTGAGCTTTGAGTTTATTGCAGAACCCTGTCCACTAATGTCTTGATTTACTCGGTCGACAATAACTGCGAGAACAACGAATCCCAACTGATCGGAGGTTCGTTTTCTTTTAAAAGAAGTCTTTACCGCAGAATATTATTATTTTCTAAAAATTCTTATTCTTTTTGGTTGACTTCTTTACTTGAACATAATATGATAGTAACCAACTCATAACGTTTTGTGTTGACGAAGAGGAGTAGCTTAATGGCTTTACGAAAAGAGAGCTAGTGGTTGGTGCGAACTAGTGTGAAGTGTTAAGTGAATGGACTTCTGAGCATTCAAACTGAACGGCAATTAGCTTAGTAGGCTTTGACGGCATTTGTTTCGCCGTTATCAAGAAACAACGATTCATCGAATGATTGATCGTCAAGTGAGCAATAATTGCTAATCAAGGTGGCACCACGGGTTCCCTCGTCCTTACTGGATCAGGGAACCCTTTTTGTATATATACAAAACAAATCAATGATGCAAGAATAGTACGCTTAAACAAGTCATGACAGAGAGCTGGTGGGGCTGTGAATCCAGCATGCTTGTTAAGCCGAATGGCCTTGCGAGAGTTTTTCTGAAAGGAAACGAGTAGGAAGAAACGGTTGATCTCCGTTACAAGATATAAAGCGTAGAAACACATGTTTCTAAACTGGTGGTGGTACCGCGGTTTGAACTCAATAAATCGTCCCCTAAAATAGTCTAAGTCTGTTTTAGGGGTTTTTTGTCTATTTGTTTAATGGTTTTCTTTTTAAAGTTATGTTTTTTATTAAATAATAAGTGATGAGATGAAAGATAAGTAACTTATCCTAATAAAAGGGGTGATTGATGATGGGCTTTCAATATCAAATAAAAGAACTTAACGGTGACACGTTAACACCAATTGCTGTGTTTAATCGACTTCAAGGTAAGCGGAAATTCATTCTGGAAAGTTCAAGTGGTCATGGTGAAAAAGGACGCTATTCATTTATCGGTGTCAATCCGTTTAAAGAGATTATCGCCTCGCAGCAACGAGTCGAAATTAACACTGATCAGGGTGCACACACTGAACAAGGCGATCCACTGGAGATCGTGAAAAAACACGTGCCTCATGTTGATTTAAATTTACCATTCGCTTTTTATGGTGGAGCGATTGGCTATATCGGCTACGATAGTATCCGTCAATACGAAGATATAGGTGAACGCCTTGATGATGAAATTGAGATGCCGGATCTCCATCTGATGTTCTACCAAGAAGTCGTCATTTTTGATCATAAACAACAATCAGTCACTGTCGTTGCTGTTGATATGACGCAAACAAGAACGAAACAAGATTTGAATGCTAAATTGGATCAATTGACAGAACAACTTTTGACGAACCAAGTGAAACAAGGAAATGAAAAATTCGCCTTAACATTTACTCCTTCAATTGATGAGCGTACCTTCATAGAAATGGTAGAAACGGCCAAACGACATATTATTGACGGCGACGTTTTTCAAGTTGTTTTATCACAACGAATGAAGGCTTCATTCACTGTTGATCCGTTTACGTTCTATCGTAGGTTGCGACTAGCCAATCCATCACCATATATGTTCTATATCGATTTCGAAAATTATATCGTTTTAGGTGCGTCTCCGGAAAGTCTCATTAAAATTAAAGGCGATGAGGTGGTCACTAATCCAATTGCAGGGACGCGTCCTAGAGGCAGAACGGAATCAGAAGATCTTGCACTAGCTGAACAGTTACTGGCTGACCAAAAAGAACGTGCAGAGCATAAGATGCTTGTTGATCTGAGCCGAAATGACTTGGGAAAGGTTTGCCAAGTACACACGATAGAAGTTGCTAAATATATGGAGATTGAACGTTATCAACATGTCATGCACATTGTTTCAGAGGTAACAGGGAAGTTGGAAAAAAATATGACTGGGTTGGATGCATTAATAGCAACATTACCGGCAGGAACCGTCTCTGGTGCACCTAAGATACGTGCAATGCAAATTATTAATGCGCTTGAGTCCAAAAAAAGAGGTGTCTACGCTGGATCAGTTGGTTATATTAACCTAAATGGCGATTTAGATTTAGCTTTGGCAATTCGAACAATGGTTGTAAAAGGTCAAACCGCCTATGTTCAAGCGGGAGCAGGTATTGTATATGATTCAGATCCAGCTAGTGAGTATCAGGAAACATTAAATAAAGCAAAATCGTTATTGGAGGTAGCGAACCGATGATTTTATTAATTGATAATTATGATTCATTCACCTATAACTTGTATCAATACATTAGTGAACTGGGAGAACAGGTCAAAGTCGTACGCAATGACCAAATCACTTTAGCGGAAATTGAGTCATTATCACCTGAAGCGATTGTTTTGTCTCCGGGTCCAGGTGCACCAAAAGAAGCAGGGATATGCATTGATGTAGTTAAAGCCTTTGAACAAAAGGTTCCTATTTTAGGGATTTGCTTGGGTCATCAAGCGATTGGTGAAGCCTATGGAGCAACGGTGAGCCACGCCAAATTCGTGAAGCATGGAAAAACGTCGGAAATTAAGCATTATCGTGATAATATTTTTCGAAATTTAAATGATACCATTGAGGTGATGCGTTATCACTCCTTAGTGATCTTAAAACAGACCATGCCGTCTTGTTTGACAGTTACAGCGATATCGTTGGAAGACGACGAAATAATGGCTGTGAAACATAACGATTTTCCGATTTACGGTATGCAATTTCATCCTGAGTCGATTGGGACAACAGATGGAAAGAAGTTATTAGCGAATTTCTTAACCACAATTAGGGAGGGCGATAAAGGTGAGAAGCTTCTTAAAGAAAGTCACTGATAAACAGGATTTGTCGATTGCAGAGATGGAGCAGGCGAGCCGTCTCATCTTTGATCCGGACACACCAGAGGCTGCAATTGGGGGGTTTTTAGTCGCGCTAAAGCTCAAAGGGGAATCGGTAAGTGAAATAACGGGGTTAGTTAATGTGATACGTGAGAAGTCTTTACCTTTACCAACAGAGATAGCTGGTGCAATGGATAACTGTGGAACAGGTGGTGACGGTTCGCAAAGCTTTAATATTAGTACAACGAGTGCATTTGTTTTAGCAGGCGCTGGTATTAAAGTAGCTAAACATGGGAATCGTAGTATCTCGAGTCAAACAGGTAGTGCAGATGTTTTAGAAGCATTAGGTGTTGAATTGAGCTCAACGCCTGAGCAAATGACAGAACTGTTAAAAGATAATGGCATTGCCTTTCTATTTGCTCAGCATGTCCATCCAGAGATGAGGCAAGTGATGCAAGTTAGACGCGGATTGGCGATACCTACGATTTTTAATTTAATTGGTCCATTGACGAACCCTGTTGAATTAACGACACAGTTATTAGGCGTTTATCGTCGTGATTTATTAGAACAAGTCGCTAATGTCCTTCATCAACTAGGTCGTAAGCGAGCGCTCGTTATAAATGGAGCAGGTTACATGGATGAAGCGTCGCTTGCGGGTGAGAACCATTGTGTCTTACTTGATCGAGGTGAAATGATGCAATTTACCATTACACCCGAGGAAGTCGGCTTGCCAACTGTAAATAATGAACAGATTCGTGGTGGAACAGCACAGGAAAATGCTGCGATATTACGTGCTGTATTAGAAGGTGAACAGGGCCCGCATCGTGATACGGTATTACTAAATGCTGGGCTTGGGATTTTTGCAAATGGAAAGGCAGATACAGTTCAGCAAGGGGTTCAATTGGCTCAAGAAAGTATTGATTCAAAAGCAGCGTTAGCCAAGCTTGATTTCTTAATTAATTACAGTGAGAATCAACGAGGGGTGAGGGAATGACCATTTTAGCAGATATCTTACTGGAGAAAATGGCAGAAGTTGAAAGGTTAAAAGCAACCCATAAGGATACTGAGCTCAAACGTACCCAGCCAATCCGTTCGTTTTATCAACGGTGTCAAAAAAGTGATGGATTAAATATCATTGCTGAATTTAAACGTGCTTCACCATCGAAAGGATTAATTAATCCAAATTTAGATCCTGCTGCACAGGCAAAAGCTTATCAAGCAGCTGGTGCTTCAATGATTTCAGTGTTAACCGATCAACCATTTTTCCAAGGGACAATGAATGACTTACTCGCGGTACGTCAAGTTGTGGATTTACCAATCTTGAATAAAGACTTTATTATTGACCCTGTTCAAATCGATCGCGCTTATGTCAGTGGCGCGGATGTTATCTTGTTAATTGTAGCGGCTTTATCTGAGGAAAAACTGACATTCCTGTTTCAATATGCGACTGATTTGGGGTTAGAGGTCCTTGTCGAAGTTCATAATCAAGCTGAAATGCATGTGGCTCAACGTTTAGGATCAACCTTAATTGGTGTGAATAATAGGAATCTTAAGACTTTTGAAGTTGATTTAGCAATTACCGAACAGTTAGCAGCATCAATTGATCCAGCTAAACAAGTGCTAATTAGTGAAAGCGGCATGAAAACATCGGATGACGTTGCTCGAGTGAAAGCTGCCGGAGCAAACGCCATTTTAGTTGGTGAAACGATGATGAAGTCGGAAGACGTGAAGCAAACGTTTAATGATTTTATTAGTGTGGGTGAAGACCATGTTGGTTAAAATTTGTGGTGTTCAGTCTCAAGCAACGGCAAGAGTTGTAGCTGATGCTGGGGCAGACTTGATTGGATTTGTTTTTGCAAAAAGCAAGCGACAACTAAAGATTGAAGCGGCACAAGCCATTTGTGAGGGTTTGCCATCGTCTGTAAAGTCAGTTGGTGTTTTTGTTAATAAGCCAATTGAAGAAGTTAATCAGATCGCTGATCAAGTGGGTCTCGATTATGTGCAGTTACACGGCAATGAGTCACTATCCGCTTGTCGAGCGAGTCGCTATCCCGTTATTAAGTCGATTTCCATCCAAACATTCAGTGATGTTGATAGCATTTGTCATTATATTAATGATGTTGATTATGTTTTACTTGATGGTGCTGTGGCAGGAAGTGGCCACGTATTTGATTGGAACTTAATTGATTCGTTCAAACTAAAGCGAGAAAAGTTGATTTTGGCTGGTGGATTAACCCTAACCAATGTTCAACAAGCGATTCACCACATACAGCCAGCTGGTGTTGATGTTTCAAGTGGTGTGGAAGTCAACGGTGTAAAAGATGATGAAAAAATTATTCAATTTATAAAAAATGCAAAGGAAGGCTAGGTGAAAGCATATGTCAGCTTATCAACAACCAAGCGAAACCGGACATTTTGGTTCTTTTGGCGGGCGCTTCGTTCCAGAAACATTAATGCCTGCAGTAATTGAGCTAGAACAAGCATACAAGCAGGCCTGTGAAGATGCAGAATTTCAAAAGGAATTTAATTATTATTTGAAACAGTATGTTGGGCGTGAGACGCCATTGTACTTTGCGGAACGTTTAACAAAAGCGCTCGGAGGGGCGAAGATTTATTTAAAACGAGAAGACCTCAATCATACCGGTGCACATAAAATAAATAACGCTCTGGGTCAAGCATTATTAACCGTAAGGATGGGCAAACAGAAAGTAGTTGCTGAAACAGGTGCTGGTCAACATGGTGTAGCGACAGCAACTGTATGTGCATTGTTGGGACTTGAGTGTATCGTTTTTATGGGAGAAGAAGATATTCGTAGACAAAAGCTAAACGTCTTCCGAATGGAATTACTTGGTGCTGAAGTGGTTAGTGTGAGCCAAGGAAGTGGAACGTTAAAAGATGCAGTTAATGAAGCACTACGTTATTGGGTTGCCCATGTTGAAGATACCCACTATATTATAGGTTCCGTGGTGGGCCCACATCCGTTTCCAAAAATGGTCCGTGATTTTCAAAGTGTCATTGGTACAGAAACAAAGCAACAGTTTGCCGAGGTTGAAGCGGGTCTGCCTGATGCTGTTGTTGCCTGTATCGGCGGTGGTAGCAATGCAATGGGAATGTTTTATCCATTTGTGAATGACAGCACTGTTAAGCTGTATGGCGTTGAAGCAGGGGGATCAGGCATCGATACAGGAAAGCATGCTGCCACCTTAACAGAAGGTAAGGTCGGTGTTTTACACGGCACGATGACGTATTTACTTCAAGATCAAGAGGGACAAGTAGAAGAAGCACATTCTATTTCAGCAGGGCTCGATTATCCGGGGGTTGGACCGGAACACAGTCATTTTAAAGAGATTGAGCGTGTCAGCTACCATTCGATAACAGATAATGAAGCTCTAGAAGGACTTAAGTTTTTATCACGAGCAGAAGGGATTATCCCAGCGTTAGAAAGCGCCCATGCCATTGCTTATTTAAAAAAACTCGCACCAACGATGCGTGCCGACCAATCGATTGTGGTTTGTCTGTCTGGACGCGGTGACAAAGATGTTGAAGCAGTCAAAGATGCGTTAGGAGGTGAGGGTAATGCCTAAAGCGAAGTTGGAACAAGCCTTTGAACAGACACTTTCCAAAGGTGATAAAATCTTTGTACCCTACATTATGGCCGGTGACGGTGGAATTGATGCATTACCTGAACAGATACAATTTTTGCAAGAGCAAGGGGCAACAGCAATTGAATTAGGCATCCCTTTTTCTGATCCTGTTGCAGATGGACCAACGATACAAGCAGCTGGATTGCGAGCATTAGCTGAAGGTGTTAGCTTGCGGTCTGTGTTAAACAAACTGGCAGAAACGAAACAAGGGCGCTCAATTCCGATTGTATTAATGACATATCTTAATCCGATTTATAACTATGGGGTTGAAGCGTTTGCTCTAGCCTGTGAACAAGCAGGTGTAGATGGTGTCATTGTTCCTGATCTTCCGTTAGAAGAAGAAGGTTTACTTACCCCATCTTTAGCAGATTACCAAATAGCATTAATCCGTCTAGCTGCTTTAACAAGTTCTAAACAACGATTAGAAAAAATTGCTACTCAAACAGAAGGGTTTCTCTATGCAGTCACTGTAACGGGTACAACAGGTGAACGAGCGACTTTTGCTGATAATGTCACGGTGTATTTGGAACAATTAAAGACGATGACTGACACCCCTGTATTAGCTGGGTTCGGCGTTTCCACACCCGAACAAGTTCGAGCACTAAGCGAACATTGCGATGGTGTGGTAGTAGGTAGTAAAATTGTCGCCAGCTTACATGAAAACAATCGGACAGAAATTAAACCACTTATTCAAGCAACAAAAAACAGATCCGCAAACTAGGCGGATCTGTTTTTTGGAGGATTGATTCACCTGCGCGAGTTTCGCATGAAAGTATCGAGCGATCGCACGAAAAGAGAAAGTTACGCATGAAAGTATCAAGCGATCGCACGAAAAGAGAGAAATTCGCATGAAAGAATCGAGCGCTCGCACGAAAGAAGAGATTTTCGCATGAAAGTATCGAGCGCTCGCACGAAAAGATAAAGTTTCACACGAAAGAAATCGCCACGCTTAATAAAAAATCAAGCGTGGCGAAATATCAATTATTGTATTACTGTTTCTTTAACTTCTTGTTGCATCGCTTTTAGAGCGACTTCGTTTAAGTAGTTTACTGGCTTATTAAAGTGTGGCTGGAAGAAGAAGTCTGTTAATGCCAGTTGCTCAATCGTCATATCATTAGAGATCGCTACACTAACTGTATTGACAACTTGTGTAAGATCAGTATCAGAAATCACTTGGGCACCAACGACACGATGACTGTCTACTTCATAGACTAACTTCAGTTTAATGACATTGTTTTCTGGCATAAAGTCAGGGCGATATGTCTCTTCTAAGTAAGCAGAACGTACCTTGATTTTATTGACTTCAGCTGCTGTTTCTGTCAAACCAGTTGACCCAATATAATGATCATAAATTTTCAAACCAGAAGTACCTTGTGTACCTGGATGTGGAAGCTTAGCCTCAACTAAATTTTGCGCAACGAGTGTTCCCATTCGTACCGCATTGGTTGCTAATGGAATATATGCAGGCTGTTTTGTTGGTGTGTAAGGTACAGCACAGCAATCACCTGCTGCATATACGTCTTTTACACTTGTACGCATATACTCATCAACAACGATTGCTCCATTTGGAAGCATATCGACTTGCCCTTTGATTAAGTCTGTGTTTGGACGGAAGCCAATACACATCACAACCAGGTCTGCCTTTACTTCACTCTTATTGGTTATTACTTTTTCAACTTTACCATTACCTTCAAAGCCTGAAACCATTTCATTTAAAAGTAAGCTAACCCCTTTTTCACGGAATGAAGCTTCAACAGGATCAGTAAAGGTTTTATCTAGATAGCGGTTAAGGATACGTGATTCAGCATCGATTAGCGTTACATTTTTACCATTTTCTTCGAAGGCTTCAACGAGTTCAACACCGATATAACCACCACCAACAACAGTGACGTTATCAACATGCTCTGATCGACGAATAATATCTTTCGCGTGATCATAGTTTTTACATAGTACAACGTTCTCTAAGTCAGATCCAGGAATTGGCGGTGTAATTGGCCAAGAGCCAGTGGTAATAATCAACTTATCATAGTCATAGTTAGTTGATTCCCCTGTACTCAAATCTTTTGCTGCTAATTGTTTTTTGTCAATGTCAACATTTAGCACTTCATGTTGCATATGCATTTTAATGCCTTGTTCTTCAAAACCTTCAACTGATGCGTAAAAAAGTGACTCTGCCTTTTCAACAACACCACCTACATAGAGCGCAATACCGCAAGACAAGAATGAGACCGTATCATTACGTTCAAATACTTCAATTTCAGCGTCAGGGTATAATGCAAGTGTGTTTTTAATGGCTGCTGTTCCTGCGTGTGTACATCCAATTACAGCTACTTTCATGTTTGTCATCCTCCGTTTTTAGGTTCATTATTTCACAACTTTAAATAAACATACATTCAAATATGTTGTAAAACTTATTATACTATTATGTCTGCTAAGTATCAAGGGAATTGTATAATATTTCACAAACTTTTTTGGATAGTATTGTCATATCAATATTTAAACGCATTTTTTATATAAAATTCACAAAGTTGTCACATGATTGAAAGGGGATTTTCAAGTAAATAACTTGTTTTAAAGAAGTATTTTTTCAAAAAAATAGACAAGGGGAAAGGTCCCCATGTCTATTGATAACAACTTTCAATTTCAGCTTGCAATGCTCTATCGCTTACATACTCATCATAACTTATTTCTTTATCAATCAAACCTTTTGGTGTGATTTCAATTAAGCGATTCGCTATACTATTAATAAATTGATGGTCATGCGAAGTAAACAGAATAGCCCCATTAAATTGGATTAAACCATTATTGACGGATGTAATCGATTCAAGATCTAAGTGGTTTGTTGGCTCATCCAAGATTAGCACATTGGCACTTGACAACATCATTTTTGAAAGCATACAACGGACCTTCTCGCCACCTGACAAAACTTTTGCTTTCTTTAAAGCTTCTTCTCCAGAAAACAACATGCGACCTAGGAAACCACGCAAGAATGTTTCTGTTTGGTCTTCAGGAGAGTATTGGCGAAGCCATTCGACCAATGTTAGTTCATTATTCTCGAAAAACTTACTATTGTCCTTTGGAAAGTAAGCCTGAGATGTGGTGACGCCCCATGAATAGCTACCTTCATCAGGTTCCATCTCTCCCATTACTATATCAAATAATGTCGTCTTCGCTAATTCATCTCGTCCAACAAAAGCAACCTTATTGTCGCGATTTAAGGTAAAACTAACGTTATCAAGTACTTTAACGCCATCAATCGTTTTACTTATCCCTTCAACACGCAATAAGTCATTACCTATTTCTCGCTCAGGCTTAAATGCGACATAGGGATAACGACGTGAAGACGGCTTAATATCTTCAATAGTGATATTATCGAGCATTTTCTTGCGTGAAGTTGCTTGTCGTGATTTAGATGCATTAGCACTAAAGCGGGCAATAAAGTTTTGTAATTCTTTAACTTTTTCTTCTTTTTTCTTATTTTGATCCTGAGCCATTTTTAATGCAAGTTGACTTGACTCATACCAAAAATCATAATTACCAACGTAAAGTTCAATTTTTCCATAATCAACATCAGCAATATGTGTACAAACCTTATTTAAGAAATGACGATCATGTGAAACAACGATAACCGTGTTATCAAAGTTTATTAAAAATTCCTCTAGCCATTGAATGGCCTGGATATCTAGGTGGTTCGTTGGCTCATCAAGTAATAAAATATCTGGTGATCCGAATAAAGCTTGTGCAAGCAATACCTTGACCTTATCTGAACCGCTAAGCTCAGCCATTTTTTTATCATGTGCATCTTCTGCCACACCTAATCCTTTTAAAAGAATGGCAGCATCTGATTCTGCTTCCCACCCGTTTAATTCTGCGAATTCACCCTCTAGTTCGGCTGCTTTCATGCCATCTTCTTCACTAAAATCAGTTTTAGCATAGATGGCGTCCTTTTCTTTCATCACTTGATAGAGACGCTCGTGACCAAGAATGACAGTCTCAAGTACCTGATAGTCCTCATAAGCAAAATGATCTTGTTTTAAAACCGCTAATCGCTCATCCTTGCCTAAAGAAACATGGCCAGATTGAGGTTCAACTTCTCCGGATAATACCTTGAGAAATGTTGATTTACCCGCTCCGTTTGCCCCGATTAATCCATAACAATTCCCTGGTGTGAATTTAATATTAACATCTTCAAACAGCTTTTTATCGCCGAAACGTAAACTTACATTTGTTACTTGTAACATACTTAATTGTTCCTCCATCAAAATAGACATAATTAAAGCCTAGCTTAAGCTAAAAATGTAATGAAGTCAATTGATGTTTTAAAAAAATTATCTATCATTTCATTTCCCTTCCATAATAACTGTTCATAAATGCTTTCCTTGTTCAAGATCAATTATATAGAAATACACATTTCAAGCATTTAAGTTTTTTAAAAGTAGAACGATATAGAGAGGAGATAGAAATAGATGTATTAATAATGACTTACCTTATTTAATTGTGTAAGATAGGGGATAAGAGGTGATATGATGTCAGAAGGTATTGGTTACAAGATTAAGTATTTTCGCACAAAAGCCAATATGACTCAAGAGGAGCTCGCTAGAGGTATTGTTTCGGTATCTTATTTATCAAAAATAGAGCGTAATAGTGCTGATCCGAATCCAGAGGCAATTGAAAAGATATGTCAACGCTTAGAAATTCAACCCGAACGGGTACTTGATCACAATATAAATAACCTTGTTTATCAATGGTTTAATCAGTTATTAGACGGGAACATGATCATGGCCCATGAAACCTATCAACAGATTGAAGAAGAAATAGAGAAGGTAATTGATGCTGATCTATATTGGCTAGTCGAACTACATACATTATTTTATTTTATTTTAACGAATCAGCTTAAATACGCAAAGCGAAAATATATTTTTCTGGAACAAGATATGAGTCATTTCAATGAAATAGAACAATACTATTGGTTGAAATTTTCAGGTTATTACAATTATTCAAACTTAGCTTATGAAGACGCCTTCCAATCCTATTTACGTGCCGAGAAGATGATGCCTGAAGCGCTCGTTAATAATCAACAAGAAAAGCATGATCTCTATTTCCAAATTTCATGTGTAGCGACTCGACTCTATTATACTTATCATAGCACAGTCTATGTAAAACGCGCCTTGGACTATTATCGTAATACCTATCAATTAAGGCGTTGTGCAGAATGTCATATTATATTCGGTGTCGCTTATAAAAGAATGAATGAGGTTAATGAAGCATTAACCAATTTCGAATTAGCACGTAAAATTGCCATAGAATTAGATGAGCGTGAGGTGCTAGTCAGATGTAACCAAGCAATGGGTGAGCTTTACGGTGATATGCAGCTGACAGAACAAGCTATCCATTATTATATGCACTGTTACGAATTAACGAAGCATTCTTTTACTGAATCAGAGTTAATCGCAGTTACTGGACTTTTTAAAACGTATTATAATGATGGCAAGCTGGAGAAAGCAAAGCAATGGCATAAGGAAGCCGGAAAATTGGTCAATCATGAATTAACGATTTCCCAACCATTAAATTATGAAATTAGTATTTATTATTACTTGATTTATGGTTTTGATCAAGGCTTTGAAGTGTTAATGGAGAAAGAAGTGCTACCTTTTTTCAAAAGCAAAAAAATGTATTTAAACTATGCGTATTATTTACAAATTACAGGTGATTATTACTATCAAGTAAGAAAATATAAAGTGTCTTCTAACTATTATCGAGAGGCTAACGAAGCGTTGAATCAATTGCGTCTAAGAGATAATAATTAAGTATAAAAGCGTAAGCCGTTGACTAATCAAAGTATAAAATGTAAGAAAGGTGTTTATGCTGCTTCTAAGGCGGGTATAGTTATCATTAGATTATTTTCTTATAGCGACATGTTAAGTTTTAGTAAGAAAATGCATGATAATCTGAGTAATAAGGAGGAGATACTTATGGCAAGAGATTTTTACCAAGCAATAGAGCATCGTCGTTCAATTTACGTTATAAGTGATGAGAAAGTCGTTGATGAGGAACGGATTGAAGAAGTTATTCAGTTTGCAGTTAAACACACCCCTTATGCATTTAATGCAACGAGTGGTCGAGTTGTGGTGTTATTTAATGATGAACATAAAGCACTGTGGGATATAGCAAAAGAAGAATTGCGTAAGATCGTTCCTGCTGAAAATTTCTCAGACACGGATGCACGTATTGATAGCTTTAAAGCAGGCTATGGTACGGTACTGTTCTTTGAAGACCAAGATGTAGTGAAAGGTTTACAGGAACAAATGGCATTGTACAAAGATAATTTCCCAATTTGGTCAGATCAAGCGTCAGGCATGCTACAGCATGTGGTATGGACAGCATTAGAAAATGAGGGATTAGGTGCTTCTTTACAACACTATAATCCGTTAATTGATGATCAAGTCAAACAACGTTGGCAGTTACCAGATAGTTGGTTGCTTCGTGCGCAAATGCCGTTTGGTAAACCTGAGATTGAGCCTGGGGAAAAACAGTTCCAACCACTAGAAGAGCGTATTAAAGTATATAAATAAACAGACAAAGGATGTGCGATTGAAGCACATCCTTTTGCTATTAAATCGAATAACACGAACGTTCAATCAGGATATTAGTGTCTACTATCATCTACCAAAATAGATTTACTTTTGAGGTGGGTGTTCACAGACGGTTATCTGTGATAAAAGGGTTTAGCTACAACTACTAGAAAACTGAAATGCTAATTCACCCAATTGGGTACATTGAGTTGACAAAGTATCTCCAGCTCTTGCTCACGTTGATCGACATATGAACTTATCTGTCTCAAATCTTGATCGACAATGCCAGGGTGTGTAATCACTTCAATTGAATCCGTTTTTACTTTTTTTAGCTGTTGAAACACATCGAGGCTATCGTTATTATTACTGAAACGCGCCCATAGTTTATCTGTATAAAGCAAGTCTTTTTCATCTTTCAGTGTCTGAGTATATCTTAACGGTACATGGTATTCCTTTGCGAGTGTAATAATTAAGTCTTTCAATGCCACCCATCCATGGACATGATGATGACTGTCGATGTGGTTAAGCGTTAAACCAGCTGAGCGAAACGCTTCGATTTGTGTGCGCCATTCTTGCTCAATTTGCTTTATTTCACATGGACTTAATTGTTGTATGTCTTTAGTGAATTTAAAGTCACCATTTGCATTAACAAGCTCAGGGACATCAGTGCACAAAGGTTTCCCATAGGTGAGGACAAGGTGAATACCAATGGGCAAAGAAGGGGTTTGTTTAGCGATCGCAATGGCGTAGTCAACCGCTTTCCCGTTCATCATTAAGGTGGTACTATTGATCACCCCGTTTAAATGTGCTTTGATAATCCCGTCAGTCACCCCGTTTGTTAAACCAAAATCGTCAGCGTTAAATATGACTTTCATTTCTGATATTCCCCAATCGTCTATTAATGTTGTTACAGCTAGTTTAGCATATGTATTGGTATAAAGGGAGGAGGATGAATAGCCTTAGATAAAAGATATAATTATCACAGATAACCGTCCGTAAAACACCCCCTGATTGAAGGTTCACTTTATGTTAAGCAATTGCATAACGACGGAGATTTCACCAATATACTTTTAGTTTGATAAAAAAGTGTTAAAAACAGAAAATAATTTATAATTACAGAAAAAAGCACATCTAAATTACATAAAAAATGTTATTAAAATTACATAAGTGAATAATATTTTATAATATATTTACAAATTTTTATATGTTTAACAGTTATCAGGGACTCTTAAATATAAAATGAAAAAAGCGAGGATAGAGGTATCAGTAAAACGGTTGCATTTAGTTCAACAAAAAAGGTTAACTGTCATTAAAGAAGTGTTTTACATTCTAAACATAAATTAGATTCGAGCAGATTTATAATCAAGATCAAAAATAGTAGATTGATCTTATAAGAATAATTATAAATTTATCATATATATTGCTAACTTTTAGTGATGATGACGACAATATGGAAGAAGCTATTTAATTAATGAAAAATAGGAGTGATTGTTATGAAGAAAATGATGGTTTATTTAATACCCATACTATTATTTATTATTTTGACTATTTGTCGAAATGCTTTTAATTTAAATGTAACTGTATATAATGTATTGGTGTTATTTATTATACTATTAATACCTATTCTTAGGTTAATGTTTCAAAAATTTTGCTCAGAAGTGAACTTTCGATAATGCCCCTCAGATTTCAGAGACTATCCCTAACCTCCAAGAAATGCCTACAAACAAAATCGAATCTCTTGAAAAAGATAACAATAAAAAAATAGAAGATAAAGACTATATTGAAGACAAATTTGAAACTAATCAATTAAGCAAACAAAGCGAACGAAACCTCTCTCCAACAGTGGAAACAATGAGTTCTAATAATGGATTCTATATCTTGAAAGGATGACTAACATGGTTAAAATCACTAACGTTCAACAAACGACCAGCCATTCTATTAAGGCGGAGTTGGATACTCCAGGTAAGTATACGCTTAATACTCAGGCAGCAACTGTCACGATAAGTGATGAATCTCAGCATAGATATCTTCAATCACTGACGTTTAGAAAAACAAATAGTGATGATACGCTCGGAAAGCAATTCTAAAAATTCTACGAAGAATATAACCGGGCTGAGGCTATCGAGAAAAGAGAACGGGAACAAATAGATGGAGAGGGAAGTCCTTCTGAATCAGCAAAATTTCTAAAGCAACTCCAGAATGACAAAGAAGAGCATAATCAAGAGATTGTAAATGAATTTGGATTGGCAGGTAAGATCGTAGACTAAAACCGCCACGTCCTGTAGCCCTCCGCCCCCTGATTGAAGGTTCGTTTTATACAATAGAAATAACAGAAGGAGGGGATGTTTGTTCCCTCCCTTAAAGATTGATTAAAGCACATTTGTCAATAGTTGCTTCATTTGTTTAGGTGACTTTAACCGATAAATCTTTTTATCGGTCCCACATTTTTTGAGCGCGGCTTCGGTCTTTGGAAGTTTGTCACGTCTAAATCTTAAAACGAACAAGAAAAATGCCCAATCTAATTTTTCTGGACAACCCTCTGCCATATCTGGTCTTGTCTTCTTGCGATACTTTAATCGTCTTTTCGTAACGCCTGCTAAGCAACGCCAAGTTGGATAATCCAAAAAAATTACCGTATCACATGCGGCTAAGCGCATATTAAGTGTGGTGCTGTAATTGCCATCAACAATCCAACGTTCAGCAGATAGAATTTTTTCTTGACATTGCTGAAACGTCCTCTCATCAACCGCTTGCCACCCCGCTTGCCAATACAAATTATCTAGATGGTGGATAGGGATGTTTAGTTTTTCACTTAATTTTCGCGCTAAGGTCGATTTTCCTGCCCCTGGTGAGCCAATAATGATGATCTTGTTCATAAAATCGCCTCCACTGATCAGTTATATTAGATTTGCGTCTTCTTGATACCATTGCTGAAGTTGCTTGGTGATGTCACCGCGTTTACCGTTAGCTATTGTTTGATCGTCGACTTTGACAACCGGAAGGACTTCGATACCACTACTGGTCATAAACACTTCATCTGCATTTAACAAATCCGCTACAGTATAGTAAGCTTCGATGACAGAAATATCGTTTGCCCTAGCGAGATCAATCAATCGGTTTCGAACACAGCCGTGGAGAATCCGCTCAGTTGCAGGGTGGGTAATGATGACATCGCCTTTAACAATAAAGACATTGGCTGCCGTTGATTCTGTTACGATATCGTCTCGATGCAAAATGGCATCAAAACCGCCGTGTTCATGAGCTGTTTGTTTCGCCAAAACGTTTGGAAGTAGATTTAAGCTTTTAATATAGCAATAATGCCAACGGATGTCGTCGTGTGTAATCACGCTCACGCCAGCTTCTAACTCTGAAATGGGGCGAACGAGTGTGTCAGTGTATGCATAGAAATTTGGCTGGCAGTCTGGAAACAGGTGAAGTCGTTTGGCTGATCCACGACTGATCTGTAAATATATTAAACCATCTTTAGTAAGCTTGTTGCGTTCAATCAGTTCAATTAGCTGATTATGTAAGTCCTCTTTTTTAAATGGAATACTTAGCTTGATTGCTTGGGCAGATCGGTATAATCGATCAAGGTGAGCCTCCATTAAGTAAGCCTGCCCTTGATACACACGAATCACTTCATAGATTCCATCACCAAACTGCAGGGCACGTTCTTGGTATGGATACACAACAGCTGAGGCTTCGTTAAAGCCTTGGTTTGTTAACACAACAGTCATCTTTAAACACCCCTTCTCTTAAAATGAATTTTCAATCAGTGGGCGATTTCGATCTTTGCCCACGGATAGTAAGTTGAGTGAATCAGGACATGAGCGTTCGTTATCACCCATCTCAATAGATTTGATCTATGCTCTAACTGAATATATCTATCTATTATAGCAGGTTTACAGCGACAGATCGTAATGATATGATGAAATATATAGTAAAATCAGGAAAATAGTGTGATTGTTATATAAATGAGCAGGGGGAAGACTAGTATGTTAATTGGATTGGTAATTAGTTATTCAATCATTTTAATGTTAGTAGGATACTTTATTTCTAAAAAGATTCGGCAACGCTTCGGCTTACATAAACGAAAGTGGTTTGGTTTTAACTATCTCAATCAAAAACATGCTTTCATTGATGTAGTGGTTCGAATTTTTATAGTTATCGCCTTAGTGTTTATGCTTATTTTAAATTTAGAAGGACCACAATACACGACAGTACTCCTTATGGCAGTTGTTTATCCAATTTTATTAGCTAGTGTCGAATGCATTCGCGCATGGTTTGAATGGTATCGTTCAGACCAACCGCAACAAGCTTATATTACTTGTATAAATATAGCGGGCGGATATATTTTTGCACTGTTAAATTATTTAACGTTATTGATTTTAGCCTAAATATGAATTCTTTCCGAATCGCAACTAAATTATGTTAAGCTATAAACAGTGTAAAAGAGGAAGGAATGAAACAATTATAATGAGTAAAACGGTTGTTCTTGCAGAAAAACCATCAGTTGGTCGTGACATTGCACGCGTTTTAAATTGTACGAAAAAACAGAATGGTTTTTTTGAAGGACAGAAATATATTGTTACGTGGGCACTGGGGCATCTTGTTACATTAGCTGATCCAGAAGCTTATGATCAAAAGTACAAAACATGGAAACTGGAAGACTTACCAATGTTACCAGAACGACTCAAGTTAGTTGTGATGCGTCAAACCAATAAGCAATTTCAAATTGTCAAATCACAACTGATTCGCAAAGATGTTAGTGAGATCGTGATCGCAACGGATGCTGGTCGTGAAGGGGAACTCGTTGCGCGTTGGATCATTGAAAAGGCTCGTATCAATAAATCGATTAAACGTCTCTGGATTTCATCAGTGACCGATAAAGCGATTCGTGATGGATTCAAAAATTTAAAACCAGGAAAAGCTTATACGCCTTTATATATGGCGGCTGCTGCAAGATCGGAAGCAGACTGGTATGTTGGTTTAAATGCAACGCGTGCCTTAACAACAAAGCACAATGCACAGCTTTCAAGTGGTCGAGTGCAGACACCAACGTTGGCGATGATCGCAAAACGCGAAAAGGAGATTAACCAATTTAAACCGCAGCCTTATTATGGCATTAAAGCACAAACCGATTCTGGTTTAAGTTTTAATTGGCAGGATGCTAATCAAAATAGTCGACTATTTAATGAAAATAAAGCTGATCAATTGCTTCAGCGTCTTAAAGGAAAAAAAGCAAAGGTGACCGAGGTCAAGCAAACAGAAAAGAAAAGTTACGCCCCACCTTTATATGATTTGTCAGCTTTACAGCAAGAAGCAAATAAAGCATTTGGTTTCTCTGGTAAACAGACTTTATCGATCATGCAAAAGCTTTATGAACAACATAAGATATTAACGTATCCAAGAACCGATTCGCGTTTTTTATCCTCTGATATTGTCTCAACCTTAAAGGATCGGGTCGATGCATGTGGGGTTGATCAATACGCCAGAGCGGCTCGTACTATTTTAAACCAAGGTATTCAAGCGAGTAAGTCATTTGTTGATGATAAAAAGGTTTCTGATCACCATGCGATTATCCCAACTGAACAATCAGTTAACCTAGCTGATCTGGATGATAAAGAACGAAAAATTTATGATCTTGTCGTTAAGCGATTCCTAGCTGTTTTGTCTAAGCCTTATCTCTATCAACAAACGACGGTTAGCGCTGATATTGACGGAGAAACGTTTAAACTAAGTGGCAAACAAGTGAAAGCACTTGGTTGGAAAGCTCTTTACCAAGAGCTGGGTGATCAAGAATCACTCCCGGTTTTAAAAGAAGGTCAACAGTTAGACGTTACGGTGAAACGAACAAAAGGTGAAACCACGCCTCCTGAACGATTTACAGAAGGAACGTTACTTCAAGCGATGGAGAATCCGGCTAAATTTATGGAAATGGATGATAAAAAGTTAGCACGTACTTTGAATGAAACAGGTGGTCTCGGAACGGTAGCTACCCGAGCTGACATTATCGATAAATTGTACAATATTCATTATATTGAAGCCCGGGGTAAGTATATTTATACGACATCTAAAGGGCGACAATTGCTTGAACTGGTTCCGTCGGATTTAAGCTCGCCTGTCTTAACCGCGGAATGGGAGCAGAAGTTGACTGCAATTGCTAATGGGAAGTTGCAAAAGGCTACGTTTATTAAAGAAATGAAACAATACGCTAGCTCGGTTGTTCGTGAAATAAAAAATAGTGACACAGCATTTAAACATGACAATGTGACTGGTACGAAATGTCCGAATTGTGGTAAGTTAATGCTTGAAGTAAATGGAAAGAAAGGTCGCATGTTAGTCTGTCAGGATCGTCAATGCGGTGAAAAGAAACAGATTGCACGCCAAACGAATGCGCGTTGTCCACAATGCCATAAAAAAATGGAGATGCGTGGTACCGGTGAAGCGCAAACCTTTTCCTGCCGATGTGGCTACCGCGAAAAATTATCTGCTTTTCAGAAAAGAAAAGAACAAAACAAGACAAGTAAAGCTTCGAAAAATGATGTTAACAAGTATATGAAAAAAAATAATGACCAATTTACCAATTCTGCGCTTGCAGATGCGCTAGCGAAATTAAAGGTTCTTTGTCAAATGACGTTGGTCAGAATTTTTGTCGACAATTTTATAGTTGAATTTCACAAACATTTAAGTAGGGTTATACTGCTTGAATGTTTGTTTGGTTTGGCACCATTTTTGTTGATTTTGATTCAACTGATCTTAACTTGAAATGAAGTAAGATGCGGTATTTATAGTTTCTGAAATTGCGATAACCATAGGCCACACGATTAAGCACTTTAATCTTATTGTTGATCCCCTCGATGCGTCCGTTGTTAAACGGGTACGTAAAGCTATTTTTAATGTAAGGCAGGTGTTGGCGTAAGGTTTTCATACTTGTCTTCATATAGCTAGAGACTGGGCCTTTATGCTGGTGGTTTAAGAGCGTCCGCAGTGCCTCCTGATCTGCTTGCTCAAACGCACACAAGATACGCTGATACAAGTCGTAATTCTCTTTTAATTCAGAGGAGAAACGAAGTAGTTCTTCTACTACATTGGTTTCCAACCGTTGCCCAAATAAATGAAAATACTTATATTCTGTATTCGATAAATCCGATTGACGCTTTAATAACAGACGCCAGTAACGCTTTAAGCGACGGTATTTCTTAAGATCTTCTCCGTTAGAAGTATGGAAGCTATTCATCACACGAATACGCGTCTTATTCATGGAACGATTGATTAATTGCGTGAGGTGAAAACGATCAATAACGATCTCCGCTTGAGGAAACATCGCTTTGATGACATTCACGTATCCCGCATTCATATCAATGGTGATGGTTTCCACATTTTTGCGGTCAGCTAAGCTATAATTCGCGATGAAGTGATCCTTAATCTTTCGAGCGTCTCGGTATTCAAGGATATCAAGAATATCGCCCGTTTCCGCGTTAATGTATTCAAAGGCCATCAATCCTTTGGCGTATTTAAATTCATCAAACGAAAGATGTTTAGGTAATAAGCAATGATGAAAGCTATACCCTTTCGCTTCTTCCGTAATGAGCCGTTGAACCGTTGTCGCAGACACGGCCGTATCTTTTGCGATATCCTGTAAAGACTGCGCTTCTGTCGCCTTGATTAAAACACATGCCTTCGTATATTTCGAAAGATAACAATGTTTTTCTACAAGAGAGGTAGTTGCGGTAAACGTACCCTCGCACGCCTTACACTTAAAGCGTTGCTTTCTCAAATTCAGGTAGGTTTTCTTCACCCCATCAATCGGAAGGGTAATACGTGAGCATTGTGTGCCATTTTTATAGATCGTGTAATCTTCATTCTTAACGCCACAACTTATGCAAGCTTCTGGTGTATACGTTAACTTTCCTTCTACATAGCGACACGGTTTTCCCTTTAATTCCCCATCATAGAGGCATCCTTCCTCAAAAGTTATATTTCGGTCTTGAATATCGAGTAACATTCTAATATCATTAGAGTATGACAAGTGCGTTCCCTCCTGGATTGGTTTTCGTCGACTTTAATTCTACAGGGAAACGCACTTGTTTTCTATCTATATACATAGAAAAGACGCTAGTGAATTTCGATCTCCTTTTCACATAATTATGAAAGGGAGATTTCTGTTCACCAACGTCAAATATTATACAACCAAATTAAAGGAATAAAGCGAACAGGGAATGAACTTTTGACCAATGGTTCATTCCCTGTTTTAATGGTTTAGAAAAGTTAAAGAAGTCCAATACATTTCTAGGTACAGCGTTGTATTTTTTAGAAATTTGTTACTATTTAGCCTATATTTTGTTATACTATTTTTATTTCTATGAAACTTTAATTTTATTAATACAGTCTATTAGTAAAGAGGGGAGGCAGTATATGAAGACAAAAACCGTTTACTTATTATTCTTAAGTACAGGTACCTTATTGGCAAAAACGATTGATCTTTATACGAAACAATCATTAAACCATGTATCAATCGCTCTAGACCAAGAATTAAATCTCGTTTATAGCTTTGGGCGAAAACGACCACATAATCCATTTATCGGTGGCTTTATTCGCGAGAATTTAAGTTTACCCTTTTTTAATCGTTCAATGTGTGCCATTTATCAGTTAAAGGTAACGGAAGAGGAATATACACAACTTGTTGAACAAATTATGATTATGGAAAGTCATAAGCACTTATATCGTTATAATTTTTTAGGTTTATTTGGTGTCATGTTAAATAAAGAGTTTCATAGGGAAAATGCTTTTTTCTGTTCACAATTTGTTGCATCGATGTTGCAAGAATGTGGCATCTATCATAGTGCCAAGCCACCGGGGTTAATTAGACCTCAAGATTTAAGAGCTTGGCGAGAATTAACACCCTTTTATTACGGTAAATTAAAAGACTATCCATATCTTACTGCTCACGTGGAACAAGAGCAAAGAAAAAGTTGGAGACGTTCATTCTTTAGGCTTAGCTAAAATTAGCTAAGCTTTTTTTTGTGTGTAAGCCAAATGTAGAATGCTAATAAAGCGAACTTTCAAATCAGGAGATTAGCGTCCGCCTTTTATAAATACGTCTCTAGTCTTAGTGAAAGATATACCTAGAGGCTGTTACGCTTTCTCAGCTTCCGAGTTAAACTTTAATTATCGAAAGGAGGGGAAGCGGATTGCGAACATTACTATTTATAGTTATAGCAGGCATAGCAGGTCTGATCGTTTTAAGCACAGTTGCCCCATTGATAGGATTGTTTTTAACGTTAGCGCTTGGCTATTATGGTGTCCGCCGGTTTCTATTGACTGATTCAGCACTTGGTAAGCTGGGTTGGGCAGTGCTGGTGCTAATTGCATTGTCAATGTCGATATCAAATACGCCAGCATTAGTGGGTATTGTGGCGGCTTTACTTTTGTATTATGCATACCGCGGCTATAGGAAAGCACCTGAAGGATATGAACAAGAAGATTGGATGATCGATTAAAAAAAGGAGTGGATAATTATGACAAATATTTTCACGCGAATAAAAGATACAGTAGTAGCTGATTTTCATCATTTACTTGATCAAAAAGAGGAAAAGCATCCGATGACACATTTAAACCAATACATTCGAAAATGTGAGGATGAGGTGAAAAAACTTAAACAATTAATTGAAAAACAGTACATGATTAAACAACAGTATCAAAAAGAATTAAGTCAAGCAAAGTTAATGTTAGACAAACGTAGCAAACAAGTCGTTTTGGCCGAGCAAACCGATGAGCACGAACTTTTAGAGGAAGCAAGAATAGAAATGAATCAATATCAAGCTCGGGTAGATCAATTAACAGAAATGCATGATTCGTCAACAACACAAATTGAAGAAATCGAATCTAAATATGGGGAGATGCAACAGCAATTAAAGAATTTATATGTTAAACGTCTAGAATTAAAAGGACGTGAAAATCTTGCCCGTGTCCATAAAGGAATTAATCAAGTGTTACAAGCAGATTATATTGATCGTAGCAGTAATAAATTTGCTGAGGCAGAGGATTATATTGAACGTTTGGAACAACAAGTAAAAACGAACCACCGGTTGCATACTTTAGATGCGCGTTTTGCTGAATTAGAAAAAAAGCATTCTCTTTCAAAGTAAGATCGTGTACGCTATAGGTAGTTAAGTTGTTCACTTAACTACCTATTTTAATCAAAAAAGGGGTACGCCTATGTTTAACCCAATAGATAAAAAAATCGTGCCATATTTAATTTTGGCTACGATCGCATTGTTTATTGTTGAATTTGTCTTTCTACGCTCTGATGCGTATTTTTGGTTGCTTATTTGGGGCATTGTCACTTATTTTGCTTGGCAATATTATTATCGCCAAGAGGGGCGGGTCTTGTTTTGGGTTGGTATTGTTGCTTTTTCAATAATGATGTTGTCAACGTTTTTATTCCGTTTTATCTTAGCGATAATTGTAGTGATCGTTGGCTTATATTTTTATCAAATGAAGGAAAATAAAAAACGAGCACCGCAGCAATTGCAATTTGGTGAAGAACCGCTTGAAGAAGAAGAGTTGCTTTTCTCCAACCGCTGGTTTGGTAAGCAACAAACGGGAGCTAAGCCCTATCAATGGCAAGATATTAATTGTCAAACGCTTTTTGGCCAGACCATCATAAATCTAAATCAGACCGTCTTACCAAAGGGAGAGCCGACTCTAGTATTGCACCACTTAGTAGGAACAATAACGCTGATTATTCCTTATGATGTCGAGGTAAGTATTCACCACTCTGTCTTAGCGGGATCAGTAGATATTTTTGGTTATGGAGATGACCGAATCGTTAATCGCACCGTTCATTATCGAACGAAAAACTATCAAACAGCCCCTCAACGCATTAAAATTTATACCTCAATGATAGCTGGTCAGATTGAGGTGAGACGCGGATGAGAAGCTCTTTATTTCCAATTTTAATGCGTAGCTTGATGATAACCAATCTACTCATCTTTTCTTTAACTATATTGCTTTTCAGTCAGATCGATCCCTTGCAATGGTCGATGCTTTGGACGATACGCCTACAGCAATTGCCGTTGGGCTTGATTTTGTTATTAACAAGTGTGAGCATCGGAACGTTTAATGGTTTTATGATATTTTTCTTTCATAAGAGAGAATTAAAGGCCATTTATGATGCGCTTGTACAGGTTGAATCAAAGTCAACCGATGAGAAGGTGCGTTACTATGGTGGATCAAAAGAAGCTTATCAATGCATTTCGCAGATTCGTCAGATTCAACTGCATTTACAATCGGCAAGGAATCGGATGCAAAAAGTAATCAGTGAGCGCATCGAAGATCAAGAACAACAAATAGAAGCACGTCTTACCCAGGAACGAAATCGATTAGCGCGTGAGCTTCATGATTCCGTCAGTCAAGAGCTATTTGCAGCTTCCATGCTTGTTTCCGCTGTTAATGAAATGTTGGAACAAAACAACGATCAACTCAATCAACCTTTAGCACAGATTGAACGGATGATCCAACAAGCCCAACTAGAAATGCGAGCACTGTTGTTGCATTTACGACCGATCGCTTTAAAGGATCACAGCTTACAAGAAGGAATGGATCAATTGCTTACAGAGTTGGTATCAAAAGTACCGATTTCAATTGATTGGCGGACAGAGCCGATTACACTTAATCGAGCGGTTGAGGATCACTTATTCCGAATTTTACAGGAATCGCTGTCTAATGCTTTACGTCATGCAAAGGCAACGCAAATTGATGTGCTCTTTATTAAACGTGATCACATCGCCGTTTTATCGGTTGTCGATGATGGTGTTGGTTTTGATTGTGATGCGGAACAATCGGGTTCTTATGGGTTAGCTAATATGAAAGAAAGAGCTGAAGAAATCGGTGGCCAATATCAATTAATAAGTGTACCCGATCAAGGAACAAAGTTAGATGTGCGTGTACCGATTAATAAGCATGAAGGGTGAAGGTAAATGATACGAGTATTATTTGTGGATGATCATGAAATGGTGCGGATCGGCGTGACTACTTATTTATCGACACAACCGGACATTGAAGTCGTTGCTGAGGCTAGTAATGGGGAAGAGGCGGTTAAATGGGCGCTTGAGCTAAAGCCGGATATCATTTTAATGGATATTGTGATGGATCAGATGGATGGCATTGAAGCAACGAAACAAATTATCGCCAAGTGGCCCGAAGCAAAAATTTTAATGGTAACGAGTTTTGTTGATGATGATAAAGTATATCCAGCACTAGAAGCTGGTGCAATGAGCTATTTACTTAAAACGACAAAAGCCAGTGAAATTGCAAATGCCGTACGCAAAACAGCAAAAGGAGAGTCCGTGTTTGAAGCGGAAGTTACCAATAAAATGATGGCTAGGATGCGTGGGCAACAAGAAGTCCCTTTACATGAAACATTAACTTCTCGCGAGCGCGAAGTTTTAATGTTGATCGCACAAGGGAGAACAAACCAAGAAATTTCAGATCAATTGTTTATTGCATTGAAAACAACAAAAGTTCACGTAAGTAATATTTTAAGTAAGCTTGAAGTGCAAGACCGAACTCAAGCTGCTATTTATGCCTATCAGCATGAGCTTGTTTAAAGAAGGAGGGCGTTTATTTTGGAGCAAAAGCGTTATTTGCAAGAACTCAATTATCATTTGCGACGCTTACCAAAGTCAGTACGTGAAGATATTATCGAAATGTATCAAGATCAATTTAAGATTGCTGAATTAGAAGGACAACCCGTTCAAGATGTTATTTTAACTTTAGGACGTCCTAAGGCTGTAGCAGAAAAAGAGTTAGCGCTACACGCCGACCAGATTGATAAAGAACAAGAGCAACCTAATGCAATGAATCAATCGCGAACAAAGACAAATATTCCAGTACTCATTATGCTGATTATTTTTAATCTTATTTTTGTTTTAGGACCGGCAGTTGCAGTAGCTGGTGTAATATTTTCTTTTTGGCTAGTAGCCATTGTTTTAATGGCAACGCCACTTTTTGCACTGTGGGGTGATGTGCTGTTTTCACTTCCAGAAGCTTTTTTTGTTTTAATGTTATTTGGGCTAGGCACGTTGCTTTTTGTAGCCATGCACTATGTCGCGAAATTTATGAGTTGGCTCACCCGAGGCTATTTTAGAACAATGAATCGATTCGTGCGAGGGGTGATGTAATGAAGAAATTAGCAATCGTTGGTTTTTTGGCATTAATGATTGGTAGCATTGGTACGTTTATCTATCGTCAACAATTGTTTGATGTGGCTGGAGAAAATGTAGAAGAAGTGATGATTATAGAGGATTCTTCTATAACAAATATACTTATTAATGCTGATGTTGCTAACCTTTATTTCATTGAAAGTGAAGAACAACAGATTGAAGTACATGTATCAGGAAGATTAGACCAAGCGGTTGAAGATATTTTAATGTTTGACCAAGAATCGGAGACTTTACGGGTCGAAGTTGATCAAAAGCCAAGACGCTGGTTTTCATTGATACCAACTAGAAATAATGCTCAACTTAAGCTTACTGTAGCTATACCTCGATCTTTTGAAGGGCATGTCGATGCTCGTGTTGATTTTGGCTCTATTTATGGTGAAGGTTTAGCACTTGAAAACTTATCTGCTGAAGCGAGAGTAGGTCGAATTGAACTCACACAATTACAACTTGAATCAGGAAGAGCGGAGGTAGCTGTTGGGGATATTGCTATTCATCAAGTGAGTGGCAATTGGGATATTAAAACCAATGTAGGTGGAATAGGACTTGACCTTGTTGAATGGCAAGGAGAAATAGAAACACGTACGCATATAGGTGACATTCATGTACAGTTACCAGATCGCCCGGATAACTATTCACTTCAACTAGAAACAAGTTTGGGAGCGATTAAGTTTAGCGATTTTGTTGGTACAAGAACAGAAAATTTAGGGAAAACGTATATTGAAAACGTAGGTAGTCATGGACCAGATTTAATCGTAGAGAGCCAAATAGGTGATATTGAAATAAATTGGTGATGGAGCGGTGTCGGTTAACTCTATAAGTTGTTGTATCATCCTGTGACAGCTATAAAGCTGAAGCATCACAGCTAACCGGAAATAAACGTCCGGCTCAACTATATAGAGTAGCGGTTAGCTATTTAAGCGGGCGTTGAGACGCTAATGTCCAGGTAAACTATCAGTGGGAGAAGGACACCTCCCGCTGATTAAACGTTCGCTTTATATGAGACGCATTACTTAACGAGAAGTGATCATGCTTCATCATCATTGTCCTCAGTTTGAATGGCTCCAGCACGAGGGATCTTGATTAAAAATGAAATGTTATCATCGGTTAAGTCCAGCTCTTGGACACTGAAACGAAAGTTACTCTGAACATCAATTTGAGTCACTGCAACGTAAAGTTGTTCATTTTCTGAATCAAAGTAAAGCCAATCAGGTGTACTAATTTGTTGATTAATATAGTGTAAGATTCGATCACTTGGTAAGTCTAGCAAGCCGAGTGACATTTCGGTCATACTTAAGATTAAATCACCATTAGCTTGTACGTTAGGTTCCATTCTTACATTAAGTGGAATCGATGCGCCAAAGGCTTGAAATGATCCAAACAAATGGACATCTTGATCAATATGCACAGAAAATTCAGCGTTGTCAGCTAATAACACTTGATCTAAATAATCATTAATTAATTCGTTTAAGTCTTCTTTCGTTGATTCCACCCTAAATTCTGCGCCTGGTTCATCAATATATTGTGGTGTAGGTAAGACGTCAGAGCGAGGTGGGGAAACCAATATGAGAACAATAAAAAGCATTAATAAAACAAGGTTGACACTAAGAAGCATTAAAAAATAACGTTTATACATTTTTTTGTTCCCTTGTTTTATTTCTTTCATTTTCTCACCTTCTTTCTTACCTGCTTTTTGTTGGGCGAAACATAAGCGGGCCAACCGTCCGTAAAACGCCCGCTACAAAATAAAGCGCATAGATCACCTGATATAGGTAGGAGCTAATGTCTTGATTCATTGATAGGAAGAGAACGAAAATCCCCGCTGATTGAAGCGATGCTTTATTCTAAAGATATGCCTTGTTCAGCAGTTTCTTCTTCTCGTTCTTCAGCTATGTCTTCGAGTGCGGGTATAATCGCAAAAAGGATCCGTGATGCCATTAAAGAATACCCCGTACCATTTGGATGGAAATTATCATCTGCTAATAGATTGACTTCATTAATTTGGAACAGATCTTCGATTGGGATGAAGTGCCCGTTTGGATAATCCTCAACTATTGTTTTTCCCGTTTCATTCCACTCTGTTAATATACTGTCAAGCGCTTCTACGTCATCAAAATAGCCTTCAAATGGATTGAAAAATCCAATTAAATAGATTTCTGCTTCATCATTATATGCGTGAATCATTTCAAATACGTCCGTTAATCTTTGTTGGTAGTCGTCAAGCTCCAAGTCAAATACGCCTTCATTTAGGTCAAGGAAGTTTTCTCTAACAATCCGCATAATATCATTTGCACCAATCGTAACCAAAATAAGATCAGCTCGCTGTATCGAGCGCTTAAGTCCATTTTCTTCTTCTAAGCGTGTCAACAATTGATCCGTACGATTGCCACGTCTACCGTAGTTATCAATGTTTACTTGATAATTTAAGTCATTTAAACGGTGTTCTAATATACCAATATAACCATCATTATTGGTCTCATCACCGACGCCTTGAGTTAAAGAATCTCCTACAGCTGTTATATGATAATCATGTTGTGTAAAAACCCCAAGTGTCTGTTCAACGGCATCTCTTAAATTTTGAGACAAATCATTTGTTGCAGTCGCCACTTCTTCATCCATGTTTTCTACTTGTTCAAGCACCTGATCAATATTTTCACTGTCAGGTTCTGTTTGGGTAGTTTGATTTGATGATGTAGGTCTAATGATAAAGAAGAGAAAACCTCCTACGATCAAAAAGATTAACACAAGTGAGATTAGTGTCATTTTTTTTCGTCGTGTCATATGTAAAACATCCATTCAAAATAGTTTATGTGATCATATATATTCCCTATTCAATGAAATTAAAACAAGGCTGTGCAACTCATTATAAGACAAATATAAGTATAATGACAATAGTCGACGCTAATTTGCATCGATAACCAACAAAAAGCACAGGGGAAAGGAAAGTGAATGGTAACCTTTTCCGCTGTGCTTTAGTTATTGTATGCGTTGATTAATGATCGTGTTTAGGATGGTGTCGAATGTAATTAGCGGTTTTAAATAAGCATTCATTCTCAACAATCCATTGACCATTTTGTTCAGCTTGTGTTTTTAAGGCACTGTAATCTGCTTCTGTTCTAAACCAGATGATCTTCGCATCCGACGGTAAGACCTCAATCTGATTTGGCTCTGTAATAAATAAAAGATCAATAGGTCCCTCATTCTTTGCCAAATCAGTAAAGTGAAAGCCCAATTTGGTTAATTTTTTTAGACAGTTATGCTTGGTTTGGTCACCGGCAACGACGATATTTTTCAACCGTATATCACCATCAGCGCGTACAAACGGTGATTCAAGTGCCCATCGAATCACATCATCAAGCTTAGGTTGAAGGGTAACAGCAGTTCCAGTAGCTGTTGCAATGGCTTGGTCAAGATCTTTAACAAGGTCATCATAGCTTTCAAGCCCAACAGATAGGCGGATTAATGTATCACTCACTCCACTGGCTTGAAGGCCTTGTTCATTTAATTGTTGATGTGTAGTTGAAGCTGGATGAATAATTAATGACTTAGCATCACCAACATTGGCAACGTGTGAGAACAATTGGATATTATCGATCACCTTCCGACCCGTTTCACGATCGCCTTTGACGCCAAAGGTGATCACAGAACCAAATGTATTAGCGAGATACTTCTTGGCAAGTTCGTGACTTGGATGTGTGCTCAAACCTGGATAGTTAACCCAGTCAACTTGTGGGTGTTCGATTAAGAATTGAGCGATGCGTTTAGCATTGTAACCATGTCGTTGGATACGTAAATTTAATGTTTCCAATCCTTGCAAGAAGTTAAAGGCATTTTGTGGACTTAATGCCGGACCGATATCACGCAATAATTGGACACGCAATTTAATAGCAAACGCGGCTGGTCCAGTATCGATACCGAATCTAATTCCACCATAGGAAGAGTCGGGTTTAGTAAAGCCAGGGAATCGTTCTTGATTCCAATTAAAGCGCCCACCATCGATAACAATTCCACCAATCGTTGTCCCATGGCCACCAATCCATTTTGTTGCTGAGTGGACAACGATATCGGCTCCCCACGTAATAGGTTTTGCACTATAAGGGCTTGCAAATGTATTATCAATAATTAGTGGGATTTTGTGGTCATGAGCGATATTTGCTACCGCTTCAATGTCAAAAACGTTTAAAGAAGGGTTAGTAATGGTTTCAGCAAAAATCGCCTTTGTTTTCTCTGTTATCGTCGTACGGAAATTTTCTGGGTCTTTTCCATCGACAAAGATAACTTTAATCCCATACTTCGGAAGTGTTTTATCAAACAGGTTATAGGTCCCACCATATAAATTGCTGTCGGCAATAATTTCATCACCAGATTCTGCTAAATTTAAAATAGCAAGTGTAATCGCTGCCATCCCAGAAGCGGTTGCAACAGCAGCAACTCCATCTTCCAATAAAGCCATCCGTTGTTCAAATGCATCAACCGTCGGGTTCATAATGCGGGAGTATATGTTGCCAGGCTCGGCTAACCCAAATAAATTTTGGGCATGTTCTGTATTACGAAAGGCATAGGAAGTCGTTTGATAAATAGGTACAGCGACAGCACCTGTGGTAGGGTCAGGCTGTTGCCCACCATGAATGAGTTGTGTTTCTGCGCCAGATGAAGCAAACAATCGATTAGACATAATAAATTCCTCCTTTTTTAATTACACTCTTTTCAATAAGAGACTAAAAAATCGTAACAGGCTACGTGTAAAAAGTGTCATGGTTTATTTCATTAGCATAACTGCACGCACTTAGCCTTTGACTTTAGAAGTCTATACGTTGCTAATGCATAAAAAGCCCCCTTCTTTAAAAAGTAAGAAGAGGGCTTAGTCAGCAATTTCCCCCTCTTATCTTTCAGGTTAATTGTAACCTGTAGGATTTGGCACCTTTGCAAGCTTTCACTTGCGGGTTGCCGGGCTTCACAGGGCCTATTCCCTCAGCCTCTCTTGATAAGAGTTATACATGTTAGTAAGGATTATAGTTTAGATAGTAAAAATAGTCAAGGTTCTTTCTGACTATAACGAAAATTTAGACTATTAAGTGAAATCATTTATCATAGCTAACCGTCCGTCTTAAACTAGAGAATCGAACAAATCTATTTAGGGGTGGGACGGACACTCATGTCGATGTGCTGAGTCACTCAACGCCCCGTCAGTGGGTGGGTAAGATCGTTAACTAAAACCGTCACGTCCTGTGGCATCGTCTGCATGCCCTACGTTCTGTAGCCCTCCGCCGATTGATTGAAGGTTTGTATTATGTCTATATCTATTTGCTAAGGATATGGTGCTATGATGCGTTCATTAAAAAAGTCCTAGCGTCGGTTAGTTAACGTTCATAAATAAAGTGGGCGGGAAGGTTTAGTACCTATTTTAGAATATGTGCATAGATTAGTTATGGATAGGAGGGAGAGCTATGTCAGAACAGAATTTCGATGTATGGGAAGTTGCACGTGATTGGGTGAAAAAAATGGATAACTTGTTTAATAGCTATCACCAAGATAGTATGCTCGCTTCAATTGATCAATTTTTTCAAAACAGTCATATCCCCACCCATGTTAATCAAACGGATGAGGAGTGGCAGGTTAACTTCAAGTTACCTGGTGTGACTAAAGATAGGGTAAAGCTCTCAATTGAGCAAACCCATTTGGCCATCCGTATTACAGAGGATGAAAAAAAGGAAGTAAAGGATGACCAAGAAGGCGTCTACCATTTTAACCATTTTCAAAGAGAGCGCGAACGATTTATTCATATGCCCAATAATGTTATTCCCTCAACATTGACGGCTTCATTTAATGATGGTTTACTTACGGTGAAAGCCAGAAAAAAGAACGAGAAAAAACGTGATTTATTAATTGATTAATAAATCACGTCATCATCAAAGGATTGTCCACCTTTTATTTCGATCATTAAACGATGGGGAAGACAGATGCTTGTCTGACCAGGTCGACTAATCCAGCTAGTTTGGACGGCGATTTGGTCAGGGCTGTTATCCTCTTTTACTCGTATACGTGGACCATCAATTTCAATAATGTTGTATTGACCATCATTGGGATAGTAAGTGATCTCCTGATGGGGGGTATCTTCTGCTAGGACAAACTCATCAACAACTTCACCATTTATGGAAACGATAGCGATCGTTGGTTCTCCATCATTTTGCGTGCCTGCATGATAAGATGTAAAAACAAAGAAGGGAACAAAGGATAATATAATTAAAATCACGATAATAATAATATCGGTCGGTCTAATTTGTTGTTTTAAAGCTGTCCACACGACGATCAGCCTCCTCATATTAAATGACATCATCTTGCTGTTCACTATAGTGACGTGTGCGACAATGATTATATAAGTTAAGCCTATCGGATTGGCACCTGTTTCGTCAACATTAAAAACAAAATAATTTATCACAGCTAATCGTTTGTTAACGCCTGGCTTAAAGTAAAGAGCAGCGCTTATCTATTAAGATGGGAAATAATAGCCCCTTATGTCCTGATTCGTGCAACGGACAATCCATAGTGGAAAAACGAAAACACGCACTGATTGAGGTTTGACTCTGCTTTTGTATTGGAACAGCAAGATGACATAAGATAAGTCCAATGAGTAATAAACGACTAAATTAAATGGCTTAATGATGCCAATTGTTATCTATTTATGCTATATTGTGGTTATCGAGTGTAAGGGAGGGTTATATTTGGATATTATAGCAATTATATTTGGACTTACCATTTTCTTAAACATTGCTCTAGCATTCGCTATTGTCTTTTTAGAACGGAAAAATCCAACTTCAACATGGGCGTGGCTATTAGTACTTACTTTTGTCCCCGTTGTAGGATTTGCTTTGTATTTAGTATTTGGCCGGAAATTAAGTGGAAAAAAATTGTTTGTTTGGGATAATAAAAGTCGATTAGGTGTGAAGAAAGCCGTCGAAAATCAATTGCAATTATTAGATGAAGATAGTTTTCCAATTCCAGATCATTATCAAAAGCATAAGGACTTATTTTATATGCATCTTCGAAATAATGATGCGATTCTCACTCAAGAAAATGAAGTCGAAATTTTTAATGATGGACAAGCAAAATTTGATGCACTAATTCGAGATATTGAAGCAGCTAATCATCATATTCATATTCTTTACTATATTGTAAGAAGTGACAAACTTGGTTACCGTATTGCAGATGCATTAATTAAGAGAGCTGAAGCAGGGGTGACTGTTAGGTTTTTATATGATGATATGGGGGCAAGGCGGTTGAAGCGTCATTTTATTCATCGGCTAAAGCAAGCTGGTGTTATGGTTGAAGCGTTCTTTCCGTCTCCGATACCTAAAATTAACTTAAAAATTAATTATCGAAATCACCGTAAGTTGGCTATTATTGATGGGAAGATTGGTTATATTGGTGGCTTTAATATCGGTGACGAATATTTAGGAGAAGACCCCAAATTTGGTTATTGGCGAGATACTCATCTTCGCATTGTAGGTGAATCTGTTCGCAATATGCAAACACGATTTATTTTAGATTGGAATCAAGCTTCAAAACAGCAGATTTTACAATATGAACCAACTTATTATAAAGCAGAACCAACCGGCGATGTTGGTATTCAAATTGTTTCAAGTGGTCCTGATTCCGAATGGGAACAAGTTAAGTATGGTTATATTAAGATGATTATGGAAGCGGAAGAATATATTTATATTCAAACACCTTATTTCATCCCAGATGAAAGTTTGGCAGATGCAGTTCGGATTGCCGCACTGTCGGGCGTCGATGTGAGAATTATGATTCCAAATAAACCAGATCATCCATTTGTATACTGGGCAACCTTTTCTTATATAGGAAATATGCTTGAAGCTGGCGCGAAAATTTACATATACCAAAATGGATTTTTACATGCAAAGACGATAATGGTTGATGGTAAGCTTGCTTCAGTAGGTACAGCAAATATTGATGTACGTAGTTTCCGATTAAACTTTGAAGTGAATGCATTTCTTTACAGTGAAGATGTGACAGATCGCTTGGTAAAGGACTTTAAAGAAGATATGGAGGAATCTTCTTTACTCACATATGAAGCCTATAAAGAGCGATCGATCTGGATTCGTGTTAAAGAATCAGTCGCACGGTTGATTTCTCCTATTTTATAATAATATAACGCACCTTTAACCAGTGGAGGCGTGCGTTAGCTACTAGCTAAAAAGATGATCGCTACGCTCTATTTTGAGCTAGGTGTTTCATGGACGCTTATCCGTGATAAAAATCAAACGTGATGGATAACCGAACCGTCACGTTTGATTCGTTTGGTCATCGTTAAATAGGTTTAGTGGCTTGACAATTGTTATGATCATGAAACAATAGAGAGACAAGTAAGGAATAGAGGGTTAATAAAATGGAAATATTATCAGTTGAAAAGTTAACGAAGGCTTTTGGCGATAAAGTGTTATTTGATCAAATATCTTTTTCGATTGAAAAAAAACAGCGGATCGGATTGGTTGGTGTTAATGGTACAGGTAAATCTACGTTTCTCAAAGTCATTGCAGGAAAGGAAGGGCATGATAGTGGTGAAATAAATCATGCTAAAGCATTCTCGATTGGTTATTTGGCTCAAGAACCGGAGCTAGTTGCTAACCGCATGATATTAGATGAGGTGTTTGCTGGTGAAGCTGATATTATGGTGGCGATGCGCGATTATGAAACAGCGTTACTAGCGTTAGCAGAACAGCCTGATGATGTCATGGCACAAAAGCAATTTAGTCGCACGCAAGCTAAAATCGATGAATTGAATGCATGGGATGCAAACACAACGGCAAAAACGATTTTAACAAAGCTTGGCATTGAGCATTTTGATCAAAAGATTGAACGACTATCTGGTGGTCAAAAAAAACGTGTTGCACTGGCAAAGGCGCTTGTTCAACCCGCCGATTTACTCATTTTAGATGAGCCAACCAACCATCTTGATCATCAATCGATTGAATGGTTGGAGCAGCATCTTCCGAACTATCAAGGCGCGGTTATGCTCGTGACGCATGATCGTTATTTTCTTAACCGTGTCACCAATCGTATTTATGAGCTTGATCAAGGCCAACTTTATCGTTACAACGGCAATTACCAAACATATTTGGAACAAAAAACGGAACGATTAAGGTTAGAAACACAGAATGAGCAGAAACATGCCAATATTTTAAAGCGAGAAATTGCCTGGCTGAAACGAGGGGCTAAAGCAAGATCAACCAAACAAAAAGCAAGAATTGATCGGGTAGAAACGATGAAAAAAGAAACATTCACTACCAATCAGGAACAACTTGATTTGGGTGTAGGAATGACGCGATTAGGGAATAAGGTTATTGAATTGAAAAATATAGCAAAAAGCTATCACCACCAACATATGATTAAACCATTCAGCTTTCTTGTTAAACCGGGTGATCGAATTGGTATTGTCGGTGCTAATGGCAGTGGAAAAACGACGTTATTAAAAATAATCGCTCAACAAGTCATACCAGATCAAGGGGAGATCGAAATAGGCTCAACTGTAAAGATCGGTTATTATCAACAAGACCATCAAGATATGAATCAAGAATTACGTATTATAGATTATATTAGAGAAACAGCTGATGTGATTCATACTGAAAATGGTGTAACCGTTAGCGCAGAACAAATGCTCGAACGGTTTTTATTTCCTCGTGCTCAACAATGGACATTTATTCATCGGCTTTCCGGTGGAGAAAAGCGCCGGTTATATTTGTTGAAGGTGTTAATGGAAGAACCCAATGTATTATTATTGGATGAGCCAACAAATGACCTTGATACAGAGACGTTAGCTATATTAGAAGATTACTTAACCCAGTTTTCAGGCGTTGTGATTACGGTTTCGCACGATCGTTATTTTCTAGATAAATTAACTGAGCAATTGCTAATCTTTAAATCACAAGGTGTGATCACAAGCTTTTATGGCAATTACAGTGACTGGTTGGAAACGGATAAGGAAAGTACACAACAAGCAACGAAGTCATCGAAACAAAAGGCGGTAGAACGACCAAAACGAAAAAAATTATCCTATCACGAACAAAAAGAATGGGAAACGATTGAAGATGAGATTGCTGATTTAGAACAAGCGATCGAACAGGTGAAAGAGGCCGTTGTAGCAGCTGGATCAGATCTTGAGCAAGTGCAAACGCATTATCAGAAACAAACAGAGCTCGAGCAAATGCTAGAAGCGAAAATCGAGCGATGGGAAACACTCTCGCTCCGTTTGGAAGAGTTAACATAGAAGCAAACGCATTTCTAAATCACTGGCGGTTATGTATAATAATAAGGGTAGAAAATATTGGAGGGATATCAATGGCAGATTTAGAGTTACAAGAAAAATATGCGGAATTAGCATTAAGAACAGGTGTTAATTTACAAAAAGGGCAAGCTTTAATGATTAATTCATCGATAGAAGGTGTAGCGTTTACCCGTATTGTCGTACGCAAGGCCTATGAATTAGGAGCAAAGGAAGTGATGATTAACTGGCAAGACGATGCGATTACTTTGCTGAAGTATCAACATGAATCCGAACAGGTATTGACCACGATTCCACAATGGCAAGTGGATAAATTCTTGAGCTATGCAAAAGATGGTGCAGCTCTTTTACAAATTCGATCAACCAATCCCGACCTATTAAAAGATGTTGATGCTGAAAAAGTAGCTAAAGCAACAAAGGCATCAGCTCAAGCGATGAAAGAATTTCGACAATATACGATGAATGACCGGATTGCATGGTCCATTATTTCAATTCCAACAGGAGATTGGGCACAGAAGATTTTTCCGGATGCGGTCGACCAAGAAGAAGCGAAAGAGCGACTTTGGCAACAAATCTTTAAGATTGTCCGTGTTGATCAAGATGACCCAATTGCTGCTTGGGATCAACATAATCAAACGTTGAAAGATGCGCGAGAAGTATTAAATAACAAAAAATATAAACAATTAATTTTTAAGGCACCAGGCACAGATATAACTTTTGATTTACCCAAAGGTCATATTTGGAAGGGTGGAGGAGCAAAAACAGCCGATGGATGCCACTTCAATCCGAATATGCCGACAGAAGAAGTGTTTACATTACCACATAAATATCACGTCAACGGAACCGTTTCAAATACAAAACCGTTAATTTATGGTGGGAACACGATTGATAACTTTAAGTTAACCTTTAAAGATGGTAAAGTCGTTGATTTTGAAGCAGAAACAGGTTATCAAACATTGAAGCATTTGCTTGATACAGATGAAGGTGCTACCCGTTTAGGCGAATTGGCGCTCGTTCCAGATGCCTCTCCAATTTCACAATCTGGATTAATTTTCTATAATACGCTATATGATGAAAATGCATCTTGTCATATTGCATTAGGTAAAGCGTACCCGAACAACCTTGAAGGCGGCTCTGAAATGTCAGATCAAGAACTGGATAAGCATGGTGTGAACGACAGCCTAACACATGTTGATTTTATGATTGGTTCTAGTGAACTTGATATCGATGGTGTCACAGAAGATGGAGCAATTGAACCTGTGTTTCGCAAGGGTGCTTGGGCAATAGATATGTAAACCGAATAAAGCGAAATAGAGGAAGAAATAGGAGCGATTGCTATGAAAAAAATGATGGTTAATTTAATACCAATATTATTCTTATTTATTGTTGTGACTATTTTACGAGAAGTTTTTAACTTAAATTCAATTATATATAATGGATTGATCTTTCTTATTATATTATTGATGGCTATTCTTAGGTTGATAAAGAACAGCGGGTCATACAAGTAGATAATTAATCATCCTACCAACGCAAACCAAGCGCTCTTCCTCTCCGACTGATGGTTCGTTAAGTGAATCATGACATGAGCGTCCGTTAGTGCTCACCTAAATAGCTGATCTCTGTTCTCTATCTTGAGCCCAGTGTTTGACGGACGGTTATCTGTGTTAAAGCTTGTCAGGTGTTAGCTATGCCTGACAAGCTTTTTATCATTTGTTTAAAAGGATAGAAATGTCTATGTGTAATATAATTTTCAGCATCAAAACAGGCCATAAAAATGGTATCGATCTTGTTTCGGGTATATGTGCACCCGTTAATTATCTGAATGGGACTTAAATGCAGAAGCCAGCATTAAGCGAATCCGGTTGAGCTGATTAACGGTCGAGATCCCAGGGTCATAATCAATAGCTGTCATGTTTGCTTTCGGATAGTGTGATCGGATTGCTTTCATCATGCCACGACCGACGATGTGATTAGGTAGGCAGCCAAACGGTTGCATAATGATAACATTATTAATGCCAGCTTTGAGAAATTGAACAATTTCACCTGTCATATACCATCCCTCACCGGTATGATTGCCCAAAGAAATTATTCCCTCAACGTCTCTAGCTATTTCTTCAATTGAATGAAATGGCGTGAATCGTTGGGACTGTTGTAACGCTTGATTAATTGGCTTGGTCAATCGTTCGATGAGCTTGAGCGCAAACTGAGCTGTATATTTATTAGATCCATTAAAGCCAAGATGTTCAGCTTTCCATTTCATCGTTAGTAAGTTATAGTTCATAAATCCCAACAAATCAGGAAGAACGGCTTCAACGCCTTCTGCTTCAAGTGAGCAAACAAGATCGTGATTGGCGACGGTTGAATGCTTAACTAATATTTCACCAGTAAGGCCGACAATAGGTTTACGTTGATTTGAGATTGAAAGGGTATCGAAATCTGTAATGATGTCTTGGACTTGTTTAGTAAAACTCGCTAAATGTCCACGTTGAACGGTTACCTTTGCTTTTGCTGACCATTTGTCATATAGTCTATTGACACTGCCGTGCTCAATTTCGTATGGTCGTGTCCGATTCACTAATTTTTGTAGTAAATCCCCATATAACACGGCTAAAAATACACGTTTGATTAACGGTAACGTTAACTTAAATCCTTGATTTTTCTCTGTTCCTTTATTGCCAAACGAAAGGGAAACGACCGGAACTTGTGGAAACCCTGCATCGGTCAATGCCTTTCTTAATAAAGGGATATAGTTTGTTGCTCGGCAGCCACCACCGGATTGTGTCATCATCACTGAAGTATGATCAACATCATAGGCTCCGCTTTTTAATGCTTTAACTAATTGACCAATCGTAATGATTGCGGGATAACAAGCATCATTATGAACATATTTTAGTCCCTCTTCAATACCTGCTCTTCCCGTATCTTCCGTTAATTGAACAACATGATATCCTGAAGCCCGTAATGCTTCGTCAAATAGACCTTCTTGATGAATCGGGCTTAATAAAGGGAGTAATAATGTATGATTTTTCTTCATGCTTTTTGTGAACGTAACCTTGCTTGGTAGTGCTTGATCCCTCTCAATAGATGTTGTCGAATCACGTCGCTCATGCATCGCTGCTTTCAATGAGCGAATTCGAATTCGGGCTGCCCCTAAATTGGATCCTTCATCAATTTTCAAAACGGTGTTAATCTTGCTATCTTGTTCAAGAATTTCTTGTACTTGATCGGTGGTGATCGCATCAATCCCACACCCAAATGAATTTAATTGAACCATTTCTAGTGTTGGGAATTTACAGACAACCTTTGCTGCAGCAAAAAGCCGGGCATAATAGGTCCATTGGTTGACAACTCGCAAGCCTTTCACTTCTTCAAGGTGGCAGATGCTATCTTCTGTTAAGACATGAAATCCTTCTTGTGTCATCATGTTGGCGATACTATGATTGATTTTAGGATCGGCATGATAAGGGCGACCAGCCAGCACGATCGCCTGTTCTTGACGTGATTGAACCGTGATCAGTGCTTGTTCACCTTGTTTTTGTAAGTCATGTCGGTATTTATTTAATTCCTCTTGCCCTGCTTGATAAGCTAATTTAACCTCTTTTTTTGTTAGCCCCTTATCTTTAAGTGACAAATAAAGCGTATCGATCACATGCGTTGGCTTGCTCAAATTTAAATGCGGGGCACGAAAGTCAACACGATTAGCCATGATCGGATCGCTATTGTTTTTAATCACTGTTGGATAAGAGGTAACAACTGGACAATTATAAGAATTATCTGCTGTTTCTTGTTCAGGCATTTCTAAATTTATCGCAGGATAGAAAATCATATCGACTTTATGATCAATTAAATACTGAATATGACCATGCACCATTTTTGCTGGAAAGCAGACCGAATCATCTGGAATGGTATCGATACCGCTATGATAGATTTTTTTCGTTGATGGCGGAGATAAACGGACCTGAAAGCCTAGCTTAGTAAAAAACGTAAACCATAATGGGTAATGATCATAGAGATTTAAAACCCTTGGAATCCCGATCGTACCTCTAGGGGCATCTGGTTTATCTAACGGTGTGTAGCCGAATAAACGTTTCAATTTATAATCGATTAAATTAATAGGTGTTTCGGTTGCTTGCTTTTGATTATATTGGGCTTTTGCCCCTTTTTCACAACGGTTGCCGGTAACGAAACGCCTACCGTCAGGGAAAAAGATAATCGTAAGTGCACAGTTGTTCTCACAAAGTCGACATTGCGCGAATTTCTTTTTAGTCGAAAACGTGTCAATTGCATCTATCGTTAACACTTTGGACGTTTGCCCGTCTTTATAGTTCTCCTTGGCGATCAATCCAGCGCCATATGCCCCCATTAATCCAGCGAGGTTGGGGCGAATGACTTCTCGTTTGGTCATGATCTCAAAAGCGCGTAACACCGCCTCATTGTTAAACGTCCCACCCTGGCAGACAATTTTTGCTCCTAGTTCTTGTGGATTTCGTACCTTTATCACTTTATGAAGCGCATTTTTAATGACAGATATCGCAAGACCTGCTGAGATATTCTCAACAGTCGCGCCTTCTTTTTGGGTTTGTTTTACTTTAGAATTCATAAATACGGTGCAGCGAGATCCTAAATCAACGGGATGATCAGCCAGTAAGGCTTTCTGAGCAAAGGCTTTTACATCATGCTTTAACGTTTGCGCAAAGGTTTCAATAAAGGATCCACAACCCGAAGAACAGGCTTCATTTAATTGAATCGATGCTAATGTTCCGTTTTTAATCGTCATCGCCTTCATATCTTGACCACCAATGTCTAAAATGAAATCAACGCCAGGTTGAAAGCGATTGGCTGCTTTATAGTGGCATACGGTTTCTACCTCACCTTGGTCAACGTGTAAGGCGTTTTTGATTAACGCTTCACCATAGCCGGTTACGACAGTACGACCAATGTATGTATTTGCAGGCATCGCTTGGTAAAGTTGCTTTAGAATAGCCATTGTTTTTTGTAACGGATCGCCTTCGTTGGAACCATAAAATTTCCACAACACATCACCATCTTTATCGATAAGGATGGCTTTTGTCGTCGTTGAACCCGCATCGATTCCTAAAAAGCAAACCCCTTGATATTGATCCAAATCACTTTCGGATACAGTTGCTTTTTGGTGGCGTTCTCTAAATTGTTGCAACGCTTCTTCATTTTCAAACAAAGGATCTAATGTCTGTAATGGTGTCAGCTGTTTTGCTTGCTCCGTCTCAAGTGCTTGTTTTAGAGTAATGAAATCAGTCGACTGACAAGACGTTGCATCAAGTGCTGCACCGATAGCGACAAAGTATTGCGAATCACTTGGGAAAATCACGTCATCGTTTTTGAGCTCAAGTGTTTCAATAAAGCGTTGCCGTAATTCACTCATAAAACAAAGCGGACCACCTAAAAAAGCGATTTTCCCTTGCAGTTTGCGTCCGGCAGCAAGCCCGGTAATGGTTTGGTTAACAACCGCTTGAAAGATTGATGCCGCAATATCTTCTTTTGCTACCCCGTCATTAATTAACGGTTGGATATCGGTTTTAGCAAATACACCACAACGTGAGGCGATTGGATAGATCTTTTTATGTGTTTTAGCAAGTTCATTTAAACCGTTAACATCGGTGTTTAATAGACTTGCCATCTGATCGATAAAGGCACCGGTCCCACCTGCACATGTCCCATTCATGCGTTGATCTAGGTTATAATCAAAAAACGTTATTTTTGCATCTTCTCCACCTAATTCAATCGCAATCTCGGTTTCAGGTATAAGTGTCTCAACGGCTTTAGAACAAGCGATCACTTCTTGAATAAACGTTATATTAAGGGTGTCGGCTAAACCAATCCCACCTGAACCAGCTATTTTCAACTTAATAGGCTGGTCGTCAAATGTATCGATCAATTCTTGGAATAATCGATAGACGGCTAATTTTATATCTGAATAGTGCCGCTGATAGGTTTTATACAGTAAATGCTGGTCTTGATCAAGAACAACGATTTTAATCGTTGTCGATCCAATATCGATGCCTACTAATAAAGGTCGTTGTTGATTCATGAAAAAGCACCTTTCTTAAATGGAATAATCGAATAATTACTGTCCAGTATTACCAAAACATGCGTATTTCTTACATACCGTAAGTAAAGAGTGATAACAGCTGATGTGATAAAACAGTTCGCTTTAACTATGTTTCACTAACACGTCCATTGATCAGTCATTATGTCACGAGCTATATGTACTTTAAATGATTTACGAGCTTTGAATAACTGCTATTCATTTTATCCCCCTTATTCATTGTCTCTGAATTTTTCCTAGCTCGGTCTCTACCTGTAGGAGTCATCGAGCTAATGCCTTAGTAAAATGTTCAGGTTTGTCATTTAATTTTGTGTTATTATAAAAATAAAGGATAAAGAAGGGGATAATTTGGATAAAAATGGGTTTATATATGCTGCAAAAATGACTAACTCTTTAGCCAAAGAAATTCCAGAAAGTAATTGGGATGCTCAATTAATACCAGAATTGGGTACATTGAGAAAGCTTTTTAGACACATGGTTCGGGTAAGAGATGTTTATTGTGATGGTCTGAAAACGGGGTGTGTTTGTTTTCCAGGTGAATTGGCATCAGAAGAGGATAGTTTGATTCATGAGTTAGAACGTAGTATGGAGGAATTAGTAATTGCATTCAAACAGACAAAATTTAAATCGATAAAAATGGGAACGGAGTATCTAACTATAATGGAATTATTCAGTACAGCAATACAGCACGAGGGCATTCATCAAGGGCAGTATTTTGTGGCACTTAAACAGTCAGGATTTGAGCTACCAAAACAGTGGGTCGAGGGTTGGCACATGTAATTCTGAAGGTTTGTAAATATATTTACTTAAACATCAAAGAAGCAGAAAAGGAAAAGGTTGTATAATGATGTTATTTGCTAATGGAAAGTGATAGTGGGAAAAGCTACTGTGTCACGAGTAGAATAGTAAGATATGAGATAGAAGCTAAAGTAATGAAAAAAGGGGTATAAAGATGGAACGAACGAGCGGTACTGAAGAAGCGATAAAAAGATGGGATCGGTTTGCAGATGCATATTCTGCAACTCATACTGAACAAGGAGACCGTCATAAAGAAGTTTTTTTAAATCCGACTTTATTTTCGCTTATGGGAGAAATAAGACATAAGAAAATTCTAGATGCTGGGTGTGGAGAAGGCTATCTAAGTAGACTATTAGCTAAATCCGAGGCCAAAGTAACTGCTGTAGATTATTCACCACGAATGCTGGAAATTGCTAAAGAAAGAACGCCAACAGAATTGAAAATTGATTATCGGCAGGGGAATTGCGAAGCATTGCATTTTTTAGAAAATGAGGTTTTCGATTTAATAGTTTCCAACATGGTTATTCAAGACCTTGCGAATTACGAAAAAGCATTTCAAGAAATGTATCGGTTATTAATAGACGGCGGTTGCTTTATTTTTTCCATTTTACACCCTTGCTTTGTTACTCCTAATAGTGGTTGGGAGAGAACAAAAGACGGTAAGAAGCTGCATTGGAACGTCGATAACTATTTTTATGAAGGGGCATATGAACAACCTTTAGGTGATAAAGAAAAAATGATATTATTCCACAGAACGTTAACAAGTTATATAAACACTTTAATTAAAACAGGCTTTATTTTAGAAAAAGTAGTGGAACCGAAGCCATCGGTAGAGATGTTAAAAAAATATCCTTCCTTTGAAGAAGATTTTAGGTGTGCTGATTTTATCGTATTTAAATTAAAGAAGCAGCGCCAAGCATAGTGATTTAAAATTAACTTCATGCATAAAGGAATTTACTGCAAATTGAGGCAAAGACGTTCATTTACTTGGGACGTTTTGAGTCTGCTTTCCTTCAATCGTTATGTTTTAAAAAACGAATGGGCGCACGGTCATTCGTTTATGTGCATGTACGCTCGAGCCAAAAAGCCAGCTGTTAAAACAATCTGGCTCTGGCGTGTGGTTATCTTTTTCTTTAAAAAAACGCCGACTATCTTTTTGTTGATGGTCCCATTTATCGAAAGCGAAAGGCGTAATGTTTAATCATCTTATTTCTTTTCCTCGAACGACGTATGTCTTAACCGTAACCTAGCCAGTTACTAATCTAAAGGTAGAGTGGGGACTTTCTAATGTTCATAAGGCATTTTCATAATCAAAGCGTCACGAGACATGATTTTTTAACAAAACAGCTTTAATCATCGTATAATTGATGTTGTCATCAATCATGTCTTTAATCATTTTTAATTTAGGTTCATCTATGGTCTGAGCAGCTTCTAACACAGCTTCCTCCACTTCTTCGTTAAAGAAGTCTGACCAGGTAAGTGGATGGCCTTCTTGATGGGCTTGAAATAGATGACTAGCGATGGTTTGTTCTTGAATGCCACGTTTTTTAGCAATTTGCTCGATAGTATCGCCTTCTTGGTATAACTGGTGGCTGATCAGATAACTAGGCTGGTCGCTTGTTTTTAATGTGATGATTTGTAAAAAGGCTTCCCCATATTGATCGAATTTCTTTAAACCTACCCCTTTAATAGCGAGCATGTCATGTTTGGTTTGCGGAAGTGCTCGACACATCTCCTTTAAGGTCGCATCAGAGAATATCACATAAGGTGGGACGTGATCTTGCTCAGCAAGTTCTTTTCTTAAATGACGTAATTGTTCAAATAATTGTTGATCAAAGTCGATTGCTTCTGTTTGTTGAATCGTTGTAGCACGCATCCATACTTTTTCTTCATTCTTTAAAACGGCTGCCGCTTTTTTAGTTAATTGTAAAATCGGAAAACGTTGGTCGCCTGTTGTTAAGAAGGATTCAGCAACAAGGAAATGAATAAATTGGGTAATTTCCTTCTCTGTGCGGTGTTGCATTAAACCGTATGTCGATAAGCGATCAAAACCGAATTGCTTTACTTTTTGATCTTTAGACCCTTTTAATACTTTAGCTGTTAACCCAGCACCAAAACGTTGTTCCATGCGCATGACACAAGAGAATACCATTTGTGCATCACGTGTGCGATCGATTTTCTCGCCAGTATGTGTGCAATTCGAGCAGTGATTGCACTGGTAGTCTGGTCGTTTATCATTGAAATAATCAAGGATGTAAGCTTGTAAACAATCGTCTGTGTGACAATAATTGATCATGGCTTGCAGCTTTTTATATTCAAGGGCTTTTTTGTCGTCTTCAAGACCCGATTGTTCAATTAAATACTTTTGTAAGTGGGCATCTTGACCGGAATATAGCAAAATGCAATCGCTCGGTTCCCCGTCTCTACCGGCACGTCCAGCTTCTTGGTAGTAAGCTTCGATATTCATCGGTAAACTGTAGTGGATAACAAAGCGCACATTTGACTTGTCAATCCCCATGCCAAAAGCATTTGTTGCCACCATCACCTCAACCTCATCATTAATAAACGTGTTCTGTTGATCACGACGCATTTCCTCTGATAAACCGGCATGATAGTAAGCAACTCGAAAACCTTTTTGCGTTAATAACGCATAAATCGATTCAACTTGTTTTCGTGTCGGTGCATAAATAATACCCGCATCTTGCTTATGGTCATTAAGATAGTTAAGTAAAAAGTTTTGCTTATCTTGTCCTTTGACAAGATGGAGATGAAGATTATCACGGGCAAAACCTGTATTGACAACATTGGCATCATTGATTTTAAGCAGAGATTGAATGTCATCAATCACTTCTGGTGTGGCGGTTGCTGTCAGTGCCAAGCGAAATGGAATATGGTGAAGTGTTTGTATGGTTCCAATGATCGAACGGTAGCTTGGGCGAAAGTCGTGCCCCCACTGTGATATGCAATGGGCTTCATCAAATGCCAAAAAGGCAACCTCTATTTGTTTCACGGTATATAAAAACGAATCACTATCAAAACGTTCTGGTGCAACATATACAAAGTCAAAAGCTCCTTGCTGTATTTTTCTCATCCGCTGAGTGTAGTCTTGGTGTGATAAACTACTGTTAATAAAAGTTGCTTTCATCCCCAATGTCTCGAGGCTATCGACTTGATCTTTCATTAAAGAGATGAGCGGAGAAATGATAATAGCCGTGCCAGACATTAATATACCTGGTATTTGATAACACACTGATTTCCCTCCACCAGTCGGCATAATGCCAAGTGCATTGTGACCAGCTAATGCTGAGTCAATCAATGCCTCTTGACCAGGCCGAAATCGATCGTAGCCGTAATAGGTTTTTAATACATGTCTTGCTTTATCTAGCATGTCGTGAACACCTTTCTAACAATTAATAAAATCCGATTTCAAATCGAAAAACAGCTAACCTATAGGAAAAGAAAATACATTCGCTCGGTCTTAGCGAATGTATGGTTTTCTAAAATAAGTTCTTCTGCCCGACAGGTCGTTTGTCTGTATATACGTGATAAAAGTGACTAATGATTGTCTTTGTCACTGCATAGGCAGGAACGACGAACAATAAGCCGAGAAATCCGGCAATAGCGCCAGCAGCTAAGATTAAAGTGATCACTGTTAGTGGATGCACCTTTAATACCTTACCCATCACATTCGGTGAAATAAAATTACTTTCTATTTGCTGTGCAACGATCATAATAACCGCTGTCCAAACACCAACCATTGGATCCTGGAAAAAACCGATAATAACAGCGGGAATCGCAGAGATCCAAGGTCCAACAAACGGAATTAAGTTCATAAACAGACCAAATATGGCAAGCATCAAGGCGTAATTTAAGCCAACCGCCCAGTAACCGATTAACAGCATTACCCCCACACATAAACTAACTAATGCTTGTCCTTGAATGAAGGCAGAAAGTGATCGATTAATGTTTTTAAGTAAGGTCTCTAGACTACTCGCTTTCGATGGGCTAAAGAAACTAGTTGCAAATGGGATAAACTTATGACCATCCTTCAACATGAAAAATAAGAAGAAGGGAATAAGTACAAATGAAAAGACAAAGCTAAATACGGAACCGATAAAATTGAAAAGTGAACCCATAATCGACTCTGCATAACTATCCAAGTTGTTTATCACATTTTGAATCGTATCTTCAACACTAGCAGGTATGAATTCTTGTCGATTTTGCCAGAGTTCAAATATTTCATCAAAATACTGTGCCATTTGCGGCGCATTGTCAATCAGTTTAGTAAATTGTTCTTGCACCGGTGGAATAATAAAATACACACTAAAAAAAGCAACGGCAACTAAGCCGAGAAATACAAGTAAAATCCCAACAATACGTGGAACTTTGAAGTGTTCTAATCGATTAACAAGTGGATTTGTTATATAGAAAAGTAAGCCAGCACCAATAATTGGTACAGCAATCGCAGCAATTAAAGTCCCGATCGGTCTGAAAATAAAACCGGTCAAATGTACTAAATAGATTACGGTGAAAATTAGAATAGCATATACTAAAAAACGAAACATTTTCTCTTTAGTCAAGCAAACCACATCCTTCATTTAACACTATAAATTTATAATAGCATAGAAATCAAGGAGCTGAATACTTTTTCTTCTTAAACGATCAAGTATAAATTGTTAATGTTTCTTGCAAATTGATTACAGCCGACTAACAATCCAATTAAATGTCTTTAATTATGGTTTGATTTCTTTTAAACTTGGATATACACTCTTAGACGGAGGTTGAGTGGTTATGAAACGAGATGCATTTTTTGATAATGCAAAATTTATTTTAATCTTTTTCGTTGTGTTTGGACATGTGGTTCAACCGATAACAGTAGAATCTGAGATGATCGCAATGCTGTATCGTTTTATCTATTTGTTCCATATGCCTGCTATCATTTTAGTTAGTGGTTTTTTCGCTAAAGGAGAGAGTCAGCCTAGCTATTTATTTAGCCTTGTTCGTAAATTGTTAATTCCTTATGTCATTTTTCAAAAGATTTATACAGCTTATTACTATTTCTTTACTGATCGTGGGTGGTCTACGCCGTTATTTGAGCCGCACTGGTCATTATGGTTTTTGCTTAGTTTGTTCTCATGGCATCTTTTACTTATTGTCTTTAAAAGATTGTCAGCCAAGCATGGGATTGCACTGTCAGTGGTGATTGGACTTATCGTCGGCTATTTTGACAGTGTTGGCCATGTGTACAGCTTGTCACGGACATTTGTGTTCTTTCCTTTCTTCTTAATCGGTTATTGGTTAAGTAAGGAACAATTGTTTCTAGTAAAGAAAAGAAGGATGAAGATGCTCAGTTTAGCAGTTATAAGTTTAGCCTTATTCCTTGTCTATATCATGCCGAATTTTCAAGTGGGTTGGTTATTTGGTTCTGCTTCTTATCAAAGCTTAGATGCGCCAACGATGGGAGCATTTATAAGAACTGGCGTATATATCGTGACTTTTTTGTTAATATTTAGCTTTTATGCTTGGATCCCGAGAAGGCAGCTAACGCTGACTAAGTTTGGTCAGCAAACGATATATGTTTACTTACTTCATGGGTTATTTGTTCAGTTTTTCAGGGAACGAGATCTGATTCAAATCAATGGTTTACTTGATTTCGCTGTGGTAGTCGCCATTAGCTTAGCGCTTGTTTTATTATTGTCAAGCAAGCCTATCTTTATATCATTTCAACCGATTATTGAAACCAAAACAACAGCTTGGAGACAGTTAAGTCAAAGAACTGGTTAATCGTTCGTCCCAGATCAAATCTATTTAAGTGGGTGATAATGGGCGGTAATGTCTTGATCCGCTCAGTTACCAATCAGTGAGGGAAGAACAAAAACTGCCACTGATTGAAAATTCGTTATCCAAAATATTTTCTAGGCTGTATCTACTATTAATACTTGAATATAATGATTCAACTTACAATCCTACTAAAATTGAGGGTTAAGTGTATTTGTTGAGAATGCGGTCGACTTGTGGTCCGTACATTCCTCCAAATATGTTTAGGTGGACAAGTAAGTAGAAAAGTTGATAAATCTGTTTGGTGTCTGTATAGCTTGGATCGATCGGAAATACTTGTTGATAAGCCATATAGAAATCATTAGAAAAACCACCAAATAATTCGGTAAAGGCCAATTCAAAATGACGATCACCTTGAACAATGGCAGGATCAATCAAATAAGGTGTATGATTAGCCCCACGTAACCAATTGCCTCCCCATAAATCGCCATGTAATAATGAGGGGTGAGGGTTCCTGGGCAAGAGGTTTGTTAAGTTTGTAATCAGTGATTCTAATTTGGCGCGTCTCTGTCCAGTGATCATCCCTTGATCAATACCGATGTTTAACTGGTTGCCCAGTCGCATCGTTGCAAAATAACCAACCCAATCGTCAGTTAATCGATTAGGTTGGTTAAGTAAACCGATATAGCCGTCGCGATCAAGTCCATAATTATGCTGTTTGATAAGGTGCAGTTCGGCAAGATGTTGCCCTAAAAGTGACGATGTCTCGTCACGGTCGCTTGTTTCAATCCACTCTAAGATTAAGACGGGCGGGGACGTTTGCTGATAATAACACGTAGGTACATGAACCGTACCTGTTTCAGCTAAGCGCTTTAATCCATAGCTTTCAAACGCAAAGAAATCATCTGCCGCATCAAGATTAATTTTGATAAAATAGCGTTTTTCACCTGTTGTAACAAGGTAACTCGCATTAATATCGCCACCAGTTACGGGTTGTATGTTAAGAACCTCAATAGCATCATCAAATTGTTTGAAAATATCTTTAATCTGTTGCTTCATTTGTACGATCCACCTTTCATCTTTTTTTCAGTATACGTGATTCTATGCAGATATCAACCTTCCACGTTATAATAGGATCAAAGGAGGCACAACAATGATAAGTCATGATAAGATTTTATTAAAAATAGAGCAAGAGCTTGCCTTAGCAAAACAGTCCCCCGATCAAGCGAAATTAAAGGAGCATATCCGTGCGATTAGCTTACTGACGGATTTAATTTTAGATACCGAGGAAGAGCACAAACCTACCATTAAAAAAACCGTCTCAGAGGAACTTGAGCTTCGGACAATGATGGGCGATCGCTATCAATCACAAAACACAGAACAACCAAGTGAAACATACGATAATCCAAATTCATTACTGGATTTTTAAATTTAGCTATTAAGGGGTAGCCAAATGAGGCCGGGACATAACAAAAATATGCTCTCCAAATACGAATGGTGTTAGAATGTGTAGGTTTATCACATACCCGCAGAGGAAATATACTCCCTTTCTGCGGGCACGGCTTCAGCTAATTCAGTAAAGCCAAAAGCGCTTTACTGAATGGATCTTCAGCTCGTGCTGTTCCCGCTAGAGTGTCGCATATTTCCTCAGCTATTTGATATCATTCGTTTTAATATAATAAAGACGAATAATCCATTCACAAAACAAACGGATCATTCGCAACTGATCTTACGTCTTTTACTTTTGTCCCAACCTCTAACTTAAATGTCATTCTCCTCTTAGAAAATACACCTTCATTCAATTAACTAACTGATCGGATAGTCATATTCAATCTGTTCATCAAATGTAACATAATCCAAATAAATAGTAAGTAAGAGATAACGTTTCTCTGTTTCTGGATCACTTAATATAATGTGATCTCTGCCCGCTGCCTCAATAATGCCCTTAAAAATCTTCGCATTCCATCGCTCATTACTATCAAAAGTCATGTACACTGTAGCGACTTTACCTCTATTTAAACGCAAAATATTTTCAATGTATGATTCTTCTAATGGCAGCATGCCTTCTTGTTGTGGAAACTGCGACGGTTGTTGAGGGAACGAAGGAAAGCTTGGCTGAAATGGAAAGCCATGTTGAAATTGAGATACAGGTTGCATCGGTTGCTGCATCGGTTGCGGAAAATGGTGCATGGGCATCATATGTGGTTGTTGAGTCGGGAATGTACCAGGCATTGGCATTTTTTGACGTTGATTTTTTTCTTCACTCATTCTTTTTCACTCCTTAAAATAATTTCTTCTACAAGCGTGGACAATCGGCTGCTAGTGGTGCGAAAAAACAATGGGATTTATAGCGCCCGGTATTCCACTGGCCAAACCATTGTTCGGGACACGGACCATCTGGTCTGAAAAACCATAATGATCGTGAAGCCGGATGGAAGCGTTCGCCATTGATAACACGCCGTGCTAAAGCTTTATCAACTTCCCTGGCTCGTTGATAAAAATAGCCCATTTGTGTCGCTTCGAATCCACCAGGACTTTGATAAACCATCTCACGAATATTTCGAATATCAGTGAAATCTAAGCAATCCTCAATCACTCTGTTTATCCCCACATTTCCCACCATTAACATGCCAAGCTTACCGTCACCTTCGGCTTCAGCACGTAATAATCGGGCAAGCAAGGCCACATCTTTCTCAGTAAATGGAACAACGGCCATATCTTCACCTCATTTCTACAACACCTTTCTTTAGCCATATTTATGCGTCCATCGATAAGAATATGTTTTTTATAAAAAGATTAGGGTAATTTAATTTATGTCGTTATTAAACTTAAATATCGCAACTTTCTCACCTTAAATTTCAGGTTCAACTAAGAAAGCATAGGTATAAACTTTATAATAAATATAAAGGTTGACTTTGAATATAGATTTTCGATTTATGATAAACCTTTCGTTTTAGACGCGCGGTTGGGCTTATCCATTCAGTATGAACCACCAGACTAAGTGGAGATAAGCAAGGGATGAGACTTCTGCGGGAATAGGATGGAGACTGCTGAAAAAGTAGTATTTTTCTCCCGTATTAATAAAAAAAAACGAGCGTAATGCTCGTCATAAAAGGGAGAAATTATACTTGTTTTTCTGAGTATACAGCCCCTACTTTATCTCTTTTTCATTTATTAGCTTAATAATTCGTTTCATATTAACGACGAAGATGGTGTCAGCTCCTTGCATCTTCATGCCAAACAGACCTGACCTGAGGTAATCGCTTTTTCATACCCGTGTCTATTTTTCAGCTCTGCATTTTTTGCTTCTATTTTATATCTTGATGCGGCTAACTCTTTAAATTCTTTTGTCTCTTGGAATACCTCTTGTTCCACATGTTCTGTTGATTTTATTGTTATTGAATAGGATTTTGTTTTGGCCCCTTCTCGATAACAACCTTCACGCAACGGACATACTGAAGAATAGGTTATTTCTTCTTTCAATTGCAAAATCAACAAGATCGTGCATTTGACGAAGAAAGTTGTCTTTTAGAATAAACGCATCATAGAGTTGCATATAAGGACTTAACGAAAGGGATGTTTGTTGTTTTAACATAAAATTTTCACCGCTCTTTTTTTTATTACTTTCTCTTTCTATTATACAGAAGAAAAGAGATTAAAAACGGATTATTTTCATGTGTTTAGTCAGATTAAAACGCTAATAAAACGGAAGTGAAAGACGACGACTCCTGCGGGATCAGCACGCGTCCGAAGATCCACTTTAGAAGCGCTCTTAGCTTCTAAAGTTAGCTGAGGCCGTGCCCGCGGAAAGCGATCGTCTGTAACTGGAGTGAGTACAAAATCCTTTAAATTCAAAATACCTCCAGGGGTTAGTTTTTCAGCAGTCTCGAATAGGATGAGCTGAAGATCCACTTGATGCGACTCAAGTTAGCTGAAGCCATCCCCGCGAAAAGCGAATCCTTTGCTTTTCGGAATAAAATAATGTTCAAACGTATGAGGGGGTCGCGTGCGGCACAACCATGTAGAAGTAACGGCAATAAGCCTATTGAATAATGCGTCTATTGAACACGATCAATGTTGAATGTGGGCGAAAGTTGAGTTAAATATAAAAGATTTGTGAAATTTAATCGTTAACCCTTTTCATTGAACAGAAAAAGGCGTATTATATATAACAGAATAGTATTTGGAGGGTAATAGACATGAGTAACTTATTTGATACATTAAAAGGAAGACTAGCTGGAAATGCTAAGCGAATTGTATTTCCAGAGGGTTCTGATCAGCGTATTTTAGAAGCGACAAGCCGCTTGGCAGAGGACGGTTTTATCCAACCTGTATTAGTGGGTAAGAAAGAAGAATTAGAACAGAATGCGGCTGAACTTAACCTCAATCTAGGCAAGGTCGAATGCGTCGATCCAGAATCGTATCCTGAATTTGATGGGATGGTAGAGCAATTTGTAGAAAGACGCAAAGGAAAAGCAACACCAGAAAAAGCACGTCAATTATTATTAGATGAAAATTATTTTGGCACGATGCTCGTTTATATGGGTAAAGCAGATGGTTTAGTTAGTGGTGCTGCACACTCAACAGCAGATACCGTGCGACCTGCATTGCAAATTATTAAAACAAAACCAGGTATTAAAAAAACGTCGGGTGTTTTTATTATGGTACGCGAAGACGAGCGCTATGTGTTTGCTGATTGTGCGATCAACATTAATCCAGATAGCCAAGACTTAGCAGAAATTGCTCTTGCATCAGCAGAAACAGCTGCTTTATTCGATATTGATCCACGAGTGGCAATGTTGAGCTTTTCAACGAAAGGTTCTGCAAATTCAGAAGAAACGGATAAGGTTGCAGAAGCAGTGAAAATTGCTAAAGAAATGAAGCCGTCGTTAACTTTAGATGGAGAATTTCAATTTGATGCAGCCTTTGTGCCAAGTGTAGCAGAAAAGAAAGCACCTAATGCCGATATTAAAGGTGATGCTAACGTTTTTGTCTTTCCTGGATTAGAAGCAGGTAATATCGGTTATAAAATTGCTCAGCGTTTAGGTAACTTTGACGCTGTAGGGCCAATTTTACAAGGGCTCAACCAACCTGTTAATGATCTCTCACGGGGTTGTAACGCAGATGATGTTTACAAACTTGCTATTATTACTGCAGCACAAGCACTATAAAATAAAAAAGAGGTCGAGAAATAACTAGCCTCAGTACATAAAAAAGATGCTATTTACATTTTTCGTTAATAGCATCTTTTTTATTTGGCTCTATAATAAAGTTAATGTTATTCGAATAACTCACCTAATGCTTTCTTATTGCGTTCCATCATTTGTTTTCGACGCTTTTGATAAATAACTTTTTCTGACTCGTCTAAATCATTTTCGATTATTTCACTTGACAATGTATCAAGTGTTCCCCTTATTTTGTCAATGACGTCGTCTACTGTTAGAGGTATACCGAGTAACGTTTCTAGTGATTCCATTGTATCAGGATTAACCGAAGGATAAGTGAACCGTGTCGCTTCATTTTGTAGCCCTTTTTGATAAAAGGATTGTATCAACTTCGCTCGCTGTTGATGGTCAGCTTCAATAGATAAATAAATTTGCACAGCAATGCCATTTCGTACACGTCTTTGTGAAATGCCAGCAAATTTCTTCCCATTTATGCTCAAGTCATAATCACCAGGGCAGTATGAACCAACCACCTCAAATGCTTCAATAGCGTGTGTCCACTCAGAGAAAATGTTTTTAATAAAACTGACCATCTTCTGATATCCCTGGTGAATGCTTATCTTTTCTCCGTTTTTAATCAATAGTGATACACTTAATACACCTAAATCCGCCACAACAGCAAGGCCGCCTGAATTGCGAACAATAGGTTGATATCCTTGATTGATTAACCAGTTTGTTGCTTCGGCTAGATGCGGCAAACGCGTATCGGCGATCCCCAATACGACGGTATCTGTATGGCGCCAAATTCGAACCACATTTGCTGAGTGCTCACGGTTAACAGATTCAGCTAAAGCATCATCAATCGCAAAAGATTCCCAAGCTGGTCGCTCTATTCTAGTATGATCAATGAAACGTACTTCTGTTCCATTGAATAATTCTTTCCAATCATCCATGTTTAACGTCAACTCCTCTTTCAGATTAACCTCATCTATTATATAATGAATAAAAATGATAAGCTAATTTAACTGTTTAGAAAAGGGGGGATCATGCCATGGCGTATCGTGACGAGAAGCTTCGGGAAGAGAAAGTATTTAAAGATCCTGTTCATCGCTATATTCATGTGCGCGATCGGGTGATTTGGGATTTAATTGGTGCGCGCGAATTTCAACGCCTTCGGAGAATTAAGCAATTGGGCACGACTTTTCTGACATTTCATGGAGCTGAACATAGCCGGTTTAATCATTCACTTGGGGTATATGAAATTGTGAGACGTATCCTTACTAATTTTGAAGGTCGTTCCAATTGGAATCCTGAAGAGCGCTTGCTATGTCTAGCGGCAGCTTTATTACATGACTTAGGACATGGACCGTTTTCACACTCATTTGAAAAAGTATTTAAACTAGATCATGAAGATTTTACCAAGGCTATTATTTTAGGTGATACTGAAATTAATCAAATTTTACAGCGTGTTGAGCCTAAGTTTCCTGAGAAGGTTGCCGAAGTTATTAATAAGACATACCATGATAAGCTAGTTGTAAGTCTGATCTCAAGTCAAATTGATGCGGATCGGATGGATTATTTGCAACGCGATGCTTATTTCACTGGCGTTAGCTACGGTCACTTTGATATGGAACGAATTCTTAGGGTGATGCGCCCATTAGATGATCAAGTTGTGATTAAGCAATCGGGTATGCATGCTGTCGAAGATTATATTATGAGTCGCTACCAAATGTATTGGCAAGTGTACTTTCATCCAGTAAGCCGAAGCGCCGAAGTGATTCTTTCTAAAATTCTTCACCGTGTTAAACATTTACATAACCAACACTATCGATTTAAGCAAGAACCGAAACATTTTTTGTCGTTTTTTGCGGGGGATGTCACATTAACGGATTACATAAATTTAGACGAAACGATTGTTATGTACTATTTCCAAGCATGGATCGATGAGGATGATGTCATTCTCTCTGATCTGTGTCGTCGCTTTACGAACCGAAAGTTATTTCAGTATGTTGAATTTAATCCAAAACAACAAATTAAAGAATCCATCGAGTTATTTCAGTTGTTTGAAGCGATCAATCTAGATCCGGATTATTATTTAGTGGTCGATTCCTCTTCAGATTTACCCTATGATTTTTATCGTCCAGGGGAAGAGGGAGAGCGTCTACCTATCTATTTATTAACACCTCAAGATGAATTGCAAGAGTTGTCTCGTGCTTCAGATATTGTTGAATCAATTTCCGGAAAAAAACGGACCGACCATAAATTATACTATCCGGCTGATTTGATAGAGGCATTGCCAGATGATCAACCGGAAAAAGCAAGGATTAAAGCATTACTAGGCTTAGAATAGGAGATGACAACATGTTGCTTAATCATGCGCGATTAGTGCGCTTTTTTATCGACGCCAATAGCATTGTTGGAAGAAAGAAGTTGCAAAAAATGATTTATATTTTAAAAAAATTGAACCTACCCTTTGATGAGAAGTTTGCCTTCCATTTTTATGGTCCGTATTCGGAGGAGCTAACTTTGCGAATTGAAGAACTATGTAATCTTGGATTTATCTCTGAAGAGAAGCAGGATAAAGGCCATTATTTGCAATATCAGTATACGGTAACAGATGCTGGTTTATCTTTTCTTGAACAAGCTCCAGATGATTTACCTTTATGTAAAGATGAAATCGAGCTGTTAAAAGCTCAAAGCTCACGATTTCTCGAACTTGTGTCAACCATGTTATTCTTTGATGATTTAGCCCTTGAAGAAGTAGAGAAAAAGGTTCATGAAGTAAAAGCAAGTGTTAATTATAGTGATGCAGATATTAAAGAAGCTTGGCACTTTATTGACCAACTAAAAGAAGGACGTGTTCATTAATGGACACATCCTTCTTTTAGTTGACATGATATTAAAAAAGTTAAATCAAGATTAACAAGCTAAGGGCTATTGATCAGAAAGCCTTTTTCCGCCCACTGCATAATGGTCGTGCTTCATATCTTCAATAAAAACAACGACCTTTTCTCTGTTAGCTCCTGTCGTTTCAACAACAGCATCGGTAACTTTTTCGACAAGCTCCTTCTTTTGTTGATCTGTTCGACCTTCCAGCATTTTTACTGTTACATACGGCATGGATTATTCACTCCTATAATTTTTTTATAGTGTAGCATGGTTCATTTTATTGGTACACCAAAGGCTCAGAAATGAAGCAACTTCTCAGTCATGTGATACAAATTTAGAGTCATCGTCCTTCTTTAGTTTGCCTTTATGGGGCTTTGTTCGCCTACTGTTAAGATTGATTCTGTGCCATTATTCTAAGTGTACCAGTTAGATTAGCTGAAATGCAATGATTCAATATGCTACAATAGCGTTGTTAAGGAGGTTTTTAAATGACTGAAAAGAAGACAAAACAGGCTTTTACAATTATGAAAGACGATTCAACTGATGGCCATGGTGGTTATGGTGTCGGTGCCATTAGTCTAGAAAATATTTCTCCTGTTATTATTGATCCCAATGAAAAACGTGCTTTTGTTGACATGGGGGCGATGCATGCGCGTAGCGAAGTGGAACGCAGGGTGAAATTCATTCCTGATAAATCAGAGGTTCCAAACGGCTTACTGTATTGGATTGTCTGGGTGACAGTTGAGTCTGGAGAACAGGGGCCTTATTATCATGGTGTGGCTGCAAGTGAAATACGTGTTGATCGGTCAATTAAACGCGCTTATAAATCCATGCCTGAACATGTGACACATATGGAGAAATCATTAAAAGGTCATGTGATTGTTGACCATATGGACCAAACATCAAAAGACCTATTGGCAGAATTTCTACGTCAATTTAATCCAGAAATGTGGGCGTGTGCATCAGAACAATTGAAAGCTTCTCTTCCATTAAAGAAATAAGCTCTGGTCAGTCTCAGAGCTTATTTTTTAGTGAATTCTATCAATGATCGGCCTGACAGTGTTGCTTAGGTTCAGTTCCTTCAATAAAAAACATCAGTCGGCTAACTGGGCAATGTTCACTACTTAATAAACCTGTGGTAGGATCGATATAAGCAGCTACAATGCCAGGAGGAGCAATAAAGCTATCTCTGCTTTTTTGATCATGACCTGATTCAATGGCATCACGCCAAATACGTTTAGCTGCATGGGTGTTACTAAGTTTTCGGTTGTCGTCATAACCTGTCCATACCCCAACGACCAATTCGGGACTATAGCCCACCATCCAACTGTCGGTCCCCGTTGTCCCGCTTTTACCTGCATAGTTACCACTTAAGTCTTCACTAATTGAACCTCCAGTTACCGACAGATAACTCGATAGATTTGGATCGAACATGCCGGTAAGCAGTTGATTGAGAATAAAGGTAACTTGTTCATCCAACACTTGTTCACCTAAACGATGATCGCGATGATATACATTCTCTCCTTGATCGTTGACGATATGGTCTACTAGATAGGGGTCCACTTGATGACCGCCGTTCGCAAAGTGGCTATAAGCAGCAACGATTTCCTCTACACTGAGAGAAGCTGTTCCCAGCGCGAGGGCAGGAACAGGATCAAGTGGGCTTGAAATGCCAAGCAAACGCCCACGGTCTATCACAAGTTCGGGTGTTAAAAATAATTGTGTTTTTATCGCATAAATATTATCGCTGACAGCAAGCGCTTGTGCTAAGGTAACGGTATCATCGGCATAAGCATGATTGAAGTTGCTTGGTGAGTAGCTGTCTCGATCATTGAATAAAAAGGTGGTTGGTTCACTCTTCAAAGTCGTTGCAGCTGTAAAACCATGTTCTAATGCAGTATAGTACAAAATTGGTTTAAAGGTAGAGCCAACCATCCGCTTTGCTTGAACGGCTCGATTATATGTGCTCTGATAATAATCAACACCACCTACCATCGCCTCGATTGCCCCCGTCGCTGGATCAGCCATTAGTGCCCCAACTTGGAGATCTTCAATATGTTGCTGAACGGCTTGGCTAAGTGCGTCTTGATTGCTAGAGTTGATCGTTGTATAAATATGGTATCCCCCAAATTGATCTTTCTCAAGTATTTGTGATGCTTCAGCTATAGCAAGATCAGCTACGTAACCAAATTGCAGATCGTGCAGTGGTTTAGCTATGACTTCGAGTTGTTCACGTGTGGCTAAATCATATGCTGTTTCATCAATGACAGCTGTGCGTTTTAATGTTTGAAGAACATTTAATTGTTGTTGTTTTGCTCTGTCAAAATGATCAAGTGGTGAATAAGCATTTGGACGATTAGGAATAGCAACAAGCATAGCGATTTCCGCTGTTGATAATTGTTTAGTTGATTTACCAAAATAAAACTGGCTTGCTGTCTCAACACCATAAATACCATGGCCATAATAGATCGTGTTCAAATAGCCTTCTAGTAATGTATCCTTATCATAGTGTTGTTCAAGACGAAACGTATAAACGGCTTCAGCAAGTTTTCGTAACCATGTTTTCTCGTGTGATAAATAAAGGTTGCGTGCATATTGTTGCGTAATTGTACTAGCCCCTTCAGCTAAATTTTGTTGACGAATATTTTCCAACAATGCACCGCCTATTCGTTTTAGATCAAAGCCGCTGTGCTGATAAAAATTTTGATCTTCAATCATTAGGGTTGCTTCAATTAATTTAGGATTGATTTGATCAAGAACTGACCAGAGACGTTCACCATCAGGGTACACTGAGCCAAGTAATTCACCTTCATTGTCATAAATCATGATCGGTTGATCGTTAAGTTCAGGCTTTCCCAATAAAAACATCGTTGTTAGCATTGTTATAAATCCAATAATTAATCCCCAGCTTATCCAAAGTCCTAATCGTTTGTGCATGATGAGCCCCTCCTTATTGCTTATTCAAAAAGGAAATAAAGTAGTGGTTAACGGTAAGTTAAGTAAATGTTAACGCGGGGTTAAGATCATGACCATGATAGAATGCAATGAGATCAATCTCCTTAAGACCGCTGTGATCAACCGATTATCGACACGATCACTTATTCAGTATCACTTTTTTGAATGAATTTAATCAAAAATGCTTGCTTTTTCATTAAAAAACTCTAAAATTAATGTGTTTCTAACGAAAATAAAGCACATGTTAAGATAGATAAAAAGGAGTCGATAAAATGGATTTATGGTATACAGAAAAACAAACAGAGACGTTTGGCATTACAGCTAAAGTTAAACGGACATTAGCAGAAGAGCAAACAGACTTTCAAAAGTTAGATATGATTGAAACAACGCAGTGGGGAAATATGCTTGTGTTAGATGGTATGGTGATGACCACTGAAAAGGATGAATTTGTGTACCATGAAATGATCAGTCATGTCCCATTATTTACCCATCCAAATCCTAAACATGTTCTTGTTGTAGGTGGGGGAGATGGTGGCGTCATTCGAGAAGTATTAAAGCATTCAACGGTTGAAAAAGTCGTTTTGGTAGAAATTGATGGTCGTGTCATTGAAGCATCGAAGAAACACTTACCTTCTATTGCAGGTGCTTTAGATGATCCACGTGTGGAAGTAAAGATTGCTGATGGTTTTATGCATATTGCCGAAAGTGAACACGCATATGATGTGATCATGGTAGACTCAACTGAACCCGTTGGACCTGCAGTCAACCTCTTTACAAAGGGCTTTTATGCGGGTATTAGTAAAGCATTAAAAGCAGATGGTATTTTCGTTGCACAATCAGATAATCCATGGTTTAAGGCAGATTTAATTGAGCAAGTTTTTAAGGATGTTAGAGAAATTTTCCCGATTACTAAACTCTATACTGCTAATATTCCGACATACCCAAGTGGACTTTGGACATTTACCATGGGCAGTAAAAAGCATCATCCATTAGAAGATGTTCGTCAGGCTGAGTTAGTGTCAAAATATTATACGCCATCCATTCATTATGCTAGCTTTGCCTTGCCTAAATTTGTTGAAGATTTAACGAAGTAAGGAGTGACATTCATGCAATTTGATCAAGCGTATTCAGGAAAAGTTTTTATTATGTCCCAACCCGATTTTAATCAAGCTAAAGCAGTAATTTATGGGATGCCAATGGATTGGACGGTAAGCTTTCGTCCTGGCTCCCGATTTGGTCCCAACCGAATTCGTGAAGCTTCAATTGGATTAGAGGAGTATAGTCCGTATTTAGACAGGCATCTAGAACAAGTTTCATATTTTGATGCCGGTGATATGCCACTACCGTTTGGAAATGCTGAGCGGAGTTTAACAGAGATTTATCAACACGTCACTAAATGGTTAGAAAAGGATAAGTTTCCTTTAGGACTTGGTGGTGAGCATTTGGTTACATGGCCAGTCGTTCAAGCAGTCTATAAAAAATACCCTAACTTGAAAGTGATTCATATTGATGCACATGCAGATTTGAGGGAGGAGTATGAAGGAGAAGTATTATCTCATTCTACCCCAATTCGAAAAATTTGTGATTTAATAGGTGCTCCTAACGTTTACTCTTTCGGGATTCGTTCAGGTATGAGAGAAGAATTTACGTATGCTAAAGAAAGTGGAATGTATATGGCAAGGTATGATGTAGCTAAACCATTAGCAGAAGTATTGCCGAATTTAGCTGGTTCAGACCTATATGTTACGATTGATATTGATGTTCTTGATCCTGCTTATGCGCCTGGTACCGGCACCGCAGAAGCAGGTGGAATTAACGCTAAAGAATTGCTTGAAGCGATACATCTATTGGCAAACGCTAATGTTAATATTGTCGGTGCAGATTTAGTTGAAGTTGCACCAGCCTATGATCCAACAGAACAAACGGCTATTGTCGCAAGTAAATGTGTTCGTGAAATGTTGCTAGGTTGGGTTAAATAATGAGCGTAGTGAAAAGTAAATAGGATGAGTTAGGACGAATGAAGGGTAGCAACCCAATCACTTTTCATTCGTCTTTTTTCATGTTAGGAGAATTTTAATGAAAAAATAAGCTTTGAAAGTTGATAGTATAAGAATCTAATAATAAACAGTTAGCAGGACGTGTCGCACCCACTGATTGGTCGTTGAATGAAGCAGGGCACTAGCGCCCGTTATCACCCACCTATATAGATTTAACGCTGTTTTCTATTTTAATGTGGATGTTTTACGGGACAGTTATCTGTGGTAAAGAAGCGAAGTCATTAAACCGACGACGTGTACTGCGAATGCTTGAATGACTTTAGATGCGAGAACGAAGTTTTTCATAGGTTAACATAGTCAAAAAAAATTCAAGAAAAAATACCAATATACTTGTGTTTAGCTAAAATCATTTCTATACTTAAACGTACTGATAACATTTGAGGATGGTCATATGCATAAAGAGAAAAGTTTTGTTAAAATAACATTGCAGACTGAAATTGTTGAAGACAATGATCAACAATTAACGTGTGTTGAAGCTAATGGAGAGTGGTTTCAATCAAAGTCCCAAGCGGTGATTCGATTTATAGAGCGAATAGAAGATCAACCTGAAGTGAACACGATGATAACGATAAAATCGGAGAAAATAACGATTAAACGTTCAGGTGCTGTCGAAATGACACAGCAGTTTATTCGACAAAAAAAAACGGAGCATATCTATCGGCATCCGTACGGCGTGATTCATATGGAAACATATACTGAAAAAATAGACTATCAACCTTTAACACCAACTCACAAAGGGGAACTCGTGCTACATTACACGACAAAATTAAATCAACAAGCAGAACGTCAACATAAAGTAAGGCTGACAATTGAGGAGGATAATAGATGAGTATTGTACAGGAGATGCAAGATCGTTTGAAAGCAGAAATTAAAAAAGCGGTTTTGAAAGCAGAATTAACAACAGAGGACCAAATACCTGATATTATTTTGGAAAAACCAAAGGAAAAAAGTCATGGTGATTATGCAACTAATATTGCTATGCAACTAGCGCGTGTTGCTAAAAAAGCACCACGTCAGATTGCTGAACAACTTGTCGAAGCAATAGATAAATCTGAGGCTTCCATTGATCAAGTTGATATAGCAGGTCCTGGCTTTATTAATTTCTTTATTGATAACAGTTATTTGACACGTTTAGTTCCTTTGATTTTAACTGAGGGAGCTAACTACGGTCGTACTAATACAGGTTTAGGTGAAAAGGTTCAGGTGGAATTTGTCTCTGCTAATCCAACAGGGGACTTGCACCTTGGACATGCTCGCGGTGCTTCAGTAGGGGACACCCTCAGTCATTTGTTAGATGCCGCTGGTTTTGAAGTGGCACGTGAATACTATATAAATGATGCTGGAAATCAAATTAATAATTTAGCCTTATCTGTTGAGGCTCGTTATATGCAAGCGATTGGTAAAGACTATCCTATGCCAGAGGATGGCTATCATGGTAAGGACATTATTGCAATTGGTGAACAACTTGCAGAAACATATGGAGAAAAGTGGGCGGATAAACCAGAGCAAGAGCGGAGAGCTTTTTTCCGTGAACATGGATTAAAGTATGAGTTAGACAAGCTAGCTAAAGACCTGTCTGATTTTCGGGTTTCCTTTGACCACTGGTTCTCTGAAACGTCACTCTATGATGAGGGGGAAATTGAACCGACGTTACAATTACTTGAGGAAAAAGGATTTACATATAAGGATGAAGGAGCAACATGGTTTCAAACAACAGCTTTTGGCGATGACAAAGATCGCGTGCTTGTTAAGAATGATGGTTCATATACGTATTTGACACCAGATATTGCTTATCATAAAAATAAGTTAGATCGTGGATTCAATAAATTAATTAATGTGTGGGGAGCAGATCATCATGGTTATATTCCACGGATGAAAGCAGCTATTCAAGCGCTGGGACATGACGAGCACACACTAGAAGTTCAAATTATTCAAATGGTGAACTTGTTTGAAAATGGTGAGAAAGTGAAGATGAGTAAACGGACCGGCAAAGCAGTAACCCTTCGCGAATTAATGGAAGAGGTTGGCATTGATGCGATGCGCTATTTCTTTGTGATGCGGTCGAGTGATGCGCATTTGGATTTTGATATGGACTTAGCAAAATCAGAGTCTAATGATAATCCCGTATATTACGTTCAATACGCACATGCGCGTATCTGTACATTACTTAAGCAGGCCGAAGAAAAAGGTTTCCATGTTGATTTGAATCATTTGGCGGAACATTTAATGACAGACAAAGCAGAAGAGGTTTTAAAACAGCTTGGTGATTTTCCGCAAGTTATCGCTGATGCTGCCGTCAATCGAACACCACATCGTTTGACACAATACGTGTTTGATTTAGCAGCACGTCTCCATAGCTACTACAATGCAGAGAAAGTACTTGAGCCGAATCAACCTGAAAAGACGAAAGCTCGGTTGGCCTTAATGGAAGCGGTACGTATCACCCTTGCTAATGCACTTCGACTTATTGGGGTTAACGCACCTGAAAGCATGTAGAAGAAATCGGCATGCATGTGGAGAAATTAAACCAAATATTATAGTTGCAAATCTTATCATGACAAAATAGGTTGTATACTATTTGACGTTGGCGAAGGAAAATCTCAATTTCACGCGTTTGTGAAATGGGGGTTAGGCTTCGCTGGCGTCTTTTCTTTCTCAGATATAGAAATGAATTCGGTTACGCCAACAGCTGTCTAACATTAAGATCAGTTTTATGTGCCCTTTAATAACGGATAGATCGTGGGGATCGACAATAAAGTTAAAGGACTTCATCGTGTCGCCTATGGTTATCGTCATTTCAAAAACTATGAAGACGTATTTTATTTCTTTTTAAGTTAAGATCTATTGAATCCAGTCCAAAGGGCATCTAATAAAACAAACATTCAAGTAGCATAATCCGACTCGAATGTTTGTGAATGTTGTCGACAAAAGTTTTCACTAACGTCAGTAGCCAAAGAATCAATATTTTTTAAGTATTAGTTGAAAAAGAAAAACAATGCAATTTATCTTTGTATACGTTAACATATAGTAAAATAATCAAAATTAAAGAGGTGCTAGAAAAATGCAGAGATTAGTATTTTTTGTTGGAGTGGCAGGGACTGGGAAAACGACAGTGGCAGAACGGATAGCAGAGGAGATTCCATGTGCATTTCTTGACCGTGATACAGTCGGAGGTCGTTTTGTCGAACATTTTCTTGAGCAACAAGGACTTGATAAGGATGATCGAGATTCTCAATTTTATAAAGATAATCTTCGTGATCTTGAGTATGATACAACGAAAGATATTTGCATTGAAAACTTACGTGTCGGGCAAAATGTCTTTATGATTTCACCGTTTACAGCCGAATTGAAAAATAAGGACTGGATTGATCAAGTTCTAACTGCAGCAGGGAAAACAAAGCAGCAAGTCGATGTTAAAGTAATTGTTGTCACGCTACAAGATATTAAGCAACAAAGAGAACGGATTGAAGAGCGAGGAACCGTAAGGGATACTTGGAAACTGAACAATTGGACGAATTATGAGTCGCGTGTTAACTTTATACCAACGATTAATTGGGCTATTCCTGATGATCACATTCATATATTTGATAATTCAGGTGAGCTAACTGTGGCAAAGATCGATCAGTTAATTCGCTTTGTCGAAGCATAAATAGTGATGATTTTGCACAAGATGGAATTAATATTGCATTTTAGATTGCATACCCATATAATGTACTGGAGACATATGAGTAGACCAAATAAAGTTCTACATACCGATAGAACAATAATTCAGATAAAGGGAGTGCTTTGACGGTGAGCTTAGCCGAATTAAATCTTGATGAACAACAAGAGTATTCAATGATTGAGTTAGCAACAAAGATACTTAAAAAAGAGAATAAAGCATTAAATTATAAAGATCTATTTGATGAGGTTGCCGAGCTAAAAAGTTTTTCACAAGCTGAAAAAGAAACTTATATTGCGCAGTTTTATACCGACCTTAACCTTGATGGGCGCTTTCTTACAATAGGTTCAGGTCAATGGGGTTTAAAAGTATGGTATCCTGTCGAACAAATTGATGAAGACATAACAGCCGAACCTAAGAAGAAGAAAAAGAAAAAAAGAAAGACAACGAAGAAAGAGGTTGAACCTTCGATCGATGAAACCGATGAGGATTTAACTGAAGTACCGCTTGATTTTGTCGAAGAGAGCTATGATGATGACGAAGATGAGATTGATCTTGGTGATGACATTGCAGAAGATGATGTTGAAGAGAGCTATGATGAAGATGAAGAGGACTATGAGGAAGACGCAGATGAAGATTATGAAGAAGACGAAGATGATGATGACCGTAAATAAAAAGACGCTTGACTTTTTTTGCATCAGTGCGTAATATTTTATTTGGGCTCTACGAAATAATATTTATATTATTTTACGTCCCCCTAATTCATTAGGGGGACGTTTTTGTTTTATCACGGATAAGCGTCCGTAAAACGCTGTTTTAAAACAGAGAGCAGAGATCATCTGTTTAGGCGGAGCTAACGGACGCTAATGTCCTGATTCACTTAACTAACAATTAGTGGGGGAAGAGCAAAAATGTCACTGATTGAAGGTGCGTTTTATGTTAGCCATTTAGCAATAATCTTATATTAATAATGGGATTAGAATATGGATAATGTATACATGCGTGTGAGAAGGTACATCAATTTAGCAATCATGGCAATATGTTAAGGATGTCATCCATTGTCAGCATAGATTTGATAACCTTGGAGATTATACAGGAAAACGAAAAATTTTTAAAAATGGGGAGCGGATGATATATGGCGAAGTATATTTTTGTAACTGGTGGGGTTGTGTCATCGATTGGAAAGGGAATCGCAGCTGCATCGCTAGGACGACTATTAAAAAATCGAGGTCTAAATGTAACGATTCAAAAGTTTGATCCATATATTAATGTCGATCCAGGAACAATGAGCCCTTACCAACACGGAGAGGTCTTTGTTACTGACGATGGTGCAGAAACGGATTTGGATTTAGGTCACTATGAACGATTTATTGATATTAATCTATCGAAATACTCTAACATAACGACAGGTAAAATTTATTCTACAGTTATAAAAAAAGAAAGACGTGGTGATTACCTAGGCGGGACTGTTCAAGTTATTCCACATATCACCAACGAAATAAAGGATAAAGTCTTTCAATCGGCTGAACAGAGTAATGCTGACGTGGTTATTACTGAAATTGGCGGGACCGTTGGTGATATAGAATCATTACCATTTCTTGAGGCGATCAGACAAATTAAAAGTGATATCGGTAAGGAAAATGTCATGTATATCCATACGACACTTGTTCCATACATTAAAGCGGCAGGTGAATTAAAGACGAAGCCTACACAACATAGTGTAAAGGAGCTTCGATCGCTTGGGATCCAACCGGATGTCATTATTCTGCGTTCAGAAATGTCTGTTAGTAAAGAAATGAAAGAAAAGATCGCCCTGTTTTGTGACATTAATGAGCGTAATGTTATTGAATCAACAGATGCAGCAACGCTTTACCATATCCCTTTATCATTGCAGGCTCAAGAATTAGATCAAATCACGTGTGATCACTTTGGTTTGACTTGCCCAGAGGCAGAAATGAATGAGTGGAAGGCGCTTGCTAATAAAGTTCAAAACCTTAAGCGCAAAACAACAATAGGATTAGTTGGTAAATACGTTGAATTGCCGGACGCTTATATCTCTGTTGTTGAAGCCTTAAAACATGCGGGGTATCCGTATGATGTTGATGTTGAAGTGAAATGGATAAACGCTGAAGAAGTAACGACTGATAATGCGAACGATTATTTAAGTGATGTAGATGGTATCCTTGTTCCAGGAGGATTTGGTGACCGAGGTATCGAAGGGAAAATTGTGGCGATTCGTTATGCGCGTGAAAATCGAGTGCCATTTCTCGGTATTTGTTTAGGTATGCAACTCGCAACAGTTGAATTTGCTCGCCATGTATTAAACTTGGAGGGCGCGCATTCAGCTGAGATTGATCCAAGCACACCACATCCAATTATTGATCTATTACCAGAACAAAAAGATATAGAAGATATGGGTGGCACGCTTCGCCTTGGTTTGTATCCTTGTCGTTTACAGGAAGATACCAAAACAAAAGCGGCCTATCATGGGGAAGACCTTGTTTATGAGCGTCATCGTCATCGCTATGAATTCAATAATGAATACCGTGAAGCGATGCAAGCTGAAGGCTTTATCTTTTCTGGGACAAGTCCAGATGGTAGACTGGTGGAAACAATTGAGCTAGCTGATCACCCATGGTTTGTTGCATCACAATTTCACCCTGAATTTAAATCAAGACCGACAAGACCACAAGAATTATTCTCTGGGTTTATCGGAGCAGTTGTAAAATAACCCTATCATAGGCATCGCCACTTTAATTATCGATCACTTTAGCTATTCATGCTTTAAAAGCAAATAGCAAGTGACACGAGTTAAAGTGGCGGTTTTTATTACGGATAACTGTCTGTAAAATAAAGATTAGAGCACAATTTATTTAGGCGTGAGCTAACGGACGTTCATGTCCTGATTGACTCAACTTCTACTTTTGAATGTTGATATTATATATTTTGTTGAGCAAAAGTGCATTTTAGTATAGGTGAAACCTACTCTCTAGACCACCAAACCGAATAGCTTGGACTGCGTTAGCAACTTAGAAGCCTTAACCAGTAGTTGCAGAAAATACAACACTGTCATACACATATGTCCTCATCCTGCGTTATCATTCACGTGATTTGTGTTTAATCTAGGGATTTGCAGGATAATGCTCGATAAACCACGAATATTACAAGTGTGAAGCATGATAAACAAAATTTGGAGGGAATAGGATGGACAAAAGTGTCTTAATTGTTGATGACCAAAAAGGAATTCGCTTTCTATTAGAAGAAATTATGCGAAGTGAAGGCTATCGTGTCAGTAGTTGTCAAGATGGTCACTCAGCTATTAAATCAGTAGAAAATGAACCGCCAGACTTATTAATCATCGATTATCGGTTACCAATGATGAATGGGGGTAAAGTGATTGCCCATTTAGAAGCAGAAGGTTATCAAATCCCGACAATTGTAATGAGTGGTCTTATAGATGAAATTAAACCAAAAATAATGGGCTGTAAATCAGTTAAAGGCTATTTCTCCAAACCATTTAATATAGTAGATGCTAAAAAGCAAGTTAATCAACTTTTGCAGGATTAAATTAACAAAAAAACATTTTATTTCTAATTATTATATAAAGATTGTGGAAAAATAATGATTTTGTTAAATTTTTTCACAGAAAACGTTTACATGCGACAAGTTTTGTTGCACCTATTTAATGAAATTGGTATGCTAATAGAGTATCCAATCAACCGTTGTAATTGACTGGCTATATGAGCATGTTCAAAAATCCTTTTTGGACCGGCTTTATACTTACAAAATTTTTCTTAACTTTTTAAGGAGGAACAATCATGCCATTAGTATCAATGACAAAAATGTTACAAGACGCAAAAGCGGGGAGTTACGCAGTTGGACAATTCAACATCAACAATTTAGAGTATGTTCAAGCGATTTTACAAGCTGCTGAAGATGAGAAATCTCCAGTAATCCTAGGTGTATCTGAAGGTGCTGGCCGCTATATGGGTGGCTACGGCGTTGTCGTAGCAATGGTTAAAGCGGTAATGGAAGCACAGGGAACCACTGTTCCTGTTGCTATTCACTTAGATCATGGTTCAAGCTTTGATCAGTGTGCAAAAGCAATTCATGCAGGCTTTACTTCTGTTATGATTGATGCATCTCATGATCCGTTTGAAGAAAATATTGCTGTTACATCTAAAGTAGTTGAGCTTGCTCACTTACATGGTGTTTCTGTTGAGGCTGAACTTGGTACCGTTGGTGGACAAGAAGATGATGTTGTAGGCGACATTATCTATGCTGACCCTAAAGAATGTCAAGAGCTAGTAGAGCGTACGGGTATTGATACTTTAGCTCCAGCCCTTGGATCTGTTCATGGTCCATACAAAGGCGAGCCTAACTTAGGATTTAAAGAGATGGAAGAAATCGGTGCAGCTACAGGTGTACCACTCGTTCTTCATGGTGGAACTGGTATCCCGACTAAGGATATTCAAAAAGCTATTTCTTACGGTACATCTAAAATTAACGTAAACACTGAAAACCAGATTCAACAGGCTAAAGTGGTACGTGAAGTCTTAGAAGCTAATCCAGAAATGATTGACCCACGTAAATATTTAGGACCATCTCGTGATGCAATTAAAGAAACAGTTATTGGTAAAATGCGTGAATTTGGTTCTTCACAAAAAGCATAAGTTTTTTCTAAGGTTACCCATTTGGGTGACCTTTTTCTTTTTAATGAGGCTAGTTATGTCCCAACCTCAACTTTTTTATCTGGGTTTTGTCACAACCTCTTTTCTTTTTAATAAGCTGGCATAAGCTTAAAACTGCCAGAGTTCAGCTTTACTTTTACTCTAATTAAACAAGTTATCAACGTATGGAAATTTAGTATAGATAACCGTTCGAAAAACGTTAACCTGAAACTAGTGCAAAGCTATTTAGGCGAGAGCTAACTGTCCTGATTCGCTCTTCTACCAATCACTGGTAGAAGAGCGAAAACAATCTCTAATGGAAGGTTCGTTTTTATGATGTTTTGTAACATAAATTACATATAACCTGTTACATTAGTCGCAAATCATGTAAAAATTGCTCCCTAAAGATTTTAAAGGTAGATACAAATGATAATTGTTTGTATAATAGAGTCAGTATGTTAATTTACGCATTAATCTAAAATAGACGTATAAACTAACAATAACGATAAAAGACGATTATCTAATAAAGTGAGGCTATTATAATATGCAAAAATTATTTGTAGAGGGTGGAACGCGACTAAAAGGTGAAGTCCGAATTGGTGGTGCTAAAAATAGTGCAGTGGCTCTATTGCCAGCTACTATTTTAGCGGATTCAGAAGTCGTGATCGAAGGACTACCAGATATATCAGATGTAATGACATTAAGTGCCCTATTAGAAGAGATTGGTGGAACAGTAAAGCGTAATGGTGAATCTATGCATATTGATCCATCATCGATGACAGCGATGCCGCTTCCTAATGGAAAAGTCAAGATGCTACGTGCCTCATACTACTTTATGGGAGCGATGCTTGGACGATTCAAACGGGCAGTGATTGGATTACCCGGAGGATGTCATCTTGGTCCGCGTCCTATTGATCAACATATAAAAGGATTTGAAGCTTTAGGTGCTCAAGTTACCAATGAACAAGGAGCTGTTTATTTACGTGCAGAACAGCTAAAGGGAGCGAGAATCTATTTAGACGTTGTCAGTGTTGGAGCAACAATTAATATTATGTTAGCAGCTGTAAAAGCAAAAGGAAAAACAGTTATCGAAAATGCAGCTCGCGAACCTGAAATTATTGATGTTGCTACGCTTTTGACAAGTATGGGTGCTAAAATTAAAGGGGCTGGAACAGATGTAATCCGAATTGAAGGTGTGGATACCTTAACCGGTTGTATGCATACGATTATTCCTGATCGAATTGAGGCAGGCACCTACACGATAATGGCAGCTGCCCAAGGTGAAGAAGTACTTATTGATAATGTCATACCACAGCATCTTGAACCACTATTAGCTAAGTTAAGAGAGATGGGCGTGCAGATAGAAGAAGGGGAGGAGCAGTTGAGGATAAGAGCAACATATCCACTCACCGCTGTTGATATTAAAACACTTGTACATCCAGGGTTCCCAACCGATCTGCAACAACCGTTCACTTCATTATTGACACAAGCAGAGGGGACCTCTATTGTGACAGATACAATCTATAGTGCACGTTTTAAGCATATCGATGAATTAAGACGTATGAATGCTACAATAAAGTTAGAAGGAGCGAGTGCGATTGTAACAGGTCCTGTCAAATTACAAGGGGCTAAAGTCCGCGCGAGTGATTTGCGAGCTGGAGCAGCTTTAATTATTGCCGCTTTACTCGCAGAAGGTGTAACAGAGATTACCGGTTTAGAACATATTGATCGTGGCTATGAGCAACTAACTGAAAAATTAACAAATCTAGGGGCCAACATTTGGCGCGAAGAAATGACCGAACAAGAAATTGAGCAATTTCAAAATTAAATGATCATGAGAGAGTGTTTAAAAACTTTGGCTTATCACAGGTAATCGTCCGTAAAACGCCCACCTCCAAAATAGAAAGTAGAGCAAATCTATTGAGGTGGGAGCTAACGGACGGCCATCCTGATCCACTCAACGACCAATCAGTGGGAGGAGAATGAGACGCACCACTAATTGAAGGTTTATTTTATTTGATTTTCCTCAAGGTTAACCACATATGATATATAAATGTGTGATCACGCACAAACTTGATTAGGGAAAGCACACCTGTACCCACAATGTATTTCCTCTTCTATATACTAAATTTTCACAAAGTGGTTGAATAATTGTTGTAAAAAGAGTACGATAAACATAACTGCGTTGTACTTCTGGATTATCTCTCGATCCGAGCTCTTCTGATTTAATAAATCCCAATATAAACCGATAGTGTAAAAAACAATAGGATAGGTGTGATGACTACGTGTCTGAAGTAACAATTTCACAATTGGAAGAAATGACTTTAAAGGATCTTTATACAAAAGCTAGAGAATTTAAAGTGTCTTACTATGCAAAATTAACAAAACGAGAACTTATATTTGCAATTTTAAAAGCGCAAGCAGAAAAAAGTGGTTATTTATTTATGGATGGTATTTTGGAAATTATCCCGTCAGAAGGGTTTGGATTCCTCAGACCGATTAATTATTCTCCGAGTGCAGAAGATATTTATATATCAGCTTCTCAAATTCGTCGTTTTGATTTAAGAAACGGTGATAAAGTGTCCGGAAAGGTACGCCCGCCTAAAGAAAATGAGCGCTACTATGGATTATTGCATGTTGACGCTGTTAATAGTGAAGATCCAGAATTAGCTAAAGAACGTGTTCATTTTCCTGCATTAACCCCTCTTTATCCAAATCGAATGATGCAACTTGAGACCGAATCTAAAGATATTTCTACTCGTATAATGGATATGATAACACCGGTTGGTTTCGGACAGCGTGGTTTAATCGTGGCACCGCCTAAAGCTGGTAAAACCATGTTATTAACTGAGATTGCAAACAGTATCACGGAGAACCACCCTGATGTTAAACTTATTATATTACTTGTTGATGAGCGGCCCGAAGAGGTTACTGATATAGAGCGATCGGTTAATCCAAATGTTGATGTCGTCAGCTCAACATTTGATGAAGTACCAGAAAATCATATTAAGGTGTCTGAATTAGTGTTAGAACGTGCGATGCGTCTTGTAGAACATAAAAAAGACGTAGTCGTGCTAATGGACAGCATTACGCGGTTAGCAAGAGCTTATAATTTAGTTATTCCACCAAGTGGTCGAACACTGTCAGGCGGTATTGATCCAGCAGCGTTTCATAGGCCGAAGCGTTTCTTTGGAGCAGCACGTAATATTGAAGAAGGTGGGAGTTTCACTATTCTGGCGACAGCCCTTGTGGAAACCGGATCTCGGATGGATGATGTCATATATGAAGAGTTTAAAGGGACAGGGAATATGGAACTGCATCTTGATCGTTCACTTGCTCAACGTCGTATCTTCCCTGCACTTGATTTGCTTCGCTCAAGTACACGCCGTGAGGAACTATTACTTTCTAAAGAAAAGCTTGATATGATTTGGTCAATTCGTAAAGGTATGCAAGACTCACCTGATTTTCTCGAGCGTTTCCTAAGAAAGATTCGCTCAACGAAATCAAATGAGATATTTTATCAACAACTTATCGAAGAAATGAAACGAAAAGGGACAATGCGTAAATCTTAATAATGACTTTAACCGTTCGAGTGACGTGAACTTAAGTTTTTCTAAGACTAACTATTGCATTGTCCGAATGACACTGTTATAATTTTAAAGTGTGCAAAAAGGTAGCTTGAATTCGTTGCTAGAATGGTTTTAAGCATACTTAAATTAACTCTGTTTCCAAGGGATTCAGGGCAGAAGGAGTTGTAAAAACATGAGAGAAAATATTCATCCAGAATACAGAAAAGTTGTATTTCTTGATACAAGCTCTGACTACAAATTCTTAAGCGGATCAACCAAAACATCTGATGAAACGATTGAATGGGAAGATGGTAATTCGTATCCATTGATCCGTGTTGAGATTAGTTCAGAATCTCATCCGTTCTACACAGGTAAACAAAAAGCTGATAAAGCTGGTGGCCGTGTGGATCGCTTTAAGAAAAAATATAACATTAACTAGAATTGCTAGTTAGTATAGACGGCCATTCCAATTAAGGGATGGCTTGTCTTAATCCTTTTTTTATTATAAAACTTTGCCTCAAACCGCAACCGGGAGAAAATTTTTTAGGCGGGGGCTAACGAGCGCTAATGTCCTGATTTACTAAACGACCACTGATTGAAGGTTCGTTTTGTCTAACATTAGGGTTCGATCTTGATGAGAGCTAGTTTACATGACATAAAACAGGCAAATGGATTTTTATGTGCCTGTTTTTTATTTTAACTTTAAGAGTAGAAAATAAATGAGTGGTGCGTTGATTTGTGAGGCCGTTAATTTATTAGTAAAAACGCAACGCATCTACTGCTTAATGGATAAATGATGAAATTAAGGGATAGATGATACAGAAGGAGTAGCTTATTTTACCGCAATGATAAATAGAGATTGAAGCTATTCTTTCGATATTGAGGAGGAACGAAATCGTGTACATCATGAAGCAAAGTGGATGGGTTGAACTTATTTGTGGCAGTATGTTTTCAGGGAAATCAGAAGAACTTATTCGTCGCGTCCGTCGTGCTACATACGGTCATTTGTCAGTTAGGGTTTTTAAGCCTGCTATTGATGATCGCTATCATGAAGAGTCTGTTGTTTCACATAATGGCAATTCCATATTAGCTCGTCCAGTTACTTGTGCTGCTGAAATTATTGAGCAAATGAACAGTGATATTGATGTTGTCGGTATTGATGAAGTTCAGTTCTTTGATGAGGCTATTGTTGATATTATCGGACAATTAGCAGATCAAGGCCACCGAGTCATTGTTGCCGGTTTAGACACTGATTTCCGAGGAGAACCGTTTGGGATAATGCCACAATTGATGGCATTAAGCGAATCGGTCACGAAATTAAATGCTATTTGTACAAAGTGTGGTTCACCAGCTAGTCGAACACAACGATTAATAGATGGACAGCCGGCTTCCTACCATGATCCAGTTATATTAGTCGGAGCATCGGAATCATATGAGCCACGTTGCCGCCATTGCCATCAAGTACCAAACAAGCCTAAGCCTGAGACTAAAATTAAATCAATGGAAGAGGAGAAGCACTAGACATTTTGCACAATGTTGCAAAGATTTGTTGCTGATCTATCACAAATAACCATCCGTAAAATGCTTGCCACGAAATAGAGAGCAAAGATGATCTATTTAGGTGGAAGCTAGCGGACGCTAATGTCTTGCTTTACTCAACGACACTGATTTGTTGGTTCGTTGTATTGATACACGTTCACGTCTGATTAAAAGATTTGAACGTTTGTTTTCTCTGATCGTATACGGTACGAAAACTAAGCAGGTAGCTCTATACTTAAATTATTGATTTTGACGCTCTATGCGCACTATTATATAATAAAACTTAGGACTTAATTAAATGAGGTGGAACCTGTGCTTGATAAATTACAATCGTTAGAAGCGCGTTATGAGAAATTAAATGAATTATTAAGTGATCCGGAAATCATTAGTGACACATCAAAATTACGTGAGTATTCAAAAGAGCAAGCGGATTTATCTGACATTGTTCAAGTTTACCGTCAATATAAAGATGTCTCTGAGCAGCTGCAAGGCGCCAAAGAGATGATGAATGAAGAATCTGATCCTGATATGAAAGAGATGGTTCAATTAGAAATAGAAGAGCTTGAGCCACAAATGCCTGAACTTGAAGAGAAGTTAAAAATTCTACTTTTACCAAAGGATCCAAATGACAATAAAAGTGTTATTATGGAAATTCGAGGGGCTGCTGGAGGAGATGAAGCAGCTTTATTTGCAGGTGACTTATTTCGTATGTACAATCGTTATGCAGAGGCCGAGGGCTGGAAAGTCGATGTAATGGAGTCCAATTCTACAGGGGTAGGTGGCTATAAGGAAATTATTTTTATGATTGATGGAAAAGGGGCTTATTCTAAGCTGAAATATGAAAGTGGTGCCCATCGTGTTCAACGTGTTCCCGAAACAGAATCTGGAGGACGTATTCATACGTCGACAGCCACTGTTGTTGCTTTACCTGAAACCGAAGAAGTTGAAGTTGATATACAGGAGAAAGACATTCGCGTAGATACGTTTACTTCAAGTGGTCCAGGAGGACAAAGTGTAAATACAACGATGTCAGCTGTGCGTCTAACACATGAGCCTACGGGGATTGTTGTATCGATGCAGGATGAGAAATCACAAATCAAGAATAAAGAGAAAGCAATGAAGATTTTGCGCGCCCGCATTTATGATAAATATCAACAAGAGGCTCAAGCAGAATTTGATCAAAATCGTAAATCCGCGGTGGGGACTGGTGATCGATCAGAACGCATTAGAACATATAATTTTCCTCAAAATCGTGTGACAGATCATCGCATTGGCTTAACGATTCAAAAGTTGGATCAGATACTAGAAGGTAAGCTAGGTGAAATTGTCGACGCATTAATTATGGAAGAACAAACAAGTAAGATGGAACAGATTGGTGAGTGAACATGAACCTGACGATTCAAGAAGTCCTTAATAGGGCTTTTCTTTTTTTACAACAGCATCATCGCGAACCCAAAGTAGCGGAAATTCTATTACTGCATCACCTACAATATTCGAAGGTCCAATTGTTGATGGAGTTAAGATCACCGATTCCTCAAGCGGTATATCAGGCTTTTCAAGCAGATTTAAAGCATCATGTTGAGACAGGCATACCTGTCCAACATTTAACGGGGGTTGAACAGTTTTATGGGCGAACATTTGCTGTTAACGAGCATGTCCTTATTCCTAGACCTGAGACAGAAGAGCTCGTTCAATATGTGCTGGGTGAAGTTAAGCAACGCTCCCAGCCACTGAGCGTGTTGGATGTTGGAACGGGTAGTGGCGTGATTGCCATTACTTTAAAATTGGAGATGCCATCTTTAACAATAGAAGCTGGCGACATCTCAGCAGATGCATTAGCAGTCGCCCGCTTAAATGCTAAAGCCTTAAAGGCTGATATCACATTTCGAGAAAGCAATTTTTTAGAAGAATGGCTAAACCAAGGGAAGCAGTTTGATCTAATTGTTTCTAACCCACCTTACATTTCATGGAGTCAACAGGACCACTTAATTGATACGGTTAAAGATTTTGACCCGGACCTTGCCCTATTCGCTGATCAAGACGGCTTAGCTGCTTATCAACAAATTATTAGCAACGCACCGAAGCTTTTGGCTAAACAAGGTTGTCTTGCGTTTGAAATAGGTGATCAACAAGGTGAACACGTGAAGGCTCTTGTGAAAAATACGTTTCCAAAAAGTGATGTGGTGATCATTAAAGATCTTAATGGGAAAGACCGGATTGTTTTTGCAAAAAAATGCGTTTAAATTCCTCTCAACTTGTTGATACTTAAGGTAAAGTTAAAAAACGAGAGGGGAACAAACCATGCCAGTCCTTGTTCGTGCCATTATTGCTATCATTCTATCAATATTTAATCTATCAACGCAGATACCATTGTCTGATTATCAAGTCATTCCAGATGAGGCTATTCGTCTACGAATACTCGCAGAAAGTGATGATGAAGAAGACCAATTGATTAAGCACAATGTTCGTGATGCGGTTAATGCTGAAATTACTGAATGGGTTTCAGATTTAACCGATATTGAAGCAGCACGTGCTATCATTCAAGACCGTCTTGATGATGTTGAACAAATAGTGGCAGCTACACTAAATCAATTTGATTCTACGATGTCTTATCAAGTAGAGTACAATGACCAAGTTTCTTTTCCAGCTAAATTGTATGATCATTATGTCTACCCTGCTGGGGAGTATGAAGCCATTCTAATTACATTAGGTGAAGGTCAAGGTTCAAATTGGTGGTGTGTATTGTTTCCTCCCTTATGTTTTCTTGATTTTTCAGCTGGGACAACGGTAGAACCAAAGGATAATGAGGATGAGCAAGAATCTGTTAACGTTTCTTTCTTTTTTCTGGAATGGTTTCGTTAATCTAGCATAGTATGTCTCTATCTTTCATAGAATAGATTAACTATGAATGATTGGGAGGAAAGAGACATGCATATGATTCGGTTGCAATCGGTTAGTGAACTTAACAATACGCCATTTGAACAGGTTTCGAAACGGATAAGTGGAGACCAACAAGCTTATTTGATAAAAGATGATCAACAGGCGATCGGTTTTTTTGCACTACATCCATTAGATGATCAAGTGATCAAGTTAACCACATTTGTGATTACGACATTAGATCAGTCAGAGGATCTTGTTGAAATGTTTTATAAAATTATAGAAATTGCTGAAGATAATCACAAGCATTATCTTGTGGTTGAGACTAAGCATCAAGATATCATTGAGTTATTAACATGGATTGGGTTTAAGCATTGGAAAGATGAATGTAATACTTGGGGATATGCCTGTGGGTAACGACCGATGTTATCCACTTTTTTTGTGGATAATTAATTTCCAAATGATTTACTTGTTAAAAATTCAATATACCGCTAAAATAATTAATTAGTTATTAACAAAATAGATGAAAAAAAGTGTGTAAAAGGATAAATTGTGGATAAGTTGTGTGCAACTTGTTGATAATCTTTGTATAACAACATTGAATGAGAAGGAAGTGAAGGCAATCATGTCAGGGCATACAACTTTTTTGATGTGGAATGATCAGTCTATTGAGGAAGCAGCTCAATTGTTAAGAGCGCAAGAAGTGGTTGCTTTTCCAACAGAGACGGTATATGGGTTAGGTGCAGATGCATCTCAAGAGGATGCGGTAGCAAAGATTTTCCAAGCAAAAGGACGTCCAGCTGATAATCCGCTAATTGTTCATGTAGCCGAAATAGACCAAATTGCTCTTTATACATCAACGATATCCCCCATAGCTGATAAATTAATTAAGGCTTTTATGCCGGGTCCGCTTACTGTTATTTTGCCGAGTAATGGAACGATTGCAGCTAATGTAACGGCAGGTTTATCAACTGTAGGTATTCGGATTCCTGATCATCCGGCGGCTCGTGCAATTATAAAAGCTGCTAATTTACCGATTGCCGCTCCAAGTGCAAATCTATCTGGAAAGCCTAGTCCGACAAGTGCTATTCATGTTTTTCAAGATTTAAATGGCAAAATAGCAGCGATATTTGATGGTGGTACAACAGGAGTCGGTGTGGAATCAACCGTTGTTGACTGTACTGGTGATATGGCGCGAATATTGCGTCCTGGTGGCATTACGCGCCAACAAATTGAGTCTGTATTAGACCAAGTGGTTGAAGATGCGACTTGTGATCAAGACGATGCCAAACCTCAAGCTCCTGGAATGAAGTATACACATTACCAACCTGAGGTCCCGTTAATTTTAATTGCCGGTGATCAAGCATTTTTTAAACAAAAAATTATCGATTATCAACGTGAAGGAAAAAAAGTGGGGCTTCTTGTTAGTGAAGAGTTGGCCAGTGTATTAACAGCGGATCAAGTGCAAATGTGTGGCTCAGTTGCTGACCTGTCTACCGTAGCCGCTCAGTTATACCAATCCTTAAGGGGATTTAAAGAAAGTCATGTAGATGTTATTTTAGCTGAGTGTTTTCCGGAAGATGGGGTAGGTCAAGCTATTATGAATCGTTTAAAGAAGGCGGCAACCTTTATTGTAGATAACCGTTCGTAAAACGTCCGGCTCAAAATAGCGAGTAGAGATCACCTATAATAGAAGGGACACGAGCGAAAAAACGCTCGGATTGAAGGCTCATTTTATAGAGTTACCGGTGAAATAGCAACATATAAACCTGTTATTTTTTTGGCTTGAGATACATAAGATGGAGTAGCCTGTCCGTTTAAGGAGGATATTTCATGCTCGATTCAATAGCCACCCAATTTTTTATTGCCTTTGCTTTAGGGCTTGATGCTTTTTCGGTTTGTTTAGGCATCGGCTTACAACAAATCCGTCTCAAGAAAATTGCTGTAATTGGGCTTTGGATCGGTTTTTTTCATATCATCATGCCACTAATCGGTCTTTTATTAGGTTCACTTCTCTTTGAACGCGTAGCTAATGTGACAGAAATAATGAGTGGGTTGCTCCTTTTTGGATTAGGTGCTTATATGATTATTCATACATTTGGTGAGCATTACCATTACCAACAACAACGGCAAACAACATTGAATGTTATGGCGATTATTTTGCTTGCTTTTTCAGTAAGTATCGATAGTTTCCCAGTAGGAATAAGTTTAGGGATGTCGGGTATTGAAGCAACATTGACGTTGTTAATGTTTGGGGTGATAACGACCACATTGACTTGGCTAAGTTTGTTAATTGGCAAGAAGGTACAACGTAACATAGGTCGGTCATTTGATTGGTTAGGCGGTGTGATTCTCTGCTTTCTTGGTCTATATATTATATTTTAAAGAGGAGTCTAGAGGCTCCTCTTTTTTGTGCGCTAGAACATAAAGAAGAGAAAGCGATCAAGTAGCATTTTTCTATTATAAGTAAATCATTTCGTGTTTTAAAGAGATTTCCAATCAATTAACTAAGGCTTCCTCATTCTATGAACCTAGGTCGTCATACCTTAGTGAAGATTTCCCTCATTAAAACTCCCTTCTTTAGTCATATTCAAAAATTAACCAATAAACCTGTATAATGGAAGAGTTGCTTAGAAGTTATTATTTTAAAATGAACGAGGTGAACGAATTGGATAAAGAATTACGTCAGGCGCTCAGCATAGTTGTTGGATTGATAGTCTTAATACTACTTCTTTATGGTAAATATGACCATGATGAAGCAAAACAAATTGAAAGCGAAGAACGCACAAGTTTGTCATGGGTAGCAGTTAGATACTCATTAGGAATACATATCCAAAATACAGATGGTGTATTAAATATCGATTTATATCCTACTGAGGATACACAAATACTCATAGATAAATTAAGTCTTATAACAGAAGTCGTGCCCATTTTTGAAGTACCTAGCAAACAGATTGATGAAAACAATTGGGTAGCTGTTAGTGAGATTTTGTGGGATCAGCGTTTAGAATATAAAGCGTTTTATAGAAATTTAAATGAGGAATTACAGCAAAAATCTGTGCATCCAGACTCGATAAAATGGTTTATTTACTCAGACTCTTTATATGTAGAAGAGGATTTAGAACAATTATTTAATGACCAAGGAGTTGACTATGATATTTTCAAATAAAAGAGAGTATTACTATAGCAATAGTGAAGGAGACGGTGACAAACATGCCGAATAAATTTAAAGTTAAATTTAAAATTGGTATAGTGGTCTTCGTTATTGCCATTTCCTTTAGTTTTTTGTTTCGGCCTAGTGATGCCATACTAATTATACAAGAAATTGATCATTTCTTACATAGGGATGTTACCATTTATCATAGTGAAACAAATAATAAAGAAGCAATAGCTTTTTATCGATGGTATGGTATGGATCAATTAGCAGTAATGGAATTAAACAAGGAAAGTTTTAATTGGGAACTTGTAAGAGGAGTAACCGAAGGGTTTACAGGGGATATACAATTCATTCAATTAGATTACTATGCCATACTCTTTCAAAGAATTCCTGCTTCTGTCGTAAATGTTGAAATATTAACCCAGAATGAAAAGGTTCATAAGGGAAGAATAGAGGTGGATGAGTACTATCAGCCTTTTTGGTATTACTATTCAGACACAGAAGATCTTTCAAATGCAATCATAACGACATATGATGAAGAAGGCGAAGTTGTCGAAATAATCGAAGTAACTGAACAACCCAACGGAAATTTACAGCGAACCATAACAATTGAATGATGGCGAGGAGCTTAGTAACTATATATAAGGTTACTAATTTTTTTTAATAGGACGAAATTCTTGTAGAAGATAACTGCAATCCCATTTGAATGTTGAAATAACTCTTATTGAAGCGTACTTATATAGCTGAAACCTGAGAATGGCTGATCACCTTAATGAAGAATTGCTTTCATATATTAGATTAGGAAATATAGATAAAGATAAAACTTTAAAAGCGTTGGTGAAAAATTAGTACAAAAAAGAGGGTGAAATAAAATGCTAGCTACAAGGAAATTTAAAGCACTTATCATATTAGCTCTAGTCATCTCTTTATCATTCATTTCGTTCATTTACATAAAAGCGCTCATACACGAACAAAAGAATGAGCAGGTGCTATCAGAATATCAATCGTTAGTTAATAAATATAAATTAGATATTATGTATAACCGTTTAAACGATCCGATTGATGTTGATTTACGTTCTACACAATACACTTACGATTTATTATCACGATGGAAAGCGATTTCTATATATGCACCCGAGTTTATTTATCCTCATCAAGAAATTAAAGAGAATAACTGGTTTAAAGTTGACGAAGTTTTGGAGAATAACAGTGAACATATGCAAGCCATTGTTGATCAAATGTATGAGGAATCAACTATACCACCAGATGAAGCAAGAGCTAGTTCTGGAGCAATTTCTCATTATATTTTGTATAACAGCTATGAAAGTCAGTACTTTAGTGAAATATTAGTTGATCTTGATATTGAATAAGTTTTACCGAAAGTTAAATTGAAAAGGGGCATACCATGAGTGTTAAGAAAAAAATCATCATTATCTTTATCTTCGGTATTATTCTGATTTCTTTGTTTGTAAAGATTCAAAGTGATAATAAACTGGATGCGAAGGTTGAAACAATAATCTACCAATTAAATCATACAGAAAATGATGTCTACAAAATTCATAAAATCAATAATAATCAAGCCCTTGCTTTTTATACTTGGGGTTACCCGAATCAAGACCATCTTGGTGTAATAGAGCTTAAGAAACAAGGGTTAATTTGGAAGTTCAATAAGGCTGTTAGTAACTACATTGAGTATGATGAGGTTAAATTCAGCTGCAATTTTTCAGCGTTTGAAAACGTTAAGTTATATCAAGGGAAACTGAGTAACAAGATAGATGAGGTAATTGTTAGGACAGATGATAATCGACAGTTTAAAGCAGAAGTGATAGAAAGTGAGCATGGAGATAAAATGTGGTATCTAATACTGGAAGATGAACCATTTGAAGTAGCTACTTTTGTGTTAAAAGATAGTAAGGGTTTAATAATTAATGAACTTGAGGTAACGATTGATTTGAAATGGTGAAAGTCATATGAATTGCTATATAGCACTAATTTGAAGATTTAAAGACAAGACAACTGAGAAATTAACTACTGAGATTAAATAAAGATAGGTAAATGTATAAAAAAGGGTTAGTGATCTCATTATTATGGAAGTTATGATTGTTGACAATCACACTAATAATTAACATAACATTGGACAATTGAATGATGGCGTGGACAGTTTGAGACTAAAATAAATGTCTTAACATAATAGGGGATAGTATATTAACTATTTTGTTCGGCTTTTTATCTGTATATAT
>NZ_JH976434.1:474101-698232 GCF_000306965.1 Amphibacillus jilinensis Y1 | reverse complement strand
TTTTGTCCGACTAATTTACCTGTATATACCACACGTTCTATAGCAATTGAAATAGAGGAGACTCTTGCGGGAATAGCACGAGTCCGAAGATCCACTTTAGAAGCGGGTTTTGCTTCTAAAGTTAGCTGAGGCCGTGCCCGCAGAAAGCGAGTCTATTTCACATTGCAATGACTTTTTGAAAGAACCGTTCGTGTTTTAGACAATCATTTTTGTTTCGTCCCGCCCTTTTTTACACGGAACACTTATTTGATTTCGAAGGAAGATATGTTAAGTCGACGCTTTTGTTTTCGCTATTGCTCCGTGCTTTATGTTCTTTTAGCTTTTGTTATTTTCTGTTAACCTCTAAGAATAAGTCATTTGGTCGATATTGAGCGAGTATGTTATTATTTAGCTAATCATACTTGCGAAAAGGGGAGAAATGATGAATATTCTATTTGTCTGCACAGGAAATACATGTCGAAGTCCAATGGCAGAAGCGATAATGAAGGCGAGAACAAATCATCATGTGAAATCAGCAGGTATTTCAACTGTTGACGGTATACCAACAAGTGAGGGGACGGTTAAGGCGCTTAAATCAATGGAGCTTGATTTTGAAGGGCAATCATCACAACGGATTAATGATCAACTGGTGGATTGGGCTGATTTGATCTTAACGATGACGCGTCAACATAAACAAGTCGTTGCTACTCAATATTCGCGTGCTTTTGAAAAATTGTTTACATTAAAGGAATATGTAAGTGATGACGCTGATGAGAAATGGCAAGACTTAAAGAAAGCTTACCTTAACTTGGAAGAGAAACGCATGCTTGTTCATGAAGAACATGGCCACCAACAAACAGAGCAACAACTCAGAGCATTTTTAAGAGAAGAACAAGACGAAATTGAACGTATAGAGAAAGAGTTACCAAACTATGATATTGCCGATCCACTTGGGATGGATCAGCAAGCCTATCAAGAGACATTGGCCGAAATTAATGATGCGATTGAGACGTTAATAAAAAAATTGTCAGAATAATAATAAAGCAACTGTTCTTTCTGTCGAAAAATGAGTACAATATAAGAGACTATAATGACTGAGAGGTGTGTGTAAGGATGAAAGTCGTACTAGCATCAGATCATGGTGGGTTTGAATTAGCCAGTGAAATCGAAGCCTTTCTGAAAGAACTAGATATTGAAGTCGATAATATCGGGTGTGGTTGTCCAGATTCTGTGGATTATTCAGATTATGGGATTCCAGCCGCAGAAAAGGTGGCTGAAGGCAAATATGATCGTGGTATTGTCATTTGCGGGACAGGTATTGGCATGTCGATAGCAGCTAATAAAGTCAGAGGCATTCGCTGTGCGCTTGTTCATGACGTTTATACAGCACGTGTAACGCGAGAGCACAATGATTCTAATGTCTTGGCAATGGGTGCACGTGTTATTGGTGTCGATCTAGCGAAAGAAATCGTAAAGACTTGGATTGGTGGCCAATTTGAAGGTGGTAGACATGCGCGACGTATTGGGAAAGTGACGGAATATGAATCGAAATCAAACTGAACCACTAAATTGTGAAGAGCTTGATCAGCAACTTAGTCAACTTGTTAAAGAATGGCTAGCGAATGACAACTTTAAAACAAAGTGTTCTCTAGTCATCGGCTGTTCAACAAGTGAAGTCATGGGTCATGTGATTGGCACATTGGGTAATGAGCAAGTAGCTGAGCGTATCTTTAAGGCGATGAAGCAACTTCAAGAAAAAACAGGGGTGGTTCTATTATTCCAGTGCTGTGAACATCTAAATCGTGCCCTCGTTACTGAACGTAATTTTGCTGAAGCTAAAGGTTATGATCCGGTTCATGTGGTGCCAGCCTTAAAAGCAGGAGGGGCAATGGCTACTTATGCCTATCGCAACCTTGATGATCCTGTTTTAATTGAATTTGCTCAAGTCGAAGCAGGTATTGATATTGGTGATTCCATGATTGGCATGCATATTAAACATGTAGCTGTTCCTGTAAGGTTAGAACAAAATCAGATCGGTCACGCGCGTGTGAACGCGGCTTATACACGTCCTAAGTTAATTGGGGGAGAGCGTGCAGTCTATAGATAATACAGCTTCAATTAAGGAATATTCAATTTAGATAAGGGGATGAAGAAAGATGGAAAACGTAAAAGCTCACGACATAGAACTATTTGAAGCAATTGAAAAAGAAAGGGCACGTCAACATGATAAAATTGAGTTGATTGCCTCAGAAAATTTTGTATCTGAAACAGTGATGGAAGCACAAGGATCTGTGTTAACAAATAAATATGCAGAAGGTTATCCTGATAAACGTTATTATGGTGGTTGTGAGTATGTCGATATCGCAGAAAATCTAGCGCGTGATCGTGCCAAGCAATTGTTTGGCGCTGAGCATGTTAATGTTCAGCCACACTCAGGTGCACAAGCTAATATGGCTGTTTATCATGCTTTTTTGCAACCGGGTGATACAGTACTTGGCATGAATTTATCACATGGTGGTCATCTAACCCACGGAAGCCCTGTTAATTTTAGTGGAAAGCTTTATCAGTTCGAAGAATATGGTGTTGATAAAGAAACAGAAACCCTTGATTACGAAGTGGTACGCCAAAAAGCATTAGCTGTTAAACCAAAACTTATTGTCGCTGGCGCTAGTGCCTATCCGCGATCAATTGACTTTAAGGCGTTTCGCCGTATTGCTGATGAAGTAGGGGCTTATTTAATGGTTGATATGGCGCATATTGCTGGTTTGGTCGCAAGCGGTGAACATCCAGATCCGATTCCTTATGCAGATTTTGTCACGACCACGACGCATAAAACATTGCGTGGCCCACGGGGTGGTATGATCTTAACGAAGGCAGAATATGCGAAACAAATAGATAAAGCTGTTTTTCCTGGTATCCAAGGCGGTCCCCTTATGCATGTCATTGCAGCAAAAGCGGCTGCTTTTAAAGAAGCACTTGCCCCTGATTTTGCTGACTATGCGAAACAAATTATAGCAAATGCTAAAGCTTTTGCTCAAGCACTTGAAAAAGAAGGTGTACGTCTCATTTCAGGTGGAACAGATAATCATTTATTATTACTTGATGTACGTAGTCTTAACTTGACAGGAAAAGAAGCTGAAGAAGCACTTGATGATGTGGGTATTACTACGAATAAAAACACGATTCCATTTGATCCAGAAAGTCCATTTGTCACAAGTGGGGTACGCGTTGGAACGGCTGCCGTAACGACGCGCGGCTTTAAAGAAACAGAGATGGAGGAAGTCGGGAAAATTATTGCTTTCACGTTAAAGCATCATGCGGATGAAACGAAACGACAAGAAGCACGCGCGCGTGTTAAAGCATTGACAGACCAATTCCCTTTATATCGTTAAACCAATAAATAACCGACAGGGCTTTATGCACTTGTCGGTTATTTATTGGTCCATTTTCAGAAAGGATTTTCACTTGAATGAGTCAGGTCATTAGTGTTCGTCAAAATAAATAAGATCTATACTCTATTTCGAGATGGGCGTTTTAAGGACGATTATCTGTGATAAAAAACATTTTTCAACAAAATTCCTACTAAGATGACTTGAAAGCGTTGTGAAATTTCAGTACACTTTTATAGATACATCATTTTAATGAGGAGTGGTCAAACGATGGGAAATGTATTTGTATTGGATCATCCACTAATTCAGCACAAGTTGACCCACATCCGTAAAACGGAAACGGGAACAAAAGAATTCCGAGAACTTGTTGACGAAGTCGCAGGTTTAATGGCTTATGAAATTACTCGTGATTTACCAGTCACTCAGGTGACGATTGAAACCCCAGTGGCAAAAATGGAATCGAATGTTTTAAGCGGAAGAAAAATTGGAATCATCCCGATTTTACGCGCAGGGCTTGGTATGGTAGAAGGTGTCCTTCGCCACATCCCAACCGCCAAGGTCGGTCATGTTGGCTTATACCGTGATCCCAAAACGTTAATGCCGGTGGAATACTATATTAAAATGCCTAATGATATAGCGGAAAGAGAATTAATTGTTGTTGATCCGATGCTTGCCACAGGCGGTTCAGCTAAAGATGCGATTGATTCACTCAAAAAAAGAGGAGCCCAAAATATTAAATTAATGTGTTTAATTGCTGCTCCAGAAGGTGTCGATCTTATTAAAGAGGCACATCCTGATGTCGATATCTATTTGGCTGCTATGGATGAGCGACTCAACGAAAAAGGTTACATTGTCCCAGGTTTAGGTGATGCAGGTGATCGTTTGTACGGCACAAAATAACGCGATCTTTTCTTTCCGAATCACTACTCTATAACTACATATAGAACCATTTGTATTTGACAAAAACACTCCTGTTCGGGAGTGTTTTTTTGTGGTTAAAAATGTATGATCAATGATCTGTTATCACATACTACATTTAAAAAGGGGACTACATATAGTGAAGTTAACGTCAATAATGAGTCTAATCATTTTTCTCTCCTTAACAATAACACCACAAGTAAATGCAGCCATTGACACCAGTCGTGTATTAATTGAACTTGAAACAGCTACTGAAAAATTCGAATCAGAACTAGCGCGAGATTTTCCGAATGTGACAATAATCGAGCGCTTCGATACGCTATTACAAGGTCTAGCTATCGAAGGTAAATCAACACAACTTGAACGCATTATTAAACATCAATCCGTAAAGCAAGCTTATCCAATTACTACATATACGGTAAATCCACAACACACCGAGCCAATATCCGTTCCAACCACCTCAATAAAATCAGTCGATCAAGATGAATATACAGGGAAAGGTGTAAAAGTAGGCGTGATTGATACAGGTATTGATTATCAACATCCTGATCTAGCCCCGAATTTTAAAGGCGGTTACGATCTCGTTGATTTTGATGATGATCCGATGGAAACAACAGCAGATCAAGGTATACCAACTATTCATGGCACACATGTTGCTGGGATTATAGCAGCGAATGGTGCTTTTCAAGGTATGGCGCCAGATGCTGAATTATATGGTTATCGCGGTTTAGGACCAGGCGGGATGGGAACAACCATTCAAGTAATTGCTGCTTTAGAAAGAGCTGTAAATGACGGCATGGATATTATTAATTTATCATTAGGGAATGCGGTAAATGGACCAGATTGGCCAACGAGTATTGCAGTGAATCGTGCTGTTGAGAAGGGGGTTTCTGTTGTTATTGCTAATGGCAACACCGGTCCAGATCTATGGACAGTTGGTTCACCAGCAACGGCAACAGACGCCATTTCTGTTGGCGCGTCGACACAAGTCTATACTGAACCTATTTTAGAAGCGTTTCCTCGCAACCGTAAAATGGCACTAAAACAAATGGCAGGTAGTGCTGACTGGGAGCTAACCCGTGACTATCCTGTGGTAGATGGCGGGCTTGGTACGGAGGAACTTGCCGATGCGACGGGACATATTGTCTTATTTCAACGGGGTGAAGTAACATTTACTGAAAAGATGGTTAGAGCTGAAGAAGCAAATGCTGAAGCGGTACTCATATATAACGATAGTGATGAGGAAATTGAAGCAAGCATAGATTATTTATCTGAAACTCCCGCTGCTATCATTGGTAAGGATGATGGCAAGTGGTTAGTAAAACAAATGCATGACCAGAAGAAGTTGTGGTTAAGAACTACCTTTGTCACACATGATAATGAGATTGCTCGTTTTAGTTCGAGGGGTCCTGTTACAACGAGTTGGCAAATAAAACCCGAAGTTGTCGCTCCTGGCGTTGATATTTTGAGTACCATCCCAGATGGCTATGCCAGTTTGCAAGGTACGAGTATGGCAGCACCTTATGTAACAGGTGTATTAGCAGTATTAAAGCAAGCCCATCCCAATTGGACGCCTCAACAGTTGAAGGGCGCTTTGTTGACACAAGCAGAGCATTTACCTGAACAAATCCCAACAGAACAAGGGATGGGGCAAGTGAATCTTGAAGCTGCTATTAACACACCTATTATTATTGAGAATCCAATGGCAAATCTCGGTTTAGTTCAAGACAGAAAAGAAATTAAAACACATCATTTCACAATAGAAAATGTATCTGATCAAGCCACTTCGATTCGATTTGAGCGCTCGAATCTCCAAGCGGGGATGAGTTGGAGGTTTCCTTCTACAATCACGATTGAACCGGGACAATCGAGAGATTTACCGGTTTCGGTTACATTACGACCCGATCAACTGGAGCAGGGCATCCATCAAGATTATCTCAGCATAGTAATTGATAATCAACACTATCAGTTACCTTATTTATTCATTAATCAAACCGCAGCTTATCCTAAGGTTGCTGGATTTGAGATTGAGCCTATCTCTGCTTTTCCGGATCGTTATCAGTGCCGGTTACAGTTGGCAGAAACGAGTGATCAGATCATAATTGATGTTTATGATCCCTTTACCTACGCGCATATTGGACGTGTCTATGAGCAAGAAGATGCTGAAGCGGGGATGTTAGAAGTCCAATTAGATTTAAGTGAATATAAAAATCAAGCAGACTATCTATTTAATGTCACAGTGATCAAAGATGAGGACGTTCACTATTACCAACATCATTATCATTTATGAAGTAGATCCTATAACCTCAGATGAAACGCCCCCTTCGCTTAGACGTGGCAAAGGGGGGTGTTTATATCGCTGATAACCGTCTGAAAACAACCAGCTCAAAATAGAGGACAGAGGTAAATCTATTTAGGTGAACGATAACGGACACAAATGTCTTACTCACTTTGTCGACGGTTCTTCTTGTATTTAAGAACAAGAGGTTCGCTATATTCAACTATAATTAGTATGTAACCGCTTTTAATTGTGAAATTTTCATGTCTATACGCTTTTTTTGACAACGAGTGTTATAATGGGATTATTCGGTTTAAAGATCGAGTTGAAATACGTTGGAGGTAGTCAAATGGATCATTATCAACAAATGATAAGATGCCAAAGGAAATGGCTTCAAGGCATGATATTGATCATGATTATTGGGACGGTTTTAACTTTAGGTCAACGAACATGGCTTGGTTTGTTGCTAGGAAGCTTAGCGAGCTACACAAATTTATGGTTACTGCAAAGACATATTAATCAAATTGCTGAAGTCGCCATGGGATATAGACGATTTGCAACAGCTGGGACAATTAGCCGTATTGGCTCAGCTTTACTTGTCGTGGCGTTAGCATGGCGATACGATGCTTATATTAATTTTTTTGCAGTGGTTATGGGGCTGATGCTCAAGTACGTTGTTATCTTGCTTGAGGCCTTTGTTCGTTTAAAAACCGAATCATTAAAATAGAGAAAAGAGGTGAGAATAATGGATCATGGTGCACCAATTATTGAGAATCTATTTGGGATACCTTGGTTAAGTATTGATTTGTCAAGTGCCATGATGATGGTGGTTTCATGTTTGATTGTCTTTATTCTTGCTGTGTTAGCAACACGCAATTTAAAGATGAAACCGACCGGTATCCAGAACTTTATGGAATGGGTCGTTGATTTTGTTAAAAAGATCATTAATGACTCGATGGATTGGCGTACCGGTAAAGTTTTTTTACCATTAGCTTTGACGTTAATTACGTTTATTTTTATTAGTAATATTTTGGGTGTAATCGTTATTGGGGTCTATGATGGTGATATTTGGTGGAAATCACCAACTGCTGATGCAGGTGTGACCTTGACCTTAGCAGGTTTTATGATCATTATGACTAACTTTTATGGTGTAAAAATGCGGGGGACAAAAAAGTATGCTAAAAGTTTTGTCAAACCTGTATTCTTCATTTTGCCATTTAAGTTAATTGAAGAGTTTACCAATACCATGACTCTGGGTTTCCGTTTGTACGGTAATATATTTGCTGGAGAAATATTACTCGGTTTAATTGCAGAGATGGCATTTGTTACACTACCGATCGCCTTTATTGGTGCTCTTATTCCTATGATTTTGTGGCAAGGATTTAGTTTGTTTATCGGCGCTATCCAAGCTTTTATTTTTACTACGCTGTCTATGGTCTATATGTCACATAAAGTAGAAAACCATTAATAAGGCAATATAGAGAGAGGTTTGTCTAATTACAGGACCTCAACAACTTGAACTGAATTTAGAGGAGGAAAAAACATGGAAGCTATAGCAGCCGCTATTGCCGTTAGTTTTGCAGCATTAGGCGCAAGTTTTGCTAACAGTATTATTGTAAAAAGTACAATCGAAGGGATTTCACGTCAACCTGAATTGCGTGGACCACTCCAAACCGTCATGTTAATCGGTATCGCACTTGTAGAGGCAATTCCAATTCTTGCTGTCGTTGTTGCCTTTATGATCTTATAAAGGACATTGTAATTGTGGAATAATTTATTGTTATGGAAGGAGTGGCTATGGTGCAACACGTCGTAATCGGCGCAGCCGTTGGTGGTTTGCATATTGGTAATATTATCGTAACACTTGTCAGTTTTACTGCGCTTATTTTTCTTCTGAAGCGTTTCGCTTGGGGGCCGTTAATTAAAGTGATGGAAGAGCGCGAGCATTTTGTTGCCACAGAATTGGAAACAGCTCAAGAGAAGCGAGTCGAAGCAGATCAAGCGATTAAAGAAGCGGATCAGAAATTAGAACATGCGCGAAAAGAAGCGAAACAAATTGTTATTGATGCAAAGAAGTCGGCAACCACTTTAGAAGAAAATATTTTAGCTGAAGCCCGAGATACAGCGAAAAAGATGAGACAAGACGTTGAAGAGGAAATGGCTGTCGAACGTCAAGAAGTATTGCAAGAAATGCAATCAGAAGTAGCTGATATCGCGTTTCAAATAGCTATGGATATTATCCAAAAGGAAATTAGTCCAGAGGATCAAAAACGATTAATTCAAGAGCGTTTGGATCGCTTAGGAGAGGACAACTCATGAAAAACCGTCTAAAAGCTAGACGTTACGCCGAGGCCTTGTATCAAGTGGCTAAAGAACAAGAACATCAAGATCGTATTGAATCTGAATTGCAAGTGATTAGAGAGGTTTTTCATGATAAATCAGATTTGGTTGGTTTCCTTCAGAATCCACAGCAATGGCTGAATAGAGCACGTATTATCAAATCGACTTTTACAACCTTTTCTGCCGAAGTTGTTAAGACCTTATTGATCATGGTTGAGCATCATGCAGAAAAAGATGTTGTTGCTATGGTCGATCATTATGTCCGACTATTAAACCAAGATCGCTGTACTGCTATTGGAGAAATACGGACGGCTGAACCATTATCTGAGGAAGAAAAAGCGGAAATATCAAATCGGTTCGCTCAAAAATTTGGTTACCAACAACTTAAATTAAATAATATTGTTGATTCACGTGTGATTGGTGGTTTTAAAATTATTGTTAATCAACAAGTATACGATGCGTCCGTTCAAGGTCGGATTCAAAAAATGAAACGGAATTTTGTTCCGTTATATAAAAGGTGATAGGGGTGAAATGGCATGGATATCAGAGCTGAAGACATTAGCGCCCTGATAAAAAAACAAATCAAGTATTATCAGAATGACACGGAAATACAGGATATTGGGACCGTTATCGAAACAGGAGATGGTATCGCCCAAATCTATGGTTTGAACAATGCCATGTCTGGTGAGCTTGTTGAATTCTTAGATGGAACAATGGGTTTAGTGCAAAGCCTTGAAGAAGATCGTGTCGGAGTGGTTATTCTTGGTTCTCACCTTTCGATTCGAGAAGGCGATGAAGTTCGACGAACAGGTCGAATTATGGAGGTGCCCGTTGGTGAAGCATTACTAGGACGTGTGGTCAATCCTTTGGGCCAGCCAATAGATGGTAAGGGGCCGATTAATACGGATCAGACGCGACCGGTTGAATCTCCAGCACCTGGTGTTATGGATCGGAAATCGATACATGAACCTGTTCAAACTGGGATCAAAGCGATCGATGCACTTGTACCGATTGGACGAGGCCAGCGTGAGCTCATTATTGGCGATCGGCAAACAGGAAAAACAACTGTGGCCGTCGATACCATACTTAATCAAAAAAATCAGAATATGTTTTGTATTTATGTGGCGATTGGACAAAAAGATTCCACGGTGCGGGCTACTGTAGAAACATTTCGCAAGTATGGAGCACTAGATTATACAATTGTTATTAATGCCGGTGCTTCAGCGCCAGCACCACTACAATATTTAGCGCCGTATGCTGGTATTGCAATGGGTGAAGCATTTATGTATAACGGTCAACATGTTTTAGTCATTTATGATGACCTGTCAAAACAGGCAGCTGCTTACCGTGAGTTATCGTTACTATTAAAGCGTCCCCCAGGAAGAGAAGCCTTTCCAGGTGATGTCTTTTATTTACACTCAAGACTATTGGAGCGAGCAGCGAAGTTAAGTGATGAGCTAGGTGGAGGATCTCTTACCGCTTTACCGTTTGTCGAAACACAAGCAGGTGATATTTCAGCTTATATTCCAACGAATGTTATTTCGATTACGGATGGACAAATCTTTTTGCAGTCTGACTTATTCTTTTCTGGGGTAAGACCTGCGATTAATCCAGGGTTGTCGGTATCACGTGTTGGTGGGTCAGCGCAAACGAAAGCAATGAAGAAAGTAGCGGGAACACTAAGAATTGATTTGGCTTCATATCGCGAGCTAGAATCATTTGCACAATTCGGATCAGATTTGGATCAGGCGACAATTGCTAAATTAAACCGCGGTAAACGTACCTTAGAGGTATTGAAGCAAGGTTTGCATAAACCGATTGCCATGGAGAAGCAAGTCATGATTATTTATGCATTGATACACGGTTATTTAGATGACATTCCAGTTGAGGATATCAATCGTTTTGAATCAGAATTTTATACCTATTTAGATGGTGGTTATTCAACGTTATTAGAGCAAATTCGACAAAGTGGACAATTAGCAGAACCAGAAGACATGGAAGAGGCGATTGTTACTTTTATGAAGCAGTTTGTTCGGTCAGTATAGTGTCGAAGGAGGATGAGTGATGATACCCTCGTTAAGAGAAATCCAAAAGCGAATCAATTCGACTGAAAAAACGAAACAGATCACTAATGCGATGCATATGGTGGCGGCATCTAAGCTAGGTAAATCAGAAACAACCAATCATGCTTTTGTTGCTTACGCTGAAAAAATTGAGGAAATGGTCCATCATATTGTTGAAAGTTATGGTGAGCATAATCATCCGATTATTATTCCACGCAAAGTGAAGAAAACAGCTTACTTTGTTGTGACGGCCGATCGTGGATTAGCTGGTCCGTTTAACAGCCAAGTGTTGCGTCGTTTGGAAGAGATTATTGAAGAACGCCATCATTCACCACGTGAATATACGATTATATCGATCGGAAGAATAGGCAGGGATTATTTTAAGAAGCGGAACATGCCTGTGCTAAGAACGGTAACAGACTTGCCAGACAGCCCATATTTTAGTGATCTTGAGGACTTAACCTTTGATACGGTTCAGTTTTATTTAGATGGTGAATTTGATCAGCTTGAAATGATTTATAATCATTTCTTATCAGCAATGACTCAAGAAGTTCGTTCAAAGCGGATTTTGCCGTTGATTAGTGAAGACGATGTTGAAGATTTGAAGAAATCACGGCACAGTGAATTTATTTTTGAGCCAAATGAAGAAGGGATATTAAAATCACTTTTACCACAATATGCAGAAAGTTTAATATACGGTGCTTTCCTCGAAAGTAAAGCAAGTGAAAATGCAGCGCGGATGAATGCGATGCGTAATGCAACAGATAACGCTGACAAAATGATTTCAGATTTACGTATGCAGTATAATCGAGCACGTCAATCTCAAATCACGCAAGAATTGTCAGAGATTATTAGTGGAGCAGACGCGCAAAAATGATTAAACGTTTGTTATAGGAGGAATAATCGATGAGTAAAGGATATGTCACACAAGTCATTGGCCCCGTCATCGATGTTAAATTTGATGAAGGTGAATTGCCGAATACAAACGATGCGTTGATCGTGAGTGCACATCAAAATGAGCAAATCGTTGAGATTACGCTTGAAGTAGCACTTCACCTTGGTGACCATAAAGTTAGGACCATTGCGATGTCTGCAACAGAAGGGATTAGACGTGGCGATCAAGTCACAAATACGCATGCCCCTATTAAAGTGCCAGTAGGAAAAGAAACATTAGGTCGAATTTTTAATGTATTAGGCAAAGAAATAGATGGAGAAGCACCATTAGCTGAAGACACCAAAAAACTAGCAATTCATCGCCCTGCTCCGGATTTTCGTAAGCTGTCGACCGAAACAGAAATATTAGAAACAGGTATTAAAGTTGTCGATTTACTCGCTCCTTATATTAAAGGGGGTAAAATAGGACTATTTGGAGGCGCAGGTGTTGGTAAAACAGTGCTAATCCAAGAATTGATACACAATATTGCTCAAGAACATGGGGGTATTTCTGTTTTTGCCGGTGTTGGTGAAAGAACGCGTGAAGGTAACGATTTGTATTTTGAAATGAAAGATTCAGGCGTCATTAAGAAAACAGCGATGGTCTTCGGGCAAATGAATGAGCCACCAGGTGCAAGGATGCGTGTAGCATTAACAGGTTTAACCATGGCTGAATATTTTCGAGATAAAGAGCGACAGGACGTTCTGCTGTTTATTGATAATATCTTCCGGTTTACCCAAGCAGGATCGGAGGTATCGGCATTGTTAGGACGAATGCCATCAGCTGTTGGTTACCAACCAACGTTGGCTACAGAAATGGGTCGTTTACAAGAGCGTATTACATCAACGAATCATGGTTCGGTTACATCGATTCAAGCCATTTATGTACCAGCTGACGATTATACGGATCCAGCACCAGCGACAACTTTTACTCACTTGGATGCGACAACAAGTTTAGATAGAAAATTGGCAGAGCAAGGTATATATCCAGCCGTTGATCCATTAAATTCTTCATCGCGTGCATTGGATGTGAATGTCGTTGGAGAAGAGCACTATAAGGTGGCCCATCAAGTACAGCAAACATTGCAACGTTATCGCGAATTACAAGATATTATTGCAATTTTAGGTATGGATGAATTGTCAGATCAAGACAAAATCATCGTTGCCCGCGCACGTCGGATGCAATTCTTTTTATCACAAAACTTTCATGTTGCTGAACAGTTTACTGGGCAACCAGGATCTTATGTACCAGTAAAAGAAACGGTTCGGGGCTTTCAGGAGATTTTAGCAGGGAAATACGACGATTTACCTGAAGATGCTTTTCGTCTTGTAGGTACGATAGATGAAGCTGTTGAAAAGGCGATGAAAATGGTTTGATTCAAAGGAGGGGCAGACGGTGAAAAAATTAACAGTTGAGGTGGTTACGCCAGATGGTCGTATTGTAAATGATCAGTTTGATATGGTCGTTGTTCACTCTGAAAAGGGGGAATTAGGGATACTGCCTGGTCATGCCCCCTTAATTGCTCCATTAATTATTAGTTCAGCGCGCTTAAAGACAGGAAATGAATCAATGAAAGTTGCAATAGGTGGAGGATTTATTGAAGTAGATCAAGATCATGTAACATTACTGGCTCAATCGGCTGAGACACCGGCGAAAATTGATGTCCAACGTGCGCGAAAGGCTAAAGAAAGAGCAGAGCGTCGAATTCAACAAAAACGTGATCATGTTGATTTTAGAAGAGCTGAGCTTGCGCTGAAACGAGCAATCAATCGACTAAATATGATAGATGAAGATATCTGATATAAAAAAAGCTTTAACGCGGTGATATACTGTGTTAAAGTTTTTCTATATCGGCTGGTTATCTTGTTGAACACTATTAGTTAAATATGAGCGCTCTTTTAAAATCCTTTATCACAGATAACCGTTCGAAAAAAAGCCTAGCACAAAATAGAGAGTTGAGGATCTGTTTAGTCGAGAGCTAACGGGCACGAATGTCCTGATATTCCAATCACCTTTTAATAGGGAAAGAATGTTTTCCTTACTGATTGGAGCATCGTTTTATTGTAGTTGTAAATAGCGTTCTAAGGTTGAAGACAAACATGATGATTGCTATCGGTTAGACTTTTTTCATGCTCATATAAAATGTTATTACGACATAAATCAGCTATATTTCCTGGGAAATAACAAATTATTTAGGGAGGGCTAAAATGATTGAAGAACTTGGTGTACAAGCGCTAATCAATATTTTCTCTCATTTGATTTTCATCTACATCACATGGCAAGTTATACAAGCGGTCAGGTTAGATGGTATTTTTAAGAAAGATAGAATTATAGAAGGTCGAATACTGGTTATTTTGATAACGATTGTTATTGGCTCAACAGTGAGTCGGTTTTTTATTGATTTAATCAATTGGGCGCAGCAAGTCTTATATCTGTTCTAAAGATTAACATGTCGAGTTATGACAAATGATTAGGCGTATAGCCATCTTTCACTTGGTCGATAATGATAGATAAAATCAAGTGAGGGTGTTTGTTAATGTCTAAAGTTATTATTCAAAGTCTTATTGCTGTTATAATATCCCATGTTTTATTTCTAGGAAGAGGGGAAACGGCATTACATGAGTTGATCAACTTTGCTGATGCCTACCAATATCAAATTGAAACAGGCGAGCTTCTGATTAAAGAGTCAATATCATTCGAAACATTTGAAAAGATAAAGAGCTTTATAGAAGAAACGGGCTTTTTACATAGTGATCAGTCTAAAGAGAAGTATGTCAGGATGCTTAGTCCAAATATAACAGAAGAATTAACTATTGTTAAATCCCGAAAACAGCAGCAACTTATGCTAAATTACCACCTTTCTGGTGATGTGGTTGAACTATTTGAAAATAAAGATCTATATAATCAATTTAAATCATTAATTGGCACGATTTACACAAATAATATGCACAATTATGCTTGTGTTCAGTTGACTGGAAATGGTATTATAGATGGTGGTTATTTTTTTGAGAAATTACAAAGTGATTTAATGATTACCGAGGTCAATAGACTAGTAGAAGAAGATTTCATTGTTGTCTCTGGATTATCAGATCAGTTCAAGAGTGAAATTCCTGTAGAAGATGCAGGGATGAATGTGCAAATAGCGAGTCGAATAGGAAGAGATGGTGAAACCACCTTTACAATTGGCACACCTATCCTAACGACTGAATACTAATAAAATATAGACTTTGATGTTAGAGGAGAATGAGCCTTGGAAAAAATAATAATAAAAGGTGGTCGCAAGTTATCTGGAACAGTAAAAGTTGAAGGCGCTAAAAACGCCGTTTTACCAGTGATTGCTGCTACAATTATGGCGAGTAGTGGTAAAACAAAGATTACTAATGTACCGACTTTAGCCGATGTATATACGATGCAAGATGTTTTGACTCATATCAATACAAAAGTACAAATGATTAATAATACTTTAACTGTAGATGCCACACAGCCTTTGTTAACAGAGGCGCCATTAGAATATGTGACGAAGATGCGAGCTTCAGTCCTTGTACTAGGTCCGTTACTTGCACGGTATGGTCATGCCAAAGTAGCAATGCCAGGCGGATGTGCCATTGGCTCAAGACCGATTGATTTACATTTAAAAGGCTTTGAAGCAATGGGAGCAGAAGTTCATGTTGGAAATGGCTATGTAGAATTATATACTCATAAACCTTTGAAAGGTGCAAAGGTTTATTTGGATATGCCTAGCGTTGGAGCAACAGAAAATATTATGATGGCGGCTGCGTTAGCAAAGGGTAAGACAGTAATTGAAAATGCGGCCAAGGAACCAGAAATTGTTGATCTTGCTAATTTCCTGAATAAAATGGGTGCTAAAGTTGTTGGTGCTGGAACAGAAAATATTAAGATTTATGGTGTTAATCAACTTCGTGGAGCAGAACATGCTATCATCCCTGATCGAATTGAAGCAGGAACGTTTATGACAGCAGCCGCTATCACGGCAGGTAACGTGCTTATTGAAGGAGCGGAACTAGAACATTTACGTTCTTTAATTTCTAAAATGGAAGAAATGGGTGTAATTGTTCAAGAAGAACTTAATGGCATTCGTGTGATCGGACCTGATAAGCTAAAAGCTGTTGATGTAAAAACCCTTCCTCATCCGGGCTTTCCAACAGACATGCAATCACAAATTATGGCTTTAATGCTCCAAGCGCAAGGAACAAGTGTTATTACAGAAACTGTTTTTGAAAATCGCTTTATGCACGTTGAAGAATTTCGTCGTATGAATGCTCAAATAAAAATTGAGGGTCGCAGTGTCATTATCGAAGGCCCAGCTAATTTACAAGGAGCAGAGGTGCAAGCTACTGATCTGAGAGCTGGTGCTGCTTTAGTGCTAGCGGGACTTGTATCTGAAGGATATACCCGAGTGACTGAACTTAAACATATCGACCGTGGCTACGTTAACTTAGCAGAAAAACTTCAATTACTTGGTGCAGATGTCGAACGTGTTAAAATTGAAGAAGCAGGTGTAGCTGTCGATCAACTGGAAAAAATTTCATCATTATAGAAAATATTTTATTTCAAATGAAAGTGGTGTAACACGCTCTACGGTGCTTTAAAGTACTGTGGAGCGTGGTTTTTGTTTATAAAGTAAGAAAGTATAAAATTTTAATGTCATCATGTAGTTATTTTAACCGTAACTTCGGCTACGAAAATACACTCCGCGTTCCTGAGGGACAACCTCAGCTAATTTTCGGTTTGTCCTGTTCCTCAAGGAGTTTTCGTATAAGCTTTAAGGAGAAGTTTGAACCCCTTCGACATAAAATCTTCATTACTTGATTTGACATCTTGAATTTCTAGAAAATTAGTGCGCTCTTCTTCAAATGCTTTTTTCAAAGACAAAACGTTATTTATATTAGAAAGCAAAAGGAAGCAAATACTTTGAGTATAAAAGCTTTTGAAAAATTTAATCTTCACATATGCTTATTCCCTTCATAATAAATTAAACTAATGCATTAATTTTTAACATAGTTTATAATAGAAAATTAATACAATATATAGATAATATTAGAAAGGTGTTTCGAATTTATGAATTTATTAACATCTTCAATTTGTTTTTCTTTTTCTTTTGTCATGTATATTTATCTGTTTGGCTTGAAGCTTGATCATTCCGTAAAATATGAGAATTGGTTATTCATTTTTCCAATTCTACTTACTGTAATGGGAGTATATGCTTTATTTGAGCATGTAAAAAGTAAAAGTGTATAACTGATTTGGTGGTCACCCCCAAAAGCTAGAGTTTTTCTTAAGTTATGATAAAATCAGTTTTGCCACATGAAAATTCGCAAGTTATTAAAAATTCAACACAAGCTCATTTTTAAAAATAAATGCTAAGTTATCATCTATTCATCTTTTAACATCTTTTCTTTTGCTCCGTTTGCTTCATATTAATCGTTGTCTTCAAAAATGATGTCCTAACTCTTCGCTTGCAAGTAAGGCGGTATTATCCGTGAGTGAGAAAAATTATTCGCGAGAGAAGCGATGCATGCCTTGCTATGAGAAATCATTTTATTCTGTATTGAGAAGTTTCACTTACCTCTAATGAGATAATCCTCCTGAACGATAAGACCATCCGCATAGTCTAGTGACAAATAGCATATAGTTTATTGTTAATAATCACTTTAGATTGGAGGGCTTTATTATTAAACCCATATCAAAAGAGCACAATGTTTTCAAACCTATCCTTATTGTACTAATGATCTTAATTATTGTTGCACTTGGCCTACCATCATCAATTGTTCTGTTAAGCTCTAAAGAACCGCTACCAAGTCAAACATTGGTAGACGATCAATCAATAGAGCATGATTTAAATGAAGAGAGTGTGATTACCGTAAATGTCGAACGTTCAGAAACAGATCAAGTAGAATCGGTCCCGCTCGAACAATATGTGATTAGCGTAGTCGCTTCAGAAATGCCTGCTGACTTTGAACTAGAGGCCTTAAAAGCGCAAGCATTAGCGGCTAGGACATATATTGTTCAATATCTGATGGCAACCGGTTCGTTGGATTCTGATAAGACGATTACAGATACAGTTCAACATCAAGTATACCGTAGTGAAGAAGAGCTTAAAGCATTATGGGGAGCAGATTTTAACTGGAAGTATGAGAAAATAAGTGAAGCGGTGACAGTTACGACTGGGGAGATATTGACTTACAATGATGCCTTGATTACACCTGCTTTTTTTTCCACAAGTAATGGTAAAACAGAGAACGCTCAAGACTATTGGGAAAATGAGCTTCCTTATCTTATTAGTGTAGATAGTGAATGGGATAAGGATTCGCCGCGATTTTTAGATCAAAAAAGTATACCTATTGATGAGGTGGAGCAATCTCTTGGCATAACTATTCATGAGATCGTCTCTTCACCACGTATGACATATACTGAAAGTGACCGTGTGCAGACTGTTGAATTGGGAGGGCAAGTCTTTACAGGTAGAGAGATTAGAGAGAAGTTAGATTTAAAATCAACTGATTTTACTATTGAACAAAAAGATGACCACCTTGTTTTCACCACTAAAGGGTTTGGCCATGGTGTTGGGATGAGTCAGTACGGGGCTAATGGTATGGCTAAGGAAGGAAAGGATTATAGCGATATTGTGCTCCATTATTACCAAGGTGTCGACATTTCAATGATAACAGAAGCAATTCCGACCCTTGTTGCAAAAAAATAAAAATTAAATGTATATAAATTCCTCTTTCTGATCAGAATGGTTTCTGAGGTGATGAAAATGAAAGAGGAAAAACGTGGATTATCATACCACTGGAAACGAATCATTAAGAAAAAAGGATTTTTCCCGGCACTTTATCTTGTTGTTGCTGCGCTCTTACTAACTGGTGTGCTTTGGTATCAAAATATGGATCGTATTTCAGAGCCTGATTTGAACCTTGATCACAACTTGCAAGATGAATTGCGCGGTGACAACCAGCACCGATTAGATGAAGCATCTGATCCGGTAACAAGCCCAGTCGAAAATGTTAGTTTGCCTGTTTTATCAGAAAGTGAGACGCAAATTGTCACAAAGTTTTATGATCATGAAGTAGAACAAGAAGATCAAGAACAAGCCCTAGTGTTCTACAATAATAAGTACTATCAAAGTCAAGGGATTGATATTGCGGCTAGCACAAGTGATCCTTTGCCAGTAGTCGCAGCACTAAGTGGCGAAGTTGTAGAAGTGAAGGAAGATCCGTTATTAGGCTTTGTCGTTCAAATTGAACATGATCACGATGTATCAACTTATTACTCTAGTTTAACAGATGTTGAGGTTAAGATTGGTGATAAGGTAGAACAAGGAGATGTACTCGCCCACGCCGGAACAAGTTTATTCGGTCAAGACAAAGGTACGCATGTACACTTTGAGTTGCGTAAGGAAGGGCAAACGGTGAATCCTGAGACATTTTTAGAACAACCCGTCACAGATATTGTTATCACTAATGCTGAAGATGTGACAGAAGACCAACCAGATCTAGAGCAAGAAGAACAAGAAGAACAAGAAGACAAGTCTGAAGAGGAAGATCTTGAATCCGGAAGAACAACGACACATAGTTAATTATTTAGCAAGAGGGTGGGACATAACTAAATAATGAAATGGCGTATCCGAACATTCTGAACAAAGCGTAGGAAAAACACGTAGACGCCTCGAAAATAAAGAACGATTTTCTTCGTGCGATGTATGATCGAGGACGCTTTCCTTATCCTGTGGGAATAGCACGAGCTGAGGATCCACTGTGTGAAGTGTACTTCTTCACACAGTGGAGGAATGTTAGACTAACTTCGTCCCGTCCTGGGACAACGTCTAACTGACCTACATCCTGTAGGCCCGAAGCCGTGCCCACGGAAAGCGAAGTGTTTTACCGAAGCGCTATATGTATCAGACATTAATGTTCGGATTTTTCTTATCTTGTTACGCTTTTGTCCCAGGCTCTTTTTTATCCCTTAAGAAAGGACAGGCTAGCAAGCGTCGAAGTGAAATTTTAAAGTGACAAGTATAAGGAAAGTTAGTATATTTGCTAAAAGGACAGTTGAATGCAAGTTTTCAAATTACAATAAGATCAGGTGACTCAGTCAAAACTTTTTACATAGATCAACAGATTTTATTCAAATGTGTGAAAGCGAAACAATGTTTTAATTATTAAAATAGTATATAGTTTAGAGTGTTGGTATGCTATGAATAGTCATTATTGTCGAAGAGTTAAATTATTTGTCGAACGATTTTACCGTTTTTTCTCTTGTAAATTTCTGAGAATATGTAACAATAATAGTGTAGAATCTAAGGGGAGGGAGGCAGCTAGTGTCGAATAAAGAAGATTATCGCAAGCAACAATTAAATTTAGATGCTGAGGCCTATTTCTATTGGCTTGAGTCTCATGTGGACAAGCAAGACCACCCCCGTCTATTACGCGATTTTTTTATGACAACAAATGACGCTTACTCTCAATGTGTGGCTCTAGAATTTCTTTATATGTACGGCTATTTTGATTTAGTAGAGCAGATGATTGAAAAAAATAAACAAAGTAAAAATAAGGTTAACCGAGATTGGGCATATGTGTTTGAATTAATAATGGCTAAATTGAATAGGCAAGTACATTTAGAGCTATTGTTAGAAGGGGCTCAACGATTAAATACCGAAGATCCAGCTTTGTCTTGTATTAATCAAGTATTTATCATTTCGATTCATTTTGATATGTTTGAATATGAAATACTTGGAAATAAACTAGATCGGCTTTTAATACAAATAAAAACCATTTCGCATCCTATTATAGCACCATTAATTAATCAACGGTTAGAATTGGTGTTGTTTCATAACTATTGGAGGCGCAATGAAATGATTTTAGCTCGAAAGCATGGGTTTAATGCCTTAGCGGGAACAAAAAACCGTTACGTACTTGCTAATTTGCACATTAATTTAAGTTTATCGTATATATTCGATGAATTTGAGTCTGCCATCTTCCATCTTAATGAATCAAAGAAAAATGCAGAAAGCCTAAATTTAACATGGATCATTGATATGATAGACAACCAAAATATCCCTTTCTTGTGTGCTCACTTTAATCGAGCTTGTGATATAAAAACACCTGTTAAAAGCGAACAAGCCCATCTAGCCATTGCTAGGGGAGATCTGAAACTTGCACAGCATTTACTATCGGAAGTAACTGAAGATACACCTTTTACTAAATACTATGTAGGGCGTGCTTATCAGGATCGTCGCATTTTACTTCAAGCCTATAACGAATTTATCGAGAAGCGAAGCGATCATTTTTTTGCACGTTTACCTCTGACAGCATTGAAAGCTTTGTAGCTTCAGTTTTTCATAAAAATAATTAAGGAGGTGACAAGAGATGAAACGTAAATTTGTTTCAACATTAATGGCAGTTATAGTGATCACTGTTTTAAGTGTTGTCCAGCTAAGCACGACATTGTCTGCTAAAGCCGAAGTTACACCACTAGATCCAGGACGTGGAACGATTGTCAGCAATCCAGGTGAAAGTATTAATGACCCAGGACGTGGAACAATTGTTAGCAATCCAGGTGATAGCATTAATGATCCAGGACGTGGAACGATCTGTAGTGATCCAGGACGTGGAACGATTGTTTAAGTTTAATAATGATAAGTCGACTTCTTTTATAAGAGAGGTCGACTTTTTTTATCGTTCTAAAACACGCATATTCAAACGTTACCACTAATAAAATGATACAAACTACACAAAGACGGTCTGAGGAATTGTATTTAAACTATACGTGCTTATTCGTGCCAATCTAACTTCCCACACCTTGGCCAAACAACAGGAGGAGGCAAATGATGTGCATGATTATATTAAAGAAAGAACCATTAGAATTGGTCGACATATCATTGATACAAAAAAGACAGTTAGAACGATTGCTAAAGAATTTGGTGTATCTAAAAGCACGGTTCACAAAGATCTAACAGAACGTTTACCAGAACTAAATCCTGAGCTTTCTATTCAAGTAAAAGAAATTTTAGAACACCATAAAGCGATTCGTCACCTTAGGGGTGGAGCAGCGACTAAACGAAAATATGAACAAACTTCTAACTACTAATCACAGGGTGTGATCCTTCCTATTCCCTTCCCACTTTTTATCACAAGTAATGGATGAATAACGTCATTTAAACGCTTAAATAGTTGATAGAGCAAATTAATTTTGACAAAAATTAATGAAATACAAGATTTTGCACAATCTATTTACAAAATAGATTAACTTTACTAACCAATTTATGCTATTATATATTATTAGAGGTAATATCGTTTTTCGGAAGTTATTTACATAGGGAGGATCGAATTCATGTTTTCAAGAGATATAGGAATTGACTTAGGTACGGCAAATGTTTTAATTCACGTGAAAGGAAAGGGGGTTGTTCTGAATGAACCCTCTGTTGTCGCGATGGACCGTTCAAGTGGACGTGTACTAGAAGTTGGAGAAGCTGCTCGTCGGATGGTAGGACGAACGCCGGGAAATATTGAAGCGATTCGACCATTAAAAGATGGGGTTATTGCAGACTTTGATGTCACTGAATCGATGTTAAAGTACTTTATTAATAAGATTAATGTGCGTGGTATGTTTTCGAAGCCACGTATGTTGATTTGCTGCCCGACTAACATTACCAAAGTAGAACAAAAAGCAATTAAAGAAGCTGCTGAAAAATCAGGTGGAAAAAAAGTTTATTTGGAAGAAGAACCTAAAGTTGCAGCCATTGGTGCAGGGATGGATATCTTCCAACCTAGTGGTAATATGGTTGTTGATATCGGTGGTGGAACAACAGATGTCGCTGTCTTATCAATGGGTGATATAGTAACGGCACAATCGATAAAGATGGCCGGGGATAAATTTGATGGTGAGATTTTAAATTATGTTAAGCGGCAATATAAACTTTTAATCGGTGAGCGCACAGCAGAAGATATTAAGATTCATGTTGCGACTGTTTTTCCTGGAGCGCGTCAAGAATCCATTGATATACGCGGGCGTGATATGGTAACAGGTTTGCCTCGAACGATAACGATAAAATCAGATGAAATTGAAGAGGCATTACGTGAATCAGTCGCTGTTATCACACAAGCTGCTAAAAATGTACTAGAAAAGACACCACCTGAATTATCAGCGGACATCATTGATCGTGGTGTTATACTAACTGGTGGTGGCGCATTATTACATGGTATTGATCAATTGTTATCTGAGGAATTAAAAGTACCTGTCTTTTTAGCGGAAGAGCCGATGCATTGTGTAGCGAAAGGAACAGGGATTATGTTAGAAAATATTGATAAAATAGAGAAACGATCATTAATCTAGAAGTATTTTTGTTAAAACATTATCTTGTTTAAAAATGATTTTTAAGAAAAACCAGTTCAATTTGCGAAATTTGTGATAAAATAGACTTATTATTTGTCGGAAATTGAAAGGAAGTGGCCAATTGCTAAGAGGATATTATACTGCAGCAAGTGGTATGACAACGCAACAACGTCGCCAAGATACATTATCAAACAATATAGCTAATGCACAAACACCTGGTTTTAAACAAGATGAAGCGGCTGTGCGTGCATTTCCTGAGCTATTAATTAAGCGGATGGGGCAAGAAAATTTACCTACGACACGTCGGTTCTCTGTTCCACATGATCAGAATATTGGATCAATCAATACAGGTGTCTATGTTCAAGAGACGATTGCGGATCATCAACAAGGTGGCTTGCAAGAGACAGGAATGACAACGGATATGGCATTAGTTAATGGTGTTATTCCTGATGATATGGGGAGCATTTTCTTTACTGTGCAGAATGCTGCTGGTGAGGAACGCTATACGAGAAACGGGAATTTCACGATTGATGGTGAAGGTTATTTGACCACTAATCAAGGGTATTACGTGTTAGACCAAGCGGGTGAACCGATTTTTACTGACGGTCAATCTTTTTCGGTAACAAGCGAAGGTATTGTCGAAGTAGGGGATCAAGCTATTCCTTTAAATATCGCCTATACAGCTAATGTAAATGATCTTATTAAGGATGATGAAGATCTTTTTACACTAACAGATGAAGCGGGTGAAATGGTCGATGCGCGAGGCCTTGCTGGCTTATCCTTTTCTGTTGAACATCGTTTTCTAGAGACGTCTAATGTTGACCAAGTCCAAACGATGACGAACATGATGCAAGCATATCGTTTGTTCGAAACAAATCAGCAAGTATTACGTGCATATGATCAAAGTATGGATATCGCAGTTAATCAAATTGCGCGTTTGACTTAAGGAGTGATCAATAAATGAGTAGAATGAATGTTCAAGCTGCTGTTACAATGAATCAGCTTCAAAATAAAATTGATGTTATTGGTCATAATGTGGCTAACTCTAGTACAACAGGTTACAAGAACCGTTCCGCTAATTTCACCTCATTGCTGTATCAAAATATTGATAATTTTAGTGATGTTGCAGCTAACGCGACTGGACGTGTAACGCCACACGGTATTCGCTTAGGGTCAGGTGCTCGGCTAGGTCATACAAACATTGACTTGTCCGCAGGTACAATTAATACGACTGAAAGAGGTTTAGACATTGCTTTGCTTGAAGATAATCACATGCTACAAGTCGAAGTTACTGAGAATGGTGTGACTGAAACACGCTATACACGTGATGGTGGTCTCTATTTACAGCCATTTGGAGATAATCAGCTTATACTTTCAACAAGTGAAGGGCACCCTGTTATCGGACAAACGGGTGGACCGATTACTTTTGCTGATGATATAGAAGATATTTCGATTAATAATGCTGGGCAAATTGTTGTCCGTCGTGGTGGTCAAGAAGTTATTGAAGGACAATTAGCTATCGTAGAAGCGATTAGACCACAATTTCTCGAAGCAACAGGAGGTAACTTATTCCGGTTGCCTGACATCACTGATGAAGCTTATGTAGCAGCGGATATTATTGGTGACGTAGCTGCTATCGATAATCAAATTCAAAGTGGAGCTTTAGAATTATCCAATGTTGATCTTTCAACACAAATGACTGAATTAATTCAATCTCAACGTGCCTATCAGTATAATGCACGTACGATTACAATGCATGACCAGATGCGAGGACTTGTTAATCAATTACGCTAAGGAGTTTCAATTTATGCAACAGACAGATCAAAGCAAGGAAAGTAAAGCTAAGCAAGGAGATAAACGAACACGTCGTCAAAAGCGAAAAGAGGAAAAGCAACAGTCGACTAAACAACCGTTACGTCGAATTTTCCCTATTTGGCTACGTATTATTGTTATCTTTTTACTTTCATTTCTTGCCTTAATTGTGGGGATGATCGTCGGTTTTAGTGTCCTTGGAGATGGTGAGCCGTTAGATGTATTGCAATTTGAATTTTGGCAGCATATTCTTGACATTATTACTGGTGTTGAATAAGTAACGGATAAACAGATTAATGTTGTTGTTAATCTGTTTTTTCTATGACTGATTGATGATAAAACATGGACATATATAATGAAAGGAAGAGGATTAGATGCTTGATATTGAACAAATTAAAGCAACCATACCGCATAGGTACCCTTTTTTACTTGTAGATGAAATTACTGAAATTGATGAAGGCAAGCGTGTGGTCGGCAAGAAAAATGTAACGATCAATGAACCTTTTTTTCAAGGGCATTTTCCTGAATATCCCGTTATGCCAGGTGTATTGATTGTTGAAGCACTTGCCCAAACAGGAGCTGTTGCTATGCTTAGTAAAGAAGAGAACAAAGGCAAAATTGGTTTTCTTGCAGGTATTGATAAATGTCGATTTAAACGTCAAGTGAAGCCGGGAGATACACTAACGTTAGAAGTAGAAATCACCCGACTTAAAGGACCAATAGGTAAAGGGAAGGCAACAGCGTCTGTAGCAGGCGAGCTCGCTTGTGAAGCAGAAATTATGTTCGCCATTCAGTAAAGAGGTTGGGAACATAACTAAATAATGAAATGGCGTATCCGAACATTCTGAACAAAGCGTAGGAAAAACACGTAGACTCCTCGAAAATATCGAACGATTTTCTTCGTGCGATGTATGATCGAGGACGCTTTCCTTATCCTGTGGGAATAGCACGAGCTGAGGATCCACTGAGTGAAGTGTACTTCTTCACAGTGGAGGAATGTTAGACTAACCCCGTCCCGTCCTGGGACAACGTCTAACTGACCTACATCCTGTAGGCCCGAGGCCGTGCCCACGGAAAGCGACGTGTTTTACCGAAGCGCTACATGTATCAGACATTAATGTTCGGATTTTTCTTATCTTGTTACTCTTTTGTCCCAGTCTTTTTGCGTTAAGTACGTATAAAACCTTTAATTAGTGGCATTTTCGTTCTCCTTGATTAGACATTGCGTTTAGCGCACACCATTATTCTGATTTCGTCACCAATTAGAATAAGGTAACAAGCTTGTTTCCTTTAATCACAAGGAAACTAAATTTACCGATCATGACATAATAAAGTAATAAATCATGATTATAAATGTTAAACAAGGGCAAACTAACTACTGCAAACATAAATGAAAAGAGGTGACATATATTGCTTAACAAATTTTTGATGTCGCTAATGATGATCGGGTTGTTATTAGGTTGTGCGCAAGAACAAGAAGAGCCGACACCTGATGATCAACCGGCAGAAGACGAATTGCAAGAAGACATGGATAATATGGAAGAAGAGATGGAAGATAATCTAGAAGATGAAGAGATGGATGAGGAACAAACAGATCCTAATACAGATGAAACAGATGAACCATCTGATATGGGTGATGAAGATATGTTAGATGATGAAGAAGAATAAGTGCTCAAACTCACATAATACAACTGCTCCCCCAGCTAAACCTAGTTGGGGGAGCAGTTGTCAATTATAAACATTTCATTTAATGCATTGCTATATATAATATTTTACTAAAGAGGTGTTTTGAAACAAAGTTGTAACGTAAATTCCTCATAATGATATAATTATTACACGAAAGTTATCGGATTTTGTGATATACTGGGAGTATTGTTTTGGGATAATTGTAGATTAAAAGAGTTATAATCGTTATATCATTAAGTGATTATTGTGGGATTTGTGGTTGCACGCAAATCCCTTTAATTGTTGAAAGAAAGGTTGTCCTATTATGAAGAGAATAAAAGTGCTATTTTTTATTTATCAGATGGGCTCTGGAGGCGCTGCAAGAACGCTATTAAATATAATGAATAACCTTGATAGAGAGCGATTTGAACCAGTTTTGGTCACATTGGATTATAATGGTTCGTATGAATCAGAGGTTAAAGAAGATATTGTCTTTTTAAAGGTAGATACACAAAGATTAAGTCGATCCATTTTCAAATTAGCCAAAATCATTCGTCAACAACAAATTGATGTTATATTTAGTACGATTCCAAGAGTGAATACGATTGCTGTTTTGGCGAAGCTCCTATCATTTACGAAAGCAAAGAATGTCGTCCGTGAAGCTGACAATCTCGATGGAGGTTTGATCGAACGCTTAAAGCTAATCGGTTTTGGACGCATTTATAAAATGGCAGCCCAAGTCGTATCCCTTTCAGAAGGTGTTAAAGACAATTTAGTTGAAAAATATAAAATGAAGCGTGATCAAGTGAAAGTGATTTATAACCCTATTGACATAGTGGCGATTGAAGATAAGATTAAAAATGAAATACTCGAACCTAAATATATCGATTTGTTTAAAGAAGATGAGAAAACAATTGTTACTGCTGGACGCTTGGTCCCACAAAAGGATCAAACAACCCTATTAAACGCTTTTGCCCAAGTACAACAGAACATTGCTAGCCGATTAATTATTTTAGGTGAAGGCCCATTACAACCCTCATTAGAGATATTAGCGCAGCAACTTGGTATTACTGATCGTGTCCATTTCTTAGGTTTTCAACGTAATCCATATTTATTTTTTGCTAAGGCAGATTTGTTTGTACTCACTTCTAAACATGAAGGTTTTAGTCATGTTATTGCAGAGGCGCTTGCTACGGGAACACCAGTTGTTTCAACGAATTGTAAATCAGGTCCAGCAGAAGTACTTGCCAACGGCGAATACGGACGGTTAGTTGAGGTCGGGGATGTCGATAATCTAGCCTCAAACATGTTGGCGATTTTAACTTTAGCAAATAATGAACTTAGTGATATAATAAGCAGGGGTTATCAAAGAGCGGCGTTTTTCAATGCGCCTGGTATTGTTCGTCAATATGAAACTGTCTTTCTTGACGTGACCCGTTAGTTAGGAGTTGTTTAAGGTGTCAAACAAGGAAAAAGTCGTCCATTTAACGACCGTTCACCACCCATTTGATACACGGGTTTACCATAAAGAATGTCTCTCATTACATAGAGCAGGATATAATGTCACACTTGTTGCGCCATTTGAGGATCAAGTGACCGGGCAACAAACGGTAACGGATGAGGGTATTCAAGTCATAGCTACTAAGAAAAGAAATAATCGTTTTACCCGCATGCTTTTATCGACTTGGCAAACGTATAAGCTTGCCAAAGCTGAAAAGGCGTCATACTACCATTTCCATGATCCCGAATTAATCTGGGTGGGGTGGCTTTTAAAAAATAAAACCAATCATGTCGTATATGACATACATGAAGATTATTATACAAGTATTATGCAGAAAGATTATTTATGGTCATCGATTAGAAAATTAGTTGGGGCACTCTATAATAAAATAGAAAAGTTTTTTATTAAAAAGTTTAACCTGATATTGGCGGAAAAATACTACCAAGAGCGCTATCCGAAGGGACAAACCGTCCTTAATTATCCGATGATTAATCAACAATTGCTAAATCATGACCAGATTGATCACAAACCAGACCATGCCCTCATTTATACAGGCAATGTTACCGAAGTAAGAGGGGCGTTTTTACATGCAAACATCCCTAATTTACCTAGTCACCCAATGATTCATTTTATAGGTAAGTGTGACCAAGGACTAGCTAATAAAATGGAGCAAATAGCGGGCGAATATAAGGAGCACTTATTTTTTAATGGGATTAATCAGTTTGTCGATCGAAAAGATATTGATCAAGCTTATATCTCTAGAACGTGGTTAGCTGGTGTAGCCATCTTTCCCCCTACTGAACACTATATGAGAAAAGAATTGACTAAATTCTTTGAGTATATGAGTGCAGGGATCCCAATTATATGTTCTAATTTTCCGGTCTGGCAGGCGTTTATAGAGAAGTACAAATGTGGCTTAACGGTTGATCCGAACAATCCAGAAGATTGGCAACGTGCGATAAATTATTTAATAGATAATGAGCAAGAAAGACAGGCAATGGCTTACAATGGTCGCACCGCGATTGTCGAAGAACTCAATTGGGCAGTTGAAGAGGACAAACTCATCAACTGGTATCAACAACTGAAATTGTAAAAATAAGGTGGAAACAATTATGGATACACGAGATGAGCCGAAAGTCTCTGTTATTACCCCAACATATAATGCGGCACGTTTCATAGAGAACACAATAGTATCTGTCCAACAGCAATCCTATCAAAATTGGGAAATGGTTATCGTTGATGATCAGTCAACCGATGATACCGTTCGCGTCATCAACAAGTTAATGGAGCAGGATCAACGGATTCGATTAATAGAACTTAATACCAATCAAGGTCCAGCACGTGCACGAAATGTTGCACTGAAAGCAGCTGAGGGACGATATATTGCCTTTTTAGATAGTGATGACCAATGGTTAGTAAATAAATTGGAACAGCAAGTCTTATACATGCAACAGTCGAACGTCGCATTTACTTATACTGCCTATAATCGTGTCCAGCTCCATGATGATGGGCGCAAAGAAATAAAGGCTGTATCTGTACCTAGTCAGGTAACCTATAAGCAACTATTAAAACAAAATGTCATTGGTTGCCTAACGGTTATGATCGACGTTGAAAAAACAGGGCCTGTTCAAATGTTTGATATTAGGGCTCGACAAGATTATGCACTTTGGCTAGAATTAACAAGAAGAGGGTTTGAGGCTCATGGTATTAACGAGGTTCTAGCTAATTATTCTGTAAGAGTAGGTTCTTTATCAAGCAATAAAATAAAAATGGCCAAACAAAATTGGCGAGTCTATCGGGAAGTTGAAAAGCTAAGCTTACCTGTTGCGATTTGGTACTTTATCCATTATGCTTTTCTAAAAACAAAAGAATACTTCAGTTATTAGAAAAGCAATAAATAATTAATGCAATACCATAGAAATAATTAATGAGGTGCAAAGTGAATGAAAGCATATATACAGGAAATAATTAAGAGAAAAGATTTATTATTTTATCTCGTTTCTTCAGGATTAAAGGCGCAAAATAGAAATAGTTATTTAGGTTACTTTTGGTGGTTGTTAGATCCACTATTAAACGTCTTTATTTATTACTTTTTAATGGTAGTAATAGTAGGAAGAGGGGGCCCTGATTTTCCGGTTTATTTAGTCATAGGTTTAGTGGTTTGGCGTTGGATAAGTTCAACGATTAATTCTTCATCTAAAGCCATTACTAAATATTCAGGTATTATAAGTCAAGTTTACATGCCTAAGTCAATTTTCCCACTAGCTTTTTCAGTTACACAACTGTTTAACTTTTTATTTGGTTTAATTGTTATTGCAATTTTCTTATTTGCATTTAGAGTGGTGCCAACTTGGCATATTGTTTTTCTGCCTTACATTATATTAGTACAATTACTCTTTTTAATAGCGGTAAGCTTTTTGGTAGCTTATATTACTGTTTTTGTTCGCGATATTGATAATGTAATGAAACATATAGTTAGGTTGTTTTTCTATTCTTCCCCTATTATTTGGGAAGGAAGCAGATTGCCAGAACGTTTTGATTGGATTGTTGCAATAAATCCTGTGGCGATTGTAATGAATGCATACAGGGACATTTTAATGTATCATCGAATGCCAGATATAGGTGGTCTTTTTATTGTTGCGGTTATGTCTACACTGGCGATTTTGTATTTAATATACCACTATAGTAAAAATGAACACAAAATAATTAAAGCTTTATAAATGAGGGATTTTATTTATGACATCAAATTTTGAATCATCAACGGAACAGGAAGTTGTTATTGAGGCTAATAACCTAGGGGTGACATATAGTTCCACCTTTAGTAGAGATGATTATAAATCTCATGCTATTAAGTTTTTAACAAAGAAAAATAAAAAAAAGAATAAAAGTGATCAAAAAGTATTTTGGCCATTAAAAGGGTTAACGTTTACTGGATACAAAGGAGAGGTTCTTGGTATTGTAGGTTCAAATGGTTCCGGTAAAACAACTTTATGTAAGGTGCTATCAGGTATCTTAACGCCGGATCAAGGTGACCTAAAAGTTAATGGTAAGGTCTCTGTACTATTCTCAATGGGGATGGGGTTTAATAAAGATTTAACTGGAAAAGAAAATGTATATTTAAATGGTATGATGTTAGGTATTTCTAAAGAAAAGATAGATCAGTTCATTGATGATATCCATGAGTTTTCCGAATTGGAAGAATTCTTTAATCGCCCTATGAAAACATATTCAAGTGGTATGAAAGCTAGGTTAGGTTTTAGTGTCGCATCACATTTAGAACCAGAAATTCTTATCTTAGATGAAGCACTAAATACCGGGGATGCAGCTTTTGGTGATAAGGCAGCGGTGAAAATTAGGGAATTATTATCTAAAGCTAAAATGGTCATCATTGTAACCCACAGTCATAAGTACGCTGTAAAGAACTGTGACAGATTAATATGGCTTGAAAAGGGAGAGATCAGAGAAGTTGGTGATCCAAGTTATGTTATGAAGCAATATGAAGCTTCCCTGCCCCAAAGAAAACAATCTAAGAAAAGAAAATTGAATCTGTCCAAGACAAACATTGACATAAAAAATAACATAGTTATTGAAGCTGATAACTTAAGTATCTTATATAAACATAACAAAGATGAGTATTGGGCTCTAAATAAAATTAATTTTACAATTAACGAAGGGGAAATTGTCGGTTTAATAGGACATAATGGTGCAGGTAAAAGTACACTTTGTAAAGTTATGACAAAAATACTTGCTCCAGATGAAGGAAATATTAAAGTTGATGGAGACACTACAGCACTTTTAAACTATGGCACAGGATTTAATAAGCAGTTATCAGGTAAAGATAATATCTTACTTAACGGCATGTTAATGGGTATCCCAAAGAAACGCATGTTTGAAAATTATCAAGCTATTGTTTCATTTGCTGAGCTAAATAAAGTTATTGATAAGCCTATAAAAGAATATTCAAGCGGTATGAAGGCACGTTTGGGTTTTAGTATTGCAGCAACATTAAAACCTGATATTTTTATAATAGATGAAGCATTGTCTACAGGTGATATGGCATTTAAAGAAAAAGCAAGTGAACGTATTCAAAATATGATTGAAGATGCTAAAGCTGTAGTATTGGTTTCACATAGTATGTCAATGGTTGAAAAGATTTGTACTAGAGTAATATGGATGGAAAATGGACACATTAAATTTGATGGTGATTCCAAAGAAGGTGTACGTCGATATCGAGAAGATGTTAAAGCAAAAAGAACAAATAAAAAAGGTATCCTTATAAAATAACTATTTAAGGGCAACTTTAGCATAATTTACTTGTGTGAATGCTTAAAAATGAAAACATACCCAATACACATTAGCTCACATAATTTCTCAGTTATAAGAATTTAAGTGAGAGGGAGGAAATTATAGATGACACTTAATCACGATAATGACAGTTGGCTTACTTTCAACACTGATGATTTACCTAAAGAATTAGCTGATGAAAAAAGTAAGGTAATAAGATACGAGGAGCAGCTAAAAGAACTAAGAAAAGAACTGGATTCTATAAAAAAAACGAATAATAACCTAGTACTTTCGAAGAAAAAAATTGAAAAAAAATATAAAGGTATTAAAAAGAGTAGATCTTGGAAGCTAACTGCTTTGGCACGAAAATTTAAAGGGAAAAGCTCTATAGTAAATAAAACCAGTAACAGTAATCGTGTTGTGCCCAAAAGTAAGATAAATGATAATAACGGTAAAGCTGAAAAAGATATAGCTCTAGTAAAAAGGAATATGTTGAATTTTGGTTTTGAAGAAAAAGCAAACCAAGATTTACAAGATATTGTTCAAAATGGAGAAAGTCAATCTCATAAAAGATTAGCAGCAAGAGAACTTGTGTTGTGGTACTCCAATCTAAGAACAGTAGAAGGAGCTAAAAAAGCGCTTGAATTGTTGCCGATTGCATTAGAGGGTGAGACTAACGATTTAAAGGTTGCCCAACTATCTGTTTTAGAAATAGAGGCTTATATTATTCTAGGTGAAAAGTCTATGGCTTTAAAACCACTAGAAAGGGTTTCAAAATCAGATAGTAGTGCATTTTCTGATGCATTATTTACGGTTGCCAACATTGAAGAAAAGATGTCGAATAGAATTAGAAGGATAAATGAAGTTTTAACGATGCATAATTTAAAAAACATTGAATTTTCAACTGATGAAGATAAGGCAAACTATGATCGTATCTACGTTAAAAAGAATACATTGAAATACATTGAGCCTGGACCAAATGTGCCATTAATTTCGGTGGTAATGCCTGTATATAATGCTGAAACCTATGTTAAGACAGCTCTAGATGCTATGTTACAACAAACATGGAAAAATATAGAGCTTATTGTGGTGGATGATTGCAGTGAAGATAATACCACCACTATTGTTGAGCAATATCAACAAAAAGACTCAAGGATAAAATTGCTGAAAACAGCAAACAATGGAGGACCATACGTAGCAAGAAATATGGCATTAAAGATAGCAAAAGGGGAGTTTGTGACAACAAACGATTCAGATGATTGGTCACACCCACAAAAGCTAGAAATACAAGCTAAACATTTAATAAATAATCCTACCATTATAGGGAATACATCACAACAAGTACGAGCAACAAACGAATTGAAATTTTATAGAAGAGGTAATTATCGTTTGATGTTTACAAATATGTCTTCTTTTATGTTTAGAAGAGACCATCTACTAAGTGCTGTTGGTTATCTTGATTGTGTCAGGTTTGGTGCTGACGCTGAGTATTTGCGTAGAATAAATAAGTATTTCGGTAGAGGTGTTGTAGTGAATTTGAAAACTGGTCCACTATCTTTTCAGCGCCAGTCTAGCACTTCTTTAACTGGGAATTCAGCCTTTGGATATCATGGCTATTTTATGGGAGCAAGAAGAGAGTATGTTGAATCACAAGGCTATTACCATAATTCCGCTGATAGTCTTTATTATCCTTTTCCGATGAAAAATAGACTATTTCCTGTTCCTGAACCAATGTGGCCTACACGAGAAGATAAAGATAATAAAGGGAAGCGTTACTTTGATGTCATTATAATTCAGGATTTCAGATTTTCTTTAGATTATAGTAGTAAGTTGATTTCTCATTATTTAGATAACGCTGATAAAGATTTACGAGTGGGTCTTGTACAGATGTACCAATACAATCTATCTAATCAAGACAAAATTAATTCAGAACTAAGAAGTTATATTGATGGAGATAAAGTGCAAATGCTTGTATATGGTGAAAATATAAAGTGTAATTCGTTAATTATATTAGATCCGACAGTATTTGAATATAAGCAAAAATTCACGCCGCAAATTGAGACGAATGTAATCAAAGTGATTGATTCTAATAACTCTTTAAATAAGAGGACAAAAGGCAGAGAACAATTAAAAGCCATGTTAGCGAATGTTTATAGTAGCTTCAATGATTATGGCACGTGGCACATGAAAGAGGTAGAGGAATATAAGGATATCTTTGAAGGCTTAATGATTGAAGTGACAGATATTGATACTTTAAATGAAGTTTGAAACCAATCTACTGCTTAATTAAGGGGTGAAGAATATGAAAAAGCACGTTTATATAATTGTTCGTTATAGTATGTTAACAATTGATGGAGCAGATTGGAAAATCGGAAGAGTTTCCTATGACAATTATAAGAAAAGTTTGTTTGATAGTAAAAGATTAGAGCAACGGGAACATTTATTTAAGTCAATAACATTACCATCAGTAGCTAGTATGGAAAAAAATGAAGATATTGATTTTAGTTTGTTAATAATTACTTCTCAAGAATTGCCAGAAAAACACATGCAACAATTAAAGGAAATTATTTCTCCTTATAATTGGGCAAAAATAGTAGTTACCAATAGTGAAAATACTATGATTAAAACAATCGAAGATGTGGTAGAAAAAGAGGTTAGTCACCATGGTGATGCTCTATGTTATTTAACAACGAGGCTAGATGATGACGATGCATTAAGTAGAAATTTCATAAGTGAAGTTAGCCCATATTTATCAACAGCATACAATGGCTTTTGTCTTTCTTTTGCTAAAGGTTATACTGGTATTTTTAATGAAGAGCGTAATACTTTTGAATCTATTCACAGTAACTATTCACCTAAAATTGCATTAGGTCTTTCATATATTAATACATACGATCCAAATATGAAAAACCCTTTTGCTAAATCTATATTAAGTATATATGGTGCTGGTCCCCATACAAATGTCGACCAAATTTTCCCAACTATTGTGGATTCAAAGAAAAGTTTATATCTTAGAACAATACATGCAAAAAGTGATACTATTAGTGAAGAGCAGCTTAGAAAAACAAAAAGAAAATCTATTGTTAGTCCGATTGCAATCAGCGATGAATTTGATATTAACATTGAGATTGAAAATGATATTTATAAGCAAGCTATTAAAGAAGAAGAATTAAAAAATGAAATCAGGCATCAAAGAGAAGTAATTAAGAATATGAAAAATCGAATTAAGCAACTTGAGAACCAAGAAACGAATATAGGTGACCACTTAACTTGGAGTGAAAATGAAGAGGGTAATGACCTAAGAGGAAAACTACAAAAAGAACAACAAAAAAAAGAAAAAATTATACAAGAGATTAATCATTTAATTATTGAAGTAGGAAAAGAAAATAAACGAAACAAAAGGCTAACAAATGAAAAGAAACAAGTAGAGAAGAAACTGTTTGAATTAGAGTCAAGTCATTCTTGGCGAATAACTAAACCTTTGAGAAACATAGTGAAAAATACCAATAAGGGTGTTAAAAACCAGCAAAAAGATGAAAATAAGATTGTGGGAACTTCTCCTAAAGACGCCCTTAGTGACAAAGTTGAGCATGTAAAGCAGCTTAAGTCTGATGCAGATATTTATTTGGAAAAAGGGGAATTATTGGGATATTTGGAAGAGCAAAATGATCGCTATGTAAAAGAAAAGAAAAATCTAAATTCACTTTATTTCCATGTAGCTAGAAAATTAAAAAGTCATTCCAGTCGTGAAAAAACAAGGTTATTTGAGCATATTTTACAATACACTAACATTAAAGATCAGCAAGAGTTTGTTCTCAAAGAAGCTGAAAATCAGGGTGTTTCACTAAAAAGATTGGCTTCGTTTAGAGTATCTATGAATTTAAGGTCAGTAAAACGAGAACTGATGATTGACCTTCCAGAATGGAAATTAAATGACAAAAAATATGCATATAACTTTATAGATCTGCTAAACGTTAAGCGCCCTTGGACGGATAATAATATCTATACATTTAAACAAATACCTAAAAAAACTAATATTGCTATAAAACCAACACAAGGAGCAGCTTCTAGAGGTGTTTACCTTGTGATATCAGATAATAAAATACTGGACGTGCATAAGTCGGCAGAGATATCGAACTGGTCAGAGATGTTAGCTAACATGGAGGATGATATAAAACAAGGTAGAGTTTTTAAAGATGAATGGATTATTGAAGAGCTTATTTTTGAAGATGATCGTTTAACTCCCGCAAGAGATTATAAATTCCTTTGTTTTTATGGAAAAGTTGAACTAATTACAGAAATCAGTCGTTTCCCTTCGAAAAGCCATTGTTGGTGGAACAGAGCGGGGGAAATTGTGAAAACTGGTGTTTTTGAAAAAACTTTTTTTGAAGGAAATGGCGTTCCAGAAGAATTAATTCAACAGGTTGAATTAATTAGCAAGGAAATACCTACTCCATTTATGAGAATTGACTTTTTAAAGACTAAAGAGGGTATGGTTTTTGGGGAGTTTACGCCAAGACCAGGAACCTTTTCTAAGTTTAATGAAAAGGTCGATAACCAATTGGGTATTAGTTATTTGGAAGCTGAAGAAAGATTAATGAATGATATCCTAAATGGAAAGCGTTTTGACAATTTCAAGGAGTATGTAAGGTCACTCTAGTATAAATATACAAATACTGAGTGAAGAAGGGGAAATAAGTAATGAGCAAAAAAACCATAGGTATATTAGGTGGTATGGGACCGGCAGCTACTGTAGAATTATTTAATAGAATTGTAACCATGGCAGATGTTCAAAAAGATCAGGACCATGCCAAAGTTATTATTATAAATGATCCTCAAATTCCAGATCGAACTGATTTTCTTTTGAATAATGGGGTGAGCCCAATTCCTCAGTTAAAAAAAAATATTGATACTTTGCAAACGGCGGGGGCTGATTACATTTTAATTCCATGTATGACTGCCCACAGCTTTATAAATGAATTGCAAGCGGGTTGTGAAGCAAAAATTGTTAATGCGATAGATTTGGTAAACAAATATATTATTAATGATGCCCAAATAAGTGATAAGATTGGATTGATGGCAACCTCAGGTTCGATTAAATCAAGTGTATTCAAAAAAGGGATAGATAATAACTTGGTTATTCCAGACGAACCATTACAGGCTAGTATAATGAAGTTAATATACAAGATTAAATCTGAAAATGTCGCTGATGGTGATTATTTATATTTTGCTGAATTAGTTGATCAATTTAAAAAAGACAATGTAAGAGCGGTTATAACTGGTTGTACTGAATTAAGCTTATTAACTAATAAGGTTATAACAACTTCTCTAATTATTGACCCCTTAACCTTATTAGCAAAAGAGGCAATTAAATTAAGTGGTATTTGATTTATTCTCACGATAACCGTCTGTAATAAGACGTTCGGAGAGTAGTACTCGTCTATTTAGATGCTACTCTCCTGATTAATTCAACTAACAATCAGTGAAAGAAAAACGTAAACTTCCACTCATTTAAAGGTCCGTTTCATGAAAAAGTAGTATGGTATCTTAGATACCATACTATTTTACTATTAACTTTCTATTTTTAGTTTAGTATAGTAATAGGGAGAAGGGAGGGGAAAAAGATCAAAAAAGGGTTTGTATTAACTGTAATATTTATGTTATTTATGGCTTCCCCACTATCAAATATTGCCGTATACGGCAATAGTATTGATGAAGAAGGCAAGAGCGAACAGGTAAATTCGTCTGGGTCGATTGATTCAGAAGAGGTGTCTGCTGATAAAGAAGGCACTGAGGCTGATGCATCAGAAAAAGAGGATCAACAAAAAGAAGCTGTAAACAGCCAGTCTGAAGAGGAGAGAGAAGAAACTTCAGAACAAAGTGAAGATTCCGAACAGAAAAATGAATCGGATGAGGAAGCTGATAGTTTCTCAATGAGTGTTGCTTCAACTAGTCGAGAATACAAGCGAGGCGATGTTGGTCAAGAAATTCTAGACTTTAAAGTAATGTTGGCCAAAATAGGGTTTGGTGTATCAAGTAATCCAACATATACCTATGGTCCGTCTACAGAAGCAACCGTTCGAGAGTTTCAAGACTATTTTGGATTAACAGTGACAGGTGTAGCAGATGAAGCAACCATTCAAAAAGTAGAAGCGAGCTATAACTCCCCATATCAAAGAGGAAATATGAGTGGAGAGATTCGAGATCTTAAATTAGATCTTAACAAACTTGGCTTCTCTGTATCGAATAACCCGACCTTTACTTTCGGTCCAACGACAGAAGAGGAAGTGAAGAACTTCCAGCGCCATTATGGTCTTGTGGTCAATGGGATAATCGATGAAGTGACATTGGCAAAGATCAATGAGCTAAAGGAATCATTAGATGGTGCTTTAACTCCGGGCTCAAATAATCAAGCCGTTTACGAGATGAAGCTTAAGCTAAACAAGATCGGCTTTTTTATCACAGAAAATCCGAACGCTAATTATGGTCCACAAACAGAAGCCGCAGTCAAAGCGTTCCAAGAGTATTTCGGTTTGTCAGTGACGGGCACAGCAGATGAAGCAACGTTAGAAAAGATTGAAGCGACCTATAACTCGCCATATCAAAGAGGAAATATGAGTGGAGAGATTCGAGATCTTAAATTAGATCTTAACAAACTTGGCTTCTCTGTATCGAATAACCCGACCTTTACTTTTGGCCCAACGACAGAAGAGGAAGTGAAGAACTTCCAGCGCCATTATGGTCTTGTGGTCAATGGGATAATCGATGAGGTGACATTGGCAAAGATCAATAAGCTAAAGGAATCGTTAGGTGGAGCTTTAATTCCAGGTTCAAATAATCAAGCGGTTTATGAGATGAAGCTAAGATTAAATAAGATCGGCTTCTTCATTACAGAAAATCCGAATGCTAACTATGGTTCACAAACAGAAGCCGCAGTCAAAGCATTCCAAGAGTATTTCGGCTTGTCAGCGACGGGCACAGCAGATGAAGCCACGTTAGAAAAGATTGAAGCGACCTATAACTCGCCTTATCAAAGAGGAAATATGAGTGGAGAGATTCGAGATCTTAAATTAGATCTTAACAAACTTGGCTTCTCTGTATCGAATAACCCGACCTTTACTTTCGGTCCAACGACAGAAGAAGAAGTGAAGAACTTCCAACGGCATTATGGTCTTGTCGTCAATGGGATAATCGATGAAGTGACATTGGCAAAGATCAGTGAATTATTAGCAGCACCATTGGAGCCAGGATTATATCGACGAGATGTTTATGAGATGAAATTAAAGCTTAATGAGTTAGGCTTTCTTGGTGTAAAAAATCCAGACTATAATTATGGTCCACAAACAGAAGCCGCAGTAAAGGCATTCCAAGAGTATTTTGGCCTGTCGGTGACGGGAATAGCTGATGATCAAACGATTGAGACTTTAGATTATGAGCTAAATAATGCTCTTCGAAGGGGACAAAGCCATAATGGGGTTGGAGATTTAAAATCCTCTTTAAACCAGATTGGATTTAGTGTGTCTATGGATTATCCTAATGATTATGGACCAGGAACTGAAGCTACGGTGAAGGCATTTCAAGAATACTATGGCTTAAGGAATAGTGGTATAGCTGATACGATTACTCTAGATATGTTAAATTCAATCGTCAACAGTCCATTTCGATTAGGACAGTCAGATGGGGATGTTCACCAATTAAAAGCTCAACTAAATAAGTTAGGTTTTCCAGTAGGGATGAATTATCCTAACAATTACGGTCCTGATACCGAAAAACACGTTAAAGATTTCCAAAATCACTATGGGTTAGTTGTAAATGGTATAGCAGATCCTGTAACCTTAAATCGAATAGAAGAACTTCTAAATAGCCCGTTGCAAAATGGTAAGAGTCATAGCAGTTTACCTCAATATAAAGAAATGCTTAATGTCTTGGGATATGATGGTCTATCTGTAAATAATGATTACTTTGGAGACAATACTGAACGTAGAGTGAAAGAGTATCAAAAAGATAATCATTTACCTGTGAGTGGTATTTTAGATCAGATAACTATTGATGTTCTAACAAATGCATATAATAGTAACTCAATCAAGATATTCATTGACCCTGGACATGGGGGAACTGATCCTGGAGGAATTGGTTTTGGCTTAAAAGAGAAAGATCTAGCTTTAGATATCTCATTGAGTGCCGCCTCTTATTTAGAAGAAAGGTATCAATTTGTGGATGTGAGATTATCAAGAACTACCGATACAACATTGGCTCTAAAAGAACGTTCACAAATGGCAAACGCTTGGGAAGCTGATTACTTTGTCAGTGTCCATACCAATGCACATAATGGCCAGGCTCGTGGCTTTGAGTCATTTATATTTAATGGTAATGTTTCTTCAACAACGGTTAGACATCAAGAAAATATTCACAGTTATATTATTGGTGAGATGGGCGTGCATGATCGAGGTATGAAAAGAGCCGATTTTAGTGTGTTGCGCAATACAAATATGCCAGCTATCTTACTAGAATTTTTATTCATTGACAATCAGGCTGACAATGAGTTATTAAGGGATAGAGCTTATAGAGAATGGTTAGGTGTTATAACAGCAGAAGCTATAGCCGAATCATTTAATTTACAAAGAAAATAAGTCCATCTAATAAATTTTGCTGACTTGTTAGTATGCGAATAAAAGATCAAACTATTTAAAATTCTGATTACAGAGTTTTAAATAGTTTTTTTTGATTACAAAATGATTTAGTGAAAAAGAGTGACTTTATACTAAGAATTATAGAAATGAATGTATATCATACTATTTTACTATTAACTTTCTATTTTCAGTTTAGTATAGTAATAGGGAGAAGGGAGGGGAAAAAGATCAAAAAAGGGTTTGTATTAACTGTAATATTTATGTTATTTATGGCTTTCCCACTATCAAATATTGCCGTATATGGCAATAGTATTGATGAGGAAGGCAAGAGTGAACAGGTAGATTCGTCTGGGTCGATTGATTCAGAAGAGGCGGATGAAGAAGAGGTGTCTGTTGATAAAGGGAATCAGCAATCTGATGAATTAAGTGAGGATAAAGAAGGCACTGAGGCTGATGCATCAGAAAAAGAGGATCAACAAAAAGAAGCTGTAAACAGCCAGTCTGAAGAGGAGAGAGAAGAAACTTCAGAACAAAGTGAAGATTCCGAACAGAAAAATGAATCGGATGAGGAAGCTGATAGTTTCTCAATGAGTGTTGCTTCAACTAGTCGAGAATACAAGCGAGGCGATGTTGGTCAAGAAATTCTAGACTTTAAATTAATGTTGGCCGAAATAGGGTTTGGTGTATCAAGTAATCCAACATATACCTATGGTCCGTCTACAGAGGCAACCGTTCGAGAGTTTCAAGACTATTTTGGACTAGCAGTGACAGGTGTAGCAGATGAAGCAACCATTCAAAAAGTAGAAGCGAGCTATAACTCCCCATATCAAAGAGGAAATATGAGTGGAGAGATTCGAGATCTTAAATTAGATCTTAACAAACTTGGCTTCTCTGTATCGAATAACCCGACCTTTACTTTCGGTCCAACGACAGAAGAGGAAGTGAAGAACTTCCAGCGCCATTATGGTCTTGTGGTCAATGGGATAATCGATGAAGTGACATTGGCAAAGATCAATGAGCTGTTAGAAGCCCCCATGGGGCCTGGATTATATCGACAAGATGTGCGTGAGATGAAGCTTAAGCTAAACAAGATCGGCTTTTTTATCACAGAAAATCCGAACGCTAATTATGGTCCACAAACAGAAGCCGCAGTCAAAGCGTTCCAAGAGTATTTCGGTTTGTCAGTGACGGGCACAGCAGATGAAGCAACGTTAGAAAAGATTGAAGCGACCTATAATTCGCCATATCAAAGAGGAAATATGAGTGGAGAGATTCGAGATCTTAAATTAGATCTTAACAAACTTGGCTTCTCTGTATCGAATAACCCGACCTTTACTTTCGGTCCAACGACAGAAGAGGAAGTGAAGAACTTCCAGCGCCATTATGGTCTTGTGGTCAATGGGATAATCGATGAAGTGACATTGGCAAAGATCAATGAGCTACTAGATGAAACTTTGATGCCAGGATCGAATAATCAAGCGGTTTATGAGATGAAGTTAAAATTAAATAAGATCGGCTTCTTCATTACAGAAAATCCGAATGCTAACTATGGTTCACAAACAGAAGCAGCGGTCAAAGCATTCCAAGAGTACTTTGGTTTGTCGGTGACGGGGATTGCAGATAATCAAACGTTAGAAAAGATTGAAGCGACCTATAACTCGCCTTATCAAAGAGGAAATATGAGTGGGGAAATTCGAGATCTTAAATTAGATCTTAATAAACTTGGCTTCTCCGTATCGAATAACCCGACCTTTACTTTCGGTCCAACGACAGAAGAGGAAGTGAAGAACTTCCAACGGCATTATGGTCTTGTCGTCAATGGAATTATCGATGAAGTGACGTTGGCGAAGATCAATGAGTTATTAGCATCGACTTTAGGGCCAGGTTCAAACAATCAAGCGGTTTATGAGATGAAGTTAAAGTTAAATAAGATTGGTTTCTTCATTACTCAGAATCCGAACTCTAACTATGGTCCACAAACAGAAGCTGCAGTGAAAGCATTTCAAGAATATTTTGGATTAGCAGTGACAGGGATTGCAAATAACCTTACGTTGCAAAAAATTGATGAAACCTATTACTCACCTTATCAACGAGGGAACTTAGGTGAAAATATTTATAACTTCAAAGTGGATCTAGCAAAGATAGGTTACTTAGTTTCTAGTAATATAACTTACACCTATGGTCCATCTACTGAAGCAGCTGTTATTCAATTTCAAAAGGACTTTAATTTAAGAGTTACTGGGATAGCTGATGAAGTGACACGTAATAAAGTTGCAGAATTAGTCGAATCAGGGTACGAATATTTAACCTATACAACATATGACATAACACTATCTTCTGCTGTTCAAGATCAGTTAAATAAATCACCTCAAACGACGACGCCAAGAGGCTACGTTCATAAAGATTATATTAATAATGGCACTGTGAGAGTTAGTGAATGGAGTTCACTTAATGTTAGAAGTAAACCAAGTTCAAACTCGAAAGTCATTGGGACATTATCAAATGGTCAAAGTGTTAGTGTAGTAGGTCAAACTGGTGATTGGCTTGATGTCGTTTACAGTGCAAGTGGTTTATTCCATCATGCAAGTCAAGCAGCTGTTCTTGAGTATTTAGATCCAACAAGAAATGATATATACCAACATCTAGTGTTGGATCAACCAGCCGGGTTATCAGCTACACAGATTAATCCTGTACTTCGTGGTAAAGGGACATTAGATGGTCAAGGTCAAAGTTTTATTGATGCTGCAAAAACTAATGGTGTTAATGAAATTTATTTAATATCTCATGCCATATTAGAAACAGGCAATGGATCATCTCGATTAGCCTCTGGTATAGAAGTTGGACGGAACAAAGATGGAAATCTAGAATTAGTGAATTCCAGTAACAGAAGTGATTTATCGAATATACGTACAACATATAATATGTTTGGAATTGGGGCAGCGGATGCGGATCCGAATCGATTAGGTGCAATATATGCTTATAATGCTGGTTGGTTCACACCTCGAGAAGCAATAATAGGAGGATCAGCATTTATTTCCGATAGTTATTTTGCTAGAGGACAAAATACGCTCTACAAAATGCGATGGAATTATAAGTATCCTCATTTACAAAATCCTAATTTTTATCCTCAATATGCAACGGATATAGGTTGGGCTGTAAAACAAACACAAAATATTAAGTCATTGTATAATCAGGTATCAAATCCAGTATTAAGATTTGATGTTGTAAACTACAGATAAATGTAGACTGAATTTCAACTTAACTCAAGCAAAAATACATGTTTTAGTGTATTTTGTTTGAGTTTTTTATTTTATATAAAGATTTAATTTTATGTGGGAAATATGTTATTATAAAGAAATCTAGGTTGTGTTATTGATAAATATTTATTGGTGACAATAACTTAAATTAATATTATTATTTCACATGAGGTGCACAATTAATGGTTAAAATAATGAAACAATATTTATCTGATATCTTATATTGGACAATTAATAATCTCTTTACTACACGATTCAAGAAGCTATTATTGTCTATTTTACCAAGAAAAATAAAAAGTAAGGTTAAAAATGCTATTAGTAAAGGTAACGTACATAAGGCATATAGAAAAATTGATTTATTGAGATATAAATTAAATAATCTCGGATTTACAGAGCAGGCATATAAGGAGCTACTATTGGCTTATGAAGAAAGTCATGATAAGCATTTTAAAAGAACAATTGCATTAGAATTGGCAGTCTGGCATGCTAATCAACAAACTAAAGAAGACGCACGTAAATGTATAGATTATTTACAACGTGTCAAAAAAGGATTAGTTGATAAAGAATTTAAAAAACAAATTGTGATCTTAGAGGTTGAAAGTTTTTTGTTACTTGGTGAGGAAAAAACCGCCATTTCTTTACTGAATAAAATGCTAAAAAGTTATACACATCCGGACCTGTATTTGACGAATGCTAATACCAAAACAGATCTATCCATTCGAATAAATGAAATTAATCAAGCTATGGCATATTATAATATAGCACCTGTTACGCTTAAAGAAATGAATACAGAACAGGCTCCTTATGATCTGTTAAAAGTTGAGAAATCTAACCTTAAAATGATAGAAGACAAACTAAAGGTTACTGTGATAATGCCTGTTTATAACGCTGAAGATGTTATTCATACCTCTATTACTTCAATTCAAAATCAGACTTGGGAGAACCTTGAGATTATTGTTGTTGATGATTGTAGCTCTGATCGTACGGCGGAGATTATTGAGAAATACCAAGAATCGGATGCTAGAATTAAATTTTTAAAATTAACAGAAAATAGTGGTCCTTATGTGGCAAGAAATGAAGCTCTTAACATAGCTACTGGGGAATTTGTTACGATTAATGACGCGGATGATTGGTCCCATCCCGAAAAAATAGAGAAACAAGTTCAGCATCTAGTTAAGAATCCAAAAATTATAGGAAATACATCACAACAAGCTAGAGCATCGGACAATTTATTTTTTAATCGTAGAGGTAAGTTAGGAACATATATTTTTAGTAATATGTCTTCTTTTATGTTTAGAAGAGAAAAAGTATTAGGCAAATTAGGATACTGGGATAGTGTTAGATTTGGAGCAGATTCAGAATTTATAAAACGTATAAAAAAAGTATTTGGGGAGAATAGTATTGTCTTGTTAGAATCAGGACCGCTTTCATTTCAAAGATATTCCTCTAATTCATTAACTGGAAATTCAGCATTTGGTTTCCCAAACTTTTTTATGGGGGCAAGGAAAGAATATCTTGAAGCACAGACGCAGCACCATAACGCAACGGAAGACTTAAAGTATAATTATCCACTAGTTAAGCGTCCTTTTGCTATACCTGAACCCATGCGTCCAGTTAGAGAAATAGATAATAAAAAACAACGCCATTTCGATGTTATTATAGGTTCGGATTTTAGGCTTGATGGTGGATCGACCAAATCAAGTATTGAAGAGATTAAAGCTCAGCTTGAAGTAGGATTAAAGACAGCGATTGTGCAAATTGCGCGTTATGACTATTCGCCAAAGAAAAAAATTAATCCAGAAGTAAGAGAACTTATAAATTCAGGGATGGTTGAACTCATAGTATATGGGGAACATGTTACTTGTGATTTACTTATATTAAGATACCCTCCTATATTGCAAGTAAATCAAAAATATATACCGGATATAATGCCAAATAAGATAGTTGCTATTATTAATCAAACACCGATGAGTGACTATAGTGACAATAAAGAAAAGCGTTATGATATCCCAGTTTGCAACCAACGTATAAAAGATTATTTTGGTAAAAAAGCTAAATGGTACCCTATTGGACCATTAGTTAGAAATGCGTTAATTGAATATCATATCGAGGATTTGAAGACGATAGAGTTATCTGATACTGATTGGTCTAATATCATAGATGTTAATGAGTGGAGAAATAGTAGCCCAGATACCCCATCAATTAATAGCCCAATCATTATAGGCAGACATTCGCGCGGGCAAAAAGTGAAATGGCCAGAGTCAAGAGAAGCGTTAATTCAAGTATATCCAAACACTCCGAAATACAAAGTTTATGTGCTTGGTGGAGCTTCTGTTCCAAAAGAAATGCTTGGTGAATTACCGGATAATTGGGTAGTATATGAATTTGATGAGATCAGTCCAAAAGAATTCCTTGATAAAATAGATGTATTTGTCTATTATACGCATAGTGCTTGGATTGAATCATTTGGTAGGGTAATTATAGAAGCAATGGCTTGTGGTAAACCAGTCATCTTACCACCTCAATACAATATATTATTTGGAGATGCCGCGATTTATTCTACACCAAGTAATTTACAGCAAGAACTAGACAACTTAATTTCTAATCCTAAATATTATAACGAACAAGTAAAGAAAGCTGAAAAATTAATTGAAAATAATTTTAGCTATAAAACGCATATTAATAGGGTAAAGGAATTTATAGTTGATTAAATGGTATTTTGATAAATAAATTATTTAATAATTTGTAAATTTTTAAATAAAAGTAAAAATGTAGTGTGAGATTTAATTGCACTACATTTTTTGGTCTTCAAAAAAACTTCAACTTATGTCGGAGGGGGCACAGACATTATAGCATGGTAGGTAAAAAAACTTGCTCAAGGTAACACATATAAGTTTCCAGACCGCTAAAAAGCATACCTAACGCAGGACAGGATGGGTAGTATACGTAAGTCTTAATCGAACAGAAGTGAAAGCCATAAAAACACCCCAAAAGTTAAATGGATAGGTTAACTTTTGGGGTGTTACTGATTAGAATGTGTATTAATCGTTTCGATTATTTAATTGTTATTTTCAATTGGAGAAGTTTGTGTTTCACCGTCAATATTTGTTTCATATTGGTCAGTTTCATCAATTAAATCTAAATGTGTCTTTAATTTGGTTTGAACCTCAGCTAAATGGGGTTCATCAAGTTGATAATAATAAATATTTTGACCTACAGAATTCTCTAAATAAAGATCACTACCCTCAAGGTTTAAGGTTTCAACATTTAAATGACCAGAAATACCATACGAAATAAAACTTGTCATTTCATTAAAAGTTAAATTAGTGGCCATATTGTCTCCCACTGCATCAATAATATTACCTAAGCGATTAACAGAACCTATTGAGACCGCTTTGTCTAAGATCGATTCCATAATCATTTGCTGACGACGCCCGCGTTCAATATCATTATCCTGTTTTCTTGTTCTTGCTAAGGCCAAAGCCTCTTCACCGTTAACTTGTTGCTCACCAGGTAATAAATGTATAGAATCTCTTCGATCGTAAGAATCCGATTCAGTCAATTCATAAGGAACGTCAACGGTTATGCCACCTAGAGCGTCGACGACATCAACAAAAGCATGAAAATCAAGACGGACAAAGTAATCAACAGGAATATCTAAAAAGCCTTCAACGGCATCAATGGTAGCACGAGAACCACCTCTAGCATGGGCGTGCGTTATTTTATCATTATAACCAACTTCTGGAATATAAACATATGAATCACGAGGAATGCTAAGTAATTTTACGCTATTCTCGTCTTTATTTAATGTTGCTAATACTAAGGCATCTGAAAGTGCATGGCCTTCATTATCTCTATGTTCACTTTGATCAATACCAATAAACAAAATCGATACATGATCTTGTCCAGGGTCAACGTCAATCTCGCGCAGTTCTGAACGGTCTCTGCCATCATCTTCATAGGCATTGTCTACAGCAGTTTGCGCTCGATTTAGCATATTTAAGGCGTAAACAGATGTGGCCGTAACCAAGAGTAAAATTGGTACTAATATAAATAAAATCAGCTTTCGCTTGCGACTTCTTTTTTTAACTTGTCTTTTTATTGCACGTGATCTAACTTGATTATTTTTTTTCATCATTAATCCCCTTAAGTTAACAAAATACATAACACTAACAACTATTGTACTATTATTAAAATGAAAGGTAAATTGCTTTATTCATATATTTAATAGTTGTAACAAATTTGTAAAGTTCTACACTATTAGTCTCTTGTTTTATCGAAAAGTTACAAGTTTTTTATTTTAGTAAGTTTCCAATAAATGCAACATAAAGGATAGTGCTTTTGTTAACAGTGCTTTTAGTTTACCCTTCTTGACCGTATTTAACCAATAAGCCAATATAAACCATCATGGCAATTGATACAGATAAAGCGGCAAATAAATAAATAAATTGATAACCGAGAAATGAGGCAATGAAGCCGAATAGCATGGCACCAGCACCAACACCCAAATCAAATGCTCCAAAAAAAGTTGCATTGGCCATTCCGCGGCGATGGGTTGGTGCGGCATTAATGGCCCAAGCTTGAAGTGCTGGTTGAATGCTACCGAATCCTAGACCATATAAAGCACCTGCCACGAGTAAAGCCCAGCTTCCAGGTAGCCAAAAGAGCATAAGCATTGCTAACACGACTAAAACTGCACCGGGTAAAAAAACATAAATATGCCCCTTTAAGTCATACAACTTTCCGCAGAATGTTTTAGAAATTAATAAAGCAATAGCGTAACATAAGAAATATAGTTCAATGCCTCGAACCCCTTGTTGGTTAGTGTATAGTGGGAGAAAAGATGTGATTCCTCCAAAAGTAACCGTGACAAAGAATAGCAATAAGGAAGGTTTAACGGCACTTTTTTCAAAAATATCAAATTTAACTGTTGTCGATTTATTAGGCATTGCTTCAACTTTCTTATAATTAATTCGTGTCGCTAGTAAGGTAGCGACAAGTCCGAGTGATGCAATAATTAAAAAAAGTGGGGTAAAGTCAAGGGTTCCGGCCAAAGTTAATCCAAGCGTGGGGCCGATAGCAAGGGCAAGATTCCCTGAAAAACCAAAATAGGCCATACCTTCACCACGTCGGTTAAGCGGTGTAAAATCAGTGACGATCGTTCCCGTCGCAGTGGTAGATAGTCCCCAACCAACCCCTTGAACAAGACGCATTATAAGCAGAAATGCGATGGTAGGGACGATCGCATAGGAACCAACAGATAGAACGAAAATAGCCAGGCCAGTCATATAGATGATTTGTCTTCCCTTTGATTCAAGTGCATGTCCTGCATAAGGTCGAAATAATAAAGATGAAAATGTAAAAATACCTGTTATTAAACCAATCATTTGGTCAGTGCCACCAAGTTCTTGAACAAAAAGAGGAATAGTAGGTAAAGTCATTTGAAAGCCTAGAAAGATGAAGAAGTTTGCTACGCAAATCAGGGCAAAGTCTTTCGTCCATATTTTTTCGGCAGTGGCAGCATGATTTATTTGTAAAGCCATAAAGACACTCCTATAAATTATTCGTTATACGAAATATAGTATATATCAAAGCAAGCAAAAAGAAAACTGTCGAAGCGATTCTAATTTTGTCAAAAGTCTCGCTTTTTACAATTTTTATCGCTATAATGGAAAAAATCTTATTTTAAGGGAGGTAATAATAATAGTTAAACGTGACCCCCAGCATATTCAATTAGGGATTCTTTTGCCACGCTTAGATCGATGTGGCACGCATTATCAAAGGCTTACTGTTTTACTTAAAGCACATCGACTTCAGTATCAACGTCGACTTAACTTAGAAACGCGTTACCCGTATTTAAATTTTAATTACACCGAATTTGTTGATGCACTTCTCATTACACCAACCGTATTGTTTATCATTGATCCACAAGCTAATCAAAAGCTGATTTCGATTAAATCACGGCTACCCTCAACGGTAAATATTCCGATCCATCCCTTAACTGATCCTTCTTGTGATATCGCTTCGATTGCCTACCACTATCAAACGGTTTACCTTTCTCCAACTGAATTACGGCACATCAAACAAACCTTCACCCAAAAAAGCACTTGCAAGCGAATTATCGACACGTATCACGTTCCGGACAAAGCAATTAAGAAAGGGGTTTGGTGTCCAGGTTGTCGAACCGTTATGTTAACTTATCAACACCAAGTTTGGTCGTGTTCGAATTGTCATCATCACTACCCACATGCGTATCTTAACACCCTCCGAGAATTTGCCATCCTCTATGGTCCGCATTTGTCACTTAATCAGCTCAATCATTACCTTGGTTTATCTTCTAATCAATCGATTGCTCCTCTGATTCGTGAAGCTAAATTACCTTATATCATAAAAGCCAATCAGCCAATTTATTGCTTAAATCGCTTATTCAGAAAGGGGCCATATTGAGATGATTGAAACTATTTTGACGTTAGAGCAAACGGAACTTCTTCAGCAATTAGAAGTTGTCAGTAGACGTTATCAGAAGCGAGATCAACGGTTTGAACGCATTCAGGACCATTATCGAAGGGAGAAAGCAGGATTTAATGGAGAGAAACAGCTTGATTATTATCTGAAATTGACACCCCTCAGTCAAGCGTGTCAACTTGCTGCCTTACGTCTGCGAGCGGGTGACCACTATTTTCAAATTGATCGCTTAGTATTAACAAGGTCTGCCTGTTACGTCATTGAAGTAAAACATTTAAGCGGACAGGTTTACTTTAACAAGGCGCGACAATTCATTCAGTTATCCAACGGCAATCAGAGAAGTTATCCCGATCCATTGAACCAAGTACAACTACAAAGCAACCAACTAGCCATGTTAATGAGTGACTTAGGTTATTTTCAACTACCGATCCATCCTATGGTCGTGCTTAGTCACGATCAAGTTCTTTTAAATGATAATGAGCACGAAGATCTCATTTTGATTCAGCAGTTACCAGAACGGTTAACAGTATTAGATCAGCGTTATCAAGTAATAACAACGTTTAATCAAATCAGAAAGCTAGCTAATCGCCTTAAACAATTACATGTTAAAAAACAAGAAGATGTACTGGCGAAATACGATATTCCCTTCAGCGAGATTCAAGTGGGTGTCCATTGCAGACATTGCAAAAAAGGACATGTTATACGACTACATGGCAACTGGCAGTGCCCAGTTTGCAAAAATAAGGATGATGATGCTCATTTAGATGCACTACTTGATTATCGGAAGTTAATTTCACGTTATATAACAAATAAACAAGCACGTTACTTTTTAAAAGTTGACTCACCTTATACGATTAGACGATTATTCTTGAAAGCACAGCTACCTTTCCGCGGAAAAGGAAAGCATACACAATATGATTTGAATACACTCATATGAATATGAGCGCTTGCATGACAGCTTTGAATTTCGCATGATCACAAGCAAGGTGGGGATTTCGCATGAAAAGGGAGAGCGATCGCATGAAAGGAGAGAATTTCGCACGAAAAGGAAGAGCGATCGCATGAAAGGAGAGGGTTTCGCACGAAAAGGAAGAGCGATCGCACGAAAGGAGAGAATTTCGCACGAAAAGGAAGAGCGATCGCATGAAAGGAGAGGGTTTCGCATGAAAAGGAAGAGCGATCGCATGAAAGATGTGGATTTCGCACGAAAAGGAAGAGTGATCGCATGAAAGTTGAGAAATTCGCATGAAAAGGAAGAGCGATCGCACGAAAGATGAGAATTTCGCATGAAAAGGAAGAATGATCGCACGAAAGATGTGGGTTTCGCATGAAAAGGAAGAGTGATCGCACGAAAGTTGGGGATTTCGCACGAAAGCATCAAGCGATCACATAAGAAAAGGAACTGGCTTAAGCCAGTTCCTTTATTTCGTCTAAAGCAATAATACGTTGGTTTCGACTACCTCGGAAATCAAGACTAAGATCACGTTCAGCCAAGATAAATGGTCCATCTACTAGGACGTCGCATTGTTTTAATAATTTCGTGTAATCGCCACCCAATTCAAGAAGTTGCTCGAGTGTGTAACCTGTATATGCCCATATGTTTTTCCCGTTTTCTCGTAACCGTTTAGCGACTTCAGCGACTTCACCTGCTTGGAAGAACGGATCACCACCAGATAAGGTGACATCGCATAAAGGGTTGCTCATCACTTCAGCAACAATTTCATCAGCTGACATCTCACTCCCATTGCGAATGTTCCAACTTTCTGGATTGTGACATCCTTTGCAAAAATGGGGGCAGCCAGCAAAGAAGATGACTGTTCGCATCCCTTCACCGTCAACAACAGAGTCATGTAATATATTTAATACACGCATCATCATCACTTTCCTTGGTGTTTAACGCGTTGGCTCTCTTCAGCCCGTTTTGCGGTATTCCATTTTTTCATATCACCAACGAGATAGCCAGTAATTCGACGGATACGCTCAATCTTTTCTTCATCAGCATTATTACAACTTGGACAGCTTTGATTAATAATACCTGTATAGCCACAGTCATTGCAGCGGTCGACAGGGTGATTAATTGAGCCATAGCCAAAATCATGTTCAGCCATCGCTTTGACAAGTGTATCGAGAGCTTTTATATTTTTGGTGACGTCCCCATCACATTCGATATATGAAATGTGCCCACCGTTACAGATTTTATGGAAGGGGCCTTCAAGACGAATTTTTTCGATTGCCCGAATTTGATAGTAAACAGGAATGTGGAATGAGTTTGTATAATAGTCACGCTCTGTAACCCCTGGAATAACACCAAATCTTTCACGGTCTTTTTTCGTAAAGCGACCAGATAATCCTTCTGCTGGTGTGGCGATTAATGAAAAGTTTAAATCATATAGATCAGCAGCTTGATCAACACGTTCACGCATAAATTGAACAATTTGATAACCAAGTTGATAAGCTCGGTCTGACTGGCCATGATGCTCACCTATTAACGCGACTAATGCTTCAGCTAGTCCGATAAATCCGACACTAAGTGTCCCTTGCTTAAGGACTTCTTCAAGTGTGTCAGTTGGTTTTAACTGTTCACTTCCTTTCCATACACCTTGACCATATAAAAAGGAAAAATGCTGAGCTTGTTTTTGCGCTTGAAATTCAAAGCGCTCTAACAATTGTTTAACGACGAGATCAACATAATGACCAAGCTGATCAAAAAAGCCATCGACTGTTTGTGAAACAAGGGCCATTTTAACAAGATTAATCGATGTAAACGACAAGTTTCCTCGTTGAATACTATTTTCATCACCATGACGATTGGCCATTACTCGTGTTCGACAGCCCATGTAAGATACTTCTGATTCTGGTGTACCGTCATAATGTTGGACATTTACACTCGAATCAATAAAGCTAAAGTTAGGAAATAGTCGTTTCGCAGTTGTTTCAAGTGCGAGTTGGTATAAATCATGGTTTGGGTCCTCTTCAAAGAAATTACAACCCTTCTTCATTTTAAAAATTTGAATAGGGAAGATCGGTGTTTCACCATTTCCAAGTCCGGCTTTTGTTGCGCGTAATAAATTTTTAACAAGCATGCGACCTTCTTTGGATGTATCTGTTCCGTAATTGACAGAGACAAACGGAACTTGTCCCCCACCACGTGAATGCATGGAATTACAATTATGTACAAATGCTTCACAAGCTTGATAAGCATCACGATCTGCTTCTTGCCAGGCCGTTTGCTCAAGTTGAGCCTGGTCCCATTCAACCGGATAATTGGCTAAACGCCGCTTATGTTTTAAATAAGACTTGCGCACATATGGTGCTAAGTCATAATCAAACATTGGATAGCTTTGACCACCGTGTTGCATATTTTGATTAGATTGAAAAATAATAGATGACAATGCCATTGCGCTGACAATATCAGCAGGTTCTCGCATATACCCATGCCCAGTATTAAAGCCATCTTTTAAGATCGCTCCAAGCGGGATTTGTGCACATGTGGTTGTTCCTGTCGGCATAAAGTCGAGATCATGTGGGTGAATAAAATTATTATCCATTGCCTCAAGCACATCTGAACTCAATAATTCACGTTTGGCATAATGCTTAGCTGCCTCAGAGCCAAACTTGGACATTTGTCCCATTGGTGATTGCCCATCGACATTGGCATTTTCCTGTATTAAGTCTTGATTACTAGCATCGACAATCTCGCTAAGAGCAGTCATTAATTGATCATTGCTTTGATTTGTCATTGTTGGTGTTTGCATACCATCCACTCCTGACACTATATATTGTATAAAATAAAAGGTTTCAACACAACATCTTGTATTGAAACCTAGTTTAGCATATTCATTTTTCTCTGAACAGTTGCATAAATCACAAAAAATGATCAATAATCATTAAAATCCAACAGTGCCAATCTTTTGCGAGATTGTGACAATTTTGTGTCTGATGGATCATTATAAAACGATCCTTCAAGCAGTAGGGATTCGTTCTTTCCCACTGCTTGATGGTTGAGTTAGCTTTCGTTAACTCCCGCCTATATTAGATGAGCGCTATTCTCTATTTTGTAGCGGACGTTTATATGTGATAAGCGAAAACGATCGTTAATTAAAAGTGAAAGGGCATGTCGAAAAGCCCAGAAAGGAAATCAGCAAATATTAGTTCCCCGAACACTAAAAAGAAAATATATAATCCGACATAAAATAAGAGCACCATATAAGTCACGTCAATATTTTTTTTGTGATCATAAATTTCTCTAAGCACAAAGAATTGACTAACAATATGAATTAGAAAAATTAATAGCGAAATAAAAATTAGCATGTTACTTAGCTCAACACCACCTAATAAAACGATCAGCACTGAGACCAGAGCAATTACCGTTGGTAACACTTGTAAAGCGGCGAAATGGGTTAGTGTCTGGATGTAACTTACTTTTATCTTAAATAATGCCGTAATTCCAAATGTAATAAGAACCATAAATGCAAGTAGAATAAGAGAATAAAAGAATGGTTTCATAGCTATATCCCAAAATGACGGTCTTAAAAAGCCATAGGTGTAATTTAAGATCATTATATAGGATTGTAATGCGAATAAGAAACCAAATAATACAAGTGTAATAATACTATTAATCGTATCATCACGTTGATCGGTCATTCGAAGACTTGTTTGAAAAGGTTGCTTAAGTGCACTGAGGGTAAATTGCCAATACTTCTGACTTACCTCTTTACTCTTTTCTAGAAAAGCATTCTCATTTGCCGCTTGATTTTGTTGTTCCGCTTGTACCTGAGAACTTGTTTCAGCACTCTCTTGTGGATTAAACTCACTTGTTGGTGTATGCGCAACAGGTTGTTGCTCTGATACGTGTTCTGTTGTTGATTCCTCTTGAACTTTGGCCCCGCAATGTGTGCAGAAAAGGGCATCATGGTCAAGAGTGGCTTGACATTTAGGACAATTCATAAATCCATCTCTCTCCTTTGAAAAAATAGTGACTTTGCCTATTATAGCGAAAATAATCTGTATAAGCCAGACCTAAATTAGTCATGGGTAATCTGTTCAGTATTTATGCTATCGAAACCAAATGTCGACCAATAGTCATGAATAAGCCATTGATCTTGCGCTTGATCATAAATGAGTTCAAGTTGAACGGTATCTTCCAGATCTTCTTGATCTTGTTCTGCTAAATCGTCTTCAGAATCAGATTCAGCTATTTGAAAGTGATACTTAACATCAACATTTGTATAGTATGCCTTCTCGTCTTCATCGTACCATACGTAAAAGCTGTCTAAATCGATTAGTGTCTCACTATGTGATGCTCGCCAATACACATCACTCTCAATCATATTCTCAATGCTGTCTAGCAAATATTCCTCTAATACCCACTCATCTGTTACGCTAAAGTATTCAGCATCGCGTTCAACATGTGCCACAATAAATTCTGTACCAAATCGGTCCCCCACCTCAATTATCGCCTTTTTTGCTGCTTCATTTAAGGGTGCGTCAACATCTAAGTGCAGAATCGATGTGTCAACTGAACTTTGATTAGACTGGAATTCTCCCCATGGAAAAGAGAGTAGCGCATAAGCTGAGTTAACTTTATCGAGTGAAACCGGACCATAGCTATATTGATCATCAAGCTCTACTTCCTGATCATTAATATAGTATTGTACCTCCTCAGCAATCGAGCTATAGTCAACAGAGAAACGTACAGCGTCAGCTGAGAGATAAAACTCGATATAAGGGGTATCTTGATTATTTGTAAAAAGCTCCAATTCCCTTGTATCAGTTAAGTAGGCAAATTCACTTTCAAATTCCGCTTCAAGAAAATACAGTCCTGGTAATAGTGGACCAATTTCAACTGTTTGATATTCTTGATCAGTTGTTGCGACTGTCTCACCATTTAATTGAATCGCTGTATCAGCGTAATTCGCATAGACATCAATCGTAAATGGCTCAACAACAATTTGATAGTGATTAAAAAGAAACATGGAGTCTTCTTCAATGTCAAATGGGAAAAAGTCATCTAAGTCCCCTTCAAGTTCACCGTTATATTTCGTACGGAGGTTTTCCGCTAACGTGCTTGCACGCATTTCATACTGTTCAAGATATTCGAAAAGAGGCTCAATACGATCTGCATCAATTTCTAAATCTTGATTATTAGTTGTAAGCATAGATGCTAGTGCGTCGGCATCACGCTCAGTTATTGCTGTTTCAAATCGATTGATCAAACGTTCGACACTCATGAAATGTTGGCTTATTTGATAGATTACAATGGAAAAAATTATAATAGCGATAAGCGAAAAGCCAATGACTTTTTGTTTTTTACTTGCTTGTTTAATTCTTTTACTGATCGGTTGTTTTGGTTCGGTTGCTGTCAGCGCTTGTTGAACCGTTTGAATAGGAGTCCCACACCCTTTACAAAATCGATCTTGTTCATTAAGCTGATGGCCACAATGTTTACAATAATTCATTTCATCATCCTTTGTTAAAAGTAGTTAATGTCATTGGTGCTGTTCTAAAGAAGTAGGGCGCCCTAAAAAGTAACCTTGACCATAGTCAACACCAAGTTGACAAGCCAGTTTATATTCTTGACTCGTTTCAATGCCTTCTAAAATTAAACCAATCCCCTGACTTTGACTATAATCCCGAAAAAATTGAATCAATGCTTTCTTTTTACATGATTGTTGAAGTTGTGCACTGAATAAGCGATCCAATTTAATGTAGTCAAAATCCAATCCAATCAGGACATCAAAATTAGCATAGCCTTTACCTAAATCATCTAAAGCAAAGTAGAGCCCTTTTGCTTTTAGTTGATCGATGCGATAGTAAAGGTTAGCTAACTGATCCATACGCTCAGACTCGGAAATTTCAAATACAATTTGACTGGCTAATAATTGGTGGTGTTCAAGTACCTGTTCAATAAAAGCAGGAAAGCGGTCGTTTACTAATGTAGAGGGCAATACATTAACGAATAACCGTTCGTGACTCCGACTAATAGTCGAAGTAGCAAAAGTGGTGATTGCTTTCTTAATAGAAGCTGTATCAAGCTGATACAACCGTCCACGACGTCTGGCTGCTTCAAAAGCTAATTCAGGATTTGGGAAATCAGTCGATCTTAATAATGCTTCAACACCTAAACATTTATCGGCCTGAAGATAATAAATAGGTTGAAAATGATGATAAAACCTCTGTTCGTCAATAAATCGATCAATCAACATAACTTAGCGCCCCCTAAGACCTTTTTTTTACAACTATGTATAATAAAACTATGCACCATTACAAGTATACCAAAATCACTAAGTTTTCCAATAAAATCGACAAAATAAGAACAATTTACCCATAATTCCTCTGGCCGATGTGACATAAGTCCCCATTTTTAATGTTAAATAGTGTTAAAATTAAAAATGACTAATATACCCCCCAATTCGACAATCAATTATGCTATAATGTTTTCTGTGTAATAGAATCATTGTTGAATGAAGTAGGCAGTGAAAGCGAAAGCGTTTAAGCAGGAGGGCTTTATATATGGAGGAAACTATCTCACTAAAAGAAATCGTCCTAGTCATTAGAAAGCGACTCGGTCTTATTTTATCATTAACCATTGGAGCTGCACTGATTAGTGGGCTGGTGACGTTATTCTTTATTACGCCGATTTATCAGGCGAACTCACAATTTTTAGTTAATCAAAATAATGCACAAACAGATTCAGCAGTTGAGTTAAATGACATACGTACAAATGTCGAACTCATTAATACTTATAATGTCATTATTAAAAGTAACCGCATTTTAAACGAAGTGATTGAAGAATTAAATCTAACCATTTCTTCAAATGTATTGAGTGATAAATTATCAGTTGGAAATGAAGATAATTCACAAGTTGTTACGGTGACAGCAACAGATCCGGACCCAGCAATGGCTGTTTCAATAGCGAATACCGTCGTTGAAGTGTTTCAGGATCAAATTGATGAACTTATGAATGTCGATAATGTCAGCATTTTAAATGAAGCACAATTATCTGCTAACCCGTCACCAGTGAGTCCAAATCTCACATTAAATGTGGCGATTGCCTTTGTATTAGGTGCTATGGTAGGTATAGGTCTTGCCTTTTTACTTGAATTTTTAGATGCATCTATAAAAACAGAAGATGATGTTGAAAAGGTACTGTCCTTGCCAGTTATCGGTGTTATATCACACATAAACGATCGTGATTTAGCTGTGTCAAGTCATGTAGCGGCACGAACGATGAGAGAGAGGGGTAGCCTACATGGCAAAGCGAAAAAAACTAGTTAATCATAATGTGCGTCATTTAATTACAAAGCTTAATCCACGATCACCAATATCTGAACAATACCGGACGATTAGAACAAACTTGCAATTTGCTGCTGTGGATGAAGCCCTTGATACGATGCTTGTCACTTCAGCTGGTCCCTCTGAAGGAAAGTCTTCAACGGTCGCTAATTTAGCAATTGTTTTTGCGCAACAAGAAAAGAAAGTCTTGCTTGTTGATGCTGACATGCGTAAACCCACGGTACATTACACTTTTCGTGTCGACAATCGTCGAGGGTTAAGTAGTGTATTGGTAGGGGAAATCTCCCTACTTGAAGCGCTAACGAAGTCGGATATTGATGGCTTAGATATTCTATCTTCCGGTCCGATTCCACCAAACCCATCAGAATTACTGGGATCAAAGGCGATGCAGCAAGTTATTGAAGAAGCGAAAGGTCATTATGACTTGATTATTTTTGATACACCACCGGTTTTGGCTGTGACCGATGCGCAAATTTTAGCGAATGTGGTAGATGGGTCTTTACTTGTGGTACGAAGTAAACAGACCGACCAAGACTCAGCAACTAAGGCGAAAGAATTGCTTGAACCTGCCAAGTCCAAGTTGTTAGGCGTTGTCCTCAATGATCGTGAAGTTACGAAGAATCAGTATTATTACTACGGGGAATAAAAAAATATAGAAACTGATGATAAGGCTCTCACTACTAAAAGGTGGTGGGAGCTTTTGTATTAAGTGAAAAACTTGTTTTTTATCACGGATAACCGTACGCCAAACGTTCGCCTCGGAGTAGAGAACGGGGCTCAGATTTACCCAATTAACAATAACCGGATGGGTAAGATCGTAGACTAAAACTGCCACATCTTTAAGAAGGGTTAAGAACGCAACGTCTGCCTGACCTACATCCTGTAGCCTTCCTCGCACTGATTAAAGTTTCGTTTTACTCGCTAGCTTAAAATGATGATCAGTTGATCTGCTCGAACATTTGTATGTGATAGGGGAAGTAGAAAGATCTTCTGATTTGAGCTTATTTGATCGTTGCGTCTTATCTAAGGTTTCGGTATAATGAAAATAACAAAAAAAGTATAGGATACAAGCCTTCAAGGGGAGCTGAATTGGTCAGCTGAGATTGAACACGTCATGTTCTGACCCTATGAACCTGTTAGTTAGTACTAGCGTAGGGATGGTGGCTTTTTTGATGGCACGAATGAAGCAATGTAAGAGGGTCCTCCATCAGGAAGCATCCCCTTGGCATTGCTTTTTTTGTGTGCTCTAGAGAGGATTGTACTTTCTAAGCGTAAATAGATAAATGCAGTTTTTGAGAAAGTGCGTTTTTCGAATAGTCAGATTTACTGCTTAGCTTAGCAAATTTATTAACGATTTAGGAGGAAAAAACCATTGCAATCAAAACGAACATTATTTTTAATTGAAATTGCTATCTTCACAGCACTTGCACTTGCGTTAGACTTATTACCTTTTCTATCATTTAAAGTATGGGCACAAGGTGGATCAATATCATTTGCGATGATCCCGATTTTTATTGTTGCTTTTCGTTGGGGATTAAAAGGGGGGTTGCTTGCAGGTTTCCTTTATGGGATGTTGCAAATTGCAACAGGAACGGCTTGGATCGCCCACCCTGTTCAAGGTGCTCTGGATTACCCCGTTGCCTTCACGGTACTTGGCTTAGCCGGTCTATTTGCGCCTGCGGTCCAGTCAGCTTTGAAGAATGACAACACGAAACGCTTTATTGGTATGGTTACACTAGGTGTACTTGTGGGAGTTTTATTACGGTTTGTTGCCCACTATCTAGCGGGTGTTGTTTTCTTTGAATCATTAATTGACGGCATGAATATTTGGATGTACTCACTTGTTTATAACGGCTCATACTTATTGCCATCTTTCTTTATCAACGTACTTGCTGTGAGCTTCCTATTCAATAAACGACCGAGTCTAGTTGCAACAACAGCTTAAATTTCTGTTATCATCATAGGACCCGTAAGAACTGCCTAATTACAGGTGGTTCTTTTTTTAAATCCTCGCTTTTCGAGCGAACGCACGAAAAGGTGGGGATTTCGCATGAAAGTATCGAGCGAACACACGAAAAGTGAGAATATCGCATGAAAGTATGGAGCGAACGCATGAAAAACGAGGAAATCGCATGAAAGTATGGAGCGAACGCATGAAAAACGAGGAAATCGCATGAAAGTATGGAGCGAACGCACGAAAAGTGAGAATATCGCATGAAAGTATGGAGCGAACGCACGAAAAACGAGAGTATCGCACGAAAGTATCGATCGTTCGCGGGTAAAAGGAATTCCTGCGCCTTGGTCGGGATATGATATATGGTAAATTCTTTACTTATTTTGGGGTTTGTGGTAGATTCTTAAGTAATGGGTAAAAAGGACTGTTTAATATATAAAATAGAAATTTTGGTTGATATGATTTTTTTGAAGATCTTGCTATAATATGTTAAATACAGCAATTTTACTTCCTTAGTACACAATTTGGCTTATACATCAATAGGAAGGTAACAAGTTTTGATTAAGATTGGAAGAATTCAGAGAGGATGTTTTCCATGATTGATACACATTGTCACCTACTTCCCAACCTTGATGATGGCCCCACTCACTTGGGGGAAAGTGTTGCAATGGCAAGGATTGCTGCTAGTGAAGGTATTAATACGATTATTGCCACACCGCACCATAAGAATAGTCATTTTAACAATCCGAAAGCCAATATATTAGAGGAAGTATGTGCGTTAAATGATCGCCTAGAGATTGAAGGGATAAAAGTAACGGTGATACCAGGACAAGAAGTTTTTCTTTATCGCGACATGATTAGAGATCACGAACACGGTCACTTATTAGAGATTAATCAAAATAGTGGTTATATCTATGTTGAATTACCATCTGGAGCGATTCCACGCGAAACTGATACACTGTTATTTGAACTACAAGTTCATGGTTTGACGCCAATTATCACGCAGCCCGAGCGTAATAAGACGTTCTATCAACATCCCAATCTACTTTATGAATGGATTCGAAATGGTACATTGGCGCAAGTTTCAACACAAAGTCTCGTTGGGAAATATGGTAAGAAAGTAAAAAAATTCTCAGCAGAAATATTAGATGCAGGACTCGCTCACTTAATAGGTTCTGATGCTAAGCAACAATCGGAGTCAGCCTTTTGCATGAAGGAAGCACATCAACTCATTAAAAAGCAACATAGCGAACGAACCCTCAATATTCTAAATGAAAATGCTTCAGCTTTAATTGATGGACAAATGCTTGAGGTTGAACAACCTAAGCGCTTTAAAAAAAGGAAGCTGTTTGATTTATTTTAGGGCACTTAGAAGGATGAAGTGGGTTAGTTAGAAAATTAAGCTTATTTTACCATTAACTTTAATACATTCAACGCTTAAAAAATGTTAGCTGAGGTTCCAATTGCTAAAAGAAACTGCTATACTTTTAGTGTTGGTTTCAAACGTAGTTAAACAAGATATAAACGAAGGGAGTGTGTTGCATTTGATCGACATACACTGTCATATATTACCTGACGTTGATGATGGGGCAAAACAGATTGAAGATAGTCTAGCTATGGCAAGAGAAGCTGTTAGTCAAGGCATACACACGATTATTGCAACACCTCATCATAAAAATGGTCAATATGAAAATAATAAGCCATCCATTTTACAATATGTAAAGCAATTAAATGAAAAGCTTAATGAAGTCGATATCCCACTAACGATTTTGCCAGGACAAGAAATACGGATTTATGGTGAAATGGTTGAGGGTTTTGAACAGGGCGAATTGTTAACCTTAAATGAAACGAGTCAATATGCATTTATAGAGTTACCAACTAATCATGTGCCAAGATATACGGAAAAGCTATTATTTGACTTGCAAGTTCATAATGTGACACCGATTATTGTTCATCCAGAACGGAATACAGAATTATTGGAACACCCTAATCATCTTTATGATTTTGTCCGTAATGGCGTATTAACACAAGTAACTGCAGCAAGTCTTGTTGGTAAATTCGGTAAAAAAATCAAGAAATTTTCTCATGAGCTGATTGAAGCAAATTTAACACATTTTATTGCCTCAGATGCTCATAATATCAGGTCGCGAAGCTTTATGATGGCGGAGGCTACAGAGCAATTTAAGGAGTTATATGGTCAGCACCACTTGTATACCTTCATGGAAAATGCTCAATTATTAATAGATGGCGATATAATTTATGTAGATGAGCCACAACGCATTAAGAAGAAAAAGTTTTTAGGTATGTTCTAAATAGTAATCATTTTATTAAAAGGAGTCGATATTATAATGAAGAAAGTAAAAAAAGCAATTATTCCAGCAGCTGGTTTAGGGACACGTTTTTTACCAGCTACGAAGGCCATGCCAAAAGAAATGTTACCGATTGTTGATAAGCCAACGATCCAATATATTGTTGAAGAGGCAGTTGCTTCAGGGATTGAGGATATTATTATTGTGACAGGTAAAGGGAAGCGTGCGATTGAAGACCATTTTGATTTCGCTCCTGAACTTGAGCAAAATTTAAAAGAAAAGAATAAACTCGATTTATTACATAAAGTTGAGCAGTCGACGAATTTGGCTGATATTCATTATATTCGTCAAAAGGAACCGAAAGGCTTAGGACATGCTGTTTGGTGTGCACGTAAGTTTATTGGTGATGAGCCATTTGCTGTGTTGCTAGGAGACGATATTGTCCAAAGTGATGTACCATGCCTAAAACAATTGATTAATCAATATGAAGAAACAGAATCATCCGTTATTGGGGTTCAGCAAGTGCCAGAGGACCGCACTGATCGTTATGGGATTGTTGATCCGGGTGATAAAATTGGCCGTCGCTATCAAGTTAACCACTTTGTTGAGAAGCCTGCCTTAGGTACAGCGCCATCTAATTTAGCTATTATGGGGCGTTATGTCTTTACGCCAGAGATTTTCCGCTTCTTAGATCGTCAGCAAATTGGTGCTGGAGGAGAGATACAGTTAACAGATGCGATTCAAATGTTAAATGAGATTCAAAAGGTTTATGCCTATGATTTTGAGGGGCACCGCTTTGATGTGGGTGAACAACTTGGTTTTGTTCAAACAACGATTGAATTTGCATTGCAAAATAAAGAAATTGGTGCTGATGTCAAAAAAATGTTGCTTGAGTTGGTTGAGCAATTTCAAGTGAAGCAATAATTGAAATGGTGCAGTGCTTTTCTTTGCACTGCATCAATTTCTTCTTAGATAGATGAATTTTTAAAAAGGAGCTCGCCCTATGTCTTATCGAAACAGGATGATTTTGCTTATAATACTAGATTCACTAGCTGTAGGCTCAACAATTGTAATTGCTTCATGGGTAGTTTATCCATCGATGACAGTATGGTCGTCTACTACGGTATCTGTGAGTGTATTAGCTTTATTATTTTTTCATCATCTCTATGCATTCTTATTCAAGCTTTATCATAAGGTATGGGCTTATGCGAGTGTGAATGAACTTAAAGCGATAGTCTATGCCGTCTCTCTCTCCGTTTTTTCAACAGCTATTATTCAATTTTTTATTAATCATTTTTCGGTTTATCGACGTGCACTGATTATTACTTGGCTATTACATGTGACCTTTATTGGTGGCTCACGCTTTATTTGGCGCTTATTCAGGGATCGTTACATTAACACTGGAAAGAAGCGGAAAAGAACATTAATTGTGGGTGCCGGGGCGGCTGGAGCGATGATTGCTCGTCAGCTAACAACGGGACCTAATGATTCTGACCTTTATCCTGTTGCTTTTGTTGATGACGATCTATTTAAACAAAAAATGCACATCTTTGATATCCGTGTTGCTGGAACAACCGCTGATATTGCAAAAGTGGTTGAAATGAAAAAAATTGATCATATTATTATTGCAATCCCTTCATTGCGAAATGGTGAGCTGACTGAAATTATAGCAAGCTGTAATGAAACAGAGGCAAAGGTGCAAATTTTGCCGAAAATTGAAGATATTGCGACTGGGCGTGTATCAGTTAAAGCATTGCGCAATGTTGATGTTGAGGATGTCTTAGGTCGTCCACCCGTTGAATTAGATATCCAAGCGATTTCACAATATGTTTCTTGCCGTACAATAATGGTCACAGGGGCAGGGGGCTCAATCGGCTCAGAAATTTGCCGTCAATTGATGCGCTTTAATCCAGATCGAATCCTATTAGTCGGACATGGTGAGTTTAGCATCTATTCGATTGATATGGAGTTACGCCAAGCTTTTTCTGGAACAGAAACAGAAATTATTCCAATAATCGGTGATGTTCAAGACCGAGCGCGGATATTTGAGATTGTCGGTGATTATCAACCGAGCATTATTTATCATGCAGCTGCTCATAAACATGTACCACTGATGGAATATAATCCACATGAAGCAATTAAGAATAACGTGATTGGCACCAAAAATGTTGCTGAAGCTGCAGACACTTATAATATTGATACATTTGTTCTTGTGTCAACAGATAAGGCGGTCAACCCAACAAATGTGATGGGTGCAACCAAACGGATTGCTGAGATGGTAATTCAGGATTTAGCAGCTAGGAGTGAAACGAAGTTTGTTGCTGTGCGATTTGGTAATGTACTCGGTAGTCGCGGGTCAGTTATTCCACTTTTTAAAAAACAGATCGCCAATGGTGGTCCCGTTACTGTTACGCATCCAGATATGACTCGTTATTTTATGACGATCCCAGAAGCATCGCGTTTAGTTATTCAAGCAGGTACACTAGCCAAAGGTGGCGAAATCTTCGTATTAGATATGGGTGAACCTGTTAAAATTGTTGATTTAGCCCAAAACATTATTAAACTATCAGGTTTTAGCTTAGATGATATTCCGATTGAATTTACAGGCATTCGGCCTGGAGAAAAGATGTATGAAGAATTACTTGATGATGATGAAATTCATCCAGGTGAAATTTTCGAAAAAATTTATGTTGGACGCACGAGGCTAGTCGATACCACAGAACTATTACGGTTAATTGACCAATTTGATCAATATAATCAACAACAACTGAAGGATGAACTTATGCGGATTGTCTATGCTGATCAAGAAGTTAAATCGAGCATTTCTTAAACGTTATAAAAGGAGATGATCACCATGTACATCAAAGTGAAAAGATTACTAGATACCATCTTAGCCATGGTGGGACTTATCCTACTAGCACCTGTCTTTCTTGTTCTTATCATCGCAATTAAAATCGATTCAAAAGGACCCATTCTTTTTAGACAAAAGCGAATAGGTAAAGACAAAGTGCCCTTTAATATCTTAAAATTCAGAACAATGCGGATAGATACACCTAAAGATACACCAACCCATCTGTTAGCAGATCCTAGCCAATATATTACAACAATGGGTAAGTTCTTGCGGAAAACAAGTCTTGATGAACTACCGCAAATTTTTAATATTTTAGTTGGTCAAATGGCAATCGTTGGCCCGCGCCCCGCGTTATGGAACCAATATGACTTAATTGAAGAACGCGATAAGTACAATGTCCACGATGTTCTTCCAGGCCTCACCGGATGGGCACAAATTAATGGGCGGGATGAGTTGCCGATTGACGTTAAAGCACGTTTAGACGGTGAATATATTAAAAAATTCGGAGCGAAAATGGATTTGAAATGCTTTTTCGGGACCTTCCTCTCAGTACTAAGAAGTGATGGTGTCGTTGAAGGCGGAACAGGAACGACTGAACACGCAGAACAAAAAACAAAGGAGTCCATCTAGCGATGAAACGGATTTTAATTACAGGGAAAAACAGTTATATCGGCACTAGCTTAACGAAATGGTTAGCCCAATATCCCGATCAATACAAGATTGATAGTCTAGATATGCGAGACGACAAGTGGAAAGAAGCGGACTTCTCTCCCTACGATGTCGTCTTTCACGTTGCTGGGATCGCGCATGTATCTCGCGATCCAAAACTACAAGATCTATATTATAAGGTCAATCGTGATCTAACGATTGAAACTGCCAAAAAAGCCAAAGCAGAAGGCGTAAAACAATTTATCTTTATGAGTAGTATTATTGTGTATGGAGATAGTTCCAAAGAGATGCAAGTCATCACTAGAGAAACGAAGCCAAACCCAAGCAATTTCTATGGCGACAGTAAACTTCAAGCAGAAGAAGGTATTATGCCGATCTCAGATGAGCAGTTTAAAGTGATGATTTTGCGCCCGCCTATGATCTATGGTAAAGGATCAAAAGGAAATTATCCGAAATTAGCAAACGTTGCACGTAAGCTACCGTTCTTTCCTGATATCGATAATCAGCGAAGCATGTTACACATTGATAACTTAACCGAATTTTTGCGTCTAATGATAGACTATCAAGAATCTGGGTTGTTTTTCCCACAAAATAAAGAGTACGTGAAGACAAGTGAAATGGTAAGATTAATTGCAGAAACCCATGGAAAGAATATGAAGTTGACAAAAATATTTAACCCACTCATTAAGCCTTTTATTAATAAGGTAGGGACATTGAATAAAGTTTTTGGGAGTTTAGTGTATGAAAACGAAATTAGTGAATACGAAAAAGTAAATTATCGAGTAAGAGGTTTTAAAGAGTCGATCGAGGAGACTGAATTGGAGAACGGCATATGAGACAAGAACATTTAGATATATTACTTATGAGTGACAATGCCCTTGATACTGTTGGAGGCGAGCAAGAGTCAACAAAAATCATAATAAATGGAACAAAGGTTAAATATAAAGTTGGTGTAATTTCTCCAGGAAAAGTTAATAAGCCACACTCAGAAGTTAAATATTTTAATTTAACTACACATACTAGAATAAAGCACTTAGTCAAGAATCCAATTGCTTTTATTAGTTATATATTGAATGTGAAAAAAATTATTAATACTAGTAACCCAAAAGTAATTCATACTCAAGCTCAGGTAAGCTTTTTTATTGTTGCATTACTTCTGAAGATTAAATTAATATCGAGAGACATCTCTCTAATTCATACTGAACGCGGTCTTTTTACAAAGTATAACAAAATATTCAAGGGGATTTTTTATTTCTTTATGAAAGAATTAAATACACTGGTGACAACAACTAAGTTCAATATGAAATATTGGCAGGAGGCTTTAACTAGAAGAGGCTTTTTATTAAATTATACTATAATTGAAAACACTGCTGGAGAGATATTTGAAACTTATAATGAATCCCTAGATAAAAAAAGTGATAAACAGATTACTATTGGATTTGCCGGTAGATATACAAATTGGAAGAATTGGCCTTTAGCAGTTGAAATATGTGAGAAAGTTAATGCTGTAATTGGGGATAGTTTACAAGTGAAAATGGCTGTAGGTTGTCTGGATGATAGAGCGTTAGATGAGACAAAATTGATGTTTAGTAAATTAGAAAAGATATTTGAAACTAGATTTGATGGTAAGATAAATATTACTTTAGAAGAAATTAATAAGTTTTACTATGATATTGATATTTTTATTTTGACTTCTAACTATAACACGGAGTCCTTTGGGAGAACTCTTGTTGAAGCAATGAGCAGGAAAACAGTTGTACTAACAACAGATGCTGGCGGACCAGTTGAGGTTGTAGGTAATCTTGATAATGTTCATAACATAGCTGATGCATTTGTGTCTCATGTAGTAGACCTATTTAAAGATAAAGGTAAAATGGCTGAGGAAAAAGAGAAAAATCTAAGAAGAGTAAAGGAAATATATTCTTTGCAAAATAACCTTAACAAACATTTAGATATGTATAAAGTTATAATATGCACTAATTAATGAAGGTGGGCCTAGATGAGAATATTACAAATAGCCTGTGGCTTTTCTTACAGTAATATATACAAAAACCTATTTGCAGAACTAAATAGGAAGAATATCGATATAGAAGTATACATTCCTCAACATACAGAGCCTGAGATTAAAGAAGTAGATCCGAGTGAATATCCATATCAAGTGTATGCAAACAAAATTATTAGGGGATGGGATAAGTATATATATTTTAGCAAAATATTAAGAATGTGCAAAGATGTTGAAAGAAATTTTGATATATCTAAACTTGATGTCATTCATGCTCATAGTCTCTTTAGTGACGGTGGAGTTGCCTACGAATTATTTAAAAAGCACAAGATTCCTTACGTAGTAGCCGTAAGAGATACGGATGTTAACCAATATTTTAAAAAGGCTAGACACTTAAAACCATATGCTCTGAAAATATTAAAAAATGCAAGTACTATAGTCTTCTTATCCAAAGTTTATAAAGAGAGCGTAATTGATAAATTTGTTCCAACTGACTTACAAGCTATTTTTTCAGAGAAATCATTTGTAGTTCCAAATGGGATTTCGAGTTTTTGGCTTCAAAATATATACAAAGACAGACCAAAGTTTAATGTTAATAAAGAGGAAATCACATTGTTATTTGTTGGTCAAATTATAAAAAGAAAGAATATTGAAAGTATTATCGAAGCTAAAAAAGAAATAATGGACTTGACTGGCAAGAAAATAAAAATATTACTAGTTGGGGAAAAGAAAGATAATGATTATTATAGATATCTTTCTAAATTAGGAGAATTTCAACATATTAGACAATGCTCTCAAGAAGAGCTAATTAATTTTTATAGAAAATCTGATGTATTTGTAATGCCCTCACTAACAGAAACCTTTGGATTAGTATACGCTGAGGCGATAAGCCAGGGATTACCTGTGATTTACTCTAAAGGACAAGGTTTTGATGGGCAATTTGAGGATGGTATAGTTGGATATAGCGTCTCTCCAATGAATTTCAAAGAGCTGGCAAAAAAGATACAAGAAATTTTAAAAAACTATGACGTTATTTCAGCTAGGTGTATAAATAAGTGTATTCGATTTAATTGGGAACAAATAACGGACGACTACATAAGTCTATATAACAGCATAATTTAAATAGTTCATAAAGAATTTAAGGTAGAAGGAGAATTAAATTTGATAGTATACGTAGGAATGTTTAGTTTAATTATATTTACTGCATTATTACTAAAGACGGTAAGAATTAATGAAGAGAACTACAATAAATTATTCCTCTCGATATCATTTATTTTGCTCTTTATTGTTTCTGCGTTAAGAGCTGAACTAATAGGAACTGACACAGTAAATTATATTAACACTTTTAATTTAATTAAAGTAACTGACTTCTCTCAAATGTTCGATTCATTTAGATATGAAAATGGTTATATTGTATTAAATAAGATAGTATCCTATATTTCTTCAAACCCGCAGTCTATCATTATAGTAACTAGTTTCATTGTTCTCTATCTTATTTTAAATGGAATTAAAAATACTTCGGAAAATAAAGTTTTTAGTGTGGTTTTGTTTATTACGTTATATTACTATTTTGTTTCATTTAATGCTATAAGACAATATATAGCTATTGGGTTATTAATTGTTGCTTATAACTATATAAAAAAGAGAAAGCTTTTTAAATTCATAATATTTGTGTTGATAGCAACGGCATTCCATCAACTAGCCCTGATCTTTTTACCGTTATATTTATTCTATGGCATTAAATTAAATTATAAAAAATTATTGTTTATTGCTACTAGTTTTGTGATATTCTTAGTCGGTTTTGATACAATTTTAGACTTTGTTTTTTCGGTCTTGCCTGAATATTCATATTATCAAGGTACCGAATATTTTGAGGGGGGAGGAGTACTAACATCGTTAGTTAGTGGATCCATACTGTTGTTTGGACTTCTTATGCGTGGTACTACAAAGACTGATAAAGAGTTTGATTTTTTATTGCTAATTGTACTATTTTCTTTTTTAACAAGTTTAATGTCAACTAGAGTAATTTTGTTTAATCGTTTAAACTATTATTTTGAAATATTTAATATATTTTTTATACCTAAAGCAGTCAATATGGAAAAAAATCCAAAATTAAGATTGATATACTACATTGTAATTAGCTCAATAACAATATTTTATTGTGTAATTAGGTTAATTGAAGGTTGGCATAGAGTTATACCTTATAAATTTTTCGTGCAATAAAGCTTTTATTATATACTCTTCATTAGAAGTGGATTCTACGAATATGTAAACTTCACGCATTAACTTAATGCAAATAATTTATAACTATAAATCAAAAAATAATGCAGAAAGGGATCTAACATGATGAAGAAAATACTATTTTTGTCTCATATGTACCCAACAAATAACGATAAATCATACGGAAAAGTTGTTCATCAACAAGCGATTTCTCTTTTGGGAGAAGGAAATGAAATAAAAGTTGTATCTCCTATACCGTATGTTCCAGCAATTTTAAGGGGAAGTAGTAAAAGATTTAATGATTACTATTCTACAAAAAATATTGAGGTGCATGATCGTATTGAAGTACATTATCCGCGATTTTTAAGCATTAAAAGGTCCCCTGTTTTATTTAATCTGTCTTCATTTTTTATGTTTGCAAGTGTTTTAAAAAGGGTGAAAATCATTAAAAAAACTTTTGATTTTGAAGTAATTCATGCGCATTTTGGGTTTCCAGATGCATTTGTAGCTATGAAAATTGCTGAATTATTTAATATTAAGTTAATTACTACATATCAATCAACTGATTTAGATAAAACATATCAATCTAATAGAAAACTCAGGGGGAAATTAACTAAAGCATTTAAAGTATCGGATGAGCTTATAAGCCCGAGCCCAAGACTGACAACTCAACTTAAAAAAGTTATGAATTTAGATTCTCACACAATTGGTTATGGAATTGATTTAGAAGAAGTTTCTATTAATAATGATTACAAGTCTACTTCTAAACCCACTATGATAAGTGTTTCTAGATTAGTAGAAAGTAAGGGCATTAATCATAACATTGAAGCAATTAGTATTTTACACGAAAAAGGTGTAAATATTGATTATATAGTGGTTGGTGATGGACCAGAGAAAAAAAACTTGATTAAGCTTGTTAATAAACTGGGAATTAAAAAGTATGTAAAATTCACAGGGGCTTTGTCTCATGAAGAAGCAATAAAACAAATTTCATCAGCAGATATTTTTTCCCTTCCTAGTTGGCAAGAAACTTTCGGACTGGTGTATTTAGAAGCGATGGCTAATTTTAAACCTGTAATAGGCTGTAAAGGTCAAGGTTTTGATGGAATAATAGAGAATGGCAAAAATGGTTTCTTAGCACAGCCTAAGAGTACAGAAAGTGTATGTAATATTATTCAACATATATTAGAGAATCAATCGGAAATGGATCAATTAGTAAAAAGAGCTCGTGTTACTGCGGAAGATTATACTTTTGAAGTTATAGCAAATAAAATTAATATTCTGTATAGAAATTAGTTAAAAAACTTTAATTTCACTGTCTGATAAAAAGGTGCTAATCTACTACAGATAATTAACGGCATTAATTTGGTATAAATTAACTTTAGTGGAGTAGATAGGGAGATAGGCATAAATAGGGCTAGACAACGTAAACCCTTTGTTGGTTTTGCCTATAAAAATCATATTTTACAAATAAAATCGATTAAATTTACAGCAGGACTTAAAAGCTTTTAAAAATATCGATGTTGATGAAAACATGTTATTTAATAAAGTTAAGGTTGTTATTTTGATCTGATTTCTTATGAAACTATTAAGCTTTTCTTCGCAAAAAAGGTTAGGAGAGAGAATGTGAAAAAAATTGCAATAGCAACGCTAAATGGATATTTTAATTATGGTAATAGACTTCAGAATTATGCACTACAAGAGACATTAAAATCATTAGGATTCAGCATTGAAACTATACGCTTCAACAGAGATAAAAAACATAATAGATATAAATTATATCTTAGAGAAATTAAAAAATGGGTAACTAGTCCATCTAAGTATTTTACAGAGAAAAAAAGGCATGAAATCTTTAAAGATTTTTCATGCAAATATATAGTTGAAACTGAAAGAGTTTTTCACATGGACGATGATCTAACTCAACTTAATGATAAGTTTAATTATTTTGTTGTAGGAAGTGATCAAGTTTGGAATCCAAGAATGAATAAAGTATCATCTTTCTTTTTTTTGGATTTCGTAGATGAAAATAAGAGAATTGCCTACGCACCTAGTTTTGGGGTATCCGAGTTGCCCAATAGTGTTATTTCGCATTATCAAAAATGGCTTAAAGAGATTCCACATTTATCAGTTAGAGAAAATGATGGAGCAAAAATCATTAAAAACCTTTCTGGGCGTGAAGCTGATGTTCTTGTAGACCCAACAGTACTTCTAAACAAAGACAAGTGGCTTGAGGTTGCAAGAGCAGCTGATAATAAACCTACTGAAGCCTATTTACTAACATATTTTCTTGGAGGTATACCAAATGAATATAAGGAACAAATCAATAATTTAGCTGAAATTAAAGGATTGAAAATTATTAATCTAGGAGATATCAATGAATCAGATACTTATCAAACTGGTCCGAGTGAGTTCATTGATTATATAAATGATAGTTCGATATTTTGTACAGATTCTTTTCATGGCGCAGTGTTCTCAATTTTATTAGAAAAGCCATTCATTGTATATGAAAGAGCCGGTGCAGTATCGATGTATTCTAGAATCGATACACTATTAAAAAAATTCGAGTTAAATGAAAGAAAATCTGAGAATGTGACGATTAATGAAAAAGTTTTCGATATAGACTATTCACATGCAATGCCAATATTAGAAAAAGAGAGAGAACTAGCTCTTAGTTTCTTAAAAAATGCTTTAAAGATTGAGGATGCGAATTAAAAAATGAAAGTCAATCAATTAAAGGCAGGAGCTGCCTTATCATACATCTCAATGGGATTAGGTCATCTAGTCTCCATAATTTATACTCCAATAATGATAAGGTTATTGGGACAAAGTGAATATGGTCTTTATAACTTGGTAGCGTCGGTTGTTGCTTATTTAGGAGTTTTAAATTTTGGCTTTGGTAGTGCGTATATGCGCTATTATTCTAGGTACAAGATTCAAGAAGAGAAACAAAAGATAGCCACCCTAAATGGTATGTTTTTAATTATTTTTTCTGTTATAGGGATTATAGCGGTAATAGCAGGAACAGTAATAGCGATTAATACTGAAGTTATATTTGGCTCTGAATTAACTATTATTGAATTATCGAGAGCCAAGATTTTAATGATGATATTGGTATTAAATTTGGCTATCTCATTTCCTAACATAGTATTCACCTCACATATAACAGCAAATGAGAAATTTGTATTTCAGAAGCTAGTTCAGATGATTAAAATCGTTGTTAACCCATTCATTGTTCTACCAGTATTAATCTTAGGTTATGGTTCGGTAGGGATGGTAATCACAACCACAATTCTAAATGTTGCGATTGAGATAGCTAATGCAATTTATTGTATTAAAAAATTGAAAATGCGATTTTCTTTTAGAAATTTCGATTTTAAGCTGATGAGAGAAATGACTGTGTTCTCATCATTTATTTTCATAAATTTACTAATTGATCAAATTAATTGGAATGTGGACAAATTTATTCTAGGAAGATTTCATGGCACTGTATCAGTTGCTGTTTATGGTTTGGCCGCACAATTAAACACATATTACCTATCAATTGCTTCTGCTATATCAAGTGTGTTTATTCCAAGGGTGCATAGACTTGTCGCAAACTTTGATGATAATAGTGAATTAACAAAGTTATTTATTAGAATTGGAAGAATACAGTTTATAATACTTTCATTAATTTCAAGTGGGCTAATTTTCTTTGGAAGGCCGTTTATTAATATGTGGGCAGGTAAGAATTATGACGGCTCCTACCCAATAGTATTATTGTTAATTATTCCTGTTACAATTCCGCTTATTCAAAATATCGGGATAGAAATACAACGAGCAAAAAATATGCATCAGTTTAGATCCTGGGTATATTTTTTTATAGCTCTCGGAAATTTAGCTTTAACTATTCCCCTAGCACATGTGTATGGCGGTATTGGAGCTGCGCTTGGTACGGCAGCATCACTTATAATAGGAAATGGTTTCATTATGAACTGGTATAATCATGTGAAAGTGGGTTTAGATATGAAGTTTTTCTGGAAACAAATATTGAATCTCACCCTAGCCTTGGTTATCCCTGTAATTTTAGGAATAGTAATAAATAGTTTTTTTGTATTAAGTAATATCTTTTTCTTTTTGCTGTTTGGCACAATTTACGTAGTTGTGTTTGGTATTTCAATGTGGCTAATTGGAATGAACCAATACGAGAAAAATTTACTAGGAAAACCAATTAAAAAGCTATTTTACAGACTAGTTAGATAAATGTAGTAGAATGGTAAGGGGGGATACTTTGAAAGTAGCGGAATTTAATGTTAAGAAAAGATTTAGTGAGGCAAGTGGATCGTGTGCAGTTGTGGATGATAACATTAAGATGGAGCTAAATAAATATGGAGTATATGAAGAAACTGTATTGGTGAATGAAGATTATGAACTTGATTCGATAGTAGAATATGTTTCTCCGAATTTAAATGAAGAAATAAATGAATCGGAGATAGCTGAAAAACTGTATGATAACATAAAAGAAATTAATTATGATAAGCGAATAGGATATTATATCTCATTATATGCTGGGTATGTAAATGAAGGCGATTATAGGGAGAAAGCAAGTTCAGGAGGAATGGGAACGTGGATTTTTAAAGAACTTTTTGAAAAAAAATTAATTGATGGTGTTATTCATGTAAAAGAAAATCCAGAAAAAAATAGCCCAATAATGTTTCAATATGATATTTCAAGGTCGATTGATGAAATTAGAGCGGGTGCAAAGACAAAATATTATCCTGTTGAATTCTCAAGAGTATTGAAAATAGTAAAAGAAGTACCTGGTAGATATGCCATTGTTGGTATTCCTAGCTTTATTATGGCAATTCGATTATTGGCTGAAAAAGATGAGGTTATTAAAAATAGAATTAAATATACAGTAGGTTTGATTTGTGGGCATCAAAAGAGTAGTAAATTTGCTGAAGCTATAGCCTGGCAAGTGGGGATAAAGCCAGGAAATTTAAAATATATAAATTTTAGAAAAAAACTCTTAGATAAACCGGCAAATAATTATGGGGTTGAAATTACAGGGCTAATTGATGGAAATGAAGTGACTACAGTTAAGTCCACCAAGGAGTTGCTTGGACAAAATTGGGGACAGGGCTACTTCAAGACGAAAGCTTCCGATTTTACAGATGATGTGATGAATGAAACAGCGGATATAACATTAGGTGATGCATGGTTACAGGAATATACAAAAGACAGTAGGGGGAACAATGTTATTGTAGTACGTAATCCTGTGATTGATGACTTAATAAAAGAAGGAATCGAGTCTGGAAAGCTAAATCTTGATATTGTTGATAAAGAAATTATTTTTAGATCACAAGCAGCACATTATAGACATACACATGATGAATTAGCTTATAGATTATATAAAAGAGATAAAGCTAATGAATGGAAACCAAAGAAAAGAGTTGAAGCCTCAAATAGCGTTCCATTGTTAAGGCGAAAGGTACAAGATCTGAGAGAGGAAATTTCTACTCAAAGTCATCTCGTGTATAAAAAAGCTGTGGAATTAGATGATTTAGACTATTTTAAAACTGAAATGGGGAAACTTTCAAGAAGGTATAATCAATTATATAAATTAATCTTAATTCAGAAAAAAGGTATAACTGGTGTAATAAATGCAATTATTAGGAAAGTATCAAAGAAAATATCTAGATAGAGAACAGTGGTGAATTTTTGATTTTTCTCTCCTGTGAAATTTGCGATTTACCGTTATATCTTATTCCTTTTTCAAAAATGATTGGCAAATGATTAGAGATGCATGTCACCGCTTAGTTTTTACTGATGATCTTTATGAAACCATATAATCACCTCTTCTATATGGTATTTGGAGCATCCAATGATTACAATATCAAGTGATTTCTGCATAGTGGTAATCCCAGAAATAGTCTGGCTAGGATATGATCTAAGGTGAACGATTGATTTAGCTCTCCGCTTCGCAAATGGTAAACTTGAAGATAAGTAAGAAGATTGAATAGTGAAAACTCATCTTAGCTACAAAAATTATTGTCCGAAATGGACGTATGAAGGAAGTTATGCTAAAATTATCTCGACGCTTTTGGGTAAAGAAAAAGTTGGTGGTTTTTCTCTTGAGTATGATGATGGCTCAGGTGACTTCAATCCGCTTGAATTATCAATAGGAATTTTCTATTCTTTTTAACAAAAATGAATGACTGAGACTTAAAAGAAGGTTGTTATCGTTATTAATAATTACCTTTAAGGAAGGTGTATTAAATGAAAATTGCAGTAGCAGGAACAGGGTATGTAGGCTTATCTAATGCTGTTCTTTTAGCACAACATCATCAAGTGGTTGCATTAGATATTGTGCAAGAAAAAATAGATATGATTAATAATAAGCAATCCCCGATTGTAGATGCAGAGATTGAAGAATTTCTAACGAATAAAGAATTGAACTTAAAAGCAACGACTAATCCGACAGAAGCGTATCAAGGTGCAGATTATATCATTATTTCTACACCGACAAATTATGATGAAAAGAAAAATTACTTCGATACGAGCACGGTTGAACGTGTGATTCAGGATGTACTTGATATTTATCCACAAGCGACGATGGTAATTAAATCAACGGTTCCAGTCGGTTATACATTGGAAGTCCGAGCTAAATTTAAAACAGAAAATATTATCTTTTCACCAGAATTTTTACGAGAAGGACAAGCGTTATACGATAACTTACACCCCTCTCGTATTGTCGTTGGTGAACAATCTGAGCGTGCTAAAGTATTTGCTGATTTATTAGTTGAAGGCGCGATTAAAGAAGATATCGATGTTTTATTCACGGATTCAACTGAAGCAGAAGCGATCAAGTTGTTTGCTAATACATATTTAGCTTTACGTGTTGCTTTCTTTAACGAGTTGGATACTTATGCGGAAGTTCGTGGCTTAAACACAAAGCAAATCATTGAAGGTGTCGGTCTAGATCCGCGGATTGGGACCCACTATAATAACCCTTCATTTGGCTATGGTGGCTATTGCTTGCCTAAAGATACGAAACAATTGTTGGCGAATTATCAAGATGTCCCTAACAATATTATTGGGGCCATAGTTGAAGCAAATCGTACCCGTAAAGAGCATATTGCGGATAGTATTATTGCTAGAAAACCTGAAACGGTTGGTATTTATCGTTTAACCATGAAAACAGACTCAGATAATTTTAGACAGTCAGCCATTCAAGGTGTGATGAAACGTTTGAAAGCTAAAGGCATTGAAGTTGTCGTTTATGAGCCTGTCTTGCAAGAGGATGATTTTTATCATTCGCGTGTCGTTAAGGATTTCGCTGAGTTTAAGAAGATATCTGATGTGATTGTTGCTAACCGCTTAACAGATGATATTAAAGATGTTGCCGATAAGGTGTATACGAGAGATTTATTTAGTCGTGATTAATAAACGTTCTATTGTGAACGACAAATATCCCAGACCTATTTAGGTTTGGGATATTTGCCGTTTAATGATCAAGCCCTATTAATTCCTCAATTCAACCATCTGTACCTTGTTGTATAGTGGTTTGCTCTTAACCATCATATCCGTATTCATTTAAATAAGGAATTAACTCCATGTTATATAAGTTATGAAAATATTCTTCAGGGTTAAATAACTCTGGATGCTCAGCTTGCATAACTTTATATGTGATGGCTTCAAAAGCTTCTGTACTATCGTTTAATTTGACCTGTCTATTATCATCAAATGATTCAAACGTTAATTTAATGGAATGTTCTATAGGAGCTTCTAAATTTCTTAACGTTACATCACCAATCAGGATCGTTTCTAAATATATGATATTGTCATCAATGGACTGATCAAGAATCTTTGCGATCGTAAAACGCCCCGTTGAATAATTATTATGCGGATCGATATGTGCGATGCCGTAATACTTTTCACTAATGTACATGATCTCTCTAATTAATCCGTCATCATCTCTTTTAACAAAATTACCTGAGAGACTCGTTAATGTGAATGCGTCTGCTTCATCCGCCAACGCCTCATTTGGTTAGCTAAGCGTTGCCGAATAGAGTTGCCGCCAGCTTCAAGATAGTCTGCTTCTTTAACTGAAATAAAACGTGATCGATCTAAATCATCCATTTCTATATTTATGAACGTATTGTCTTTATCGCATGTAATCTGGATGGTGGTTGGTGATGGATCATTTGTATAAAAGGGCTCTACCTTTAGTGTTAGTGCTTCCTTATTTGTTTGATGTTCAATAATATTATAGGCTTTGATTTCATCAGTTTGATGATCAATAATCGCAATGATGTCTTGATCAATATACAGGCTGGTTTCAGACTGTTCTAGTATACGTTTATCAAGTAAGGGTTCTTTAGACATTGGCGTATCTGATATCCAATAACCTGAGACATTGTCTAGCTTGTTTTCAAATACGATGGCTTCATTTTTTGCTTTTAATCCAAAATAATAGTAACCAAAAATAGTTAAAGCAAGCAGTAAAACGAATAAGCTTACTATTTTCTTAATCTGAGACCGCTTTTTTAGCTTGTTGTTAATAGGTTCAATAGAGTTGTGTTTAGCTGACTCATCCCCACCTAATCTAATTGTTTCATTAGCAACGTTGTCCTTAAGCTGATGGCCACAATTTGAGCAATATGTATTTATATTTTCACTTTGTTTTGAACTACATTTGGGACAATACTTCATTTAATCACTCCAGTCATGAGTTTATGATCGCTCTACCATAGAATAGATAACCGTCTTATAAAGCACCCACCTCAAAATAGAGAATAGAGCAAATCTATTGAGGTGGGTGATAATGATAATGGACGCTAATGTCCTAATGGACTCAACTAATAATCAGTGAGAGAAGAACGAAAACGCTCACTGATTAAGGGCGTTTATTATCAAAGGCAAGTATAACGCAAGTTTTTCCTCTGTATCTTTACTTGATTTTGAAATTGAAAACTAATTTTAACAGACTGATCAACTAACAGTTCTATAGTATCGGATTGCTCTAATCATGAGCTTGTACAAATGATGGTAAACAACGGAAAGAACGCCACATCAATTGAGGGGAAAATATTAAAGATGTTAAAAAAGACCTAGTCGTATTGATCGATACACCGAACAGATATATAATAAATTAACATTGTCAAAATAACAAGTATTTCTGTTCTTTATTGTCGAATTATGTCGATATATTAATAGAGAGAAAATTAGAGGGGGATTTAAGTGTATTGTAAAAAATGTGGTTCAAAAAATGAACATAAGGGAAAGTTTTGTAACAAGTGTGGCGTTTCCTTAACTCAGATGGATAAGCAACAAGAAAGTGAAGAAATAACGAAAAAACAAAGTGTTCAGCCCAAATCGCCGATGTCTAAAAGAAATAAGTTAATCGTGGGTATTGTCCTTTCTTTGGCCTTATTATTTTTTATCAGTTATCAAGTGTTGGACAACTATTACGCAGAGGATGCTCAAATTGATAGACTTATAGCATCAATAGAAAATCGAGAGTCAAGTGATTTTGTTAAGCAGCTTGTCACATATGATCCGAGTTTTGAGGTGACGGAAGAATCTATCGCACCTTATATGGATTATTTAAATAATAATAAAGAGTATTTAAGTCGTTTAGTTGAACGCATGAGGAATAGTAATGATGCATTTAATTCAAGTCATGAGCTATACATAGAACAAGAAGGCTCATATTTTGGCTTGTTTGATCGCTATCAATTAGTGATAAATCCTGTTTACTTAGCAATTGAATCATCAATTGATGGGGCAGTAATTGCAATTAATGATGAAGAAGCGGGTATTTACTACGCTGATGAATTGGTTTCTGTGGGTCCTGTCGCGCCAGGACGCTACCAATTTAGCGCTGCTGTTGACTCAGATATCCCGCTAGAAAATGTGAAGACAGAAGACGTTTTATCAACTGCTGATACTTACTTAGTAACGATTCCTTTAAGAAGCATTCACTTTTCCGTCACATCGGATATAGAAGATGCGACGGTTTATCTAGACGATGTTGAAATTGGCGTACTATCAGGTGGAGAGGGGCAATTTGGACCGCTACCTCTAAATGATAATAGTTTGCTTCAATTGAAGAAAGCGTACGAATCGGACACGCTAGCATCTGAACCTGTCCATGTAACAGAATATCAGGATGACTATCATATCTTACTTGAACTTGTAAATGTTGAATTGGCTCAATCTACATTAAATTCACTTTATCAAGAAGTAGGTTACTTAATTAGTTGGGGGGATAGCGCCTCTGGATTATCGGACATACAGGCGTTACTTGTTGATGGTCGTGATAGTAGTTTATACAAAACGTTCACCAATACAGCTGATCGATACAATGATGACGAAGAAGTGCGAAGTGTTCATTATACAGCAAATATTCAAGAATTTGAGCAACTTGATATTTATGATTATGCTGTCATCTATGAATTAGATGTTGAAACACGTCATTATTTTGGATCAGATCAAGATGATTTTACGCAAACATTAACATTTGAGGCAATCATGGTCTATGATGAGGAGGAGCAAGTGTTAAAGCTAAAATCAGCTGACCTCATTGAAGGTTGATAAATTGAGATGATCAGCTAAAAGTAAAGCGAGCTTCGTAAAGTTCTCGTTATATAGATGCTTGACTTAGACGAAATGGAAAACAAAAGTAACGACAAGCGCCAACAGTAAGATGTATGTATGGAGCTAAATAATATGAAGGATTTTAAAAGGAGATTGGATATGGTAAACCAAGAAAAGAACTGTAAAGCGTGTGGTTCAAAACAATCAATAGAAAATGATTTCTGTATTGAATGTGGCGATCAATTTATCACAGAGCAAGTAGATCAAACTGAATTATCTAGTCAAGAAACATTTACACCAGAAAACAACAAGCGATCAATTAATCATGTCATTAACCTCATTAAAACAAATAAGCGATTATCTTTTTTAATCAGTGCCTTTGCGATTGTTGGACTTATATTTGTTATTTTTTGGGGATCTCATCCCCTTCAAGGAACGTGGGGAGCATCTGAAACGTATGCTAATGATTATGAGGAAAAAATCACTGCAGAAATTAGTCGAAGAGGAAATGTCGAGCTCCTATTGGAATCGCTTGGGGGGCATCAGATAAATTCGACGATGTCGTTCTCTGTAGCTAAAGATGACGAAGAATCAACTAGAGCTTATACGGTGTTTTATATAGATGATTTTAAAGAAATGACTTATGACGCACCAAATGATCAGCAAATCACGATATCAGGCGATGTCACAAGTGAATCATTTAGAGAGCTTAATATACCTGTTGTCAATGATTTGGGATTTATATTGTATCATGATACTGAAGGTGACGAAAAATCAATTGAGTTAATTCTCTCAGGTGCTGGTATTACACTAAGTCAGCAATAGTATCTTTATTTAAAGTACAAATGACGTTGGTAGATTGAATCCCCACTCGTATACTTAACAAGGGGGGCAATCACATACCAATGTCATTTTTTATATTATTAACTAACAAAATTGTCGTTTTAATCGATCATATGATTAAGCTAGCCGAGCATCAATGATGAAGCATGGTAAGCCCCTTTTTGATAGTGGTAGTTGATCAACCCGATTAAGCAATTTAATCGACTAATCATCCAAAATGAAGGCTAAATACAGTTTGACATAGTCGTTGATGTCTTTAGGATCATAGCCAGTATAGTTTTTCAGTTTATTGAGCCGATATTGGCATGTATTTTTATGAATAAATAAAGTTTCACAGCTTTTGTTAATACTTTTGTTGTTGGCACCATAGGTTAATAAAATCTCTTTAAGTGTTTCACGCTCTTTTTCTGGGATAGCGCCAAGCATTTTATCTACAAAGGCTGTTTTTGCTTCTGTCTTCAATGTTGTGATCAGCAGGCCTAGATCCATGTCGTGATAAAAGACGATCGATTGAGCTTCAACTAATGCCCATGTTAATGCATGCTCTGCTTGCTTAAAGTGTTGATAAATCGTGACAGCTAAGTTTTCCACTGGACTGATACCAAAGTGATAGTTTAATTTTAATTCGTGAAATAGGAAGTGGTTTAATTTATTGAGTTCATTAGTTACAGTCGCGGCATGATTGGTTTTAAATAATAAATATACGGTATCTTGTAATACCGTATAATGGCACGACTGGTTATGGGTGAAATAATGGTCGAGCCCATGATAGACATGTTCTTGATTACAGAAATACGATGAAGGTTTGCCAACAACACAGGTATAATTAAGTGATCGATCAAAGTCAAGTAAGCTGAGTTGTGTTTTTGTCTGTTCATCCCACTGCTTATGTTGCCGTAGTGTTTCGATTAATAGCCGGTCCTGTTCGCGTTTTTGGAAAGATAACGTATTTAAATAATTTTCCTTTATTAAGATCTCTGTCATTTTCTTAATAATTTCACCATATTTCTCGACTTCTTCTTTTTCACCAGTAATGCCAATAACTCCGATGGTCTCGGTTTCCATTCTAACAGGAATATTAATCCCCTTTTTTGTACCGGTGAACTGTTGATCATATTCAATAATAAGATTTTGATTGGTTTCAATGACGGTTTTTGCTCCGCCGTGGAAATTGCCGATTCTGTCAGGGTCAGTACTGGCAATAATGACACCTTTTTGATTCATATAATTAACTTCTTGATTAATTATCTGCTTCATTTGTTCGACAATTTCTTGTGCTAATGCCACACTAACGTTCATCTGTGTCTCCTCCTATTGCTGTTTTTGTTCCCCATAGCATTAATCTTAACTTAAGTCGATTTGTTAATGAAAAAGAGTAAGCGCGTTCAATAGTATCGATTCAGTAAATATATCCAAAGTTACAAAAACGAATTGTTTAGTCTGCGTACCGAAAAAATTGTGTTTTCCTTCACAAATATCAGTATAGAAAATATATCTATTCAATGCAAGGATATAGTAAACTTAGCAACGTAGTAAACGTTTACATGATGAGGAGGATGACGATGATGGGAGTTGAAATAGGAGCATTAGGAGCTATAATAGGTTTGCTTGTTGCGATTGGCTTAATTTTTCTTAAAACCCCACCTGTCTATGGTTTAATTATTGGTGCTTTAGTAGGCGGGTTAGTTGGTGGCGCTTCGTTACCAGAGACCGTTGAGTTAATGATTGGTGGTGCACAAGGTATGATGACGGCTATTTTAAGAATACTAGCCGCTGGGATATTGGCTGGTGTCTTAATTACCACTGGTGCTGCCGAATCAATTGCACAAACGATTATTGAAAGAATTGGTGAAACACGTGCCTTATTTGCTTTAGGATTGGCTACATTATTATTAACTGCGGTCGGTGTATTTATTGATATTGCTGTTATTACAGTAGCACCTATTGCACTTGTTATTGCAAAGAAAGCAAATATTAGTAAAACAGCGATATTACTAGCTATGATTGGGGGTGGAAAGGCTGGGAATGTGATGTCACCTAATCCCAATACAATTGCTATCTCAGAAGCGTTTGATGCACCGCTTACTTCGGTTATGCTTGCTGGTGTGATTCCAGGTTTAGTCGGTCTATTTGTCACTTACTTTTTAGCGAAACGCTTAACAAATAAAGGTGTTCATATTTCAGATAGTGATTTGAAAAATAATGACCAAGCGAATAAGCAACTACCGAGCTTCTTTAGTGCGATGACGGCGCCACTTGTTGCTGTGGTGTTATTATCATTACGTCCATTATTTGATGTCATTATTGATCCGATGATTGCATTGCCAGTCGGTGGTTTAGTCGGTTCACTAGTAATGGGGCAAGTTGGTGGGATTTTGAAACAAGCACAATTTGGATTGCAGAAGATGTCTAATGTTGCCATTCTGCTTATTGGTACGGGGACGATTGCTGGTATTATTCAAAATTCAACATTAGGGACACTATTAATTGATGGGGTTTCTACGTTAGGTTTACCGATTTTCTTACTTGCACCTTTATCAGGTGTACTAATGTCAGCTGCGACGGCTTCAACAACATCTGGAGCGATTGTTGCTAGTTCCGTCTTTAGTCAACCGTTACTGGATTCAGGTTTTAGTGCACTTGGCGGTGCAGCAATGGTGCATACAGGAGCAACCGTTCTCGATCACTTACCACACGGTAGCTTCTTTCATGCAACAGGTGGTAGTGTATTGATGGGCTTCAAAGAACGTTTAAAGCTTGTACCGTATGAATCATTAATTGGTTTGGTGCTCATGTTGATATCGATTCTACTTTATGGCGTAATGGGCATAGGTTAATAGATTAAAAAGGGGGATGTATCGAATGCATATTGTTATTGCACCTGACTCATTTAAAGAAAGTTTAACGGCTTATCAGGCAGCTCGTGCGATTGAGAAGGGTATTTTAGCGGTTGATCAAGCAACAACCATTACCAAAGTGCCAATGGCTGATGGTGGTGAAGGAACGGTTCAATCACTTGTTGATGCGACAGGTGGAACATTAAAACAGTTAACCGTGCAAGGGCCAAGACAAGCACCTGTTGAAGCATTTTACGGTTTGTCAGGTGATGGCAAAATTGCTGTTATTGAAATGGCAGCTGCAAGCGGTATAGATAAATTAACAGTCGCTGAAAGAAATCCGGAAGAAACAACGACATATGGTGTCGGTGAATTAATAAGAGATGCGTTAGAGACTGGTGTTGAGGAAATATTACTCGGTATTGGCGGTAGTGCAACCAATGATGGCGGTGCTGGTATGGTTGTTGCTTTAGGTGGACAATTGTTAAATAAGGCGGGTGAGTGCATTGCTCCAACGGGTGGCGGCTTAAGTGAGCTGGCTACGATTGATCTTAGCCAACTTCATCCACGCATAAAAGATGTTACATTTAATGTTGCATGTGATGTTGATAACCCACTGACAGGCCCACAAGGTGCTTCAGCAATATATGGCCCGCAAAAAGGAGCGACAGCACAACAAATTGAGCGACTTGATCAAAACTTAGCACACTATGCCAGAATGATTGAAGAGGTAACAGGCAAAGCGGTTGATAAAGTGCCTGGGTCGGGTGCTGCGGGAGGCTTGGGTGCTGGATTACTGGCTTTTTTAGGTGCCGAGTTAAAACGAGGTGGCGATTTGATGGTTGAGTTGTTAGATCTTGAAACAAAGATTAAACAAGCTGACCTCGTCATTACGGGTGAAGGTGGCATCAATCATCAGACCATTTATGGGAAGACACCAATTGCGGTAAGTAAAGTCGCGCAAAAATATCATAAGCCTGTTATTGTGCTTTCTGGATGTATCAATAGTGGTTTTGAATCTGTTTATGACTATGGCGTCGACGCTGTTTTCAGTGTTATACCTGAATTAACGACATTAGAAGAAGCCTTACAGCGCGGAAGTGAGAATCTTACGCGAACGGCTCGTAATGTGATGGCGGTATTAAAATTATCACAATGATTAGTGGCATTTTAGGTTAATAAAAAGTCATATAACGGCATCGCTGCAAAAACGCTTCGATGTCGTTTTTAAGTGCCCGCAACACTTTGTAAATGCTCAAGAAAGTCTAAAAAGGGTCAACACATTTTCAAGAAATAACCGATAATAGCTATAGACTGTACATGGGCGATGACACAATTGGGTATTAATATTTGGTGCAGTCAAGTTGGAATTTGCTGATTTAATAACAGATGGCAGCTCGGAATAAATCACAGTGTATTAAGGTTGAATGGAAATACAGGCGAAGGTACAAGTCCTGCTTGCCGATATAAGTAATGATTTAAGTAGATAAGACAATTTATCACAGATAAGCTCGTCAAATGTCCGACGCAAAATAGAGAGCAGAGCTCATTTATTTAGGTGAGAGCTAACGGACACCACTGTCCTAATCCATTCAGCTAACCATCAGTGGGTAGGTAAGATCGTAGCCTAAAACCAGAAGGATTACAGACTAAGACCACTACGTCCTGTAGTCCTACGCTCACTGATTGCAGGCTCGTTTTATCAGAATCATCTGTCAGGTGAGGATGAATCCTAACTATCATAAAAAGAAAAGAGTGAAAAAATGAAAAAGGTCATTTTTATTGATGTTGATGGAACGTTAGTGAATGACAATGGAGTAATTCCACCATCAGCAAAGGTTGCTATTCAAAAAGCTAGAGAAAATGGTCATCTTGTCTTTATCTGTACAGGTCGGTCCAAGGCAGAATTGTTTCCGGACATATTAGCCATCGGATTTGATGGGGTCATTGGTGCTGCTGGTGGCTATATTGAAGTCGCAGATGAAGTGATTTGTCATGAAACAGTTGATCGGAAAAATGTAGAGCATCTTGTCACTTTTTTTAATCAACATCAAATTGATTTTTATTTAGAATCTAATGGTGGGTTGTTTGCAAGTCCATACTGTAAAAGTCATATTCGGAAGATCATCGCAAACTATTTAGCTGAACACCCAGAAGCTAAAGAAGAAGTGGAACAGGGCATACAACATTTTCATGATGCTTTGCAAGAAGAGGAGAATCTGATTAGAGATGATATTAATAAAATTTCATTTTTAGGGTCAGACGTTCCGATTGAGCGCATTAAACAAGAGTTTGATCAGATATTTCATGTGATTCCGAGCACTGTTCCGTTATTTGGTGATAACAGTGGTGAACTATCCGTCCCTGGTATAGACAAGGCAACGGCTATTGTTAAGCTATTAGATCATTTAAATATAGATAAGAGCAGTACCTTTGCTTATGGAGATGGGCTTAATGATTTGGAAATGATCAATTTTGTCCAACATGGTATTGCAATGGGAAACGCTAAAGAAGCATTAAAACAAGCGGCTGATGATATTACGGATAGTCATGACGAAGACGGGATATTAAATAGTTTTAAGAAGTACCAATTGATTTGAAAGGTTTCTATTTTAAAATGCTTTATTAGCAGATCAGTTCTTATCAGTTCAACAGCTACCTCCTAGGGGGTAGCTGTTTTTTTGTAAAAGAAGCTTAAATCAGTTGACTTTTTCTGCTTTATCTATTATGGTTATATACATAAGTATATAACCGGTTTACCGGATGACTTAATGATGACTCTAAATGATTGAAGGGATAAACATGCGTGCACCTTTTGAACAAGATAAGCCGATCTATGTGCAAATCCGTGAGAAAATTGAAGATCAGATTATTAATGATCAATTAAAAGAAGGAGATCAAGCTCCTTCAACCAATCAATTGGTTAACTTTTATAAAATAAATCACGCCACCGTTACAAAGGGCGTCAACCAATTGGTTGAGGAAGAAATTCTATATAAAAAAAGGGGGATTGGTATGTTTGTCACGCTAGGAGCAAAAGACAAACTAATCCAAAAGAGGAAGGCAACTTTTGTTGATGATTATGTGCGTAAGCTAGTCCGTGAAGCAGATAAATTAGGTATTACAGAAAGTGAAGTCGTTGATTATATAAAACATGTAAAAGGTCGTGATAAAGAATGAATGTCAAAGCAGAACAGTTATCTTTAACTTATGGCAAGCATGATGCGCTTAAACAGGTAGATTTTGAATTAGATAGTAACAAGATATATGGCTTGCTTGGAAGAAATGGTGCAGGAAAAACATCGCTGTTATCCATTATTGCTTCCTTTTTAAAGCCAAGTTCAGGAAAACTTACTATTAATGGGGAAGTCCCTTTTGAACATGCTGAAATCATGCAACAAGTCGCGCTCCTTTATAATAAAGACTATCAAGATGAAACGGATAGTATTAAAGATACGTTAAGCAATATTGAACGCTATCGCCCACAATTTGATCGTAACTATGCTGATGATTTGGTCAAAAAATTCAAGTTGGATGTAAACAAACCGATTAATAAGCTGTCTAAAGGCATGCAAGCTGCGCTAAACGTGACGATAGGATTGGCCACACGCGCGCCAATCACCATATTTGATGAAGTGTATCTTGGCATGGATGCACCAGCACGGGAGCTTTTTTATAAAGCATTATTAAAAGATCAAGAAGAGCATCCACGAATGGTGATTTTGTCAACCCATCTCGTTTCAGAAATGGATTACCTTTTTGACGACGTTCTTTTAATACACGAAGGGAATATTTTGCTTCATGAGGGCTATCACTCCCTTATTGAAAAAGGGGTCAGCATTACCGGTGATGTAGCTGTCGTTGATTCGTTTGTTCAAGGCAAGACCGTACTACGAACCGAACAACTTGGGGATACCAAATCTGTTATGCTTTATGGCGGACTTGATGAGGATGAGGAGCAGCTAGCTATAAGTGAAGGGCTTCAAATAGGGCCAGTGGCGTTACAAGATTTGTTTATCCATTTAACAGAGGAGGAACAGCGATGAAGAAACCTTTAATCTTCCTGAAAGTAACTAAAGACCTATTTGTTGTTCAACTTATGTGGGCGCTTGGTTTTTTAGGTGTCATGTTGGCGATTCACACCATTAAAATAGTTATCAATTATACACAAGGTCATGAAGTCGAGAGTTATTATCATTCGATCTTTGTTGCAAATCATATATTTATGCTGATTATTGGCATAATTGTAATTACTTTTCTGCCTTATTGTGTTGAATTAGGTGTGACCAGAAGAGATTATTATAAAGGGACATTTCTTGCTACACTTGGACTGTCGTTTGTTATTCCGACCTTGACGACGTTTGTTACAAAGGTCGAACAATTAATTTTCCGTTATTTAGCTATACCAACAAAAGAAATGACAATAAATGAAATAATACTAGATATTGACCGTGATTTTATCGGTGATATTGTTCAATCAGCGATTATATCTCCTTTTGTTGATCCGCAGACTAATCCATGGCTAGCGATTTTTGTTTTTAGTATTCACGCATTGATTTATTATTTAGTCGGTTGGTTAATTAGTGCAAGTTTTCGCCATCATATGATTGTGGGCCTGCTATCTATTGCTGTATCGATTATTTTAATAAGATTAGAGGACTTATTATTTAGAGTATCACTTGATTTGCCGCTACCAAGTGGACCACTTACGATGGACTTTCTACCATCAAGCGTTGCTGGATTAGGGATTGTGTTGATTATCGGGTTATTGGCTTGGTTGATTCGCCAACTAACGAAAAATATGGCGATAAAAATATAGCACTTTGCTTTCTATTTTAAGGCGCGCGTTTTTACGGACGGTTATCTGTAACAAAAAAAGTTCTGTTTAATGTAACAGAACTTTTTTTGTTGAGTGATCGGTGTCTATGATAAAGGTATGAAAAAAATGTGGTCAATTTAAATGAGAATAAATGGTTTAAATTGATAACGTTTTCGACAAAACATTTTAAAATTTTACAAAATTGTCTAGTAAACGATAAAGTAGCAATGTTACTATAGAGATAGTTGCGCTTTCTATAAAAGCGTGCAGAACGATATTAGAAATAGAGATAAGGAGAGGGAATATGACAGAGGAAGTAACCAATAATGAACAAGCAAAAAGTAAAAAGAAAATTTTTATAGCAGCAGGGGCGGTGATGTTGTTAGCCATTGTCATTTTTTTCGTTTTCTTCTCATCGTCACCAAAAGAAAAGTATTTTTTAGCTGAACGTAACTACTATCAACAGTTACAAGATGAATTTGAGGCGCGTTATGCTGAAGAGTTGGCGTGGTACGAGCATAGTCAAAATAACGCTATTGAATCAACGCTTCAATTGGCGCTTAATTTACCTGAAAGTTATGGCTATGGCATCGATGGGTCATTTACTGAGCTATTAAACAGTATGGAAATTACAATTACTGGTGCATTAGATCGAGAGGAAGAGAAAATTTTAGGTGAAGTCAGTGGTGAGTTAGCAGGTGTTGAAGTTGATGGATTAAATGTGTACATAGAAGGAAATCAATTGTATTATAACATGCCTTTTACCGACGACACATTAATGATTGACGGTAATAAATATGGTGAGTTAATGTCAAATTTAAATCCTTATTATGAAGGTGAAGATGAGTTAGATTTTAGCTTTTTATTCGACACAGACAATTATCTTCTAATGTCTGAGGAGGATCTTGACTATATTCAAGCAGAATATATCGATTATCTTTATCAAGCGATTCCGGAAGAAGCATTTGACGTATCCGATGAAACGATCACTTTAGGTGACCAAGAAGTAAAGACTGAGAAGATTGACATGCACTTGTCAGATGAAGTGGTTCAAGGCATTTTGAGCGACTTGCTTGATAAGCTTGAGGATGATCAGCGTTTAGAAGATATTATGATCGATATGATGGTCGATCAACAGTCAATGAGTGTAACGCCATTTAGTTATTATTCAATGGGATCAATGGAAGATATTTATAGAGATGCATATCAAGAGATGATCACAACGTTGCGTTATGAGTTGGAAGAAGTGTATATACCGGGACAATTGCGATCTACGATTTGGGTTCATAGTGATATTATTGTAAATCGTGAATTTGTTTTTGATATTTATAATACCGACCATGATGTAACCGAGTCTTTAGAAATTAATGGAACGCATGATGTCACAGGTGAAGAGCAACGGATTGATTACTTAATGACGGTGACCGATCATTGGGGCGACCAAGGGACATTAGGGATAGAAGCAAATTTAATGCTGGACGAAAATGGCTTTAAAGATGAAATTATCCTATCATTGGATGATCAAGGCCAGCTTATCATTGAATTGGATGAACAAAATGAAGATGATGGAACGAAATCATTCGATCGTCGCTTTGCGATTGAAAGTGCAGGGATGTCAATAGGTTCATTAACTTGGCATGGTCAGTCTAACTTTGATAATGATATTATGAGTGCAGAGCACCATATTTCTTTAGCGGAAGAAATGTATGGTTATACGGAGCTATTTGGTTTAACGGTTAATCAAGAAGAAAAAACAATAGGTGGTATTGAGCAACCACCGATGAATGAGTTGAAAGTATTAACAGATATGGATGCTGATCAGTTATACGATTATGTTGAATCAGAACTGTCTCTACAAGCAGAAAATTGGCTGCAACAATTTATGTTTGAATCTTTATATTAGGAATGATTTAGCGGGTGAAGCAGATGGATGGTTTTCGAATCGTTTCAGTGTTAATAAGAAATAATTTCAAGCGATTAAAGGGGAAGTGGCTGTCACTTCCTCTTGTTTTGCTTGCTCCGATTATTCTTTTAAGTGTCATCGGCTATTTGGTCATTGCTATAGTTGAGCAACCTACGCAGGAGCCAATTCATGTCGGTATCGTTAATTTGGATCAAACGGATCAAACCCATTTGCTTGTTCACTTAATGGAAGAGGTTTCTAAGTCGATTGATTACATTGATGTTACCTCATATCAAGAAAGCGATGCTGAAGCGGCCATTGCCGCAGAGCAACTGGATGCCTATCTTTATTTCCCTAGGCAGTTTTTCTCGTCATTACTTCGTGGAGAATCGGTGCAGCTAGAGGTTGTGGGTCATCCGAATAAAAGGCTAGAAGGCCAGCTTGTCCAAGGATTTGTTGACAATATCGGTGATTATATTGAAAGTGCGCAAGCCAATATATTAACGGTTGATTATTATGCAAGCACATTGTTGGCAGGAGAAGAACGGCAATTGTTATTGTTTGAGCAGTTCCAATCTTTTTTCTTTCATGCTTTAGCAAAAGATCAAGCCTTACAAGAACATGAAGTGCAAATTAGTCTATATAACTCGCCACTTGTGTATTTCACTATCGCGATTTGGTTTGTATTAATAACGATCTGGTTGTTTAGCTTATATATTATTTTGCACAAACACGATGATCGTCGGATGAAAAAGCGAATCATACTATATGGTTTAACCGATTTACATGAAGCAATTGCGTTGCTTATTACACTGTTGGTAATTATGATCGTGTTAGCTATCAGCTCATTTGCTCTCATTCATTATTGGTTACAGTTATCTTTAGCCACTGATCAGTTATGGTTTATCGCTTTATTAATGGGTTTGTACATCTTTATCTTTTCAGAGCTATTCATAGTAATTGATTATTTACCGTTGAGTCAGAGACTAAAGCTAATCATCCAAATGTTAGCTATGGTTGGCATACTTTTGTTTAGCGGTGCAACGATTCCACAAGTTTATTTTCCTATGTCTATCCAAGATGGAGTGGGCTATCTCTTTTCTAATCATGTGTTTACTTGGTTAGAACAGATTATTTTACATGGCCGATTTCATGCAGAATTTGCTTTACTATATGGATATAGTCTCATTAGTATCTTCTTAATATCTATTGGTTCAGTAATAAGGGGGCGAGTTAAATGATGCAGTTATGCATAGCACGACTGATGCTCTGGAAACAACATGTGCTCAGTTATCTATTTTGGCTCTGGCTTCCGTTAATTGGGACGTTACTGTTTGTCCCGTTCATAGAGGATGTAAGTGATGAATTTCTTGTCCCGATTGGTATTGTGCTTGAAGAGGAAACGGAATTGGCACAACAGTTATATCAAACCATTGCACAAGCAGATACAGTTAATGTTGAACAGTTTGAAGAACAAGAGGCAATTAGCCGTTTAAACCGCAATCAATTAGATAGTGTCTATCTTATTCGTGAAGGTTATCAAGAGCGGATTGAACATGGTGAACAACGGTATTTGGTTGAGGCATATTATACCGAGCACTCAATTGCCTACCCTTATGTAAAAGAAATGGTTACCTCTACTATCTTGGCGGATACAGGCAAAGTTAAAGCAGCATCAGCTGTTGTTGGTCTTGCAGAAGCTCATCAACAATCAGATAAGTGGAACAGTGATGAGATTTTAGCTACCGCTGAGCAGCTTTATCAGGCCTCTTCAATTCTGTCAACAGACCTTACGATAAGCGGTGAAGATCGACCGATTGCTGAGCATGATGAACCCAAGCTGTATTGGCTAGTATGGGTGCTCCTTAGTACGTTATCAACCTTGTTCCTATTTGATTGGATCATCACTGAAAAAAGCCAACATGTGCGGCTTCGTTTTCAATATATGAAAGTGAGTTATCGTTGCTTTTTACTGAACAGCTTGATGATGATGCTTATAATATTGTTGCTGGTTGATGGGCTGACGTTTCTGGTTCTAAATGTGTATCGTGGAGAACAGCTTAGTATACTAACACTGTTCAGCTATCGGGTTACGATTGCTGTCTTCTCGTTTTTATTAGCTATGATTTGGAAAAATCGTTATTTCTACCAAGCGACAGCCATTAGCTTTGTCTTATGGCTAACGTTGATCAATAGCTCTTTTAAAATAGAAGGAGAGGCTTATCAATTGATTCAATCGGTGATGCCGCTAAATCCGTTGCGTGCCTTTTTAAATGACCATGCCTCATGGCGTGGGTTAATGTTGGTTGTGATTGGTTTGGCCTTATGGTATGCCAAGGAAGGAGGTTTCTATGCTCGAAATAAGGGAAGTAACTAAAAAGTATGGAAGAAAACATGTTTTAGATCGAATCAATTTTCAGATTATGCGAGGTGAAGTGGTCGGTTTAATTGGTGAGAATGGTGCTGGGAAATCAACCTTATTGCAAATATTAGCGACACTAATGTCACCAACATCGGGGCAAGTCCTCTTGTATCAACAACCTTATCACAAACATATTAAACAAGTGCGAAAAAAAATCGGTTATGTGCCACAAGATATTGCTTTGTGGGAACAATTATCTGTTAAAGACAATATGGTTTTTTTTGAAAAGCTGTCTTGGGTAAACAGGACAGAACAACAATTGAAGCAGATTTGTACAGATATGCAACTTAACCAATGGAAAGAAAAGGTGAAAAACTTATCAGGTGGTATGAAAAGAAAGCTTAATCTTGCCATTAGTTTGATTCATGAACCAGAGCTTCTGTTATTGGATGAGCCAACCGTAGGTATTGATCTTAAGTCTCGGGTAGAAATTAATGCATATCTTAAAGAGTTATCGAAGCAAAAAGGCACAATTATTATCTATACTTCACATGATATGAGTGAAATAAAAGAGCTGTGTGATCGTGCGCTTATTATTGGTGATGATCCGTTTTATCACGACATACTTAATCAGTAATCTGGGAATGCTTGTCTGCTAACATCCACTTAGTTGTTACAAGTATCATTGTTGACATTAAAAGTGTTAAGAGGGATAGATTAACCCTTAGATAAGCGCCCCACTGCTTCGTTAGTTGTTGTATACTAGCTTATCCAGTAATAGTAACAATCAGCTATTTCCGTTCATTAGGGAAGAAGGGCTCTTTGCTAATCCGACTTTATACCAATGCGTTCAAAGTTTATATCATAGTTGATGTTAATCGTAATTTGTGAAAACAATTGCTGCCAGTTTGCGTTGGTTTGTACATGTTTGTCCCAGTATTGCGGGAGCTTGGCCCTAACCCGTTCACCAAACCCAAAGATATCGATCTGATTTTGTTGCATATGTTGCAGAAATAGCTTTGTGTCTTTTTCCATTATTTTTTCCGTATGATGATTCAAGCGTTCAACATCTTCGGCTCTATTAATTTCAATTGCAAAGGCAGATTTTTCTCTGATTTCAGCATCTACGCTAACGTGTAGATCAATTTTAGGCAGACCTTTATCAAGTTTAATCTGATATTCGACGTCGCGATTCCTTGACATTGCTAAGATATGGCCGTCATCAATTGGAAACATGATGTTAGCTCCACTCGGATTAAACCCAGTCACAGCATTATAGATTACCACTTGGTAAGGCTCAATCAAATTGACCATTTTAGCACCTTTAAAACAGGCCATCCCACTCATTCGAATATTATTGTCATGAACTTCAATATAAGGCAGCATGGCTTCTTCACCCAAACTTTTCTGATTGACCCAGAAATCGCCGAGTCGTTTTTCAGGGAACTTGCCAAGCTCGACGGCGTGATCTAATGTGGTTGATAAATAAATGGCGGGAATTTGCTCGAGCTTTGGTGAAACAGCCATCGTTGCGGCGGCGTCCCCTTTAGCCACAGCGAGCCAGACCGTTCTTCTAATTTCATTCCGACGTTGAAAATAATCGTCGATCGTTGCTAACCCTTCTTTTGCTACCTCTTCTGAGACAATAATAACTTGAAGATGTCCAAAGAAAAGTTCATGGGCTAATTTTTGTTGCATACTTTGAATGGCGTCACCGATTGTGTAGCCATACCCTTCAACGATCCAAACATTATCATCAACAGCGCCACCTTCGGCTCCCTCTTCTGGACCTAAAGCGACTTGTCCAGGCACAGCGAGTTGTGCCGTCATTTTATACAATCCTTCTATATTTGCCGAACGATATTCGGGGTGGGTAATGTAATCTTCTTCAATTTCATGATGATCAGCCTGATCAATTGCTAAGCCTACGATTGTCGCACGTAATTCAATTTCAACCTGATCCCAACATCCACTAAGAAGGAGCAAACACGTAACCACGATGATACACATTATTTTATTGCGGCGTTTCATTTGCTGTCCTCCTTTTTTTAAATAGCGTGATAATCACTAAGATCATTAATAAGCTAGTCGTTATCGCGAATGTTATGTGTCCTATTTGTTGCATAAATTCATAGAGTTGAACATGATTATCAAAGGTACGCGCAATTAAGAAAAAGGCGGGCGAGAACAAATAGGGTAATTTAGTATGTGACATACGGCAGCTTTGTGCAAAGAAGGAGGTCGCGATCAAATAGCCACTGAAAATCGTTGTAAACCCGGTAATGACCCAGAATAAAATAAAGAAGACATCCAACCTTTGCAATGGTGGAATGGCTAACCTTATCGTTCGAGTTAGAGCTAGAACAGGCCAGACTTCATCTTTTATTTGTTCTACACCGAATACGGCATAGGTGACCGTTGTCATTAGCATAATCATCATAGTAATAATTAGCCAGCCGATCACCCCGCCTTTTAGAGCTTTTTTAGGACGCTTTATATTTGGGATCACTAAAAACAATGTAAATAACCCAATTTGGAAAAAAGGCAAGATGACGATGTCGATACTTGTTATAAAGATTTTGCTTAACGTGATCCCATTCCCTAAAACCGGGAGGATGTTACTGTATTGACCACTAGGGAAGGCAAGGCTAATTAATAAAAGTCCAGGAATAATAATAAATGGGAAATAAAAATAGTTAATGTACCCATAGTCGATCAACGATTTTTGGGTTGAAAGTGCGACGGTTAAGACTAAAACAAAAATGGTAATTTCAACGGGTGTTTCCCTTAATAAAGTGGTGGCCATGACCTCGGTAAATTCTCGAATAATAACTGAAGTTAAAATAACATATTGTATTGAAAAGCCAATCGTTACAATCCTTCCTAACGTTTTTCCGAGATGGAGACAGATAATTTCAAAGAAATTGTGTTGAGGGTATGCCGATGTGATCAAAAGTATAGCCATTAGAAAAATAAAAAACAAGACTAAGCCAATAAAGGTTGCCAAAATACCTGCTGTGCCGGCGTTAGTTGCCCCCCAGCGTGGGAGAGAAAGCACACTAATACCGATGGTGCTATTTACAAGAATGCAAATATATTGCAGCATCGTGAGTTGATCAACCTTTGTTTTCATGATGGCCCCCCCTTTTTTAATGAATGGCTTACTTCAGTCTTTGCTTGTGTTTCGTATTGAGGGCATCTGGACGATACTTTAACCAACGCAACGGTGTGCGTATAATCGCATCTTTAAGATCATTCCAATTCCCTGGAGAGAGTGGCTGTAAATAGGGCACACCAAAGGAACGAAGTGAAAGTAAATGGTTAGAAATGATGATCCAACTGATCATAAAGCCATATAAACCGAGGAGGGTTGTCATAAGCAACATTGGGAATCGTAATAACCTTAAGGCGATTGCGATATTGTAACTCGGTGTTGCAAAAGATCCGATCGTCGTTAATGCAATAATAACAACGGTTAATGGGCTGACAAACCCTGCTTCAACAGCAGCTTGTCCAACGACAAGCACACCAACAATGCTTAGAGCAGCCCCAATCTGTTTTGGCATTCGGATCGTGGCTTCTCGTAGAATTTCCATGGCAATTTCCATTATAAATATTTCAAGAAATAGCGGGAAAGGCACACCGGTCCGTCCACTTGTTATCGCAATCGCAAATCGGGTTGGGATTAATTCCGGGTGAAAAGAAATGGCTGCTAAGTAAAGTGACGGCATAATCAATGACAATACTAAGGCAATAAGTCGAATCATCCGAGTTGCTGAACTTATTAGGAAGTGTTCATTGTAATCTTCAGGCGTATGCAAAAATTGTGTAATCGTTGCTGGGGCAATTAAACCAAAGGGAGAACCATCAACAATAATAGTGACCCGACCCTCAAGTAAGTTTCCAACGACGACATCTGGTCTTTCGGTATACTGTATTTGAGGAAATGGTGACTTAGGGGCATCCCGAATCTGTTCCTCAATATAACCAGCATCAAGAACACGGTCAGTCTTGATCTGGTTTAAACGGTCAATAACACTTTCAAGTAAGCTCGGATTTACAATTGAGTCTAGATAAAAGACAGCCACTTTTGATTGGGTCAGTTGTCCAATTTTTAATGACTTAATTCGTAAGGAAGGTACAGGAAGACGAAATCGAATTAATGAAATATTTGTTGATAACGATTCGATAAACCCATCTCGTGGACCACGAATCACTTGTTCAGCTTCAGGTTGGCTAATGCTACGTTCAGCTACATCGAATGTATCAAAAGCAAAAGCAAGCTTGATCTGGTCAACTAAAACAATCGTGTACCCTCGTAAAATATGCTCAATAATAGATGTCCATTTTGTTTCTTCACTTCCTCGCGTTTGATAGATAAGTTCTTCGTAGATGACTGTTTTGATCTGTTCAAAAGTGAGTGCTTCAAATGAATAGTTGGATTGTTGATTCATTAAAGGTTTTAAGATATCTTGATTAATGCCTTTCTTATCTACAATACTATCTAGATAAATAATAGCTGCAGGATATTTGCCAATTAGTTTAAAGGGGCGAACAGTGAAGTCACTATCCCGATCAAAAAAGCCCTCTAATTTATCAATATTTGTAGATAGGTTAGGGTCGACCTCTCTCTCGCCTTGTTTAAGCATTGTATTTAAAGCATCCGTTTGTTTAGGATTGGATCGTGTTTTTTTTCGAGCCATTATAATACCCCTAACATGAGATATGAGTGATTGCGCCCGAACAAATGGGCAAAAGAAAAGTTATTGCTATTAGTATGAGGCGAATGGAAACATACTATGCGCTAATAAGAAAAAGTGTTTTCAAAGGTGTTCTAAATTGTCGAGGGTAGTGAGTAACAGAAACGAGGGTTGATCGTTGAATCGATAATGAATGCAACTATTCGAATCCATTCATCTGTATTTTAAGCTATCAAAGCTGGAAAAAGAAAAAGAACACTTACAATCGGTTGAGTTTGTAAGTGTTCTTTAAAGGGGGAAATGACGTTCGATTCACTTCCGTTTTCTCCATTCATTTAATTTTCTAGTCACGTCAATACTCGGGATGAAATAGGCATGTTGAAGCTCAGTGACAAACACATGTCCATTATGTTTAGTTGTTTCTAAGATGTGTCGTGTTGGGATTGGGAAATAATAAGAACTGATCGGACTATAGAGCATGGCTACTTCTTCACCAAAATCGTCATCATGGTAAATGGCAAGTGCTATTAAATTGCATTTTTGTTTAATCATCCGAACACACCTCACTTTTTAAGTTGATTTTATCATAGCATGTTTTACAAAAATTAGATAGTATTTCCTTGATATAGTAAAAGAAAAACATATGACATTAGCACCGACATCATTTATAGACGCGTCAATTACACCTTTCGATCAATTAACGATTGTAAAGCGCCCAGTGATAGGAGGTTTGTTTTATACACATGTAATGTGTCGAGAACCGCTATAGCTTACTTGTGTGTGTTACATTTCGTAATCCCTTCGCTAAGGCGTGAAGGAAGCAACACCATTGGGCTGTCGCGTCATGGAAGCGGGACAACGCGCTAGTTGTACCTTTTTGTTGGGTATGCGTATATTAGAAATTGAGTGGTTTCAAAATTTCTACCAAAACTTAGTTTGTCCAGTAGACAAACAATACATTTTTTGCTATTATGTAAGCGTATTCAAATGAATGAAGAATAGAAAGGGGTATCGATTTGCAAAAGTTTAATGTGACTATTATTAAGTGGTTAGGCTTCGTTATGTTGTTTTTTCTGGTTGCTTGTGGGCAAGCGATTGATCAAGATGTTGGAGGAGAAAATCTTGAATTAGAAGGTGAGGAAGATGCTGATTTAACGATTGGTCTATCGGTGGCTGATTTAACACTTGAACGTTGGCAACATGATCGTGATATTTTTGTAGAAACAGCTGAAGAATTAGGAGCAAATGTTCTTGTTCAATCGGCGGATGGTCAAGACGAAAGACAACTTTCACAAATCCAAAATATGCTTTCACAAGGAATAGATGTGCTAGTTATTATTGCTAATAACTCAGATGCTTTAAGTCCTGTAGTTGAACAGGCAAATGATGAAGGGATACCTGTTGTCGCCTATGATCGCTTAATTAATAATGCACATGTTGATGCCTATGTCTCATTTGATAATGTAAGCGTTGGAGAAATGCAAGCCGAATACTTAGTTGAAAATGTACCGAACGGAAAATACTTCTTGCTGGGTGGGGCACCAACAGATAATAATGCCCATATGTTTAGAGAAGGTCAGATGAACGTTTTAGATCGACTGATTGATAGTGGTGATATAGAGATTGTTGGGGATCAGTGGGCTGATGGATGGTCAGCGGAAAATGCACTTAGCATTGTGGAGAACGCCTTAACTTCTAATAATAATGATATTGATGTCATTGTAGCGACAAATGATAGTACTGCTGGTGGTGCGATACAAGCATTAAGTGCACAAAATTTAGCTGGAGAAGTTGCTATTTCTGGTCAAGATGCTGATTTAGCAGCTGTTCAAAGAATTGCAGAAGGTACGCAATCAATGACGATCTATAAACCGATTCGTGCGATCGCCACAAGAAATGCGGAAGTTGCTGTCCAGTTGGCGAACGGAGAGGCCATTCAAGTTGATGAAACTGTAAATAATGAGGTAACTGATGTCCCCTTTATAAAATTAGAGCCTATTCCTGTTACACAAGATAATATTATCGATACAATTATTGCAGATGGATTTCATAGTTACGATGATATTTATCGGAATGTCCCAGAGCAAGATAGACCTGATCAACCCTAGAAAATAGGATGCCAAAATGTAGCCAAAGGAGGAGAACGTGTCTCCTTCTTTGGTTATATGTTAAAAAATGTTATAGGATGAGTGCCAAGGCTTTCGCTCGTAATCTAAAGCTTGTCATAAAGGCGGTGAAAAATAGTGGGTAATTACGTGTTAGAAATGAAGGAGATCACTAAGGCATTTCCAGGTGTAAAGGCGTTGGATCGTGTTAGCTTTTCTGTGAAAAAGGGAGAGATTCATGCTTTATGTGGAGAAAATGGTGCAGGGAAGTCAACTTTAATGAAAGTATTAAGTGGTGTATACCCGACAGGAAGCTATCATGGCGATATTTTCATAAATAGTAAACCGGTAGCATTTAGGGATATAAAAGAGTCTCAAGACGCAGGTGTAGCGATTATTTATCAGGAATTAGCTTTGGTACCAGAGATGACAGTAGCTGAAAATATTTTCTTAAGTCATGAGCGCATGAAAAAGCCTGTTATTGATTGGCATGGTCTCTATGCTGAAGCGCAATATTGGCTTGAACAAATAGGATTAAAAGTTGATCCGCAAATGCGAGTCAGTGATTTGACTGTTGGAAAACAACAACTTATTGAAATTGTTAAAGCGCTTACGAAGAAGGCCGATATTCTTATTTTAGATGAACCGACTGCAGCATTAACCGAGAGTGATGTTGACGTGTTGATGCACCTATTAAGAGCGCTTAAAAGCAAAGGGGTCACGTGTATTTATATATCTCATAAGCTTGGTGAAGTACTAGCTATAGCGGATACGGTGACGGTGTTGCGTGATGGGAAAACCGTTAGTACAGATCCCATTGATGTTTTAACAGAAGATAAAATTGTTTCAAAAATGGTCGGTAGAGCACTTACTGAATTTTTCCCATATCAAGCGCATCAAATTGGAGAAGACGTTTTAATGGTTCAAGATTATCAATTTAAACATGGTTTGACAGGCGAGATGCTTGTCAAACATGCATCTTTCAATCTACGGGAAGGTGAAATTCTTGGTGTGGCTGGTTTGATGGGCGCCGGGCGAACAGAGTTGTTTACAAGTTTGTTTGGTGGGTATCCCGGCACATCATCAGGCCAAGTCGTTATTTCTGGTGAAACAGTTAATATTAGAAAGCCTTCAGATGCTATTGCTAAAGGCTTAGCTTATGTGTCAGAAGATCGCAAGAAATATGGGCTAGTCATGGGCATGGAGATATCGAAAAATTCAACATTGGCTGCTCTGAAAAAAGTGATGCCGAATCGCTTAATTGATCGGACGCTAGAAGTGAAGAAGGCTGAAGAGTTAACGGAAAAAATGCGGTTAAAAACGCATTCGCTAGAAGTAGATGTTTCACAATTAAGCGGAGGAAATCAGCAGAAAGTTGTTTTAAGTAAATGGTTATTTACTGATCCAAAAATCTTGGTCTTAGATGAGCCAACAAGAGGAATAGATGTTGGGGCTAAATATGAAATTTACAAAATTATTAATGAATTAGCTGCTCAAGGTGTTGCGGTTGTTATTGTCTCCTCAGAATTACCTGAAGTGTTAGGGATGTCTGATCGGATCATGGTCATGTCAGAAGGTGAAGTCACTGGGCATTTGAGTAGGGCAGAAGCGACACAAGAGAAGATTATGACCTATGCCACGCTAAGGAGGGGTAAAAATGAAGCAGTTAAAGCATCAGGACGTTGAACAAAAGCCGAAAATGGACATTAGCTTAAATATACAAGCGTATACTTTAATCATTGCATTAATAGCGATTGCGCTTATTTTTAGTTTATTTACAGGTGGAGAGTTTCTATCACCTCGTAACTTATCCAATTTATTTAATCAAATGGCAGTGATCTCAGTCTTATCAATTGGGATGACCTTAATTATTGTTACTGGACATATTGATTTATCAGTTGGCTCATTAGCTGGCTTAGCGGGTGGAATTGCAGCAATTCTTCAGGTTTGGTATGGATGGGGAACGGTGTCTGTTATTGCGGTTGCTATTATAGCTGGTGCGTTACTTGGGTTGTGGCAAGGTTGGTGGGTGGCTTATCGTGCTGTGCCCGCCTTTATCGTTACTTTAGGTGGTCAGCTCATCTTTCGTGGGATATTAATTGGTATAAGTCAAGGTCGAACCATAGCTCCTTTAGAACCAAGCTTCCGCTTTATTTCAAATAGTTATCTTCCATATAGTTTAGGTTATCTTCTTGCGATAGTTATGGTTGCTCTGTTCTTTTTCTTAACGTGGAAAGATCGGATCAAACGAAATAAGTTGGCGCTACAGCTAGCTTCACCACTTGTTGACTATGGGAAAGTGATGATTTATGGTGCAGGAATTCTCTTAATTACATTTATGTTAAGTCTTTATTATGGGGTGCCTTTACCGATGCTGATCGTTGTTTTCTTTGGTAGTCTGTTTATTTTTGTTTCGAATAAGACAGCATTTGGTCGCTATATCTATGCGATCGGTGGCAATGAAGAAGCGGCGGCCCTATCAGGAATCAATATTAAACGACATACCCTTTATGTTTTTGTATTAATGGGGGCTTTGGCTGGCTTAGCAGGCATTATGCTAACCAGTCGATTAAATGCTGCCACGGTAAGTGCTGGTGATATGTATGAGCTAGATGCGATTGCCGCTTGTGTCATTGGTGGCGCAAGCTTAACAGGTGGGAAAGGAAAAATCGTTGGTGCCATTATTGGCGCGTTAATAATGGCGAGTATCGATAACGGGATGAGCATGATGAATATTCAAACCTTTTGGCAATATATTGTTAAAGGTCTGATTTTAATCGTGGCGGTGTGGGTTGATATTTCAAATAAAAAACAGACCGCCTAAATTTGTCAAAGTGTAAAGTTTTAAAGATAAGAAAAGCTAACCCATTCGCTAAAGCAAAGGCGAATGGGTGCTTTTTTAGAAGTTATCTGCAATGGTTTGAATTTGTTGTTTAGCTAATTGTGGTGTTGAAAAGGATTGAATGAGATCGGGAAGCCGATCGTAATCGGTTACTTGGTTTGCTTTAATTAATTGTTGATCGACTGCTAATTCAGCTTTATTGGCAAATGCAACAATGGTATGGATGTATTTTTCTTTTATATTAAAGTGTTTTACTAAAGTGGAAGTAAGTGTTGCGTGTTGTTTAATTGGATTTGGAAACGTTTGTTTCTGTTTCTTTAGTTGACAGGTCCATTCCTGATCGGATGAACTACCATAGATGGTACCGTGTTGGTTTACACGTTTAATGATGAAAATACCGTAAACGGAGAGAACAACATGATCAATTTGATTTTGATCGTCTAGCTTAACATTCGAAAGGGTTTGGTAAATATCTTGATCGAGTTTCTGTAGCTTTTGTTCAACGTAACGTGAACCGACCTTTTTTCTTAATTTTGTGTATAAGCCGCTTAGTCCAGTAATAATAGCTAAACCAACAAATACTTCAAGCCCAGACATATTGAATCCTCCTTATTATATTAAAGAGTTAGGCGAGTCTTCTTTGATCAAAAAATGGAGCCACCGATTGATGCGTATCTCGATGACTCTATTTTAGTTGTTAAATATTATTACGATTTAGTGCTTCTTGTTTTGTCGATACTTTTTTCTTTGTTTCTGTCCCTTCAGATTTTGACTTATCAAAAACGACTAAAAATGTTTTTAAAATAATCAGTAGGTCTAACCAGAAACTGTAATTCCGTATATAAAATAAGTCGAATCTAAGCTTGTCTTCTGCTACGGTTGTATATTTTCCCATCACTTGCGCATATCCGGTGATGCCAGGTTTTACGCGATTTCGATAGCCATAATGATAATGTTCTTTTAACAGTTTGTTAATAAAGAATTCTCGTTCAGGTCTTGGTCCAACGATTGACATATCACCTTTTAACACATTGAAAAACTGTGGTAATTCATCGATGCGTGTCGCTCGAATAAACTTTCCGACCTTAGTGATACGATCATCATTCGTTGAAGCAAGAATTGGCCCTGTATAAGACTCGGCATCACTGATCATCGAACGGAATTTGTATATGGTAAAGGGCTTGTCATCTTTACCGAGTCGCTCTTGTGAATAAATAGCAGATGCTTTTGGGTCTTCCAATTTAACAATGATTGCCATCACTAATAGTAAAGGTGAAATCACAATCAGAACGAGTAAAGAAAAGACAATATCAAATAATCGCTTGATGAATGTTTTCTCCCAAGTTAAACCAAACGGCTTAACCCCCATGACAAGCGTATCATCCAACGGTGAAGTCGTTGCCCGTTGCAAAACAAGCTCATATAAGGTTGGAATAACATAAACTTCCTTGTTATGCTCCATGGCATGGTAAATCACTTGTGACTTTAGTTCCTTAGAAATATCTGTGCATAAAATAATGTAATCAGAATTGATCACCAATTGCTTGATCCCTTTCATATTGGACCCTTCTTTAACACAAGTTATTTCTGAGCGTTTTAGCATCGGGTAATTGATTTTGGTAATCAGTTGTTCTGCATTTGTTTCATTACCGATAATCAGGAACTTACCAACTACTTTTCTTCTTGTTAGCTTAAGGAAAACAGCTTTAAAAACAAACAAATAGACAACCATAAACAGTGTCGAAATGACAATGACAGAACGTGGCATGGCAAACGCTCGAAATAAGTATGAACTTGCCATCGTTAGGAACGTCAGCATGGTCACGACAACAAGAATTTTTCTTATTAAGTCGGTCAGGGTTTGTTTCCCATCAATAATATAAAGCTCATAGACGGATATTAGAAATAAGCCAATAACGATGATCCAAGGTAACAATGAAATAAACGCATCCCAATTTGGATCAGGAAAGTCAAAGTATCGTATATAAAAGGCACTTACATAGGCAGCTAAAATACAAAAAATATCGCCAAGCATTAACAAGAACTTTTGTGTTCTTGAGTTATTAAAATTCACTTTTTCTCGGCTCCTTTCAAAGTTACGGTTTCATATGTTTAATGCGTGTAGTGATTAATAGAAAAAGATTCACCCTTTATTATAATACTTGTATTGCTATTATCCAACTAGAATCTCAAAGTTATTAAAAATTTGCTGACTTGCAATCAAATGACTATAATGAAGATATCAAGTGTACAGCTAAAAAATGAGGGTGAGAATAATGAATATATTAGTAACAGGCGGGGTGGGCTATATTGGTTCACACACTTCCGTAGAATTGCTAAATAACGGACATGATGTGATTATTATTGATAACTTGTCAAATAGTAAGAGAGAAACGGTGGGGAAAATCGAACAGATCACCCAAAAAAAGATTACCTTCTATCAAGGTGATGTCACAGACAAGCAGGCGTTGGCAAAGATTTTTCAAGCCCATCACATTGATGGTGTGATCCACTTTGCGGGATTAAAAGCTGTTGGGGAATCTGTCGACAAACCGCTTCTTTATTATCAAAATAATTTAATAAGTACAATGGCACTTGCTGAAGCTTGTTTGACATATGAGGTTAAACAATTTGTTTTCTCGTCTTCAGCAACGGTCTATGGTGATCAGACGTCGCCGATGCATGAAACAATGCCATTGTTGTCAACAACCAATCCTTATGGCGAGACTAAAGCAATGAGTGAACGGATATTACAGGATGTGATCAAAAAACATCGTAAGTTATCTATTGTTTTATTACGCTACTTTAACCCAGTTGGTGCCCATTCAAGTGGTTTACTAGGTGAAGATCCAAGTGGTATTCCTAATAACCTTGTCCCTTATATTACAAAGGTGGCTAAGGGTGAATTAGAGAAGTTATTTGTCTATGGAAATGATTATGATACGGTAGATGGAACCGGGGTACGTGATTATATTCATGTCGTTGATTTAGCGAAAGGCCATGTGGCTGCTTTAGAAAAGCTCAAATCCGGTTTGGAAATCTATAATTTAGGTACGGGAAAAGGTACTTCTGTACTGGAAATGATTGAAGCGTTTGAAGCTGTTAACGGCATATCGATTCCATACCAAATTACTGAGCGCCGACCAGGTGATATTGCGACTTGCTATGCAGATGTGTCAAAAATTAAAGATCAGCTTGGCTGGTCCGCGACATTAAAAGTAGAAGATATGCTTAGAGATGCTTGGCAGTTTGAGCGACAACTTTAAATCATTAAATGGAAAAGCTTTAGTATGTAAGTATAAATAACACTATCTTCGGTCATGATAAGAACATAAGTTCGTATATTGAGTTTTGTTCTATCGATGATAATTGGAATATTGACTCCATCATATTCCATGCAGGAGGTGGTGATCTTTATGACCATTTATGAGACGTTTATGGTGCTCATTGGATTTGGTACGTTCTTGATAGCTTGTCTATCTTTTGTTTTACGTTAAGCACATACAGTTATGAAGTGCTCAAAGAAAGAGGAAGTTTAACGGTTATAAAGGGGCTGCATGGCTTACATGCAAGTCCCTTTGCTTTTTACCTTCACCATATATCAATGCCATCCTTCCTAAATTGGGAAGGTGAGCACTTTCTTTGTTTTTTAAAAGTCCGAATAAAATAGCTTTGGTTATCAAAACCAACATCCATTGCGACTTCTATGATTTTTTTATCCGTTTTTTTCAGTAATTCACAGGCTTTATTAATTTTGATCGAATTGACATATTGAATCGGTGTCATACGCACAATCGATTTGAAAAAGCGACTAAAATGGCCTTCACTCATTTGTGCTTGCTCAGCAAGTTCAGCTATCGTTATCTGCTGATCAAGATGGTTATCAACATACTGCATAATGGCTTTAATAATATTTAATTTATTTGCGATTTCTGGCGATACATGAGGTGCGTTTTGTGAATTATCACGAAGAAGATCAGCTAGAATTAAATACAAATAGCCTTTCACTTCCATTTCAAAACCATACGCTTTATTGAAATAAGTATCGAGTAATTGCTGCAATAGTCCTTTTGCTCTTGATGTTTGCATTCGTTTAAATGGCGGAAAGTCAATAGCATGTAAGTGATCAAGGTATTCATTATCAACTAAGTCAAATGTAAAGCTTTTGATTAAGTTCATGTGAAAAACAATCGCATGCAACTTGAATGACCTTCCTTTTACTGGGTAAGCACCATGTAGTTCTTCGCAGCGAATAGAGCAAATATCCCCTTGCTTCAAATGGTAGCGATTGGTGCCAACTTGAAATGTTATTTCCCCTTCCTCTAAGTAAAGAAATTCAAATTCAGGATGCCAATGTAAATTAAAGATCACCTCACCATCTAAATAGTCGACCGTGTACACTCGAATCGGGAACATCGTATCACCGTGCATCCGATTTTCTAACAAAATGGAGTCTTCCATCATTATCCTCCAAATAAAATATCATAATTGTGCAACAAAAGATTGTAATTGTACAATAAAATCTCTTATTCAGTCAGTATAATATTAAATATAACGAAATGAAAGGGTTTTCAAAAAAGTTAGTGAAAAAGTTTTGTTAGGAGGATAAAATGAAATTTACAGATGGTTTTTGGTTAACAAAACAGGGTTATCAGATTAATCATCCGTATATGGTTAGAGATTTCAATATTTCCCGGGAAAAAGTGACTTTATACGCTCCATGTCAATACATCGCTCACCGAGGAAATACGTTAAATGTTGCTTCATTAACCATTGAGATCAGTTCACCACTGGCGGATGTATTCCAGATTAAAGCTTGGCACCATAAAGGGGCGATTACCCCCAACCCTGCATTTGAGCTAAATAAACAGGAGCTCGCTTTAAACGTCGATCAACAGGATGATTATTTGGAGATTAAATCCGGTGAGACAGTGGTTAGGGTTGAATATGATCCTTTTCACATCTATTTCTATGACCAGAGCAAACAATTAACTGAGGTTAATCTAAAAGGTCTTGCATGGATTGAAGGACCTGATCAATCCACTTATATGCGTGGTCAATTAAATTTAGCTGTAGGTGAGCAAATTTATGGTCTAGGTGAGCGCTTTAGTCCATTTATTAAAAATGGGCAAGTCGTTGATATTTGGAATCAAGATGGGGGGACGAGTTCTGAACAAGCATATAAAAATGTACCATTCTTTTTAAGTAATCAAGGGTATGGGGTATTTGTCAATCATCCGGAAAAAGTGAGTTTTGAAGTAGGGATTGAAGCTGTTTCAAAAACACAATTTAGCTTAGAAGGTGAGGTGTTAGACTACTTTGTCATCAATGGTAAGGATTTGCAAGATGTCTATCGCAATTATACAAGCTTAACAGGTAAACCTGCTCTACCTCCCGCATGGTCATATGGCTTGTGGTTAACGACTTCATTCACAACGAACTATGATGAAGAAACAGTAAATCATTTTGTTGATGGTATGGCTGAAAGGGATATTCCTTTACGTGTCTTTCATTTTGATTGCTTTTGGATGAAAGAGTTTGAATGGAGTAATTTTGAATGGGACCGTGATGCATTCCCAGAACCTGAAAAAATGTTACAGCGTTTAAAAAAGAAAGGTTTACAAATTAGTGTATGGATTAATCCATATATTGCAGAAAAGTCGAAGTTATTTGACGAAGCTGTCGAAAGGGATTTTTTACTGAAACGCCCTGATGGGTCGATCTGGCAGTGGGATTTGTGGCAAGCAGGAATGGGGATCGTTGATTTTTCAAATCCAAAGGCCTGTGCATGGTACCAGCAAAAATTAAAAGCATTATTAGATATGGGTGTAGATACTTTTAAAACCGATTTTGGTGAGCGGATCCCGACAGATGTTGCATACTATGATGGTTCTGATCCAAACAAAATGCATAACTATTATAGCTATCTTTATAATAAACTTGTTTTTGACTTGTTAAAAGTAGAACGTGGTGAACATGAGGCTGTCTTATTTGCACGCTCTGCAACAGCAGGTGGTCAACAGTTTCCTGTTCATTGGGGTGGCGATTGTGATGCCACGTATGAGTCAATGGCTGAAAGTTTAAGAGGCGGCTTGTCGCTTGCCTTGTCTGGTTTTGGCTATTGGAGTCATGATATTGGTGGTTTTGAGAATACGTCTACTCCCGATTTATTTAAACGATGGACAGCGTTTGGGCTCTTATCGACCCATTCGCGATTACATGGTTCGACATCTTATCGTGTCCCTTGGGTGTTTGATCAAGAGGCGGTTGAGGTCACACGTCACTTCGCCAAGTTAAAAAATACGTTAATGCCGTATTTATTTGGACGATCAGTTGACAATCATCAAACAGGTTTACCGGTCATGCGCCCGTTGTTACTTGATTTTTCTGAAGATTTGACGACACATTATCTGGATCGTCAATATATGCTTGGTTCTTCATTATTGGTTGCACCTGTCTTTAATTCAGATGGAGAAGCATCCTATTATTTACCTGAAGGTAAGTGGACGCACCTATTAACAGGTGAAGTTGTCAAAGGTGGGGGTTGGCATCATGATCAATATGACTACTTTAACTTACCTTTGTATGTAAGGGAGCATACGATCTTAATCACAGGTTATCGTGATGATGTACCCGATTATGATTATACCGATCACCCGACGTTTACACTTTACCAATTGCAAGAAGGGAAGCAAGCACATGCAGTGCTTGTTGATCAAAAGGGTAATAAAAAAGGTCAAGTGACCGCCTATCTAAATAATCAAGTGATTTCTATTGAAACAGACATGGAAGCTTTACATTATCAAATCGTTTGTCATGATCAAGACATTCAATCATGTACAAGTGGAGAATTAAAGCAAAATCAAGCTGGGCAGTCTGTTATTTCTCTTTATGGTTCACAGAAACTAGAGCTTATTTTGTAAGTTTACTTATGAACTCAACTTTCTCAACTAAATTTTCAGGTTCAGTCAAGATAGCCTAAGGGTAAACCGCATATTAAATATAGGCGTTGCCTTTGAATATAGGTTTTCGACTCGCAGATGAGATATGTTCCGCTTTTCGTGGGCGTGGCTTGAGCTACGTTTGAAAGTTGAGTTATTAGAAATAGGGCATACGTGTATGACGCGTATGTTAGAAATGTAAAATAAGTGGTAAGGGGAAGCGGTAGTTCATCTTTTTGGCGAAGTTTATATTCATTTAGGAGGGTGTTTATAATGAAGCGTTTATTTACATCAATAGGGATTTTAAGTTTAACATTACTAATAGCTGTAGGATGTGGATCAGGTGACAATGGGGGTGCTGACGGTGAAGAGGTTACGATTTCTGTTTTTAACATTAAAGTGGAAACACGCGATCAATTGGAAGCGCTAATCGCTACCTATGAGGATGACAATCCACATGTCAATATCGATTTAACAACGGTTGGTGGAGGGGAAGATGCCCCTTCTGCTTTACAAGCAAGATTTGCATCTGGTGAAGATCCTAATATTATAACGCTCGGTGGTCTTTCAGACGTTGAGACCTATCAAGATTATTTGACTGATGTTTCTGATATGGCATCAGCACAAACCGCTATTGAAGGCACACTAGAAGGTGCAACATTAGACGGCACGCCATATGGTATCCCATTAAATATTGAAGGATTTGGCTGGATGATCAATCGAGAAATTTTCAATCAAGCTGGTGTTGATCCAGACGCGATTCATTCCTATCAAGATTTTGTTTCAGCAGTAGAAACGATTGATAGTCAGAAAGAAGAATTGGGATTAGAGGCTGTCTTTGCTTTTAGTGGTGCAGAAGACTGGGTAGTTAGCCAATTTAGTGCCCATTTTAGTTCGGCAGAATTTAACCATAGTGTGATCGATGCGTATGAGGCAGAATCATTAACTTATCAGTATGGTGAACGTTTGCAGGATTATACAGACCTTATTAACCAATATAATGTTCAGCCGATTTTATCATTAGATTATAGTACGTCAGTGGAAGATTTATTTGTCAATGATCGGGCAGCCATTATACACCAAGGGAATTGGATTATCCCAACATTAATGGATATTGATCCAGATTTTGTTACAAACAAATTAGGTATTCTCCCACTCTTTATCGAGTCAGATGATCAAGGTGTTATGGCGGCTGGGCCATCGTGGTTCTGGGGGGTTAACGGGCAGAAGTCGGAGGCAGAAATTGAAGCATCGAAAGACTTTCTAGATTGGATGTATACATCAGAGTATGGAAAAGAAATGATCATGACTGATTTCCGCTATATTCCTGCACACGAGGACTATGATCCAGATTTAATTGAAGATGAACTGTCACAAGAAATCTATCAAACATTATTAAATGATCAGACAGCAATTTGGGCTAACAATCTCTACCCGGATGGTTTCTTTAATACCGTCTTGTTCCCAGAGTTCCAGAAATATTTAAACGGTGATATTAGTTGGGACGACTTTAAAGAAGTGACAAGCACACAATATTCACAGATGCGATAATAGCTTGTGAAGTCGGAGTAGTTGCGCTTCGACTTCAGCTCTTTCTTTAATATTCTTAACCTAGTAAACGGATAAAGTTTAGCTATGATAAAAAGATAAAAATGTTTTTACAGTGTGACCACAGATAATGTTTGTTAAAGCTCTCCTCATAATAGAGAATAAAACGCATCTATTCAGGTGGGCGCTAACGGACGTGATCTCCTGATTCACTTAACTAACAGTTAGTGGGAGCAGAACGAACCGCCCTACTGATAGAAGGTTCGTTTTATAAAAAATGGGTAACGGAAGCAATTGGTGTTGGGGGAAGGTTAGATCTTAATTGACAACAAGAACGATTTCGATGCCCTCCGCTTAAGTGTGCATTCGAATTCTCTAAGGTGGTGTAAAGGTGAAATTCAAACAATCGACATATTGGTTATTTTTATTGCCGTGTTTACTTGCGATTACGTTCGTCATTATTGTGCCTTTTTTACAAGGTATCTATTATTCACTTACAGATTATAATGGTTTTCAAATTTCAAGCTTTGTAGGCTTTGATAATTATCGTCGTTTATTTACAGATCAAAATTTTTTAAATAGTTTGCGTTTCACAGCAGGCTTTTCAATTGCTTCTATAATTGGAATTAATGTTATTGGGCTTGCTTTTGCTCTATTAGTCACACAGAAGTCAAACAAAGTCAGTACTGTGTTTCGAACCATTTATTTTATGCCTAACTTGATCGGCGGTATTATCCTCGGTTTTATTTGGCAGTTTATCTTTATTCGTGCATTTGATGGTCTCGCCCAATTGACAGGATGGGGGATTTTTAGTGACTGGTTGGCTAGTACCCGAACGGGATTTTGGGGATTGGTTATCCTATTTGTTTGGCAAATGAGTGGTTATATTATGGTTATCTATATTTCATTTTTAAATAATGTACCGCAAGAATTACTTGAGGCATCAACGATTGATGGTGCTAATGCGTGGCAACGTTTTCGTCATGTTAAATTTCCGCTTATTGCGCCAGCGTTTACAATTAGTCTTTTTTTAACATTATCTAATGCTTTTAAAGTGTATGATCAAAATATGGCATTAACGGGCGGCGGACCGTTCGGTTCAACTGAAATGGTAACGATGAATATTTACAATTCCGCTTTTATGACGCGAGAGATGGGCTATGCTCAGGCTAAAGCGGTGATTTTCTTGGTTATTGTCGCAACCATTTCTGTGATTCAGATTTATTTCACACGTAAGCGGGAGGTCGATTTATAATGAATGGTAAAAGCTATTCTCGTTACTCGTTTATGATCATTGGCGGATTAACCTCTTTATTATGGATCTATCCCTTTTATCTTGTGATTGTCAACTCTTTCAAAACAAGAGGTGAAATTTTTACAAGCCCATTGAATTTGCCAATCGATGCGACGCTAGCTAACTATCCGGTCGCTTTTGCAAGACTAGATTTTATTCAAAGCTTTTTCAACTCTACTATTGTGACTGCAGGTAGTATTGCTTTAATTGTCTTTTGTACGTCTATGGCTGCTTATGCTTTATCAAGACGTCCATCAAAGACAAGTTCAATGATCTACTTTATTTTTGCGATCTTAATGCTTGTCCCGTTTCAATCGATTATGATTCCACTTATCGCAATATTCGGCAAGGTGGATATGCTCAACCGAACGGGTTTGGCTATTATGTATTTAGGATTAGGCTCAAGTTTGGCGATTTTTTTATACTTTGGTGCCTTAAGAGGTATACCTAAAGCTTTGGATGAGGCAGCGATTATGGATGGCTGTAATAGGTTTCAAGTCTATTGGTACATTATGTTTCCAATGTTGAAGTCAACAACAGTTACCGTTATTGTCTTGAATGCGATTTGGTTTTGGAATGACTATTTATTACCATCACTGGTCATTAATCGAGCAGGTATGCACACAATTCCACTAAGAACGTTTTACTTCTTTGGAGAATATTCAAGACAATGGAATTTAGCTTTAGCAGGATTAGTACTTGCGATTATCCCAATTATAATCCTTTATATGTTTTTACAAAAATACATTATTAAGGGGATTTCGGATGGGTCTGTTAAGTAACTCGCTAAGGAATAACTTCGTCTTGCCAAATCAATCATGCAGTTGTATAAAAAAATGGGGCAATGTCCATTACACAATTGAATCAAAGACATATACTACTGGTGAAATGACTTAAAGGAGGTTGTTATCATGAGTGGTTGCCACACACCTGCTCCTACTGGTTTCGGTGGAGGTTTTGCGCTTTTAATTGTGCTATTCATTTTGTTAATTATCATTGGAGCGTCATTCTATGGCGGATGGGGTTATTAAGTTCTAAGTATATGAACAAAACAGCCTTTGAAACAAACCTCTTTTCATATTGAAAAGGGGCTTGTTTTCTGGTGATGGATGGTAGGTTGGACGATAAAGTTGAAAGTTAAGTACTGATTAGACAAGCTTTTGTTATAGGTTATGTTTTAATTCTTGCCTAGCTCTTTTCATAGGAAGTACGTTAATGCACGATTTTGTGAAAACAGAAACCGTTCTGATTGTCTTGGAAAATAAGTCTGTTAAAGGACATGACAAAACGGTTGGTTAGCGACTGGAAATTATGATATATTTTCAATATCACAATTGATTAGTGTTTTTTCCTCCATTTTTTGTTATAATAATAGTAACAACATACGTTTATAAAGAGTGGATGAGAGAACTGGCTCTATGACTCCACGGCAACCTGCTTGTGTAAGGTGCCCCGACCAGCAAAGCTTAAGTGCTTTGGATGATGACAAATACGTAGGAACTGCACCTCTTTTATCATCCATGAAAGAGGTGTTTTTTTCTGTTCGTCACTCTTTAACGTTGTTGTAAATAATAAGAAGGAGTGATCTTATTGGAACGTATAAGTGTTAAGGAGCAACAGATATTATTTGAATCCGTTATTGGCGCTGTCGCTCAAATTTTTGCCGAACTAGAGGAAGATTACAGCTTTGATTTGAGGAAATCACCTTATGAACAGGATATTTACCAGCTTGTGATTATAGACGATTGTTATCGTCACTTTAAACTTGCTTTATCATTTGAACATATTAGACAATTAAGTCAACAAGAATCTGGGGCACTTGAGCGATTCATTCGTCGCCATCTTAATAAGCAAGGCTTTTACTTACCGGATGATCCTCTTTACACAGCATCCAATTACGCAAGTGGTGAATAATATTAAAAGAGAATGTTTAAGCATTCTCTTTTTTTTAATGGTATAGATGATTAACCATTCAAGACACAAAACACGACATCACTTCTTTAAACTTAACCCGACTTCTTTATTTCTATGAGCCTATATACAATTTAACTTTTCTTCGCTATCATAAAGGTATAATAGAAATCGTAGCTGAAGATGGGGGTCATGTTGTGGACGGACGCATGCGTAAAATGTTGATGAAGTTGGCGGAATCAAACCGGCCTGTCACAAGTAAAGAGCTAGCTACAGAGTTACAAGTGAGTACAAAGACGATTCAAAATAATATGAAATCGATTCATGAGCTTATTCCTCCTGATGTTGCAGAAGTTGTATCTTATAGAGGGAAAGGCTATCAATTACATATTTTGAATCAGCAGTCCTTTAAACAGCATTTAAATGATAGCGATTACATACATGAGTGCGAAACATTTCAAGATCGTGTTCATTACATCATGGAGCGGTTACTCATGACTTGTGATTATATTAAATTAGAAGCATTAGCTGATGAATTGTTTGTGACAAGATCAGCGTTGAAAAATGAATTTAAAGAGGTAAGGCGCATTCTTGATAAATATAACTTATCATTAGAAACGAAGCCTTATTATGGGACAAAGATTGTCGGTTCAGAGTTTAATATTCGCTATTGTATCTCTGAATATATCTTTAATCAAAAAAGCGATTTGATTGAACATGATGAAGAATGGGTTGAAATCATTTCTTTTGAAAAATTGTCGGAAATAAAGGAAGTTGTTTTGGGCAAGTTACGTATTAACCGGATTTACATTTCAGATATTAGCTTACAGAACTTAATCACACATATTGCCATTTCATGCAAAAGAATTGAAGATGGTTATAGTATTTCTGATTCGGTTAAAACGATTGATGGAGATATATTAAAGAGTAAGGAATATCTTGTTGCCCTTGATATTATTCATGAACTTGGGAATCGGTTCTCGATTATTTTTTCTGAAGAAGAAGTGCTCTATTTAACGATGCATATGCAAGGGACTAAACTGGTGAATCCAGTTGCTGAGTCAGATGCGTTAAAAGAAGTTATTGATCAAGAGATTGACAGACTTGTTAGTTGTTTGCTTGAGCATATTAATAATAAATATGGATTAGACTTCTTGAGCGATGAGGATTTAGTAAAAGGGTTAGCCTTACACCTCAAGCCTGCTATTAATCGCTACCGTTATCAGATGAATATTCGAAATCCGATGTTAGAAGATATTAAGGGACAGTATCCCTTCTCTTTTGAGATCGCCTTAAGTTGTTCAAAAGTAATTAAAGAACTGATGGCAGTTGACATTGACGAGAATGAGGTGGGCTACCTTGCTCTACATATTGAAGCTGCCCAAGAACGCCAACAGTATTTATACAATCATGCACCACGGTGTTTAATTGTGTGTGCCACAGGCCTTGGTACAGCACAATTATTGCTTTATAAGTTAAAACGTGAACTTGGCAATAAATTAAATATTGTCGGCACAACCGAATATTACAATCTATTTAACGAAACGTTGACAGACATTGATCTAGTGATTAGTACAATTTCTATTAAAGAGAAATTAGATGTACCCGTCGTGCATGTAAGTACGATTTTAGGAAATCAAGATGTTAATAAGATTGAAACGCTGCTCATAGATGGTTTTAATACGGTTAATCTATATTTGCGTGAGCCATATATCTATTTGAGAAAAGATTTAAAAACGCAGGAGGATGTATTGAAATATATGGTTAACGACCTCGTTCAACATCAATTGGTGAATCAATCTTATCTTCCATCTATATTGGAAAGGGAAAAGCTTTCAACGACGGCATTCGGAAATCTTGTCGCCATCCCTCACGCCATTGATCCGCAAACGTCTGAAACATTTTGGTCGTTAATGACATTGGAAGATCCGATTCAATGGGGTGGTAAGCCGGTTCAATTGATTTTAATGCTTCATATCATGAAAGCGAATAAAACAGACTTACAAAAAATGTATCAAGTGATTATGCAATTATTAAATAATAAAGAATCGGTTCAAGCGCTACTTCGTTGTAAAAGTAAAAAACAATTACAAATGTTGATTCGCCAGTTGTAGACAAAGGATAAGCAATATCCTTTGTCTTTTTTTCGGTTGCCAACGGAAAATCCGAACCTACAAATGTATACGCTTACATAATAAAATGTAGTTAAGAGATAAAAAGGGGGACGAAAAATGGAACTATATGAAGAAAGTTTTACATTAATTTTACATGCAGGAAATGCAAGCTCAAAAGCGCAGATGGCTATTCAAGAAGCGAGAGAACACCAGTTTACTGAAGCAGAAAAACTGATTGAAGAAGGTGCTCAAGAATTACGCCTTGCACATGATAGTCAAACACAGTTGATTCAAAAAGAGGCGAATGGTGAACCAACAAAATTGAGTATTTTATTGGTTCATGCTCAGGATCACTTAACAACAGCGATGATTAACATCGCCCATGCAGAAGAGTTCCTTCATATCTACAAACAATTAGCAGGATTAAAAAAGGAGGAGAATGAATAATGAGAATTATGTTAGCATGTGCAGCTGGGATGTCGACAAGTATTTTGGTTTCGAAAATGGAAGAAGCAGCAAAACAACAAGGTAAAGACTATAAGATTTGGGCGATTGATCAAAGTCTAATTGAAGAAGAACTTGGTAACTTCGATGTGTTATTGCTAGGTCCTCAAGTGCAACATACGAAGCGGAAGGTGACGCGATTAGTTGGCGATCTTGCCCCTGTTGCGGTCATCAAACCTGTTGATTATGGAAGAGGAGACGGTGCAGCCGTTCTGCAATTTGCAGAAGAATTGATAGAAAAGGGGGAATAAACAAATGGCCTTTGTCGAAAAATTTTCTGATGGACTGAACCTTGTAGCAGAAAAAGTTGATGAAAATAAATACTTAAACGCAATCAAAACCACATTTACGATCTATTTACCATTCATTATTATTGGTTCATTTGCTTTACTATTTAACACGATTTTAACAAGTGAAACGACAGGTCTTGCTCGCATTGAGTTCTTTAGTTTTTTAACAGGTATTGCACCCGCCTTTAATGCGATTAACTTTGCAACGATGAATATTATGACTTTGGCGATTGTGTTTATTCTCGGGATGACACTTGCTAAGCGGAATAAGCAGAATGAAATGCTCTGTGGGCTTATTTCATTAACGGCTTATGTAACCGTGATCCCACAAAGCTTAACACATGTACTTGAAGGTGCTGAAGAAGTGATTGCTGGCTTGCCAGTAGGTGGTATTAATGCTTCCGGTCTATTTATTGGTATGATATTAACGGTTTTAGTTGTTGAATTATTTAGTAAGTTGATTAGTTTTGATAGATTAAGAATTAAAATGCCTGCTCAAGTGCCGGCAGCGATAGCAAATTCATTTAATGCCTTGATTCCAATGATGATTACGTTATTGATTACAGCAATTGGTGGACGGATTTTCGTCAATATGACGGACACCTACATTAATGAATACATTTATGAAATTTTACAAGCACCATTAGAAGGGTTATTCCAAAATCCAATCGGTATTATGTTTATCGTATTTATTAGTCAGCTATTCTGGCTTTTAGGAATTCATGGTGGATTGATTGTTTCACCGATTCGAAACCCATTAGCGATTGCTGCCTTAGCAGCTAATATTGCTGCTGTTCAACAGGGTTTGGAACCGACACAATCTGTAACGATGGGATTTTGGATGGTGTTTGTTGTACCAGGTGGTGCCGGTTTAACACTCTGTTTAATAATTGCGAGCTTAATCAGTTCTAAACGAAAGGATCATCGAGCCATCTCTAAGACAGCACTATTGCCTGGTCTATTTGGGATCAGTGAGCCGGTCGTATTTGGGATGCCGCTTATTTTAAATCCAACTTTTGCGATTCCGTTTACATTAGCCTCCGTTATGTCAACAGGTATCGGCTTATTCGCCATCAATATTGGCTTTATTACACCGAATATAGTTGACGTACCGTTTGGTATTCCGCTTGGTCTTAGTGCATTTCTTGGCTTCGGTCTAAACGGTGTCATTGTTCAATTGATCATTCTTGTTTTAGGTACATTATTCTATATTCCATTTGTTTGGTTGGCTAACAGGCAAGCGAAGTTAGACATGGCTCAATAAATAACACAGGGGGACTATTCATGACAAAAAATTATTTTCCAGACGATTTTCTTTGGGGAGGTGCGATTGCAGCGAACCAGGCTGAAGGTGCATGGAATGAAGATGGTAAGGGGATGTCTGTTGCAGATGTGGCAACATTCAAACCCAAGGTAGCAGTAGAGAATTATAAAGCGCAATGGCATGTTGGACTCGAAGATATAAAAGCCGCAAAACTTACAGATGATACGGTTTATTACCCTAAACGACGTGGAATTGACTTTTATCATCGCTATAAAGAAGACCTAGCTCTTTTTGCTGAGATGGGTTTCAATGTCTTACGGGTATCGATTGCTTGGACACGACTATTTCCAAATGGGAATGAAGACACACCGAATCCCAAAGGGTTAGCTTATTATAAAGCGCTTTTTACTGAGATGAAGCGGCTTAACATTGAACCTCTTGTGACTTTATCCCATTATGAGATGCCATTGTATTTAGTTGAAGCTTATGATGGTTGGGCATCACGAGATGTGATTGATATGTTCGTGAAATACTGTAAAGTGGTTTTTGAAGAATATAAAGGATTAGTTAACTATTGGCTAACGTTTAATGAAATTGATAGTGTGTTCAGACACCCTTTTACAACTGCAGGGGTGGTAGAGGAGAAATATGCGGATAAGAAGCAAGCAGAAGAAGCGATTTATCAAGCCTTGCATCACCAATTTGTTGCTGCTGCTTTAGCTAAAAAGCATCTTAATCTAATCATCCCAGATGCAAAGATGGGTTGTATGTTAACGAAAGTTGTTCACTATCCTGAAACATGTAATCCTGAAGATATTCTACTCGCACAACAAGAAAATCGCAACAACATGTTTGCTTCTGATGTGCAAGTGCTAGGTGAATACCCGACACATGTTTTGAATTACTTGGATGATCAAGGGTTTAATATTACGATGACGGATCAAGATTTGAGCTTAATCAAAAATTATACCGTGGATTATTTATCGTTAAGTTACTATATGTCTATCGTTACCTCTATTCATGCAGATCAAAGAGAAAAGGTGAGCGGGAACTTAACAAGTGGTGTGAAAAACCCCCACTTAGCCACTTCAGAATGGGGTTGGCAAATTGATCCAATTGGTCTGCGTGTAGGTTTAATTGATTTATATGATCGTTATCATGTCCCTTTATTTATCGTTGAAAACGGGATGGGTGCTAAAGATGAGGTTGAGCAAGATGGGTCAATTAATGATGATTATCGCATTGATTATTTTCAATCACATCTTGAGCAAATGCATTTAGCGATTAAAGATGGTGTCGATCTAATGGGCTACACTTCATGGGGGTGTATTGACATTGTTAGTGCATCAACCTCGCAGATGACTAAACGTTATGGTTTTATCTATGTTGATGCGGATGATTATGGGGAAGGAAGTTATCAGAGAAAGAAGAAAAAGTCTTTCTATTGGTATAAGAAAGTCATCGAAACCAATGGGGCAGATTTATCCTAGATAACCGTCGATAAAAATCCACCTCAAAATAGAGAGTAGAGCAAACTTATTTAGCTTGATAATAACGGGCGCTAATGTCCTGTTTGACTCAGCTAACAATCAGTCGGTGTGTGAGACCGTAGACTAAGACCACCACGTCTTTAAGTAGGATTACAGACTAAGATCGCCATGTCCTGTGGCCACGTCTGCATGATCTACGACCGTAGCCCTCCATCCACTGATTAAAGGATCATTTTATCTAGTTTTAAAAAAAATTTTAGCATAGGGCAGTTAGCTCTATGCTATTTTTTTGTACCTAAAGGCGAATAAGGATAAGCGAATCGTTAGTTTTCTCATGTGAAGATCATTTAGTGCGTTAAACAACTGCAGTAACAAGTTAACTAATACACCCTCATTCAATAAACCTAGGTCCTCTGACCTTAGTTGAGATTTAACCAGTAAAACTCCCCTACTTTAGTCATATTCAAAAATTAACCATTAAACCTGTATAATGGAAGGGTGTGTTTATTACAAATAACCGTCTCAAAATAGAGCGTAGAGATCGTCTATATGGGCAGGAGCTAATGGAGCGCTAATGCCTGATTTACTCACCTACTGATTGACAGTGCGTTTTATTATAATGAAGGGAGCATCTTACATGGGAAATTACAATGCGGATCGTGATGAATTAAGCCAACGTCTACAGGAATATGAGGATGTAGCAGAAGCGTGGAATGAAAGGCAAGCTCAGTTCTCAAGAAGCTATGGGGGAATATATGATAGGGTTAATATAGAAACGGATATGGAAAAAAATGCCGTTAAGAATTTTTGGAATGGCATGGTGAGTGCAGATAAGAACGCAGCTGAGGGATTTGAGCAAGTCACGCATGGTTTATCCAATTTAAATACGACAATGGATGCGTTTATTGAGGAGTTAGGGTCAGGTGGAGCGAATTTGGATAAATTGAATTTAACACGGCTACAAGAAGCTGTTTTCTCTGATGATGCTCTCTTTGCTAACATTTTAGCAAAGATGGAAGCAGGGGTTTCCATGACGTCTTCTGAACAAGAACTTTTGTATCAATATTTGCAAAATCACTATTTAACAGATGAGAAAAGGGAGCAAATTAACGCTCTTATTGACATGTTAACAGAACAAAATGTAGATGAACTGCAATCCCATTTGAATCATCATGTCCTTGTTTCTGAAGAAGCGTTAATTACTGAAATAGCTCTTATTGAAGCTTACTTATATAGTGGAAATATGAGAGTGACTGATCATATGAAGGTGGAATCGGATCGATTAGGTTTTGATGAAATAGATTATGTGAAAATAATGAAAATGTATAAAAAATTGCTAAAAGAATACAAAAAAAATATAGAACAAATTAATCTTGAAGGTGAGAAACTGCCGTTTTTAGTAAGGGTTAATGATCTTTCATTAGAAGAGGTAAATAATCGAGTACATGTTATAAATTCAGAATTAATAGTTAGCATCTCTAAATATGCTGATGAAGAGTTTAGAGAAGTATTTCTTGATATGGAACTTCCGTTTCCAAATATGGTATTGATTGATGTTAATGTCAATTATTATATGGGTGATAATGCGGTGTCAAACTTGAATAGAGATGATACTGCTGAGATGGAGGCATATAAGCGTAAACATGCGACTTACTTTATTGGTGGCAAAGTTATGGAATTGGCTACGGATATTACAACAAAATCAGTATTTCAACCTGTTGTTATGATAAATGAATACCAAATAGAAAAACAAGAGTTAAACAAACAAATTACAATTGGAAATGCCGTTTCGAGTGCATCCAATTTAAATATGGAAATGTTAATCGTAGAGAGTGGCGATTTTATTGAATCTAATACGTGGGTAGAAGTTTTACCGACTAATTCAACATACACTATTTTAGAGCGGTGGGAACAGACACATCAGATGAACTCAGATATCCCATTTCCAAAGGAATATATAAATGAGCAGCAGTGGGATAAGGTGAGTAACTTTTATAATGATTCTACGGATCAGTTTGAAGCAGTGCATCGCGATTTAAGTGACTATATTAAATCTGGTTATTTATCAGAAGAAGTAACTATTGAAGATATGATTAAAAATAATGTGGAATAGAGGATGGTGAGTTATGAAGCTTTCATTAAAATATAAAGTGCTAACAATTGTTATATTATCCATATTTATTAGTGCTTTTCTTTATTATTTTGGAACAAAAGCTAGACAGGAACAAGCCACTGGTGAAGCATTAAAAGATTACAGTTATATCGCACGTGAATATGCATTAGATGCGATTTATAAAAGTACAGAGTTTCCGGTAGAAGTTGAGCTATATCCGTCAGCGCATACAGAAGCGATTCTTGAGCGATGGAAAGCTATTTCAGATCGTTACCCAGAACTGGACTATCCTGAATCAGCGATTGAAGCTAGAGATTGGATTGAGGTGCATAAGGCGTTTGAGGATACGGACTTACTAAATGGTGTAATCAGAAAGATGTATAAGGACGCAACCGTTACCTCTGAGGGTTTAGGGGTGAGTTATATCACTTTACTTGATTATATTTTTTACCAAAAATATGAGGCCTCAAACATTGAAGATGTAGTCATTGATCTGGGGATCGAATCACCTAGGGAAGAAGAATAATTTCAAAAGAAATAGCTAGTCTATGGGAGGGATCGCGTTGAAAAAAAGAATCATAGTGATTATTGTAACAGTTATCACACTGCTCACTATTGCCGGTTACCTAATAACTGAACGATTAAATGCTTATCAAGATATTGAAGAAGTCATTGAACAAGAGTTCCGTACCTTAAGGCAATATGTCGAGGATGTCTATGCGATTGAATTTCTAGATGACGATCGGGCCTTGGTTTTTTATAGTTGGGATTTCCCAGCCTTTTATAATTTCGGTGTGATGGAATTAGAAAAAACGTGGCAAGGTTGGCAATTTGTTGAAGCAATAAGCAATCGGATGGAAAGGAAACGCGCTTGGTTAAAGGGTGTATATGCTGAAATTGGTGATCACGTTATTTTAAGAGGACCAACATGGGCAAGTGTAGATAAGATTGAAATTATCACTGCGGATGGGAGAGAGTATATCCCAGAGCTTGGTAGAGCAGCAGAGTGGCAGATGTGGTATCTAATTTTAGAAGATGAGCCCTTTGAAGAAGCGACATTTATTTTATATGACAGTGATGGTGAAGTGCTTCATGAAGAAGTGCTTGAATTTGACTTGAATTGGCCGGAGTGAAGGTAAAGCATTTTAAATTTTAGAGCAATCAAACAAATAAATAGAATCAGAGGACTTGGTAACTGATGTTTGGTTACTAAGTTTTTTGTATGGCATAGGATTAATTTCTTAGCTTCTTTACATAAATGGAAATATCATACTGAAGATGTTGAGGATGAATGAAGTCGCTACATTAAGTCTGGATAATTATCAGAAGAAGCAACCATTGAAAATCTGACTAAAAATAATGTGGAATAGAGGATGGTGAGTCATGAAGCTTTCATTTAAATATAAAGTGTTAATGATTGTTGTGTTATTAATGTTTATTGGTATTTTTCTTTATTATTACGGAATAAAAGCTAGACAGGAGCAAGCTGTTACTGAAGCACTAATTGATTACAAAAATATGACGCGTGAATATGCATTAGACGCAGTTTACAAAAGTAAAGAGGTTCCAATTGAAGTCAAGCTATATCCGACAGCACATACCGAAGCGATTCTGAATAGGTGGAAAGCAATCTCTGACCGCTACCCTGAGCTTGACTATCCTGAGGCAGCGATCGAAGCAGAAGATTGGCTTACAGTGGAAGAGTCACTTGAAGATACGGATGTACTGAAAGAAGTAGTGGATCAAATGTATGAGGATTCAACGATACCTCCAGAAGGAGCAGGGGCTAGTTTTACAACTCTTTTTAACTATATTAAGTACCATCAATATGATACGACATATATTGAAGAGGTGTTGATTGATTTGGGGATAGAACCCCCTAAAGAAATAGATTAATATGAAAGACTAGCTTATCTATTGGAGGGGATCGTGTGAAAAAAAAGAAAGTAATAATAGTTACAATGACTATTGTCTTGCTAATCGTTGTCAGTTACTTTGCTTTTCAATTAGTAAACCAAAATCAAGATATTGAAAAAGCTATTGAACAAGAGTTGTATGAATTAAAGCATACTGTAGAGGATATCTATGCGATTGAATTTCTAGATAATGATCGAGTACTGGTTTTCTATAGTTGGAGTTTTCCGGATTATTCTAATTTTGGTGTGATGGAATTAGAAAAAACGTGGAGAGGTTGGCAATTTGTTGAAGCTGTTAGTAACCGAATGGAAATGAAAAACGCTTGGTTAAAGGGAGTATATGCTGAAATTGGTGATTATGCTATTTTAAGAGGACCCACGTGGGCAAGTGTAGCTAAGATTGAAATTATCACTGGTGATGGCAGAGAATATATCCCAGATCTTGGTAGGGCAGAGTGGCAGATGTGGTATCTAATTTTAGAAGATGAGCCCTTTGAAGAAGCGACATTTATTTTATATGACAGTGATGGTGAAGTGCTTAAGGAAGAAGTGCTTGAATTTGACTTAAATTGGCCAGAGTGAAGGTAAAATACTTTTAATTTTTAGAGCAATCAAACAAATAAATAGAATCAGAGGACTTGGTAACGGATATAAAGTTACTGAGTTTTTTTATTATTAATAGATAAAATAACCCTTGGTATAAAAAGATTTAATGTGTAAAACTGGATGGATAAGGTTAAAAGCTTTTGTCATATGTGCTTATTATAAAATTTGATTTTTATATTACCTGTGCAACCATAAGAGATTATGAATCGTCGAATAGATAAAATGAGGGGAGGGTAATAAATGTCTGATATTGACATGATCGATCAGTCAATCACGTTTGAATCAAAGGTGCAATGGTTTGAGGAAATTATGGATACATATGGGACAGCTATTCAAAGACTTGTCTTTACTTATGTAAAAGAGTATTCAACTGCAGAGGACTTAACACAAGAAATTTTCTTAAAGGTCTATCGAAAAATACATACCTTTCAACATGATTCAAGCTTAAAAACATGGGTATATCGTATAGCCATTAATCATTGTAAAGATTATTTGCGAAGTTGGTATTGTCGCCATATTGTTGTAAATGATCAAGTTGATCATCACGCCGTTAGCGATGGGGTGAGACCGGATCAACAGCTAATAAAGAAGGTGGAAGAAGAACATTTAGTACAACTCGTGTTTACACTACCTGTTATTTATCGTGAAAGCATTTATTTATATTATTATGAGGATTTAACGATTAAGATGATTAGCCAACTTACGGGAGCTAAAGAGAACACTGTAAAAGGAAGGTTGAAGCGAGGCAAGGCGTTATTGAAAAAACAATTAGAGCAGGAGGGGTATCATGAAGGATCCTTTAATTAATTTAAAAGCTGCAATGGATAAAACGGTATTTAGTGAAGTAAACTTCTCTGATCAACAAAAAAATCGCACATTGGATTTGATAGAGACAATTGATGATCAACAGCTTGAATTATTTATTTTAGCTGCTTTACACCAGACTGATCAATCTGGATATGACTTAATTTGTTGGTTTGAAAAAGAACCGCAATTACAACCTTTGTTAAATGATGAAGGCAGATTATATATTATCTTGCATCAATTAGAGCAGAAACAATGGATTGGATCGACATGGACAAGTGAGAAAAGGCCGATAAAAATTTATCATTTAAATAAATTAGGAAAAAAACAGCTGTCGATGACCAAAAAAGAAACGGATGACGTGCTAAGTCATAACGCTTGGCAATTGAATTTTAAAGGTGGATGGTAACGATGACAAACAAGATGGATTCCTATTTAGACAGAGTTGTCAGTGCTGTTCGTTCAAAAGAAGCGAAATATGTGATAAAAGAAGAATTACGCACTCATATTGAACAGCGTAAATCTGTTTATATAGATAAAGGTCATGAAGAAGAAGAGGCGGAAACCTTAGCAATAGCGCGAATGGGAAACCCAACAACTATTGGAAAGGAAATGGCATTAATTCATCGACCTAGAATAGATTGGGTTACAATAGCGCTCTTTATCACGGTGCTCTTGCTAGGTATACTAATATTTAGTTTTGACTCATTTATAGAATATAACTATTATGGTAAAAATCAATTGATTTTTAGTTTGCTCGGTTTGTCTATGGCGCTGCTGATGATGTTTAGTGATTATCGTCTAGTCAGGAAATATTGGTATATATTGATTGGAAGTGCATGCGTTCTTTCGTTCTGGATGCTGTTTTCAGGCGAGATGAGAAATGGAACCTATTATATAGAGTTGCATTTTGTATCATTGACGAGCTGGACAATAAGTTTGCTCTTTATCCTTGGTTTCACCGGCTTCTTGTATAGTAAGACAAAGGGAGCAAAGTTGCTTTTGCTTATTTCTCTTTTTTACTGGTTTCCAATTATTGTTTTTGTTAAGACAAACTACTTATTTCTTGTCATCGTCTATTTAATTGTGTTAACGGCGATTCTTGCATTATCGCCTTTGTCAAAGAAATTTCGTTTAGTATCCATTGGAACACAACTTTTCATTTTGATGATGACCTTAGCTATTACGTGGTTTAATTTATCCCCTTATTATGCAAGTCGATTGAGTGGCTTTGTAAGTCCGGAAAACTATCAATCAGATTATGGCTACATATACATGCAGGTGCAAGGATTATTAGAACAGGCAACGTTATTTGGAAGTGAAGCGCCTTTAGAGGGTTTCTTTAATATCCATACGGAACTTATTTTTCCGTATCTTGTTTATCGGTTTGGTTGGCTATTTGGAGCGGTTGTTTTATTTTGTTTGACAATCTTTTTATATCGACTTGCTACCATTGCCTATCGTACGAATGATCCATTTGGCCGCGCTATTGTTGTCGCTAGTGTTGCTGTTATTAGTGTAGCACTTATATGGAACCTCGCCATGGTTGTCGGCTGGTTACCGATCACCAGTACTCCTTTACCGTTTATTAGTTACAGTGGTCAGTTAAACATGATGTTTTCAACTTATATTGGTTTGATTCTGGGTGTTTATCGAAGGAAAGATCTTGTCAGCAAAAATGTTCTCACTTAAATAGTCAGACAGGAACAGGTGTAATATACTGATTCCTGTTTTTTTGTCACAGATAGCTTTCCATCCGCTGATTGAAGTTTCGTTTTATTATTGATACACAACGATATAGTGCCAACCATTCATCACCGCCCCATTTAACGCCGTTAGATGCCCCTCACTATCCTTAATAACAGCACGTTGTTTTCTTACATCATGATACAGCTGCTCATTTTTCTTTAACAAAGCATGCTTTAATGTGGCACCATTAAATAGTTCAATCCGCTGGTTATCGACGTAAACGGTCACCATAAAATCAGCTCCTTATGCTATAATTATACCTTTTTTAATAATAGATACATAACTTTTACAGTTATTTTATATTATTTTTACAATAGTCTGGTAAACTTTAAGTGATGAAAATAAATGGAATGGGAGTGGGTCTTAGACATGCAAGTTAAGCGATTGTTGGAGAAAATCTGTGCACTGATATTAATTGTTGTGATGCTGTTCGGCTTATTTACTTTTAATATGCCAGTGGTCAGCCATGCTGAAGAAGATGGCCGCATTGAGTTAAAGGTTTTGCATACGAATGACATCCATGCTCGAATTAATGACTTTGGAAAAATGGCGGCTTATATTAAAGCAGAAAGGGAAGTAGCGAGTCATTCACTTTATTTAGATGCAGGTGATATTTTTAGTGGGAATCCTGTCGTCGACTTGCAGTATGGTTTGCCGATTGTAGATTTGTTAAATCAAATCGGTTTGCAAGCGATGGCGATTGGTAACCATGAATTTGATTATGGGCAAGAAGAGACAGTGAAACGGATTGAACAATCGAACTTTCCATGGTTAAGTGCGAATATGGTGGTGGGTAACGATACGTTAGTCGATTTCCCCCAACCTGACCCCTATCATATTTTTGACGTTGATGGCTTAACAGTGGGTGTTTTATCGTTAACAGAAACGCCTCCGTCAACCGCACCTATTAATGTAGTAGGAATGCACTTCGACGATCCAATTGAAACAGCTAAAGACTATCAGTATTTAGTAGAGCAGACTGATATTTTAATTGCACTAACGCATATTGGTTATAACGTGGATCGTCAGCTTGCTGAAGAAGTTGAGTTTTTCGATTTGATTATTGGTGGGCATTCGCATACCACACTTAATCAACCTGTTGTCGTTAATGGTACGCCGATTGTACAAACGGGTGGGAATGGTGAAAATATTGGTAATGTAACTTTATCTTTTAATCAATCAACAGGCGAAGTGGAAGCAGTTGAAGGCGCTTTACAAAATGTGAGCGCCTTGACGGAAGTTGATGCTGAGATTCAAGCAATGGTTAATCAATATAATGAAGAAATGGACGAGTTATTGTCCGAAGAAATTGGCTATACGGAAACAGGATTAAATCGTAGTGGAAGCACAGATACGTCGCTAGGTAACTTCTGGACAGATGCGATGCGACATCACACGGGTGCAGATGTAGCTTTAACCAACAATGGAGGCATTCGAGCGAATATTGCTGTGGGTCCGGTAACAGTACATGATATTTATACCATTGAACCTTTTGCAAATGAAATGATGACCTATGAGATGACGGGGTCAGCATTGAAAGAAGTCATTCAATTTTCATATGAGCGTCGACAATCAATAGATTTGCAGAGTTCAGGCTTGCATTATACGATTTTAACCAATAATACAGGGCGTTATGTTGATGCTGAACTTTATATAGAGGGTGAACCAATAGATCCAGATGCCACTTATACGGTTGCGGTTAGTGATTACATTGGTACCGGTGGAAGTGGTTATGATTTCCAAGGGACGGTATTGGATGCTTTAACCGGGATGATGACGGATGCGATGCTGACGTACGCAAAGTATTTAACCGCAAATGATCAGATGCTTAATTACAGTGCGAATGAGCGAATTGCAATAGAAGTGACTGAGGCCCCTATTGAAGGTGAGCCGATTGGATCAACCGAGTATGGCTTATCATCGGTCAATAATCGTAATGGAGATTCAGGCTTAGGGAATCTATATACAGATGCCGTCCGTGCAGAAACAGGGGCTGATTTTGCTTTATTAAATGGCTCATCCGTTAATGGTAATATTCCTGCAGGAGTAATCACCGATAGTCAAATCGAATTTTTAGATCAATATAGTAATAGAGTTGAGGTTGTGAAAACAGATCTTGATCGTCTAAAAGAGGTTATCTTAACCCAGTCAAATTACCATGGGGCTGTTGATATTCAAGTGTCTGGCTTACATTATCAATTGATTAAAGAAGGCAATCAATTTGTTGATGTGTCGTTCACTTCAACAGATGGTACCTCGCTTGATAATGCGGCGCAATATGTTGTTGCGTACAATGATTATATGCATGGTAGTAACTTTTATAACTTAGGTGCTGAGACGGTCGTAGGTGAATATCCTCTCGTTTGGCAAACAGTAGTGGATTATATTAAGTCACATGATGGTCCAATTGATTATCAAGAAGGCTCCCGGATTACGATTGACCAATCAGAAGGTGACCAAGAATTTATCACAGTGGCTGAAGCAATTGCGAATAATCAAGGGGTAGCAACGGTTCAAGGCTATATTGTTGGTACAATGACCGGTAATTTTGAGGGGCCTTTTGTACGAACAAATATTATGTTAGCTGACTCACCTGACGAGCGAGATATGGAACATATTTTACCTGTGCAATTGCCTAATAATGCGCTTCGTGAGGCATTAAATATAGTCGATCACCCAGATCACTTAGGTAAACGTGTCCAGATTACGGGAGATTTAGAAAATTACTTCTCAGTACCCGGACTAAGAAATCCAACAGATTATCAATTTGTTGAAGAAACTGAGCATCCCGAACTTGATTTCATTCCTATTGTTGAGGCTAGAACGGTTAGTAATGGTGAACAAGTTAAAATTGAAGGTACAGCTACAACAAATAGTGGCAGTTGGGGAGGCGCAGGTTTCTATTTGCAAGATGAAACAGCTGGCATTTATGTTTATCAGACAGAAGCAACTGTTGAAGCTGGTGATCAAATTGTGCTAACAGGGAGTAAAAATGTTTTTAATGGCGAGGTGCAAATTTCAGATGTCGAGAACCTTGATGTGGTGGGTCAAGTGTCCACTCCTGATCCCATTCATTTAATGCCGAATCAACTCACATCAGCCAATCAAGGCCAACTTGTTCAAATAGAGGGAGCAACGATATCAAATTTAAATGAAGTCAATCAATATGGAACGTTTGAATTTAATGCAACGGTCAATGACCAGTCGGTGTTAGTTCGTGTCGATAATCGGACAGGGCTCAACTATGCTGATTTTCATTTTGAAGTGGGTGATCAAGTCACCATTACTGGTATTTCCAGTATATATCAAGATACGATTCAGCTTAAGCCCCGAGGCACTGAGGATATTATTGCATTTACAGAGGACGCGTTAGCAGTAGATGTCACAGCGGACATCAGTGTTGATCAAAATCGACTGATGATTGCAGATGATTCGATTGTACGCCTTGCGGAAGATGGCAGACTAACGCTTGATTTGACAGGCTTAAATTTGGAACACTACCGAATTGAATTGACAGCCGAACAGTTAGCGGATCTTGTCAATAAAAAAGCGACGCTTATTGTAGTGGCTCAAGATATTCAGTTAAATATCCCGATGATTAATTTCGCAGACAACACTACCTTTGCATTAACCATCGAAAAAATGACAAACATTGATAATCGATTAAGTCCTGTTTATCAATTCACGATAGCAGATGGTGATCAATTGATTACATCATTTGAAGAAGAGATTACCCTATCTTTTGCCGTCGATACAAGTGAAGTGGCCGACCCAGAGGATTTAAAAGTTTATTATTTAAATGACCAAGAGGACTGGGAGCGAGTTGGCGGTGAGTACGCGAATGGTTATGTCACTGCAACAACCGATCACTTTAGTATATTTACGGTATGGGATCAAACCGTAGTAAGTATGCCTAATAATGAAGAGGATCAAATAAGTACGATTGATGACCAAGATCAGGTGATAGACGATGATTCAGACAGCACGCCTCAATTAGAAGAGGTGTCCAAAGATAGTGTCGATGTTACACATCCCCTACCAGAAACAGCCACGACCACGTTTAATTGGTTGCTACTTGGTTTTGTTTTAATGATGACTGGGGTCGTATTGATCATGCTTCGTTCGACTAAAAGTGTGATCATAGACTAATTTTATGATAGACGCACACCTCTTACCTTCATAAGTATTGTACTTGAATGGTGAGAGGTGTGTTTGTTGTTAGTTGTTTAATAGTAATAAATTACTCTTCGAAGTGCTATAACCGTGTTCCGAAAACGATTTGCGTTGGAGTTAATTGTTTTAGATTATGCGTTAAAATATAACTTCATATCATTTCGTTTCAATAACTAATTGTGAAAAGCCCTATACAATTGTCATACTTAAATATGAACAATTATATGGTGGGTTAGTAGAATGGTTGTTTAAAAAAAGTACTGTATAAGTAATTTAGTGTCTCATTTCGATAGTCACTATTTTTTATTTAGAATAAAGATAGCACCTCCATAACCTAAAATGCACCAAATTATCAGGTTAATATAGTTACCAGTTGTTGCTGAAAAATAAGTTGACGAAAGGGATGCTCGCATAACCTCAGACATTGAATGTAAGGGCAGAAAGACATGTAAATTCTGTAACCATTCAGGAAGTCTTTCCATTGGAAAGTTAATTGGAGAGAACATAAGTGCTCCAAAGATCACAATTTGTGACACCCCCAAGGATAATTCAGGTGGTAAAAGATAGGAAAAGCCATATCCCACACCTATTGAGGTTAAAGCAATCAAGAAGAACGCTGGAACTACTGTCCAACTCATAGCGTAGCCTGGATCAAAAATAAAATGTGCTACTAATGAGGAAACAGCTATTGCTGGTACTGTAATTAGTATCCAAATTGCTGTGTCAGCTGCTAATATTACTGATCTTTTTACGGGCCATGATCTAACAAACTCTAAGTAACCATCTGCTTTTGAAGTACCTATTTGCTGTGGAAGGATAACCATACCTGTAATGATTAAAATAAGGGTTGGTGCTCCGGTTGCTAGGTAGAGAATCGTACTTATACTTGGATCAGGCATCATATAAGTAAAACCAATAACAATACCTATTGATATTAAAATTTGAATCAAAGCAAAAAAGATAAAAAAACCAATATTTCTAAAAAATTGCATTTGGAAAACATACTTGAAATTACTTAGTATATTCATCGTATGATCTCCTTTTCTGAAGTTAATTCAATGTATACATCTTCAATTGTCGTTGGTTGAAGGGTATAGTTTAGAACTTTTCCGCTATTCATTTGGTCTTCAAACCAATTAATTGTACGTAGTACATTAGACGGTTCTAATGAGAATGATAATTTTGATCCACTATGATTTGTAGAAATAGCCCATTCCGGCGTTTTAAGCTTTACTTTATGATCTAGCATACTAATCTCAAAGCGTACTAAATTATTAACGGAACTTTTAATTTGAGAGGGTGTACCCTGTTCTATAAATTTACCTTTGTGGAGAATAGCCAATCGATCAACAGCCTTTTCTGCCTCAACAACATTATGTGTAACCAAAATGACAGATGTTCCATCACGGGTTAGGTCGCGGATAACTTGCCAAAGGTAATGTCTTCGGACTGGGTCCACATCATTTGTAGGCTCATCAAGTATGATTAGATTGCTAGGTGAAATAGCAGTCATACAAAAAGCTGTTAAACGCTTCACTCCTCCTGAAAGTTTTTGACCTTCTGTATCTAGCCATTCTCCCATGTCTAATGCTTCAAACAACATTTCCATTCGCTTGGGATTGAAATTTTTTCCTGATCGCATTTTTCCCATCATCGATACAGCTTGCCTAGGTGTAAGAAATCCAAGTGGTACTTGTGATTGTGGTTGCATGGCACATACAGAGCGAGCCCATGTAGGGGATTGAATGACGGATTTTCCTAATAAATTAATATCTCCACTACTTGGAATTAAAAGACCTAAAATTTGTTTTACAAGAGTGGTTTTTCCAGCCCCGTTATGCCCTAATAATCCAAAAATTTCACCCTCTTGAATACTGAAGGAAAGATTATCATTAGCGACAGTTTTTGCTTTTCGTGAAATAAAAACTTTTGAGACATCGTTTACTTCTAAAATCATAGATTTAAACCTCCATTCACTTTTTTAGAAAATATTTCTTTAATTAAGGAATAACGTACTTAGTGCCCCTTTTAAATATTGGAACAGATTAAAAGCGGTATAAAAAAGCTAAAAGTAGTTTCGTTCTTCAAAAAACGAATGATATGTATCGATTGATATATATCATAAGATATACATTATATTATATTTGCTTTTCTGTAAAGGGTTAAAAAGAAAAAAAGGTTAGACTAATTTGATAATTAGAGCCTAACCATTAGGTAAGCTGTAATTGCTAATTCACATATAAGATATCTAAAGTGCTTTGAGTAAACGAGATAAATATTCATTGTCTACGCTTTTCTTCTCATAGTCGATCTTCATGACGAGCACGAGTTTTAAGTATCAAGAAATCTTCAAATTACTTTAGTCATCACCCCCATTTTTTAATTCGTATATCTGGGTTGTAATTCGAAAATGCTGTGAAGAGTATCCCTGATGTTAATTCTTAAGATAAATTAGTACAATTTTGAAATATATCTTGACAGTAATAAAAGATATATAGTATACGATATATATCATTAGTTTTATTAAATGTTATTTACTATTTTAATAATTAGCAATTAACATTAAGGTAGTTATTAAAAAACAAGAGGAGTCACTAATATGCCGCCAAAGAGAAGATACAGCAAGGAGAAAATTATTGATACAGCTTTTGAAATAGCTAAATCTGAAGGGATAGATAATATCACGATTAGAAAAATAGCTAAAAAAATGGGTGGTTCTATTGCACCTATTTATGTGAATTTCACGGATGTAACTGAATTAAAAAATGAAGTAATTAATCGAGTAGTTGCACTTTCCCAACAGATGATTTCTGAGCAGAATACGGGGAACCCCTTTTATGATATTGGACTAGCTAGTATGAAAATGGCAAACGAGCATAGTACCCTCTATATGGATCTTGTAACGAAGCAAAATTCATATATGGACACTTACAATCATGATATGTGGTCTATTCTAATGGAGCAGATGAAAAAAGACCCTGATCTAAAAAAATTTGATAATGAGCAGCTAAAGACTATTTTTCTAAAAACTCAAATTTTCCAAACAGGCTTGAGTATTATGGTTGCTAATGATCTACTGCCAAAAGAGTTTGATGAACAACAAACCATTAAACTATTAGAGGAAACGGGGGAAGACATTATAGTCGCTGCACGACTTCGACAAGAAGGGGGATTGTAAAGAAAATCAATTAAATTAAACCGTCATAATTAGACTAAAAAACCATTCAATACGAGCTGTTCGCGATGATCAGGATTAACATATAGCGAGAAAAAATCCCTTTATTAACCGTAGGGCATAAAGGGATTGGATCATCATTAAATCGTCCATTGATCTGATATAATAGCGACCAAGCGCCATAAACCGAATTCATTTTCCTCAAATACAAGGTGTAGACTTTCCCAATCAATGCTACCTTCTTCTTCAGAGCCTTGATGATGATATTCAACAACGGTCGCCTCTGGGAATGCTTCTTCCAAGTTATTTAATACATTACCATGCTGATTATAGTGATTAATAAAAATCTCGTCTGGTTCAATTAATCTACTTACATCGACAAATGCCTCGGTATATTCCGTGGCTGTTAGTTCGATTGGTTCGCCACTGCCATCATGCTGCCCCCAAGTATAGGTGTGCTCGTCTTGGGCAAATTGGGCAATCTCATATTGATCAAAGATTAGGTCTTGATCGCTAACATTGACATAAGGCGAGAATAACACACCTTGATCCTCGTCAGCGAATGCTGCTAATTGCTGATAATCGTTGTCTGCTATTGCTTGAATAACTTGGTCAGCTGTCTCTTCAACAGAAGGTGGTTCAATTTCATGTTGCTGTACGTCAGCAACTAACCATTGCTCCTCAACCCATTCCACATGGTAGATCAGTTCAACATGCCCTACGATTTCATTTGTCTTTTGCTGTGTAATTGTATAGTGATTTTCACTTATTTCTTCAATAGCATAGTTTTCTTCTGGGTCAATGAGAACGACGCCATCCATTGGTACAAGGTAAATGCCGTCATCATGTTCTTGGACATACATATCTTTAACTGATTGGGCATGTTGATCCGTCATGATAGTGGTGAGATGTCTATCGATATCATCGAGTGATTCGAAGGTGGTTAAATACTGGCTATCGTCTTGATCATTAATGATTTCTTCGTATGCAGATCGATAATCTATTATGATTTGATTGGCTTGGTCATCAGATAATGATTCAATAACGCTATTTGGTTGGTCACCAATCACTTCTTGTTCGTTTCGATCGGGTTGTTGATCATCATGTCCTTGCTGACTATCCCTAAGTAGCAAAGGTATTGTTAAAATCAATAAGACAGCAAAAACAAGCAAACCGATAATCACACCTATTGTTTTTTTGTTAGACATAGTATCCCCCTTACCCTTTTACTATCGTGATTCCACTTATATAGATGATTAAACCCCTTACTTAGAAAAAATATGTATTTAAGAAAAATGAGTTTATCTTTTGAAATGACGTTGTTGCTTCCACATTTGCTCGCTAAGCTGATTATTCGACTGCAAATAGAATCATTGTTCTTTTCTAGATTGGATTACCTTGCAAACAGAAAACGCGCCACTACTTGACGTTACTTGGTGAACGTTCAGAAGCGAATGCCTTACCCGGTTTAAGATCAAACGAATTTTTAAAGTACAGCTGGTATTTATATAAGTAGAAACAAACGCGCTGGACTCGCCTTTTTGACATCGGAATTCTTAGTATTTTGCCATTTGTATAGTGGATGATTGCTTCTTTATCTCGGTCATCAATATACTTAATGTGTTTCGTGACAATCCACACACATTGATCTTGACGTGGAGAATGGGTGGCGAAAGCATAGAGATCAAATGCTGGATTAATTGGGATTGGAGGATTTTGTTTTAGTTTAAATAAGGCTTGCATGGCTGTAGCTCTTCCTTGATATGAGGATCCGTTTTGAATACAAGCCTGTTCGATGATGTGTTGTCCAGATTGCATCACATAACGTGTGCCTTTAAGTTCTTCAACTTCTGTGTTGGCAACGGTTTGGTGTGCTGAACGAATATATAAGGTTTGATCTGTGATTGTATAATAAGAGTTAATTGGATATATAAAATCACCTCCTACTGGGTTTGTAGTAAAAATTACCTATTTTCATTATGGCATATTATAAATGCGGCGGCTATTTTGAAGGTGTTTTTATCACTGATAACCGTCTGTAAAGCACATACTTTAGATGAGGGGAGTTGAGAGTGGAATGAAGACAGTTAAATGCATTTGATGCTGAAGCATAGCTTAAGATAAGACTTGAGGGATTTTCAACTCATACTGCACAAATGTAAGAGATATGGTTTGCTGGACACTGAAATTTATGATACTGTCTTAATTAGTACCAATGACTGACCGGTCAGTCATAAATGAGTGAGGTGGGTGTATGCAAGAAAAAAAACAACGGATACTGGAGCAGAGTATCAATTTATTTGTAAAGAAAGGTTATCATGCAACCTCAATCCAAGAAATTGCTGAACAAAGTGGAGTGTCCAAGGGGGCATTTTATCTGTATTTTGCTTCAAAAGAAGCTTTAACATCAGAGATTGTTGATTATTATGTCAAAATGGTGATGGAGAAGCTAGATACAATTAATGAGGGGGCAGGCACACCGGAAGATAAGCTAGTAAAACAAACAGCACTGTTCTTACAGTTGGTTAGTCAGCATAGAGGGTATATGTTAATGAGTGTTAGGGATAACCTAAATGTAGGAGAAAATATTGATCAAATAGCTAAACAAATTATTGGGAAAAGTTATCAGCTAACCAAGCAACGCATGTTAGACATTTATGGTCAGAAGATTATTCCTTATTTAATGGATTGCTCAATTATTTATGACGGCTTGGTACAAGGATATATCAAGGTTATAGTTCTGTATGAGTTGCAGTTTGATCCCAAACAATTGGCCACCTTTATCGTAGAGCGTTTAAAAAGTGTCGTGATAGACTTACTAGATAAACAACCGTCTCCACAAATGACTGAGGAGCAGTTGGGCATTAAGCAAACAGATACGAGTTTATCAGTCGCTGATCACTGTGATCAGCTTAGCGCTGAAATTGCTCGCTTAGATCACGATCAAGAAGAAAAAAATCAACTACAAGATATTGTATTGCTTTTAAAAAAGGAATTAAATAAAGTTGAAATTAACCAAGTCTTGTTAAGGGGTATAATTCATGAACTAAGTGCTATTCCAGAATTGTATCCATATATTCAAGCATTTAAACAACATATTATTCCTAACGTGAAACGTTAAGCATTACGATTTGGTCTTAATAGATGTGAGGAGGAAGAGAGAGATGAGAAAGATTATTTTCATTTTAGTGGCGTTTGTTACATTGCTGGCAGCGTGTTCTAATGACGATCAAGAACAGGCAAATGAAACCGAACGAATTGTCACTGTTGAAACGGATGCAGTTACTGAAGGGGATTTGGTTGTTGATAAACAATTTTATGGTCGAACATCACCGAGTGAAACACAGCCAGTCATCGCACCGATGATCGGTGAAGTTGACCAGGTTCATGTTGCCGAAGGTGATCAAGTAGAGGAAGATGATCTATTGATTACTTATACAGTGATGGAGACAGGTATGGAAGTAGAATTAACGGCAGATGTAGAGGGGCAAGTGGCAAATTTGACGATAAGAGAAGGCGATATATTAACTGACGAAGAGCCTGCTTTAATCATTGTTTCACTTGACGAACTATTTATTGATCTTGACGTAACAGCAGCAAATGCTGATTTGTTTGACGTTGATGATGAAGTTGACATCTATGGTCGTGATCAAGAAGAAGCTAATGTAGCGACCGTTGACAAAGTTAGTGTTTTGCCTGGTGATACCGGAATGTTTTCGGTAACTCTAATAGCGGAAAATGAGCATGCTTGGAAAGCGGGTGCGATTATTGAAGTACATATAGCAGAGCGCACCATTGAAGATACGCTGTTAGTTCCAACAGCTGCTTTAAATGAAGATGGGGACCAAGCCTTTGTTTATGTCGTTAAAAATGATCATGTAGAACGTATCGATCTTGATGTTGTCATGATTCAATCTGACTATACTGCGGTTGAAGCTGAACTTGAAGCAGACGATCAAGTCGTTATTAGTGGGCAATTGACATTAGATGATGGGATGGCCGTCAACGTAGCAGGGGAGGATGCTGAATCGTGAAGTTAGTAGAAACGTCGGTAAAGCGCCCGGTCGGTGTGATTATGCTTGTATTGGCGGTAATTGCAACAGGATTTATCTCATTACGAGGCTTACCCATTGATTTAATGCCGGATATTGATTTACCGATTGCTGTTGTTAGTATTGAATATCCTGAAGCGGCCCCAGAAGATGTTGAAAATCAAGTGAGTGAGCCAGTTGAACAAGCGTTGGGTACGATAGAAGGGATTGAATCGATTCAAACGCAATCAAATACAGGTTCTTCATTAGTGATCATGATGTTTGAGATGGGGACAAATTTAGATAATGCTTTACTTGAAGTACGCGAGCGAATTGATCAAGTCGGTGGCTTTTTACCAGATGATGCTGGCGATCCAAATGTGCTTCGGTTTAATCCTAATCAAATGCCGATTATGGCTGTTAGTCTGTCAGGAGAAGATTTGGCACGGATTCAAACGATTGCTGATGATCAAGTCGCACCAGAAATTGAGCGTCAATCTGGGGTAGCATCCGTCTCTATCGAAGGCGGTCAAGAGCGTATTATTAATATTGAATTAGATGAAGCGAGCTTGCAACAGTATGGGGTGAGTGCTGAGCAGATCATGCAAACACTCGGTCAATCGAATCAATCTGCTTCAGCGGGATCCATTGAGCGAGGTGATCAAAATCTTCAAGTTCGACTGGATGGAAGCTACCATTCGGTGGAGGAGATTGCCAGCACCATTATCCAAACAGAGCAAGGCTCAATTTTGCATTTAGAAGATGTAGCTTCAATTGAAGATACGTTCACAACACCAGACACGACCCTTGTTAATGGTCAAGAAGCTGTTGTGTTATCCATTATGCGACAATCGGATAGTAACACGGTTGAGGTGTCGGATAATGTATTGACTAGTATGGAGTCGATTAATGACGCTTTACCTAGCGATGTAGAACTGGACTTAGTCTATGATAACTCTGAGTTTATTCGACTTTCGATTCAATCGGTTGTGCAAAATATTATATTAGGTGGCGTGTTTGCGCTATTCATTTTATTACTCTTCTTGAAGAGCATCCGCGCAACATTGGTAATTGGTGTCTCAATTCCAATAGCAGTTATTGCAACATTTAGTTTGATTTACTTTACAGGTGAAACGTTAAATATCTTGACGATGGGTGGCTTAGCTCTAGGAATTGGTATGATGGTTGATAGTTCAATTGTTATTCTTGAGAATATTGTTTCTTACCGTCAACGAGGCTATTCGCGCTTCGAAGCTGCTAAGTTAGGAGCTTCGGAACTTGCACCTGCGGTTATTGCTTCTACCACGACGACTTTAGTTGTATTTTTACCGATGGTATTTGTTTCAGGGATAGCAGCAGAGTTATTTATTCCATTAGCTGCAACGGTTGCTTTTGCATTAATTGCTGCACTTGTAGTGGCGATTACTCTTGTACCAATGCTGTCTTCTAAACTATTAGTAGATATTAAAGGGGATAATGGAAAGGGACGTCGTTATTGGTTTGATCGCTTCCTGGACCGCTTAACCAATGGCTATAAACATGCGCTTGAAAAATCATTGCGATTTAGAAAGACAACGGTATTGGTAACGATATTACTTATTGTTGGAAGTTTGGCGCTTATTCCATTCGTTGGGACCGAATTTATTCCGGAAGGTGATCAAGGTCAAATTAGTATAGATGTTGACCTTCCGGCTGGCACGACTTCTGAGCATACTGAAACGATCGCATTAGAAGTTAATGACCGCGTTGATGGTTATCAAGATCTGATTCGAATCAATAATCTTTCTATTGGCAGTGGTGATATGATGGGAGGAATGATGGGAGCCGGTGGTAGTGGCAATTCAGCTTCATTTACGCTTGAATTAATCCCTGCCAGCGAACGCGACATCACGACAGATCAACTTGTTCAACAGCTTGATGCTGACCTTCAAAATATAGCAGGTGCTGATATTACGGTTAGTGCGATGACTGACATGTCGATGGGTGATCCGATCTCGATTGAATTGCAAGGTCCTGAACACGAAGTATTAAATGAACTCGCTTCAGAGGTATTGACTGAAATTGAAGAAATTGATGGCGTATTTAATCCTTCTACTTCTATTGACGAAGTCCAACCACAAATGGAAATTCGTGTTGATCGTGAAGTGGCTGCTCGCTATGGTTTGAATGAAGCGAGTATATTAAATCAGGTGCAAATGCGTCTGTCCGGCCAAACGGTGATGCGTTATCGAGAAGCGGGTGACGATATTGATGTGCGTTTAGTTTATCCAGGTACTAACCATGAAACAATTAATGACTTGGAAAATTTAACGATTCACACACAGACAGGTGCTAATATCCCTCTTACTGAGCTGGCAAACCTTGAACAGACGCAAACGCCAGCTTCATTGCAACGAGGCAATCAGCAACCTATGGTAACGATTAATACAGATATTGCTGGTTATGACCTTGGGACAGTTTCTCGCGCGATTGAAGCACAATTAAGTGGTTTTGATTTTCCAGAAGACTATCATTATACGATTGGTGGTCAAGCTGAAGATATGGAAGAAGCTTTTATTGAATTGGCTTTAGTTTTATTGCTGTCAATATTCTTGGTATATGTCGTTATGGCTGTACAATTTGAAAATTTCTTGACACCATTTATTATTATGTTTTCACTACCTGTTTCAGTTGTTGGTGTCATTGGAGGATTATTTATCACTGGTACGCCATTAAGTATTGTAGGCTTTATTGGTATCATCATGCTTGCAGGTATTGTTGTTAATAATGCGATTGTCCTTGTTGATTACATTAACATTTTACGTCGACGTGATATTGATCGCCATCAAGCAATTATTGATGCGGGTACGTCTCGATTACGTCCGATTTTAATGACGACACTAACGACGGTACTTGCGATGATCCCGTTAGGACTTGGGATTGGAGAAGGTGCGGAAATGCAACAACCAATGGCAATTACTGTTATTTTTGGGTTAACTATTTCAAGTATTTTTACATTGTTACTGATTCCTGTCGTCTATACTTATTTTGATGATCTATCAAATAAATGGAAAAATCGTAAGCAAGTCTCATAAAAAATCATGTATGTTGATCTACCCCCAAACAGACTGGAAATCAAGTGTTTGGGGGTCTGTTATAGTTAACTCAACTTTACCATCTGAATTTTCGGGTTCAGCCAAGATAGCATAAGGGAATATAAAGTTTCGATTTATGTAAACCATTCGTTTTAGACGTGCAGATCATGCTATGTGCTTTTATAGTTATATTAGCCCGATTCAAAAGTTAGCTTTAAAAAATCAATAATTATGATATAGTATTTTTATTAAAAATAGAGAGAGGGATGGATATGTATTGTCCAAATTGTGGGAGAGAGAATCAAGCTGAGGAAAATTTTTGTAGAGATTGTGGTCAATCTTTAAATGACAGCTTGATTGCAGAAGAATCAAGTGAAGATCAAACGTTGGCTACGTTTGTTGGAAAGAATTATCCATATTATCAACGAAAGTGGGAGATAGCCCATGATCCTGCTACAGCGGCAAGTTGGAATGGAGCAGGTTTCTTTTTGGGGATTTTTTGGTTAGGTTATCGCCGAATGTTTAAACCGATGTTTGCTATTTTTCTATTTTATTTAATTGTTGGTTTAATAGGCGTTATTCTAGACAATGAGGACCTGTTAAGTATAATGACACCATTTATCAATATCGGGACTACTGTGCTAATTGGTGTATATGGGAACGCGCTCTATTATCGGCATGCGAAAAAGAAATTAGCTGAATTTGAAATGACACAGGCAACTGAGCGAGATATTAGTCTAGCAGGCGGGACAAGTGTTCCTGGCGCACTACTTGCGCTTGGTTCACTAATCTTATTTGTTTTTGCAATGATAACCATGTATGCTTACTTTTTAACGGCTGGTGTTGTGTTTGGAACAGATGAAGGTGCTAGCGGTGTGACGGGTATTAAAGATACTTTTTCACAAGACGAGTTAATTTATTATGAAGTTGAATTCGGAGAAAGAATTAGTGCACCACGTGTTGATGTTCATGTTCTAGAGGCACTGGAGACAGGTGAACAAATGCTTGGTCAGTTTGAAGTGCGTGTTGATCCATCATGGCAACGGTTTTATGACTATTTATATGATCCGACGCAAGACCTTCTTGAACCTGGTCGTTATATTGTTCGTATCTATCGAGATGGCGAGAAAATAACAGAAGGACGTTTTGAAATAGAAGGTATGACCTACTAATAGAATGTGTGGTGTAGTATCTGTAAAATAAAAAATGTTCATTTAGTAAGTTTGTGATTTTTTCTTATACTTGACTTTAAATATATTGAGCTTAACGCTACTCACTTATTTGTTAATATGCTCTATCTCAAAAATGCCAAAAAAAACGACCCTCATTGATTTATTGAGGGTCTTAAAGTTTTGGTGTCGCCTGAGAACAGGGGGAATGCGACATGTCAATCGCATTTACATCATTAAAAATGTGATTAAATGCGTGAACATATACATTTGTGTGGAAGGTGAGCTTAGCTAAACCTCACCTTTCCACATGTAAGTGTGCTAATTTCATCATCTCCTTAGCGTTTGGCATGATGAATATGTTGTTATCTTATAATAAACTGAATATTCTTACTACAATATTGTTAGACAATATCACAGTCTTTTTTGTCTTCCATCGTACTTTAACTTGTCATTAAGGGATTTATACCTTATTGTTAATTTATTGAAAAAGTAAACTTTTAATTTTAGGAGGGAACACACGTTTTATAAGAAAATGTTAGGTAGTATCTTAGTATTATTAATTATTCCACTCATACTTGAGAGCTCTGTAGTTTTTATGGTCTCCGGACTCATACTTGGCTCAATAGTCCATCAGATGTAGAAGAGTAGTATAATCTACCATTGAGTGGATCACCGTATACAATTATTGCAAGTGAATTTTTTTATTTTGTTGTAGATAATCCAAACAATGGGCAAACATATCATGTAGCTACAATTAAGTAATTTCTATATATATCTTATGAGGAGGATAGTTATGAAAAAACGCATTTTTATAATGCTAATTATGTTAGTTATCATAATTGGAACTTTTGCTTATTTTTTAGATTCGAAAGAACCGACTCAGAAAACGATTGTAACCGATAATAATGGGGAAGTGGTTGAGCCACTCAGTGGCGATAGCGATAACCTCGGTCATTGAGGTAATTTTAGAAGTAATAATAATTAGTCTCCATTGTGGGATACGAAGTTTAGTTTAAAGTTTTAATTAACGAGTATAAAATTGGATTAATAGCTTTATTAATTCCATTTTATACTCGTTTATTTATTGGAATTCATTATTTTTGTATATGGTCTATTCTATACATAATATTTCTTACTAAAAGGCGTAGAGGAAATTTCTACGCCTTCTTATATAAAAATGGTATTTACTCCTGTTCAACAAATTCTAATATTACCTCTACAAATGCTTGTGCAAGTTGTAGACCTTCATCATCATTCCATCTCATTCTAATGTTGTAAACCGATTACTACCTTCATTATCCTGATAATAATCTGAAAATTCATTGTAAATAGTTTCATGTACAAAGCCCGTTCCTTTTCGCTATTACTATCATTACATGTTTAGTGCTCCAATTACTGGGTATACAATAACCAAGCGTCATTATGTTTGTAAAACCAAAGGAGGACAGGTTACATTGGATATAATTTTTGGAAGTCCAAGTCGCTATGTTCAAGGAAAAGATTTATTGTCACGTGCTGGTGACTATATTAAACCGTATGGTAAGAAAGTGCTTGTACTAGCTGATGAAAACGTGCAAGAAATTTGTGGGAATGATTTAGTTGATGAATTAGAGCATGATGGATTCAGCATATCAAAGGTAACGTTTCAGGGTGAGTGTTCGATGAAAGAAATTGAACGCATAACGGAAATTGGTGAAAAAGATAATGTAAATGCTGTATTAGGTGTCGGTACGGGTAAGGCCCTAGACACTGCAAAGGCTGTGGCAGCAGAGTTAGATGCTTCGATGCTGATCTTTAATACATTGGCGTCATCAGATGCCCCAACTTCTGGTTTATCTGTGATTTATACAGAGGATGGTGAAGTTGAGAAATATCAATTTTATGATAAAAACCCTGATTTGGTCATGAATGATACACGTATTATTTCACAAGGGCCACCACATATGCTGGCGTCAGGTATTTCAGATGCTTTAGCAACATTAATTGAAGCGCGAGCGACAAGACAGGCTCACGGTCAAAATATGCATGATGGAAAATCGACGCTTGCTGGTTACGCGATTGCTGAAAAATGTGAAGAGATATTATTTGAATATGGTATACAAGCCTATGCCGCTAATAAAGGAAAAATTGTCACCCCCGCTCTTGAAGCAATAGTAGAAGCAAATACGTTATTAAGTGGGCTAGGATTTGAAAATGGTGGAATTGCAGGTGCACACGCCATTCATAACGGACTGTCAGCTCTTCACGGTGAAATCCATAGTATGTCACATGGTGAAAAAGTTGCTTATGGTATTGTTGCACAGCTCGTCCTAGAGAATCGGCCTATTGAAGAGCTTGAGCGTTATATTGATTTTATGCTTAAGCTTGACTTACCGATTACCATGGAAGCCCTTCATTTAGATGAAGCTTCAGATAAAGATTTGAAACGTGTGGCAGAATTAGCAGTCGATCCAGACGATACCATGACAAATATGCCATTTGAGGTGACTGCTGATCAAGTTGTCGAAGCGCTCAAAGCTGTTGATGTTTATGTTAAAGATTATAAAAGAAGAAAAAAGATAGAATGAACTGCCCCCTGTCAAGTAGACAGTGGAAATAATAAAAATGATTTAAGCGGCTTTAGCTCTATATTCCATAGGGCTAAGGCCTTTTAATCGTTTTTGGTATCTTTCATGATTATAATAATGGATGTACTCATCTATCGCAGTAGTAAGTTCCTCAAATGTCTTATATTTGTGCAAATAATATTTCTCACATTTCAGTGTTCCGAAAAATGATTCCATTGGGCCATTATCAATACACCGCCCAACTCGTGACATACTTTGTGTCATCTCTGCCGCATCTATCTTGCGTTTGAACCCTTTAGATGTGTATTGAAATCCACGGTCACTATGGATAAGAGGATGGTCACCATTCAATAGTACTGTGGCTTGATAAAGTGTCTTGAATACGAGTTGATTATTGTTGGAGTGTCCTAGAACATAACTTATAATAGATCCGTCATAAAGATCACGGATGGCACTTAAATAGGCCTTTTTTGATTGGCCATACTTAAATTCTGTCACGTCCGTTACCCATTTTTCATTTGGTTTCTCGGCTGTAAATTCACGATTTAATATATTGTCTGCCACATGTTGAGGTGTAGAGCGTTTATAGTGCTTCTTCTTGACACGAATGAGAGAGCGTAATCCAGCCACTTTCATCAACCGATAGATTCTTTTATGATTAAACTTCTCCTCGAACTTTCTATTCATGTGAAGCAGCATTTGGCGATAACCAAATATGCCATCCACTTTTTCATGGAGAGCTTTCATCTCTTTGATAATTTCTTTATTTAGTATTTCTCTGGAGGAAGGTGTACGGTTAAGCCACTTGTAGTATGCAGATCGTGCAATTCCTGCAATTTCACAAAGTAAACGAATGCTTAAACCTTCATCCTGGTGAAGCTCTTGAATAGCGATATATTTATCCTCAAACCGGATTTGGCTTATTTTCGCCTCCTTTCGATCTCCTCTAACTTTTTTAAGAATAAATTCTCCGCACGTAACCGTTCATTTTCTCTTTCTAACTTTTTCATTTGAAGGTTGGTTTTCTCTTCTGGAGTTAGCTTAGCTTCTTCTTTCTTATGACCACGTTTATCTTTCAGCGCTTCATCTCCACCATCTTCATACTTCTTAACCCACTGATAAACTTGTTGATAAGAAACATTATAAGTATTAGCTGTTTCTTGATAATTTTTTTCGTTCCCCAGGCAATCCATTACAATCTGTATTCGTTCTTCCCAAGTCGTTTTTCTTCCCTTAGTCATAGCGCTCGTCCTTCCTTTTGACGTGTCTTTTAAATCTCTATGACTATTATACTTCTTTGTCCAACCTCTGAGGACAGAAGTACTCGATATTTCATACAACCTAACCACCGCACGTATCGAATACTTCCCAGACAGATAATCTCTAATGGCAGCTAGCTTCAATTCCTTTGAATACTTTTTCCAAGTGGAAGACGCTTTTAGACCCTCCAAACCATACTTATCATACTTGTGTTTCCAGTCCACAATCGTTGTATGGTGCACATTATATTTTGACTCAAGTTCATATGTTGAACACTGCTTATCTAATTTCTTTAATACCTCGTATTTCTCTTCTGCAGAGTAAGATCTTTTGGACATAATAAATACTCCCCTATAAGCAGTCAGATTTTTATTTTTTAATCTGTCTACCTTTAGGGGAGCATATCACTTCCTGTTATAGCTGGCTTTTTTGAATTTTTGGAAAGTATCAAACGAGCCTTCAATCAATGGCCTCCGTTAGCTGTCGCCTAGATAGATTTGCTCTATTATCTATTTGTTACCGGCAGTTATCTGTGGATAAAAGGCTCTCCAAAAAGTATGTGTTGATCACCTGATTTTCGTTCATTTTAAGTTATGTCAATAACGCTTATAGATAACCTATTAAAAGATTAATTTTTTAAATTTATTCATGCACATATATTTCTAAACTCTAGTTCTAATCCTATTATTCTCTCCATATATTACTAGAAGAAATTGATGATGGGGGAATGGACATGAAGGTGGGGGTATTGAAGTGTATATTAGGTTTGTTTGCATTAACTTGTTTACAAATATTCAGGATGTCGTATCATACTTTTCCTAGTACAGTGCTGGCGGTTGATCATCAGAAGAGCAGTATTTTTCTTAATCAAAGAAAAACAGCAACTTGCTTTTTATATCCTAAGTGGCAGTTAATGTGGCGAGATGAATTTGAAGGTGAACAAGTAAATAGAAGTAAATGGACTCTAGAAGAAGGATGGCTAGATAAAAACAATGAGCTGCAATTCTATCATCCGGATCAAGTGAAGGTTAACCAAGGGCTGTTACGACTAGTGACGGATGAAAGTTATCAATCAGGTGCATTACATACTAAAGACAAATGGAGCTTTTTATATGGACGTGTTGAAATTCGGGCAAAGCTACCACGAGGGCAAGGGATATTCCCCGCTTTTTGGATGATGCCTAACCAAGACGAAACATGGTTACCTGAAATTGATATCATCGAGTTACTAGGGCATGAGCCTGATCGCGTCTGGATGGTCGTCCATTGGTTAGAGAACGAACGCTTGAGAAGTGATGCCGCTTCTTTTAAAGGGCCTGATTTCTCGGAAGCATTTCATACATTTGTACTTGAATGGTCAGAAGATGAATTGATTTGGTTAATTGATGGGGTAGAGCGTTATCGAACAACAGCATTTGTACCCCAAGTGCCAATGTACCTTTACTTGAACACAGCAGTTGGAGGGGACTGGCCAGGTTCACCTGATGAAACGACGCGATTACCTCAAGCGTATGAAGTGGATTATATTCGCGTTTATCAATTGAAAGAAGGTGAACACTAATGCTATGGTTTGCCTTGGTTTTATATGCGCTGTTTCTCGTATTTCAATTATTGTATATGTTTATTCCGTTATTTCAGAACAAGAAGCATCAACCTGAACAAAGAGGCGACGCCTTAAAATCAGTTTCAATCTTAATTCCTGCATTTAACGAGGAGAAAGTAATTGAACATTGTTTATCTGGCATTTTAGAAAGCGATGCTCAACATTTTGAAGCCATCTTCATTAACGATGGTTCTAATGATCGCACGTTGAGTGTCTTGGAAGAATCCTTAAAATTAGTACCCACCAATCGACAGTTTAGTGGAAAACTAAATTATCAAACAGTAAAAGCTACTTATCAATCTGAACATTATCCACATTTATATGTAATAGATAAAGAGAATGGAGGCAAAGCTGATGCGCTTAATGTGGGTGTAGATTTTGCAAAACATGAATTAGTAGTCACACTTGATGCTGACAGTGTTTTAGCTCCCGATGCGATTGTCGAGATGCAACAAGCATTTAGTGATCCTAAAGTTATAGCGGCTGGTGGTGTTGTTCATATTGGACAAGGGATGTTGGGCAAGTTGCCAACGTTTAGTTTATCGGGCTTACTTCGCTTTCAAGTGTTGCAATATTTAACAGCCTTTTATTTGCATAAGTATGCCCAGTCTAAGTTAGGGGCAATTACCGTTATTGCTGGCGCTTTTGGAGCCTTTAGGAAATCGGCTCTTATTGCGGTAGGTGGTTACCGTCGAACCGTTGGAGAAGATATGGATATTACACTGAAAATTCAGCAGTTAATTAAAAAGACAGGTGCAGGAGAGAAACTCATATTTGTACCTAAGGCTACTTGTTTTACAGAGTGTCCAGCTACTTTTCCTGATTTATTTAATCAAAGGATGAGATGGCAAAAAGCGTTTATTGATTGTGTTGTTACCTATTGGCATCGTTTCTTTCGACAAATGAAATGCTTGCCATCTATTTATTTGTTGCTCGATTCGCTCTTGTTAGGGACGATTAATGCTTTCTTTATGATCTTGATTCCCTTTACATTACTAATTTATCAAACACCATTGATTATTCCCTTAACACTAGGGCTAACCAGTTTGTTAACAGCTTGTTACCAAAGTATAGCAGCACTTGTTGTAAGTGGAAGGTATGGTTTTCGATACCGGCTTCTAGATTACATTCGAATTGGTCTGTTTATTCCATTCGAGGTCGTTAGCTATCGCCTGCTAGGGATTCTATTTGTCATCTGTGGAACCTTTCTCTACTTTAAAAATAAGGAAAGTTGGCATGTTTCACGTCGGGTTGGCCAACTGCAGTTAGAGGAGGGCGCTTCGTGAAGTTTAATCTGATCTTTACTTTTTGTTTTATTACGTCAATGATTTGGTTATTCAATCTCATGGGCATTCCTTTTATCAACGCCTTATCCAATCCCCCGAGACATTTAAATCGTGAATGGTCGCTACCACCGGTTAAGCAAGGGGATTGGAGTGAAACGCTGCGGTCATTTGATGTGGAAGAAGGAGAAGAAGCTAAATCAGTTGCTGTATTAATGTATCATCGTATTTTAGCTGATGAAGATATTGAGACATGGCATTATGATGAAAATGGACAATTGTATGATACGATTGTTCATCGTCAAGCATTCGAAGAACAGATCGATTATTTAGCTGAACAAGGATATGTCACCCTTAACTTAAAGGAATTCGAACAATTTATTAATGGGGCGTTAGATGTTCCAGAGAAAAGCGTACTCATTACTTTTGATGATGGGTTTAAAGATAATTACACGGTAGCTTATCCCATTTTAAAACGCCATGACTTCTTTGCGACCATATTTTTAATAACAGGTAAGGTAGTTAGCGAGGATGCGCTATATTTAAGTGAAGAGGATATCATAGCAGGTGCTGACGTTTTTGAATATCAAAGCCACACAGACAGATTACATGAGCGAACGGAAGCAGACATACCCTATTTACTTACACATGATCATAGAGAGGTAGAATCTGATGTGTTAATAAGTGTTAATAAGCTGGGTGGAAGAAAGCGCGCATTTGCTTACCCTTATGGTGAGTATGATCAAGCTAATCTAACCGTTTTGAATAATGTCGGAGTTGACCTTGCATTTACTGTTGAATATAAAAAAGCTGATCAAGAAGTTAATCGATTAGAAATTCCACGCATAGGCGTCTATCCAGATGATACTATAGAAGAGTTTATATTAAAATTGAAATAATCGCAATATTTGGAATAAAGTGTTTCTACTTGTAGTGACCCTTCCTTTTCTATTATAATAATTTTGGCGTCGTTTCTCTAAATGTCGCTAGATTGTTAATAGAATAGGAGGTTACTATATGTCTGCTAACATGATTGGCTTTAGTTTTGTTTTAATCGGCGTATTTTTAATTATTGCAAAAGTTGTTCGTCTACATACGAAATGGTTACGCGATTTATTTTTACCGAGTTCTATTATTGCAGGCTTTATTGCTTTAATTGTAGGACCAGAAGTATTAGGGCGTGTGACGTCACAGTTTTTCAATGAGACGTCATTTTTTTATCATGGTTTTATTCCAGAATTTGTGCTAGAGGTTTGGGGTACACTACCAAGTTTATTTATTAATGTTGTCTTTGCTGCTTTGTTTTTGGGTAAAGCTGTTCCAAATCTTAAGAAAATTTGGTTAATAGCTGGTCCACAGGTGGTGATGGGACAAACGGTGTCATGGGGACAATATGTGGTTGGTTTGCTACTCACCTTACTTATCCTAACCCCATTTTTCGGAATGAGCTCGTTGGCGGGTGCCCTTATTGAGATTAGCTTTGTTGGGGGACATGGTACAGCTGCAGGTTTATCGAGTACGTTCCAAGAGCTCGGCTTTGCTGAAGGTGCCGATCTGGCACTTGGTTTGGCAACGATTGGTATTTTATCAGGTGTGGTGATTGGGATTATATTAATTAATTGGGGTTACCGATCTGGTCGCGCTAAATTTGTAGGTGGTAAAGCGAAGTTATCCGAAAAAGAACGTGCCCAAATCGGTGAGTCTTATGGGTATGAGATCGAGAAGGAAACGAAAGAAGTGACGTCTATTGAACCACTTGCTTTTCATCTATCTTTAATTGCCATTGCCATTGCACTCGGTTATCTTCTTCAACAGTTATTAATTGGCTTAGAAGCAGTGACTTGGGGGGGGTGGACGGATGTCTATCTGTTTCCTTATGTTCCACTCTTTCCTTTAGCAATGATTGGTGGCATGGTTGTTCAGCTTGTGTTTGATCGTTTAAATATTGAAACTTATATTGATCAAAATCTAATTAGTAGAATATCTGGCTTCGCTCTCGATGTACTACTGGTAAGTGCATTAGCTACTTTATCTTTAGCTGTTATCGGAGATAATATTGTACCTTTTCTACTACTCTCTATTATTGCCATTGCCTGGAACGTTTTTGCTTTTCTTGTTTTAGCTCCTCGAATGATTCCCGAATATTGGTTTGAACGTGGTGTAGGGGACTTAGGACAAGCGATGGGAATGACGGCGACTGGATTATTATTAATGAAGATTGCTGACCCCGATCACGAGACCCCAGCGCTAGAAGGGTTTGGATATAAGCAAATTCTCTTTGAACCGTTTGTTGGTGGTGGACTTGTCACGGCCGCTTCTTTACCTCTAATCTATCAATTTGGACCGGTGATATTCTTAATTATTTCACTCATCATAACCGTCTTTTTCTTATTGTTTGGCTTGTTTTATTTTGGTCGTCATAAGAAATAGTTAGTAACGATTGACCATTTTCCGTCACTATACCAAAAAATACGTCCTCATAACTAGTATTAACTTCGGGGCGCTACATCAGTTAGTCGTTGTGGTATTGAGCCAATCACCGACCATTTAAGTAGATGGTCAGCACGAATCCTATCGGTTAGTCACCAATCAATCGACTTGCTTGATTTCCTGTCGGAGTGATTTGAGTCTAGAACTATCGACTTGCGAGGAAGTATGCTGTCGGAAAGTGGCCGCTAGCAGTGAAGATGACCGTCTGTAAACCACCCATCTCAAACTAGAGCGTCAGAGCAAATCTATTGAGGTGGGTGATAACGGACGCTAATGCCTGATTGAAGGTTCGTTTTCTATGAGGAGGGTAGATATGAAAGGAATTAATAAATTTCATCATGTTGCAATTATCGTATCTGACTACCAAAAATCAAAACATTTTTATACAGAAGTTTTGGGTTTTAAGATCATAAGTGAAACATACAGACATGAACGGCAATCGTATAAATTAGATTTACAAGTGGGGGAACAGGATCAAATTGAATTGTTTTCCTTTCCATCACCACCTGCACGTGTTGATCATCCAGAAGCAGCAGGATTACGCCACTTAGCATTTCAGATTGATGATATAAACACTACTGTTGGGTATCTAGAACAACAGGATGTGAATGTTGAACCGATTCGAATGGATCCCCTTACCAATAAGCCTTATACTTTTATTAAAGATCCGGATGGTTTACCATTAGAATTATACAGCAAATAGGAATGAGGCATGCCTATTTGCTGTATCATTTATTTAATATTGTAAGCGTATCCATTTCCTGCTTCGCCATCTTGACCACATCAAGGTTGCCCTCATCCATTCATCTGTCAACATGGCAAGCCAAATGCCAGGTAGTCCCAAGTTTAATATGATGCCGAAGAAGTAAGCGAGTGGAAGACAAACGCCCCACATAATGAGCATACCTACTACAACAGGAAAGCGAGCATCTCCAGAAGCCCTAAGGGCACTAATAATCACAAGGTTTGATGTTCGTCCGGGCTCTAGAATAAGCGTAATAACAAGAATCGTTCCTCCTAGTGTAATAATAGCTGGATCATCAGAAAAAAATCCGAATAAGTGCTGGCCGAAGATCGCCAGTATACTTCCAATCGATAACGAGACAGCCATTGCGTAACGCAAACCGGTGAACATATGATGATAAGCTTCTTTTTGTTTGCCAGCACCAACAAGCTGACCAACAAAAATCTGCATGCTCTTTGAAATCGACATTGAAAAGATCGTCATAAATCCCATGAAATTTTGGGCATATACTCGAGTTGCAAGTGCCGTTGCACCTAAGGATGTGACAAAGATTGTGATGATAATTTGACTAATGTTATAAGAAAGTTGTTCTCCTGCGGCCGGTACGCCAATATGAAGAATCTTGCTAAGATAACTTTTTTCTAATGTGAAGAATGCTTTAAACCGTAGTTTAATAGGCATGCGCTTAACCAGTATGAAAAATAAACCAATCATTGCTAATAGACGCATTGAAGCTGTTGCAATTGCTACCCCTGTTACCCCAAGTTGAGGAACGCCAAACGCCCCAAAGATAAACAAATAATTGCCGAAGATATTTAATAAATTCATAATTAAGACGACAAACATGACATCCTTTGTGTGCCCCATTGCTTGTAAAGCAGCAGAGATGGTTAAAATGATGGCTTGAGCAAATAAAGCTGCACCGACTATCATCATATAGGTTTCGGCAAATTCAAAAAGTTGTGGTTCAAGTGAAAACAAATTTAAAAATTGCTTGCGAAAGCTAACGATCGTTAAACTCAGTAGGATTCCGAAGCTTAAGTTAACGGTTATTGCGTGAGCGATTGTTTTTCTTACATCTTTAGGTTGGTTGGCGCCAACGAATTGGGCAACAACGACTCCAGATCCCATCGCCGTAAAATTAAATAAGACAAAAGTAAACATCATCACTTGGTTGACGACACCGATCGCAGCTACCGCTTGATCAGATATGTAGCTTAGCATAAATACATCGGAAAATTGCATAATCGCCTGTAAAAAAATCTCAATGAATATTGGCCAAGTAATGAGTAAAAGCTGTTTTTTAGCTGATTGTGTTTCTAAATTTGTTAAGCGCTCCATCACGATTCTCCAGTTTTGTTTTAATATTGTAAACGCTATTATACCATGTTTATTTGATCTTTTATTTTTTTGATAAGGAAAAGATAAATTTCTAATAAAAGAAGTAAACATTTTAAAGTATCAAAAATAATAAGGACTCATCTATTTAAAAAAATCATAAGAAAATATCTGCATTTCTTATGTTTAACCATCGAAGAGGCGTGGTAATATTTTTATGAAAGTTAAATAAAATCAATACAGGAGGTGTCAATGATGGGAAATCTATTTCCTCGTAAACGTGATGTTTTTGATTGGTTGCCAAGTTTTTTTGATCGTCATCACGATCAGTCGTTATTTGATTTTGATATGCCAAAAGTCGATGTCAAAGACAAGCAAGATCACTACGAAATTGACGCAGAACTTCCTGGGTTTGACAAGGATAATATTGTTGTCGAGTACAAAGACAACTACCTAACGATTGAAGGTCGCCAAGAACAACGTGTAGAATCAGAGCAAGATGACTTTGTTCGTCGTGAACGTTCCTATGGTTCATTCAAGCGTCAATTTTATGTTGGTGACATCGATGAATCACAGATTAAAGGTCAATTTAAAAATGGTTTACTAACATTAACTGTACCAAAGTCACCGCATATCAATGACGATAACGGCGCCTATCGAATTGACCTTGACAATTAGATGACCATTATCTGTTCCCCACCTAAGTTAGGGTGGGGTTTTGTAACAATACAGTGAGCATTTTCGTTCTTCACCCACTGATTATTAGTTGAGTGAATTACGACATGTGTCCCCGTTATCCCCCACCTATATAAATTTACCTCTGTTCTCTATGTTGAGGTCAGTGTTTTACGGACGGTTATCTGTGCTAAATGATGGCATAAATCCATATATTTAGGGAATAGGAACAACATGACATGATATAAAGGAGGATTAAGAGTGAAGAAGATCATCAACCAACCGGATCAAGTGGTTGATCAAATGTTGAAAGGATTTGTTTATGCTAATGGAGAGCGTGTCAAGCGTGTCCCGAATACAACGGTTATTGTTCAAAAGCATAAAGAAAAGAACAAAGTTGCTTTAGTCAGTGGCGGTGGTAGTGGCCATGAGCCCGCACATACAGGATTTGTTGGAAAAGGGATGCTCACAGCTGCTGTGGCTGGAGAAGTGTTTACTTCACCTTCACCGGATCAAGTACTAGAAGGCATTAAAGCAGCAGATAACGGTGCTGGTGTATTGTTAATCATTAAAAATTACACGGGAGATGTCATGAATTTTGAAATGGCAAAAGAATTAGCTGAAGCAGAAGGAATTGTGGTTGAACAGTTAATCGTTGATGATGACATTGCTGTTGAAGATAGCACTCATACAGCCGGTAAACGTGGGGTGGCTGGAACAGTGATTGTTCATAAAATACTTGGAGCAGCTGCAGATTTGGGGATGTCCCTAACTGATATAAAAGCATTAGGAGATAGGTTAGTGAAACAAATGAAGTCGATTGGCGTGGCTATGACAGCTGCCACTGTACCAGAAGTAGGAAAACCAGGTTTTTCTCTAGCTGATGATGAGATGGAATATGGTGTTGGGATTCATAGTGAACCTGGTTATCATCGAACGAAGGTTAAGAGCTCGGCATCTATAGCGGAGGAACTAGTCAGTAAATTAAAACAAGCCTTTGATTTTCAAAACGGTGAAACATATGGCTTGCTCGTTAATGGTCTAGGTGCGACACCGTTAATGGAACAATACATTTTCCTTCATGATGTAGAGAAGCAGTTAGCAAACGAAGACGTAGACGTTGCTTTTAAAAAAGTCGGCGCCTTAATGACATCACTTGATATGAATGGGGTGTCACTAACCCTCGTTAAATTGGAACAGGATTGGTTGAAACTTTGGCAACACCCTGTTGATGTGACAGATTGGTAAGGAGGAATGCAGATGTTAACGGTAAATAATACAAAAGCATGGTTGGAACGCTTTGCTGATAAGATTAAGACAAATAAAGCTTATTTAAGTGAGTTAGATAGTGTGATCGGGGATGGTGATCATGGCAACAACATGGCACGAGGCGTAAAAGCAATGAAAGAAAAGCTTGCTGAAGGTGATTACGTTGAGCCAGAAGAGGTATTAAAAGATGCTTCGATGGCTTTGTTATCTAAAATTGGCGGTGCTTCAGGCCCCCTTTATGGCAGTGCTTTCTTAGGGATGTCTAAGCAAGCAGATCAAGATTCAGCAGATATTCATGCTATTGTAAAGGCTGGACTTGATGGGATTACAAAGCGAGGAAAGGCCGAGGTTGGCGAGAAGACAATGGTTGACGTTTGGTCTCCAATCGTTGAACACCTAGAGAAAGGGACTGTCACCATTGAAGCTGTTCAAGACAGCGTTGAAGCGACCAAAGATTTAAAAGCATCAAAGGGTCGGGCCTCTTATCTTGGTGAGCGGTCACTTGGTGAATTGGACCCGGGTGCCGTATCAAGTGGCTATTTGTTTGAAGCGATGATTGAAGGAGAGATTATTGATGAGTGAGATCGGGATTATTTTATCATCACATGTCTTTAAACTAGCTGAAGGTGTCTATCAATTGTTGCAAGAAACAGCACCTGATCTGTCAATTACGTATGCTGGTGGTACAGATGACGGTGAGATCGGATCAAGTTTTGATAAAATAACGACAGCGATTAAAGATAATGAAGCTGACCATTGCTTTGCCTTTTATGATTTAGGAAGTGCGAAAATGACAATGGAGATGGCCATAGAAATGACAGATAAGACCGTGGAGATAATGGACGTTGCCTTTATCGAAGGTGCCTATACGGCTGCATCGTTACTGTCAGGCGGAACCAACTATGACCGTGTGGTAGAACAATTAAAACCGTTGACGGTTAAATAATAGATGGTGAAGAAGGAAGAGGCCGAATGAAATCATTTGGTCTCTTACTGTGTTGTCTCATATGTATTAGGTGTAGTCTGCTATTTATATTGGGGAATTGGTTATCAATGCATGATGATAGATGATCAACTATCTTGATAGAGGAAGATATGCATAGAGTAACAAGATCGGGTTCCTTTTAAAAGGATTAGCCCCTTTTTTATTTTAATCGATATAAATCCATTTCATATTACATATATTCACGAAAAACAAGAATGATAGGGGTGGTTATATTCATGTTTAGCATTAGTGCGGCCATTATGAAATCCACCCAATGAAAAAATAAAATGCAGAAAATTTTGGTTTAGAGTTTTACCAAAAAGCATGCTATGATAAGAATTAGTACCGCATTTGATTAACGGTGTTGGTTAGGGGGGGAATAGGATGACTGCTTTAACAAAAGTATTAATTGTTGATGACGAACTATTAATTAGACAAGGTATCATCCATTATATTAATTGGGGAGAAGAAGGTTTTGAGCTTATTGGAGAAGCGTCGAATGGCAAAGAAGCCCTAACGATGATTGCAGAAAATAAACCTGATGTTATTATTACGGATATGGTTATGCCTGTTATGAGTGGAACTGAATTTATTGCAAAAGTGAAAGCGCTTCACCCTGAAATCGGAATTATTGTCTTGAGCAGTTATGGTGATTATGATTATGTAAGAAATACATTCCAGAGTGGTGTTACGGATTATATTTTAAAGCCTAAATTAGACAGTGCCAGTTTACTTGCCGCTTTAGAACGGGTGGTTGGCGAGAATTCAAGACAAAGGTCGCGATCAAGTCACGATGTGATTGGTCAAAAGCAATTACTAAAAACACCTTTGAAAAAATTATTAGCAGGCTATGAATTATCCGCACAAGATAAGCGATCACTTGATTTCTTTAATCAAGACCAATTTGCTTTTGTGGAGATTCATTATCCCGCCTCAATTGACATTGATAGTGTAATAGAAGCTGTTATTGAACCTCTTGATCTGATCAATGCTGTTATTTTGACGAAAACAAATACAAATTGTCAATTATTAGTTAATCTGTCAAGTAAGACTTTTTCTGACTTCCTTACTTTATTAAAAAAGGATGATGTAAGTCAACAGCAAGAAAAATGGTTGATATCTGGGGTGTTTAATCAGTTGGATCAGTTGAAAACGATCAATCAGCAGCAGATGGCCATGCTTCGACGTTATCGGTTTTATTTAAAAGACCAAACGCTTTTTTATTATGATCATTTACCAAAGCCTATTAGCTCAGAGGAACCCTTTGATTTAGATTATTTTACTGAGCTAATAAAACATAAAAAATTCGAATCAGCATTTTATAAGTTGGATCGATACATTGATGCATTACAATCCTTTTATACGTATGATCCCGACCAGATTAAAAGTTTCTTAGGTAATATTATTTTTAATACGACGGTGCTACTAAGCATGCTGGATTATAATATGGATCAGTTGGAAAAAGACAAATATCATTACTTTAATACCATTAATAACGCGACATATTTTGATGAAGCGATTGACTCGTTTACCCAGTACATTGCTGCTGTAAAGACAATGATTTCAGCGAAGGAAAAAACGTCGCAAACAGGGCGTATTGATCAGCTATTAACCTATATAGATGAACATTATTCTGAATCATTAAGTCTAACATCACTTGCTGATCATTTTCATTTTAATCCGTCCTATTTATCGAGTTATTTTAGACAACATCATAATGTGGGGTTTAGTGATTATTTAACGAAAGTGCGGGTCGATCGTGCAAAGGAATTGTTGGCGAATCAAGAACTTTCAATTGCAGAGGTTGGTGCAATGGTGGGGTATACAGACCATAGTTATTTCTGCAAAGTGTTTAAGAAAAATACCAATAAATCACCAAGTCGTTATCGGAAAGATGCATTAAAATGAGACGGATGATTGCAAAAGGAAAGGATATAATGATAAAAAACGGCTTATTTATTAAACTGTTTAGTGTCACCTTAATTAGTATTATTCTCGTCTCAACGTTGATTACGTTAAGTACGATTCGCGTCTCAACCAATTTGTTTTTAGAAACATTTAGTATTACAAACTCTAAAATTATTCAACAAATTACTTCACAATTTAATCATTTTAGTGCAACGGTTGCTACAACCGTGAATCAAATTGAAAATAATGGCGTCATTAAACGGGTTTTAAATGAAGAGGAGGACGATTCTGTTACCTTAGCGGGATCGTATTATCAAGTCAATCAAGAGCTTGAGCGAATTTATACCAACCTACAAACGTTCGATGCGAACCTAGTGGTATCGGGTAGAAACCAGCATTTGTATAATATGAATTATATTTATTGGCCAGTTTCAAAGTCTTATATTGAATCATTAAGTCTAACAGAAAAGGCACATGCCCCTCATGCATTAACATATCATGCAATGGAAACGGATGTTATTGAAAATGATCGGGTCATTGTTGCTGCCAAAGCACTTACCGAGCGGTTATCTGATTATATTTATGGGACGGTTTATATTTCGATTAGGGAATCACAGCTAAGAGAGTTTTATCAAGGCTATACGAGCGAAGGAAATGACGTGATCCTCATTGATCAAACAGGTCAAATTGTTTCAAGTAGTCAGACTCGTTTAGTAGGGACAGAAGATCCTGGTTTGTTAGATATAGCAGAGTCGACGTATTTGTCGGACCAAGAGCATACTGAAGTGGAATGGAGGACGCGCGATTATTTACTACTTACTGAATATTTACCGGGATTTGATATGTATTTGGTCAATCTAATTGACCGTCAACTGGTTGTCCGTAGTTTAATAAATACGGGAGAGATTTTATTGATTAGTGTCATTATTATTTTATTCGCACTTGGTATGGTTTGGTTTGTCACAAGACGAATAACAAAATCATTGACACGGTTAGTTAAGCAAATATCAAAAATAGCTAAGTATAATTTTAGTGAGCGTGTCGCTGAAGAAGGTGGCTACGAATCAAAACAGATTGCTAAAGCATTCAATCATACATTAGATGAGCTTGAGACTTATGTTGCCATTGTTATTGAATCACAGAAAAGGCAAAGAAATGCTGAGCTGGAATCATTACAGCATCAAATTAATCCACATTTCCTCTACAATACGCTGACAACGGTTAAGTTTATGGTGATGCAAGGTGATCCAGAACATGCGATGTCGACGATTCATGCGTTAATTACCTTGTTGCAAAGCACTTTGGGAGAAGTGAGTGAAACAATAACGGTTGAGCAAGAACTAGAGAATACGAAGAACTATGCTACGATTAATCAAGCGCGCTATGGTGAACGGATTAAAGTTAATTATTTTATTGGACCCGATTGTTTATCATTACAGTTACCAAAGCTTGTGCTCCAACCTTTTATAGAAAATGCTTTCTTTCATGCTTTTAATAAGAAAAAAGATGGGTTTATTCAAATTCTTATCCGCAGACATGGAAAGTTTTTATATGGTGAAGTGGTGGACGATGGTGATGGAATGGTGATTAATAAAGATAAGTTCCCTACTAAATATAAGAAAAAAAGTCAATTGTTTAGTGGAATTGGGATGCGAAATGTTCATGAACGGATTCAGCTGTTGTATGGCGATCAGTATGGTGTTGAAGTGTCGAGCGAATTAACAAAAGGCACGAAGGTAACAATTAAGTTACCAGTTATTGAAAAAAGTAAATAAATCTAAAGATAGTTCAAATTCTAAAGAAAGTCCAATTCTATTAAGTGGTAAGGGAGGTTTCTACTAAAAAAAAGACTATTTGTTTTCTAAAGATCGTACTAACGATCTTTTTTTCTTGGCGTTATACTTTATTTATAGCGTAAGTAAACGCTTACAATAAAAGGAGGGTTAACGATGAAGAAAGTCGTATTCATGATGTTGACAATCATAGTGATGGTTGCATTGGTAGCTTGTGGGGATAGAGATGAGGAATCGGTTGATGATCAGGAAGCTAGCGATGAGACGGAAGGTGCCACAAACGATGAAGGTGAGGCCATTACTGCTTGGGCGTGGGATCCGAATTTTAATATTCGTGCTTTAGAATTAGCTGATCAAGCTTATGATGGTGAGGTTGATTTAGAATTAGAAATTATAGAAAATGCTCAAGATGATATTGTTCAACGCTTAAATACAAGTTTAAGTTCTGGTACGACCCAAGGCATGCCAAATATTGTCCTAATAGAAGATTATCGTGCACAAAGCTTTTTACAAGCTTATCCAGATGCATTTTATCCATTAACTGACTATATTGATGTCGATGCATTTGCTGACTATAAAATTGAAACAACAAGCTTAGATGGTGAGCAGTATGGTTTACCGTTTGATACAGGTGTAGCCGGTTTGTATATTCGAACCGATTATTTAGAAGAAGCAGGTTATAGTGTTGATGATGTTCAAGACATTACATGGGCTGAATATATTCAAATCGGTGTAGATATTAAAGAAGCGACCGGAAATAATATGCTCACCCAAGACCCAAGTGATTTAGGTTTAATTCGGATGATGATTCAATCAGCAGGTTCGTGGTATTTTGAAGAAGATGGCTCAACACCAAATTTAGCTAATAACCCAGCATTGGAAGCATCGGTGCAGGCTTATCGTGAATTAATGGAAGCCAATATTGTTAGCATGGTATCAGATTGGAGTCAATTTGTTGGCGCGTTCAATGATGGTGATGTGGCAAGTGTGCCAACAGGCAACTGGATTACACCGAGTATAACAGCAGAAGAAACACAATCCGGTAATTGGGCAGTTGTACCGTTTCCTAAGCTAGAAGTAGATGGGGCAACAAATGTAACAAACTTAGGTGGAAGCTCCTGGTATGTACTCAATTCAGATGGTAAGGAAGCTGCTGCGACATTCTTAGCTAACACATTTGGATCAAATGAAATGTTCTATCAAGACTTAATTAATGAAATTGGTGCAATTGGAACTTATTTACCTGGTATGCAAGGAGAGGCTTTTGAAGAAGGGCATGAATTCTTTGATGGTCAATCGATTGTTGCTGATTTCTCTGAATGGACGGAAGCGATTCCAGCTGTCAATTACGGCATGCACACTTATGCAATTGATGATATTTTAGCAGTTGAATTACAAAACTATTTAAATGATAAAGAGCTAACAGACGTGTTGGAAGATGCACAATCTCAAGCAGAGACACAATTAAGATAACGTATCACGGATAACCGTCTGTAAAAGTCCCGTCTTAAATCAGAGCGCAGAGGCGGGAGCTAACGGACGCTAATGTCCTGATTCACAAAACAAACCAAGCAGAGGGAGAAGCACAAAGACGCTCGCTGATTGAAGAGTAGCTTTATTAAACCACAAGCACAATGAAAACAAGTTTGGTTGTGACTTGTGGTTTAATCTTTATAAATGGGGGTGCAAGCAGGTGAATAAGTTGTTAAAAAAGAACAATATTGGTTGGTTATTTGTACTTATCTCTATTGTTGGTATTTCATTGTTTTATTTCTATCCAATGATTGATGCCTTCTTACTATCGTTTCAATCAGGGATGGGAGCTAATTTAGAGTATACAGGATTAAATAATTGGATGCGTCTCTTTGATGATCCAACGTTTATCAGTGCATTAACAAATACGTTTACTTACTTAATCGTACAAGTGCCTGTTATGATTATTCTCGCTTTAGTATTTTCTGTCATGTTAAATGATCCAACGCTAAAGTTCCGTGGTTTTTTCAGAACCGCCATTTTTTTACCCGCGGTTACATCCTTGGTAGCGTATTCCGTTATTTTTAAATATATGTTTAGCGGTAATGGTATCGTTAATCAGTTTTTAATCAATCTATCTATTGTTTCAGAACCGATTAATTTCTTAACGGACTCCTTTTGGGCAAGAATTGTTATTATATTGGCGATCACCTGGCGATGGACGGGGTATAATATGATTTTCTATTTATCTGCTTTACAAAATATCGATCATTCCATTTATGAAGCGGCACGTATCGATGGTGCTTCAACCTTTCAACAGTTTACTAAAATTACAGTACCGATGTTAAAACCGATTATTTTGTTTACTACCATTACATCAACAATAGGAACACTCCAATTGTTTGATGAAGTGGTTAATATAACAGGTGGTGGACCGGGTAATGCAACGATTACGATTTCACAGTATATTTATAATTTGTCGTTTGAATATACACCGAACTTTGGTTACGCAGCGACTGTGTCTTACGTTATCGTCATTCTCGTTGTGATACTGTCTGCAATCCAATTTAAAGTGGCAGGTGATAAAGAATGAAAAAGTTTAAACGCATGTTGGTCTATACGTTTTTGTCGATTGCTACGATCATTTCAATTTATCCATTCTTTTGGATGGTGGTAAGTAGCACGAATGCATCTGTTGATGTCACGAGAGGCAGACAGTTGCCAGGCACGCATTTAATTGAAAATTTAACAAACCTATTTGACCAAGTTAATATTGTCACTGCCTTAACGAATTCAGCTATTATTGCTGTATTATCAACTTTTTTGACTTTACTGATTGCCTCATTAGCAGGTTACGGATTTGAGATGTATCGGAGTCGTGGCAAAGACATTGCTTTTAATGTTTTATTACTATCCATGATGATACCGTTTGCTGCTATTATGGTGCCGCTGTATCGTTTGTTTGGTCGGATCTCTCATACAGCACCACTTATCGGTTTAGATACTTTAGCTGCCGCGTTCTTACCAACCATTACAACTGCCTTTTTTATCTTTTTCTTTAGACAAAACACGAAAATGTTCCCTAAAGATTTGATCGAGGCGGGGCGAATTGATGGATTAACGGAACTTGGGATTTTCTTTCGGATTTATATGCCAACAATGAAGACGACGTATGCGGCTGCAGCTATTATTGCATTTATGAATAGCTGGAACAACTTTTTATGGCCACTTGTTGTCTTACAATCACCAGATAAGCAAACGATTCCACTATTAATCTCTAATTTAGGTTCAAGTTATTCACCGGATTATGGCATGATCATGTCGGCTATTACCATTGCAACTCTACCAACAGCACTTGTTTTCTTCTTTATGCAGAAACATTTTGTTGCAGGAATGATGGGATCTGTTAAAGGTTAAACAATAGAATTTTTGATAAGGGGGACGTTTTTTTGCCAATCTATTTTCATGAAGATCAGAAAGTCTTTCATTTGCAGTCAAATAAAGTAAGTTATATTTTTAACGTGCTAGAAAATAATCAGTTAGGTCATTTATACTTTGGCAAACGTTTAATTGATAGAGATGATTTTAACCAACTTTTTTATGTCGAAGAGACACCGAATACGTGCTTCGTGACGGGTAAAAGCAACCATTTTTCACTTGATTTGATCAAGCAAGAGTACCCGTCTTATGGAACGACTGATTTTAGGGAGCCTGCCCATCAGATTACTCAAGAGAACGGGAGTCGTATCACCGATTTTAAATATATCGATCATATTATCTTTAAGGGGAAAAGAAAGTTGGCAGGTCTTCCGGCAACTTATGTGGAAGATAATCATGAAGCGACAACGGTTGAGGTGCGCCTGTTTGATCAAGAGATGGGTACAGAATTGACATTGAGTTATACCCTATTTGAAGAAACAGCTGTGATTGCGCGTTCAGCTCATTATCACAATAAAGGTGATCAGACGTTGCAATTAAACCGTGTCATGAGCGCGAGTTTCGATTTAAATGATCACCAATTTGATCTGCATCAATTGTCGGGTTCATGGGCTAGAGAAAGGCATATGAAGAAAAGAAGGTTAACTGCCGGCATCCAAAGTGTTGCAAGTACGAGAGGTACAAGTAGCGCCCAACATAATCCGTTTATTGCCTTAAGTCGACCTGATGCAACGGAACATCATGGCGAGGTGTTTGGGTTAAACCTGGTGTATAGTGGGAACTTTCTTGCTCAAGTTGAAGTTGATCATTACGATAAGGCTCGCGTCATGATCGGGATTCATCCGTTTGATTTTAATTGGCAACTTAAACCCGGTGAACAGTTTCAAACACCGGAAGTCGTCATGATCTATTCGGCGCAAGGCTTTAATGGCATGAGTCAAGCGTATCATCGTCTTTATCGCAACCGATTAGCTAGAGGACAGTGGCGGGATCGCCTTCGACCGGTATTGATTAATAACTGGGAGGGGACGTATTTTGATTTTACAGAAGCAAAGATTATTGAAATGGCTAAAGCAGCCAAACAGTGTGGTGTTGAATTATTTGTCCTTGATGATGGGTGGTTTGGTAAACGTGATGATGATACAACCTCACTAGGCGATTGGTTTGTCAATAGGCGCAAGTTGCCCCAAGGGATTAGTGGGTTAGCCCAATCAATCCATGATTTAGGGATGAAGTTTGGTCTTTGGTTTGAACCGGAGATGGTGTCACCAATTAGTGATTTGTATCAAGCACATCCAGATTGGGTTATTCAGGTGCCGAATCGCGTCAAGTCACATGGTCGTCACCAATACGTGCTTGATTTTTCTAGGGATGATGTCGTTGATTATTTGTACCAAGTGATGGCTGATGTTTTGAGTGGGGCATCCATTGATTATGTCAAATGGGATATGAACCGGTATATGACTGAGATTGGCTCCTTTCAATTACCGGTTGATCAGCAACAAGAGTTGCCACACCGATATATTCTAGGCGTCTACCGTTTATACGATCGGTTAATCGAGACATTCCCTAATGTATTATTTGAGTCGTGTGCAAGTGGAGGGGCGCGGTTTGATCCAGGGATGCTCTATTATGCACCACAAGCATGGACCAGTGATAACACGGATGCAGTCGAACGCCTCTTTATTCAACACGGGACATCAATGGTTTATCCGCTTTCGATGATGGGAGCCCACGTTTCTGCTGTACCCAATCATCAAACAGGCCGGATAACAAGTTTAGAGGTGCGAGCAGCGGTCGCTTATTTTGGCATGTTGGGTTATGAATTAGATATAACGACATTATCAGACCAAGAAAAACAACAAATTGCGAATCAGATTCATTTTTATAAAGCAAACCAGGCCTTCATTCAAACTGGACAATTCAGTCGCCTAATCAGTCCGTTTGTTGATGGCGGTAATCAAGTAAGTTGGCAAATTTTATCGGAGGATAAGTCACAATTATTGGTGGGTTACTATCAAATATTGTCTCGTCCGAATCCGGTGTTAAGACGGGTGCAATTGGTCGACTTGGACCCTGAATCCTGTTACCAGTTAGCTGGAACAGACCAACACGTTTACGGCGATCAATTAATGGAAGTGGGAATTGAAATTGATCGCTACACTAATCGATCAGGTACTCATGATTTTCAAGCACATTTATTTAAATTGAATCGAATATAAGGAGAGATAAGAATGACAATGCACTTAAAAAAATATAAATATACCCCTCCTAAAAATGGATATCCGGAATGGAATAACAATCCTGAAATCTTTGCCCTGAATCGTAGCCGAGCACATGCCACGTTGATGCCTTACCCAACCATTGATATGGCAATAGCAATGCAGCCAGAACAATCCCCTTACTACCACTCATTGAATGGTCAATGGGCATTTCACTGGGTTAGCGAGCCGTCACAAAGAAATGAAGACTTTCATCGCGTTGATTACTCAGTAAGGGATTGGGATCAGATCAAGGTTCCGAGTCATTGGCAATTACAAGATTATGATTATCCGCAGTATACCAATACCACCTATCCATGGGTAGAAAAAGAAGACATTACTGCACCGTTTGCGCCAACAAATTATAATCCGGTCGGTCAATATGTTAAGCATTTTGAGTTGACCGAGGATTGGATCGAGAAACCTGTTTACCTCCACTTTGCTGGTGTTGAATCGGCATTTTACGTTTGGTTAAATGGTGATTTTGTCGGTTATAGCGAAGATAGTTTCACCCCAGCTGAGTTTGACTTAACGCCTTATTTAGTGGAAGGTACGAATAAATTAGCGGTTGAAGTTTACCGTTGGAGTGATGCCAGTTGGCTTGAGGATCAAGATTTTTGGCGATTGAGTGGGATTTTTAGGGATGTTTACTTATATCAAACCCCTCATGTCCATATCGCGGATTTCTTTGCTAAGCCGATATTAGATTCAAGTTATAAAGATGGTGAATTAACGGTAGACATTAGTATTCATGATTATTTTAAACAAGGCATGACCGTCACCGTAAAAGCAATGCTTTATGATGTAAATCAGCAACCGATTTTAGATGAACCGATGTCATCAATCATTTCTACAAATGATCGTCAGACGACACAAGTGGTTTTGAATACTACAGTAGATCAGCCGTTACAATGGAGTGCTGAGACCCCTCATTTATATACGCTTGTTTTAAGTTTAGAAGACCAGAACAATCGGTTGATCGAAGCGGAAAGTTGTCAAGTTGGCTTTCGGCGCTTTGAATTAAAAGATGGTTTAATGCAAATTAACGGACAGCGCATCGTATTTAAAGGAACCAATCGACATGAATTTGCATCTGACAAAGGGCGAGCTGTTACGCGTGGAGATATGATCAAAGACATTCAGTTGATGAAACAATTTAATATTAACGCCGTTCGAACGTCACATTACCCGAACGATCCATTTTGGTATGAGCTGTGTGATCAATATGGTCTTTATGTGATTGATGAGGTTAATCTTGAAACCCATGGTACTTGGGAGTATGGGCAAACAGCACTTAATGATACCGTGCCGGGAAGTAAACCTGAATGGACGGAAAATGTACTTGATCGTTGTCGTTCAATGTTTGAACGGGACAAAAATCATCCATCGATTGTGATCTGGTCATTAGGCAATGAATCGTTTGGTGGTGATAACTTTTTGAAAATGCATGACTTTTTTGCTGAGCGCGATCCTTCACGACTTGTCCATTATGAAGGCATTTTTCATTATCGGCAGTCTGAACGCGCATCAGATATTGAGAGTACGATGTACATTTACCCAGCTGGTATCGAGAAATACGCCAAACAAGCAACAAATCAAACCAAACCATATATTTTATGTGAATATAGCCATGCGATGGGAAATTCGTTGGGGAATTTCTATAAATATACTGAGCTGTTTGATCAATATCCGATTTTACAAGGAGGATTTATTTGGGATTGGAAGGATCAAGCCTTACTAACACATACGCCATCTGGTACGCCTTATCTTGCTTATGGTGGTGATTTTGGTGAGTCTCCACATGATGGTAACTTTGCTGGTAACGGTTTAGTGTTTGCTGATGGATCGATATCACCAAAACTTTATGAGGTCAAGCGTTGTTATCAAAACGTTGAATTTAAAGTGGTCGACTTAAAAACAGGTCAACTAGAAGTCGCTAATAAATTTTTATTTACGAACTTAGCAACCTATCAACTTCACTGGACTTTAAGTCGTGAAGGAGGGCGCGTTGATTCAGGGCAACAAGCGATTGACCTTGACCCTGGCAAGAAAAAATCGATTCAGCTCGATTACCGTTTTCCTTCGGATGCGAAAGTAGAGCATGTATTAACCGTCCAATTGGTAGAAAAACAAGACAAAAAATGGTGTCGCCCAGGTCATGAAATAGCTTTTGATCAATTTATATTACCGGTTGCTGATCCAGCACTTGAGCGAGAAGAACATACAGCTGGCCAACTTGATGTCGATCGTCATGAGCATGAGTTAGTGATCAAAGGAAGCCAGTTCTCTGTTGCTTTCAATACAAATACGGGGTTACTCTCATCATATGAGGCTAATAACCAGTCATTGCTTAAAACCCCGTTGACGCCTAATTTCTGGCGTGCCATGACTGATAATGATCGAGGCAATCAACTTGATCAACGTAGTAAGACATGGAATGTAGCCAGTAGAGACAGAACGCTTAAGCAACTTACTTATCAAAAATTTACTGATCATGTTAAAGTATCGAGTCAATTTATCTTGCCAACAACATCCGATTCGTATCTTTATATTGACTATCTTATTAATGGAGACGGTGAGGTAAAGGTAGACTATCTCCTTGAACCCGGTGTTGCTTTACCTGAAATTCCTGAAATCGGATTAATGTTCACGATGTCCAATGCGTTTAATCAGATGAGTTGGTATGGTAAAGGCCCACACGAATCGTATTGGGATAAGCAAAAAGGTGCCAAAATAGGCTATTATCAAGGGCTCGTTGCTGATCAATATGTTCCTTATTTAAAACCACAAGAATGCGGGAATAAAATAGGTGTACGCTATGGTAACTTGCGCAATGAAGAAGGCAACGGGATCGTTTTGAAAGGAACGCCTACGTTTGAACTTAATGTTTTACCTTATACACCAGATCAATTAGAAAAAGCTGATCATAGTTATCAACTACCTGAAACCGATCATACAGTTGTTCGTGTTAATTTAGCCCAAATGGGTGTTGGGGGAGACGATAGTTGGGGCCAACGCACACATGAAGATTTCACCTTATTTGCTAATCGAGCTTACCGTTACAGTTTTTATTTAAAACCCTTACATGTAACCATATAAAACGAAGCTCCAATCAGCTGTGGATGTTATTCTCCAACTGCTTGATCGTTGAGTGAATCCGCACATTAACGTTTGTAGCTTCCCGCTAAACTAGACGATCTCTATAATTTTAGAGGCGGGTATTATATGGACGGTTATCCAGGATGATAAAAGGGCAATTACTTCACTTCTCGAGTAATTGTCCTTTTTCATACGTGTGAAAGAACAAAGAAGTGGTTTGAAGACGATGATTTAGCAGGTGAGATAGGTGTAGGCTCCTGTGGGAGTAGCTCAAGCCACGCCAGGGGGAAGTGAACATAGTTTATAAAAAACGAAAATTAGATTTACACCATGTAGATCATGAAGACAGCGGAATGGCGTCTCAGCATAAGAAATGTCTTATGCTAGTCGTGTCACATCTTCTTTGCTAAATTTCGTGCGGTTGGGCTTACACATTCAGTATAAATCGCCACTCTAAGTGGAGATAAGCAAGGGTTGAGACTTCTGCGGGAATAGGATGAGCTGAAGATCCACTTGAGGCGTGATCTTTGCGACTCAAGTTAGCTGAAGCCATCCCCGCGAAAAGCGAATTCCTTGCTTTCGGAACGACATAACGTGCTAAACGTATGACTAGGTGGCATGCGGGTATATCCATGCAGAACTAAAGTCAACAAGCCTATTGAATACCACATCTATTGAACACGATCAAGGTTGAATGACTATTTCAGTGTGCATGAAGAACAAAAGATATGATTTTAGCCGTGAGCAATTTGAAAAAATATAATAAGAAAACGATTTCAGTTTTTGATTGACATTTTTCTAATGAAAAGATAAAATAGAATTGGAACCGGTACCAATTATTTTTAACAGGTTAGAAGGGAGGCGCTTTAATGGATTTCGATTTAAAATACGATTACACATCGATGCCTAAATCGAAAGCGTTATCAAATGGAATGAAAGTCATTAAGGGAGACATGAAAAATATCAGAGCGCGGATTGAACGAGAAGATATTGTCTATCAAAGAAAAAGCGGGAAAAATTTAAAGATTCGATTGATTTATCCTGATTATTTTCAAGAGCAACGCAAATATCCCCTTGTTTTTCATGTTCAGGGGTCGGCTTGGCTTGAACAACATTTAGATGGCCATCTTCTTGATTTAAAAGATTTGGTTACAAGTGGTTATATCCTTGCCATTGTTGAATATTTACCGTTGCCCCTTGGGAAATTTCCTAGTCAGGTTGAAGACGCAAAAATGGCGATGCGATATTTGCAAGCACATGCAGAAGAATTAATGATTGATATGGATAATGTTTTTCTTTCAGGGGATTCAAGTGGAGGTCATACCGCTCTACTTTCCTGGGCAACATGGAATCAAGCATTACTAGATGCCTCTAATCATCCATTGCCATCGATTAAAGGCTGTATTGATTTATATGGTGTTGTTGATTTAGTAACTATTGCTGATGCGGCGTCTGCAATTGATCACACCTTATCTACGAGTCCGGAGGCACAATTGATTGGGGGAAAGATCCCAAGTCAACATAAGGATGATGCGGCTAAGGCATCGGTCAGTTATTATTTACATGAAGATGTGCAAAATAGCCCGTTGCTCATTATCCACGGAAATAAGGATACGGTTGTGCCATTTGAACAAAGCGTCCAGCTCCATGAAGCTTGTAAAAAAGCAAATAAAACAGTAGAGTTCTTTTGTGTTGATAACGCTGATCATGGAGGAAGTGTTTTTTATTGTGATGAAGTACTCCAAGTCATTATTAGTTTTTTGAAAAAGTATACAAATCGATAAGAGAAAAATGAAATAATCTTATACGGTTCTGTGGTAAACTATTAATGATATAATGCGCTTAAAATCGGATTGACCATTAATACTTTTCACAGGAGGTACTTTTTCATGAAAGTCACCATCAAAGAGATAGCACAAATGAGCAATGTTGCTAAAAGTACCGTATCAAGATATTTGAACGGGGGATCCGTTAGTAAAGAGACGTCCCGAAAAATTGCTAAGGTCATAGCAGATACAGGTTATGAATCGAATTTATTCGCAAGCAGCCTAAAAAGAAAGAAAACCGGGATGATTGGTGTTATCTTTAAGGGTATCCAGTCTGTTAGTGTGGGTAAAATGCTTGAAGAAATAAATGACCGCCTAAGAAAACATAACTATTATCCGATTATTACGATTGAAACGATCGGTAACAGTCTTGAACAAGAAGTGGATAACATCCTTACTTTAGCCAAACAAGGTGTTGATGGCATTATTCTAGGTACGGATCAATTAACAGAGAAACATAAAGATGCGATTCAAAGTATTGATATTCCAGTAATTTTAGTGGGTCAAGAAAGTGATTGCATCCATTATCAAAAAATCAATAATATTAAGGCAGGATATATCGTCGGGCAATATATTGAACAGATGGGCCATACCCGTATTGCCTATCTTGGTCCTGGCGATGGCGACCGAGAAGTTGGTTACAGCAGAAAAAAAGGGGTTATTCAATACTTTAAAGAGCAGGGAAAAGCATTTGATTTCAACTATTTCAAAACAGGCTATACGTTTGAAGCAGGCTATGATCAAGGTGAACATGTGCTGAACGCTAACCCAAGTGTTGTGATTGCTGCAACTGATCGTATTGCTATGGGTATCATTCAATATTTAAAAGAAAAAAAGATAGACATTCCAGAACGCATCTCTATTATTGGTTTTGGAAATTACGATTTTTCTAAAGTAGTCTATCCAGCATTGACGACAGTAGCATTTGATTATAGTCATCTATCAAAGTTAGTTGTACAAGATATGTTGGCCTTAATTAATGAAGAAAAACTGCCGTCTAGCGATGGGGTCGATTTAGCGTTAATTGAGCGGCAAAGTGTAAAACGGTTAAATACACTTTGAGCCTAAAAGGGAGACGATGAGATCACTTGCGTGTATGAGGCTAAATGTTGATTTCATATGGTTGAAGAAGTTGAGAGAGATGGAGGAGCGTGTCCTTCTTTCAACACGCCATCTTGCTTTATTACAGGTAACGGTCCGTAAACATCCACCTCAAAATAGAGAGTAGCGCTTATCTAGGCAGAAGATAACGGAAGCTAATGTTCTGATTCATTCAACGACCAATCAGTAGGAGAAGAACGCTTCTCCGCTGATCGGGATTCGTTTTACCGCAAAATGGAACCGGTTCTATTAAAAGAACGGTGTTAAGGAGGAAGAAAAATGGCTAAAAAAAATTATAAAAGTATAGCTGAAGCAGTTTTAGAAGAAGTAGGTGGGAAAGAAAACATTGAACATGTTGCCCATTGTGCCACACGCCTACGTTTAAATTTGAAAAATGAAAGCGTTCCAAATGATGAAAAACTAAAAAATATTCCAGGGGTTATTGGGATTACTCGTGCAGGCGGACAGCTTCAAATTATTATTGGACAAGACGTAGCGAGTCTTTATCAAGAAGTATGTAAACAAGGTGATTTCGCAAAAGCAGATGCAGGCTCAACACGTAGTGAAAATGACAAAAAACCAGTTACACTCAAAACAATTGGTAATGGCATATTAGATGCTCTAGCAGGAAGTTTAACACCAGCCATACCGGTTATCATTATTGCAGCTTTTTTCAAAATGATTCCAGCAGTGTTTGGACCAACGATGTTAAACTGGATCGCTGAAGGCAGTGACATATATGTACTAGCAACATTTGTTGGAGATGCTGGATTTTACTTCTTTCCAGTGTTAATTGGTTATACATCCGCCAAGAAATTCAAGGCTTCTCCTTTAATGGGGATTCTATTAGGAAGTATTATGCTTCATCCCACTTTTGTTCAATTAGCTGAAGAAGGCCAATCTTTTAGCGTGTTTGGTATACCTACACTTGTTCAGAATTATGCTAACACGATGTTACCAATAATTATGAGTGTATGGATTATGTCCTATCTTGAACGTTTCTTTAATAAACATATTCCTGGTGCGTTAAAAAGTATCTTTGCTCCTGCTTTAACAATGGTCGTTATGCTACCCATTGCATTAAGTGTATTAGGTCCGGCTGGAGCTATTTTAGGAACAGCTATTAGTGAAGCTATTTTAAATATGGATGGTGTCGTTGGATTTATTGGTGTTGCGTTGATAGGTGCTTCTTTCCAACTGCTTGTCCTTACAGGTATGCATATTATTTTAATCACATCATTAATTCAAGCGTTTATGGTTAATGGCAGTGAAAGTTTTGTTGCCCCCGGGTTAGCTGCTGCTAGCTTTGCAGTTGGAGGGATGTGTTTAGGGGCTGCCCTACGCTTGAAGAATAAAAATGAGAAGTCATTAGCATGGGGCTACTTTATCTCAATGATAGTTGGTGGGATAAGTGAACCTGGCCTTTACGGGATTGCTATTCGCTATAAAAAACCTTTGTTAGGGTTGATGCTTGGTGGTTTTGTTGGTGGACTTTATTTAGGTGTTGTTAATTCTGGTCATTTTACGCTTATCCCATTGACTAATTTATTAAGTTTACTTGCTTTTACTGGTCACTCAACCGCAAATCTCATCAACGGTATCATAGGCTGTATTATTGCATTTGTTGTTGCAGCAATCGCTGCTTATTTCCTGACCCCAGCAGATGGAGATTCAAAGTCAGCTCACAAAGAAATGGTCAAATAATTACTTTTTTACTATACTAGAATGACGCGTTTCAATAAGAAAACGGTAGATATGAGAAAGGGTTTGATGGCTCGCTTGTGATCATCCCTTTCCTTTCATGTAGAAAGTTGTCGTACTAGAATGCTAGATAACTCAAAAATATAATGGAAAGAAATGTGATAAAAATGAAAATTAAACAAGTAATCGATATTTTAAAAGAGAAGACAGGAGCGATAGATGTTGATCAAAAGCAGACGAATGATCAGGTCATTGTCGGTAATCCTAATCAAGAAGTGACAGCTGTAGTGACGACATTTATGGCGACGATAGATGTTATTCATTATGCTATTGCCAAAAAAGCAAATTTGATTATTACACATGAGCCGACTTGGTATAATGGACGTGATGACACCTCCTGGCTTAAAGATGATTTTATTTATCAAAAAAAGGAACACTTATTGTTAGAACATAATATTGTGGTGTGGCGATTTCACGATTATATGCATTCAGCGAAGAAAGATCAAATCTATCAAGGGTTTGAACAAGCGCTCGGTTGGCACGATTATAATTTAGCAGGCAACTCCTTAAGTTTGAATCCATTAGAGCAGGCAGCGACTTGCTATCAGATCCCCAAACTAGAGGTAAGGACGCTTTTGGCACAGTTAAAAGAGGCGCTTAACATGAAAGTTATTCGCTATATCGGGGCTGAAGATGCCGTGGTCCAACGGATTGGGCTATTACTTGGAGGAAGTAGTCTGGGCTTAGGAGATGAAAGAAATCCAATGAAGCTCGTACAGGCGAATCATTTAGATACGGTAATATGTGGAGATATTACGGAATGGACTTTAAGTGCCTATATAAGAGACGCTAGTATGCTAGGTATCAACAAAAATATGATTATACTTGGCCATGAGAAAAGTGAAGAAATTGGAATGAAAAATATTGTCCCATGGATGAAAAAACACTTGCCTAATTTAGAGATTTCTTTTATTGATTCTGAAGAGCCTTTTCGTTATTTTACTAATTGACGAATCGCGGTCTAAGGAAGATCAATAATAAAACTAAGGTAATGTGTCTCAAAGTCATCGGACGAGCTAACATGTTATCACCGAAAACCGTCCGTAACGTCCGCTTCAAAAGAGAGACGAGCGCTCATCTATATAAACGGGCACTAATGTCTTGCTTTACTCAACGAACCATCAGTGGGCGAAGAAAGAAATCCGAACTTTAACTCAATTACCTCATCTGAGGTAATTGAGCAAGTTCGGATTATTCATTTACGTTGCACTATACTATGATGATCGTTCAGTCAATCTTTTGAAATTTGCTTTCTACGGTAAGTAAACAGTAAAATAGCACCGACAATAAGTAGCAAAGCACCAGCAAATAACCAATTAAATAAGGTGGTGGCTGTTTCAGGTAATGTTTCTGAAAGCTCTCGATCAATGCCCTGATCAGGTTCATCATTATCCTGTTCTACTTCATTGTTACCTGAACCTTGATTTAATTCATCTGCATCAATGGTGTCCTCGATAACAGGGTCTTCAATCGTTGGTTCAATTGTCATATCGATAATACCATACAAACTGAAATGCGTGACTTCCCCTGAGACTTCATTTCGTTCCTGATTATAATCTTTAGGATCAATCTGCTCTAAAATGTCACCAGATTGATCAAGGTATACCATGCTTAATTGGTCCCAGTTTTGGATGCGTTCGCTGTCTACCTGAAACGTTAATATGATAGGTGGATCAAAGTTATCTATATTTATGCTAAATCGGTAGACAGGGCTAACTAGACGTTCATTATCAATGCTAACTTCTTCAATGCTGAATATAATATCGTCTTCGATAGGCAATAGATCATATGGAATGATCATTTGAACATCGTGGTAGGATAAAATCAAATCTTTGCCTTGTTCTAATTGTTTAATAACGTGTTTAGCTATTGTTACTGTTGGTTTAGTCAATGAATAATAGTAGCTGTCATCTCTTTCTTCAAGTTGATTCAAGTCGTTAAGGCTTTGGTCATCATCTTTTGGATCTAAATCGCCAACACGGTATAAGTAAAAGTCATCAATACTCCCCCAAGCACCAGCATTAGCAGTAATGTCTGCTCCAATAGTAATTTCCCCATCCGTTACTTTAATGTTTTCAATTTCAGATTCTACCCAGTTTCCCCAACCATTAACTTCAGTTAATTGTTGATAGCGTTGATCGCTTGTTTCTGCAACAAGGTTCATGTTAGATTCATAGGTGTCTCCACCTTGGATAAACATGGATAAATTATAGTAGCCTGGTTCAAGGTTATCAATCGCTTGCTTGATAGAGAAGTCAACAGGATCATCTGACCAATAATGAACATGGTGGGTACCCGTACGTGAATCAGCACTTCCTTCTGCAATGCGAGCATGTTCAGATACGCCGGCGGGAAAAGTTAAGCTCCACATGGTCTGATCACTATCTTCAAAACTTGGGTTAAGAATGAAGTTTTCCGGTAGTACATTTAACTGACCGTAGACAATAAGTCCAGATTCTGTTTCTCCGTCAATTGTATAACTCCCTCGACCTTGACTTAAAGCGTGTTCAACGGTTTGCTGATTCCATGCAATCGGGACGTTCTCTTCGCTTTGATCATTATAAACAACCGTGACTGTATCTGGTAGTATAGGCGTTGAGCCTAGCATAACGTCAATGGAAACATCTTTTACATAATCAACTTTTTTTGGAGCAATTGCCCCCGTCTCAACATAATTAAACACATTAATCGTTGGTAAAGGATGACCGCTAAAATCAAATAAGGCTTGATTATCAACAGCGCTTCCTCCATACCACCTTCCAGCGTCATCTGGATCATAGCTTGCTGAGTAGCTTGAGGCCCAACCAGAACCGTGTTCTTCCCAAAGTAGTTGATTCGCTTCGAATTGTTCAGCAGGTCCAACAGGGAGCCAAGCAGGTTCCCAGTAGAAAACGCCGATACCTGCTTCGCCTACATCTGCGACAGCTTGAAAAGCGTCTCTTAATGCATTAGCTTGTCCTTGTATTGAGTATGGATACGGTGGATTCGCTTCATTTCCAGTAATCGTATTTTCATGCCCATCGCCATCCTCTGTCGTATAAGCATACGATGTTTCAGCAATCATGACTTTCTTATCGTATTGATCAGCGATATAGGAAAGTTCATTCGTTAAATGGTCTAGTGTGCCATGCCAAAAAGAATAATAGGAACTTGCGAACACGTCATAATCGACGTTATAATCGTCCATAGTTGAAGCTAACTGGCGATAGCGCCCCTCTGTCTCTGGATTAGTGAAATGGAGTGCAACAAGAACGTCTGAATCAAAATCACGAACAGCTTGACTACCTGCACTGAAAAGGTGCGTGATATTTGCCCAGTCATTTTCCTCAGACATCGCACGATTCGTCTCATTACCTACTTGAACCATACCGATATCAATGCCTTCGTTTCTCATTTCTTCCAATGTGTTGCGCGTAAAGTCATAGAGAGCATCTGCTTTTTCATCAATATCCTTGTTTTTCCACTGTTTCGGTGCTTGTTGCTTGCCTGGATCTGCCCAAAAATCAGAGTAGTGGAAATTAACGAGTAGTTTCATACCATTAGCGGTTGCCCGTTTACCGATTTCGATCGCTGTGTCGACATCATTGTTCCCGCCGCCATAACCATTCCCATCCGGATCATAAGGGTCATTCCATATTCGTACCCTAACATAATTAGCACCTGCTTCAGCAAAGGTCGTGAAAATATCTTGTTCGTCACCTTGCTCATTATAAAAAGTGACCCCACTATTTTCTAAAGCAATAATGCTTGATATATCGACCCCTTTAATAAAGTCATCTGATAAGCCATCGACACGCTCAACGAAAATATTAGACTCGACAGGCTCAATCGCTGTAGAGCCTCTAGTTAAGCTGAATTGATCTAGAAATCCCCAAGCGTCAGGTTGACCAGTTAAGTAGGCACCAACTTCAACATTAACGAGATCCTCTTCAATTTCAAATGTATACGTTACTGGCAGCCAATCATTCCATCCAGTGGTTTTGACAAGATCGAAGACTTCGTCACCAACAAACAGTTGAACATGTCCCGCTGAATCATGATCCCCCCCCATTGATTGTACAGAAATGGTGTAATCACCTGCTGGAAGCTGATCAACCGTCTGTGATAAGGTAAATGATTGATTTGAGGTGGCCTCTGATTTTACTGAATAATTAAATGCATAGTCACCTTCGAACACGTCTGTTGCACTGTGATGGACCTCTGCTTCGTCTAGGTCCAACCCCGTTATTTGCCAACTATCATCATCAAAGAAATTAGTTTCAAAGTCACCATTTGTTAATATATTTGTAGATTGTGCCCTCGTCAAATGGTGGGATTGACTAAAACTAAATAAACCAAAAACTAAAATAGAAATAAGGAAAAACGAAATTGCTTTTCTTGTTCCTTTCATCGTCACATCACCTCGAGTAGATTATTCTAAGTTAAATAAACTTATCACATAAATTAAATTAATTTACTTATATGAATAGTATAAAGCGCTTTCAACGAATTTTATATATTAAGATATTCGCTCAAATCTTCAAAATATTAAACAAAGGGGATGCAGACATCAGCTATTAAGCAAATAAGAGCCAACATCGATACGCAAATATGTAGAATTAAGGTGATAAGTAAAACAGCATGATATGTTAGGTTATTTAACAAAAACGCTAGAAAAGTTTCAGAAAAATCTTTGTATTATAGTGAAAACGTTCACTATTTGGTACAATGTTTCATGTAACCGCTATTTTATTGACACTTAGTTTTATGATGGTAAGATCAAACTATATCAAGAAGGAGCGATCATATGAAAATCGCAACAATCCGATTAAGGGAATATTATGATCACGCAAGTACAACAGAACAAGCCATTATCGATTATATTTTAAGTCATCCGGATGACGCTTCGAAAATGACGATTTACAAGCTAGCTGAAGAAACTTATTCTTCACCATCGTCTATTATTCGTTTATGTAAAAATAATGGTTTTTCTGGTTATAAAGAATTTTCTAAGGCACTGATTTATGAACAAGCTGTTCGCAAACATTACAAAGCGAAAGAAATCGCAGATGTAACCAAAGCGGATTATATTGATGAAATTGTCAACAAAGTAACGAATAAAAATATTTTGTCCTTAGAAGAGACAACGAATTTACTTGATTTTGATGTGATCAAGCACTGTGTTGAGATGATCTATGATTGTGAGAAACTCGTCCTTTTTGGTATTGGTGCATCATTAATTGTAGCAAAAGATGCTCAATTAAAATTTACCCGAATTAATAAAATGGCTTATGTGAGTGAAGATTGGCATACACAATTATTAATGGCACGGAATATGACACCAAATGATCTTGGTATTGTTATTTCATATTCTGGACAAACGCAAGAAATGATTGAATGTGCTAAGACTGTAAAACGCAATAAGGCTGAGCTTATTTCGATCACAAAGTATGGGCAAGCACCGATCATGGATATCGCGGATCACAATTTATTTGTTGCTGCCAATGAATATGCTTTTCGAAGTGGGGCAATGTCTTCTCGTATTTCACAGCTTAACTTAGTGGATATTTTGTATACATGTTATGTCAATATGCAATATGAGAAGTCTATAGAAATATTAGAAAAAACGCAAATACGGAAGGAGTCAGATCAGGATGATTGACTTAAATAACATATCGACCGAGCAACAGAATCCAAACACGATGAATCTTGATCAAATGTCCTATTTAGAAGCGCTAACGGTAATGAATCAAGAGGATATGAATGTTGCCGTTGCGATAAAACCTGTTCTACCACAAATTGAGCAAGCGGTTAATAGGATTGTTACCGCTTTTGAAAATGGAGGGCGGTTGATCTATCTAGGTGCGGGAACAAGTGGCCGTTTAGGTGTGCTTGATGCTGCCGAATGCCCGCCCACATTTGGTACGCCAAAGGAAATGGTCGTAGGTTTAATTGCGGGAGGTGAGCAAGCGTTCACAGAAGCAGTTGAAGGTGCAGAAGATAATAAGGAAATGGGAGAAGCGGATTTAAAGGCAATTAGTCTATCCAGTCACGATGTGGTGGTCGGACTTGCGGCGAGTGGTCGCACACCCTATGTAGTTGGTGCTTTAGCTTATGCTAACCAAATCGGTGCAAGCACCGTTGCGGTTGCTTGTAGCCAAGATTCTGAAATTGGAGCGATTGCAAAGATCGCCATTGAAGTTGCCCCAGGGCCAGAAGTCTTATCGGGCTCAACAAGGCTAAAAGCAGGAACAGTGCAAAAAATGGTATTAAATATGTTATCAACGATTTCTATGGTTGGGATTGGGAAGGTTTATAAAAATCTAATGGTAGATGTGCAACCCACCAATAAAAAACTTGAAACACGAGCAGAAAATATTATTATCAATGCAACAGATGTTGATCGAGCGTTAGCCAAAGCCAAACTATTAGAAAGTGAAGGCAGTGTAAAGCTTGCGATTACTATGATTTTGCTAAATTGTGATTTGGAAGCAGCCAAAGCAAGCTTATCACAAGCGAAGGGACATATTCGGAAAACTTTACAATAAATGAGGAAGAGGTGCTTTACATGGCTAAAAATAATGAACAATTGATTCGTGAAATTGTTGAATTAGTAGGTGGAGAGAGCAACATACACTCAGCAACAAATTGTATGACACGCTTGAGAATACGTTTAAAAGATGATAATAAAGTTAAACATGACGAGCTTAAAGAAAAAGCCGAGATTATGGGTGTTGTCAAAGCTGAAACCCTTCAAATAGTAGTAGGACCAGGTAAAGCTAAAAAACTAGCTGATCTTTTAATTGAACAGTATAATGTTTCCCAAGATGCCTCTGGAACAAACGACTGGCAAGAAAACAAACAAGCAATAAAACAGAACCAAAAGCAGAGTAAATTGAAATCGGCCCTTGAAACCATTTCAGGTATTTTTATTCCAATGATTCCAGCTATTATTGCTGCTGGTATATTTAATGGTTTTAGCAGTTTAATTGGGACGCTTCAAGGTGAAGAAATAGTAGATGGGCAAGTTTGGGAAACGATTCGCCTGTTATTCTCACTTATTGGTACAGGATTTCTTGGTTATTTTGCAATCTTTACAGGTATTAATGCAGCGAAACGATTTGGTGCAACTGAGGCGCTTGGTGGAATGGTCGGTGCGATGTCGATTGCTGCTCCTATCAATGATATTTCGCAATTATTTGGCTTATTTAACCCGGAAGAGCCACTAAATTCTATTTTAAAAACTGGTAAAGGTGGAATTATCGGGGTGATCTTTGGTGTGTTTATTCTAGCTAAGCTTGAAAAAGCTATTCGTAAACGTGTACCAGATGTATTAGACCTTATTGTTACCCCTGTGTTGACCTTATTAATAACAACATTACTTTTTGTTTTCGTGGTTATGCCTGTTTCAGGTATACTATCAGACTGGTTAGTTAACGGATTAAGTGTCATTATTGGCTCTGAGTATACGATTGTAAATGTAATCTCTGGTTATATACTAGCCGCTATCTTTTTACCAATGGTACTATTGGGTTTACATCATGGTTTAATTCCTATCTATGCGATTCAACTTGAAGCTTTAGGCGGTGTCTCACTATTCCCAGTCCTTGCTATGGCAGGTGGCGGTCAAGTTGGTGCAGCTGTTGCGATCTATTTAATTTGTAAAAAGACGGGGAACGATCGATTACGACAAGTTATTGCTGGTGCTCTACCAGCTGGAATCCTCGGTATTGGTGAGCCACTTATTTACGGTGTCACGTTACCACTTGGTAAGCCTTTTATCACTGCCGGATTAGGAGCTGGATTTGGTGGGGCATATGTAATGATGACCAACGTTATGGCCAATGCATGGGGACCATCTGGATTAGTTGCTGTGCCACTTATGCATGCGGATAAAATGATTCATTTTGTTATCGGTATTTTCATTTCATATATTGGCGGTTTTGTCATCACACGTCTATTTATTAAAAGTAAGGATGTAGCTAATGCATAAACCACTAGGATTTTCGGTTTATATCTCTAGTTTTGACCAACAAAAAGCAATGCTTGAACCATTAACAGGAAGTGGAAGTGCTATCTTCACTTCCTTTCACATCATGGAAGAAGTGGATCAAACGTATCAAGTAAAAGCACAGCAAATGTGTCAGTGGCTTGCTGACAGACAATTTCAAATCATTGCTGACGTTTCACCGAAAACGTTGGAGCTATTTAATTATTCGGATATGGTTAGCTTTGCTCAAGCTATGCACATTTCAGCACTACGATTAGATTATGGCTTTAATCAAAGTGAAATTGAGGAAATCGCTAAGCTTTTCCCACTTGTTTTTAATGCATCAACACTTAACGGTCAAACACTGCCTGCATTAGAGAATCGATTGCCTTTGTCTGCGATGCACAATTTTTACCCTAGACCGGAAACAGGCTTAGATCGTAATTTGTTTCAAACTATTAATCAAACGCTCATCAAGCAGGATATAGACGTTATTGCCTTTATCCCTGGTGATCAACAATTACGGGGCCCAATTGGTGAAGGCTTGCCTACGCTTGAACATCACCGTTGCTTGCCACCGTATGTTGCGTTTGTTGATTTCATAAAAAATTATCGAGTCACATCTGTTTTTGTCGGGGATATCATGGTGTCAGAACAACAATTAACATTAATCCAAACGTTTCTTGAGCATGATGTCATCCAGATACCTGTTACTTTTTTAGAGGAAAATCATGATCTATACCAACAAGTATATACGATCCGTGTAGACTCTCCGAAAGGATTAATGCGCCTGCAAGAGTCGAGAGGTTATGCCAGTTTAGGGGATAAGAAACGACCAAATAATTGCATTGAACGTAAACGCGGTTGTATAACAATGGACAATGAAAAGTATCAGCGTTATTCTGGAGAAATACAAATCATGCGTGAGGATCACCGTCAAGATCAGCGCGTTAATGTAATTGGAGAAATAGATAAAGCTTATCAACCGTTACTAAACTGTATAAAAAATGGTGATCGCATTAAGTTTGTTTCACTTTAATGGTTGCTGGGTCATGGTTTTAGAGCATACATCCGTGAAAGTTAAAGATAGTCATAACACTGTTTGTATAACTAGAAGGGATAAACACATTCACTTACTTCTGTGAATGTGTTTATTTTCGATAAAGAAGTGGTAAGGGTTAGATAAGCATATTAAAAGACGGGTATTAAAAATATATCGATTTCATTAAACATGCTTCTAGAAAATTTAGTGTTATCTTGGATTAATATATCATACGATACTCAAATAAAGGATGATTGCTATGACTTTTTCTATTGTTGGTTATGATCCAGACGCAAAGGAGTTTGGGGTTGCTGTAGCTTCGAAATTTCTTGGTGTTGGAAGCGTCGTACCATATGCTAAAGCAGGAGTTGGAGCCGTCGCATCACAAGCATTAGGCAATCCGAAATATGGAATTGATGGACTGGCTTTATTGGAAAAAGGGAAGACCGTTGAAGAAGTGCTACAAACGCTTATCGATCAGGATAAAGATAGTAATTGGCGCCAAGTAGGTATGGTAGATAGCGTAGGACATAGCATGACCTATACCGGCGCTAACTGTTATGATTGGGCCGGGGGTGTCGCAGGTGCTAACTTTGCCATTCAAGGTAATATTCTTGTTGACGAGTATACTGTTGAAGCGATGCATGGTACCTTTTTAAAAGCAAAAGGTGATTTAGCGACACGATTGATGCAATCACTTCGTTCTGGAGACTTGGCTGGTGGTGATCGTCGAGGCAAACAATCTGCTGCCTTATTGATTGTAAAAGAAGGAGCAGGCTATGGAGATACTGATCGATACATCGATTTACGGGTAGACGATCATATTGATCCAATTCCGGAATTGCAACGTTTGTTGGATCTGCATTATTTGTATTTTAAACCGACAGATCCCGATGATATATTGAAGATTGAAGGTGAACTTGAGCAGAAATTAATTGAACAGCTTGAAAAATTAGGATATTACACTCGCGATTCAACGGATCTTGTCACAGCGCTTCAGAAATTTCAATACATTGAGAATTTTGATGAGCGCGTGCAACAACCGGGATATGTTGATCGTAAAGTTGTTGAATTTTTAGAACAGCTTGTACAAGAAAAATAGTTGACTAATAAAGGTTATTCCGAGCGGAGTAGCCTTTTTGTGTACGTTGATCGAGTCTTTACATTTATTACCTGGATGTCATCGCGGCTAAGGGTTTTTTGAAATTGCCAGCGAATCAATTGCACTAAAGGAATAAGTAGATGGTTTGATATTAGTTTGTATGAATATTTATTAATTTAATGTTAAATCATAAGATATAATCAATCTTTTGCAGTCATGTATCCATCTATCCTTCTGTGTAACTTCATTAAAATTTCAAAAAATTCTATCGAGTGTGAATAATCTGTGATAAGATGAACTTGTTTTAAAAAATTGATCAAAAAGAGTTAAGGAGAGATATTGTGAAAAAAATAGGTTTACTGCCACGTCTTGTTATAGGGATTTTGGGAGGTATGTTAATTGGTTTTCAATTTCCTGAGTGGATTGGAAATGTCCTTTATACATTCACCCATATTTTTGGAGAGTTTCTTGGTTATATTGTGCCACTTATCATTGTGTCGTTTATTGTTCCTGGGATAGCGGATCTCGGTAAAAAAGCGGGGCGTTTACTGGCAGGTACAGCGGGTCTAGCTTATGCTTCCACGATTACAGCGGGAATTATAGCATTCTTTATCTCCGTTTTTATTATTCCGTTCATTATAACCGAAGGATCCGTAGCAGGTGCTGAGGCTGCAGGTTTAAGTCCGGTTATAGAATTAGAGATTCCTGCGATAATGGGTGTTATGACAGCATTAGTAACGGCATTCATTTTTGGGCTGGGCATCAATTATATTCGTCACGAAAAAGCTTATACATTGCTTTATCAAGGAATGAATGAGTTTCGAGAAATTATTGTTTTAGTAATTAAAAAGATCATTATTCCGTTATTGCCGTTGCATATTGCTGGTATTTTTGCTGACATGGCGGCGTCAGGTGAAGCTTTTCATATATTAGGTGTGTTCGGACAAGTCTTCATTTTAATTATTTTAATGCACTTGGGTTATATTTTGATTCAATACATCATTGCCGCAATAAGAACAGGTATCAATCCTTTTATAGCGATTAAAAATATGATTCCTGCCTATTTAACGGCACTTGGAACAATGAGCAGTGCAGCGACAATACCTGTTACACATCGAAGCGCAAAACGTAACCAAGTGAGCGATGAAACAGCGGATTTTGTTATTCCGCTTTCAGCAACCATTCATTTAGCGGGAAGCACGATTACATTGGTTGCGTGTTCCATTGCTGTGTTAATTATAGGGAACCAAACACCGCAATTTATGGATTTCTTACCATTTATTCTATTATTAGGTGTGACGATGGTAGCTGCGCCAGGTGTACCAGGAGGAGCGGTTATGGCCGCTTTAGGCTTACTTTCTTCGATCCTAGGTTTTACAGAGGCTCAGATCGGGCTCATGATTGCCTTATATATGGCTCAAGATGGATTTGGAACAGCATGTAATATTACAGGTGATGGAGCGATTGCGCTTATTATAGATTCGTTCGTCAGCAAAAAGCAAAAAGCTAAAGCTTAATAAAAAAGTATATATTTATGATGACAACAGGCCTACTTAATAGATGTATCATGGATAATCGCCTGTAAATCGCCTGCGATAAACTAGAGGATGGGACAAAGCTATTTAGGCAGGGATCATTCAGATTCCGATAATTGGATATAGAACGAAACCTAATTGCGAATGAAGGTTTATTTTATATAAGTATAGGGATTTGGGTATTCGTTATCGATAGGGATAGCCCTTTGAAAGTACAGGAGAAGAATATAGATAAGTTAAAGACGTTCAAGGTATACATAACGATTGCGAACGTATTTTTGATAAGATAGCATGTAGATAATGCTGTAGAAGTTACACATAGCTTAGGGCGATCTAATAAAATCACTGAAACGTCTCAGTTCGCATGAGAATAAAGGCATACACTGGAGTAGTGGTGTGGTGCAGGAAGGGTAAAAGTGACCCAGGATATTTTAAAAGGAACGGTAGACGACGAACACCAAACGACAAGCGAAAAAACGATAAGAATAGCCGAACTTTTACGTCAGATCACATGTCCGTCAATGGGAGCACGATTAAGCTTTACACTAGCTATTTCAGGGCAAGCGGATAATTATTAAAGTGTTTGTAATGACAAATAAGACGTAGATAGTATCCTTTTAGAAACTGTCTACGTCTAATCTGTCAGCAAGCGATGACGTGTAGATCGAATATAGATGCCCAAAAATAGTGTGTCAGAAATACGGGTATGAAGATTACTGTGAGAAAACTTGATACATGTCTCTACTGTAGTATTTTTTTACTTTCTTTCCTGAACGTGATAAATTAAAGTAAATCACAATACTTAAATGAATTTTAATATATTTGGCATAGATAAGCATCCATAAAACGCTACTAATTGAGCGTTCGCTTTATGGACGTTAAATATATTTTAGTCAATTTTAAGAGAAGTAGGGGAGAGCAATGGATAAACCAAAGCTAGCAGATGTCGCTAAACGGGCAGGTGTATCACTGACCACTGTGTCTCGCGTTTTAAATAATCGGGGTTACATTGGTGATAAAACAAGGGAGAAAGTTCACGTTGCAATGAAAGAATTGAATTATTACCCGAATGAAATTGCACGATCTTTATTTATTAGAAAGACATACATTGTGGGGGTCATTTTCCCAACGACTAATAATCCCTTCTATGGTCAACTTATTTATCACCTTGAAAACTTTTGTGAAGCATTGGGATATAAGGTTCTTTTATGTAATAGTGGAGGACGGGAGGATAAGGAACGTGCTTATCTGGAGATGCTACAACGCCATCAAGTTGATGGCATCATTGCTGGGGCACATAATAGGGGGATTGATATTTACCAGCGTTCGACAATGCCGATCGTGGGTGTTGACCGTTATTTAGCTGGCCACATTCCAATCGTATCAAGTGATAACTATCGCGGTGGTGTGATGGCAACGGAACATCTTATTGATCGTGGCTGTAAGCATATTCTCCATATTAATGGCCAACTTTCATTAGAAACCCCGGCTAATTTAAGGCGAAATGCGTATGAAGAAACGATGAAACGGAAAAAGATGCCCTACAAAACTTATGAAACAGTAGATGATTACATTTCACGAATGTTTGATGAAAATCCAAAGATTGATGGTGTTTTTGCCAGTGATGATTTAATTGCTGCTTGTGTGATTAGAGAAGCAAATAAGAGAGGCATGAATGTACCAGAAGACCTGAAAGTCATTGGTTATGATGGTGCAGATATGACACGCATGTTGTTACCAGAGCTGACAACAATAAAACAGCCTATTAAAGACATGGCTGAGGAAGCAGTGCATCTTTTAATGAATCAAATTAACGAAGTGGAAGAGCCTACAGTTGACAATATCACATTACCTGTTCAGTTAATTCAAGGAAAAACAACGTAAAGAAATCGGTATCACGGATAACTATTCGTAAAAAGTACTGCCAAATAAAGAGTAAAGCTCATCTATATGAGGTCGGCAATAACGGACGGTAATGTCCTGATTGACGCAACTATCAATCAGTGGGAGAAGAGTGAAACCCCCCGCTGATTAAAGGTTTATTTGATGGTTGTCGGCTTTTTTTAAATAAATATGTCAACCGGTTGACATATTTATTTTCATCACTTATAATAAACGTGCGCAATCAATTTTTAACCATTATGTCAACCGGTTGACATAATAAATGCTTACAATTGTAAGCGGATACTTTTTTTACTTGACTAAAAGGAGTTGAAATGATGAAGCAACCAGAAGATGTGATCAATAAAGGTCTAATGAAAGATATTAAATACGATCACAAATCAAAAAAAGAATCAAAATGGGCATACATGAAGAAAAATTACATTCTTTACCTTTTCTTGCTACCAGCTGTTACACTCGTTTTTATCTTTAACTACATTCCAATGTATGGTGTTCTAATTGCTTTTCAAGATTTTAGTGTCACACGTGGCATCTTTGGAAGTGAGTGGGTAGGTTTGTCACACTTTAGAAGCTTTCTCACATCACCCAATTTTTTTCAAATCTTCTCAAACACCATAAAATTGAGTGTATATGGCTTAGTTATTGGGTTTCCTGTCCCAGTTCTACTTGCACTTATGTTAAATCAAGTTAGACGAGCAAAAATCAAGAAAAATATTCAATTGATTGTTTATGCGCCACACTTTATCTCGACGGTCGTTATTGCGGGAATGATTTTTATTTTCTTATCACCAGCGGGACCGATTAATGCGTTGATTACTCAAACTACAGGTGATTCAATCGCATTTATGTCTAATCCAGACTACTTTAGAACCATATTCATTCTTTCTGGAATTTGGCAAGGAGCAGGGTTTTCATCAATTGTGTATGTAGCTGCCTTATCGAATGCAGATCCACAACTACATGATGCGGCGACCATTGATGGTGCTTCGCTTTTACAACGTATTTGGCATATTGACGTCCAAGTTCTCAAGCCAGTTATGGCAGTTCTCTTCATATTAGCGGTCGGCGGCATTATGGGGGTAGGTTTTGAAAAAGCCTATTTATTGCAAACAGATATGAACATTCCGGCCTCTGAAATTATTGATACGTATGTTTATAAACGTGGTTTATTATCTGGAGACTGGTCATTTGGTGCGGCAGTGGGCTTGTTTAATACGGTCATTGGGTTAATTCTTTTAGTCATTGCTAATGGAGTTATTAAAAAACTCAATGGTGAAACGCTTTATTAAAGAAAGGAAGTAACGCCATGTCTAAGCAAACGCTTATCAATAATTCACGCTTTGATCGGATGATATTATTTCTTAATAAGATTCTACTTGTTTTGATTGTATTAGCGGTTACAATCCCAATTGCTTATGTCGTTGTAGGGTCTTTCTTAAAGCCAAACATTTTACTGAATCAGGGGATCTCATTTAACCCTGACCATTGGACGCTTGACGGTTATCGACGTATCTTTGAAGATGGTTCGATTGTAAGAGGTTTTTTAAACTCTGTCCTATATGCATCTGGCTTCACGTTTATCGCTGTTTCATTCACTGTGCTAGCAGGCTATGCTTTATCTGTTGAAACGCTAGTAGGTGGGAAAATCATTACCGTATTCTTTCTGTTTGCGATGTTTTTTAATGGTGGAATGATTCCTACCTATCTCGTTGTGAGGAGTTTAGGTCTAATCAATACACCTTGGGCAATTATTTTACCAGGGGCAGTAGGGGTTTGGAACATTATTTTAACACGTACTTTTTTTAAAGGGGTACCAAAGGAACTGAAAGAAGCAGCAGAAATAGATGGTGCATCAGATTTACGGATATTTTTAAGCATTATTTTACCACTTTCAAAGCCGATCATTTTTGTAATCGCTCTCTTTGCTTTTATTGGGCAGTGGAATGCTTATTTTGATGCGATGATTTACTTGAACGATCGTTCATTATATCCTCTGCAGCTCGTATTACGTGAAATCCTGGTGCAAAATGAAGTGCCTCCAGGTATGATTGCGGATCAGCTGGCACGTGCTGAAATGCAACGTGCAGCAGAGATGATTAAATATTCATCCATTGTGGTAGCAAGCTTACCGCTTATGGTTATGTATCCATTTTTTCAAAAGTACTTTGAAAAAGGGGTTATGGTTGGCTCATTAAAATAAGAAAAAGGAGTGTCAAAAATGAAAAAATATTTCAGTTTACTCATGGTTATCGTTGCTTTACTGTTAACCGCGTGTGGTGGGGAAGAAGTTTCACATTCTGAAGATTATGGTCTCGAAAATATAAGTTTCCCCTTAGAGGAAACAGTTACCCTTAAATTCATGACATCAAGCTCCCCAATGGCACCAGATGATCCAAATGAGAAGTTAATTTATCAACGTTTAGAGGAAGAGACAGGTGTCCATATTGACTGGTTGAACTTTACTGGTGAAACATTTGATGAACGCCGCAACCTAGCTCTCGCTACAGGTGAAATGCCAGATGCCATTAAAAATGCAGCATTTAGTGATTATGAATTATTAAATTATGCAAATGACGGAGCTATTATTCCGCTAAATGATTTGATTGATCAACATATGCCAAATTTACAAGCAATACTTGAACACTCGCCAGAATATAAGGCAATGATGACAGCACCTGACGGTAATATTTATGCTTTTCCTTGGATCGAAGAATTAGGAGAAGGCAGAGGCAGTATACATTCAGTTGATAACTTTCCATGGATTAATGTAGATTGGCTTGAAGAACTTGGTCTAGATATGCCACAGACAACTGAAGAATTAAAAGAAGTTTTGATTGCCTTTAGAGATAATGATCCAGCAGGAGATGGTCAAACCATTCCGATGTCATTCATCATTAATGACGGTGGTCAAGATCCAGGATTCCTATTCGGCGCATTTGGCTATGGTGATAATTGGGACCATACAGTCGTTACAAATAATCATGAGGTATTACTTACATCAATGCAAGAAGGTTATAAAGATGCAATTCATTTCATGAATGAATTGTATGATGAGCAACTTATAGATATAGAAGCATTCGAACATGACTGGCCGACATATGTTGCAAAAGGTCAAGAAGGGAGGTATGGACTATACTTCACGTGGGACAAAGGAAACATTACCGGTATGGGCGATGATTATGATTTAATGAATCCACTTGAAGGTCCTGATGGACAGATTAATGTACCACGTACAAATGGAATGGGCTTTGATCGTTCGCGGATGGTTATTACGAGTGCTAATGAGAATTTAGAACTAACTGCAAAATGGATTGACCAGCTCTACGACCCGTTACAATCTGTTCAGAATAATTGGGGAACATATGGTGATGATGAATTGCAGAATATTTTTGAATATGATGAAGAACATGAGATGTTAAGGCATCTGCCACTTGATGGGGCAGCACCTGTTGAGTTAAGGGAAAAAACATCTGTAGGAGGACCATTAGCTATCTTGGATAAATACTACGGTGATGTGACAACGATGCCTGATGATGCCGCATGGAGACTTAATTTGATGGATGAAGTAATGGTTCCTTATATGCAAGCAGATAATATTTTTCCAAATGTTTTCTTTGATAATGATGAATTGGATCGATTATCAACAATAGAAGCCGATTTAATCCCATATATTCACCGGAAGAAGGCAGAATGGATCACGAATGGGAATGCGGATGCAGAGTGGGATGAGTATTTACAAGAATTAGACCGTCTTGGTGTCCAAGAATGGTTGCAAATTAAACAAGACGGTTACGATCGTTCACATGAATAGAGAGGATGGTTAGCTTGCTACAGACAAATAATCAATTTAGACCCAAAATACATTTTGCTCCAAAAAAAAATTGGATGAATGACCCAAATGGGATGGTTTTTTTCAATGGCATGTATCATTTGTTTTTTCAACATAATCCAAATGCTAGTGTATGGGGACCAATGCACTGGGGGCATGCGATTAGTAAGGATATGATCCACTGGGAAGAGCAGGCTATTGCGCTCTTCCCAGATGAATTAGGTATGATTTTTTCGGGAAGTATTGTCATCGATTGGAATAATACATCAGGCTTCTTTGGCGATCAGCCTGGTATGGTAGCTATCTTTACCCATCACCTAGAGCAATCTTCCGGACCACCAAAACAATATCAAAGCTTAGCTTACAGTAAAGATGAAGGTAAAAGTTGGGTGAGCTATTCAGGTAATCCGGTATTAAAGCACCCAGATAAAGTCGATTTTCGAGATCCAAAAGTTTTTTGGTATGAGAAGATTAAGCGTTGGGTCATGATTCTTGCGACTGGTCAAACGGTGATGATTTATACATCCCGGAATTTGGTTGATTGGCAATTTAAAAGTGAATTTGGGGAAGGGAAGGGCTATCAAGAGGCTGTTTGGGAATGTCCCGACTTGTTTGAACTCCAGATTGAAGGTACAAATAAAACGAAATGGGTTATGTTAGTTAGTGTAGGAGACAATCCTGATAAACAAGAAGGTTCAAAGACGCAATACTTTATTGGAGATTTTGATGGGGAAATTTTCACACCTCAAGATGACCTTGTAAGGTGGTTAGATTACGGAAAAGATAATTATGCCGGAGTGAGTTTCTCAGATATACCTCAAGTAGATGGTCGACGTATTTATATGGGGTGGATGAGTAATTGGCGTTATGCGAATCACGTGCCCACGGGGGAGTGGCGTGGACAAATGACACTTCCTCGTAAACTATCACTGATTGAAACAAACGAAGGAATGCTTTTAAAACAAGTGCTAGTTGAAGAAATCATGCAATACATGTATGAGTCGATACCGTTCAAGCCAAATCAACTAATAAATAATTTGCAAGTTTCATTAGAAGGAGTACCATTCATGGTCGAGGTGCTCGTCGATCCCGCAGGGGCCAAAGAAATAGACTTTATCTTTCAAACAGATCGTGATGAGGAGCTTATTGTAAAGTTGGACTATTTAAAAAAAGCTATCGTATTAGATCGTAGTCGTATAGGGATTGTTGAGTTTTCAGAGTTGTTTTCGGCTAAACAAGTATTACCTGTTGCAACAAATAAACACGATCGCTTACAGATGGTTATCGATCATTCTTCTATAGAAATCTTTAATGATGATGGGAGATATGCATTGACAAGTTTGGTTTACCCGCATGCTGCATTTGATAAGCTCATCATTACAAGTGATAGTTCAGAAGCAAAATTAATTGAAGGTAAATGTAGTCGAATCAAAATAGGTGATGAAGCATAAGCCTTGATGGAAAGGATGAGAGAATGAGTAAAGTAGCCTGCATTGGTGAGTTACTAATCGACTTTTTTTGTCAAGATGTAGATGTAAAATTAATGGAAGGGAACCACTTTATTAAGCGGGCAGGTGGCGCGCCGGCGAATGTTTGTTCAGTCGTTTCTGCTTTTGGTGGGGAAGCATATTTTGGCGGTAAAGTAGGTGATGATGCATTTGGCCATTTTTTAGAAGCGACGCTTCATGAACAAGGTGTGCATACTAAGATGCTCAAAAAAGATCCCGATCATCACACCACTTTTGCCTTTGTGTCATTAGACGCAACAGGAGAACGCGATTTTACTTTTGCTAGAGGTGCCGACCAATATTACACCCTTGATGATATCGCTGAGGATCAATTAGAGGAAATCAATATATTACACTTTGGTTCAGCCACTGCTTTATTATCTGATCCATTTCGAAAAACGTATCTTGCGTTAATGGAGCATGGGCACAACCGAAATAAATTTGTATCATTTGATCCCAATTATAGGGGTGATCTCTGGCAAGGTAAGACAGCTGCTTTCATTACATGGGTAACACAGTGCTGTAAAAAGGCAAACTTGGTTAAGGTAAGTGAAGATGAATTAGCCTTAATTACGAATCAATCAGATTTGAGCCGAGGTGTAGATGTGATACACCAGTTAGGTGTTGAGGTCGTTATGGTTACGCTTGGTGCAAAAGGAACCTATGTATCTACACAAAGCTTTAATCGAATAGTAAAAAGTATAAATATTAAATCGATAGATTCTACAGGTGCTGGAGATGCGTTTATTGGTGCTTTACTGAGTCGACTTGCAAAAGAATCCAAATATTCTGATGTGTTGATGGATGAAGAGCTGTTAGTGGATTATGTGATGTTTAGTAATGTTGTTGCTGCACTTGTTTGCACGAAATTGGGAGGGATAGATAGTATCCCGACATACGATGACGTGAACCAATATTTACTCAAATAAGAAATGGGGGAGGAGAAATGTATCAAAATTCATGGTTTATGCGGATAGGTACACTAGGTTTTCATCTCCTTCTCTTAAATATGCTTTTTTGGGTTGGATTGTTAATAGGTATCGGTATCTTTGGGCTTTTCCCGAGTATCGTTGCGTTATTTGCTGCCTTAAAGCAGATAGTGATTAATAAAGATGATCAAAAACTTCCGCGCATATTTTGGCAGAATTATAAAAAAGAATTTCTATCTGCTAATCTTCTTGGTTTTATCTACAGTGTAAGTTTTAGCAGTTTGTATTTTTATTATCGAATACTTCACACGCTCCCCTCGTCGGTTTGGGTTCAGCTGGGGAGTGGTGTACTTATCTTCGTCTTGTTTGTTATTTTGCTGAGTTTGAGTGCGGTCTTTCCGCTCTTCGTCCATTATAAATACCGTACTTGGCAGTATCCGAAGTTTGCACTTATTTATGCGGTATCAAGACCACTCCACACCCTAGCTTTAGTACTGATTTTATTAATTTTCATCATTGTTTATCTGAGATTTCTTTCATTGTTTCTTCTAATAGGTGTGAGTTCAATGGCTTTAGTTATAATGTGGATTGGATCAAGTCATTTACTAAGTGATCAGCGCCTTTAAATGATGCTGATTTAGCTCAATCCACGCCAACGGAAAGCATCCGCCAGCAGTGAAAGATAATGGCATTATTAAGTTGGCATTCAAAGGAAAGGGACTAAAAATTAATAGGTAGAAATGGAAGCGCAAACATATTGTGCGAGGAGGAATAAGGTGAAGAGAATCGTTGTGATATTAAGTATCGTCCTGTTATTGTTAATAGGTCTAGTTGTAGGTATAGCTACAGTAAGCTTGCCGATTTTTTCTGAAAGTAAGCTGTCTATTTTAGGGTTAGAGAAAAATGCAGGCTATTACAATATTTTAGATTATGGTGCGCAACCTAATCAGCCGAGCTTTGATAACGCGGAGGTATTTAACGAAATTATTAACGATATGGGTGAAAATGGAGGTACTATTTATATTCCTGTCGGTAACTTTTATATTAATTCACCAATAGAAATTGATCGCTCATATGTTTCAATTGTTGGCGATAATAGTGGCTTGCGAAGTGGTGTAGATGGTTCCAATCCTAAGACACAACCTGGTGGTGGTGGAGCAAAGTTGATTGTTCAGTCTGGAGTAACGGCTATTCAAATTTTAGATGAGGAAAGTAGTCAACGTATTTCAGGAATCACTTTCAGAAGTTTCCAAATTCGCGGTGAGGAAAATAATGGTATAGGAATTCAGGCTGTGCAAGATACAGATCGTGTTGTAATAGATGATTTAGTTATCAATCATGTTGGTACTGGTGTACAACTGCATGGGGCAGATGCACCATCGATACGAAATTCTTGGATTGCAGAAACCCATACATCGATCCTCTTAAATGGAGCTTCTCAACAAGCAAGTATTGTTAACAACGCCTTAGGTGCACAACCGAGTGGCGTAACTATTGAAATGGAAAATCCACAGTGGTTTACCATTAATGGTAACAACATATATCCGGATGGTGCAAGTAACATACGGCTGTATAATCCGACATACGGAACGATTTCAAGTAATACGATTTCATCACGTTATACAGGAATCATTGAGTTATTGATAAATGAGGAAGGCGCAGCCGGTTATGGTAATTTAATAAGTGGGAATACGATCTCTGTTAGTAGCTTCCGGCCACACCCAGAAGAAAAAGGTATAGATTGGGGACTTCTACACATCGTAGCCTCTAATACGTTTATACAAGGTAATCAAATCAATACAGATGCTCTGCCAGAGGGTTATGCCGCTATTACTATAGAATCTGGAGAAAATAATCGCATCTCAAACAATTCGATTGGTGTAGCTCATTTATCAGAATCGAAAATTATCGTCCGGCAGCCATCGCGTCGTACACTTGTGACTGACAGTATCCATCAAAATGAGTTTCAGAATGATGGTGAAGAAAGCAATGTAAATATACCGCTCCCTTAGTCGTAGAGGATCAGGTGTAGTTGTTTTAAAAGAGCTCTGATCCCTATACTTGAATGGGGTCAGAGTTCTATTTTTGTCATGGTAAAACGCAACTGAATAACATGAGCTAAGTTAACGCTTCATTAGAAAAGCGTTTTCTTAATTGTTAGATCATCTCACATCGGTATAGACAACTACAACTTTAGTTGTTAATCTATCTATGTGTTTAATTAGGGATGGGGGTTTTTATAATGAAAAGTTATTTACAACGGCTTGGACGCTCACTAATGTTGCCAGTGTCCGTCTTGCCCGCAGCAGCCATACTTTTAGGGATTGGTTATTCAATGGATCATTCTGGATGGGGCGAAGAAAATGTGGTTGCTGCGTTTTTAATAACCGCAGGTGATGCGATATTAGGCAATATTGCGGTTTTATTTGCTATCGGAGTTGCTTTAGGAATGGCAAAAGAAAAAGATGGCTCAGCCGGATTAAGTGGGTTAGTTGGCTGGCTTGTGATTACATCTTTACTCTCTCCAAGTTCTGTATCATTGCTTAGAGGGATTGAAGTTGATGCTGTTTCACCTGCCTTTGCAAGTATTGAGAATGCCTTTATTGGGATGATTTCTGGCTTGGTGGCGGCAAGTATGTATAATCGCTTTAGCAAAACTAAGCTTCCTGATGCACTTGCATTCTTTAGTGGTAAGCGCTCGGTTCCGATCATGACAGCTTTATCTATGCTATTTGTTTCAGCTATTATGTTTTTTATTTGGCCAGCTGTCTATGAAGGATTGGTGAGTTTTGGTACATTTTTTAGCGAACTAGGTGTGTTTGGGGCAGGGTTATACGGCTTTTTTAATCGATTATTAATTCCGACAGGTCTCCACCATGCGCTAAATCAGGTATTCTGGTTTGATATGGTTGGAATTAATGACATTGGTAACTTTTGGTCTGGTCAAGGTGAATTAGGTGTGACAGGCATGTATCAAGCCGGCTACTTTCCTGTCATGATGTTTGGTTTACCAGCAGCTTGTTTAGCCATGTACCACACGGCTAAAGAGACGAAGAAGAAACAAGTTGCAGCTCTATTGTTAGCGGCTGGATTTGCAGCTTTTCTAACTGGTGTAACAGAACCGATTGAATTCTCATTTATGTTTGTAGCACCGCTACTATATTTCGTTCATGCGCTGTTAAGTGGTATTTCACTCATGGTAGCAGCATTGTTTAATTGGACAGCCGGTTTTGGTTTTAGTGCTGGATTTATTGACTTTTTTTTAAGTTCTCAATTGCCTTTAGCAAACAATCCATATATGCTTATTGTACAAGGTTTAGTATTTGCGGTTATTTATTATGTAATATTCCGTGTATTAATTACGAAATTCAATCTAAAAACGCCTGGTCGTGGCGACGAGGATTGGGATGAGGATGCGTCACCCGATACTAAAAGCGCTGGAGATGATAAGTATGCGCAAATGGCTCAAGAGATTTATCAAGGTTTAGGTGGAGAAAGTAATCTGATTTCAATTGATAACTGTGTAACGCGTCTTCGCCTTGAAGTGAAAGACACGTCAGTAGTTGATCAACAACGGATAAAGAATACGGGCATTCCCGGTATTAATGTCATTGATGATCATAATATTCAAGTTGTTGTAGGAACACAAGTTGAATCCGTAGCCAATGAGGTCAATAAATTACACAAATAAGCATTGTAAAGATAAAACAGTAGGCCTTGCTTGCTGTTTTATCTTTATCCTTTTTCCATCAGTTAAGAGAGGTTGAATGATAGTAAAGAAGTGAAAAACGTTTAGTTCTAAAGATAAATTAACATTAAAAAATAAGGAGGTATTTAATTATTTATGAAACGCTTATTAGATTGTGTTGCTTCAGATTTTAAGCAGATGCAACGTGAAGATTATATTCAAGCGATTCAAGCGAGTGAGGGGCGTGTACTTATTAGTGAAACAGTATGTACTGCACCACCATTATACCCAGGTATCACTAATCAAGAAATCGTTTCTCGGTTTGGCGCAGATATGATTTTATTAAATATGTTCGATTTGTTTAACCCAGTCATTGAAGATCTAACATTTGCAGGGAATGCGATTCAACTAGTAAATTATATTAAAGATTTAACCGGTCGCCCAATAGGAGTCAACATTGAACCGATTGATGTCAATGCAGTTGCAGCGGAAGAGCTGAATCAGCTTCCAGAGGGAAGAACAGCTAGTGAAAGAACGTTAAAAGCACTCCAAGCAATAGATATTGATTTTATTTGTTTGACAGGAAATCCTAAAACGGGTGTGACAAATAAAGAGATTGAACATGCTATCAAGCGTACACGTCAATTAATTGGCACACGTGCTTTTATTATTGCAGGTAAAATGCATGGAGCAGGGGTGTCCCAGGAAGCCGGTAAAACAATTATAGACGATCAAACAATTGAGCGGTTTGTTAAGGCCGGTGCAGATGTCATTTTAATTCCATCACCTGGAACTGTTCCAGGAATAACGATTGATATGGCTAACCAATGGGTGAATAAAATCCATCAATTGGGTAGTTTAGCCATGTTGACAATTGGCACGAGCCAAGAAGGTGCAAGCGAACAAACGATACAGCAAATTGCATTGCAAAACAAAATGATTGGCGCAGATATTCACCATATTGGTGATGCGGGGTTCACTGGTCTTGCTATACCAGAAAATATTACTACATATTCCATTACGATCCGTGGAAAACGTCACACTTATACCCGCATGTGCAGTTCGCCAAAACGATGAAAATGATCCGAGAATTTTGCGCTGAGAATAACACCTATCTAGAAAAAGCAATTAAAGCTGGAGTTGATCGTATCGAATTGTGCGACAATCTTGCTGTAGGCGGTACCACACCTAGCTATGGAATCATTGATCAAGCGGCAAAGCTTTGTCAATCAACCGGTGTGGAATTGTCTGTTATGATTCGTCCACGCGGGGGGGATTTTTGTTATAGTGAGCAGGAGTTAATCACGATGAGGATCGACATCCTTCAAGCGATCAAACAAGGGGTTACAGGTATTGTCTTTGGCTGTCTTACAGCAGATCATCAATTAGATGTTCAGGCTTGTCAATATTTAATGGACGGCATATCAAACATTGACTTCACTTTTCACATGGCCTTTGACCAGGTTGATCTTTCTAAAAAACACCAAACTTTAGATAAGCTTATTGAACTTGGTTTTGATCGGATTCTTTTACATGGTAATCGGTCGGATAAAACGGTTATTGAAAATGCGGATGAGATCAATCACTATATTGATTATGTCGCTGATAAACTAGACATAATGGTCGGTGGTGGAATAACGGTTGCTAATTTACAGGAAGTAGCAAAAGCAGTCAGAACTAACACGTTTCATGGCACTAAGATTGTGTTCCTTTAAACATGTTTATTACAAGCAGCTAGCAGCTTTGTTAAGGCGATTTAGTCAATGATAATAACAACATGTATATTGCAGATAACCGTCTATAAAGTTCTCGCCCGAAGAAGTAATCTATTTGGTGGGAGCTTACGGACGTTAATGTCCAACTAACAAATAGTGAACGAACAACACGAATTGAAGGTTTGTTTTATAGGAACATTGTGTCCATTAAAACAATGATAGTCGATTTATTCATTTAATCAGCTTTCCTTTTAAACTGAGACAAATCGATTCTCCCTTGGTCATCAACGTCGATACCTTCCTGTCGTAAGCAATTTATTTGTTGATCACGAGCAGCACCTGCTGGCAGTGAAACATGGTATTGAGCATTGACTACTCTATACCAAGGTAAATCGTATTTGGCGCTCATAGAGTGGAGGATACGTGCGACTTGTCTTGCACCACGCGGATTCCCAGCTTCTCTTGCTATTTCACTATAACTTCTAACTTTCCCCTTAGGAATCGCTTTAATTTGCTTAACCACTTTTTCTGTAAAAGGATTCACGTTTCATCCCTCCGTAGCTATTAATTAACAATCTTATCGTTTTAGAGTCCAGCCTATATTACATTTTAACATTATATGATCATTATAAAAACTTGTCAGATTTTATGACAATTGTATGTTCAATCTAAAATAAACTAGTATAATGATAATAAGTGCTATTCATTTTATCACAGCTAACCATTCGTAAAAACTAATGCTCAGAATAGAGAGCAGAGCATTTAAGAGGGATATAATGGACACAAATGTCCTGATTCACTATGCTACCAATCAGTGCTAGAATTATGAAAACCTCACTGATTGACGTTTTGTTTTAGAGTAACTGGTATAGACAACTATATATTTAATTGCTATACTATGGTTATCGTATACGCTTTCACGCGCTGAAGGAGGTGATGGGAAATGTTAATAGACGTGTTACCTAAAGAGCATATGCAACAAGTTGAACATATTGAAACATGGGAAGCTGCCATTGAGTTCGCTAGTAAACCCTTACTTGAGGCTGGTTATATCGAAAACGTTTATGTTAAGAACATGATTGCTAGTGTTAATCAAAATGGCCCCTATATTGTGTTAATGGACTATTTTGCTTTACCGCATGCAAAGGCAGGTGAAGGGGTTAATCAATTGGCTATGTCATTACTTAAAGTCAACCAGCCAGTTGATCTGAAAGGAAACCCAGTGAATATATTTATCGTATTGGCTGCAATAGATGCGGATAGCCATATGCAAAGCCTGCGCGAGATTTCTCGGATCTTAGCTGATGAAGATAACTATCAACGCTTTATATCAGGTGATTTGGAACAGATTTATCAAGTGTTACAATCTTGAATAGGATAGATTGCTCACATATTATCATGAAGTGAAAGGGTGGATTAAAGATGAAATTTTTAGCGGTCTGTGGTTTTGGTGTTGGTTCTTCGATGGTATTGAAAATGTCAATTGAAAAAGCGTGTAAGGAAAGAGGTATCGACTGTGAGGTAGAGAATACAGATATTAGCTCGGCAAAAGGAACCGATGCGGCTGCGATATTTACTTCGCACGAGCTCGGTGAAGAATTAAAAGATAGTGTGAACTGTCCGGTGTTTCCGATTAAACGTTATATGGATAAGGAAGAAGTTGGACAAGCAGTTGATCAATTTCAAGAGAATGGAGGGAAGTGAAAATGATGAGTTTTTTTACAGAACACATATTACGCAATCCCCCGATACTATTGGGCTTAATTGCGATGATAGGTTTAATTGTTCAACGAAAGAATATTGCTGATATCATTAAAGGCTCACTTTCTGCTGCATTTGGTATGATTATTCTTGATGCTGGTGTTGGGTTAATTGTTGGTACAATTTCTCCCATTAATGCAGCTTTTCAAGAAGTGGTAGCTGGTGACATCTCTGTAGGCGAAACATTAAATGATGCAACATTTACTGCTTCGTATGGTGGTGATGTTGGATTAGCGATGTTTTTAGGTTTAATCTTGCACTTATTGATTGCGCGTTTTACAAAAGTTAAAACAATTTTCTTAACAGGTCATATGTTGTGGTGGTTCCCTTTTATCTTTGTTGCTGCTGGCGTTGAAGCAGGTCTTAGTGGCGTGGTGTTAATTGTTTTTGGTGCGGTTTTATCAGCCTCATACTGGTCATTTATGCCATGGCTGATGCGGAACTATGTATGGGCAGTTACAGAAGATCAGTCTTTCTTAATTGGTCATCCTACCGGAATACTAAGTTTAATATCTGGTTTTGTAGCAAAACGTGTCGGTAATAAAGAAAACTCTACAGAAGATATTAATGTGCCTAAACAATTATCATTTTTTAGAGAAATATCGATTACGGGTGGTATTGTTATTTTTCTTATGTATATAGCTGTTTGGTTTATTGAACCCACAATTGTGGTTGAAGGTGAAAATCCATTCTTTTTAGCATTTAATCAAGGTTTAACCTTTGGTGCTGGTTTATTAATTATGCTTTATGGTGTTCGGATGTTAATTAATCAGATTATCCCAGCTTTTCAGGGGATTTCAGAAAAATTAATTCCTGGTGCTCTACCTGCATTAGATGTTCCGATTATATTCAATTATAAGCCTAATGCTGTCATCATTGGTTTTATAGCAGCAATGTTGACTTCCACGGTGATGATCGTTATTGCCAATGCATTTAATTTATTTGGTGTGATTTTGATTCCACTGGTTGTTACCTCATTCTTTGAGTGCGGTGGGGCTGCGGTGATTGGTGAAGGCCAAGGTGGTCAGCGCGGTGCTATTGTTGGATCTGCTGTTGCTTCTATTGCTATGGTTGCCTTAATGGGTGTGTCTGTCATCATTTATAGTTCTACTATCCAAAATTGGATGCTCGTCTTTGGTGGAAATGATTTTTCATTATTTGGCCCCATTGCCAAATGGCTAGCTGATTTAATATCAGGAGTGCTAGGATAATATGTTTTCCTACTTTGATAAGATTCGTGCGCTTCTAAATAAAGTTGAGTACGAACAACAAGAGCAGATAAATCAAGCGGTAGTCATGATGACAGAGGCTACATTAAAAAAACAAGCGATTTTTGCCTTTGGGGCAAGTCATGCAAGTATTATAACTCAAGAACTCTATTTTAGAGCGGGTGGTCTTATTAATGTTAACCCAATCTTTGGTCGCGAGGTTATGCTAGATACTGAGCCAATTACCCATACAAGTAAAATGGAGCGAATGGTGGGTTATGGTAGGTTACTAGCAGAAAAAACGCCATTTACCAAAGGAGATGTACTGATTCTTCATTCTGTTTCAGGGCGAAATCCTGTCACGATTGAAATGGCAATTGAAGCTAAGAAAAAAGGTGTAAACATTATAGGGATTACAAATCTATCTTACTCTAAAAATGTTGAATCAAGACATCCGAGTGGGGAAAATATGTACCATTACTGTGATGTGATTATTGATAATCATGGTGATATCGGCGATGCAACGATACAAATCGAAGGCATAGATCAAAAGGTCGCCCCAACTTCTACTGTAATTGGGGCGACGATCGCTAATACGATTGTTGCCGAAGTAGTTAAGCGGTTAGTTGAAGCAGGTCATGAGGAGCCACCTATATTCTACAGTGCTAATCTCGATGGTGGAGATCAATTGAATAAAGCCCTATTTAAACAATATAAAGATACGATACATTATCGATTTTAACAGTAAAGAGCCTGGGACAAAAGAGTAACAAGATAAGAAAAATCCGAACATTAATGTCTGATACATATAGCGCTTGGGTAAAACACTTCGCTTTCCGTGGGCACGGCTTCGGCTAACTGTGTGAAGAAATACACTTCACACAGTGGATCCTCAGCCCGTGCTATTCCCACAGGAGTCTACGTGTTTTTCCTGCGCTTTGTTCAGAATGTTCGGATACGCCATTTCATTATTTAGTTATGTCTCACCCTCTTTATCACAGTTAACCGCTCGTAAAACGCACACTGATTGAAGGTTCGTTTTATCTTTTCATGTGCATATTAAATTTATATTTATCTGCACGATAAGCACTCTTTACATATTCAATCGGTGTATCCTCTTGATCTGTTAGATAAGAAGTTCTTTGCATAAGAAGAATGGGGTCTCCTTTTTTAATATTTAAATATTTTATCTCATCTTTATTAGCTAAAGCAGCTTCAATGGTTTGTAGGCCATGGACAATTTTAAGTTTAAGTTGATTTTCGATATAGTCATAGAACGATTGAGTTACCTGCGCTTTATCAATTTCCCCAACAAATTTTTTAGGTGTATAGATGGTTTCAAGGGCAATTGGCTCATCATCTGCAAGACGTAAGCGTTTTATTTCGTAAATAAAATCACCAGCAGCAAGGTTAAGTTTATTGTTAATCAAAGGTGTGGTGTTGATCAATTGAATACTAATCAATTGATTAGAAGGCATATGATGGCGTTTTTTCATATCTTCACTGAAGCTTGTTAATCCGGATAGATCTTGCTCGAATTTTTGATCTGCTATAAAAGTTCCTCGGCCCTTTTGTCGGTAAAGTAATCCTTCATTAACCATATTGTTAATCGCTTGTCGCACTGTCATCCGACTAATATTGTAGGCCTCAGCATATTCTCTTTCAGACGGCAATACATCTCCAGGTTGAAGCTCTTCTAATTGTATTTTTTTCTTAATGATCTCTTCTAATTGATAATAAATTGGAATTGGAGAATTTTTATTAATCACCTTGTGTCCCCCTTCTTCGCCAGTCAGTACAGTCCTAATTTTACCAAAAATATATGGGGTTGTATATGCTGAGCATGTTGATCGTTTAGTTCCTAAAGTTAAAATTCGACAAAACCATCTTGTTTCCTGCAAGATGTTATAAAATCACTTTTATTTCCCGGGAAATAAAAGTGATTTTATTATAAACGAAGCTATAGATTAAATAGATTTACTGAAAATTAACTTATCTTGTGCTAAAATTCCATATTCATAAATGGGGGTTGGATACTGATTGAAGAAGTCCTTTTCTATATCAATCAATCGAAACCCTATTTTTTGATAAAAGGCAATATTAGCGATGCTTGAATTAGCTGTACACACAATGATATGATCATAGCCTATATCTCGATAATAGTGTTCAGCTTGACTGATGATTTGTTTGCCTAATCCTTTGTTGCGGTAAGCCTCTTTTAAGGCAATATTTTTTAATTCAAGCGTATTATTGCTGAGAAAAGTAAATAATACGACACCGACAACAGAATCTGCTTTCTTAATACTAAATAATTCACCTTGCTCTATGTATGAAAGGACGATCTCTTTACTTTCATCTGCTAACATTAAAAGTTCAAGGAAGTCATGGCGCTCTTTGCTATCAACTTGGAAAAGCTTAAGTGTAGTCATTTACTCTCCCCCTATGGCAATTTGTTTAAAGAAAGTGTATCATATTCCTTGAGAAGATTGGCGATTTTGAACGAAAATAGATAAAAAAAGGAAAGATAGTAAATGCGAAGGATAGGAATTATTAGTGTGCAAGTAGCAATTATTCATATTTTTTTATTTTTGGCAATCGGATTAAAAGCGATAGTGCCTATTCCATTACCGACTTCAATTGTGGGGCTTTTGTTGTTGTTTTCTGCCTTGTTCTTTAATGTGATTAAATTGGAATGGGTTGAGCAAGGCGGACGATGGTTGATGGCTGAGCTCTTACTTTTTTTTATTCCGTCAGCAGTTGGTATTGTTAATTATGATGAATTAGCAGGTGTTCAAGGATTAGTTATTGTTTTAGTTATTGCAATAAGTACGATAATCGTCGTCGGTATCACCGGGTTGATTGTTGATCGATTTGAGGTGAAGCAACAGTGAATATTTTATTGGTCACACTCTTAACTTGTGGTTTGTATGTGTTAACGAAAAAATTAGCTAAGCGCTACCCGATCCTCTTATTTCATCCATTAATTTTTACGCCAGCCCTTATTATTATCACGATAAGTCTAATTGGCATCTCTCCACAGACATTTGATGAAGGCGCAGTTGTTTTAACCCATATGCTAGGGCCAGCAACGATTGCTTTTGCTATTCCAGTGTACAAACATGTGGAGGTTTTAAGGAAATATGTAGCCCTTATATTACTCGGTGTTATTAGTGGATCGACTGTCGCCATCTTGTCTACTTTTTTATTAGGTTTATTGTTTGGTTTGGATTATCATTTATTAATTAGTTTGTTACCTCGATCAATTACAACACCACTTGCTATGGAAGTGTCTGCAGAAATCGGTGGTATTCCTGCACTAACGATCGTGTTTGTTATTATTACTGGAATTTTTGGTGCACTTATTGGTCCGATGGTATTTAAGGTGTTAAAGATTAAATCACCAATGGCTAAAGGGTTAGCGTTGGGGATGGGGGCTCATGCCGTAGGGACTAATCGTACCCTTGAATATGGAGAAGAAGCAACAACATTCTCAACCTTAGCGATGATCTTTGCTGGGATCATCACTATATTACTGGGTTTATCAGTGCTGCCCTTATTAGTTGGATTACTATAAATTGTTATCTGGTTTTAAGCTATATTTATAATAGGTCAAACGCTCGCTAGAAAAGAGAGAGTAGAGTTCAGCTATATAGGCGGGCGTTAATGGCTACTAATGTCCTGATTCATTCAACGACCCATTAGTGGAGGAAGAAAGAAAGTGACCGCTGATTGAAGGTTCGTTTTATTTGGAAATGTTTATTCGAGGAGTTAAGTTATATGACAAAACTTGCAAGACGATTGTATGTCGCGATCATTGTTGTTTCATTTCTAATACCGGTGTTTTTCTTTGGTTATCTTTTTTCATTAGCACGACTAAATACAACAACTTTGTCGGTGCTTTTTGCAGAGGAGCCTATCTTTGTTGTGATGATGCTAATTAGTGGGATTAGTGTCTGGTGGGGCTATTTATTTTATTATATTAAAGAGGAAGAACGAATTCGTAATGGTAAGGCGGGGCGTCTTTTAATATTGATGTGCATTAGTCAATTGTTTGTTGGAAACATTTTTATGGCTAGTCTAGCTATATTAACAAAAGTAAAGCTCCCTGTCGGTAAAACACCGAGGAAGCTAGAATGGAAGACATTTATTCTGCCTGGTTTATTTATCTTTTTGTCTGCTTTATCCGGAATAACACTGTGGCAGATTAGTTTTTAAGAAACATGGGTTCATTCATGAACCCATGTTTCTACGCGTTTAATAAACGTTTCAACCTGGTGATTAAAGTTCGCTTGGTCTGAACATTTTTTTAGTTTTTTTTCTATTGTATTTTCAATGTCTAGTACGTCTGCCAACCCTCTGATGCCATCTTGAATGTGATATTTGTATTGTACGGTTAAACTAGCGATTTGTTCGTGATACTTTTCATCTGTACCAGGAGCAATTGTCGTTTGGTAAAGGTCAATAATTTCATCACCATGTCGAGAGGGTTGATACTCATGTGGTGCTGTACTATCAAAGATAGCCGTGTTAAGTTCGCGAATGATAATCATATCCAAGCTATCAGGATCAAATCCACAATGATAGCATTCTACCGTAAACCGTCGCTCCTCAGCTTCAGCTACAACTTTTTTCAACAATGTTGACTTGCCTGAACCTGCTCTCCCTTTAATTAAATAACGCTTATTCACTTGTTCTGTTAATTGATCGATATAATCGACGACACCAGTAGCTGTTGAAGCGCCAAGGAAGCGATGGTATACGGTAGGCGACGCCTTATTACTCATCTCGTGATCAAATAGTTTTCCGATTAATTGTTGAGTAACATGGTCAGCCTTACGAAAGTCTATCGCATCAATGAAAATTTGCTCTAATTGATCATGAATATCTAAACCAATAGCGAAACTTTGATGAACGGCGTTCACTTTTTCTTGCTGCTGTCTGTATAATTGTTGAATGTCAGCTCGATCATTTGCACATGATTTTTCATCAACTTTACCGCTTAAGTCCACAATATGTTCAATTAAGCCAACGGCAATAGGCGTATAGTGCGGATATGCGCGTCGATCAATGATTGCACAGCGTCTACGTCTATTAATGACGCCAGTAAAATAGGATCGATCGAGACAATTTAATAATAATTCAATTTGTTCTCCTTTTGCTCGCCACTTTTCGAAAAAATGCCGGATGCAATGTGAGCGTTCATGCTTGGTTGCGCCTTCGATAAGAAAGATATAATCAATCCCAGCCAGATTACTTGCTAATAAATCTCGATAACCTTTGGCAGTATGTGTACCTGCAAAGTAAATCAGTTGCTCCATGGTTCCACCTCCGTCAATTCACACCATCTTATGTATATGAAAGAAATCAATTGATATGCCTATCCCATGCATTTAAGGAACACGTTTATCATAAAAAACGTCCGTAAAACCCCCATCTCAAAATAGAGAGTAAAGTAAATCTAATTAATTTGAGGCGAACGGACGCTAATGTCCTGATTCACTCGGGGCAACAGGATGTTGGTCACACAAGCGTTTTCGCAGGACGCGAAGACGTTAGCTTGTGTTCCTCAGTTGGTGGGTAAGATCGTAGACTAAGACCGCCACGTCCTTAAAAAGGATTACAGACTAAGACCGGCCACGTCTGCATGACCTGCCTCCTGTAGCTCTCCCTCCAATTATTGAAGGTTCATTGATGTGCTTTTGATTTTTTTCTTACAGAGAAACAAGGAAAACTCAAATTAGTCTTCAAAAATCTGAAAAAAGCTCGACATTTATTTTGGATTAATGATAGACAGCACCTATCTTTGCTCCTTTCTTTTAAAAAAACTGACCAAAAATAAAATAAAGACCTGTTGTTATGGAAGCGGCAATTAAAGCAGGCCGCAATTTAAAATTGGCATAGTCCATAACGGTCAAGCCCAATATATTAGCAAGTGTATTGGTATCATCACTTAAAGGTGAGGCGAAAGCGCCAAAAGATCCACTTGCAAAAACGGTACCTACAATTAAAGGCAAAGATACACCAGCAGAAGCGGCCAGTGAGATACCAAGCGGCATAAGAATCCCCCATGTCCCCCAAGCCGAACCGATAAAATAGGAAATGGCTGCACCAAAAATGAATAGAAGGGGAGCAATCAGCGAATCAGGAATCCAATCTGTATATGAGGTAACAAATTCTGAAAAACCTAAATCACTCGTTACTGAAGACAGTCCCCATACAATTGATAACAATACGATGACGTTCATTAATTCATTTCCACCTTCAATGAAATGGGTAACGAGATCCCCAAGTTTAAACCGTTGAATTAAATAGAAACAGGTTGTTAATAAAAAGGTCATCATTAAGCCAACGATCATTGCTTCTAAAACGTCAGCGTTTATAAAAGCTTCAAAAATACCATACCCTTGACTAGCCCCGTCCCACCAAGTTAAAAAAATGGTTAAACTAATCACAAGGATAATTGGGACAAATAAATTCAATGGTTTACTAGGGATCGGCCCCATGTCTTGAGGGCATTGCTGCACTTCACCTTTCACATGGTCACGAGATTCTGATCGAATTTTTTTATGGTGAAAGAAACTTAAATAAAAACCAAGCAGTATAATGACAATTGCAAAAAAATTGAATGGAATACTTTGAATGAAAAGTTGGTAAGGATCGATTTCAATACCACTAGATTCAGTGGCTACTTGAATAACAGATACCATATAGCCGACAAATGCTGTAGCAACTGGAATAAGAACAATTACTGGTGTAGCGGTTGTTTCAATCACAAATCCTAACTCTTTTGTTGACATGTTAACTTTTTTTAAAAGTGCCTTCATAATGGGGGCAATTGTAACAAATCGAAAGGTAGGTGCACTAAATGTACCAATGGTCGATATATAAGTTAAAATCAATGCTTCACGTTTCGTTGAAATACGCTCGGATGCCTTGACAACGAACCCATTTATCCCCCCGGTAAATTTGATCATCCCAATCATCCCAGAAAAGACATATAGAAATAAAATGATTTTAATGTTATTTTCATCGATTAGTGCTTGGACAAGATAAGTAATCATTGCTTGCATGCCTTGGATAGGATGAGGAGCAACAAGAAAAGACCCTGCCAATAATCCCGCAATCAGTCCGGGTAATACTTGCCGGGTATAAATCGCAATTGGAATAACGAGTAGAAAGGGAATTAGAGCCGTCCAATTATTAACCATTAACGTCATCCTTTCAATTAAAGTCAATCAATTTATTCTGTGTCTATTTAAATGAATTTATCCGGTCAATTGATAAATATTAAAATAATGGGATATGCTCTAAGTAAAGAAAAAGGTTGTTCATGGTAAATGTGAAAAATCTGAAAATCAAGGGTTCAAACGGGGTGGTAATGGTGGAATTGCAATTAATTGAAGTATACATATTGAATCAGAAAGTTGCCCATTTTGTAGCAGCGTTAGATGCTTTTCAAATCGTTTCGCAGTGGCAATATCGTGTTTCGGATCAAGAACAAGTATTTAAACTCTTAATTGAAAAGCAGTATGCTGAGGGGATTTTGGATTTTCTTGAGACAAAAGCGAATGATGACAATCAAATACAGGCATTACTTTTCAATGTATCGACATACCTTCCTCACATGGATGAAGATCAAGTAGAGGAGAGGGAAGTCAAGGCAGAAACAGAAATGGCAAGGGCTAGTCGTCATGAACTCTACCATGTGGTCGAAGCTTCAAGTCATTTCACGATAAATTTCCGTTGGATGCTCGTTTTATCTTCTGTTGTTGCTACAGCTGGGATTGTCAAAGATAGTTCAGCAGTTGTTATTGGAGCAATGGTAATTGCACCGTTAATTGGTCCTTTTATTTCACTGGCTTTTTCAACATTGTTGGGTGATTATAAGCTAATGCAACGTTCGTCCGGAACATCGTTAATTGGTTTATTTGTCCCACTATTAATAGCGATTGCATTTGGTTTCTTTTTTAATGTTCCGATTAATAGTGATGAGTTTCTTGCACGTACAGATGTCGGTATGATGGATATTATCTTGGCATTAGCAGCAGGAGCTGCAGGTGCCTTATCTTTTGTAAAGCGCGTGTCAGAAGCATTAGTTGGGGTGATGGTGTCGGTTGCATTACTACCACCTACTGTCGTATTAGGAATGAGTTTGGGAGCGGGTGAATGGGGGATAGCATTGACACCCCTGTTGCTTGTATTGGTCAATGTTCATGCTATTTTGTTATCGGCAATTAGTGTATTTTGGTTAACAGGGATCAAACCAATCAATTGGCAAGATGTGCAAGCTGCGCATACATCTCGGGCTATTGCCCTTGTATTTGTTAGTGTAATCATTGTGTTGTTGGCTGTGATTATTTACTTTAGTTTATAATCCGAATGCGTTCTTTATAAAGTATGATGAGTCTGAGAAACCGGTAAAAAGATAAAATAATACATAAACACCTTTACATGTTATAACATGTTGTGATAATATGTATTCATAAATTGAAATGGAGGCATAACAATGACAACTTCTAAGCAAGATATTACACAGTTTTTGAATTATTTAGGTGATACATGGACTAAAGTGATAGAAAGTGAAGGCGAGTCGATCAATCAAGCATCAGAATTGATTTTCCAAAGCTGCAAAAATGATGGTCGTTTTTATGTGTTTGGTTCTGGTCATTCGCATATGGTAGCAGAAGAGATTTATATCAGGGCAGGTGGTCTTGCCTATGTGAAAGGTATCTTACCACCAGAATTAATGCTCCACCAAATGCCAAATAAAAGTACGTATATGGAGCGGTTAGACGGTTACGCCAAAAATATGCTATCGCTTTATAAGGTTGAAGCTAAAGATACCCTGATGGTTGTTTCAAATTCAGGGAGAAATAACATCCCCGTTGAAATGTGCCTAGAAGCGAAGAAGATAGGGGCAAAGGTGATAGCGTTAACCTCTATGGAGCATTCTCAATCCGTATCTTCTCGTCATAAGTCAGGAAAAAATATTTATGAAATTGCAGATGTTACGATCGATAGTCATGCACCTAAAGGGGATGCTGCTTACCACATAGAAGGTGTGGAAGCTGATTTAGGTCCAACATCTGATTTTACAGGAATAGGAATTGCACAATCTATTATCATTGGAGTCGTTTCACGTTTAAGAGACGCTGGGTTAGATATTCCAGTATTTAAGAGTTCTAATTTAGACGGAGCCGATGAGTATAATGATAGATTGTTTCATCAATACTATGGATATTGGAAGTAAGTCAAAGTGAGTTTTCTGTCTTTTCTAGTGTTATAATAATAACAAGTTATGACAGATAGAAAGGATCGTTATTATGACAAGTAAAGTTACGAAGTATGAAATAGTAAGAAATTATATTTTGAGTCAAATTAAAGCAGGCATTTATCAGCCTCACCAAATGATTGAATCAGAAGCAGAATTAGCTGATCATCTTGCGGTATCAAGAATTACAGTTAGACGTGGGATTGAAGAGCTTGTTAATGAAAAAATACTCTCCAAGAAAAAAGGGGTAGGAACTTTCGTTAATCCTTTACCTAAGTTTTTTGGGTTTAAAGCAGGAATTGGCTTTTCGTCAGAAGTTAGAAGTCGAGGGATGAAGCCTTCAACGAAGTTATTAAAGTTAGAAAAGGTAAAGGCAAATGAAACACAAGCCAAAGACATGAAAATTGCTGTTGGAGAAGAGATGTGGTTAGTAGAAAGAATTCGATATGCAGACGACGTAGCTGTTTCATATGAGATAGAGTACTTTGATGTTCAAATTGTTAAGGAACTAAACATAGAAATTTGTGAAAAATCTATATACGAGCATCTAAGTAAGCAAGGTATTGAATATGAATTTGTAGATCAAAAAATTAGTGCAACTTTAGCTAATTCTAGAATGGGTGACTTTTTAAATGTTGAAGAAGGATCACCGCTTATTGATACAAAAAATATTGCTTGTTTAGAGAATGGAAAACCATTTAATATAGGCTATGCACTCTATCAAACTGAAAGTTTTTACTTAGTGCATACAGTTTATAAATAAAAGGCGTAACGTTCTCTAAATGCTCTTCTCTTAAATTTCTTTCTGAAGCATAAAACGAACCTGCAATCAGTGGGTGCTTTACGGACGTTATCTGTGATAAAAAAAGTAAGATGAGAGGGAGATAGAGATGAAAGCTTTTTTACTATGTAATGATCGGCAAGATAAAATGTTTCCGTTTGATAAACACTATCAAGTAAATAGTCTTCCCCTTTTAAATAAGGAAATGATTTTTTGGCAAATTGAGCAATTATTAGAATCCGGTATCTCAGAATCGGATATTTATGTATTTTTAAACTATAAAGCAGATCAAACAAGACGTTTGTTGAAGAAATATAAAAACATTCAACAGATTGAATCCAGTATAAGTTTAGACAGCTTTTTAAGAACAAATAATGAAACATTTGAAGAAGGGGTCATTATCCAGAAGGGTAATTATCTTATAACATCGAATGATATAACTTCTCTGATGGCGTCTGAAGCGGCTTCAAGTGTTCTATTGACGCATAAAAAACAAGAAAGCATTGATATGATTGGCGCGCAAGTAGAGAATAATCAGGTTGTTAAATTTTTAGCTCATGCAAGAGACCATTATGTGACTGCTGAAGTGTCTGGAGCTTACAAGTTGGATAAACGGGCTCTAGACTCTATTGCATATGCTAATTATGGTTTTAACCATCGTGTAACAGGTTCAATGATTCCTAATCGATTATTTTTAGAAAATGGATTGAATGACTATTTGGAAGAAGGGAATAGGATTCAAGCTATATTTGCTCAAGATAAAGTACACCATTTGCAGTTTCCATGGGATATTTTACATGTAAATAGTGATTATCTTGAAAAATATGCTGAAGAACTCCAAGAAACAACTATCGGGGATCATTCATTTATCTCTGAAGAAGCAACGATAAATGGACATGTTACCTTAGGTGAACATTCTTTCATAGGTAAAAATGTTACCATTAATGGGAATGTGATTGTAGGGAATAACGTGAAAATTGATACTGGTGCGATCATAAACGGTCCAGTACTGATAGGGGATCACTCTTATGTTAAGGACTATGCTAAAGTTGAATCAAATACGGTGATTGGTGATGAAAACAGAATTGGACATAATGCTGAAATTGAAGGTGTGACAATGAGAGGTATTTCTGCCATCCATTACAGTGAAATGTATGGAGTGATTGGCCAATATGTGGATGTTGCGGCGGCATGTGTTTGTGGGATTTTGCGATTTAATGATACAAGTAAAACACACAGAATAAATGGAAGAAGTTACTCAGATAAATATGCTAATGCAGTATTTATTGGTGATTATACGCGGACAGGGGTAAACAATGTTTTCTTTCCAGGAGTGAAAGTCGGAAGTGAATGTGCACTTTATCCAGGGTTAAATATTGAAAAAGATGTATCCCATGAAACGCTGCTAATAAAAAAAGAAGAGCATATTGAAAAAGAGTGGGGAAATAAAAAATACGGTTGGTGACCATGCAATGAGATGGTGGTGTACAATAAAGTCTGTAAAGCGGAACATATCTCACCTGCGAATCTAAACGAATGGTTTATAATAAATCGAAAATTAGATTTACACTGTGTAGATCATGAAGCCCTCCCCGCGAAAAGCGAATCCATTGCTTATCGGAATGAAATAACGTTTAAATGTATGAGGTCGCGTGCGACACAACCATGCAGAAGTAAAGGCAACAGTAGCGTTTTCATACTGTTGCCTTTTTTATTTCTCCCTCTCTTTGTTACCCTGAAGTTGTCGAGACAATAGAAAAGAGAGGGGATATGAGTGCAACGTCATTTTATCATAGAATTATTGGGAATTAAAGACAAGCATGTAGACGTATGGGGTGTAACCGAAGAATCTAGGAGCTTGATTGTGGAACTCTATACAAAGCAAAAACAACAAAAATGTCCTTTCTGTAAGGAGAAAACAAACCGAGTGCATAGTTATAGAAGACAGGAGATTCAAGGTCCAGTCCTTTCTAATAAAGATGTGAAGATATCATTAAAAAAGCGAAGATATTTGTGTCCTAATTGTAGCCGTCCTTTTTATGAACGATTACAAATGGCGGATTATTATCAACGTTGGACAAATGCTTTGAAAACAACAGCATTAGCATACACGGTCTTCCATTCTTTTCGTAGTGCAGCTCGCTTGGTAGGGATGACAACGAACCTTCCCTTTCGATTATTTGACCATCAGAAGTTAAAAAGGCTCTCGTTTGAAATAGCACATAGCAGAGGAAATATGCGAGACTCCTACGGAAAAGGGGCGACCGAGACCCCACAGCGGTCTTTGCGAGGAGGCTTGGGCGCTCGTCCGCGGAAAGCGAGTATATTTCCCTCTGCGGCTTAGCAATAGCACTACTTTATGGGAAAAGAGCTTTTAACAAAGATGAATGGTGGAGTGAACATTACACCACCACATTTGACAGAGAACCACTTTTTAAAATAACCGTCCGTAAAACACCCGCTTGATTAAGATTTGTATTATTAACGATATAAATAAACATTATATCTCATGTAAAATAAATGTTATGATTTGGTAAAAATAGCATATTGGTGCATTTTTTGTGATACATTGTGGATGTAATCGCAGAAATCTTTATGAGGAGGTTTATCCGCATGCATCCAGTTGAATTGACAGCTGTGTCTAAATTTTATGACAAAACAACTAGTGTACTGGAACATATTGATTTAACCATTGAAGAAGGTGAATTTTTTGTTTTGGTTGGCCCATCAGGATCTGGGAAAAGCACTTTGTTACGAATGATTGCTGGACTGGAGAGTATTACAGGTGGGGAATTGAGGCTCAATGGTAACATTGTTAATCATTTGCCTCCGAAGGATCGCCACTTATCAATGGTTTTTCAAAACTATGCCCTATATCCTCATTTGACTGTTAAGCAAAATATTCTTTTCGGTCTTCATGCTAAAAAGGTGAAAAAAGCTGAACAAGAACGGAGGCTCTATGAGACAGTGGAGATGATGGGGTTAACCGATTTGCTTGATCGTAAACCGAAGCAATTATCAGGCGGTCAACGACAGCGGGTAGCGCTGGCAAGGTCTGTCGTTAGTCAAGCGCCGTTATGTCTGATGGATGAGCCTCTGTCTAACTTAGACGCCAAATTAAGAGCACATATGCGTGTTGAAATTCGTAGGCTTCAGAAAAAATTAGGACTGACTATGATATATGTGACGCATGATCAAGTTGAGGCGATGACGATGGGCGATCGGATTATGGTAATGAATGATGGGACTATCCAACAAATTGGAGAGCCAATTGAACTCTACAATCAGCCTGCTAATCTATTTGTTGCGTCATTCATTGGCTCGCCAAAGATGAATTTTGGAGAAGCAATGATTGGCGACCAGCAACTCATGATTGAACAGACCCTTCAACTTTCATTGAACATGAGTGATATTCCACAGGTGATGCAGCGAGGGAATTTAATTGTAGGGATTAGACCAGAACACCTTAGTTATGCAAAGCCAGAAGAAGCAGATCTGTGGCTAGAAGTAATAAATATTGAACATTTAGGAAATGAAACCCTACTAACATTTGAAGTAGGAAGGGAATTGTGGACAGCTAAATGGCTTGGTCAATGGTTAATACGAGTTGGCGAACGTGTACCTTTGTCATTATCGATTAAACATTTTAGCTTTTTCAATCGTGATTCTGGCGCTCTCATTCAAGCACCTACAGTGAATCAACATTTGGAGGTCGTTGCGCTATGAATCAACTAGCGATCCCCATTAAACAATTAGAAGCGAATGACTTAGAACGCATAACTAAAAAACAAAAACGAATAAAAATGTTTAAAGGATTTACTTTTTTAGCGCCTTCAGTATTATTGTTCAGCCTGTTTTTGTTTTATCCTTTAGGACGTACGATTTATTTGAGTTTATTTTTAACGAACAGTAGTGGTATGCCAACAGTATTTGTAGGATTGGAAAATTATCAAAATATTTTTTCATCACCGATATTTTTGAAAAGCCTACAATCTACATTTCTATTTGTCCTATATACGGTGCCAGGTGCCATATTGGTTAGCTTATTTTTAGCGATTGTAGCTAATGAGAAATTGAAAGGTATTGGTTTTTTTCGGACGATGTATGCTTCGACGATGGGGATATCAACAGCAGCCGCTTCGGTGTTTTGGTTGTTCCTGTTTCACCCAACGATTGGCTGGCTCAATCAATTGTTAAATGCCTTCGGTTCCGCACCTATTGGCTGGTTAACCGATCCGGAATGGGCCTTAATATCTGTTGCTATTTCAACGATCTGGATGAATATTGGTTTTACCTTCCTGGTTTTATTAGGTGGTCTTCAATCGATTGATCACTATCTTTATGAAAGTGCTGATATTGATGGGGCTGGTTATTTGTATCAACTAAGACGTATTACCTTACCGATGTTGTCGCCAACCTTGTTCTTTGTTATTACCGTTACTTTTATTAATGCCTTTCAGACGTTTGGACAAATTGATATGTTAACACGTGGTGGTCCCCAAAACGAAACCTATTTAATGGTTTATTCCATTTATCAAGAAGCATTTATGAATTATCAATTTGGAACAGCTAGTGCACAAGCCATTATTTTGTTTGTCCTCATCTTAGTGTTAACTGTTATTCAGTTTAAATTAGGTGAAAGGAAGGTGCATTATCAATGACTGTCCCCCTTCATCATAAAGTCGTTTTTTATACATTACTAACGTTATCAGCTTTGCTCGTTTTTGCACCAACTTTTATTGCGTTCATGATGAGCTTCATGTCGAACCAAGAAATCATGACTGGGCAAATTATTCCACGTTCATTAACATTCGATAATTACGTGCAAGTCTTTCAGCGTTTTCCATTAGTGCAATACTTACTTAATAGTTTAATCGTCTCTTTGCTGATCATGATCGGTCAATTAGCCATCTCTAGTTTGGCTGCTTATGCGTTTGTTTTCATTAATTTCAAGGGACGCGATTTAATCTTTTTTATCTTTATAGCAACGATGATGGTGCCATTTGAAGCATCAATCATTCCAAACTTTCATACCATTAGAGATCTAAATTGGATTGACAGCTATCCAGGTCTGTCGGTACCATTCTTCGCCATGGCATTTGGCACATTTTTACTTAGACAGCATTTTAAGCAGATCCCAAAAGAATTGAAGGAAGCTAGCGAAATTTCAGGTATTGGTGATTTTAAATTTTATTTAACAGTCGTTTTACCTGTTGCAAAGTCGAGTCTAGTTACGCTGGGTGTTTATGGCTTTTTAACATCATGGAATATGTATCTTTGGCCACTTTTAGCAACAACTGATGATCGCTTTCGAACAGTGCAAATTGGATTGAGGCAATTGCAAACGCAAGAACAATTAAATGAATGGGGCGTAATTATGGCAGGTGCTGTAATTGTCGTGATTCCAACTTTAGTTTTGCTATTTATCGGGCAGAAAAAGTTGCAACAAGGTCTGACAGAAGGTGCTTTAAAATAAATGATCAAGTATATGCTTTATTCAATTAAATAAGAAAAAATAAGGAGGGTCTTTTTATGAAGAAGGTATGGTTGATATGCTTTGCATTAATGTTATTTCTAGTGGGTTGCCAAACGAATGAAACAAATCAAGAGGTTGAAGCGCAAGATGACGCATCCAATAAGGCAGAAGAAAGCTCTGATGAAGGTGGAGATGAAGCACCTGTTGAAGTCGTATTTTGGCATGCGATGGGTGGTGCTTTACAGGATGCATTAGATCAAATTGTTGACCAATATAATCAGAGCCAAGACGAGGTGTTCGTAAAGGCTGAATATCAAGGTACTTATGATGAAGCACTGACAAAGTTTAATAGCATTGCTGGAACTGACAGTGCGCCGACGATGATGCAAGTGTTTGAAATTGGGACAAAATCAATGATTAACAGTGGTGGAATTGAACCGATCCAAACGTTTGTTGATCAAGATGGTTATGATATGAATCATTTAGAGGAAAACATTATTAATTATTACCGGGTAGACGATCAATTTTATTCTATGCCATTTAATTCGTCCACACCTGTGATGTATTTCAATAAAGACGCGTTTGAAGCGGCTGGACTAGATCCTGATTCACCACCGACCACTTATCAAGAGGTAGAGGAAGTGAGCCGACAAATTGTTGCAAATAATCCTGATATGAAAGGCTTTGCTCTTCAAGCTTATGGTTGGCTGTACGAGCAACTGCTTGCTAATCAAGGCGCGCTTCTTATGAATAATGACAATGGTCGTTCTGAAACACCGACTGAAGTAGGTTTTACAGAAGAAGAGGGGAAATCAGTGTTCGCATGGGTTGAACAAATGATGGCTGATGAAACATTTGCAAACTACGGAACAAATGGTGATAATATGATTTCTGGCTTTTTTGCTGAAGATGTCGCTATGTTTATAGCCTCATCTGCCAATGTGCGTCAGGTGGTTGATGAAGCATCGTTTGAAGTAGGGGTCGCCTTTTTACCTTACCCGGAGGAAAAAGAACGTCATGGCGTGGTAATCGGTGGAGCAAGCCTATGGATGATGAATGGTCAACCAGAAGAAGAACAACAGGCTGCGTGGGATTTTATGAAATATTTGCAAACACCAGAAGTACAAGCTGAATGGCATGTAGGTACTGGCTATTTTGCGATTAACCCAGCTGCTTATCAAGAGCAAGTTGTTCTTGATGCTTATGAAGCTATGCCACAATTAAAGGTGACAGTGGATCAACTTCAATCAACTACCTCGTCATTTGCGACTGAGGGTGCACTGATGGACATGATTCCAGAGGCGCGTCGTATTACAGAGACTGCGCTGGAAACCGTTTATAATGATGGAGACATTGATCAAGCTTATCAAACAATGGTTGAACAAATAAATGGTGCGATTGATCAAGCCAATCGTGCGAGAGGAGAATAACAAGGTGCGCTTAACATTGACTCATTAATTGAGGCGTTAGCATAGAAACGGAAAAGAACAACACCAAAATTGTTAGCCACTAAGCATAAGGTGAAAAATAGTGACTGAAGGAGTGAGGCCGAATGGTAGATGTATATGGTCATCGTGGTAGTAAAGGTTTATACCCTGAAAACACAATGTTAAGTATGCGCCAAGCCATTTATGAAGGTGTTGATGGGGTGGAGTTAGATGTCCATTTAACGAAAGATGATCAACTTATTGTGATACATGACGAAACGTTAGAGCGGACCATTAATGCCCAAGGTTTCGTTAATCATTATAACTGGTCAGAACTCAAAAAAATGACACTCTCTTCAATTTATCAAACGTACACTAACTATGATCCTTCTTGGGATTTAGAGCGGATTCCATTACTTAGTGAGGTATTAGATTTAGTCGTACAAAAGCGTATCAAAGTAAACATTGAACTAAAAACTGCTTTCAATCAATATGATGGTATTGAGCAAAAGCTAATTGATTGTGTTCAAGGTTACATGAATCGGATTGAAGTCACCTACTCCTCTTTTCATTTACCTACCTTAACGCGTCTAAAGGCAATCGACCCTGAGGCTACTATTGCTTGGTTGATTCACCAACCGATACCACAGGTTATGGATTATTATCTAAGCTACAATATGACTTATTTGCATATTGAAGCTTCATTACTAAAGGATCGTTATTTTTTAAACCAGCTTGATTTAACACGCGTGAGAGCTTGGACGGTTAATGATGAGGAAACATTGACGTTATTATTTAAGCTTGGAATTGATGGTATTATTACTGATTTTCCTAGCCGGGCACTTGAGATAAAAAAACGATGGGCTCAGAATACAGCTTTACCTTATATGCGTGAAGGGTAATTCTCCCCATTAGTTTTGGTGATATTAACGATCCATTTAGCAAGAAACATTTATATGATTAGCCTTCAGTAGTGGGAAAGTAACCTTACTGAAGGCTTTTTACTACAGATTACCCTTACTAATCTTCGGGGATACTCAACGACCAATTCAGCTGCAAACGCCCACTCATTGAATATTCGTTTTATATTAAGAAAAATATGATTTTAATCCTATTATTTCAACCATGCTTTCATACCCTTCTCACAGATTTAATGTTTGGTCAAGATCAGGTGTTTTTATTTGATTTTTAGCTATTAGTAAATCAACGAGCTGTACAGATGTATAACTTTAATAAAATCGGGTAAACAGTAGTTAAACAGACAAATGAGGAGTGATTAGCAAATGGAAAAGAAAAAAATTCAACCTGCACAGCACCAAGACAGACAGCCAGGTATAGAAGCCGATATGAATCCGTTACCGATATATGACAACAGTCGATACCAAGGAAGTTACAAATTAAAGGATAAAGTAGCCTTGATTACCGGTGGTGATAGTGGTATTGGTAGGGCAGTTAGCTTATATTTTGCCAAAGAAGGTGCAGATATTGCGATCGTTTATTTGGATGAGCATCAAGATGCGGAACAGACGAAGGCACTGGTTGAGGAACAAGGGCAGCGCTGTTTATTAATAAGTGGTGATGTAGGGGATTCAAGTTTTTGTACAAAGGCGGTTCAACAAACAATTAGCTCTTTTGGTCACTTGAATATTCTTGTTAACAACGCAGCAGTTCAGTATCCACAAGAAGATTTCTTAGCTATTAGCGATCAACAACTAGAGACGACGTTTAAAACAAATATCTTTTCATACTTTTACATGACACGGGCAGCATTACCTTACTTAAATGAAGGGAGTGCGATTATTAATAGTACATCAATCACTGCATATGCTGGAAATCCAAGTTTAATTGACTATTCAAGTACAAAAGGTGCAATTACATCGTTCACACGATCATTAGCCTCATCGCTAATAGAGAAAAAAATCCGCGTTAATGGCGTTGCTCCAGGACCAATATGGACACCGCTAATCCCAGCATCATTTGATGCAGAAAAGGTGAGTGAGTTTGGTTCGGATAATCCATTAGGAAGACCTGGTCAGCCTTATGAACTGGCCCCTGCCTATGTTTACTTAGCAAGTGAAGATGCAAGTTATGTATCAGGGCAAGTGATTCACGTCAATGGTGGTGTGATTGTCAACGGATAATAAAAGTAATAATGTAAATATAAACACGCTTCAAATTGAGGGTTCGTTTTATTGGTGAATCTACTTTTCTTTTATGTCTGTCCACCTGGTTATGGTATAATTAAATAACCGAAATGTGGAAAGATAGACAATAGAGGAAGGTGATAGCAATGAAGAAGATCGCAGTATTAACATCAGGTGGCGATTCACAAGGAATGAATAGCGCTATTCGCGCAGTCGTTCGCACGGGTTTAGCTAATGGCTTTGACATGTTTGGAGTAAGAAGAGGTTTCAAAGGATTGATGGACAATGACTTTATTAAGTTGGGTTCAAAAGAGGTTAGTGATATTCTATATCGAGGAGGCACCTTTTTACAATCCGCACGATCAGAAGCTTTTAAAACGCCAGAGGGACAAGCTAAAGCAATAGAACATTTAAAAAATAAGGGTATTGATTACGTAGTGGTGATCGGTGGAGATGGTAGCTATCGAGGCGCACAGGCATTACAACGTCAAGGAATAAAAACGTATGGTCTTCCAGGAACTATAGATAATGATATCCCATTAACTGACTATACCATTGGTTTTGATACGACTTTAAATGTCGTGACAGATGCGATCGGTAACTTGCGTGACACAATGAGTAGTCATGAACGCGTTAGTGTGATAGAGGCGATGGGGCGTAACTGTGGTGATATAGCATTGCAAGCTGGCATTGCAAGTGGTGTTGATGCGATTATCATTCCAGAAGTTGAAGCAGATATAAACAAAATAGCAACAGACCTTAAAGCTGGGTTTGACCGTGGAAAGTCACATAGCATAGTAGTTGTAGCGGAGGGAGCAGGAAAAGCCGAAGATATCGCGAAGGAAATTAAATCGTTATCTGGGCTTGATACACGTCCAACCGTACTTGGTCATATTCAACGAGGAGGCACACCAAGTGTTTTCGACCGTGTCTTCACTAGCCGAATGGGGCATGAAGTGATCGATTTAATTAAACAAGACATTGTTGGCGTAGCACTTGGTATTGAAAGTAATAAAATTACCTATCATACCTTCGACGAAATTTTTGCGACTGAAAATAAAATTAATGATCATCTCTATCAAGTTTTTCAAGATCTCATTTGATACTAAGCACTGCCGCTTTTTAACATTGTGGCAGTGCTTGT
>NZ_JH976434.1:449220-474091 GCF_000306965.1 Amphibacillus jilinensis Y1 | reverse complement strand
GAAAATTTTTGATGCCAAGAGTCTCGCTTTAAAACCTTTATCGTATTGTTTATGCCTTCGATATAACCATTATTAAATGGATACATGAACGATTGTAAGATCGCTTGTTTCCAACGTATAAACGTTTTTCTTACGCGGTGAAATGCATTAATGTTAGAAGCACGCTTCCATTCTAGACATGCCGCCATTCCTTTTCTAGCTGTCTTCTCATCACTTGTCTTAAACCATTCATCTAATTTGTTCTTTAACTCATACGCTTCTTTTAAGCGTGGATCCATTTGTAAAAGCTTCTCAACCTTTTCTCGTCCTTTCCCTGACAATTTATAAGGGGACTTCCACAATGACTTCTTACTCCATTTCATATGAATCCGCACTCATAGCCCCTCTCTTTTTCTATTGTCTCGACAACTTTAGGATAACAAAGAGAGGGAGAATGAGTGTGTTTTTTTGCACACTATCACGATAGAGGACACCACCACATTCAGTATAGAGCCTTGTTTTATCAAAGATAGATAAAGTTCGAGCATACCCTAAGTCATCTATTTCTCTTTTTTTAAGTAATGATGTGGGTTCCCGTTTAAAAATTGCTCATCTTCAATTGATTTATTGTTGCGTATAGCTACGGTTAGTTTATTAATGATAGATGCTAATATGTCCCGTTCTTGTTCACTGATATGGGCAAATTCGATGCCGTAATAGACAGTATCAAAGAGCGTATCATTTTTCCAAACGATTTCGCCAATTAAATAAAAAGATTCTCCCGCAAGTTTAAAATGAAAGGCTAATCTTAGCTTGGATCGAACAGGTAAATCCAAGAACGATAAGATCTTTAATCCTCCAATACTAATGTTTTCAATTAGAATTTTTGCACTTCCTAGATTTAGCCGACGATGATTTAACTCGATGATCGTCATTTCTCCAATTAAAAAATTTGGCAACTCACATCTAAAAAATTTCCGTTTTTCAATTTCAGGTTTTTGTCTCGTATGATGGATGGGTAAGGTTAATTTTCCTTTTTTAATGATCGGTTCAATTTTTTCGACAGGGACAGGCTTTGAAAAAATATAACCTTGAATCAAATCACACTCTTTCTGCTTAAGGAATTGATACTGTGCGTAAGTTTCTACCCCTTCAGCCACTACTTTTACCCCGATTGATTTAGTTAAATGAAGAATCCCAGATATAATAGCCGCATCTTTATTATTCGATTTTTCAATATTACGAATAAATAATTGATCAATCTTTAATACATCGATATGGAAAGTTCTTAAATATTTTAATGATGAATAACCGGTCCCAAAATCATCGAGGGCAATCGTTATACCCAGGTTCTTTAATTTTTTAATGGTTTCAATGACGGCATGAACGTCTTTAATGAGTGTACGCTCTGTAATTTCTAATTCTATGTAAGTGGCTGGAATGTTAGCTTGTATAAGTAATTGATTAATTAAAGGAACAATGTCCGCTTTTAAAAAACGTGAGGGCGGAATATTGATTGATATCGGTCGTAATGGTAAGTTAGCTAGTTTCCATTTTGATAATTGTTGAATGGCTTCTTTAATGACCCAATCTGTAATGTCGTCAATTAAATTATTTTCTTCTGCTAATGGTATAAAATCACTAGGTGAAACAACGAACTTGTTATCAAAAAAGGTGGTTTGAAAATGAGTGCGGGAAAAACATTAAACATACTAATTCTATTTTCAATGCAACAAAGAAAATTAAAGATTGACGACATGGTTGAACAACTATCCTACCCTAAAAGCTCATTGTATCGACATGTAAAGTTATTAAAAGAAGAAGGCTATTTAATAGAACCATCCGATAATTATTACCGACTAGGAAATCGATTCTTACAACTGGCTACTATCGTAAACGAGGACAACCGATTACCAACATTCATATCGCCGTTCATGGAGCAGTTAAGAGATCGTTTGAATGAGAGTGTTGTTCTTAGTCATCTATCGGGAACGGACCACGTTTGTGTCCAAAGCTTTCGAGGTTTTCACACATTAAATGTAACGATAACAGTGGGGGAAAGATTATCTTTTTTAACTGATGCAGGAGCGAAGGTTATGTTAACACACTTAAATTCGTCATTGCGTGATCGAGTTATCGCCGATTATCTCTCAGATCGTGTCCTAAAGAAACACAATTTGACGAAGATCATCTTTTTAGAACAACTTAAACAAATTAAAAGTAAGGGGTATGCAGTTGGTGAAGATAAGAGTCGTGATGGCGTGTTAAGTTACGCTGTGCCAATTATAAACGTTGAACAAGAAGTGGTAGCTGCTTTAAGTATAGTGGGGCCAAAGTATCAAATGCTTCAATATGAAACTAAATTTTATGTAGAACAATTAAAAACTATAAGCGTACAAGTCGCTATATACCGTTTTGATGGGATTAACTTAGAGAGCGGGACAAAAATAAAAGAAGTAAAATCCGAGTAGCAATATTTTAGCTTGTAGAACCACTTCGGCAAAACACTTCGCTTTCTCTTACCATAATAAAAAAACAAATCAGATGCAATGCATGCATCTGATTTGTTTTGTAATCATATTATTGAGCTAGTCTAACATCTTTTAACATTAATATTTGGGTTGGATGTTGCCAGAAACCTTGAACTTTATCACTTACACCAAGAAGGAATTCTTGGTGGTGAATATAGAGCATTGGTGCTTCTTCAACAAGGATTTCCTGCGCTTCACGATATAAAGCTAGACGTTCGTCTTCGTCTGGGTTCTGACGCGCCTCGATTAGTAACTCATCCAATTCTTCATTATCTAAGAATGTACGGTTACCAGGCTCACCGAAGTTATCAGTGTGGAATAATGGATACATACCATAGTCAGCATCACCGGTTACTGTTGTCCAACCAAGAACAAACATATCATGTTCACCAGCAGCAGTATTTTCTAAGTAAGCACCCCACTCAACGATTTCAATATCGACATCGATACCGATTTCTGCAAGTTCTGCTTGAACGTAAGTTGCCATATCAACACGCTCACGGTTGTCATTAGTCCATAATGTGGTAGAAAAGCCATCTTCATAACCTGCTTCAGCAAGTAAAGCCTGAGCTTCTTCAACATTATATTCTAATCCTGAGATCGAATCGTCATAACCGAATACATCAGGTGCAATTGGTCCAATCGCTGGGATACCTGCACCATCGAAAATGCCATCGATAATCGCATCTTTGTCAATCGCCATAGAGATCGCTTGACGAACCAATGGATCATCAAAAGGTTCTTTCTCCGCATTAAATCCAATGTATGATAATGATACAGATGGTTGACGATTAACGTGCATACCATCTGAACTTTCGACACGTGCCACATCAGATGGGCTTAATGGATCTGAGATGTGTGCAGCTTCTGTTTCTAATTCAGCAATACGTGTTGAATCTTCAGGAACAACTTTAAACGTAATCGAATCTAAATGGGCATTTTCACCCCAGTAGTCATCGTTTCTATGAAGAACGATTTCGCTACCTGGTGTCCAACTTTCGAAAACGAATGGACCTGTACCAATAGGGCCATCGTTGATTACGCTACCCGGCTCTTCGCCATTTTCCATTGCTTCGTAATCAGCTTCAATTAAATCAGCTGAAATCATACCCCCACCATTATGTGCTAAGTGTGCAGGTAATGGTGCAAATGAATACTCTGTTTCAAATTGAACGGTATACTCATCAACGACAACAACGTCAGTAATCATATCATATAAGAAAGAACGTGGTGAAGCAATCGCTTCATCCAATATACGATCAATATTTGCTTTGACAACATCAGCGTTAAATTCAGAACCATCGTGGAATGTAATGCCTTCACGCAAAGTGAATTCCCATGTTAGATCGTCAACCATTTCCCATTCTGTCGCTAGACCGGGTTGAAGATCCATGTTCTCATCTTGAACAACCAATGCTTCGTAGATGTTATAAGCAACGTTACTTGAAGGTGTATCATTTGAACCGTGTGGATCTAGTGCAACGGCATCTGATAATTGGGCAATAACAAGGTCGCCACCTTCAGCTGTTAGTTGGTCAGCTTCTTCGCCAGCTGGGTCTTCAGCAGGCTCTTGTGCATCATCATCTGTATCTGTACCACATGCCACAATAAATAAAGCGGATGCAACAAGTAATAGCAGAAGTAGAATGGATTTCTTAAATTGTTTCAAAACTTACACTCCCCTTTTTTAATCTGTATGGTGAAAACTGTTTTTACTATACAACAGATTAAAAAATAACACAAGTCTAAATTATCTAAAAAATTTATCAATTTACAATCTTTCATCTAGTATTATGATGATTAGTAGTTGTTCTCTTGACTTCGAGAATTATAGTTATATAATTCGAAATATTAAGAGTTAATTTAATTTTTCGATTTTTTATTAAATTGTTGAAAAATGTAGAAGGGTATGACAAAATTGTGGATTGTAGCTGTTTAGTTTTCAAAAAATAAGCTTATCGTTTTAAAATTGAATACGTATATCCAATTATAACAGTTTAAAGACAAAGGCTTCTTTTTCGAAAGATCAAGCCATTAAACACATTGATGCTTACGATATAGTAGTCTTTATTGACATTAGGAGCTGTCAGATTCTTCATATTGTATATTTTTAAATCCATGCTATAATTACATGTTGTAGTTAATTGAGCTTATTTTTTGCAAGCTGAATGTTTCCTAATTTTAATAATGGTTGTATTTACGATTAAAGCGTTTGTTTGATTTGAAGCGTAGTGTGACCATTTATACAAAAAAGAAAAGAGAAAGGAATTTAATTATGAGGGAAGAAGTTAATACTGGTGCAGTGATACCTAAAACGGCTCCAAATCCAACTTTGGTTAAATTGACAAACTTGTGGAAGAAATTAATCAAAAATAAATCAGCTGTTATCGGTGGAATATTGATTATTTTATTTATTCTGATTGCTTTCATCGGACCACATTTCACACCATTTTCTCCAAATACCCAAAATACGGTAAATAAACTTGCCACACCATCTTCTGAGCACTGGTTTGGTACGGATCACCTCGGACGAGACATTTTCAGTCGTATTATTCATGGTATGAGTATTACATTATATGTTGGTTTCTTTTCGGTTTTGATTGGAACGACAATCGGTGTTGTACTTGGAATTATCTCAGGTTATTACGGTGGTAAAATAGATACTGTCATTATGCGCTTAATGGATATTTTGCTTGCATTCCCAGGTATTTTGTTAGCACTGGCGATTGTTAGTGTACTAGGAAGCAGCACAGAGAACCTCATTATTGCTGTCGGGATCTTCTCGATTCCCGTTTTTGCACGGATTGTTCGGGGATCAACACTTGCAGTAAGAAAATTAGAGTATATCGATGCGATTCGAGCTCTAGGTGCTAATGATGCAAGAATTATTTTCCTTCATATCTTGCCTAATGTGACATCGCCTATCATTGTTCAAGCTACGCTAAGTATTGCCACGTCTATTTTAACAGCAAGTGGTCTCTCATTTATTGGAATGGGGGCACAGCCACCAACACCTGAATGGGGCGCAATGCTAAGTGATGGTCGAAATTATATGTGGGATGCTCCACATGTTGCAACCATACCAGGTATAGCGATTGTCGTCGTTGTACTCGCATTCAACCTATTCGGAGATGGCTTGCGTGATGCATTAGATCCAAAAATGAAAAACTAGAAAAGAGGTACAAAACATTGTTTACATTTATCGTACGTCGTATTATTCAGACGATACCCGTTTTAATTGGTGTAACGATTTTAACATTTAGTATGATGCACCTCATTCCTGGTGATCCAGCTCAAATAATGGCAGGTGAAAGTGCATCTCCTGATCAAATTGAATTAATGAGGGACCGTCTAGGTTTAAATGATCCATTACCCGTTCAATATTTTGATTATATCAGAGGGGTAGTTACAGGTGATTTAGGTAATTCTATTAGAAGTGGTCGAGCTGTTTCTAATGAAGTTTTTCTTCGCTTAAGACCAACGATAGAGCTCGCTGTATATAGTACGATTTTATCCGTTTTTATTGGGCTAATTGCCGGCGTATTTGCAGCAGTTCGACGGGGTGGTTTAGCAGACTCCTTTGTTATGATCGTCGCTTTGTTTGGTTTATCATTACCTAATTTCTGGTTAGGTTTAATGCTTATTCAATATTTAGCTATTGGTATTGATATTTTCGGTATTAATACCGGCTGGTTTGCTGCTTCAGGCTGGGGAACATGGCAACAACAAGTGTTACCTGTTTTAACGTTAGGAACAGCTGGTGCAGCAATTATCGCACGAATGACTCGTTCAAGTATGCTTGAAGTCATTGATCAAGATTACATTCGAACGGCTCGCGCAAAAGGTGTCAAAGAACGTGTCGTTATTTATCGTCATGCACTTAAAAATGCAATGATACCGGTTGTCACCGTTGTAGGTTTACAATTTGGTACACTTCTTGGTGGCGCAGTACTAACAGAAAGTGTTTTTGCGATTAATGGTTTAGGAAGATTAATGGTCGATTCAATTCGAGCGCGAGATTTCCCTATTGTCCAAGGTGGCGTATTGATTTTTGCTTTATTGTTTGTTTTTGTAAATATTATCGTAGATGTACTATATAAATTTTTAAATAAACGAATTGATCTTAATTAATAGGAAAGGAAAGGTGTGAACATAATGGCTGAAACAACTGATATTCTAGTAGAAGAACCGATTCTAGAAGTTCGTAACCTTCAAACGTCGTTTTTTACTGAAAAGTTTGAAGTTAAAGCAGTTGATGGCGTTAATTTTGCTGTACCTAAAGGGAAAACCTTAGGTATCGTAGGCGAATCAGGTTCTGGAAAAAGTATAACCTCCCTTTCCATTTTACGCTTAATTAAAAATCCTGGTAAAATAAAGGGGGGAGAGATCATCTTTAAAGGTGAAAATCTCCTTGATAAAACAGAAAGTCAGATGCGGCAAATACGCGGTAATGAAATATCAATGATTTTTCAAGAACCAATGACGTCATTAAACCCCGTTTACACTGTAGGGCAACAAATAAGTGAGGCTTTTATTATTCATCAAAATATGAGTAAAAAAGAAGCGATGTTACGTTCAGTAGAGATGCTAGAATTAGTTGGCATTCCCTCGCCAAAGCAACGGGTGAAGCAATACCCTCATGAGCTTTCCGGTGGAATGCGACAGCGGGTTATGATTGCGATGGCGCTTGCCTGTGATCCTGAATTGTTAATTGCTGATGAGCCGACAACTGCATTAGATGTAACGATTCAAGCTCAAATTCTTGAATTGATGGAAGAATTACAAGATCGTTTAGGTATGTCAACCATTATGATTACCCATGATTTAGGTGTTGTTGCTGAAACATGTGATTATGTTGCTGTTATGTACATGGGTAAGGTGGTAGAGTATGCAACAGTTAAAGATCTTTTTAAAAATCCAAAACATCCGTATACAGTAGGCTTATTAAATTCTTTACCTCGACACGATATTGATTTAGGTGAGGAAGATTTAACGGTTATTCAAGGTTCTGTACCTGCACCAGATCAGATCCCTGAAGGTTGTCGTTTTGCTCCAAGGTGTCCGTTTGCTAGTGATATTTGCCAAGAACGTTTACCTCATTTAGAGCAAAGTGAAGATGGAAATCAGATCCGTTGTTGGATCTACACAGACGAATGGGATGGCGATCCGGAGGTGAATGTTAATGGCAAAAGAACTTCTTAAAGTAAAAGACTTAAAGCAATATTTCCCAATAAAAGGTGGGATGTTGGGTCGCACCGTTAACCATGTAAAAGCTGTGGATGGTGTTAGCTTTAATGTTTATGAAGGTGAAACCGTTAGTGTTGTAGGTGAGTCAGGTTGTGGTAAATCTACGACAGGACGAGCAATTTTACGGTTAGATGAACCGACAAGTGGTGAAGTAGAATTTGATGGTGAGGACTTACTCGCTTTAAGTAAGAAAAAGATGCGTAAAAAGCGGAAAGATCTGCAAGTGATCTTTCAAGATCCATACGCTTCGATTAATCCGCGTCAAACAGTAAGACAAATTTTAGAAGAAGCATTAGATATTCAAAACGTTGTTCCAAAAGCTGAACGCGGCAAGAAAATCGCTGAACTTATGGAAACCGTTGGGCTAGGTGCACACCAAGCCGACCGTTTTCCGCATGAATTTAGCGGTGGGCAGCGGCAACGGATTGGTATCGCAAGAGCGCTATCTGTTGATCCTAAATTGATTATTGCTGACGAAGCTGTATCTGCTCTTGATGTATCTATCCAAGCACAAGTCATTAACTTAATGAAAAAGTTACAACGAGAATTTAGTTTAACTTATTTGTTCATTGCCCATGATTTAGGGGTGGTTCGTCATATTTCTGATCGTGTTATCGTCATGTATTTAGGAAAGATTGTTGAAATTGGTGATACAAATTCAATTTTTGACAATCCACAACATCCTTACACAAAAGCCCTTTTATCAGCCATTCCCGTCCCTGATCCGGAACCTGAGCATAAAAAAGAGCGTGTCATTTTGCAAGGGGATGTCCCTTCGCCAATCGATCCACCGACTGGATGTCGATTCCATACACGTTGTCCATTTGCAACCGATAAATGCAAAGTGGATGTGCCAGAACTGCGTAGTGAAGACTACATGAAAGAGGAACATATGGCGGCGTGCCACTATCAAAAAGAAATTGAAGCAGGTACACATACGGCTAAATATTAATTTAAATACCCTGACAAGCTTTCTAGCTTGTCAGGGTATTGTTTTTAACCGATTAAGGAAAATATAAAATGAGGTTGTACATAAATGACGTTGGTGAGTAAAAAAACTTATGAATGTCATGTTTCAATTCTATGTTTCAAGTGATCGTTTGATCTTCATTTCAACATCGTTAAAGGATGACAGAATGATGCTTGAACCACAGAGGAAATATACTCGCTTTCCGCAGGCACGGCTTCAGCTAACTTGGAAAAGAAGATCACTTTACCAAGTTGATCTTCAGCTCGTGCTGTTCCTGCAGGAGTCTCGCATATTCCCTCTGCTCAGCGCCTTTCAGCCTTAGATGTTTGTTTTGAGAATGGTGTCATCATTTAAATATCGACATTATTTTATTTCATCAAACACAGGAAAGTAGCGCCCACCTAAATAAATGGGCGCTACTTTGTATTTTAAAGTAGGCGTTTTACGGATGGTTATCTGTAATACAAACAGTAAAAACTTAAAAGTGCTAAGTCTAAGAAAAATTACTCCATTCGTTGAAGGGTAGTTTTTCTTAGATAAGCTTTTAAAGTGTAAATCGATTAATTTCTTCTTCTAAAATAGCGGATAGTTCGGCTAGCTCTTCAGCACTTTTTGCAACATTGTCCATAGAGGTGCTTGTTTCTTCCGCAGAAGCCGTAGTCTCTTCTACTGCAGCAGCAGATTCTTCAGAAACGGAAGCAATCTCATCGACTGAACGACTCATATTTTCTGTGTCATTGGCGATGTCTGTAAGGTCACCAACGATAGATTGTACGCTACGAACCATGTCTGAAATGGCGTGGTTAATTTTATTAAAAGCTTGACCAGTTTGTTCAATTTGATTAGAACCTAAATCGACTTCTTGTGAGCCTTCTTCTAATGATTTTGCTACATCTGTTGATTCGGATTGAATCGTATGGACAATACCTGAAATATCGGAGACAGATTGGCTAACTTGTTCAGCCAGTTTTCTAACTTCATCTGCAACGACTGCAAAACCTTTTCCTTCCTCGCCTGCTCTGGCTGCTTCAATAGCGGCATTGAGTGCTAATAAATTCGTCTGCTCAGCAATTTCTTTAATAACAGTCACAATTTTTCCTATTTCTTGTGACTTTTGATCTAAACCTTTTACTTTAGTGAAGGAATCTTTAACGATATGATTGATATTTTGCATCTGTGTAACGGATTGGTTGATTTGTTTCGTTCCTTCATCACTTAAATTTACTACTTCATTTGTTCCTTTGGAAATATGGTTAGAGCTGTTGTTTGCTTTCTTAACATTTTCACTGTATCGTTCCATCATGGTTGCAAGTTCAGAGGCGCTGTTCGCTTGTTCCTCACTACCAGAAGAGAGCTCGCCCATTGTTGTGGCGATTTGTTCACTACCTTCTTTGACTTGACCGGAGGCCTGAGATAGGACTTGGCTTTGATTTGAGACTTTATTTGTTGCTGTCTTTACGCGATTGACAATCGTCGCTAAGTTTTTTCGCATTTGATTGACGGAGCTAGCTAAGTCATTAAATTCATTGTTCCCGCGTGTCTGCACGTCTTGACCGGAGAGATCCCCATTGGCGACACGATCCATTTCACTGCGAATCGTATGAAGGTTGAATAACATGCCTCGAACAAAATAAAAGACAATCGCTAATCCGATGATTAAGGAGATAAGCGTAATAATGATCGTATCTCTTAAAATATCTCTTCTTACCATACCGGCTAAATGAGCCATATCAAAATCCAGACCTACTACACCAATAATGTCCCCTTGTTCATTACTAATTCTTCTAGCCGCTGTAATAACAGGTTGACCTGTTGCGGTGTCAATATACGGTGATGTCCAAATCGTTTCATCTTCAGCGTCGTAGGCTAGTTGATACCATTCGGTTTCTCGTGGATCATAGCCCTTCAAATCGACGTCTGGGAGATTATCTAAATAAAGTGCCCCATCTCTTGTCCCGATAAACAAGTTTAAAATATAAGCGTCGTCACTGGCTATCTCACTTAGTAGATCTTTATAATAATGGGTGAGACTCGGGTGGTTAGCTGTCGGCATATTTGATAAATCAGCATCGCCATCAACGTTAGTATCAATCGTTTCAAATTGAAAGTCTTCTTGTTGACTGAAAGCTTCAATTAATGCTTCATATTCTGCAAAAGCATTTTTATACTTTGCGCCTAATGCCTCTAGCTCAGCTTTTTCAATGGTTGCACGTTCAACAATGGCTGTGTTCTGGTAAGAAAAGATCCCAGAAGTAACAACAGGTACAATCAATAGTGTAATCATAAAAAAAGGTAATAAAAACTTAATTTTTGTAAATTTATTCATTTTTACATCTCCTTCGTCTTGCTTTTTTCTCTCTTTTCATTATTTTCGTACTTTTCGCTAAAATATGTAGAACAATAGTCTGATTTTTTGAAAAAAAAATAAAAAAAGCACGAAAAATAGTGACTAAAGTATTATACTATTAAAGATAGTAGACTTAGGAGATGATTATTTGCTTTATAAAGCGTGGCTTATTTATAACGGTGGTATCAATAATCAGAAATTCAATGACATTCATCAATGGTATATTGAGACAGCAAAGATGTTTAATATAAAGCTCGAACCTGTATCAAATCTTGATCTCTATATTGGCGTTGATCAAAATAAACTAAGTTTAGCAAATAAAAGCAATCGACCTGACTTTGTTTTGTTTTTAGATAAGGATATTCGACTAGCACAACATTTAGAGCAATTAGCTATCCCTGTTTTTAATAAAGCTAAAACAATTGAATTGTGTGATAGTAAAATCTTCATGCATCAATGTTTAGCTATCCACGAACTTCCACAGCCTAAAACTATATTTGCTCCGATGCTATTTCAAGATAAACAGGAAATAGATCAGCAGTTTTTAAATTATATTGAGGATGAACTATGGTATCCGCTTATTATTAAGGAAGCATACGGTTCGTTCGGTGAACAAGTTTACTTGATTGAAAACCGTATTCAGCTTGAAGAAAAGGCTAGACAGCTACTTCATACATCACACCTTTATCAACAATATATTCAATCGAGTAAAGGGCAAGATATTCGTCTTCACGTGGTAGGTAATCAAGTAGTCGCTGCAATGAAACGTATTTCAGAACATGATTTTAGGGCAAATGTAACAAGTGGAGGTAAGATGCATCAAGTAGAGCCGAGACAGTCATTTCTGGATTTAGCTGTGAAAGCATCGCAAGCAGTTAAGGCAGATTTCTCAGGGGTTGATCTTCTGATTGATGATACAGGTGATCCCATCATCTGTGAAGTGAATTCCAACGCACATATTAAAAATATTTATGACTGCACAGGTGTTGATGTATCAAATTATATTTTTCAACATATTATAGCCAAATAAAGAGGCTGGGACAAAACCCACTAAAAGAAAAAAACGGATTCTGAAGAAATCTCCTTCAGATCCGTTTTTTTTGATGTTTTAGACAGGAAAATAGGGAAACCTTCTGTTAGAATTAAAGTCACCACAACCTAATCCAAAGGAGGTCTCCCTATGTTTAAAGATTATAACATAAATCAGGTTGTTTTACCGCTCGATATGGAGATGAAATTGCAGGAAAATGATATTGCTTACGCTGTGAATGAGCTCACGGAGTCGATTCCTGAAGAAGCCTTCGCAGGCTTTTTGCGTGCAACAGGCTGCCCAGCGTACCATCCACGCATGATGTTGAAGATTATTCTGTGTGCCTATACCCAGTCTGTGTTCTCCGGAAGAAAGATAGAAGGGCTACTGAAGGACAGTGTGCGTATGATGTGGCTGGCCCAGGGTTATGAGCCAAGCTATCGTACGATCAATCGTTTCCGGGTTCATCCTGAGGTGAATGAACTGTTGCGTCAGTGCTTTGTACAGTTCCGCTGTAAACTGGTTGAGGAGAAACAAATTGAGGAAGAAGCCATTTTTATAGACGGAACAAAACTTGAGGCGAACGCGAACAAGTACACATTCGTCTGGAAAAAGTCGGTCGAAGGATACAGTGCCAGTTTGGTGGAACGGTCGAATCGTATGTACGAAGAGCTTCTGGAAAAAGAGATTATCCCAGAGCTAGAAAGGGAAAGTTGGGACGCACTTTCTGAACAAGAGCTATCCAGCATTATTGAAAACCTGGATGAAACAGTCCAGGCATATGATGAGAAAATTGAAGCAAGTGAGGATGCTGCTGTACGAAAAGAGTTACGCTCGGAGCGCAAGGAACCAAAGCAGTATCGCAAACAGTTCCAAAATTTTTTACAACGCAAAGAGAAATACCGTGTGGATATGGAGATTTTTGACGGCCGAAACAGCTATTCTAAGACGGACCATGACGCCACCTTTATGCGCATGAAAGACGACCATATGAAAAATGGACAGCTTAAGGCCGGCTACAATGTGCAACTGGCAACCGAAGGCCAGTATGCGCTTGCTTATGATATTTTTCCAAATCCGACGGATACACGCACCTTCATTCCTTTCCTGGATACAATCGAAAAAGACTTTTTCGATCTTCCCGAATATATTGTAGCGGATGCCGGCTATGGCAGTGAACAGAATTACATGGATGTCGTGAATAATAGAGATCGCTCCCCTTTGATCACCTACAACCAATATCGGAAAGAGAAGAAAAAGAAGGTTAAGAATAACCCTTTGAATACAGCCAATTGGGCATATGATGAGGAAACAGATACATTTACTTGTCCGAACGATCGCACGCTCTCGTTCTGTCATCCTTCAACAAGAAAAGATAGATATGGATTCATACGTCATTTCAAAACCTATGAATGTGAAGATTGTTCTGGCTGCCCACTGCGTGACCGGTGTACAAAAGCGAAAGAAGGAAATAACCGGAGACTGTATATTAATGAAACATGGGAGAACCAAAAAGCCTATATTCGAGAAAAGCTTTCAGAAGAGAAAACGGGTGAAATCTACGGCAAGCGAAAGATTGATGTAGAGCCAGTCTTCGGATTCTTGAAGGCTAATTTGGCGTTCACCCGATTCTCCGTAAGAGGAAACGAAAAGGTGAAAAATGAAATGGGCTTCGCGTTCATGGCAGTGAATTTGAGGAAATACACTGCCTCGGACAACAGCCAATCCCCAAACAATTCAAAAGGCAAGGACAAAAAAGCATTTGATCACCAAGAATCGGTGATCAAATGCTTTTTCTTTCATTTTAGGCTAGTTATGTCCCAGCCTCTAAATATATTTTTACTGTTCTTCATCTTCCAAGTCTTCATCCATATCAGGATCGTCAATTGGATCATCGCCAGGTTCATCGATTGGGTCATCGGCCGGATCGTTGCCAGACTCTTCAATTGGATCATCGGCTGGGTCATCGCCAGGCTCTTCGATTGGATCATCGATCGGGTCATCAGCGGGTTCTTCGACAGGGTCTTCAACTGGATCTTCAGCTGGTGGATCGTCAACCTCCCCGTTACATGCGGCTAGAATACCTACTGATAGTAGTGATGCGATTGAGAGTTTAAATAATTTTTTCATGATTTGTTCCTCCTTGAGAATAAAAGTTTAATTTTATTTGAAATTTTTCAGTCTATCACAAGCTAAAGCAAGTACTTACAATCCTTCGTCAACATCTTGGTCAACAGCAGGGTCTTCGGCTGGTTCATCTACTGCAGGATCTTCAACGGGATCTTCCATGTCTCCATCACAAGCCGCTAATAATCCAAGTGAAACGAATGTTATACCGAAAACACTTAATAATTTTTTCATAAAAGATTTTCCTCCTTTATAAGTAGTACACTATTCTCTACCCTGGGATAAAACATAATAACCCTACACACATGTGATTTAATTAAGGTGTAAAATAATTGTAATAATTGAAATATTAACGCTTACGCGATTTAGTGTCTGTTGTTTATGACAGATAAGCGTCCGTAAAACATCCCCCTCAAAATAGAAATAAATTCAAAACCTAGCTGTTGGATTGATCACTGTTAAGTGAAGTTGAATATTTTGTCATATTTTGCATGAAATTTGTTGATTACCTTGTACATTTTAGCTTTTTTGATATACTTACATAGAGTATCTTTTTTAATTTCTTATAGATAGGACGATGGGAATGAATCCGAATAAACAGCGTAATAGAAAAGGCAAGAAGAAACGGAACTGGTGGATATTAACACCGCTTATCATTTTACTTATTTTAATCGTATCAATCGGCTCTTATGCTGCCTATGTTTTTTTTGGTGTTAAAAATAATGTAGATGGCAAAATGTATGAATCTGTTTCAGCCATCGATTCCAATTTAACGCAAAAAAAGTTAGACGATAGAGAAAATTTAAATATATTATTATTGGGTATTGATGCGGATTCTGAGGAATCGGGTCGTTCTGATGCGATGATGGTCATGTCGCTAAAACCTGAGACTGACGAAATGACATTAGTAAGCATTCCACGTGATACACGTACCACGATCATTGGACGGGGGACGGAAGATAAGATTAATCATGCCTTTGCTTTTGGTGGTCCTGATATGGCAATTGAGACAGTTGAAAACTTTCTAGGCATTGATCTTGATTTTTTTGTACGTATTAATATGGAAGGGTTAGAGGAACTTGTTGATGAGTTAGGTACGATTACAATCAATAATGAGCTTGAATTTAGTCAAGGTGGCTACCAATTTCCACTTGGTCCAATTGATCTCAATGGCGATATGACGATGAACTATGTTCGCATGCGAAAGCAAGATCCGGACGGGGACTTTGGTCGAACCGAAAGGCAACGGAAAGTAATTGAGGGAATTATTAATGAAGGTGCAACGATCTCTAACGCTACTCGAATTGTAGAATTCACAGACATTCTAGGGAACAATATGGGTACAAATTTAGAGTTTAATGATATGTTAACATTACTTCAGCATTATCGAAATACCCGCCGTAATTTTGAAAGCTATCAAATACAAGGCTCTGGAACGATGATTAATAATATTTATTATTATCTTGTCCCTGACGAGGAGATCATTAAGGTGCGAGAAATGATTGAATCTTAATAAAAAACGGATTGCTGTAACTAGCAATCCGTTTTTAAATTGCAATGATGTCCAAAGTAAATATAACGATATATGGAAGGAAAGCATAATCTGTCACTTACAGATTAATGTTAACATGAATTCCAAAATGGTCAGATATAATGGGTTCGTTAATCCCGTTAAATATAGTTTGAGATTGAATAACATCTAATTTTTGGTTTGTAAAGATATAATCAATCCGTTTGTCTTTATGATTTTGGCTCCAGCCAGCTATTGCACCTGAAACCGTTGTGCCTTGATCTTTTTTATTCGCTAATAGATAGGTGTCAAACCAACCCTGCTTTTTCATGAGGCTGTAACCTTGATTCTTTTTGCTCGCTTCACTATTAAAATCACCGAGTAAAAAGGTTAGCCGTTCATGTGTAGTGGAGGCCAGTAATTGTTTGAATTGCAGTTTTGATGGCTCCTCTGCATCTTCCCAAAAACCTAAATGACAGGAATAAACATCAATCATCATCTCATCGTATGATAGAGTTAATTTTAGCGCAACACGACTCTTCCAAGAGTTTGAGTCTGCCTGATTTGTTAACGTAATCATTTCTTGGCTGATGATTGGATGCTTTGTTAAAATCGCTACTCCTTCTTCAAAAATATCATAACCTATGTGGGCAAAGGCCCAACAAAACCGATAATCATCACAGCCTAATGCCCTTAGTTCATTGAGTAGTAAGTAGCCATAATTATCTTGATGGATCGTTGGGTTTTCTCCTAAAGGAGTTGAGTGAATCAATTGACTGACCTCTTGGATAGCGATGACATCGTATTGCTGTTCGACTATAACATTAGCGAGTGTTTCTATTTTTTGTTGCTGATTATTCTCTTGCCAACTGTGAGTGTTTAACGTTAATAGCTTCACGTCTTAATCACCAAGGTAGTCTTGAACTTCTGATTTTAAGATATCAGCCTTAGGGCCGTATATAATTTGCACCCCTTTATCTTTAAGAACAAGGCCTAATGCGCCATTTCGTTTCCAAGCTTTTTCATCAGCAACATGCTCACGGTCTTTAACCGTTACGCGCAGTCTGGTCATGCAAGCATCTACCTCAACAATATTGGTTTCGCCACCTAACAACGTTACAATTTCAGCTGCTGTACGATTGGTTTTATCAGCTTTGTTTGAGATTTCATTTTGATTATCATTGCTTTCCTCGTCCGTATAGTTTCCAGCCCTACCAGGGGTTGGGATATTGAATTTTTTAATCATATAACTGAAGATAAAGTAGGTTAAGAAGAAAAATGCAACATTAACTAAAAGGAAGTTAATTAAATCCATTACTAAACCAGCGTTTATCGTCATTGGCAAACGTGTTAAAAATTCGATATTTCCAAAGGTGTGAATACGTAAATTAATAATATCAGCCATAGCAAAAGCTAGACCAGCAATCACAGCATATATACCGTATAGTAGTGGAGCTGCAAACATAAACATAAATTCAATGGGTTCAGTTACGCCTGTTAAGAATACAGCCAATCCAGCTGATAAGAACATTGATTTATACTTCGTTCTTTTTGCTGGGTCAACATTTTTATACATAGCAAGCGCAGCCGCCATTAATGTCGAAGAACTTAAAATCATTTGCCCTACTTTAAAGCGGGCTGGAGTGACTTCATTTAATAACGTTTCATATCCCGCTGTATCACCAGCCCCTCTTAAATTATTTAAGTCTGATACCCAAGCAAGCCATAAGGGATCTTGCCCTGCTACGGCAGAACCAGCATTACTTCCCGTTAAAATGGTATAGATGCCGCCTAATTCTGTGTAGTTAATAGGTACGGTTAACATATGATGCAAACCGAATGGTAGCAACAATCGCTCAAGCGTACCAAACACAAACGGTGCAACAATCGGTGCACTATCGCGTGAACCGGCGATCCATTGACCGAAATTATTAAGAAGTCCCTGAATAAATGGCCAAACAATTGCTAATCCAAAGGCTATTAACACAGACCAAAAAATGACAACAAAAGGAACGAAGCGCTTTCCATTAAAGAATGCTAATGCTTGTGGTAACTTATTAAAGTTATAATACTTATTAAATACAAGTGCCCCAATAAATCCTGAAATAATACCAACAAACACCCCCATATTTAATGCAGGCGCTTCCAATATGAGGGTAAAGTAATCGGATACAATAAGTTCATGACCAAGCAAAGAATTGATGGTGGCCTCTGCATCATTAACCATATCAGCATTGACACCGAAGATTGCCCCAGTTATTCGATTAATTAAAATAAATGAAAGTAGAGCGGCAAATGCTCCTCCGGCACGCTCCTTTGCCCATGATCCGCCAATTGCAACAGCAAATAAGATATGCAAGTTACCAATAATTGCCCATCCCATTTCTTCCATGACACGTCCGATCGCTAAAATGAATGAGATATCACCTCCAGACATCGAAACGACTTTACCTAAAGAGATCATAATACCAGCAGCTGGCATGACCGCAACGACAACAAGCAACACCTTACCGAGCTTTTGCCAGAAGTCAAAAGATCCAAATTTTTTCATAGTAAAACCCCTAACATTAAAATTTGTGCTAACGATTGCACTTAAAATCTATAAGTATTATAATCTATAAATTAAACGTTTTCAATGTATTTTTTTGTTGAGCATAAAATGATTTTGTCAAAATTAAATAATTAGAGAAAGCGTTTGCTCAACAAAAAGTGCTGTTTATCATGTAGCTAGCGTTGATATTCCATAATAATATGAAGCTGCAATAAGGGAATGTTTTCGTTCTTCTCGCACTGCGTAGTCGTTAAGTGAAGCAGGAGAGTAGTGTCCGTTAGCTCACACCTATATAGATCAGCTCTGCTTTCTTTTTTTGGATGGCGTTTTACAGATGGTGCTAATAAGAGGGAGGATGACGAGCTGAAAGCACTTTTTAATCTAAACGTTTAGAAGATGGTTACACTAACAAAGTAATGATGCTATCTGATTTCATCGCTTTTGCCTAAGATAATTGTTATACTGATTAGTGAGAGGGGTTATCGAATGGAAAGCTTAAAGGAGACGTTCTTTGAAGTTCTAGGTTCAATATTGCCGCTTACTATCATAATTACAATTCTACAGTTTACGCTTGTTTCAATGCCAATTGAAATTTTTTGGCGTTTTATTGCTGGGGCATTATTAGCAAGTATCGGTATTTTTTTATTCTTACTTGGTGTTCAGGTGGGTTTATCGCCTGTAGGTGAAATGATTGGTTCTTCATTATCCAAAACGCAGAAGTTAAGCCTAATTTTGCTGTTTGGTTTTTTATTAGGATTTGCTGTTACAATGGCTGAACCTGGTGTACAGGTGCTTAGCAGTCAAATTGATTTTGTTTCTGGTGGTGAGGTGCCAGCAACCATACTTGTTGGTGCAGTTGCAATAGGTGTTGGGGTGTTTGTTTCGCTAGCACTTGCGAGAATTATTTTTAACATATCTCTAATTAAGTTATTGGCTGTTGGCTATAGCTTAATCTTTATATTGGCTTTGTTTACGCCGGCGACTTTTGTTCCAATTTCACTTGATGCAGGAGGTGCAACAACGGGACCAATGGCTGTTCCGTTTATTCTTGCATTAGGTACCGGTGTGTCTTCTGTCTTACGTAGTCGAGCTCGGACTGGAGATGGTTTTGGTCTTATTGCGCTTGCGTCTATTGGCCCTGTTATTTCAGTGTTGCTGTTAGGGGCGGTGTATGGATGAGTGATGCGATATGGAGCGGTTTTACTACTGTTTTATTTGAAGTAGCCTTAGCCTTAATACCGCTTTTGCTATTTTTTTGTATATTCCAATTGTTTTTCTTAAAGCTAAAAGCAAGAAAAGTCGTCGATATTTTAGTCGGGTTTGCATTAACCTATCTCGGTTTATCGCTATTTCTACAGGGCGTCAATGTTGGTTTCTTACCTATTGGTGAGCTGATGGGTGAACAGATGGGACAGCTAGACCAGATATGGTTACTTGTTCCGATCGGTTTTGTACTTGGTTTTTTTGCTGCTTATGCAGAGCCAGCAGTAACAGTCTTAATCCATCAAGTTGACAAAGTCTCAGGAGGGTACATACCAAAAAAACTCTTGCTATATACAATTTCGACAGGTGTCGGTCTATCGATTGCTTTATCGATGGTCAAAGTATTAGTTGGTTTTTCGATTTGGTACTATGTCCTGCCGGGGTATTTGTTCGCTTTTATGCTGGCTAGAGGTTCAAGTAAATTATTTACTGCGATCGCCTTTGATTCAGGTGGAATTGTCACAGGGCCGATGATTGCTACTTTTATGCTAGCGATGTTTGTGGGGATCGCTTCGGTAACAGAAGGGCGTGATCCTTTAATTGATGGATTTGGTATGATTGCATTAGTTGCATTAGCGCCGATACTCTCTGTATTGATACTTGGTAAGTTATTTCAGCAGACGGGAGGTCGATAGGATTGTTTGGACGCATTCAAGATCATAAGTTAATTATAACAATTGTGAAGAAGGAAGAAGCGAAAAAAGTTGTTCATGCCTCGAGGTTGGCGGGTGCTGAAGGTGGAACGATCGTACAAGGGACGGGTTTACGTCTCAAAGAGCGGAAACGTTTTTTAGGAATCCCGGTAAACAGAGAGCGTGAAGTGATCTTTACCCTTATATCAGAAATGATATATGCAGATGTATTAACAGCTATTGAATCAACAGCTAAGTTAGACAAGAAGACGCCAGGGATTGCTATCGTTATTGATATCAAGAAAGTCTTAGGTATTTCGCATCTATTAGGTGATCAAATTGTCGATTGTAGTCGAGAGGAGGATATCAAAGATATGAGTGAACGAGAGATAGAGCATGACCTTATTGTAACCATCGTTAATAATGGCGATTCAGAAGAAGTTGTTGATGCTACAAAGCGTGCAGGTGCAGATGGCGGCACGATTATCCATGGACGTGGTACGGGTATCCACGAAAAGGCGAAATTATTTAACATTATGATAGAACCTGAGAAAGAGTTGGTGCTGACTTTAATTGACCGCAAAAAGACAGCAGAAGTCTTGCGTGTTATCAATGAAGATGTCGGTTTAAAACAACCTGGAAAAGGGATCGCATTTGTATTAGAGGTAGAGAAAACAATTGGTATAAATCACTTATTTAATGATTCATTAGTGTAGAATCGATTCATACGTTAAAGAAATACTATGTTATACTGTCTTAGCAATATTTACAATAAAGGAGAACACTTATGCAAATTGATAACTTCCAAACTTTTATTAAGCAAGCGTGGCAGAATCAAGGCTATCAAGCGATGACGCCGATTCAGGAAAGTGTGATGCCATTATTATTAGCTGATCATCATGTGATTGCTTCTTCACCGACTGGGAGTGGTAAGACATTAGCTTACTTATTGCCTATGTTAGAAAAACTAGATCCAGAACAAAAACAAATGCAAGTACTAATCCTTGCTTCTTCACATGAATTGGTCATGCAAATTTATCGCGTTGTGCAAACTTTTACTTTAGATAGTCATCTCAATACCCTTGCTTTAATTGGTGGTGCCAATATCAAACGTCAAATTGAAAAGTTAAAAAAGAAACCCCAACTCGTCGTTGGCACACCTGGACGTATTTTGGAGCTTGTTCAGCAAAAAAAATTGAAGATGCATCAAGTTAAAGCCATTATCTTAGACGAAGCAGATCAATTTATGACTACTGAACATGAAAACACGATTGAACGGATTATCAAATCTGCCCCCAAAGCATCACAGCGGGCTGTGTTTTCTGCGACAATATCTGATGCGTTTATTGACAGCATTGGCAAGTATGTCGATCAGCCAAAGGTTGTTCATATAGATCGAGAAGATGCAGGTACACCTGAAGTCACTCACCAATACCTGATTTGTGAAGTGAGAGAAAAGGTTGACATATTGAGAAAGTTAATTCGAAATGAATCGATTCAACCGCTTGTTTTCTTTAAAGACATTAGCGATTTAAATGTTTTTTTTGAAAAATTAACACATCACCGTTTAAAAGTTGCATCATTACATGGTGAGGTGACTAAACAGTTACGTGAAAAGGCGATTCGAGCATTTAATCAAGGGGAGTTAGATGTGCTTTTGGCAACAGATGTGGCGGCACGTGGATTAGATATAAAACATTTACATACGGTTATTCAGCTAGATGTGCCACGAGAGGTTGACCAATATGTACATCGAGCAGGGCGAACGGGTCGGCTGGGATCAGAAGGTGGAGAAGTTTTATCGATTATCACAGCAAACGAGTTAAAGCAACTGAAGAAGCTGACAAGTCAGTTGAATTTAGTATTAAATCGTGTTCAATTGATGAAGGGCCAACGTGTGAGTCAGTAATGAGCGTCAGGCTGATGAAAAGAACATGCTATAGCGCTATCTTTATCACAGATAACCGTCCAGACTTATAAAGAAAACATGGCTGATCATAAGTAGCGCCCAAACATACTACTCTTAGTATGTTTGGGCGCTACTGCTTTATTTTTGCTAATGGGAATCTTTTAAGTTAACTTAGACTTTGACTGGCAGTACGTGGAGTAAAACCGCAAAAAAATGCGTGATCGTTCCGGCTAATACAAATAGATGCCATACCATATGGTGAAACTTGAAGCCGCGCCACACATAAAAAATGGCGCCGAACGTATAGAGAATACCACCTAGGACAAGTAATGTCACCCCTGTCGCCGAGAAGTTCATAACTAATGAAGGCCAACTAATAATAATTAGCCACCCCATTAGAACGTAAAGTATCGTTGACACGAGCACGAAACGTCTAACAAAGAATACTTTAAAGATGGTACCACCGATTGCTAGAGCCCATACCAGACCGAACAGCGTCCATCCCATGGTGCCACGAACAATTATTAACATAAAAGGGGTGTAAGATCCAGCGATAAAGAAATAGATCGATGAATGATCTAAAATTTCAAAAACAGCTTTAGCCCGTCCTTCAGGCAAGCTATGTAATAATGTTGACGATGTATATAAAAAAACCATCGTCACCCCAAAGATGATAAAACTAACAACATGCCAAGCTGATCCATGTAATGCTGAAAAGATAATGAGCAGTACAAGTCCTGCAATACTTAATAACGTACCAATCCCGTGTGTGATTGCATTGGCAATTTCTTCTCCTAATGTGAAGCGATGTGTTTTCCCCATCTTGATAACCTCTTTCAATCTTTAATTGTGTACGAACATCCACTAAGGGGATTCTACCTTTATATGTTATTATGAACAGTCTAAATTAAGAATGCAAGTTTTTAGAGTGTTAAATGACTGTAAAGATTTTATATAAGCACTTGATTATATAAGTATATCGTTATATGATTATATTCAGTTGCTCAGCTCATCTTTACACTTAGTGTTACCTAGAACAGATGGTGGTGACTCCTGTGGAAGCTTCCCTTAGCAGTGAAAGCAACGGTGTTGTCAAAACTTTAATTTTAGACTCGCAGGTGAGATATGTTCCGCTTTTCAGAATGAAATAACGTTCTAATCGTATGAGAAGGTCGCATGCGGTACAACCATGCAGAAGTAAAGTTAACAAGGATATTGAATACCGAGTCTATTGAATACGATCAAGGTTGAAGGACTATTTTCAGTGGGCGAAAGTTGAGTTATTGAGTTAAAAAAAGTCTATGCAATTTATATGAGGGGGTTAGATAATGGAAAAAGTTGCAATCGATATTGAGCAAACGGCACTTTTGCTGAAATTACTTAGTGATAAAACACGGCTAACGATGCTGAAATTACTTGAAACCAATGCTTGCTGTGTTTGTGAGTTTGTTGATATTTTTCAAATGAGTCAACCTGCGATTAGTCAGCATTTAAGAAAGCTTCGTGATGCTGGAATTGTTCGAGAAGAAAGAAGTGGACAGTGGATATTCTATGCACTTAGTGCTAAGCATCCAGCCCACCCGCTTATTAAACTCATTTTAGCAGAAGTAGAACCACAGGATGATAAAATTCAGCAGTTGATTGAATCAGGCAAGCGTATAAATTGTCAGTAACAAGAAGGAGTGATTTTATGGATAAGAAGAAGCTTTCAGGTATTAGCTTTTTTGAAAGATATTTAACGGTGTGGGTGTTGTTATGTATGGTTGGTGGTGTACTCATTGCCCGCTTTATACCAGCCATTCCGGATTTTCTTAGTCAATTTGAATATGCGGAAATTTCAATTCCGATTGCGATTTTGATATGGGTGATGATTTACCCAATGATGATGAAAGTTGATTTTAAGAGTGTAAAACATGTTAGTCGTGATCGTAAAGGTTTATATGTTACTTGGGTGGTTAACTGGTTGATCAAGCCTTTTACGATGTACGGTATTTCGGCATTCTTCTTTTATGTTGTCTTTAGTCCATTTATTTCAGATAACTTAGCTCAGGATTATTTAGCTGGTGCAGTTATTCTAGGTGCAGCACCCTGTACTGCGATGGTATTTGTTTGGAGCCATTTAACCCGTGGAAACCCAGCTTATACGGTTGTTCAAGTGGCGACCAATGATTTAATTGTTTTATTTGCATATACACCTATTGTTGCTCTATTACTTGGTGTGACGGGTGTTTCTGTCCCATGGGATACATTAATTTTATCGATTGTTTTGTTTGTTGTTATTCCGCTAGCAGCAGGCCTGGCAACACGCGTAATGATGGTCAATAAAAAGGGGATTGATTATTTTGAACAACAATTTTTACCTAAGTTTAATCAGACGACGACGATCGGTTTGCTTTTGACATTATTAATCATTTTTTCATTCCAAGGCGAAACAATTCTAGCAAACACAGCCCATATTGGCTTAATCGCCGTACCCTTAATTATTCAAACATTCCTAATCTTCTTTATTGCTTACTATGCATCAAAGAAGTTAAGGCTGACACATGATATAGCTGCACCTGCTGGGATGATTGGTGCTTCTAACTTTTTTGAATTATCAGTAGCTGTGGCGATTGCGCTATTTGGTGTGACTTCTCCCGTAGCATTAGCTGTAACGGTCGGGATTATTGTCGAAGTTCCCGTCATGCTATTTCTTGTTAAAATTGCCAATCACACTAGACATTGGTTCGACGGCTAAAGTAAAGTTGATTTAGAATAAGCATGGAAAGAGGGTGA
>NZ_JH976434.1:386408-449210 GCF_000306965.1 Amphibacillus jilinensis Y1 | reverse complement strand
TCCTGTAGGCCCGAAGCCGTGCCCACGGAAAGCGAAGTGTTTTACCGAAGCGCTATATGTATCAGACATTAATGTTCGGATTTTTCTTATCTTGTTACTCTTTTGTCCTAGGCTCTTTTTATTTACACTTTTATCACAGAAACCACTGTAAAACACCACGCTCAAAATAGACAAATCTAGTTGTGAGGCTTAACGTCCTGATTCACTTAACTAACAATTGGTGTTAGAAGAACAACAGTGCCTACTGATTTAAGGTTCGTTTTATTAGTCCATATTTTGCATTTTAAGTGATAATTATTGTTCTTTTTCTTTTTAATGTATCCGTTTACAATAAAACTGTAAGGTGTTTTAGGGACATTTTGAAAAAATAAAAGAGGAGGGTTTATGATGAGTAAAAGAATACTGTTAGCTTGTGCAGGGGGGTTTTCGACAAGTATGTTGGTTGAAAAGATGAAAGAAGAAGCTATAAAAAGAGGTGAGGATGTTTTTATTGAGGCGTGTAGTGAAAGCAAAATCACTGAAAACTTACCGGCAGATATTATTATGTTAGGTCCTCAAATGGGACATATCGAAGATGAAGTGAAAGAGCTTGTTAATAACGAGATGCCAGTCACAACTATTGATATGGCCGACTATGGTATGATGAACGGTGGAAAAGTGCTTGATGTTGCATTTGAATTGATGAATAATGGATAGGGGGTTAAAATAATGAGTAAAGATGCGGATATGAAAATAAAAATTCAAAAGTTTGCTTCTATCATTCAAAAGAATCGTTACGTAAATAGTATTTCTGACGGGTTAGCATCTGCTTTACCTGTCATATTAGGCGGGGCAATCTTTACATTAATAGATACAATCAATATACCAGCGTACCAAAATTTTTTAGAAAGCACCAATTTGAAAGCGCTAACACAAATACCGCCGGCTATAACTATTGAGTTATTATCTTTATATGCAGTATTTTCGATTGCGTTTAATACAGCCAAACAGTTTAAAAGTGATGGTTTTTCGAGTGGTATTGTCGCTTTAATGAGTTTTTTAATTGTAACACCAATTGGCGTCCTAAATGATGATATGACGATGGCGTTAAGCTTTCAATGGTTAGGGGCGACAGGGTTATTTGTCGCTATCATTATTGGGGTATTTATTGGAAGGTTAGTTCCGATTATTTTAGAGCGAGGTCTTTATATCAAAATGCCGAAAGGTGTACCCCCTACAATTGAAAAGTCATTTGCTGCTTTGACACCAGCATTTACGGCTATTTTTACTATGCTGTTAATTAGAGGGGTTTTTGAAGCTACGCCGTTTGGTAATGTTCATGAATTTATATATTCTATTTTACAAGTGCCATTAACTAATTTAGGGAGTAGTTGGTGGGCCTATCTTATTATTGTTGCAGCAATGAGTGTGCTTTGGTTCTTCGGTATTCATGGAACGATTGTCGTTTTGAGTGTCATTATGCCAATCTGGACGAGCCTAGGCTTAGAAAATTTAGCGGCTTTCCGCGCTGGAGAACCTTTACCGCATATGATTCCTGGCGGGTCATTTTTCATGGTATACACAGCTCTAGGTGGTACTGGTGCGACCATAGGTCTCTCTCTTGTGTTGTTATTTGCTAAATCAAAACGCTATAAAGTGTTAGGGAAACTTGCGATTATTCCGGGTGTAACGGGTATAAATGAACCGGTTATGTTTGGTATACCTATTGTCCTAAATATGAAGCTATTAATTCCATTAATATTTACGCCGCTTGTCGTATCAGTGATTGCTATCATTGCCACATTTGCCGGGATCGTCCCACCATTACGAGGAATTGGCTTACCATTAGGAACGCCACTGATTGTTAATGGTTTTCTAGAAGGTGGTTTTAGAGTAGCTATTTTACAAGCTATACTGATCGCTGTATCTGTTGTGATGTATTATCCATTTTTACGCAGTTTAGACCGTGATGCACTTCGTGTAGAAGGTGAGTCTACTCAGTCAGCATCGAGTAATAGCGCGTCAGTAAGTTAGTGGTTAAGGGGCTTGGTAATTTCGCTGAGCCCTTTGAACACATGTTATTAGGGGATAAATGTTTTAAGGTGTAGAGGTGAAATAATATGAGAACAATGACATTACTGGGAATTTTAGAAAAGGATGATCGCCCAGTTACAAAAGCTGTACTATCAGAGAAAATGGACTTATCAGAAAGTTCTATTCGGAATATTGTACGGGATTCAAATCAAATTGGAAGCAAAAATGGCTTTCAGATTGAATTGATTCGCGGACAAGGATATGTTCTTCATATTACTTCTCGTGAAGGGTACGATCAGTTTGTACACAAGGCAATGCAAAGAAGTGAGATCTATAATCCTCAACAGCGCGTTAATCTCATTATTTCGTTTTTACTCCAAGCCGAAGACTATGTAACGATTGATCAGATTGCAACCAGTATGGATGTAAGTCGTAATACAATTGTGAAAGACTTAAAAGAAGTGGAAAAGCAGGTTTCAGCTGCTGATCTTTTTTTAGAAAAGAAAGTACATTACGGTTTGCGTGTTTTAGGGGAAGAGAGTGATTATCGAAGAGCTTTTTCGAAATATGTTTTAACAGACTACTATTTAACGCCTGTTAAAGAATTTAAGACATTTAGACACGTGTTTAACTTAGATGAATTGAGAAAGATCGTTAATGAGGCTTTAATGGTTAATGATTTAAAAATGAGTGATGTTGCTTTTGAAAATGTCGTACGACACATTCGGATTTTAATTTTCAGGTCGTTAAAAAGTAATTTTGTTTCTTCATACAAGCATTTAAAAGTTGAGCCAGATAAAGCTTACTTTCAGGTTGCGGAACAGATCGTAACTTGGATTAATAAAAAATATGATGTTGTTTTACCACAAAGTGAAATGATGTTTTTAGCTGCACATATTTCTGGTAAAGTTTCTATCGGTAAAATTGATGATCAAGAAAAGGCTGAAATAGATAATCAACTAGGCGATATTTTACAAACATTGGATCGTGCATTTTCCACGTATTTTACTAATGACGCAGTTCTTAGAAATGATTTACTCTTTCACATGCTCCCTTTAATGAAGCGACTGTACTATAATATGCAGTTGGAAAACCCTTTAGTTGAAGAAATATATAGTAAATATGCGAATGTCTTTGTTATTGCCTTTCGATTTAGTGAATTAATTGAGAAGCAATACGGTTATCAGATGTCACGTGATGAAGTGGGTTATGTAGCGATTCATTTTGCTGCACATTTAGAGCGGATTAAAAGCGTCTCGTTAGAAAAGTATAAACGGATTGTTGTTATTTGTACAACAGGTGGTGGTAGTGCTGAACTACTTAGATTAAGTTTAGAAAATATTTTCTCAAATGCTTATATTTCAACAGCTTCCATTAACAACTTTAAACAATATAAAGATGATCCACCTGATTTGTTTTTAAGTACCGTGCCAATGGAAGCCAGTTATGCCCAGGTCCCAATTATTCAAATTAACGAATGGATAGATGAAAATGAAATGCGAAGAATAAAAGATATTATTTCTTTTCAAATTTATCACAAACTAGATAATCAAGAAATAACGAGTTTGAAAGATTTGTTTAATGAAGATATCTTTTATCGAGGGGAAAGCGATATCGATTATTTAAGTTTATTAAAGTTAAGAGCGAATGACTTGGTTACTAAAGGGTATGCTGTTGACCATTTCCCTGAGTCTGTGCTAGAGAGGGAAAAGAAATTTACCACGGTTTACCGAAGTGGTGTGGCCGGCCCGCATGCGATGAAGCTTGACGCTATTAAAGATGCGGTTAGTGTCACGTTATTACCTGAGCCAATCTACTATAATGAGCGAATGATTCAAATTATCTTTTTAATTAACTTGAAGTCTGGTCACTTGTTTTTGCATAAGGAATTAAGTCGTTTGTTAATGCGACTGATGGATCATGACTATATACGACAACGGTTAATCCAGACAAAAAATTTTCGTCAATTTATGGCAGAACTTGAACTGCTGATCTGATGTGGAGGGATTATAATGGAATTAGAACAAGAAATCATGCAAATTATTACAAACGGTGGAGATGCAAGGGCAAATTGTATAAAGGCCATTAGAGAGGCAAGAAGTGGAGAGATAACTAAGGCTGAAGCTTTGCTCAATAAAGCAAAGGACAGTTTAAATGTTGCGCATCAAGTGCAGACTCAGTTAATTCAAGCTGAAGTTAGAGGTGTTCAAACAGCTGTCTCTTTATTAATGGTACACGCACAGGATCATTTGATGAATGCTTTAACCATTAAAGAGTTGGCGATTGAGATGGTCGAAGAAATTAAGTGTCGTATTCGGTTAGAAAGCCAACTCAAAGTAGAGGATAAAGATAAGTGAAAAACATTAGCATGAATGTGCGTTTTTTCTGTCAGTATGTCAGTTGATAATTGAATGAAGTTGCAGTAAATAGAGGAAAAGACAAAAGCGTTGATGCTTGTAGCAGCAGAACTTTTGCCAGCTGTATAGCTATGCTAGAAACGCAGAGGTGACATAGAAGATCGATTGAAAGACTTAGTTGATCATAATATTGCTGTTACGACTATAGACATCGCTGATTAGCGCGTGATGTAAGGTGACAATGTATTCATTGATTATAAAAATAAAGGGGTCTTGTCATGAGTCAAACAATAAGTTTTCGTGTTAAAGTTCAAAAATTTGCTTCGGCTATACAAAAAAATAAGTATATAAACAGTATTTCGAATGGCTTGTCATCGATTTTGCCTATTATTTTAGGTGGTGCTATTTTCACTTTAATTGATACCATTAATATTCCAGCTTATCAAACATTTTTAGTAAATACAGGTTTGAAAGCGTTAACGGAAATACCGCCGATGATCACGATAGATTTACTTGCTTTGTATGCTGTATTTGCCATTGCTTATACAACAGCAACTCAATTTAAAAGTGATGCCTTCTCCGCTGGTGTCGTCGCTTTAATGAGCTTCTTCATTGTTACACCTTTGGGCGTGTTAAATGACGAGGCAACCTTAGCTTTAAGTTTTCAGTGGTTAGGATCAACAGGGTTATTTGTTGCGATATTGATCGGTGTATTGATTGGAAGACTTTCCACACTCATTATTGCCAATGGTTATTATATTAAGATGCCAAAGGGTGTTCCCCCGACAATTGAGAAGTCATTTGCAGCATTAACCCCTGCTTTTATGGCGATTATTCTGATGTTAATGATTAGAGGGATCTTTGAATTAACGCCGTTTGGAAATATACATGAGTTTATTTATACTTTAGTTCAAGTTCCTCTTGTGAATCTAGGTGGAAGTTGGTGGGCTTATTTAATTGTCGTTTTTGTGATGAGTTTACTTTGGTTTTTCGGTATTCATGGTACGATTGTCGTCATGGGGGTTATCTTGCCGATATGGACAAGTTTGCGATTAGAAAATTTAGAAGCCTATCAAGCAGGTGTAGAACTGCCACATACGATAGCTGGTGGTGCATTCTTTATGACCTATACGGCAATAGGCGGTACCGGTGCAACGATTGGGTTAGCAGTTTTATTATTGATGGCTAAATCTAAGCGCTACAAAACATTAGGGAAGTTAGCTGTTGTTCCAGGACTAACAGGGATTAACGAACCAATTATGTTCGGTGTTCCACTTGTTTTAAATATGAAATTGCTTATTCCATTAATTATTGCCCCATTAGCGACAAGTATCATCGCTATGATTGCAACAACAATTGGCCTAGTTGAACCTCTGAGAGGAATAGGTGTCCCATTAGGAACACCGATTTTTATAAATGGCTTTTTAGAGGGTGGATGGCGTGTCCCGATTTTACAGTTAGTGCTATTGTTTGTTTCTTTAGCGCTCTATTATCCATTCTTTCGTTCATTAGATAGAGAAGCTCTTTTAGTTGAGCAAGGAGAAGATCCTGAAGTGGCTGCTAATAAAGCAGCAAAGGCTTCAAACGCATAGTCATATAAGCATTTTCACAGTGGCTCGTACGTTTGATTTAAGGAAAGAGCTGATGGAATTTTCAAATGGAAAATAAAAAAGTATTGCTTTTCATAAACTTGTATAATAAACTTAACGTAATTAAATAATTCTTATCCAGAGAGACTGAGGGATTGGCCCGATGAAGTCTCAGCAACCACCTTATGCGATAAGGTACGGTGCTAATTCCAATAGGCAATGCCTAGAAGATAAGAAGAACGGCTCTGTTATTGATAAAGACCTTCTTCTTAGAAGGTCTTTTTTTAATATCCATAGTAAAAAGCCTTGAGTGATTGTTTAGACATGAGCATTTTCAGGGTAAGTGTGAGGCAATTAAATATTTGTTTGAAATGAGGTGAAGGAACGATGTACCGAGATGAAACACTTTTGACTCAATTAGGGAATCGTGGCGATCATGATACGGGTGCGATTAGCCTACCGATCCACCTTTCAACGGCTTATCGTCATCCTACTTTAGGTGAATCAACGGGCTATGATTATACCCGGACAAAGAATCCGACGCGACATGTTTTAGAGCAGGGAATTGCTGACTTAGAAGGGGGAACACACGGGTTTGCTTGTAGTTCTGGAATGGCTGCTATCCAATTAGTTCTTTCATTGTTCCAAGCAGGAGACCATCTTCTTGTGCCTACAGATATATATGGAGGGACTTATCGCTTATTTGATCACCTTTCACAGCAATATCAAATCGAGATCAGTTATTTGGACTTTAAAGATAGTGTTGCATTAAACCAAGCGATTCGTCCGACGACGAAAGCAATTTTTCTTGAAACGCCTACTAACCCCCTTTTAGAAGAATTGGATATTGTAGAAGTGAGTAATGTGGCAAGATCATTTGATCTCAAGGTAATTGTAGATAATACATTTTATACCCCTTACTTACAAAAACCGTTAGCGCTTGGGGCGGATATCGTCATTCACAGTGCGACTAAGTATTTGGCCGGACATAATGATGTATTAGCAGGTCTAGTTGTATCTAAAAATTCAGAAGTTTCTGAACGATTGGAGGTATTGCATAATAACATTGGGGCAACATTATCCCCTTTTGATGCTTGGCTTGTGATTAGGGGGATGAAAACATTGCCGCTCCGGCTTAAACAACAGCAAGAAAATGCAAAGCATATTGTTGATTATTTACAAAATCACGAAAAGATTTCATCAGTTATTTATCCGGGAAAAGGGGGAATGTTATCTTTTTATTTGCAAAAGCAGATTTGGGTTAAACCTTTTTTAGAACAGCTTCGCATCATTAGTTTTGCAGAAAGCCTCGGTGGCGTTGAGAGTTTGATTACCTATCCGACGACACAGACCCATGCAGATATTCCGGAACAAGAACGGATTGCTCGAGGCATTGATCAAACCTTATTAAGGTTTTCAATAGGAATAGAAGCGAAAGAAGACATTATGTTAGACCTAGAAACAAGCTTATCAAAACTAAAATAAAAGGCAGGGGATTTAAATGACAGTTAAAGCACCATTTCATGCAGACCACGTAGGAAGTTTGTTAAGACCAGAACGGTTAAAAAAAGCAAGACGTGATTACAAAGAAGGTAAAATTAGTTTAGTTGAACGGCGAGAGGTTGAGACAGAAGAAATCAATCGTATTGTTAATCGACAAATTGAGGCAGGGTTAGAGGTAGTTACAGACGGCGAATTCCGCCGAGATTGGTGGCACATTGATTTCTTAGAACATTTAAATGGGTTTGAAGGTTATGTTCCAGACCATGGCTATGCTTTTGCGGGGGTTGAAACTGAACCCTATAATGTCCGCAATGTGGGCAAGATCTCTTTTAATCCAGACCATCCATTTATTAAAGACTTTAAAGAATTTAATGCAATTGTTGATGGGCGAGCCATTGCAAAACAAACCATTCCAAGTCCAAACCAATTATTCCATGCGGATATCATTAACCATGATATATATCCAGACTATGAGTCCTATGCTACAGATATCATTCAAGCTTATCGTGATGCAGTGCAAGCCTTTTATCAGGCAGGTGTCCGTTATTTGCAAATTGATGATGTCTATTTAGCGGCGTTATCATCACCAGACATTGATTTTGATAGTGGACCATATTCACGTGATTATTTAATAGACTTAGCACTTCGGGTCGTTAATGGCGTCCTTGAAGGCAAACCAGATGACTTGACGATTACCACTCACATTTGTCGCGGGAACTATCAATCAACCTATGCATTTGGCGGTAGTTATGGCCTAATTGCCCCTACGCTTTTTGCTAAAGAAAAGGTAAACGGGTTTTTCTTGGAATATGATGATGACCGTTCAGGTGATTTTGAACCATTACAACACATCCCGAATGGTGGACCTCGTGTTGTGCTCGGTTTGATTACATCAAAACGCGCGGAGCTTGAGGATAAAGAAGTGATTAAAAAACGGATTAAAGAAGCAACTGAACATGTTCCACTTGATCAATTGTGTTTAAGTCCACAGTGCGGATTTGCTTCTACACACCACGGAAATCTGGTGACTGAAGAAGATCAATGGAATAAACTTAAGCATGTTGTTGAGATTGCAAAGGAAGTCTGGGGTTAAAGTGAATCCCTTTTGCAAGAGATACTTACACGGCGGTGTGATGATAGACCGCTTCTTCATCAAAGTTAAAAAAATAGACAGTTGACGCGTTCATTTGGTAAAGTAATAAGTAACTAAATATATGCGCACCTATGATTAACACCAAGCTATCTTGCTTTTCAATTTATACATTTAAGCATAAGATGAACAACCAGTGGGCGGAGGGCTACAGGACATGGTGGTCTTCGTATGTAATCCTTCTTAAAGATGTGGCGGTTTTAGTCTACGATCTTACCCACCCCACCAACTGAGGAACACAAGCTAACGTCTTCGCGTCCTGCGAAGACGCTTGTGTGACCAACATCCTGTTGCCCCGAGTGAATCAAGACGTTATCTCCACTCTCTCTTTTGAGGCGGGGATTTCAAGTTTAAAGAATTAAGAACGCCAATGACTTATACCTTATGATAAGGATGTTAGGTCATGTTTTTTATCTGTAATACATATTATTCCGATCTATTCAATGCGCTTTGTCCTGTGTTAGGATAGAAAGCATAAATTTTAGCAAATCAGCGAGAAGCAAGGTTGTTAAAATAAGTATAAGAAAAATTAGTCTATTCACCTAAGGATAAGCGAACATGCGTTTTTCTAACATGTTTTTGAAAAGGGGGGCCATCATGATTGAGCTACGCGGCATTCATAAAATTTATCAAAAAAAAGATACAGAAATTCATGCCCTTGAAGGGGTAGATTTAAGGATTGAAAAAGGAGATATTTTTGGGGTGATCGGTTACAGTGGTGCAGGAAAGAGCACATTAGTTCGTTTGGTCAATTATCTGGAAGAGCCGACAGAGGGAAGTGTTATCGTTGATGGTGCACACTTAGCTGATCAACCACCAAGCGCACTTCGTCAAATAAAAAAACAAATTGGGATGATTTTTCAACATTTTAATTTACTAGAATCCAAGACCATTTATAAAAATGTCGCGATGCCGTTAATCTTGGCGAAAAAATCAAAAAAAGAAATACATGCGCGTGTTTCAGAATTATTAGCATTTGTCGGTTTAGCAGATAAGGCAATGAACTATCCGAGTGAACTTTCTGGTGGACAGAAGCAGCGCGTTGGGATCGCTAGAGCACTTGCTTCAAATCCTAAAATACTATTATGTGATGAGGCAACCTCTGCCTTAGATCCTCAGACGACACAATCTATTCTTGATTTATTACAACGTGTAAATAAAGAATACGGGATTACCATTATGTTAATTACGCATGAGATGTCAGTGATTCAAAAAATTTGCAATAAAGTTGCCGTTATGGAAGAGGGTAAAATAATCGAAGAGGGATCGGTTCTTGATGTGTTTGGCCATCCGAAGCACCCAACATCGCGTAATTTTGTCCAAACAGTTGTTAGAACCGATGTTCCAAGTCAAATCCAAGAGCAGTTGAAACAACAAGGTGTGCATGCCTTAACGAAACTTGAAATGGTTGGTGAGCATGCGACTCAACCTATACTCGCAACATTAATACAACGTTTTGGGTTAACAGTAAGTGCTGTATTCACCAATATGACTGAAATACAAGATACAACACTCGCAATTTGGTATTTGGATATTGAGGGGAAGGAAGAAGACAAAGCTAATGCACTTGCCTATTTAGAAGCACAAGGTGTTCGCATTGAGGAGGTGTCTATTTAATGTTTAATCCAGCTGTTACCCTTCAAGAGTTCTTGGGAGAAATTATTAATACAAATGTTACCCTTCAAGAGTTCTTGGAAGAAATCGTTAATACGCTTTATATGGTAGGAATGTCGCTTTTAATTGGGACGATTTTTGGTTCCATATTGGGTGTGGTCATTGTTGTTACCAGGCGTGGGGGCATACTTGCTGTGCCGTTTGTTTACTTTATTTTGAACTTTTTGATTAATATTGTTCGATCTGTACCATTTATTATTCTGATGGTAGCGATGATACCATTTACACGTAGTATTGTTGGGACGTCAATTGGAACAAACGCAGCAATTGTCCCTTTAATTATATTCATCACCCCATTTATTGCTAGACTTGTTGAAAATTCATTACTTGAAGTGGGACCGGGAATCATAGAGGCAGCTGAATCTATGGGGGCAACCCCATTTCAAATTATTTGGTATTTTATTTTACCAGAGGCATTTGGTTCGCTAATTCTCTCACTTGCGACGGCGACGATTTCATTAATTGGCGCGTCAGCAATGGCTGGAGTAGTAGGCGGTGGCGGTATTGGTAATATTGCGATTATTTATGGCTATCAGCGCTATGACACGTTTGCGATGTTTGCAACCATTTTTATTCTTATTATAATTGTTCAACTGATCCAGTCTACTGGAAATACAGTGGCTCGCTTGATACGCCGTCGATAAAACCACCTTCAATCAGGAGCGTTCGTTATTAGCCAACTGATTGTTAGTTGAGTGAATCAGGGCATTAGCGTCCGTTTAGTGTGAGTGTTTTACGGACGATTATCTGTGATAAAAAGGAGAGAGGTACATGCCATATCATAAAAGAGCGCAGTTCAAAAAAATTCTGTCACAGGAAGTGCATGATCGATCGTTGGTTAGTGGTTGGCATCATTTTTTAGATGAAGAGCATACCGCTAATGATTTAGCCGATGCAACGATTCGTTTTGCCAAACAGTACGATTGGGATTGGATTAAAATAAATCCAAGAGCCACTTATTTAGCGGAAGCCTTTGGTAACGTTTATGATTTTACTGACTATCAATGGGTTTTCCCAAAACAAGTAAAAGCTGTCGTGCAAACACCAAGTGATTTGAGTAAAATTACTCGACTTAATATCTCAAAGTCTGAGCCACTGCAAGAACAGCTTGATGCGGCTAAACAAATCAGAACAGGGTTAGACGACATGCCAATTGTCCAAACGGTGTTTTCACCACTAACCATTTTAATGTTTTTAGCAGGGCATATTTCTTACGTTGATCAAACGATGTATGGCAGTGAGCAACCGATTGATTTTCACCGCCTGCTTACTACACATCGTAGTGAGGTTCATCAAGCGCTACTTGCGATTGCACTTACCATGGCAGATTACATTAAGGAGCTTGAAAAAAACGGTGTCGATGGCTTATTTTATGCGACAACCGGTACGGCACACCCGGATTTATTTACTGAAGCGCAATTTAATGAGTTCTCACGCCCCTATGATATGATCGTATTACAAGCGATTAATCCAGGTGGACGGATTTTGCATACTTGTGGTGCTTATGCTGATCCAGCGCGTTTTAATGATTACCCTGTTGAAGGGATAAGTTGGGATCCTGATGCTACTGGAAATCCTGATTTATCGGTATCGCTTGAGAAAGTTAAAGTAGCGGGGGTAGATCATCATATATTCAATACTGATGATCCAACGTCGATTCAATTACAAGCAAAACAGGCTTTATCCATTATGGAAGGTCAACCATTTTTATTAGTGCCAAATTGTGCGGTATCTCCTGATGCCACACATCAAGCACTTCAATCTTTAAGAGATAGCATTAGACAATAGGGGGCAAAAAGAAATGAAGAAAAAAATATTTTTGTTAATTTTAACTGTAGTAGTCGTATTAGCAGCGTGTGGTGGAGAAGATGACACGGATACAATTACCGTCGGATTTGGTGTTGGAACTTACGAAGAACAATTTAGAGAAGGTATTTTACCTATTTTAGAAGAACAAGGCTATGAAGTAGAAATCCAAGTATTCTCACAAAATATGCAAGTAAACCCTGCAATGGCAGAGGGAGCTATTGATGCAAGTGTGTTTCAAAGTACAGCGTACATGGAAGGGATTAACGATGAGTTAGGAATTGAAATGACGCGATTAGCGTTTGCGCCTGGAGCACCGCAGTCACTTCATTCTGTACGCCACGATTCATTAGATGCGGTCGAAGATGGTTCAACAGTAGCCCTTCCTAATGACCCAGTTAATCAAGAACGGGCTGTCCGTATTCTAGAAGATTTAGGTTGGGTAACGATTGCAGATGATGCAGGAACCACAGATTTTAATTTAAGTAGTGTGTCAGCAGCAGACTATGAGGTTGACTTTCAAGTGTTAGATCCAGCACAAATTCTCGTTTCATTAGAAGATGTGGATTTCGGTATTATTAATGGGAATTATATTGCTGAAGCAGGGATGCGTATTGCTGATGGCTTAGCGATTGAAGACACACCTGAGGAGCATCGCATTATTGTCACCGTATTAGAAGAAGACTTAGATGAAGAATGGGCTCAAGACTTAAAAGCGGCATATGAATCAGCAGAATTTGAAGCATATATTACAGGTGAATCAAAGTATGATGGCTTTGTTTTACCAGAAGCTTGGGAGAATAATTAAGTAAGTTGCTGATTAAAGAAAATCAGTAGAGATCAATAATGGCTCTACTGATTTTTTGGCACGTTTAGCTTGAGACTGTTTGTAACAATGGTTTTCGTGTTTGTTAGTTGAATAAATCAGGACATTAGCGGCCGTTATCACCCACCGGAATAGATTTGCTCTACTCTCTAATTTGAGATGGGTGCTTACGGACGGTTAAAAAAGAAGGAGTGAATGGTAATGGGGAATCGAGTGCATTTTATTGGTGGCGGACAAATGTCTGAAGCAATGATTCGAGCGATTTTAGCGAATAACGTGTTAACAACAAAAGATATAACGGTGACCGATATTAGTGAAGAGCGCCAAACGTATTTAACGGAGACATATCAAATTGAGACTGGTCAACAGCAAACGCAGTTCCTGGCGGATGCTGATCTTATTGTTATTGGTGTCAGACCACAAGATGATCTCCAATCAGTCTGCCAAGTGATTAATAACTATGGCTCAAAAGCTGCGACTGTTATCTCAATTGTAGCAGGTGTGACGATTGATCAATTTGAACGGTGGTTTGAGCAAAACCGAGCGATTGCCCGTGTGATCCCAAATACGTTAACCGATACAGGAAGAGGTTATAGTGGCGTCGCCTTAAATCGACATGCCAATCAAGCAGATGTTGATCCATTCCTAAATGGATTTGGCAAAGTAAAATACATTGATGAGAAATTAATTGATATATTTACGGGCTATGGTGTAGCAGGTCCTAATTACATCTATTATTTTATTGAGTCTTTAGCGGATGCTGGTGTTCTCGCCGGTCTACCTCGTGATATAGCTTGGGAAGTCGCTCTAGAAAATATGGTAGGTGCTGTCGAGATGCTCAAAAAATCTGACAAGCACCCTCGTCAATTATTGGACATTAACAACTCACCTGCTGGTGTTGGGATCAATGCGCTGCATGAATTAAACGGATCAGACTTTGCTGCTGGCTTACAGCGCAGTGTACTTAAAGCAGTTAAACGAACAACAGAATTAGCAAATCAATAGGAGGAGAGTAAAGATGGCAAAGTTAATTTGGGATCATACCGTCCATTACGTTAATGATTTAGAACATGCTCGTCAAACCTTTGAAAAACAAGGCATCACCGCATTTCAAGGTGGTTCACATAAGCAATGGGGAACGTATAACGTTTTAAGTTATTTTGGTTTAACTTACTTGGAGTTCCTTGGCATTGAGGATCGTCAGTTAGCTGAATCGATTACAGAGCCAAATCAAGTGGTAAAAGATGCGGTTAAATGTTTACCTGATCACGAAGGATTTAGTCGAGTAGCTTTACGAACAGATAATATTGAAGCGATTCGAGAACAATTAATCGAGCATCACATTGATGTTTCTCCTATTATGGCGGGCAAGCGATATAATGCGCAAAACCAACTGATTGAGTGGAAGATGATGACGATAGCCGGAGACTTTCAAGGGCTACCTTATCCATTTGTCATTGAATGGTCGGGAACGGATCAAGAAAGATATGAACAATTACGTGAAGCGAGCATTATTTCTGAACATCCACTTGGTGAACTCACTATGTCGGAAGCTGTTTTTCACGTGCCAGATCCAGAAGCAACGGTTAACCATTGGGCGACTGTTTTTCCTATTGAAAAAAAGAGTCCGACTCGCTTAACGCTTGATGATAAAGTATTTGTATTTAAAGAAGCAAGAAAGGCACAGCTCTCTGAACTTGTTATTGATAGTCCTGAGACAAAGTTAATAGAGATGAACGGGGCAAATTACTGCCTTCGATCGACAAAATAAAAAAATAGATATTCAATTTCGACGATTTTTAGTATAATAGAGTAGGTGTGATTTGACCTAGTATTTTCTTAAGTATTAGGTTAGGCTTAGACTACATACTTAGATAGAGAGATGAACAAAAATCGTTAAGGGGATATCTAACATATGTATAAAATTGAAAGCTTTGAAAAACAAATGTTTGCGATGTATCAACTAAGCAATGAAGAGGGCACGTCGTGGATTACCGTTTGCCCTGAACGTGGCGGAATTATAATTGGCTATGGTACCAAAGGTCAAGAGAAGCTATATTTAAATGAAGAAACATTGTATGATCGTAAGCAAAATATTCGTGGCGGGATTCCAATTTTATTCCCAATCTCTGGTCAATTACCTAACGGTCAGTATCAGTGGGAGGATAAGCATTATCATATGCCCAATCACGGCCTTGCTCGTATTCATCCGTGGGAAGTTATTGAGACGTATGCTGATGAAGAAAAAGCGTTTATTTCCATTTTATTTGAGAGTAGCATTGGAACAAAAGAAGCTTACCCGTTTGATTTCGAGGTTATCTTTACATATACACTTAAGGAAGATCAACTCTTTATCTATCAAACTTATCGTAATGTAGGCGCAACTCCAATGCCGATTTATCCCGGACTACATCCTTATTTTAAAGCAAATTCAAAGCTCGTATCGATCGACACTGATGCCGAAACGTATTATGATTATAATGATGGCAAAACAAAAGCGTTTGAAGGGAAAATCGATTTGGAAAAATTGAAGGAAGCTGTCGTTTTAGAGAACAAGCGAACAGCCGTGGACGCTAAGTTTGATGATGTCGATGTTCATATCGAAATGGGAAAAGATTTTCGTTATACCGTTTTATGGTCAGAACAAGACAAGGAATTTGTTTGTGTAGAACCTTGGACTGCCAAGACTGGTGAATTGGAACATCAGGATGAATTAATTATTGTCGAACCCAAACAGGCTCATGAAACATGGGTCAGTTTTCAAGTAGTCTAGCCAAAAAGATCTATTATTTATAGCTCAGAGCAAATGTTGCTTTGGGCTTTTTTGTGTTTGTTATAATAATTACTGGCTCTATACTGAATGTGGTGGTGTCCTCTATCGTGATGGGATTCCTGTAGCGAAGATATTTGTGTCCAAATTGTAGTCGTCCTTTTTATGAACGATTACAAATGGTGGATGATTATCAACGTTGTACAAATGCTTTGTGCAGCTCACTTGGTAGGGATGACAACGAACCGTCTCCTTCGATTATTATAGAAACGATAGATTAAAAAGGCTCTCGTTTGAAATAGTACATAGCAGAGGAAATATGCGAGGCTCCTGCGGAAACACGGGCGACCGAGACCCCACAGCCGGCGTTGCGAGGAGGCTTGGGCGTTCGTCCGCGGAAAGAACCGAGTATATTTCCCTCTGCGGCTTAGCAAGCTTTTAACAAAGATGCATGGTGGAGTGAACATTACACCACCACACTTGACAGAGAACCTAATTACTTGCAGCATCCCACAAGACAAACGAAATCAAACCTATTTATCTATTCTATTTTGTAACCGTTTCGCCTTCATTTCAAACGATAATAAATTGAATTGACACAAATGACGTTCGTAATTTAAAATAACGACTTGCCTTGAATGATAGTTTGTTTTATTTCGTCAGCAAATCTACAACCAGCTCCAATGATTTTTCAGAGGCGAGAGGAGAATAGATAAACCAAGGATCCTCCTGAATCACATAAAGATTTTCTGATTGAACAGCGTCAAGGTTTTGCCATAACGCGCTACGCTCAATATCATGAAACATCCCACCTTCTTCGGTTGTTTCAGGTCCATAGTTAAGTATGACAATATGGTCTCCAGCAAGTTCTGGAATTTTTTCCATGGATATTTCTTCTGTATTAAATTCCACAAATTCAGGGTCATCCTCGATTTTTTCTTGTACATAGGGTGGTGGAGTTAAATCCAGAGAGCGGTAAAAGATGTGCCCAATATTTCGACCACCATAAACACGTAAAATGTCTTTATAGGTCATAAAAATACTGACTGTTTCATCTTGCTCAATGACGCCTTCTAGTTGGTTTTGCACCTCTTGCGCTTTTTGCTTATAATCGGCAATCCAATTTTCAGCTTCTTCTTCTCTATTTAACACTTTGCCCACTTCAGTTAATTGACCATAAACATCGAGAGCACTGAAGTCAATAACAACTGTTGGTGCAATCTTGCTAAGTTGCTGCACCTCGTCTGGACTTGAAGTGATAATTAAATCTGGATTCAATTCCAATACTTTCTCTACATTAACAGGGTGACCGATATCTATCACACCTTCTTGCTGTTCTTTTAAATACTCATTATCTAGTACATGTGAAGCGACGCCAATTGGCTTTTGTCCGAGAGCGAGCATAGCATCTAAATAGTATGTCGTTACAACGCGATCTGGTTGCTGTGGAATTTCAACTTCTACGCCAGTTGAGTCCGTGTATATCCTCGTTTCTGATGCTCCGTCTGTTTGATTATTCTGATCGCATCCACTTAAAACAAAAAGAAGGAGAATGAAGGGGATTAAAAATTTTTTTAGTTGTTTCATGATTCCGTCTCCTTTTCTAGTTACTGATTGGTGAGAGCATGAAGGACATCATCTATTTTTCTCGAATCTGCGATTGGACCATTTAACATCCAATGGCGTGACGATACGGTATAGACATGGCCTGATTTAACAGCAGGAATACTTTGCCAAAGCGTATCTTCTGTTAATTCCTCAAGCATCGCCCAAGCCTGTTCATTATCTTCCTCGTTTCCTAATGACATACCTGCGGTTACAAATAAATAATCTGCCTCTAAATAAGGTAGCTTCTCAAAGGACATCACGATTCCCCATGCATCATCATCTTCTTGTTTTTGTAATTCTTGGATTAAGGGACCTGCTTCTAGGCCTAGATGGTTATCATATAGCACACGAGTATAAGCGAATCCTGGAAATAGCAGCTGTACGTCTTTTTGAGAAGGTCGAATAAAGGCTACGGTCTTGTTCTCACCGACTTGCTCAATAATTTGTTCTTTTGCTTCTGCAAGCTTTGTATTAAAGTTTTCGATTATTTGGTTCGCTTTGTCTTCTTTTTCAAAGATTTCAGCAATTTTTTGTATCGATGTTTCCCAATCTTCACGATCGAAAGCAAGGGTAGGCGCTATGTCGGTTAACCTTTCATAAACATCATCTGTACCTGCATGACTTGCATCGACTAAGATCAAATCAGGTTCCTGTGCAAGTATTGCTTCAAAACTATAACTCATTCCGGTCGTTTCGATGATTTCTGCATCATAGTCTATTAACGCATCATGTAGATATTGTCCCTTTGTTGAAGTTGTGGCTTGTATAGGTGCTTCAAGTGATAACATCATATCTTCAAGACCTAAAACGACGATGCGTTCAGGGTTTTTCGGTACTTCTATTTCCCCTAATTCATGGGTTACCAACTGTGTTTCTGCATTTGTACCATTATTTGATTTCAAATCGGAAGAGGCTTCGGTTGAGTCATCCTTGCTACAACCGAATAATGTTAAAACGATGAATAACATACTAAACCAAAAGTATAAAGCGTTACCTTTTTTCACTGTTAGATACACTCCTTCATATGGTGGAATTCCTGTTGTTTTTCCAAAATTGATCATGTCAAATGGCTTTAAGAATATCACTCTCTTTTGTAGAGATGTTTAATCAATTCACGGTTTTTTTCTTGAAATAAATCATTATGAGACGAGACCCGCCCTCTATTATTTGCATCTGGATCAATGTAAAGTTTAGCCATGTTCACTGCATTACCTGCTTCCTGAAAAGCACCAGCAATTAACTTAAATTTTCCTTCATGGTCGACAATATCACCGGCAGCAAACAGACCTGGAACAGAGGTTTCGCACATTGGGGAAGCAGCAACACGATATTCTTCTGTTACCTTCACGTCCACGCCACTTTGGGTTAGAAGGGCTGTATCACGCTCATAGCCATGATTGATGATGACTTCATCAACCTCAATATTAAAGGTAGACGCATCTTCCTTATTGAGCAATTCAACAGCGTTAATTTGATCATGAGCATGGTCTGCCACCAATTTATGAATCGATGTTTTTAATAGAAGTTCAACCGAGCTGTTTTGCAATTTTTTCACTTCTGCTTCGTGCCCTTTCAACCCTTCATTTCGATACGTAAGGTAGACCTTTTTCGCAATAGGCTCTAACTCATTTGCCCAATCAATCGCTACATTACCACCACCTGAAATAAGCACCGTCTTTCCATGAAACTTTGATAAGGATGTTACGGTATAATTCAGATTGCTAACTTCAAAACGATTTGCTCCTTCCAGCTCTAACCGTGATGGGGTAATAATACCGCCCCCAACGGCTAAGATGACTGTTTTAGAGATATGCTGTTCACCACTTGCTGTTTCAATAAGAAAGAGATCTTGATCATCTTTTTCAATCGCTGTTACTTTTTCACCTAAAACAATTTCCGGATCAAAGGTTTTCGCTTGCTGAACCATCTGTTCAATAAGCTGCTCGCCTGTAATCGGCGTCACCCCACCGATATCCCAAATCAACTTCTCTGGATACACATGAACTTTCCCACCTAAAAATGTGTGGTACTCAATAATTTTAGTCTTCATTTCTCTTAATCCACTATAAAAAGCTGAATAAAGTCCAGCTGGACCCCCACCAATGATCGTTACATCATATATTTGATTAGAATTCATAAGATCTACTCCTTTAAAATAGTAATGTATATTATCACAGATAACTGTCTGTAAAGTGTGTAAAGTATTGTTAACAATAGAGCACAGAGAATGTATTCAGGCGGGAAATATAACACCTGCTCATTCCGGTTCACTCAGCAACCCATCAGTAAGAGAAGTACGAAAACCCCCACTGCTTAAAAGATTCGTTTTATGCTTTTGATTTTGCTAGTAAATATAAGAAGTATGGTGCACCAATTACTGCTACAACGATTCCTGCTGGGATTTCAGATGGCTGAATGAACCAGCGGCCAATTGTGTCTGCAACTAGCAGTAACAATGCTCCTAATGCTGCAGCAGCTGGAATAACGAATTGATGTTTTCCGCCTACTAACTGACGGGCTAAATGTGGAGCGATCAGTCCGATAAAACCAATCCCACCGCTTACCGACACACTTGAGCCTGCTAATGCCACTGCAGCAGCAAGTAAGAATAATCGCTCCTTTTCAATATTAACGCCCAGTCCTGTTGCTGTGACTTCACCAAGGTTGAGCGTATTTAATACACGAGCTTTTATAAAAATATAAGGAATCAAGATTAGTAACCATGGAAGCAACGAGAGGACAAACATCCAGTTCGATCCCCAAATACTTCCGGCTAACCACACCGCAACAAATTGATAATTGTCTGGGGTCAATCGTAAGGTTAATATGATCATGGCAGCACTAATCCCAGCTGCAATAGCAACACCCGTCAACATTAATCTTGTGGGTGATATGCCTTCGCCTCGCTTATAAGAGAGGGCGTAAATAATAATAGCTGTTACGCCGGCACCTATGAAAGCTAAAACTGGCAGAAACATAACAGGAACATCGGAGGTTGAAGGGAAAAAAGAAATAAACAGAACAACTGCTAACCCTGCTCCGGAATTAATCCCTAAAATGCCTGGGTCTGCTAACGGATTGCCTGAAACACCCTGCAGAACACACCCAGCTAACGCAAGTCCCATTCCCACTAAGACTGAAATCACGATTCTCGGTAAACGGAATTCAAACAAAATCAAGTTTTGTTGCTCTGTCCCCATTCCAATCAGTGTTTCAAGCAATTGTAAAGGGGAAAGCCTAATATACCCTGTATTCATGCTAATCATAAATGAGATAAAGATAAGAAGGATGATAATCAATATTGTATAGACCTTACGCTTTTTCTTATTTTGTTGGTAGCTGGAAATAAACTGTTTATCGATCACAATGGTTGCCCTCCTTTTCTAGTCAAGTAAAGGAAGAATGGAACCCCGATGACTGCGATTAAAGCTCCAATCGGTGTTTCCTGAGGTGGGTTAACCATTCTGGCTGCTAAATCGGCTAGTACCACTAATCCCCCCCCTAAAACTGCAGAACAGGGTATGATCCAGCGATAATCATAACCGACAAGAAAACGAGTGATATGGGGGATAACCAGACCGACAAAACCTACTGCACCGACAACTGATACAGCCGAACCTGCCAAAATCAAAATAATAATCGTTCCAAAAAGTTTAATCACCCCTGTTTTTTGACCAAGGCCGACCGCGATTTCTTCACCTAGGCTAAGAAGTGTAATGGATTTGGATAGCACGATAGCTGCTAGAATCGCTAGTATGACCCATGATGCCATAATTTTAATGTTTTCCCATCTAGCACCTGAAACGCCACCTGCATTCCAAAATGCTAAATCTTGATTGATGCGATAATAGATGGCAATTCCTTCACTTAATGCGACAAGCAATGCAGTAACGGCCGCACCTGCTAACACAAGCCGCATGGGGGTTAATCCCCCTTTAGCTAGGGATCCTACACCAAAAACAAGCCCCGCGCCCAGAGCTGCACCGACAAATGCAAAAAGTATGATATATATATAAGGCAGTCCAGGGAAGAAAGCAAAACAAATAGCTAGCATAAAAGCTGCTCCTGCATTTAGACCTAATAACCCTGGATCGGCCAGAGGATTTCGTGTCATACCTTGCATAATTGATCCGGAAACGGCGAGACTGGAACCTACGAGTGCTGCGCCAATCACTCGTGGAAGGCGAGTTTCTTGAATAATTTGATGGGGTACAAGTGTAGAATCATATTGGAATACAGCTGACCAAACTGTCCTCACATCAATTTCAGCTGCTCCAATAGAAACAGATATCCCAATCGCAAGTAATAAGCCAATGATTCCACCAATAAGAATAATGGTAGCTATGACGGGACGAGACTTTAGTCCCTTTTTTTTAACTTCTAATGATGGTTCTACGTAAGCTGACATTTATTTCACCCTGATTTTTTATTCTGTACCATGTGTTTAGTTGATTGACTCAATGTATAAGAGAGATATATAGGATTGTTACTAAATGGGCAGGTTGACATTGTTGCTTCAATGTCAAAAATTGCTTTCAAATTGGATTGGGTCATCACTTGTTCAGGTGTCCCTTCTTCGATAATGGCTCCATCTCTCATAGCAACTAGATTATGAGACACTCTCGATGCATGATTTAGATCGTGGAGCACCATGATAATCGTTCTTTTTTGTTCTTTATTCAATTTCTGAAGCAACAATAAAATGTCCAGTTGATGCGCTAAATCTAAGTAGGTTGTTGGCTCATCTAGTATAAGAATCTCTGTATCTTGAGCGAGTGCCATAGCGATCCATACCCGTTGCCTTTGTCCACCTGATAAAGCTTCAACAGGTCTGTCTTTTAATGGATTTAACCCCGTTGCTTCAATCGCCCAATCAATATGTTTCAGATCGTCTACTTTTAATGTACCCATGCCCGTCTGATAAGGAAATCTACCGTAAGAGATCAGTTCGTATACGGTGAGACCAGTAGGAACTTGAGACGATTGAGGTAAAATCGCCATTTTTTTCGCCACTTCTTTTGTTGGGAGTAGTTGAATGGCTTTACCATCTAAATACACGGCGCCTTTCTGTGTCTTCAATATCCTTGCTATTGCTTTTAATAATGTTGATTTTCCACAACCATTTGCGCCAACGATTGTTGTAATTTTTTGCTCAGGTATTTCAACACTTAAGTCGTCAAGGATGATAAGATTCGAATAGCCTACTTTAACTTGATCAATAGCAAGACTCGGCATGATAAGCACCTCCTTTTATTAATAATAATGATAATCATTATCAATTATACATAAATTTATTGAAAATTCAACATTATTCACTAATTAATCGTTTAATATTGGATGCGTATCTTATTTTTTTGCTAGTGAAGTCCTTCGTCTGACCAAGAGCTAAATATTATAGCATGCAGAGGAGTGGCAAGGGTTTCAGTACGCTTATATCAGAGCAATAAATCACATTATAATTCAGATAGAAAATGCTAGTGATAAATAACAATCAATCGATAGTAGGCATTTTACGTGAAGGTTCGTTTTATTCACTAGCTTAAACCACTTGCTTTTATATACCCCTAATGGTATTATAGTTATTGTGAAGTTATGCACTAAGGTTAAATGGTATCTAAGGAAAATTGAAGGAGGCGTATTTCATGAATAAACGCATATTAATAGTAGGTGGTGTGGCGGGGGGCGCTTCGGTGGCCGCACGTGTTCGCCGTCTTGATGAGCATGCAGAAATTGTTATGTTTGAACGAGGGCCACATGTGTCATTTTCGAATTGTGCTTTACCTTATCATCTGAGCGGGGAGATTGAGACCAGTGAGAAGCTTGTATTGATGAGTCCAGAAAAATTTGCGAAACAATACCGTATTGATGCACAGACAAATACAGAAGTGATTGAGGTTCACCCTAATCAAAAAACGATTGTGGTCAAAAATTTACTTACTCATGAAGTGAAAAAAGAAAAATATGATTTTTTGGTCTTGTCTCCTGGTGCAAGTCCAATTGTTCCTAAATTAGAAGGTGTTGAATCTGATCATGTGTTTACGGTGAGAAATGTCGTTGACATTGAGAAGTTGAATCAATATCTTCAAGGTGAATCAATTGAGGAAGTCGCTGTCATTGGTGGTGGCTTTATTGGTTTAGAAGTTGCTGAAAACCTTGTTTATGCTGGTAAAAAAGTGACGCTTATTGAAGCGCAAGACCAAGTGATGGCTCCATTTGATCATGATATGGTTCAGATCTTACACAAAGAAGTGATTGATCATGATATGACGCTTGTTTTAAATGATGGTATTGAAGCGGTTGAATCCGATCACATTGTGCTCCAGTCTGGGAAAAAGATAACAGCACATGCTGTCGTGATGGCGATAGGTGTCCGTCCAGAAATAGGCTTAGCAAAACAAGCAGATCTGGAACTTGGTGCAACAGGCGGGATTAAAGTCAATCACAACTATCAAACGTCTAATCCTTACATCTATGCAGTTGGCGATGCGATTGAGGTGCATCATAAAATCACTGGTCAAAAAACACGTTTACCTTTAGCGGGTCCAGCACAGCGACAAGCGCGTGCAGCTGCTGGTCATATGTATGGAATTCCCCATCAACATACAGGTGTGATTGGTTCATCTGCTATTAAAGTTTTTGATCTTCATGCAGCAACTACCGGGATTAATGAACGACTAGCCAAAGCAACTGGGTTTGATTATGATTTTGTTTATGTAATTCCTACAGACATGGTTGGGATCATGCCTGAAAGTAACCCGCTTCACTTTAAACTTATTTTTGAAGTGCCGACGGGGCGGATTTTAGGAGCACAGGCGATTGGAAAAGGGAATGTTGATAAACGTATTGATGTGATTGCAACGATGATTATGATGAATGGAACGTTGGAAGATTTGAAGGAGCTTGAGCTCTGCTATTCTCCTGTTTTTGGAACTGCAAAGGATGTTGTTAACTTTGCTGCTTTGGTTGGCTTGAATGTGTTAAATAATGTGGTTAAGCAAGTTAAAGTAACCGAGGTGCGCAAACTGGTAGAAACGGATGCTTTTATTATTGATGCGCGCGAGTCTAATGAATTTAAGCGCGCGCATTTGAGAAATGCGATTAATATTCCACTAAGTCAGTTCCGTCAACGCCTTGATGAGATTCCAAAAGATCAACCGGTTTATATCCATTGTCGATCAGCACAACGAAGCTATAATATGGTTGTTGCGCTACAACACCTTGGTTATGATCAAGTTTATAACATTTCAGGTTCATTTTTGGGTATTTCTTTATATGAGTATTTTAATGATTGCAGTCAAGGACGAGAACCGATCGTTACAGCTTATAATTTTAAATAAGTAAAACCAGTACCCCTCGTCTACAGATAACCGTCCGCAAAACGCCCGCCTCAAAATAGAGAGCAGAGATGACCTGTTTAGACGAGGGATAATGGGCGCTAATATCCTGATTTACTCAACCTTTAATCAGTGGGCATAGAACGACCACCACTGATTGAAGGTTCGTTTGATCTGCACAGGTCTTTATTGTTAATTAAAGTCTCGAGCGATAGTCGTTTTCCATGTTTTTGTTGTTACCTCTTGTTCATGTTCATATGCAGTAATTGTGTTGACGAGGTGAAAATGGTTTAAATCGGCAGTCATCTCACTGTAAGTGACGAGTTTGGTTTGCCAGTCGCCTCTGCCAACTGTTAATTCCCACTCACATTGCGCCTTAGCTGTTAGTGGATCGTTCTCACGAATGGTATACGTATTTTTGTTAATACTGCCATACTCAAGTCCATTTGTTGGTAAACGACGGCGACCTTCGTCAGAGTAGTCCACGACTTTCCAAGTTGACTGTATCGGTTGGTGAATAATATCATAAGACCTTTTTTCTTCTCTTAAAATTTCACGTTTCATAATTTCTGCTGTTTCAGGTAGATCAAAGTTAGCAACTTTCTGATCCACTCCGTCCCCGTTTCTTACAGGTAGCTCAATATAAGTATGTTCACCTGTATATAATGTGAGGTTGACCGGTTTAGGTGATGGCCAAGCTTTTGTCCAATACGTTGGAGATAAAGCAACTTCCAAACGATGGCCAGCTGGAATTTGTTGTCCTAAAGCATTTAACTTAACTGCAATATCATATCGCTTACCAGACTCTAATGCTACAGGATATTCATGTGACTGATAATGGTTTAAATTAAGCATGCCCCAACTGATTAAAGTAGACTCACCGCTTGGTGCTTTGTCCATCAATCGAACAACGATCATAGCATTTTCCTGATCGACACTTACCCGGCCATGAAAGACAGGTTCACCAAGGTAATCGGTTGTTTCTATTATAGGATCAGACACAAAGGTGATCGCTTTGCCATTTTCCAGTCGCTGATCTGCAGGCAAGTCACCAGGCTGACCAAATGGACAAAATGTTCCTGCGTAAAGCCCGTGTTCTTGTACGCTTGGAATGGAAAGCGCTGTTTCACTCGGTGGTTCAAATGCTAACTTCTGTTCATGTAAATAGTTTTTTTGGTTATCAATCGATGGTGCTGGCCATGCCATTTCTCCAATCCAACGTCCAGGGCGTTCGTCATAGCTTACGGCAGGTTTCTCGCTTTTTTGGATCCATGCCGTAAGCTTTGGTTCATCCATAATGCCGGTATCGATATCTTTTAACCAATAGTCCCACCAACGTAATGCCTCTTGTAAGAAACCAATTGCAGGTTCTGGTGTGGCAACTTCAGGATACTCGTGAGCCCAAGGTCCGATTAAACCTTTAGCGTGGGGTAAATGCTCTAACATACGAAAAATCGGATCGGTATAGGCGTCTTGCCAGCCCCCAACCGCAAACACAGGAATATTAACATCTGTGTAGTCTTCACAAATAGAACCATGTTTCCAGTAGTCATCACGCCGTTGATGACGAAGCCATTCCTCAACAAATGGTGGGGTATTTTCAATTCTATTTATCCAATTATCTCGCCAACGATCTCCAACCACTTCTGGATCTTGTGGTCGAGCGTTGTATGCAAACATTGTTGATGCCCACCAGAGCATATCAGAAGCTAAAATATTGCCACCACGATAATGGACATCATCACGATAGCGGTCATCAGTCGAGCATAGGGTGATGATTGTTTTTAGTGCAGGGTGTTGGCGCGCAGCAACTTGCAGGCTGTTGAACCCACCCCATGATTTACCGAACATACCGATTTTACCTGTCGACCATGGTTGCTTAGCAATCCAATCGAGGATTTCAAGGGCATCATCTTGCTCTTGTTTCAAGTACTCATCAAGTAAAATGTCATCTGAATCACCAGCACCCCTAATGTCCACGCGTATGCTTGCATAACCGTGGCCAGCGAAATATGGATGACGGGCAGAGTCTCGAATCGCTGTGAAATCATTTTTTCGATAAGGTAAATATTCAAGCAGTGCGGGGACTGGGTTGTTTTCTGCATCTGTTGGCATCCACAGCGTTGCCGCTAATTTCTTACCATCTGACATTGGAATAAAAATATGTTCGTGCTTTTCAATATCTCGCGGAAAGTGAACCTTTGTTTGTCTTTTATTTGATTCTTGAATGTTAAAAACCATTTTGTTGTCCCCCTAATGTGTTGGTGTATATTTAATCAATGCTCTTTTGTCTGGTTTAATATATTGGAGGATGATATCTTGAACAGATTCAAGTGTATACTGAATAGCCTCTTGTTCTGTCCAACCTCTTCTTTGGTTCATATAAGTTGTCATCGCACCGGTCCAAATCATAAATGTTATATCAGCTAGGTGTTTAATATGCTTATCGTCAATAAAACCTTCTTCAATGGCAGGTTCAATAAATTTAGAACTTCTACGTGCAAAACTCTCATCCATCAATAACTCTTTCATTTCTGGAGGAATAGCTATTAAGTCATCTGGAAAAACATCATAATATTTATCTAAAAGTGATTGGGCTGAACTGCCTACATTTTCAATAAAAATAACCGCATAGATGTAAGGTTGTTTAAAACTATGTTTACAAAAACATTCCCAAGAATAGAGCCATTTTTCGATCGTGTTGTTTCCTTTTGCTAAAAAAGTTGATAAATCTGCACTATATGATTTTGTAAATCGTAAAGCCGCAAAAAATTTTAGTTGAGATAAGTCGGAAAAGTAGTTATATGCAGTAGAACTTGTATAACCCGCTAAATCAGCAACTTTGCGTATTGTAAGCTTTTCCATGCCTTCTTCAGTAATTAAATCTGTCGCTGCTTCAATGAAATATTGCCACATTCTTGTGCGTTGTAAAGCTTTTCGATCGTTTTTCAACTTCCAACCCTCCTTTGGTATGAACGTGTTTTTTTTATGAACGTGTTCATTTTATGTTATTTATAGTCTAACAAAACTTGAACAGATGTCAAAAAACAAATATATTCTGCATGATAGCAATTGCAAAAGTTGTAAATTATGGTATGCTGTATATAACTTAAAATTATAGATAGTAGGGAGCTATGCATATCATGAAAAGTACAGGTATTGTTCGAAAAACGGATCATTTAGGACGGATTGTTCTACCGAAAGAATTACGTCGCTCACTTGATATTGCAACCAAAGACCCACTAGAAATATTTATTGACGGTGAACGCATAGTGTTAAAGAAGTTTAAACCTGTCAAAGAGTGTATGGTTACAGGTGAAATTAGTGATGAAAACTACGTCTTGTGTGGTGGCAAAGTCATCTTAAGTGAAGAAGGGATGCGTAGCCTTCTTCAAGAATTAGATAAATAATAGTGTTAACATTAATTTAAAAATGAGAGGTGATCTTACTGGATCAACCTTTCTTTTTTACTTATTAGCATGTATTTAAATTTTTACCAATTTTGTTCGAAGCAGGAGTGTACATACGGTGTCAAATAAACGAGAAGCTTATTTTAAAATGAACAAGCAAAAAATATGGGATGATCAATTATTCATGAATGATTTAGGCCCGAGGTTAACGGGAAGTAAAGCACATAAATGCTATATACAATTTATTAAAAAAGAATTAGAGAAGATCGGACTTCAATATGTTACAGATAGCTACAAGATGAATCGCTGGGAAGCAAAAGCATGCAAACTTTCAATCCGTTATGGATCAAAAACGAAAGACATTCCATTATCATCTTATTATCCTTATTCTGGATCGACAGACGGGATAGATGGCGAGCTTTTTTTCTGTCGTTCCAATAAAGATTTAGAAAAAGCTGCAGGTAAAATAGCTATTTATCCAGTAAAAAACGTTAAGATACCAGCCATGTACCTTTTTAAGAAATGGAGAGGATATCGGGATCATCAATCGAAACTACCTTTCCTTATTCAACATCCCGTGATAAATGCCGCTATTAAAGGACCAGACTTGAGTGTTGCTGAGAAATTTGGTGTGAAAGCAGTTATTTGTGTGTTTGAGAATCAATCAGCTGAGCTTTCTTATCGTCAATATTTACCGTTTACGGAACCTCAGCATCAGTGTCCAACAGTGTGGGTTAGCCATACAGAGGGGGCAGTTTTGAAAGAACGAGCCAAAGAAGGAGCTTCTGCACATTTAATTCTTGAAGCTGAACAAGAAAAGACGGCGTCGGAAACGGTGTATGCAGTATTGCCAGGGGAAGATGAAGGGAAAGAAACGATTATTATTAACACGCATACGGACGGTCCGAACGCTATTGAGGAAAATGGAGGCATTGCTTTACTTCATCTTGCTGATTTTTTTAGTAGAATGCCTATATCTCAGCGAAAAAGAACTTTAGTGTTTGTGTTTGTAACTGGCCACTTTCAACTTCCGCAGTTTGGGATGGGTGAGCAACAAGCAACTTCACGGTGGTTGAACGATCATCGTGAGTGGTGGGATGGTAAAGGAGACCATTTTAAAGCTATTGCTGGAATCACAATTGAACACTTGGGCTGTATGGAATGGACTGACCAAAATCGTTCAGGTTTATATCAAGCGACAGAAAACATAGAGCGTGAAATTGTGTATGCTTCAAATGATAAGCTAAATGATCTATACTGGGATGCCACAGAAGATCGAACACAGTTGCGTTCATCAACCTTTAAAGCTGACAGTCGCTTTTATTTTGGAGAAGGTGAACCATTATATCAAGCAGGAATTCCTTCGCTTTCTTTTGTCCCTGCACCTCTTTATTTATGTGCAGCAGGAGAGAATGGTGAAATTGATAAAATTGATGCCGATTTGTTTGTAGAACAGACGATTACCTTTGCGAAAGTGATCGAGCGATTAATTCAAAACTGAGTGATGACAACTATGATTAAGAAGCAAATGTCAATTGGGTATATTTTATATTTCGGGAAGGTGGATTTATATAATCGAAAGCGTTTCTTATAAAAAAACGAGTACTATAGTAAGGAGAATTAAATCTTAACACTACTATTTGACTTCACACAACCTACTTAAATAATGCGACTTAAATGAAAAGGAAAGCTGAGCTCATGTCACAGCTTTCCTTTGTTATCTAGAAAACTCTCATAGATGACCGTCCGTAATCTCCCTCAAAATTTATAAAAGGTGTAAATTTCCGGTGGTAGTATTCTCCCTTAAGATAGCAGATCAAGAAATCTGTATACCTTTGGTGGGTTATTCGAGACCGTTTTATTATAGGTGGTGACAGCATATATGATGATAAGCTTGTACTAAATTTAGTTACTTACTCCTGTCATTAATAACGTAATCGTATCCGTTTACTCCTTTAGCTAAAGGCCCTTTTGGATTTAGCTTGACATGTGGTTACCGTTTTATATCTTAATTGTAATTATTTATAGAAATTAAAGAATTTTATTTTTTAGTTAAAATTACTGTTATAATGGAAATAGATTAACAGTATAAGGAGTATTAGTACAATGATATGGGATTCTTTTAAAATGATTTGGAAAATATTTTATCGTAATAAGTTTTTTTTATTAGTGCTTGTCCTAGCATTTTTATATGTAGAAACGTTGTTTTATCATTATCTCTTTTTGGATTATGATCCAGGAGAAACATTAGCCAGATCAAGCTTTGTTGTTCAGGGTGGCATTATCGTTTCTATGATGTTAGGGGTTCAAATTATTAGAGTAGAAGAAAAAGTGAAGCTTGATGAGTTATTGAGCTCAATTCAATTGGGTACCCTAAACAAGCTACTTGGTAAAGCTTTGTTTTTTTTGTCGCTTATTTTAGTTTTCTCGCTAATTTCTATTTTTTCGTTGTTTTTAATGCTCTATATTAGTGGTTTATCGATCTCTTCATTTTATTTGAGTGCAGCGCTTTATATTTTGCTGTATTGGTCGTTAAGCTTTCTTATTGGAGGAATAATTGGGTCATTATTTGCGTTTTGGATTAAAGGTAAATTACTTTACGTTTTCATAATTTTAGTTTGGTTGCTCATTAGTCCACTTAATACGCCCTTCATGATTCAACTAGGCTTGTTGTTTAATATAGAGAACACATTAGAGTTATCCAACCTGTTTAATTTAGGACAGGCCAACCCTTACGAACCTTATCATGCTCTATATGGTTATTCTCTTGAAGTTGCACAATGGCTAAAAAAAGGACTGTGGATAACTTTTCTATTTGCTCTTATTTTTTTATCTATTGGATTGAAGACACGACGAATACACAATTTTATGGTTGCTTTAGTAATCTTCCTAGTTAGTATTCCTTTCAGTTATGCCTTTAACCAAGAGGATCAGGTTCTAGCATTTGATAGAGAAGCAGATGCTGTTTTTGAGTATGACTTTAATTATTACCAAGACTATCATGACCTTTTTTCAGAGGAAAACGGTGATGATATTATCATATTAGGATACGATATAGTATTAAACACGAACAGAAAGATTACGGCTTCAGTTGATGTTAATTTGCAGAATATTGGTGAAACCGAAAAAGATATGTTGACATTTTCGTTGTATCACAATTTAAAAGTAAACGAGGTCTCGTATGGAGATAATTCATTAAACTATGAGCAAAAAGGAGATCTAGTTTCAGTAAATCTTCCGTCAGGTATAAGACCGCAGGAAGTTCTAACCTTATCATTTGATTATGTAGGGATTAGTTCACCTTCCTTCTTTGCAAATGAGCAAGCTGTAAATTTGCCTTTTTATTTTCCATGGCTTCCAACTACTAAGCAGAGCCCGGCGATGAAAATTTATGATAGCGAGATATTTTGGCTTCCGTTACATCCAAATGCTGAAATAGAGTATTCTCTTTCTTATACCGGACCTGAACCGTTATATACGAATTTAAATAAAATGCCTAATGGCACTTGGAAAGGTAAAACAAAAAACGGTATTACCTTAATTGCAGGAAGTGTGGGAAAGGAAATAATAGCCGACGTAGAAATTATATATCCTTTAACTTCGGAAAGTATGCTTGGTGAATTTGATCAATTTAACAGTGTAATTAGCACCTCTATTACTGAAATAACTAGAATTTTAGATATAAAGGAAACATTCAACATAAAACAAGTAATTTTTAGACCAACCTTTTCAGATTTAAATATTCCTGAGCAATTTGTTTGGGCTAGTGAAGATCAATTAATTATTTCTTCAAATATTTATTTTCAAAATAATGAAGGTAGTTTGGAAGAGAGTAATCCTTACTTAACTTATGGACTTGTACCCGCTGTAACTTGGAAATATGAAGGAGTTATTTTTGAAGATCTTACGTATGTTCAACTATTTGATGCTTCTTTCTCATATTGGTATAACGAAAACAAAGGTATAGAAACAACGTATTCATTTTTTGAATTTTTTGTTGACGATCTAAAAAGACAGGCTGACTTTAATCAACAAAATTCTGAAAAAGAAGATACAGAATTAGTTTTCAAGGCAAAAATTGCAGAAAAACTTTATAGAGGCATAAAAAATGGCAAGATTGATGAACTATTTTTTAGAGAATGGTATAGCGAATTGAGATCTGGAAATGCCGATTGGGAGTCTTTGAAACAAAGAATAGAATTATAGTTAAGGGGATGCATGTAAATGGATAGTATTGTTGTAAACAGTTTAACCAAGCGTTTTAAGGGGAGAACGGTACTTGATAATATTTCATTAAATATTAAAGGAACATATGGTTTATTAGGCCCAAATGGAGCTGGAAAAACTACCCTTATGAGGACAATTGCTACGTTGTTACCAATTTCAAAGGGAAAGATCACTTATGGCCAAGTAAGCTGGGATCAACCGACGGAGGTACGTAAGCGAATTGGTTATTTACCACAATATTTCTCCATGTATCAAAATGTAAAGCTGATGGAATGTTTGCACCATTTAGCTATTTTAAAGGGAGTAAGTGATAAAGCTGATAGAACAGAACAACTTGAACAAATTGTGCACCAGGTTAACCTATGTGATCATAAAGATAAAAAAATAAAGCATTTATCCGGTGGAATGTTGCGAAGAGTCGGCATTGCCCAGGCTTTAATAGGATCTCCAGAAATTTTAATTATTGATGAACCTACAGCAGGCCTTGATGTTGAAGAACGCGTTCGTTTTAGAAGTTTATTAAGGTCGATTGGTAGTAATCGCATTATAATTATCTCCACACACATTGTTGAAGATTTAGAGTTAGCATGTGATAACATTGGTGTTTTAAAAAATGGTAAAGTTCTTGCTGAGGGGCAAATAAAAGATATTTCTAAATTTGCTAAAGGTCATACCTGGGAAGTTCAAATACCTATTGAAGAGATAGAAGGGCTTAACAATAAGTTTACAATTATCTCAAGTCAGCAAATTGAAAATAAGTATGCAGTAAGATTATTATCTGATGAACAACCGTTGAGTAGTGCTATTCTAGTTGAGCCAAGACTTGAAGATGGCTACCTATCTCTAATAAGGAATGATGAACGTGAAGCGCGCTAAGATTGACTTGAATTTTGAGATAAAGTCGATGGGCGTATCTTTTTACGTTCCCATTATATTGACATTATTTATAACCATTTACTTTTTTTCAATTAGTGAGCCAGAAATCAGCCTTGTCATCGCGTTGAAATTAATAGAATTTCTTTTTGTACCCTTTTCAAGCTGGTGGGTAATCTATTTATTTTATGATTATTTTGAGGAAGAGGGGGGCGAGATTTTATTTAGTTACCCTGTATCGGTAATCAATTTGGGAATAGCAAGAGTGATGATTTTTGTTTTATTCTACAATGTCTTATTATTAATGGTTGTGGCGGCAATTGCTCTGAATAGTCAGCAAGAAGTTTTTATAAACCTAATTTTCCAATCAGTACCGCAAGTTATTTTTTTCTCAGGGTTAGCTTTTTCTCTAATGACATTTTTCAAAGACATAGCAATATCCATTTCTTTTATTGCTGTTTATGTTGTTACAGAACTATTAAGTGGCGGTCAAGTTATGCCTTGGTATCATGTTTTCTTTTTTAATGAAATTATCCTTGATTTAGGCACTATTATCCCTAAAAGTTTACTTAATACGATAATAGGATCACTATTATTTTGGTTTGGTCATTACTATTTAACCTTTAAACAAAAGTAAAAAGATTTTGCAACTGTACCTCGTTTCCCTTTAGGGTGTCAATTAATTCGAAGAAAAAGGTTCCGCCTCTCTTTCTATAAGGAAGGGGAACCTTTTCTTATTGCGACGGGGGTTTTCGACAATGCCAAGAGGGTCTTGGGTGCAGTCAACTCCTTAAATTCTCCTTCATTTTCGCTTTCGCTTCATTCCGTCCGATTTCCCGTTGACGAATGCCTTGTTTTTCTTTTTTCCCTTTTACGACATGTTAGCTAAAGAGAATAAATCCCTTTGCTAACGCAATTAAAAAATGAATCATGTAACGATGCACTTGAATTTCCATATGAGAAGTAATCGTCATTTGCTTAACCTCCTTCAATCTCTTCACTGGAGGATAATCAGCTATTTCCAACAATAAAAAGACGGCTAAACCAGTCTTTGGATTTCCTCTATTCCTTTTATCACACCTAGTTCATACCATCTTCGTACACTTCTTTATTACTTGTAATCTTGTATTGCTTCAGCACTGTAAAAGCTTGATCGACATCATTAATTTCCATGTCTTCACCCGCCTTTAAAACATTAACAAATCACAAGAAAATGTAAAAAAAGATAGATTTATCAAAAAAACGAGTATAATAATAGGAAAACTTTACTAAAAATTATGGAAAGGGGAAATTCATCTTGATTAAAAAGGTCTTTTTAGCGTTAATTGCAGTTACTCTTATTTTCACATCGACTACTAGTGTCTTATCTATTGGAGATAGTAATCGTGTAGAAGCAGCGTCGAAAAAAAAGTGTGAGAACCCATACACAGGATACTTAAAGAAGTACAACCCTTGTAAAACACATACTACTGTAAAATATATAAATGTTAAAAAGAATACTGCTGGAACACCTATAGCATTAACTGCAGCAGGTGTCGGTACTACAGCAGTAAACAAAATTTTGAAAAAGTTAGGCGCTAAAGCGATACCGGGTGTAGGGGAAGTGGTTTGGTTATCAGATGCTGTCTCAGTTGCTCAACACTATCTAAATAAACATTGGAGAAAAAAAGGTATTAAACGATTTAAAGTCACCTATAAGTGGAAATACCAACTTAATTCATTATCAGATGGAGGAGGAATTCCTAGACCTAAAGTGATTTCAACGAAAGTAGTCGCACAGTATAAATAAACAAAAAAACAAGAAGAGTAGTAGTTAGTGATCCACTCTTCTTGTTTTTTTGTTTGTATTTAAAAATAATCTATCAACACTAAAAACATTGTTATTAGTAAAAAGAATATCCAACCAAAATCAATAAATTTATTACCCGTATTTATATCGCCCCCTTTTTTTGACATGATTGATTCAGTTAAAGCGTATAGGCCACCCAATAAAAAGAATAGTAGAACATTCAATTGATTAATAAAAAGTAAAGTTAGAATTAAAATGCAAAATATTATAGTACGAACAAAAGGTAATCTTAAAATATTCACTTTATCTTCCCCTCTACAACTTAGTACATTATATGAATTTTCTTCCAGTTAGTAGACTGCTTAATTTAATCTGTTTTAGTAATATTCTTTATCCCTAAAATAGCTCTTGTTAACTGCTATTCAAACATGGAAATGAGGATGATAGTCGTTTCGTTCTTTATTGTATGTCACTTCCAATTTTCTCGCGTAACCTTTAACGACTTGGTCTGTCTCGTCAATTACAACTTGCGATTAGTAATTAGTAGTTAAACAATGGGCTAACAGGCTCTTCGTTATGGACGCGTTTAATCGCATCACTGAACAGTGGAGCTGTACTAAGTTGCGTGATTTTGTCTGTCCATTTATCTTCTGGTATCACGATCGTATTTGTGACCACGAGTTCTTTAATCGGTGAGCGCATTATATTTTCGGTTGCAATCCCTGAAAGGACAGGATGTGTACACGTTGCATAGACATCCTTTGCTCCATTGGCGACTAAAGCTGCTGCTCCCGTTGAAACACGTCTTCCTGTATCGATAATATCATCGATCAAGATAGCGGTTTTGTTTTTAATATCCCCAACTACAGATAATTCTGAGTGTTCCACATCACGAGGACCACGTCGGTCTAAGATAGCAATCGGCGCGTGAATACGATCGGCAAATTGACGTGCGCGCTTTACACTACCATGGTCAGGTGCCACGACAACCACATCTTCCAGCTTTTTGTCTGAAAAATATGAGGCTAAAATAGGTATCCCATTTAAATGATCCACGGGAATGTTGAAAAAACCTTGTGTTTGTGTTGCATGCAGATCCATCGATATGACACGGCTCGCACCAGCTTTTTCAATAAGATCGGCAATTAATTTAGCCGTGATCGGTTCACGAGATTTAGTCTTGCGATCTTGACGAGCGTATCCATAATAAGGAATCACAACATTGACGGTTTTTGCTGAAGCTCTCTTAAAGGCATCAAGCATAATAAGAAGCTCCATAATATGTTGATCGGATGGATCATCTGTTGATTGAATAATGTAAGTGTCATAGCCGCGAACACTTTCTTCAATATTAATTTGAATTTCACCGTCACTAAATGTTTTAATCGAACACTTCCCTAACTCTCCACCGATATGATTAGCAATTTCACTAGCTAAACTCCTGTTTGAGCTAAGGCTAAACACTTTCATTTCATCTTTTAACTCATTGGTTGACACTCACAATCGCTCCCTTTTGCATTTACTAGTATACTTAATATATAAATATAGATGGACTTGGCAACAACAAGATAATTACGTTTTTATCACCGCTTATCGCTCGCAAAACGCAGCCTCAAAATAGGAAGTGGAGATCAGCTGTTTTGAGGTGAGCTTGTCCTGATTCACTCAATGATCAATCAGTGGACGAAGAACAAAACACCCACTGATTGAAGGCTAGTTTTATTTAGAATAATTAAATCCTCTACTATTGTAAAACAATGCGTTGCATTTTACTAGCTAACTCGTCCTTAATTTTTAAAAAAAGAAAACTTTGTTTATCATTTTGAATGCTCGCATTATTTTTAAGGTTGTTACTTGAAAATTTAATAGTAAGTCCTAGTTGTATTTCATCCCTTTTATAACTTAAATTATTCTTAAATTATTATAGGAACTTTTCACTATAGATAAAATTATCTATAATAATAGATGAAGTCAAATATACAAAGGTTGGGGTTTATTTGAAAAAGAAAATACGTTATACTTTTTCATCTTCAGAGAAAACATTGCCCATTTATATGGATAGCATCGGCTATAATCCTCAGGAGCTTGATTTTGATCGCCCTGAAGGCTATCCATATTATCATTGGCTCCAAACGATCAAAGGAGAAGGGCTACTAGAGTTTGCAGATCAGCGATTAATCCTTGAAGAAGGTCGTGGTGTATTACTAGCACCTTATACACCACATAAGTATCATCCGAATTATGACAAGACGAGTCAATGGTCAACGGTTTATTTGACTTTTAGTGGAGCGGCAATTGATCGTATTCTTAACGCTTTGCAGATGAATTATTCTGCCGTTTATCGTGAGACCGAACCAAATCTCTTCTATCATTTTATTAAGCAGACGTTTACTTTTATTGAAGCAGAACAGCCGTATCGGTCTTTAATTGACTACGATTTATCGGCTAAACTTTATGAATTTATGATTTTAATAAAGAAGTATGGTAAGTTAGATGATCGTCTATCAACGATCCAATCCTATGATAAGATTCGTCCCATCGTCGAATGGTTAGAGCGTGTATACCCTAAAAATATAGGGTTACTTGAAATTTCTGAACAAGCTAATATTAGTTCTCAACATTTAAATAAACTTTTTCATGATACATTTGGAATGAGTCCTTATTCATTTTTAGTTCAATTAAGGATGCGTGAAGCAAAGCGATTATTGCTTACGGATGTTCATTTAACATTGAAAGATATTGCTCAGCAAGTGGGTTTTAACGCAGTTAGTCACTTTGTAACTACTTTTAAAAACCGTGAGGGGATAACACCAAAGCAATATCGTGATTTGCATGTTAAATAAAGGTGTGAAATTTAATAACAATAAGTTAGTGTTTATCACGTATAACTTTCCGTAAAACCTTCGCCGCAAAATAGAAAGCAGCGCTCATCTATTTTGTGAAAGCATGAAAACACCTACTGATTTAAGATTCGTTTTATTTAAGAATATGAATTTTGAATAGAACATTTTTATATATAAATAACGATGTAAGCGTTTTATAATAAATTTATAAGTTAATTTAATTTAGGAAGAGGGAGGGTATGTAATGAAAAAACGAAATTATTTAGCTCTAATGGCATTATTATTGATGACAGTATTAACGATAATAGCATGTGAACCTGATCGAGGGGAAGGGACTTCTGGTGAAGAAGTTTCAGAAGGAGAAATGCCCGAAAAACCAGATGAATTGATTGTTTGGGTGAATGATGAAGAAGTTGCGCAAGAAGCTGCTCGGGAAATGTTTGCCAATTATACTGATGAAACAGGAATTGAGGTTGTTATGGAGACGGTACCCATGCCTGATCAAGTTCAACGTTTAGCATTGGCTGGACCTGCAGGAGACGGTCCAGATCTATTCTTCCAACCCCAAGACCGCCTAGGAGATGTCGTGGCGCAAGGTTTGTCCATGCCAATCACTTTTACTGATGAAGAATTATCACAATATAGTGAAGCAGCGATTGATGCTTTTACTTACGAAGGTGAAATTTATGGAGCACCAGTAGCAATTGAAACCTATTTCATTTACTACAATCAATCATTGATCGATGAAGTTCCAGAAACAATTGATGAAGTTTTTGATATGAGCCGAGAACTTACAAATAGAGATAATGACGAGTATGGTTTTCTCATTTCACCAGAATTTTATTACCTATACTCATTTATCAATAGTAATGGTGGATATATCTTTGGTGAGGAAGATGGAGTATATGACATAGAAGATATTGGGCTTGATAATGAAGGTGCTATACAAGGGTTTGAAGATTATATGCAATTTATTAATGAAGGTATTTTACCAAGAACAGTAACAGTTGACGTGTTGGATGGTTTATTTACTGAAGGTAAGGTCGGAATGGTTGTAAGTGGCCCATGGAACATCCCGATTTACCGGGAAGCATTAGGTGAAGATTTAGCAACTGCTCCATTACCCAAAATGGGTGGTGAACATGCACCTTCTTTTGTTGGTGTGAAGTCTTGGCTAATTTCGTCATATACTGAAAATCCTGAATGGGCTATGGACTTGGCCAAATATTTAACAAGTGATGAGAGTGCAGAATTAAATTATCAAATAAGTGGGGAACTACCGCCTAGACCTGATGTGTTTGATATCGTAGATGACCCTATTTATGATGGTTACACGCAACAGATTGAATTTGGGACGCCAATGCCCAATATCCCAGAAATGTCGGCTGTTTGGGATATGGATGATGCCATTCAATTAATTATCAATGGTGAGGACATAGAAGAAGTATTGCAAGAAACGGTACAAAATATTAAAGATAAAATAGATTTGTATTAAATGAAGTAGTTTTGAGCAGAATTTTATATTCTGCTCAAAGCCTATTATAAGTGAGGGATGACAATGGTAGATGCCCCGTTGAGAACAGGCAATATTAATAAAAAGCATAACCCTAAGTTAGCTATGCTTCTATCTATTATATTTGCAGGTTTAGGACAACTATACAATAAAAGATATTTAAAAGGTTTTACCTTTATACTATTAGAAATAGCTTTTATCATTACACTAATTGACTTTATCGGCCTAGGGTTGTGGGGGATTATAACGTTAGGGACTATCCCTATTACAGATCACTCGATATTTTTGTTAGTGTATGGTTTGATTTCAATCATTATTATTTTATTTGCTGCTCTGTTTTATTTATTAAATATTCAAGATGCAAAAAAGCAGGCGAAACAAATAAAAGAAGGGTGGGAAGCACCTGGTTTATTTGATTCTGTAAAAGAGGGCTATGATAAATCTTTTGTATACTTATTAACCACTCCCGGATTAATTTTACTTGTATTTACTGTTGTATTACCTTTATTGTTTGCAGTATCTTTAGCATTTACTAATTACGATCTATACAACTCACCACCACGAAATTTATTAGATTGGGTGGGTTTTGAGAATTTTAAATCCCTTTTAACTGTTCCGTTGTGGAGAAACACTTTTTTTTCAGTTTTTTCATGGACGATTGTTTGGACACTAGTGGCTACTTCCTTTCAAATTGCTCTCGGTTTATTTCTAGCCGTGTTAGCTAATGACAGTCGAGTGAAATTCAAGAAATTCTTTAGAACCATTTTGATTTTGCCATGGGCAGTGCCTGGTTTTGTGTCTATTTTGATTTTTGCAGCTATGTTTAATGATGATTTTGGAACAATTAATAGAGATATCATTATACCATTGTTCGGAGGTAGCGGCATAAATTGGCTGTCAGATCCTTTTTATACAAGAATAGCGTTACTATTTGTCCAAACTTGGCTAGGTTATCCTTTTATTTTCGCTCTGTTTTCGGGCGTTTTACAAAGTATTTCGAAGGATTGGTATGAGGCAGCAGAAGTAGATGGGGCAACACGCTGGCAAAAATTTAAGAATATTACTTTGCCACACGTTTTGTTTGCTACGGCACCATTACTAATTATTCAATATACAACAAACTTTAACAATTTTAATGTGATCTATTTGTTTAATGAAGGAGGACCAGCTGTAAAAGGGCAAAATGCTGGAGGCACCGATATATTAATTTCTTGGGTGTACAAACTAACATTTGAAACGAATAATTTTAGTATGGCAGCTGCAATATCGCTGATTATAGGGATACTAATTTCATTATTTGCCATATTTCAGTTCAGAAAAACAAGCTCATTCAAAGAGGAGGGACAAATTTAATGAATAGAAAACTTAAAAACACGATAGAAATGATCGGTGTTTATTCTGTCTTTGGGTTTATGTCCATTCTGATATTGTACCCTCTATTATGGGCTTTTGGGATGTCTTTAAATGAAGGAACAAGCTTATATTCTTCTTCTATTATTCCTGAGAATTGGTCCTTGGCTCATTATCAATGGCTGTTCACGGATCCGAATAGCAATTATGTGAATTGGTATAGAAATAGTATGATTGTATCTGGCTCTAATGCCGTTTTATCTGTGATCATGACGTCTTTAGTAGCTTATGCTTTTTCTAGATATAAATTTGTCGGGAGAAAAGCAGGATTATACACGTTTCTTATTTTGCAAATGTTTCCGGCCATGATGGCAATGGTGGCACTCTATATATTATTAAATTTAATCGGACTTCTGGATACGTTATCTGGGCTGATTTTAATATATGTTGGTGGGCAAATTCCTTTTAATGCTTGGCTTGTCAAAGGTTACTTAGATACGATACCAAGGGAATTAGATGAATCAGCGCGTATAGATGGTGCAGGGCATTTGACAGTGTTTGTAAAGATTATTTTACCCCTAGCTAAGCCAATTCTTGCAGTGGTCGCTTTATTCAATTTTATGACCCCTTTATTTGATTTTTTATTGCCGTCTATTATATTACACAGTCAAAAAAATTACACAATTGCGTTAGGATTATTTAATTTCATTAATGATCAATTTTCAAATAATTTTACTAGATTTGCAGCTGGAGCCATGTTAATCGCTATTCCAGTTTCAATCATCTATTTATTTTTACAAAAATATTTAATTTCCGGATTAACTTCTGGCGGAACAAAAGGTTAGGGTAATTATTACTTTTAGGTAAGGAAGTGAGTAGAGACTGATGACATTACAAATTAAAGGCGTAGATATCTCTTCATTAAATGAAGTTGAATCATTTGGAGGTGCTTTTTTCCTTCATGGGGAAAGAAAAGATCTTTTTGAGATTTTACGATTAAAAGGTGTGAATGCGATTAGATTGAGAGTGTGGGTTGACCCATACGATCAAGAGGGAAAACCTTACTTAGGTGGAACAAATGATTTAGAGACAACGATTAAATTGGCTACAAGATTGAAGATGCACGGGTTTAAATTTATTTTAAATTTACATTATAGTGATTTTTGGACCGACCCTAAAAAACAGCAAAAGCCTAAGAAATGGACGAATATATTTGGCAAAGCGTTAGAAAAACGTGTTTATCAGTATACGAGAGAGGTGCTTCAAAAACTTGATGAATTAGATTTGATGCCAGAGTATATTCAAATTGGTAATGAAATCACAAATGGGATGCTTTGGCCAGACGGAAGAACACCTACGTATTTATTTGAAGAAAGAAAATTTGAAGATATAGCGTTACCTGCTAAAGAGAAAGCATTTGATCATTTAGTTACCCTATTAAATGCTGGTATTTCTGCCACCCGAAAAATGCGATCAGCCAAAGATCTAAAAATTATTATTCATTTGGATTTTGGAGGTGCTAATGATCTCTATCGGGGGTGGTTTGATGAAATAACAAAAAGACATTTAGATTTTGATATTATTGCACTTTCTTACTACCCTTATTGGCATGGATCTTTACAAGATTTAGAATTGAACCTTAACGATATTATTGCAAGGTACGAGAAAGACATTTTAATTGCTGAAACGGCTTATGCTTTTACTGATAAAGTACCAAAAGGAGAAGATAGTATCTTTAATTCTACTTTATCTGATAAAGCGGGATACCCACCAACTGTCAAAGGACAATTTACTTTTTTAAAAGATTTAATATTATTAATAGATAATATTAAATACAAAGATAAATTAGGTTTAGGCATCATATATTGGGAGCCTGCTTGGTTGCCAGTAGGCGAGACAAGTTGGGCTAGCTATGCAGGAATGTTGTATGGTCATGATGTCGCTAAGCCAGGCAATCATTGGGCTAATCAAGGGTTATTTGACTTTCAAGGGAACGCATTAGAATCATTAAATGTATTTGGCATCAAATAATCTCTCTTAGTAAATGACAACTTGTAAATAACTTATTTAAAAATACTAATGAGATTAGATAAATTTTAAATAAGGAGAAGATGTAAATGAGAAAGAGCAAGAAATTGACCCTTTTGGTGACGGTTAGTGCTTTAATGCTTTTCTTTTCACCGCTATATCAACATTTTTTTGTTCAAGGTACCGAGAGTGTTCTAGCTGCTGATCATCCATTTATCTTTGGTGGAGATGTGTCTATGCTAGAAGAAGTGGAAAGCTTGGGTGGGGTGTTTTATGAAGCCGGTATTGAGAAGGATCCACTAGAAATAATGAGTGACAATGGAATGAATTATGTTCGTTTACGTTTATGGGTTGATCCTTATGATAGTCAAGGCAATCCGTATGGTGGAGGTACCAACGACTTAGAAACGACCATTGCTTTAGCAAAAAGGGCTAAAGCAGAAGGAATGAATATATTATTAGATTTTCATTATAGTGATTTTTGGGCAGATCCTGGAAAACAAAATAAGCCTAAAGCTTGGCAAGGCTTATCATACAGTCAACTTCTGCAGGAGGTATATCAATATAGTCGTGGTGTAATAGAAGCCATGTATAATGAAGGTGTTATGCCGAGTATGGTGCAAGTTGGAAATGAGATTACTTCTGGTATGTTATGGGACGAGGGGAAAGTAGGAGATGGATTAGACGATTTTACACAATTAGGGGAATTATTATCGGCAGGAATTGCCGGCATTAAAGATGCAGCGCCTCAAAGTGATGAGATTGAAATCGTATTGCATATTGATCATGGGGGTGATAATCAATTATATAGATGGTGGTTTGATTCAATAACTGAACAAAATGTAGACTTTGATATTATAGGTCTATCCTTTTATCCGTTTTGGCATGGGACAATGGGAGAACTTCATTACAATCTAAATGATATAAGTAGAAGATATCAAAAAGATGTGTTGATTGTAGAAACTTCTTATGCCTTCACGTTAGAAGATGGGGATGGTTTCGGCAATTCATTTTATGTCAATGAAGAGAGTATAGGCGGCTATCCAGCCACACCAAATGGTCAGGCAGATTTTATAAGGGATTTAAGGGAAATTATCGATGATGTACCGAATAATAGAGGAAGAGGGATTATTTGGTGGGAACCTACATGGTTGCCTGTAGAAGGCGCACATTGGGGGACAGAAGCTGGCAAGTTATATAATAATGATACGGGACTATTATCAAATCCATGGGATAATCAGACGTTATTTGATTTTGAAGGAAATCTTCTTAGTAGTGTTGCTGTATTTACTGAGCATCCGCCACTAAATTTAGTTAATAATCACAGTTTTGAGCAAGATGGTTGGACAAATAACCCGACCAACTGGGGAGTATGGGCAGAAAATGAAAACAATAGAAATGCAGTTTTCGTGGAAGAACCAGGTGTTAAAGGTGACTACAAACTAACACATTGGAAGAATCAACCGTATACGGTTTCAACCTATCAAGTGATCACAAACTTAGAAGATGGAGAGTATAACTTTACCGCATGGATGCTAAATAGTGGTGGTCAGGATACGGCGTATATTTATGCGAAAAATTATGGAGGTTCAGAAAGACAAGCCGTTTTACCAGTTAGTCCAATCCGTTGGGAGAAAATCGAGATAAATAATATTCAAGTAACGAATGGACAATGTGAAATAGGGGTTATCTCTTATGCAAATGCAGGTAATTGGATAAACTTAGACAATGTTAAATTTTATAAAGTTAATTAAATAATGTTATGCATACTATGGTTAATTTTTGAAGAAAGCAATTTTATTTTATAGTGAAGTATAGTACAATAACAACAGTTAGTTAATTTAATTAATTAACTGTTGTTGCATGTTTTAATACTAGAATTCTAAGTTAGGATGATTGAAATGTTTAAACCAGTGAGTAACAAATTACCAAAATTATTACATGGTGCAGATTATAATCCAGAGCAATGGCTCGATTACCCGGAAGTTTTTGAAGAAGATTTACGTCTTATGAAATTAGCAAATTGTAATGTAATGTCTGTTGGCATCTTTTCATGGGCAAAATTAGAGCCGGAAGAGGGGAATTTTAATTTTGAATGGTTAGACCAAGTCATCGATCGCCTCTATGATCATGGTGTATCGGTCTTTTTAGCAACGCCTAGTGGTGCACGTCCAACCTGGATGTCAGAAAAGTATTCGGAAGTGTTACGAGTAGAGAAAAATCGTGTGCGTAATTTACATGGTATGCGTCACAACCATTGCTTTACATCACCCATTTATCGAGAGAAAACGAAGATTATCAATACGAAACTAGCAGATCGTTATAGTGATCATCCAGGAGTGATAGGTTGGCATATCTCAAACGAATATGGTGGTGAATGCCATTGTGACTATTGTCAGGAAGCTTTTCGCAATTGGGTAAAAGCTAAATATCAAACGTTGGATGCACTCAATCATGCGTGGTGGACGGCATTTTGGAGTCATACGTATACGAGTTGGTCTCAAGTTGAATCGCCAGCTCCGCATGGTGAGACAATGGTTCATGGTCAAAACCTTGATTGGAAGCGCTTCGTCACCGACCAAACGTTGGATTTTTATCGCCATGAAGTCAAACCGCTTAAAGCAAAAAATCCTGATTTACCGGTCACTGCTAATTTTATGGAACTCTTTGAAGGATTAAATTATGATAAATTTGCAGATGATTTAGATGTCGTCTCTTGGGATTCGTATCCCACTTGGCATGATGCTGAAGATCAACGTGATGTCGCTGCTTATACAGCTATGAATCATGATTGGTTCCGTTCCCTAAAGGGTGGACAACCATTTTTGTTGATGGAAAGTACGCCAAGCCTCACGAATTGGCAGGATATTAGCAAATTGAAAAAGCCAGGTATGCACATATTGTCTTCATTACAAGCAGTCGCGCATGGCTCGGACTCTGTTCAGTATTTTCAATGGCGTAAGAGTCGCGGTTCAAGTGAAAAATTTCACGGTGCAGTTGTTGATCATGCTGGTCATGAGCATACCCGCGTTTTTCAAGAAGTTGCTGAACTAGGTGAAATATTAACCCAATTGGATGGTCTTGTCGGCGCATCTGTACAGCCAGAAGTGGCAATTATTTTTGATACTGAGAACCGTTGGGCGATAAATGATGCGCAAGGTCCTAGGAATATGGGTGTTCATTATGAGCGTACCGTTCAAGAACATTATCAATCATTTTGGGAGCAAGGTATTCCAATTGATGTGATTGGAATGGATCGGGAGTTATCTTCATATAAGTTGGTTATTGCACCGATGCTTTACATGGTTAGAGCAGGCGTTGGAGAACGAATTGAACAGTTTGTTGAGACTGGTGGAACATTCGTAACGACTTATTGGTCAGGCATTGTCAATGAGACTGATCTTTGTTTCCTGAATGGTTCCCCAGGGCCACTTCGCAAAACATTAGGGATCTGGTCGGAAGAAATTGATGCATTGTATGACCATGAAACCAATGCTATTCAAATGAGTGAGGCGAATCAACTTGGCTTATCAGGGCGTTATCAAGTGCGGGATCTGTGTGATTTAATTCATTTGGAGGGTGCGACTTCATTAGCTACTTATCAAGATGATTTTTATCAGGGGCGTCCTGCATTAACGGTAAATCAACTGGGGGCAGGGAAGGCATACTATATGGCTGCCAGACATACACTTGATTTCAATCGTGATTTTTATCGTTCTTTAGTCAAACAACTTGATTTAAAACGTGTGATTGATCAGGAATTACCAGACGGCGTAACTGTTCAACTACGTTCGAATGACACAACAGATTTCGTATTTGCACAAAACTTTTCTGAGCAGGTGCGTGTGGTGCCCCTAGATGATCATGCTTACAAGGACATTAAAACAGATGAAGCGATCACAGGTGCAATTTTACTTGAAGGCCATTCGGTTAAAGTACTAACACGATCAAAAGTAGATTAGTGGTTCAACCTTGAGTAGTAGAAAAAGACACTAATCATAAGTGAAAAACCAATAAATGATCAATCCGAACCAGATTCAAATGCTAACAGTAGACATTTGAATCAAGTTCGGGTTGGTTTTTGTTGATAGCTAGATAAAATGTTTTTCACAGCTAATCGTCCATAAAACACCCGCTAATCTTCTGATTCATTCACCCAATAATCAGCCGGGAAGAACGAAAGTACCAATTGATTGTAGGTTCATTTATAAGCAGTCAAGTTTTTCTAAATTTTTAACCAAGTAGAGATAGATCTTTGCTATAATGAAAAGGGTATCAACCTAAAATGAATTTTAAAAGCGGAGGCGATTCAATGCGTTGGCAACATACATATGAACAATGGATTCAATTCACAGATTTAGATGGAGAGTTACGACAGCAGTTAGAGGAGCTAGCATCTGATCAGAAAAAATTAGAAGATTGTTTTTATAAAAATTTGACATTTGGAACGGGTGGCATGCGTGGTGAACTCGGACCAGGATCAAATCGAATGAATATTTATACGATTCGCAAGGCCGCCTGTGGCTTGGCACAATATATTCTAGAAAAAGGTGAGCAAGCTAAGGATAGTGGCGTAGCTATTGCTTATGACTGTCGCTTCAAATCACCATTATTTGCGATGGAAGCCGCTAGAACATTAGCGACACATGGTATCAAGGCCTATGTATTTGAATCATTACGTTCAACCCCGGAACTATCGTTTGCGGTTCGACACCTTAAAGCGTTTAGTGGCATTATGGTAACAGCAAGCCATAATCCGCCAGAATATAATGGTTTTAAAGTATACAATGATGATGGTGGACAAGTTGGTCTTGATATGGCAGCAGATATTATCGCGAAAGTGAATGCAGTAGAAAATGAGTTGACCATTCAAGTTGAACAAGAACAAACTTTAAAGGCAAAGGGACTCATTGAAATGATTGGTGCTGATGTTGATCAGGCATACCAAACACATTTACAAACGATTGTTCAGCAACCCACTGTTATAGAAGCCGTTGCTGATCAACTTAAAATTATATACACACCGCTTCATGGTACAGGGAACATTCCGGTTCGACACGCACTTCAATCTATGGGTTTTCAACATGTTGAGGTGGTACCGGAACAGGAGCAACCCGATCCAACATTTGGTACGGTAAAATCGCCAAATCCGGAAGAACATGAAGCTTTTACTCTTGCCATTGCACAGGGCGAAAAATCGGGAGCAGACCTGTTGATTGGAACAGACCCTGATGCTGACCGTGTTGGGATTGCCACAAAAGATAATGAAGGACGCTATGTTGTGTTAACTGGAAATCAAGTTGGTGCTTTAATGCTTGACTATTTAATTGTAGCGAAAAAAGCCCAAGGAACGCTTAAAGCTAATGCAACCGTACTTAAAACGATTGTAACTAGTGAGATAGGACGTGATATCGCAAAGGCACATGGCTTAGAAACGATTGATACACTGACAGGTTTTAAATTTATTGGTGAAAAGATTAAGCAGTACGAAAAAAATGGAGAACATAGCTTCTTATTTGGTTATGAAGAAAGTTATGGCTACTTAGTCGGAGACTTTGTTCGAGATAAAGATGCTGTACAAGCTAGCATGTTAGCAGCTGAAGTGGCCGCTTACTATAAAAAGCAAGGCAAAACACTTTACCAAGGCTTACAGGATGTCTTTAAGAGATATGGATACTATTATGAAGGGTTACAATCATTAACATTAAAAGGTAAAGATGGTGCTGAACAAATTGACGCCTTGTTAGTTGGTTTTCGTCAAACACCACCTGAATCAATTGCTAATCAAGCTATCGTCACGATTGAAGATTATCAAAATAGTGTGCGCATGGATGTATTAAACCAAACGACTGAACCTATTACTTTGCCAAAGTCGAATGTTTTAAAATATTTCTTAGCAGATGGTTCATGGTTTTGTGTACGACCTTCGGGTACTGAACCGAAAATTAAATTTTACTTTGCTGTTAATGGAGAAGCAGAAGCTGAAACAAAAGCTAAGTTAAATCAAATTGAAACAGAGGTCATGGCTCGTGTCGATGATTTCTTAAATTAATTCGGTTGTATAATATTTGACGTTGGTGAACAGAAATCTCCCTTTCATAATTATGTGAAAAGGAGATCGAAATTCACTAGCGTCTTTTCTATGTATATAGATAGAAAACAAGTGCGTTTCCCTGTAGAATTAAAGTCGACGAAAACCAATCCAGGAGGGAACGCACTTGTCATACTCTAATGATATTAGAATGTTACTCGATATTCAAGACCGAAATATAACTTTTGAGGAAGGATGCCTCTATGATGGGGAATTAAAGGGAAAACCGTGTCGCTATGTAGAAGGAAAGTTAACGTATACACCAGAAGCTTGCATAAGTTGTGGCGTTAAGAATGAAGATTACACGATCTATAAAAATGGCACACAATGCTCACGTATTACCCTTCCGATTGATGGGGTGAAGAAAACCTACCTGAATTTGAGAAAGCAACGCTTTAAGTGTAAGGCGTGCGAGGGTACGTTTACCGCAACTACCTCTCTTGTAGAAAAACATTGTTATCTTTCGAAATATACGAAGGCATGTGTTTTAATCAAGGCGACAGAAGCGCAGTCTTTACAGGATATCGCAAAAGATACGGCCGTGTCTGCGACAACGGTTCAACGGCTCATTACGGAAGAAGCGAAAGGGTATAGCTTTCATCATTGCTTATTACCTAAACATCTTTCGTTTGATGAATTTAAATACGCCAAAGGATTGATGGCCTTTGAATACATTAACGCGGAAACGGGCGATATTCTTGATATCCTTGAATACCGAGACGCTCGAAAGATTAAGGATCACTTCATCGCGAATTATAGCTTAGCTGACCGCAAAAATGTGGAAACCATCACCATTGATATGAATGCGGGATACGTGAATGTCATCAAAGCGATGTTTCCTCAAGCGGAGATCGTTATTGATCGTTTTCACCTCACGCAATTAATCAATCGTTCCATGAATAAGACGCGTATTCGTGTGATGAATAGCTTCCATACTTCTAACGGAGAAGATCTTAAGAAATACCGTCGCTTAAAGCGTTACTGGCGTCTGTTATTAAAGCGTCAATCGGATTTATCGAATACAGAATATAAGTATTTTCATTTATTTGGGCAACGGTTGGAAACCAATGTAGTAGAAGAACTACTTCGTTTCTCCTCTGAATTAAAAGAGAATTACGACTTGTATCAGCGTATCTTGTGTGCGTTTGAGCAAGCAGATCAGGAGGCACTGCGGACGCTCTTAAACCACCAGCATAAAGGCCCAGTCTCTAGCTATATGAAGACAAGTATGAAAACCTTACGCCAACACCTGCCTTACATTAAAAATAGCTTTACGTACCCGTTTAACAACGGACGCATCGAGGGGATCAACAATAAGATTAAAGTGCTTAATCGTGTGGCCTATGGTTATCGCAATTTCAGAAACTATAAATACCGCATCTTACTTCATTTCAAGTTAAGATCAGTTGAATCAAAATCAACAAAAATGGTGCCAAACCAAACAAACATTCAAGCAGTATAACCCTACTTAAATGTTTGTGAAATTCAACTATAAAATTGTCGACAAAAATTCTGACCAACGTCATTTGACAAAGAACCATTAATTCAAAACGACTTTCATTAATCAAAATGGAAGTCGTTTTTGTTATGAGCAGAAGGAATGGACGAGACGTTTGGGTCCCTTCTATTTTTGCTAGAGCTTTTTAACAAAGAGGTCGGGCGTGAATGTCGCCCTACCATATTTGACAAACAACCGAAAATAGCGGTTTGTTTTACAAATTAGTGAAAATTCACTGTATTCAACTTCATCATCGCGTTAATTTCACATCACAATGTTATATGATAACAATCTGTATTTAATATAGAAAAGGTGGAATATAAAAAGGTATAGTTAAAGAAGAGATAAGATAAACAAGGAGGCGTATGTTATGGTTCAAAAGGTGTCGACTGGTATTACGGGGTTTGACCATACGATTGATGGACTTCGGTTAGGGGATAACGTGGTCTGGCAAGTTGATCATATCGATAGTTATCAACGCGTTGTTCGATCTTATGTCGATCAAGCCTTATCAGATCAACGACGTCTCGTCTATGTGCGATTTGGTCAACATGAGCCCTTATTAGAAGACGGATTTGTTCCAGTTTATCATGTTGATGCTTCACAAGGTTTTGAATATTTTGCTACTGAAGTTCATCGTTTAATTGAAGAAGAAGGTCCTGAAGTTTTCTATGTCTTTGACTGTTTAACGGACTTATTAGAGCAATGGTGCTCTGATTTAATGATTGGGAATTTTTTTAAAGTATGTTGTCCTTATCTGTATGAATTAGATACTGTTGCTTATTTTGCTTTAACTCGTAATGTTCACACGTACTCTACGATTGCACGTATACGGGAGACGACACAAGTGTTGCTTGATCTTTATTCAGTTGATCAACACCATTATATTCATCCAATAAAAGTTTGGGAGCGCTACTCACCAACGATGTTTTTTCCGCATTTAATTAAGGGGGATCAAGTGAAAAGCATCACGTCAAGTTCGGAAGCTGCTGCGCTATTTGGTCATATTAATCGAATTGAAGAACGTCCAGATTATTGGGATGCTTTATTTCAAAAGGCAGCGTCCGATTTAACGATAAAAGATAGTGAAAAAGATAAAATGAAGCGTAAATTAATGTCCTTATTGATTGGTGAACAATCACGTATGTTTGAATTGTGTGACCGTTATTTTACTTTAGCTGACATTCTCCGCATTGCCCAACGGGAAATTGGCACGGGATTTATCGGTGGTAAGAGCGTTGGCATGCTGTTAGCAAGAAAGATATTAGTCACAGACCCAGAAGATCGATTCTCTTCATATCTAGAAGCACATGATTCGTTTTATATAGGTTCCGATATCTTTTACACTTATATTGTACAAAATGGCTGGTGGAAAGATCGTGTTTATCAGAAGACAGAAGCAGGCTATTATCCTTATGCAGAAAAGCTCCGGAAAAAGTTACAAAGTGGGGTGTTTCCTAATCATATTAAAGAACAGTTCACGCAAATGCTCGCTTATTTCGGACAGTCACCTATTATTGTTCGATCAAGCTCATTACTAGAAGATAACTTTGGCAATGCGTTTGCAGGTAAATATGAAAGTGTGTTTTGTATAAATCAAGGTACCCCAGAGCAGCGTTATCAAGCATTTGAGGATGCGATTCGCCAAGTGTATGCAAGTACGATGAATCCGGAGGCATTAGAATATCGGCTCAATCGTGGACTTGCTATGAAAGATGAACAAATGGCAATATTGGTTCAACGTGTATCAGGTGATCAATATAAGGATTATTTCTTTCCGCATCTTGCTGGTGTCGGTAATTCATCTAATTTATATGTGTGGGATAAGGACGTGGATATGCAAGCGGGTATGTTAAGACTTGTATTTGGCTTAGGTACACGTGCGGTTGATCGAACCGTAGACGATTATGCTAGAATAGTCACACTTGATAGGCCAACGCGAAAACCACTCGTGCACAAAGAAGATGAGAAGAAGTTTTCACAGCAAGCGGTTGACCTTTTAAGTCTTCGTGACGGACAACTAACAAGTGTTCAAGCAGATCATGTATTGAGTCAAGTATTAAATGTAGATCGTCGTTTATTTGCAACGATAGATCATTTAGCGGGTATGCGTCTACGAGAATTAGGTTACCAAGATCAACCTGATCCTCATATTTTAGATTTTAAGCGCTTATTGAAAAAGACAGCTTTTCCGCAATTAATGAAAGCTATGCTTAAACGATTATCAGATGTCTATGCATATCCCGTTGACATTGAATTCACTGGGAATTTCACATCAGAAGATGCTTTTAAGATCAATCTTGTTCAGTGTCGTCCTTTGCAAACGAGAGGCTTAGGAAAAAACGTTCCGATCAAACAGCGATTAGCTGACGAAGATTGCTTGATTGAAACAACGGGACACTTTATGGGTGGTAACATTCGTTTACCACTTGATTATATTATCCATGTTGATGTCGAGCGCTACCTTGATTTGACGGAGCAAAATAAATATGCTGTTGCAAGACAAATTGGTCAATTAACACGTTATTTTAAAGACAAAACCATTATGTTGATTGGACCGGGACGTTGGGGGACATCTACTCCTTCCTTAGGTGTGCCTGTTCATTTTAGTGAGATTCAACATGTTGATGTCATTTGCGAGGTCGCTTCACCCGAAAAAGGTTTTGAACCGGAATTATCATATGGAAGTCACTTTTTTCAAGATATGGTTGAATCAAATATCTTTTACGCAGCCGTTTTTGAAGGAAGTGAAGGGGTTCGTTTTGATCCGAATTATTTATCACGTTATCCAGCGGTGAAATTAGATATAATGAATAAAGAAGAGACAAAACAAGCACTAACATGTGTGAAAGTAAAGGGAATGGAATTACAGGCAGATATTATTCAGCAATTGTTGATCTGTCGGTAAAAATAAAAGCTCCTCCCAACAAGAGACGGATATTCTATCATCCATTTGTTCTTGTTGAGAGGAGAATCTGTTAATTTATACTATATTTATTACAGATAAGCGTCCGTAAAGCACCCACCTCAAAATAGAGAACAGAGGTAAATCTATATAGGTGGGTGATAACGGATACTAGCAATCAGTGGGAGGGTAAGATCGAAGACTAAGACCGGCCACGTCCTGTCGCCCTCCGTCCACTAATTGAAGTGTCGTCTTATTGTTCGAGCGGTTTCTTCAAAGCGCCTAATAGCAGTGCAGAAACAATGGAGCCAATAATAATTGCGAGTAAATACATCAAACCACTACCTTCAACTAAACCAATAACGAAAATACCACCATGTGGTGCAGGAAGCCCGATGTTAAACAACATCGATAATGCACCAGCTATAGCAGAACCTGCGACTAATGAAGGGATAACACGGACAGGATCAGCAGCAGCGAAAGGAATCGCACCTTCTGTAATAAAGCTGAATCCCATAATAATGTTTGTTTTCCCGGCGTCACGCTCTTCACCTGTAAATCTATTTTTAAATAAAAGCGTAGCTAAAGCAATGCCTAGTGGTGGGACCATCCCGCCAGCCATAATAGCAGCATGTGGCGTTAAGAAACCTTCTGCGATCATCGCAATTCCAAATGTATAAGCGGCCTTATTAATTGGACCACCCATGTCAATGGCCATCATACCACCTAGAATAATACCGAGTAGGACTGCGTTAGTTGTTCCCATGCCTTGTAACCAATCGCCTAAGGCATTATTAAACCAACTAACTGGCATTTCAATAACAAAGAACATTAACATCCCAGTGATAAAAATACTAAGCAATGGATAAATTAAGATCGTTTTAATGCCTTCTAATGACTTCGGCATGTTTGCAAATACTGCTCTTAAAGCAACAACAATGTAACCAGCTAAGAAACCTGCAATTAACCCACCAAGAAAGCCTGAATCTCCTTGTGCAGCCATAAAGCCTCCAACCATACCTGGGGCTAAGCCCGGTCGATCAGCAATACTCATTGCAATAAAGCCGGCTAAAACAGGAATCATCAATCCAAATGCATTTCCACCACCAATTGTATTTAGCGCTTCAGCGAATCGGTTATAATCAGCATCACCGGGCACGTGGGCTTCGATCCCAAACAGGAATCCAAGTGCAATCAAAATCCCTCCGCCAACAACGAATGGTAACATATGTGAAACCCCGTTCATGAGATGGCGGTAAAAAGCATTTCCGGATTTCCCGGTTTTGTTTGTACGTTCACTCGTTTGACTTGAACCTTGATGGCGTGGAGCGTCGTCGGCTAATGCTTGTGATATAAGGGCATCAGGTCTTCTGATTCCGTCAGTAACCCCTGCTTCAATAACGACTTTACCAGCAAATCGATCCATATCAACTTTAGTATCTGCAGCAATGATGATGGCGTCAGCAGAAGCAATTTCTTCATCTGTGAGAACGTTTTTTGCTCCACCTGATCCACGTGTTTCTACTTTAATATCGATGCCTAATTCTTTTGCTTTTGCCTTTAAGGCATCTGCTGCCATAAAGGTGTGTGCAATTCCAGTTGGACAAGCAGTGACAGCTAAAAGTTGCTTACCACCGTTTGCACTTGATATATCATCTTCCTGTTTTTCAGCCTCTTTTTGATCAATTGCCTGTAATATTTGATCCACTGATGTTGCCTGTAAAAGAGTAGCGCGAAACTGTTCGTCCATTAGCATACTTGATAATCGAGCAAGCGTATCCAGATGTTCATTGTTCGCTCCTTCTGAAGCAGCAATCATAAAAAACAAGTGACTAGGCTGACCATCTAATGATTGGAAGTCAACTCCAGCGCTCGACCGACCAAATGCGATAGCAGGTTGTTTAACCGCATTTGATTTCGCATGGGGGATAGCAACACCATCACCAATTCCAGTTGAAGTATGTTGTTCACGTTCGATAATAGCTGCTTTAAAGGCTTGTTTGTCTGAAAGCTTATTGGCCTGTTCTAACGAATCAATTAAGTGATCAATGGCCTGATCCTTTGAATCAGCTGACAATTCAAGATTAATCGTGTCTTTTCCTAATAAATCGGTAATTTTCATTGTTCAAACCCTCCTTGATTGGATTAGAAAGTAAACAGGTGAAGTATGGAATATAAAATATAATACCTTAATATAACCTGTTTATACTTCTATCATAAATGAAACGTTTTCATAAATCAATCATTTTCAATCATTTTTTATCAAAAATAATCAATAACAATCATTTTAGTTTAGGCAGACAGCAGTGATTTCACGAACAAGCCCTTTTTGATTAATAAAAAAACCTACTTTATTAAAAAGTAGGTTAACAGTTGAAAGTCAATTGAGCCGAGTGATATGAATGGAGGACTGACAAACACGAAGTTTTATTGATTCTTTTTGGGAGATTTAGAAAAATAAAACTGGTTAAGAAGTCGATCAAGCTTTTGGGAAATATCAACGATCTTTTGCGGATCGTTTGTATCTTGATATACATCGTACATTTCATATCTGAGCTTTTCTATTTCAGCATTAATATTTATAAAAGGCCCAGCTTTGTTATAAAAAACGTCGATTTCTTACACCTCCTCTGTGTCTTTGCCCTATTATAGTTTAATGAAATTGGTAGCTTATGTAAACGGGGATAAATTGTCTGACTTTGTCTACTTTTGTATGAGTGCGATTACATTTTAATGCACATCGATTTAATTCGTGTGAAGAGTGAATAAACAGGTGAAGTAAAACAGGTAGTCTTAACAGAGACATACTGTAAAAAAACGCTATAGGTCTTTCTTATACTACTGAATTTCATAATTATCTACTTGGCTTAAAATATCCTGCGGTGATTTCTACTTTCTCAGTGGTTGCTACAGCAAGATCGGCCTCAGTTAAGTCATAACAGCTCTCCCAAGCCTTTATTAACGGATCTTCGGACATCAAGAAGCCACAGATAACCGGCCGTGAATGACGCACCACAGTAGAGCAAATCTATTTAGTTGGGTGAGAGCGGCGCTAAGTCAAACATTCTTACAAATAAAATGGTTCTATCTACGAAAAAACGTAAATAGAACCATTTCTTATTCATTGAAGCTAATTTTTTTGTCCGTCATAATCAATAGCATCAACCTGTGTTGCGTAAGCCAGCGGCAATGCCGTTTATCGTTAGTAATACTTCCTCTAACAATGGTGTCGATTCATCATTGTCATCCAGTGATCGTAATTGGTTAATTAACTGAACTTGAATCAGGTTCAATGGGTCGACTAATGGATTACGTAATCTCACCGATTCCTTGATATTTGGCTGGTGATCCATAAGGTCGTCTTGCTGTGCGATTTTCAAGACAACTTCTTTCGTTAACGCGTGCTCATCTCTAATTTGATCAAAAATACGCACCGCCATTGTTTGATCTTCAATCATATCGGTGTAAGCATCTGCAATTTCGAGGTCAGCCTTTGTTAGAGCCATTTGTAAATTATTAATCGTTGCTTGGAAGAACGGCCAATGTTGATACATCTCTTGTAGTAAAGTTAAATTATTCGTTTCGTCGAGATAAGCTTTTAGGCCAGTTCCAGCAGCATACCAGGCCGGAAGAAGCTGACGTGATTGTGTCCAAGCGAAAACCCAAGGGATAGCGCGTAAATCTTCAAAGCGATCACTTCCTTTTCGCTTCATTGGTCGTGAACCGATATTTAAAGCACCAAGTTCATTTAAAGGTGTACCCTGATTGAAATATTTTAGAAAATCCTGATCACCAAACACAAGATCTTGGTATTTCTTTAAGGCAGCTTCTGAAATATATGCCATTGTTTTTCTTGCTTCTTCAGAAGGCATGTCTGCATGTTTTTCGGTTAGAGTAATACCAGCAATAGATGTTAACAATACACTTGTGGCTTGTTCCAAACTACGATAAGCAATATCAGGTAATAAATAGCGAGAAGATAAAACTTCACCTTGCTCAGTAATTTTGACGCCATCACCCAAAGTGATCGGTGGTTGTGATAATAAGCTTGAATACAATGGTCCACCACCACGTCCTAGTGAGCCGCCACGGCCATGGAAGTATTTTAATTTAACACCGTAGGATGAAGCGATAGAGTGAATTTCATCCTGAGTTTTGTAGAGTTCCCAATTTGCTGTTAGATTTCCACCATCTTTACTACTATCAGAATAACCTAGCATAATCTCTTGCAAGTCACCACGTGCTTCTAAGTGCTTACGATAAAGTGGAATATCGAAGAGATGCTTAATCATCTTAGGGCCGAATTTTAAATCATCGATCGTTTCGAGCAATGGTGCCACGTGTAGTCGACTCCGGACCTTTCCATCTGGATAAACACGATATAAACCGACTTCTTTAGCAAGTACAAGTACTTCAAGGATATCACTAACAGATTGTGTCATACTAATCAAATAAACCTCAATTGCTCGTTCACCGAATGTATCCTTTGCTTCTTTAATCGTTCTAAATGTCTCAATCATTTCTTGAGATGATTCCGAAAACTCATCATAAATAGATATCAGTGGTCGTGGATCTTCAAGAACTTTAATTAATGTAGCTAATTTTTCTTCTTCATCAAGTGCTTTATAGTCATCAGCAATACCTACTTGACGCAAAATTTCAGCAAGGGTATTTTCATGTTCACCACTATGGTTACGAATATCTAAAGTAGCTAAATGGAACCCAAAAATCTGAACTTGACGAAGTACGTGGCGTAACAATTTAATTGGATGTCCATTAGGATGATGGTAATCGAGACTCTCTTGAATAAGTAAGAGATCATCACGCAAGGCATGGGCATCACGATAGCCCCCATCTTGATCCTTTGCTGTTAATTTTAAACGCCTCAAGATTAACCCTAGTTTTACACGATATACTTCATCCGATTTGTGCCAACCGTTAAACTGGAGTTCTTTTTGATCATTAGCAATCGATTCAACTAATGCTTCACTAACGGTCACTTTCTTTGTTGATTGACTTAATTTTTCTTTCAATTTATCAATGGATTCGATATATTTTTCTAGCACAAGCTTACGATGTTCTTTTAGGGTTTTATAAGTTGTTTTGGCCTTTACATTTGGATTACCATCGCGGTCCCCACCGATCCATGAACCGAAACGTAAGAAAGCTGGTACATGGAAATCATGATTGTACTTCTCCTTTAATAAATCTTCCAAATCTTGATGTAGAACAGGTAAAATATTAAACAGTACCTTATCAAAGAAATATAGACCATTGGAGACTTCTTTCATTACGGATGGTTTCTTTTCACGAATTTCTGCTGTTTGCCAAAGAATTGTAATTTCATTTTCAATCATTTCTTGGATAACTTTTTTATCATAACGTGTATAAGAGAATTCCCATTGTTTTAAAAGTTTAGCAATGCGTTGGTGAACTCTTAACATGGTCCGGCGTGTAGCTTCTGTAGGGTGCGCAGTAATCACCAATTCTAACGATAAATCTTCCAATGCCTTTTCAACTTGATCAATCGATATGTTGTGATCAAATAATTGATTAACCCCTTCTTGTAAAGAGCGTGATTGAATGATGTTATCATCTTGCATTTGATATTGTCTACGACGTCGCCCACGATAATTTTGTTCTGCAATGTTGTAAAGTTGTAAATTAACAGAAAATGCACGGATGACCTTCTCGCGTAAATCAGGTTCGAGTTTATAAATTTCTTGGTTAAATTGATCAAAGTTACTCGGATTTTTATCATCACGAAGTGCTTTAGATAAGGAACGGAAATGCTTTACCGTTCCAAGAAGTTCTTCGCCCCCTTCATGACGTAACACTTCATCTAAGATCATATTTAAGTAATCGACATCTTGATTTAATGTGATTTTGCTAAGTTGCATTTCTTTTTGTACCATGTCATCACTTCCTTTCAGAATTTTCTTATAACGTGTGGTAGTGTTTGATATTGTTGGGGAGGTGGATGCGCGTGATTGTCTGAAGCCAAGGCTCTAACTGTATAATAACATGAATTTTTCTGAAAAATCATTTAAAAAATCTTCGAAACGGTAAATATAAAGCGTTATCATACGTAAAGGGCAATGATTTTAACTTATATTATCATAAATTATAACATGTTGCGATTATTATCCTATGAAAGATAGAAAAAATTTATTTTTTTATAAAAAAGTATTGATAACGCTTTCAAAATTGGTTATGATATAAAAGTAGCAAGCGAGCTGCATCCCTTCGCAAGTCTTTGCCCATGCCATAATTATGGTGTGGGTGTTTTTTTATTCTAAAATAACATAGGATCATACGATCGTGGGGCATGCTCTCGTGTTTTAAAATATAAAGTGAATAAGTCTTTAGTATCCATGATAGCCTTCTCAAAGTTTAGTGTTTGAGTAAAAATGAAGAATTTAATCATAGTGAGTGGGGTATTAGAAATTATGACGTTATTAAACAAAGGTTATAGTAAGAGGTAAGTTAACAACAAATAATCTTTAAGACCACTATCTAGGAACATCATGAGGCGTCGAAGTATTTTTATTGCAGGTCAAATGAATAAAAGAGCGATTCCGAAAAATGGGCTTAAACATTAATATAAGAGGAGTATGAGTAATGAAAACGAAATATATGTTAACGATTGACCAAGGGACAACAAGTTCAAGGGCTTTTCTAATCAATCAAAAAGGAGATATTATAGCGAGTGCTCAGCATGCATTTGAACAATTTTTTCCCCAACCGGGTTGGGTAGAACATGATGCAAACGAGATTTGGACATCTGTGTTAGCTTGTGTCGCAGATGTTTTAAGAAAAGCTGATATCCATGCAAGTCAAGTCGCTGGTATTGGCATAGCAAATCAGAGGGAAACGACGGTTGTATGGGATCGGCAAACAGGTAAACCGATATATCATGCAGTGGTATGGCAGTCACGACAAACGGAATCGATTTGCCAACAATTACGTGAACAAGGGCATCGTGACATGATAAAAAATAAAACTGGATTATTGATCGATCCTTATTTTTCTGGAAGTAAAATAAAATGGATCTTAGACCACGTTGAAGGTGCACAAGAAAAGGCGAGAAAAGGCATGCTTCAATTTGGAACGATTGATAGTTGGCTTATTTACAAATTTACCGGTGGGGAAGCCCATGTGACAGACTACTCAAATGCGTCAAGAACGATGCTCTATAACATTTACGAATTAAAATGGGATGATCAGTTATTAGATTTATTAAATATACCACGATCGATATTGCCTGATGTACGCTCGTCCTCTGAAATATATGGGCATACCATTCCGCATCATTTTTTTGGTGAAAGTGTGCCAATCGCTTCTGCAACAGGAGATCAACAAGCAGCGTTATTTGGACAAGCTTGTTTTCAACAGGGGATGGTAAAGAACACCTATGGTACGGGTTGTTTTATGTTAATGTTGACAGGACAAGAAGCAATTAACTCTAACCATGGATTATTAACAACAATTGCTTGGGGGCTTAATGGTGATGTTCATTATGCACTTGAAGGGAGCATTTTTGTTGCAGGTTCTGCGATTCAATGGTTACGTGATGGACTTCGGCTAATAAAAGATTCACGTGAAAGTGAGCAGTACGCTGAACGCGTCGTATCTACTGATGGTGTTTATTTTGTTCCTGCTTTTGTCGGATTAGGTACACCATATTGGGATAGTGAGGCGCGTGGGGCAATGTTTGGAATGACGCGTGGGACCACGAAAGAGCATTTTGTTAGGGCAACGTTAGAATCAATCGCTTATCAAACAAAAGATGTGTTGGATACGATGGTTAAAGATGCAGGTCTTGAAGTGAAGCAACTACGTGTAGATGGCGGTGTAGTAAAGAACAACTTTCTGATGCAATTTCAGAGTGATTTATTAGGTGTGACTGTAGAACGACCAAAAATTAATGAGACAACTGCGCTTGGAGCTGCTTACCTAGCGGGATTAGCAATTGGCTTTTGGTCAGGTCAAGATGAATTAATTAAGCACTGGCAACACGATCGGACATTTGAAGCGAAGATGAAGCGTCGTGAACGTGACCAGTTGTATGAGGGATGGCAAAAAGCAGTACAAGCCACCCGTGCTTTTAAATAAGGATGTTCGAGCCCAAAACATACTGCAATTATTTTTGCTCCTCCAGCTGATAACACACTCGTGATCGTTGAAAGAACAAGACGTATATTATATTAAAAGCTGTCGAGGTTAACTTAACATCGACAGCTTTTGATTACTTTATGAATTGTGGATGTGTTTTAGAGACAAGATCTAATTGGACAGCTTCTGCATTTTTAGAAACTTGCTCCGGGCTTTTACAGCCTGGAATGACAGCAGTTACTGCTTCGTGTTGTAAGCACCAGGCCAAAGCCCATGTTGCCATTGGGACATCGTTTGGCACTTCGGTTTCAGCGATTTTACTTACTTCCATTAGCTTACGCGATTGTTCATCTTGATTATGTCTAGAACGGACATCGCCTTTTTTAAATGTTGCACCTGGTTGATATTTGCCGCTTAAATAGCCACTCGCTAATGGCACACGAGCTAAGACCCCCAGCTGTTCAGCTTCAGCTATAGGAAATATATCTTGCTCGGGTTCACGGGTTAGTCGATTGTAAACGATTTGTAACGTCTCTACGCCAACTGATTTAGCTTGTCTTGTTTGCAAAACACTTGGATTGTTTTGCAGAGATAAACCAATCGTATGAATTTTACCTGCTTGTTTTTGTTTATCTAGCATCGTCCAAAGTTCGTCATTATTGAATTCTTCATCTGTTAAAGAATGTGATTGATAAAGGTCAATATAATCGGTATTGAGTACTTTTAAGGAAGTATCTAACTGCTTAAGAACATCTTTTGCATCAACATGGCGTGTACGCTCAAACGGAGCGTGAAAATGATGACCGAATTTTGTTGCTATAATCCAATCTTCGCGTGAGTTTCTTTTTAAATAATCACCAATAAACTTTTCGGAAAGATGGTCACCATAACATTCTGCTGTATCTAATAAGTTAATCCCTTCTTGCTTAGCTTGATCAAGAATAGCATCGACTTGATCTTGGGTAAAGTCAACGCCCCATTCACCACCAAACTGCCATGTTCCTAAACCAATAACAGAAACATCTAAACTGGTTTGACCTATTTTTCGATATTGCATGCTATTCATCCTCTCTGTATTGTCCTAATTAAGGATAGCATATTTCACAGCACCAATAAAACAAATGGAATTTAGCTTTAATAGTTACGCTAATTATCTTTATGTTGGCTACATTTATCACAGATAACTGTCCGTAAAAACCCCATCTCAAAGTCATAGAGCTCATCTATTTAGGCAGGTGTTTACGGTGAAACCATCAATAGTGGTAGAAGATCGAAAAATCGGTTCTCTGTCAAATGTGGTGGTGTAATGTTCACTCCACCATTCATCTTTGTTAAAAGCTCTTTTTCCATAAAGTAGTGCTATTGCTAAGCCGCAGAGGGAAATATACTCGCTTTCCGCGGACGAACGCCCAAGCCTCCTCGCAAAGACCGCTGTGGGGTCTCGGTCGCCCGTTTTTCCGCAGGAGTCTCGCATATTTCCTCTGCTATGTGCTATTTCAAACGAGAGCCTTTTTAACCTCTTGTTGCCAT
>NZ_JH976434.1:332488-386336 GCF_000306965.1 Amphibacillus jilinensis Y1 | reverse complement strand
TAAAACGGAAGTGAAAGACGACGACTCCTGCGGGATCAGCACGCGTCCGAAGATCCACTTTAGAAGCGCTCTTAGCTTTTAAAGTTAGCTGAGGCCGTGCCCGCGGAAAGCGATCGTCTGTAACTGGAGTGAGTACAGACTCCATTAAATTCAAAATACCTCCAGGGTTAGTTTTTCAGCAGTTTCCGTGCTGTTCCCGCTAGAGTCTCGCATATTTCCTCTGCTATGTGCTATTTCAAACGAGAGCCTTTTTAACCTCTTGTTGCCATAATATTTTATTCTTCAAACGTTGAAAATTTTTGATGCCAAAAGAGTCTCGCTTTTAAACCGATAGAGGACACCACGACATTCATTATAGAACCGAAAAATCCTACGTATTGATGCTTCGTTTTAATTGTTAGAATTTAAAGGGTTTAATTTTTCTAACGCAAAAAAATACACCCAATTAGAAATTGGGTGCCAATAAGGGGGACAATCTAATTTGAAAAATACGCAATCTCTGCTGAAAGCATGAATATAGTTATTCAAGTCAGTAGGAGATACACATTTCAAAATTGTAACCGTTTACATTATAGAATATTTTTTTGCACTTTTAAATCATACAAAAGACCCATTTTTTTTACACTATAATACAATTATAATGACACCTTTGTTTTAAAGTAAAAAGAAGCGTATAATAATGAATAAAGGAGGGGTTTAATGGCTTATAATAATAAGCAAGAACCAGTAGAAGAAGTAGAAACTAAAGTTTGGTCTTGCACAAATGATTCATGTCCAGGCTGGATGCGTGTTGATTATGCTTTTGATGCAAAGCCTGAATGTCCATTATGTCAAGCAAAAATGATTGAGGAAGTTCGTGTATTGCCAAAATTGTCTTAGTCAGTTTATTATTTAGTAAGATAGCCGTTCCCCTGAAATATCAAATGAATTAACAAGGTGAACATCACCTTCTTTAAAACAATAATAACCATATGCAACATGATAGCGGATAGGAACATGGCCATCCACTTAACTAACTGAAAAATTTTAGAATGGGGTTTTAATGTGTTGAGAAAAATGGGGGCATTAGCATGGATAGTTTTATTCAGTCTTTTGTTAACGGCATGCAGTCAAGATCAGGATAATGATAAGGAAGTCGTCAAACGACCAAACGAGCCCGTCGATTTATCTGAGCAAGATGACTTAGTCAGTGAAGACGAGTTAGTAGATGAAGGTGCTAAAGTGGTGACAGTCAATGGTGAAACAGTTTATGGCGAGAAGTATAATATTATTTATCATGAAACAAAAAGCTATATGGTGAACAATGGTTATGATGTTGATCAATTAGAAATTGTACATGAGCAAACGATCGAATCGCTAGTTAACCAAACCGTTTTAACACAAGATGCCAGCAAAAAAGGGATAACAGTGTCTCAAGAAGAGGTTGAAACCGTATACGAAGAAACGAAGGCTCAGTTTGACACAGAAGAAGCATTCAAGGATGTTTTAGCTCAACTATCTTATACAGTGGAAAGCTTCAAAGAAGTGTTGCAGCAGTCATTAATTCAACAGTATTATATTAATCAAGAGTTTTCAGATATTGAAGTAACCGATGAAGATGTTGAGCTATTCTATGAGCTGCTTCGAGAGCAAATGGATCAAGCGCCTGCGTTAGAAGATACTCGTAGTGAGATTGAACAACAAATGCTTGAAAATGAGATTCAATTGGCGTTGGACGAACGCTTAGCGTTGCTTCGAGAAGAAGCAGAAATAGAGGAACATTTATCACAGACAACCTTCGGTAAAACGCCCGCTGATTGAAGGTTTGTTTTCTCTCGCATTAATGGCTAATAAATCATCTGCTAATGAATAATTAACCTCACCCAACTTAGAGTGGAGTAAACAAGCAAGCTACATTTTTAGTTTTCTTTTGAAAACTGAAGGTGTAGCTTACTTTTTTGAGGTAACAGCTAAAGCTTTTATATGATAATCAGCCAATTTTTCAGTCAATTGAAATAAGGCGATTAACTCATATAATATAATTGTTTCTGCATGAAAATAATGCTGTTTAGTTGACCTTCTTAAAGATAGCGTTGAAAAGCGTTTGTGTAACTTTTCCAATAAAGCATATTGATTGTTACGATCAAATGTACGCGGATCCTTAATATAAGAAGCAAGTGTGTCAACTGCTTGATTGACCAGCTCAATACTTTCTTCATTCCATGACACTTCTGTTAAAAGTGTCGCATTTAGATTGCCAATATGATAATGAATCAGTTTTATTAAACGTAATTGTTTGGTCTCGCTCTCAATCTTAGTTTTTTTCCGTTCTGACTGACGGTGGTATTGGGATTCGGCGCGCTGAAAAGAGAGTAATCGTTCAATATCGCTTATTTTATAGTGAAATTGTTCAAATATTTCTTCAGACTGGGATAATACTTGGGAACGATCATTTTTTTTAAAGAGTGCGTGTGAAAATAATTTTAACTCTTGTGCTGCTGTGTTGAGACTCATGTTAATAGCAGAGTCAATCTGTTTTAAATAATTTGGTGGCAAAACAAAGAAATTAACTAATGTAGAGACAGTAATACCAATCGATGTTGTACCTAAACGACTAAGAAAAGCTATAAAAAAGTCAGCTTCAATAACTTGCACCATTGCAACTGATGTTAAAGTTGCAACAAGTAATCCATCGTATAATTTTAACTTTGAACACGTGACGATAGTTAAAATAGCCGCACCACTGTAGGTGATCGGCGATTGCCCAAATAAAGAAATGAAAGTAACCGCATAAAAGGAACCAATTGCAGAAGCAGGAAACCTTGTTAACCCCTTTTTAATTGAGTGACTCACCGTTGGTTCGATTGTAACAATTGACGTAATGACTGCAAATACAGCTGGCAAGTTGAATGATAAACAAATGGTTGATGTAATAAAGACAGCCAGCCCAGTTTTGATGATACGGCTACCAATAAAAGATTGTAAAAGGTGTCTCATCGTGATCTCCTTCTGTGTCGTGTAACAAATATGAATAACTGGTAGATATGTTTGGCAATATCAATGATTCGGTAACGTTGTGATAGATTATTCGCTTTTATAACCGAAGCTGTTATTGATATATACTATCGAATACAGCGGTGAGCTTTTCTACGGTATAGCCACTTCCTCCATTGTCTTCGACCCCTTCAACCATCATTGCAATAATTAGCTCATGGTTACTAGGATAGGCAACAAACCAACCGTTTTCCTTGGCATTTTCTTCTTCTAAAGAATGCTTTAATTCAGCTGTACCTGTTTTACCAGATAACTCAACTGCATCAATATTCGCCTGTCTTGCCGTTCCGTTTGAATGGGAAATCACCTGACGTAAGGATTCACGAATATAGCTGGCATGTTCAGCTGTGATTAAGTTTTCTGCATAAGCTTTTCCATGTTCTTCTTCTTGGTCTAAGGTGGGTTGGATCATTGTCCCGTCATTTAAAATGGGCGTATAAGCAGTGACTAGATGAAGCGCGCTCATTAGAATTTCTCCTTGTCCATATCCTGAATCAGCAAGCAATGTCTCTCTATCAATCGTTCCACTATTAGACACGCGACTAGACTGGATCGGATAGTTGTAATCAAGGCCATCTTCACCAAAACCAAATCTATTTAAGCCTTCGATAAATCGATCACTTTCGATGGCTAACGCTTTTTGGGCAAAATAGATGTTGTCTGACCGAATAAGAGCATCATTGAGATCGACTGGACCGGTTGATTCTGATACCCGTCTCACTCTATAGTCACCCCACCCTTGTTTACTCCATGTTAATCCATCTATTTCTAAACGATCATCTTGAGTGATCACACCTTCGTTTAATCCAATAGCTGCTGTAATCGGTTTAAAAGCAGAACCAGGTGAATATGTAGCAGCAAACCGATTTAACATGGGCTCCTTTGGATCTTCACTTAGTTCATCATATTCAGCTTGGCTAATGCCATACGTAAAATGATGTGGGTCAAACGCAGGGCTTGAAACAAGTGCAAGTGTTTCGCCTGTTTCAGGGTTGATAGCAGCTGCTGTTCCGGGGTCTTGCTCAAAATGATCGAATAGATTAATTTGAAGCTCAGCATCTATAGTTAAGTGAATGTCATCCCCTGGTTCAACTGTTGTTTCGGCAATGCTAATTTGCTCTCCATCGTTATCAGCAACAATTCGAATCCCCCGTGTTCCCCGTAAGCGCTCTTCGAATAATTGTTCTAAACCACGCTTTCCGATTTGATCATTTGCTTGATAAACACCAGGTTCTGCTTGCTCGATTTCCTCAGCGGTAATATTACCAATGTATCCAACCAAATGCGCAAATGCTTCTGAATAGGGATATACCCTTCCTGTTGTTTCACGTTGAAGAACAGCAGTTATACTTGTTAAATTTTCTAGTAGGTCTTGCTCACTTGGTGATAAAGTTTTTAATGGAACAAACACCCCATCTGTTACCCAATCTTGCTCAAGTGTTGCCTCAATCGTCTCAACACTTAAGTTGAGTTGATCAGCAATCGCTCCGATTTCTTGGTCACGATCATCACCAAATTGTCCAGGGTCGATACCAATTTCATAGACAGTGTCGTTGATCGCCAAACCATCTCCATTTCTATCGAATATCTCGCCACGACTTGTTTCAGTCGCTTCAATCGCAATTCTACCGTCTTCCTCGAGTTCTGGGAAAATTAATCTAGGGTGCCAATTGACAAGCCAATCACGTTCTTCCTCTTCATTAACGTACTCAACCATTTCAATCTCTGCATCAAACGTTATTTCTCCAGCAATGGAATCTTGACTTACCGTAATCGGAAATGTTGTTTGCAACGCTTCCTCTTCGTTTTCTTCAACAAGGTTATAAGTAATGGTTAAATCTTCAATCGCCAAGTCTTGATATATTTTTTGGTAACGTTCAATAAAGCCTTCAGCTCCATAATTGTCTTGAGCCTCTTCGGTTAACATGCTATACATCTCGTTAAAGGCTTGTTCTTCCCACAAAGAAATATAGGCCTCAAACCGTTGTTCAGGTAATACTTGTTCATCATTTGAACAACCCGCTAAACCGATGATAAAAAGGGCACTAAATATAAAACTGATTTTTTTCATATTTAACCTCCTCAGCTAAAAATCTATTGTTCGACCGGAACAGCATAAATGAGGTAACGATCAGGGGCATTTCCGATATAACCAAATGGATAACAAGTAGAGATCACTAATTGTTCATCTGGTGCTGTGGAGCCAATGATGGTTCGATCATCAGCATCGACAATCTTTGAATCGACCATTTCATAATAGAATTCACCATAGGGCAAGGTGACTTTTAATTGATCACCAATTTCAACTTCACCTAATTGAGTAAAGACCGTATCACGATGTCCTGACAACAAAATTTGATCATTTTGCCCAGGATAAGCGGTTGCCGCGTGATGACCGACACCTTTGTCCAAATCATCTGGGTCGGTACCTTCAATAATTGGTAGCGTTGCTTCAATTTTTTCAATCTCTAATAAACCGACCGTGTCACCATGATTAGGGTCAAATGAACTGATATCGATTTTCCCTCCATTCGCATGCGTTGCAAGCAAATCTTCCGCATCTCTCAATGCTTGCTTTTCAGCGGCTTGGATTTGAAAATATCGATAACCACCAATCGATAAGAGAACAAGGCCAATTAAAATAAATAGAACAGCAAGTTTCCTCAATTTTTCAACCTCCATAGCTTTACATATTTCATATATATGTCATGAATCATTATGTCTATATCAAAATCATATCATATTAATGCTAAAAGCAGTAGAAAAGCTTGTGTTTTCAAATGTAAGCAGTGGCTTGAAAGATAGCAACTAGTAACTAACGTTTTTAAGAAACTGGTGACTCTATGTAGACGTCGCTTTTATTAATAAGCGTTACTTGATCACTTGTTAAGTCAATGATCCAATCATAAAATAAATCAAGATTGTCAATTTCCACGAGGACATGAAAGTGAACCTTTTCCAGATAGTCAATCGATTCAATTTGATATTGCTTTTGATGAAGCGCATTTTCTACTTTTCCTAATAAAGGGTAGGCTAACGTAATGGTCACTTGTTTCATTAATGTACGCGTGACAATACCGGTTTGATTGAGCGCTTCAGATGTGGTACTTGAATAGGCGCGAATTAATCCACCAGCCCCTAGCTTAATTCCACCGAAATAGCGAGTAACGACGACACAAGTATCCTTCAGCTGTTTTTTCTTTAACACATCCAGAATCGGGACACCAGCAGTTCCTGTTGGTTCACCATCATCATTTGCTTTTTGAATATGGTCATATTCACCAATTAAGTAAGCCGAACAATTGTGAGTCGCTTGCGGATGTTGCTTCTTAATTTTTTGAATAAAGGCATGAGCCTCCTCTTCTGTTTCCACACGTTTAACATAACCGATAAAACGTGATTTTTGAATGTCGATTTCAGTATTTCCTTCTAGGTTAACTGTCAAATAAGATTTAAGCATATAGCTACCTCCTCTAGCTATAGTATAAATCGATTAATGAGGTGGGTAAAGTCAACGGGCATCTTAGTCTATCGAATGGACAAAGATTCACAAACTTGATATCATGGAAACGTATACAAACGAGTATTTTTTGTGATATAAAAATAGAGAGCAAAGGTCATGCGAAGAGGCGGAAGCTAATGTCTTGATTCACTTAGCATAGAGCGGGAAGTGACGGCGTATAACGAACAACTCTACGAAAAGCTAACCGATCAAGGGCGAGTGAATGCAAGTTTTTTGAAAAGGGGTGCGTGCTATGCGTTTGGCGCGAAAATGGAATACATTAAGAAATCAAATTCTTGCCGTCTATTTATTTGTTTTGCTACTTGTTCTATTTACGGTTAGTTATCTTATCTTCAATCAAGTAGCAACGATGTTAAAAGATAATGCAGAAGAACAGATCCAACAAACGGCTAATGAGGCTATAGGTCGTTATGATTCGCTGTTTGAACAACTTAACCTTGTGACAAAACAAATGGTAACAAATGATACGCTGCAATCAGTTATGTATAACGAATGGCATGGGTTACCAGCCAGCTTTAACGATAAGCAAGAACTGATTACGATTATGAGTCGATTGCAAGCTAATGCTGAAGGGATTTATGTCACTGAATTGTTTAATGAAGGTCACCAAAAAATTATTCCTCTTGATGGGCCAGGGTTAGCTTCACAAATCGATCTGAAGTGGGTTGAGCTTGCGGATCAAGCACGTGGTCGGCTAATTTGGATTGGAGAAGATCAACTCAATCCGAATTATTTTTTATTAATTCGCAGCGTTCGTTTAATTGATCAGTATTTTACCAATGGGGGTTATTTATTAATTCGTGTCAATAAAAATTATTTTCAAACACAACAAACGAATGAACAAGATCCATTAATGATAGTGACAGATCAAGGGGGGCGTTTAATTTCTTCCAACTATCCGCAATTTACAGGACAAGTAGATTGGGATGCTGATAATATTAATGAAATAACCGATCAAGAAAGTTTTCTTCGTATTAGTGAAACATCTAATGAAACAAATTGGAATGTAACCATGTTAACGCCGATGCGACGTTTGACAGAAGGTTTACCTGTCTTAAGAACAGTTATTGTCATTTCAGGGTTGGTGGGATTTATTATCTTTTTTATTCTTTCCTATTTTTTATCAACGTACATTACTAATCCCATACATAAATTGACAGATACAATGCGTCGAGCTGGAGAAGGCGTACTGACACTGACACCTCAAAGTACAGCATCAAATGAGATTAACGAATTGAACGACACCTACAATCAGTTAGCTGAACAAACCAACTACTTAATTCAGATGGTTTACGAAAGAGAATTGATAAAAAGTCGGACAGAACTAAAAGCATTACAAGCACAAATTAATCCCCATTTTCTATTCAATACACTAGATTCACTGTATTGGTCGCTAGAGGAGCACGATGAGCTAGATTTAGCAGAAATGGTTTTATCGATGTCTGATTTGTTTCGTTACACGATTTCGCGATCAAATGATGAAGAATGGGTTTATTTAAAAGAAGAAATAGCGCATATCAGGGACTATATGCACATTATGAAGATGCGCTATGGTAATCGGTTAACTTGTCAAATTGAAGTTGAAGAAGAACTGCTAACGATACGGCTTCCTAAGTTGTTAATACAACCATTGGTTGAAAATGCGGTATTACATGGTATTGGTAATCGACGAGGTAAAGGGCGAATTAGCCTTTCAATTAAAAAAGTTCAAGATCACTCAACGGTTCTTATTTCTGTAAAAGATGATGGGAGTGGCATGTCAGAAGAAAGAGTTCAATCTATCTATCAATCTATTAGAACGCGTAATGGCGTACACTCATCAGGAAATGGGATGGCATTGGTTAATGTAGAAAGACGTTTGCAACTTTATTTTAACCCTGATCAAACCCGAGGTATTCAGATTTATAGTGAATTAAATGAAGGAACTGAAATTAGCTTTATTATCCCAATGATAAAGGATGAGATGTAATGAATAGAAAAAAAATCTTAATTGTTGATGATGAACCAAGAACGAGAGCAGGACTGAAACGTACGCTGGAGCGATGGTCTGAAGGTCAATTTAATATTACTTGTCTAAATGATGCCTATGCTGCACTTGACTATTTGAAAAAACACGCCATTCATTTACTCATCACCGATATCCGTATGCCTGAAATGACTGGGCTCAAATTACTAACTACTTTGGAAAAACAGGCTATTAAACCAACTGTAATTATTATTTCGGCATATTCTGAATTCGAATATGCCCAAGAAGCACTGAGATTAGGTGTAATTAATTATTTAGTTAAACCAATTGGAAAAGATAAATTGATAGAAGCTGTTAGTGAGGCGTTGAGAAAACAGGAGCAACAGGAAAAATCAGAGGTCATAGCTAAAATTGTTGACGATAAGGTTGTTCATCTCCATACCGATGACACGTATTCGCGTTCTGTTAAACAAGCGGTAGCGTACATTGAGAGCTCCTTTTCTGAAGAGATTACTTTAAAAAAAGTCGCTGCACATGTCCACTTGAATCCAAGTTATTTAAGCACATTATTTAAAGAAGAATTAAATGTTTCTTTCACGGATTACTTAACGAGAATAAGGATTCAACATGCTAAGCAATTATTATTAACGACAGATTTAAATGTGACTGAGATTGCTGAAAAAGTTGGCTATCACACACCAAAATACTTTAACAAAGTATTTAAAGAGTTAGAGAAAAAGACACCAAGTGCCTTTAGGAAAGATATTGAAAACGCTTTCTAAAAATAATGGAATTTTAGCTGAATACTGTGACCTTATCGTACCTTTGTTTACGTGATAAACTATCAGTGCAAGTTAGTTATACTACAATTTTTAGGGGGTAAGGTCATGTTTAGAAAACATACTTTTTTACTTATCTTAACGGTTTTATTCATTGGATTGGTTGCTTGTGGTAACAATGACGCAGGCGCTAACAACCAAGGAAATGAAAACGGTTCAAATGATGATGTTGTTATTGATTTTATGCATTTATGGCCAGCAGGTAGTTCTCGTCAGCATAATGAGATTGTCCAAGAAATTGTTGATGAATTCGAAGCAGACCATCCAGGTGTTACAATCGATATGGAAATACTAGGTAACGAACAATACCGTGAAAACTTGAGTGTTATTGGTGCTGCAAATGAGTTGCCGGATGTCGGGATGACTTGGGCAGGCGGATTCATTGAACCGTATGCAAGAGGCGATATGTTTACAGATTTAAGCGACTTAGTAACAGATGACTTTGTTCCGGGTACTGCTGAAGCTTATGAGGTGGATGGTGGTATTTATGGCTTACCACTTGAACTGAATATTACACCTGTCTATTATAATCAAGCGATCTTTGATGAACACGGTTTGAGTGTTCCAGAGACTTGGGACGAATTTAAAGAGGTGGTTCAAACGCTTGTTGATAATGATGTGACACCAATTACAGTAGGTAATCGTGATGCTTGGACAGGATCCATGTGGTATATGTACTTGGCAGATCGTATTGGTGGACCAGCTGCACTAAATGATGCAATTAGTCGAGAAGGAAGTTTTGAAGATCCTGCTCTTATTGAGGCAGCGGCTCAGATTAGAGAGCTTGTTGAAATGGATGCATTTATTAATGGTTATAATGGTTTAGGTAATGATGAAGCGAAAGGTTACTTTATTAATGAACAAGCAGCTATGTATTTAATGGCAACTTGGGATTTACCAGAATGGACAACAAATGATGATAATCCACAGGAATTTAGAGATTCTGTAGGTTATTTCAAATTTCCAACAGTAGAAGGTGGAGCAGGAGAGATTAATAGTTATGTAGGTGGACCAGGTGTTGGGCTATTTGTCAGTGAGCAGTCTGACGTAAAAGAAGAAGCACTTGAATTTGTTTCCTACTTTGTTGAACGTTGGGGCGAGATGTCAGTTACAGATGCTGGTGTTATTCCAGCAACGACGGTTGACACAGAGGGCTTAGATTTGCCGCAAATGTATATTGACATTTTGGACGATTTAAATGAAGCAACCAATTTGACATTATATGCTGATGTACAAATGAGCGCGAGCACTGCTGATGTACACTTGAATATGATTCAGGCTATTTTTGGAGGGGAAGTGACACCTGAAGAATTTGCTGAACGACAAGAACAAGCCCTTTCAGATGAAGATTAATGAAGCGAGTCAACAACGGGCATATTTTCAGAAATATGCCCATTGTTTTACCCGTTAATCAATTGAGATAAAGCATGCTATGTTTGCAAACAAGAGAAAAAATGATTTATGAAGGGAGCGATCATCATGAATAAAGTGATGTCAAATAAATGGATCATTGCATTATATGTTTTACCTTCCCTTATCCTATTAGGAGCCCTTGTCTATATTCCTATCGTTATGACCGGTTATTACGGAATGATGCAGTGGGATGGTATTGGTGAAATGAATTTTATCGGCTTAGATAATTATGTGCATTTATTACAAGATTCGACATTTTGGTTTAGTGCGCGCAATTCTTTCTTGCTTGCTCTATTCTCAACATTAAGTTTAATCATGTATTTAGTTGTATCCTTAGTTTTATCAGGGAAAATAAAAGGATCTGATTTATTAAGAAAAATTTATCTTATTCCGATGTTACTTTCATCAGTAGCGATTGCCCAGTTATGGATTAAAATCTACGATCCGAATAATGGCATGTTGAATAGTTTATTAAGAACAATCGGCGTAGAAAATCCCCCTGCTTGGTTATCTGATCGAAGCACTGTCTTAATAGCGATTTTTATAGCGATTATTTGGCAATATGCTGGTTTTTATATCATTATTTACAGTGCTGCTTTAAAAGGTATTCCTGCATCACTTATAGAGGCGGCTGAAATAGATGGGGCAACGCCTTTGCAAATTGCATGGAAAATCAAGGTGCCTCTTATCTCTGGCGTGATTAAGACAACGGTTATATTAGCGATTGTTGGTTCTTTAAAGTATTTTGATCTTATCTTTGTGATGACAGGTGGTGGTCCAAATGGAGCAAGTGAAGTCATTGCCTCTTATATGTATAAAGAAGCATTTGGACGGTACAATTTCGGTTATGGTAGTGCGCTTGGTTTCGCGTTACTTATTCTTGCTTTGTTAACGACGTGGGTCATTCAAAAAGTCATGGCAACTAAAGATGACATTCAATATTAAGGGGGGAGATCTATCATGACAGTTTTGTCCGCAGTTGGAGAAAAAAATAGCTTGAAACGGATTGGATATGCCATATTGTACTTTGTATTAGGGTTGATTGCCGTTTTTCAAATTTACCCATTGGTTTGGTTGTTCTTCTTTTCGTTAAAAGGGAATGCTGAGATTTTTGGTCGATCTCCTTTCGCATTGCCTGAAGACTGGCTTTGGGAAAACTATGCAAGAGTTTGGACGAGCGGAAATATGAATACATACTTTTTCAATAGTGTATTCATTACCGTATCAGCCGTTATCTTAACCGTGATATTAGCTAGCCTTGTTACTTTTGCAATTACACGTATGAATTGGAAATTAAACAAATTTGTTTTACTTTTGTTTATGGTAGGTTACATGATTCCGATTCATTCAACACTTGTCCCATTATTTCAATTCTTTTTAAATCTAAATTTATTAGATAACCCTGTCTCTATTGTACTGGCCTATACGGCATACAATATGCCGTTAACAATCATGATTTTGATGGGCTTTTATCGAACGCTACCTAGGGAAATTGAAGAAGCAGCAGTGATGGACGGTTGTTCAGTACATCGTATTTTCTTCCAAATTACCTTACCAATGACTACACCAGTACTGTCAACGACAATGATTATTAATATGATTTACAATTGGAATGAATTTGTTTTTGTTAATACGTTTATTAGTTCTGACCGATACAAGACATTAACCGTAGGTATTCAAAATTTCGTTGGTCAATACTTGACAGACTGGGGTGCCATAGGTGCGACACTTATGATTAGTATTGTTCCTATTCTAGTTGCTTTCTTCTTTTTAAGTAATCGAATTGTTGAGGGGATTGCAGCAGGATCAATTAAAGGATAAGCATCATATCATTAATAGTGCAAATCATTATGCGTTCATTCCAACATATAAAATGCCCGAACAGCATCATTTTTTAAGAAGCTGTTCGGTTTTGTTGTTTTTCTTCAATTGATTGAAAGATTTGATAACAAGTTCCCATTAATAGAAAAGCGATAAACGAGCCAGCAAAGAAAAAAGTAAGGCCTGGTATATAATTAAATACGAATATGGTTAGGCTAATACCTATTAGCATTGCTATATTATGAAGTGGATGGATCAACATTAATAAAAATGCTTGTTTAATGACAGTAAAGAAACCAAGATTATAATGCACATAAACGGGAAACAGGTAAAGCAGCGTTAACAAAGCAAAAAACAAAAATAAATATAAAGGGAATTGAACGAACAATAAATTTGAATCGCGATGTAAAGATAAGAAAACTAAATGGGTATAACTCAGCCCGCCAACAATCGAAATGATTAAACCATATCCGTTTGCTTTAATAAACTCTTGACGAAATATTGACCAAAATGTCTTGAAAATAGGTAAATCGGTCTGTCCTTTGATCCACTTTCTTATAATAGCAAAGGTTGAAATAGTGGCAGGGAAAAATCCAAATATGACAAAACCTAAAAAGGTGAAGGTTAACCAAAGTAAATTTAGATATGCTAACCTAGTGATCCATTCTGCTAATTGAAATAATAATCGACTCATAACTAACCCTCCTCTTATAAAAGCTCCTCTTTACATTATAACGCTTACATATCGAGCGCCAAGGCAAGACGGTTAGGAGTTCTTCTTCTTTTTTTGGTTGTTTTTAAAACGAATGGTAAACAAAAACTTAACAGTTATGATATGATAGGAATAGTTAAAAGGGAAAATAGGGGAATTGAAATGAAGCCAAGTGACCATAAAAATCTTGACCAAGTGATTGATGAAATGGTAGAAGTTGTTGAGCACAGTAAAGATGAAATATATGAGATAACGGAAGAATCACGTAGAGAGTACAAGACACTTTCTGAACAATTAGAGGAAATCCGTTTAAAAGTAAAACAATTGATCACAGATTCTGAACAGTTAGAGAAAAAAGAACGCTTAGCACGTAATCGCCTCGCCCAAGTGAGTGAGAATTTTAATATTTATTCAGAAGAAGAGATAAGAGAAGTTTATGAAAAGACGCATGCTTTACAAACCGAGTTAAAAATGAAACGCGAGCGTGAGTTATCCTTACGTCATCGACGTGATTATATTGAACGTCGATTAAAATCTTTGGAACAAATGATTGAGCGTGGGACAAGCTTAGTTAGTAAGGTTTCAATTATATCTACATACTTAACAGATGATTTTAAGCAAATTGGTGATCTCATTGAAGATGCCAATCAAAAGCAATCATTTGGTTTGAAGATTATCGAAGCGCAAGAGGAAGAACGCCGGCGTATCTCTAGAGAAATCCACGATGGCCCTGCTCAAATGCTAGCTAACATCTTATTAAGGGCTGATCTGGTCGATCGTACTTTTAGAGAACGTAGTCGTGAAGAGGCGATGACAGAAATTAAAAGTATGCGCACAATGGTACGATCATCGTTATATGAAGTGCGTCGTATTATCTATGACCTTCGTCCGATGGCTTTGGATGATCTCGGCTTAATTCCAACCATTCGAAAGTACTTAGCTAATATGGAAGATTACAATCAAATTACAATTGTATTATCAGAACAAGGCCGGTTTGAAGGCTTAGCATCTAAGTATGAAGTGGCATTATTCCGGATGATTCAGGAGTCTGTGCAAAACGCAGTAAAACATGCGAGCCCTACACTTATTCAAGTGAATATCTATGTTGATAAAACAGATGTAAGTGTTTCTGTCCGTGATGATGGAGTGGGCTTTGACGTCAATCAAAAAAAAGATAAATCTTTTGGACTAATCGGGATGCGAGAACGGGTTGAAATGTTAGATGGTGACTTGGAACTCAATTCAACAATAGGGAAGGGTACATCGATCTATATTAAGATCCCATTAAAAAATTAGGACAAATTGATTAAATTTACATTAACAATTCCAATTCTTAATGTATTTTACTAATATTTATGTATAATGAAGCTAGGATTTCGGATTGTCAGATGAGAAGGGACAGTTCGCCATTTTTTACACATTAGGTAAATGTAAATTTCAGTTAAAAAGCTTGAAACGACACCATTTAAAATTTTAAAGGATTGACTGTAAGAAAATCAAGTCATTCGCTGAAAGAGAAGAAGGCGCGTTTTTCGAATGCATACGTACAGTATGAAGTTTGGCAAATTCAATCAATTAATGAGTGGAAATGACAAGGTGATACCTGTTGAAAAGCTACAGAGGTTAAGTCTTTTAAATGGTATAACTCAACATTATTTTATTGATGTCAAATACTTCACAAAATAGACAAATAGCCGATGATACAGATAGACTAATAGATGTAAAAAATGGTTTCTATATTGGAATGAGAAGTTGAGTTGAATTGGAGGGAAAGAAATGACAAAGAAAATAGCCTTAATTGATGATCATGTATTATTTAGGGAAGGTGTTAAACGGATTTTGGACTTCGAAGAAACCTTTGAAGTGGTTGCAGAAGGAGACGATGGTGACGAAGCGCTTGCTATCGTTGAAGAGCATAAGCCAGATGTTGTGTTAATGGATATTAATATGCCACACATTAATGGTGTACAAGCTACGAAACGCTTATTTGCTAAGCATCCGTCTGTGAAAATTATTATTCTATCGATTCATGACGATGAGAACTATGTGACGCATGCACTTAAATCAGGAGCACAAGGCTACCTATTAAAAGAAATGGATTCAGAAGCTTTAATTGATGCAATAAAAATAGTTAGTGATGGCGGTGCTTATTTGCACCCAAAGGTCACACATAATTTAGTAAAAGAATTTCAAAGGTTAACCAAGGTTGAAAATGGTGGATTGGAAGACATCGAATATCGTAAGCCGCTCCATTTATTGACACGTCGAGAGTGTGAAGTATTACAATTGTTAGCGGATGGAAAAAGTAATCGCGGGATTTCAGAAACATTATATATTAGTGAGAAGACAGTTAAAAATCACGTTAGCAACATCTTACAAAAAATGAGTGTTAACGATCGAACACAAGCGGTCGTTTTAGCGATCCGTAATGGTTGGGTAGAGGTTATATAATCACTTAGAAAGCAATCTAGTGTAATGTACTGCTAGATTGTTTTTTATTTAATTAAGTCGAGTTAATCCATTCAAATTTTGCATCGCACACAACTCCACAAAAAATGTTGAAGTTACTACTATGATTTTAACAACGAATTCGTTAAAATAAAGGTATTGCAATAATATTTTATCTCAGATAACCGTCCATAAATCGCCCGCACAAGAAAGAGAATAGAGCTCACCTATAGAGGCGGGAGCTAACGGGCGCCAATGTGCTGATTCATTCAACTAACAATTAGAGGGAGAGGCACACATCCCCCACGGATTGAAAGTTCGTTTTATCATAATCAAATATAGTCGTGAGAGAAAGGTTCGGTAATAAAAATGAAAGTTGCGGTTCTAACAGATAGTACAGCATATCTACCCGAAGATCTTAGGCGGACATTTCAGATTGAGATGGTTCCTTTAAGTGTGACGTTTGGAGATGTGTCCTACAAAGAAGAAGTTGAATTAAAAGCAGAGGCATTTTATCCATTAGTTAATGATTCAAAAGTATTCCCGAAGACCTCCCAACCTTCGATAGGTTATATGACAGAAAGGTTAAATCAGCTTGCTAAACATTATGATGCAGTAGTAGCTATTCATTTATCGAGTGGTATTAGTGGGACTTACCAATCGATGCAAACGGCAGGTGATATGGTAGACAATATTGATGTCTATGTCTTTGATTCGGAAATTAGCTGTATGCCACAGGGATTTTATGCTTTAGAAGCCGCTAAAATGGCTCAAGAGGGAGAGGCACCAGAAACGATTCTAGCAAAATTAAATGAAATGAAACAATCAATGCGTGCCTATTTTTTAGTAGACGATTTAACACACCTCCATCGTGGTGGTAGGCTAAATGGTGCACAAGCTTTAGTAGGTAGCATGTTGCAGGTGAAGCCTATTCTTCATTTTGTCGATACTAAAATTGTTCCATTTGAAAAAATTCGCACACAAAAGAAAGCACTTAAACGGTTAATGGACTTATTTGATCAAGATGCTAAAACTGGTGTGCCAATACGTGCAACCGTCATTCATGCGAATTGCCCCTCATTGGCAAAGGAGATTGCTGAAGATTTACAAAAACGGTATCCCAATGTAGAGTTATCAATAAGTTACTTTGGTGCGGTAATTGCCACGCACTTAGGAGAAGGATCGCTTGGCTTAGGCTGGTACTTAAAATAGAAATACATAGAGGCTGTTGAGATGACAAATCCCAACAGTCTTTATTAATAGGTTCGACGTCAAATGATGTTGGTAAGTCCTAGTAGTCAACTAAATTATCATATGCTCGAGGTCGGGACGAAACAAAAATGATTGTCTAAAACACGAACGGTTCTATCAAAAAGTCATTGCAATGTGAAATAGACTCGCTTTCTTGGGACCGTGCTATTCGAGACTGCTGAAAAAGTAGTATTTTTCTCCCGTAATAATAAAATAAAAAAAACGAGCGTAATTCTCGTCATAAAAGTGAGAAATTATGCTTGTTTTTCTGAGTATACAGACTCTATTTCACCTCTTTTTCATTTATTAACTTGATCATTCGTTTCATATTAACGACGAAAATGGTGGCAGCTCCTTGCTTTTTCATACCCGTGTCTATTTTTCAGCTCTGCATTTTTTGCTTCTATTTTATACCTTGATGCGGCTAACTGTTTGAATTCCTTTGTCTCCTGGAATACTTCTTGTTCCACATGTTCTGTTGATTTTATTGTTATCGAATAGGATTTTGTTTTGGCCCCTTCTCGATAACAACCTTCACGCAACGGACAAACTTTACATTTCTTCACATCGAAAAAATATTTTAGTTGTGGGTTTTGAGTGGTTGAATTCTGATGTTTTATGCCCTTTCTGGTTGCTAGATGCCCAGCTGCATACATACATCCCTACATCTTTATTAAACTGAAATGTTGTTTCTTCTTTTCGTGTTTCGCTTGATATCACTGGATGCAGTTGCGCAACTAAACGTAGATTATTTTCTTTTGAGAATATCAAATTTCGTTTTCCTGAAAGAAGAGTAAAGAAATTGGGATGGATTTTGATACGGTTATTGGGGACAAGGCTTACAAAGGTAAAATCAACAAGATCGTGCATTTGACGAAGAAAGTTGTCTTTTGGAATAAGCGCATCATAGAGTTGCATATAAGGACTTAATGAAAGAGATGTTTGTTGTTTTAACATAATATTTTCACCGCTCTTTTCTTATTACTTTATCTTTCTATTATACCAAAAAAAGTGATTAAAACTGATTATTTCAATCTGTTTAATAAGATTAAAATACCAATAGAACGGAAGTGAAAGACGACGACTCCTGCGGGAACAGCACGCGTCCGAAGATCCACTTCTCCTAGCGTTTTTGGCTAGGAGAAGTTAGCTGAGGCCGTGCCCGCGGAAAGCGATCGTCTGTAACTGAAGTGGAATACAAAATACTTTAATTGTAAAATAAATCTTCAACCAGGATATGAGCGGTCCGTTAGTTCCAGCTAAATAGATGTCCCTGTTCTTATTTTGGGCTGGGTGTTATGAACGGTTATCTGTGATAAAAGCGTGTGGGTTTCTAATTATCAAGAAAACCTCCTGACGTTTTGTGAGATTAGGGTATTGTCTAAAATAGAATCCATGGTAAAATATAGATATTAATATTGAAAGGATGTGTAATGATGTGAATGATCAAGCGCAAAGATTGGCTGGACGTTTACTTCTCAGAGAAGAGCTTCAACTTTCAGAGGCTGAGGTGGCCCATTATCTTGCAACAAATAAACTCACTGCTTGTTCGCCTTTTTTAAAAAACTTCCTATCTCTTCAATGTCGGCGTTGTGGCAATAAACGACGACACCTATTTGGTAAAATTCCCTGTTCAACATGTAACAAGACACACGCTTATTGTCGGAAATGTATTAGTATGGGACGCGTGATGGCATGTACAACGCTTTATTTGTGGACAGGTCCAACGCCGGTTTGGCCCCAAGTACCTCAACCAATGGTCTGGTCGGGTCACCTTACACGAGATCAACAGAAAGCATCTAACTGGATTTATCATGCCATAGAAACAGGTCAAACCCGCTTACTCATCCATGCTGTCTGTGGCGCGGGTAAGACGGAAATGTTGTTTGAAGGTATAGCACTTGCTTTAAAATCTCAAAAACGGATTTGCCTAGCAACGCCAAGAGCCGATGTTGTTAGAGAACTCCTCCCACGTTTTGAACAAGCCTTTTCTGGCGTTAAGATTGTTGGATTATATGGTGGAAGTGGTGGACATCAACAGACAGGTCAACTGACCATTGCAACGACGCATCAACTGTTACGCTATCAGCAAGCCTTTGATGTCATGATTATTGATGAAGTCGATGCTTTTCCATTTCATGCTGATGCAAGTCTTCCTTATGCAACAAAGCGTGCACAAAAACATCATGCAACAACGATATACTTAACAGCAACACCTAGAGAGAAACGACTTAAACGTCTACCTACAATTTTTGTCCCTGTTCGCTATCACGGCTATCCGTTGCCTGTCCCCCAATTGAAAATCGTTCCGCTATTTGATCAATCCCACGGTTTAACCTCCCTTTGGAAGTGGCATAAAGGACGTACTGATCCAAGTCGACAATTACTTATTTTTACTGCTACAATTAAACGAGCCAACCTATTGTTCCCTGTTATAAAACGGCAACACCCTACTCAGAAAGTCATGGCTGTCCACGCTAATGATACCGAACGGATAGATAAAGTGCGTCAATTCCGGGATAAACAGCTGGACATTTTAATAACAACGACAATACTAGAACGTGGTGTTACTTTTCCAGCTGTCGATGTGGTTGTACTTCAGGCCGATCACCATGTTTTTGATCAAGCAGCACTCGTGCAAATTGCCGGGAGAGCAGGGCGAGACCCGAATGATCCCAATGGAGATGTCATTTTTATTTGTAATGGAAAAACCAAAGCGATTGCTCACGCTGTAAAAGCGATTGAGCGCATGAACAAAAAAGCGGGTTTTTAGAAAAGGAATGATGCTTTATTTACTGTGTAAATTGTGATCAAAAGTTAGAAAATCAGCCAACTTGGTGTCATCTCTTCGACTTTAACCACGACAAGTCATTATGCTCGGATTGTCAGGCTCAATTGTATGTTATTGAAAAGCCGACTTGTCAATATTGTGGCCGTAATGATCCCGGTATTTGTAACGATTGTAATCGGTGGCGTTCACACAAGCTTATTAATAAAAATCGTGCAGTTTATCGTTATAATCCTTTTTTAAAAGACTTGATCGCGCGCTTTAAATATCGTGGGGATTATATATTAATTGAACCCCTGTCTTTAATGATCCAGAAGACATTTAAAATGAGTTACCCCAAATTACCAAAAAAGACAGTGCTTGTCCCGATCCCATTAAGTAGTGAGCGTCTTCGAAGTCGAGGTTTTAATCAGGCAGAAGCGGTCGCCAAATGTCTCCCTTATCCTTCTGTCCAGCTATTAAAACGAACGGAAGGAGAGAAACAAGCAAAGAAAAATCGTAAACAACGGTTAAGAATGAATAATCCCTTTGAACTTTTCAACCAAGTAGATACAGAGTTGATTATGTTAATCGACGATATCTACACAACAGGTGCTACCATTCATCATGCTGCACTTATACTACAAAAAAACGGCTATCGAAACATTTCTAGCTTTACTTTAGTAAGATAACCCTTCAAAACCAACGAAAATCGTCGATATTTATCACAAATAAACGTCCGTAAAAACGCCAGAGGCAAATAGAGAAATAGAACTCATCTACTCAGGCGGAAGTTAACGGTCGCTAATGTCCTGATTGACTCAACTAAAAATCAGTGTGAGAAGAACCAAAACCGCCACTGATTGAAGGCTCGTTTTATGCTATAATGAGGACAAGATTAAGATAAAAAAGGTGGGGTTCATCATGGGTGAATTAGAAAACTGCGTAAATTGTGGCAAATTGTTTGTTCGGCTATCACGCCCTGTTTGCCAAGATTGTTATAAAGAAGAAGAGGAAAAATTTCAAATTGTTTATGAATTTATGAAAAAGAGGGAAAATCGTCAAGCAACGGTGCTGGAAATTGTCGAAGGAACGGGTGTGGAAGAAGAACTCATTATTAAGTTTGTTAGAGAAAACCGTCTGCGAGCAAGTCAATTTCCTAATTTAACATATCCTTGTGATCGTTGTGGACAACAGATAAAAGAAGGGAAATTATGTTCTGACTGCTCAACAGATTTATCAAAAGATTTGAAAAAGCAAGAAGAAATTGAGACATTAAAAGAACGACAAAAGGCTGAAGAACGTGAAAGACAAAGAACTTATTTTGCTGTGGATAAATTCAATAAAAAAGATTAAACAATTTTAGGCATTCGCCGATATAAATATTAGTAAAAGTAAGCCGCTAAGAAAGAAGGTGAACGGTCTTGAAAATTAACGGCACAAATCAACCGAACGTGAACCCGTATCAAAAGCAGTTACATCGACAGACGCCGATACGCTCTGAACATCAGAAAAAGGCAGACCAACTGCAAATTTCGGACCAAGCAAAGAAAATGCAAGAGTTTAATGGTGTTCATCCTGCTAGAGAACAGCATGTTAATGCAATTAAACAAGAAGTAGATGCTGGTCAATATAAAGTAGAAGCAGAACAAGTTGCCAAGAAAATGCTAACATTCTGGCGCAAATAAGTAGGAAAACAACGCCCACGGATGGAAGGCTTGTTTTTGAGTTACTCTATATAAAAGAATGAACCTGACCAAAGCACTGTTTAAGAAATGAACGAAGGAGGATTTTGCTTTATGTCAATTCGGTCGATCCTGTCGTCACTTGAGCGACTGTTACAACTCCATCAAAGCTTACTAGAGCTATCTTTTCAAAAGACGGAGTTATTAAAAAAAGGTGATATTACGACCTTGCAAAAGCTATTAAAGACTGAGCAGAAGCATATCCAAGCTGTAGACACCATGGAGAAAAAAAGGCTTGACAGTACAAAGGTTTGGTCGGAAACAAATCAAATGGTCAGTGATGATGTAACCGTTACGACAATATTAGAAGCGTTGCCTGACGGTGAGGAGCGTAACCAGCTTGAATCATTGACAACAAAATTAGCTGAAACGCTTGTGCAGTTGAAAGCGCAAGAAGGGCTGAATCAGCAATTAACCAATCAATCCTTACAATTTGTTCAGATGAATCTAGATATGATAGCCCCATCTATTAAACAAATGAATTACGGAAATATTAAAAATCAAAACGATCCTCAAAGTAAACGATCTGTTTTTGATTCAAAAGCATAGGAGGAGTTTTAATGACTTCAACGTTTCATGGTTTAGAAATGGCGAAGCGTGCGCTTAACACGCAACAATCTGCTTTATATACCACATCACATAACATTTCTAATGCGAACACAGCTGGCTATACGCGTCAACGTGTTAATTTTGAACAAATTAATACCTTAACAGCTAGCCGTGAACCAGGTGGTGTGACAAGCGGTATTGGTAGCGGGGTTCAAGCCGGTTCAATTGAACGTATTCGTGATCGTTTCTTAGATGTCCAGTACCGAACAGAAAATAGTAAGCATGGTTTTTATCAAACGCAGGCACAGGTGCTAAAACAGATTGAAGATTTACTTAATGAGCCGAGTGAAGAAGGATTAGCTTTTATTATGGAAGATTTTTATAACAGTCTGCAAGATTTGAACGGGGATGCAGATCACACAGGAACACGTTCTGTTGTCGTCCAAAATGCCCAAGCTTTAACAGAGACATTTCAATATTTAGCCTCCTCAATTCGCGATGTCCAAAATGATTTGAAAAATCAAATGGATGTCACAGCTGATGATTTGAATTCAGTTCTTAGACAAATTAACGACATTAACAATGAAATTGCTAAAATAGAACCACATGGTTTAGTTCCAAATGATCTTTACGATGAGCGTGACCGCTTGTTAGACAGTCTATCAACCATGGTTGATATTGATGTCAGCTATGATAAAAGTAGTGGTCAACCAAGCCCTATTGCTGAAGGTATTGCAACAGTAAAACTTAAAAATGTAGGCGAAGAGGTTACCCTTGTCGATGGAGCAACACGCTCGATAAGTCAAATTGATATCAGTTATGATGATGATAACAATATCGAGTCATTTACGTTTACTAATGCTGAAACAGGAGACATTAATGATATAGAAGCTGATGATTTTAATACAAATGGTTCCATCAAAGCACTGATGGAAATGAATGGTTATATTGATGCTGGTGGTGAAGTAGCTGGTTATTACAATGATGTCCTAGCAGACCTTGAATCGATGTTAGTCACTTATGCTAATGAATTTAATGCAACCCATCAAAATGGTTTAGATTTAAATGGTGATGCGGGTATTGATTTCTTTGTTTTCGATCCCGATGATCCTTTAGCTACGATTACAGTTAACCAAGCGATTATCGATGACCCTGATTTAATTGCAGCGAGCTTAAATGGGGATAGTGGTGATGGTACCAATGCGATTGAGTTAGCTGAAGTTTACAACAAACTTGATGTCGGTTTAGGCACAAGAACATCAGTGAAGAGTTTTTATCAATCATTGATTGGTGAGTTAGGTGTCAAGACAAAAGAAGCGAATCGAATGAGAGACAACAGTGAGGTGCTTCGCCAACAAGTTGAAGAAAACCGGATGTCCGTAAGTTCTGTTTCACTTGATGAAGAAATGACAGATTTAATCAAATTCCAACACGCCTACAATGCAGCAGCTCGAGGCATGACTGCAGTTGATGAGATGCTTGATCGCATTATCAATCAAATGGGCTTAGTAGGGAGGTAGGTGAGTAACATGCGTGTATCACAAAGTATGATTTCAAATAATATGTTGAAAAATATCGGCAGTAGTTATGGTAGTTTAAGTAAGTATATGAATCAATTATCGACAGGAAAGAAGATTACTCGTCCATCAGATGACCCTGTTGTCGCGATGAAAGGGATGGGTTATCGTTCACAGCTTTCTAATATCGAGCAATATGAGCGGAACTTAAGTGAAGTGCATAATTGGCTTAATAACACAGACGATGCGATGGATGAAACCACCCAAATCTTACATCGTATTAATGAATTAACGGTGCAAGCAAGTAACGGTACCTATGACGGTGATGATCGCGCTAATATTGCGAAAGAAGTTGATCAACTGATTGATCAATTGATTGATGTTGCAAATACGCGTGTGAACGGTAAATTCATTTTTAATGGGACAGATACAACCGGTGAAGTTGACGGTGATGGCAATCGGGTTCAACCATTTATTCGTAACGATGATGGGACGTTCGAGGTTTCCGATAATGATGGTCAGGTTTTAATTGAAGTCTCATCGGGTGTGAAGTTCCAAGCCAATTCAAACCCTACTAATGTATTTACTGAGGATTTCTTTGTCGATTTGCAAGAACTGTTTAGTGCATTAGATGATGAAAACACACCAGATGAAGACATTGCTCCTTTCCTTAATATGATTGAAGGGCATACCCAAACAACATTGGATGAGCGGGCGACGATTGGTGGTCGGATGAATCGTATTGACTTAATCGAAAATCGACTAGCGAATCAGAATATTAGTGCGAAAAGTATGATGTCAGATAATGAAGATATTGACCTTGAAGAAGTGATTATGAACTTAGTCATGCAAGAGGCTGTTCATCGTGCGTCACTAAGTGCTGGTGCCCGTGTTCTTCAGCCATCACTACTCGACTTTATGCGATAAAAAAGCTTCGTCACTGATGTGACGAGCTTTTTTGCACGATTGTCCATTAGTTTTTTATCAATGACTCAATGACACAGGAAGTGATGATATGCGTTTACCACAAGTCCGATTGCAATCGCAGCAAGCATTAATCTCGATTGAGACTGAGCATGCTCAAGTACAGATCCAACAACCGAAAGCAACACAAGAGATTCAACAGCCAGAAGCAGAGGTGACGATAAACACCACGCCATCTCGCCTAACGATTGATCAGTCTCAAGCATGGTATGATATGGGGTTGAAAAGTGTTAAACAAGCACATCAAGATGAGGCGAAGCGTGGCTATCAAAAGGTACTACAAGGCATTGCACGACGAGTTAATGATGGTAATGAGCAAATGAAGATCGAAAATGGGGGCACACCTCTTATCAGTCAGGCAGTTAGACATGCGTACAAGCCAGACAAGCAATTTAACATTGGTTGGATTCCATCGACATTTGCTGTAAAGACGGATTATCAGCCAGCAGAGGTCGATATTCGGGTCAACGTCAATGCACCGCTGATTCGCAATACACCGAATAATCCGATCATGTCCTATTCACCAGGCTATGCGAGGACGGGTATCAGACAAGAAAATGATCTGCAAGTTGATTTTGAACCGCTTGTTTTCCGCAATTTTCAATTTGAAATGTCAATCTAATGAAGAAGGGCTGAATTATGAAGATACAAACCAAATATTTCGGAGAAGTAGAAATTAATGAACAACACGTCATCACCTTCCCAAACGGTTTACCAGGATTTCAAAATCAGAAAAAATTTATTCTGATGGATTTACCTGATAATCCCACTTTTGAAATTTTACAATCGATTGATCAAGAAACGGTTGCTTTTGTTTTAGCAAGTCCTTACCAATTTTATCAAGATTATCAAATTGATTTAGATGATAGCATTCTTGAACAATTATCAATTACAACACCAGAAGACGTTCGTGTCTATGGTATTTTAACGTTAAAGGATCAGTTTCAGCAGAGTACCATCAACCTACAGGCACCCATTGTTTTAAATCATAAACAACGTTTGGCTAAGCAATATATTACGAACGATCCAAATTACGCAACACGCGCCCCAATTGTGCCTGTTGAAAAGCAGGGGGTATAAGAAGATGCTTGTCCTGACACGAAAGCTAAACGAATCCATTCAAATCGGTGATGATATTGAAGTTAAAATAGTTGGCATTGATGGTGATCAAATTAAATTAGGGATCTCTGCCCCTAAACAGATTGATATACATCGTAAGGAAATCTATCTAGATATCCAACAAGAAAACAGTGAAGCGACAAATAATGAGATCGATCTACTAAATTTTTTTAAAAAAGATAAAAAAAATACTTAACTTTTCATTTCCTGATCCGATATTACTATTGTAAGCAAACAACAGAATGAAAGACGGCCGCTTTCGTTCTGTATGTGCGCCACAAGGATGTGGCAAATTATATAACTCAAGGAGGAATTTATCGTGAGAATTAATCACAATATCGCGGCGTTAAACACACACCGCCAACTATCAGGTAACCAAAGTGGTGTCCAAAGTTCATTAGAAAAATTATCTTCAGGTCTTCGTATTAACCGTGCAGGAGATGACGCAGCAGGTCTTGCAATCTCTGAAAAAATGCGTGGTCAAATCCGTGGTCTTGAAATGGCACAAAAAAATTCGCAAGATGGTATTTCTTTAATCCAAACAGCTGAAGGTGCGTTAACTGAAACACATGCAATCCTTCAACGTATGCGTGAACTTACTGTTCAAGCGGGTAACCTTGGTACACAAGAACAAGAAGATTTAGATTCTATCCAAGACGAAATCTCTGCTTTACTTGAGGAAATTGACGGCATTGCTGATCGTACTCAATTCAACGGAAAAGACTTATTAACTGGTGACTTCGGTGCGAGTGGTGATGAATTAATTTTCCAAATTGGTGCAAATGCAGAACAACAACTTTCAATAAATATTGAATCAATGAGAGCTGAAGATTTAGCAAGTGGTTTAGATACTCTAGATCTATCTACTTTTGTTTCTGGTGGAGATTTTGACGATGCAGTTGCAATCATTGATTCTGCAATTACTGCAGTATCAAGCCAACGTTCAGCACTTGGTGCGGTACAAAACCGTCTTGAGCACACAATCAACAACTTAGGTGCATCTCAAGAGAACTTAACAGCTGCTGAATCACGTATCCGTGACGTAGATATGGCGAAAGAAATGATGGAATTCACTAAGAATAACATCCTTACTCAAGCTTCTCAATCTATGTTGGCACAAGCTAACCAAACACCTCAAGGTGTATTACAATTATTACAATAATTTTTTTGGAAAAGCTATCTCATTTGAGATAGCTTTTTTTTTGAATAAAAGTTGTCAATCTGTCGGATTGAATTGAACTTCGTATGGTTTTGTCGATATAATAGATAAAGAATAAAAATATAATGAATGGGGTTAATATAATGATCGTGACGATTGGTTCAAAACATAAAACATTTGAAAATCATATAGAATCGGTAAATCAAATAATCAGTTGGATAGAAGAAGTGGTTAATCATTCGGATCAACATTTTAGCCATTTAGTGGTTGATAATGAAGAAGTATATCAACAATTTGATCTCGTTATTTCTGATAAAATTACTGAAATTGAAGAGATAGAAGTCGTGTTAAAGACAGAATCAGAACTTTTGAATGAGCTGTATTTGTCTGGGGAAGCCTATTTAATTCGAGCTTTACCAGAAATAGAAAAGTTAACCGAGAAATTTTATCAAACGCCTGATCAAGAGGCTTGGGGAGTGCTAGAACAGCTGATCGAGGGGATAACTTGGCTTGATCACCTATATGAAGCGATAGACCAGGCAAGGAAACAACCATCAAATTGGGATAACTTTATTGTTATTTATACAAAACTTAGGATGGAATTAGTTCACTTAGAAGATGCTATTAAAATGAGAGATCAAACATTAATTGCAGATATTATAAATTATGAGGTCATGCCTATGATGGAAGAGCTTAAATCATCGTTTACTGCATGTATAGATCAAGAAGGTGAAAGAAAAGATGTTAATTGATAATATTTTATATTTAAAAAAACATTATCCGGATCTTAGAAGTTATTTGTTAGAAAAAGAAAATGAAACTTCACCATTTTCTATAAAAAAAGTTGAAACCAAATCAGGTTTACCTACTCTTCAGTTAACTAACAAAACAAGTGATGTCTATTTACATAGTAAATATGATCCTGTGAAAGAAGCTGAGCAATTTATTAAGCAGTATGAGGCTGATATCGAAAAATATGATCATGTTTTATTTTATGGAATGGGATTAGGTTATCATATTAGTGCGTTTATGCAAAAGTTTCCTAAACTAACAGTTTCTATTTATGAACCAGATCATAGCATTGCTAACTGTTTCTTTGACATAAAGAAAATAGAAGAGCTACCGATTCATAAAATTAAACATATACATATCGAGCAATCTGAAGCTGATAGAGATAGTTTTATTAGTGCTTTTATAGGAGTGATAAACAAAAGAGTCCTTCTAGTAGCTTTACCTAGTTATCAGCGGATTTTCGAGGAGAAGCACAGTCAATTCTTAACTACTTTTAAAAATAGTACTAAAAAAACACGAGTAAGTTTGCGCACAAACACGGCTTTTGGGAAACGATGGACTTTAAATAGTATTATGAACCTCGCTCAAACGATTAAAACACCAAATATATTATCTAACCAGATGAGAGCGCATTTTAAAGATAAGCCGGTAGTAATAGTATCAGCCGGTCCTTCACTGAATGAAGAAATTAAGAATCTTCACTATATTAAAGAAAACAAGCTTGCTTATATCTTTTCAGTAGGATCTGCTAATAAAACACTACTTAAAAACAATATTTACCCTGATGCGGTATGTACCTATGATCCACAAGGACACAATGATCAAGTATTTAGTGACTTGATCGAAAATGATATCAAGACGATTCCCATGATATTTGGGACAAGTGTTGGTTATGAAACACTTAAGCATTACCAAGGACCGAAATTGCACATGCTTACAAGTCAAGACCATATTAGCCCGTATTATCTTATTGAACATATGAGACAAGAAGACATAATATTCGATGCACCTTCAATTGCTGTAATAACGTTGCAGTTGCTTTTAAAACTTCAAACAGGTCCAATTATCTTAGTTGGTCAAAATTTTGCATTTAAGCATAATAAATTTTATGCAGAAGGTATTCAATATGAAAAGAGGACAACAAGTCTTTCAGAAAAAGAGCTTAATTTTGCAGTTGAAACAACAGATGTACATGGAGAAAAGGTGTTAACTAACGAAAGTTTTCTTAGGATGAAAAGGACAATGGAAAAAGTGATTTCGTCAAGTAACAATGAAACAATTATTAATACTACAAATGGCGGAGCGGCTATTAAAGGAACGACCTACCAACCGTTGAAAACTGTAGTAGAGGATAAGCTAAATCAACCAGTTGTAGAATCGGGATGGTATAAAAATTATTCAACTATTGACAAGAACTATGCTGCGATAATTACTCAGCAAAACAGTATGGAATTAAGTTTTCATGAATTCATCAATACATTTTATGAATTAAAAAAAATTATTAAGGTATTAAGTGAAAAAAATAATATCGCATACGAAAAAGAAATTAATAACTTGCTTGTTAAATATGACAAAAAAATTAATCATGTAATTAAAAATCAATTTTACCAGGTTTTTATTGTGCCAGCTATTCATGTTGTTTTAAAGATAACAATTACTAAGATTAAAGAAGTGAAATTTGAGAAAGATATTCTCAAGAAGACAGAGACTATAGTTGATGCTATGAATAGATTCTTACAGGAGATAGAACTAACATTAAATGTTTTATTACCTGCATATGAAGAGCTAAAAAATTGGATCGCTGAACTAGATCTAGAATAGGGAGATAAAGATGAACTTTTTGAACAACAAAAATATATTAGTAACAGGTGGCACAGGTTCTTTTGGGAAGAAATTTATTAAAAATATTCTAACCAGTCAGGTGAAAAAGGTTGTCGTCTTTAGTAGAGATGAATTGAAGCAGTATGAGATGAAGCAAGAATTTAGTGATAATAGGTTACGGTATTTTATTGGTGACGTTAGAGATAAAGATAGACTATATAGAGCATTTGAAGGCATTGATTATGTTGTCCATGCTGCTGCAATGAAACATGTGGATGCCTGTGAGTATAATCCGTTTGAAGCAGTAAAAACGAATATTAATGGTGCGCAGAATATTATTGAAGCAGCTATTGACAAAGGGGTTAATAAAGTAATCGCATTAAGTACTGATAAAGCGGCAGCACCGATAAATTTATATGGGGCAACGAAATTAGCATCAGATAAACTATTTGTAGCAGGAAATTCTTATGCTGGTGATAAAGGCACACGATTTGCTGTTGTAAGGTATGGAAATGTAGTTGGTAGTAGAGGCAGTGTCGTTCCATTTTTTAAAAAAATTCAACATACTGGCCGAATACCAATTACCGACGAGAGAATGACAAGGTTTTGGATTACATTAGACCAAGGCGTTCAATTCGTTATTAATAGCTTTGACAGAATGATCGGTGGTGAAATATTTGTGCCTAAAATACCAAGTATGAAAGTAACGGATTTGGCTAGAGCTGTTGCCCCAGACTGTCAACTTGATTTTATAGGGATAAGACCAGGGGAAAAGTTACATGAAGTTATGATTACTGAAGATGATGCTAGACATACAGTTGATTTTGGAACTTACTATGTCATTCAACCAGAATTTCCGTGGTGGAGTGACAGAGCTAGTGAAAAAAACATTTTTTTAAATGATAATTTTAAATACAGTAGTGATCTAAATGATGATTGGTTATCTGTTGAGCAATTGAAACAATTCATAAAAGAATAGACTATTTGATTGGAGTAATTTAATGGCCAAAAATCAAAGAATAAGGGCAGAATATTTACCATATGGTCGGCAATGGGTAGATGAAGCTGATGTTAATGAAGTCATTAAAGTATTACAAAGTGATTACCTAACCACAGGACCAGTAGTTACAGAATTCGAGCAAGCTTTTGCTTCAAATGTAGATGCAAAATATGCGGTTGCTTTTTCAAACGGTACTGCCGCTTTACACGGGGCATGTTTCGCAGCAGGAATTGAAAAAGGGGATGAGGTAATAACCACACCAATGACGTTTGCAGCAAGTGCAAATTGTATATTATATCAAGGTGGGAAACCCATTTTTGCTGATATTAATAATCAAACATATAATATTGATCCCAATGAGATCAAAAAAAAGATTACCTCTAAAACAAAAGCAATCATACCTGTAGACTTTACAGGCCAACCAGCTAATTTAGATGAAATTTTAGATATAGCTAAAAAATACAATTTAGTTGTGATAGAGGATGCTGCTCACGCTATAGGTGCAACTTATAAGAACAGAAAAGTCGGTTCAATAAGCGATATGACGATGTTTAGTTTTCACCCGGTCAAACATATAACAACTGGTGAAGGAGGTATAATAACCACCAATAATAGGAGATATTATGAGGCTTTAATTCAGTTTAGATCTCATGGTATTACAAGAAATAGAAATAAATTAATCGATGATGATGGGCCATGGTATTATGATATGCAATTTCTTGGATATAATTATAGAATGACGGATATACAGGCAGCACTAGGAAAAAGTCAACTAAAGAAAGTTGATAAGTTTGTTAACTTAAGGAAAAAATTTGTTTCGCTTTATAATAATGCGTTCAAAAATCTTGATGAAGTCATTACTCCTCATCAATTAAATGAAACATCCTCAAGTTGGCATTTGTATATTATTAAGTTAAATAAAAGCAAATTAGCTGTTAATAGAAAAGAATTATTTGAAAGGCTAATCAAAGAGAATATCGGTGTTAATGTTCATTATATACCAGTCTATTACTTAAGTTATTATCAGGAATTAGGTTATAAACGTGGTCTGTGTCCAAAGGCAGAAGAATTATATGAAAATATAATCACACTTCCTCTTTTTCCTAAAATGACCGAATCAGATGTTAATGATGTTATTCAAGCTTTGTATCGAGCTTTAAATAGGTATCGAAAGTAGGGTAATAAGATGAAAATAGGTGTCATAATACAAGCTAGAATGGGTTCAGCACGGTTACCCGGAAAAGTAATGAAAGAAGTGGAAGATAAACCTATTCTGGATCATGTAATTACACGCGTGAAACAATCTAAGTATGTTGATAAAATTATCATTGCAACTACTTCAGATGAAAAGGATAATTGCATAGAAAAACTATCACTTAAGTGTGGTGTTAGCGTATTTCGTGGCAATGAGTTCGATGTGCTTAGCCGTTATTATTATGCAGCTGAGGAAAATCATATTGACGTAGTTGTTAGGGTTACATCGGATTGCCCATTAATTGATCCTAAAATATTAGATAAAATGATAGAGTTTTATTTGAATAAGGACTACGAAATTGTTTCAAATGCAGGATCAGATACTTCTCAAAGAACATATCCTAGAGGTTTAGATGTTGAAATTTTTTCGTATGAAGCATTAAAAAAATCACACATGGAAGCAAAAGAAGCCTATCAACGTGAACATGTAACGCCATATATTTATGAAAATAGCGACAAAGTATTTTATTATAAGAATGATGTTGATTTTTCGCATCATAGATGGACTTTAGACACTAAAGAAGATTTTTCTTTAATTAATAAAATTTATCAAAGACTTTATCAAGGTCAGCATGATTTTTACATGAGCGATATAATTGAGCTTTTTAATAACGATCATTCATTATATAAAATTAATCAACATGTTGAACAGAAAAAAATGAGGTAGGGTTGCTGATATGAAAGTTAAAATTTTCACTGAAGGTGGTAGTACGATAGGATATGGTCATATTTCGAGGTGTCTGTCTTTATATGAAGAAATCAGGGATAGAGGATTTGAAGTAGATTTTATTATTAATGGACACCTCGATAACGCAAAACTCATGGATAATATAGATTATACAAACATAAATTGGTTGTCTAAATCTTTTATCAATGAAACGATAAATAATGAAGATTATTGTATTGTGGATTCCTATTTAGCCGATCAGGAAATATGTGAAGTTATTTCATACAATGCTAAACAAACGTTGTTTATTGATGATATAGGCAGATTGAATTATCCAAGGGGGATAGTGGTTAATCCTTCTCTAAATACCGATAATATAAATTATTTAAATAATACAAAAAACACATATCTTCTAGGTCAGAAATATATCATACTTCGAGCGCCTTTTATTAAGGATCATACTAAACAAATAAAAAAAACGGTCAGTCATGTCTTAGTGACAATGGGAGGATCTGATATAAGGAACTTAACACCGAAAATATTGAAGCATATATGTATAAGCTATCCAAATATTATCTTTAGTATAATAACTACTACCTCATATAAAAATTTAAAAATGATTCATGAAGCATCTGAGTCTTTAGATAATGTAAAATTATACAAAGATATTAATGGAGAATTGATGCGCGATTTAATGCTTGAAGCTGACTTTGCTATTACTGCAGCTGGTCAGACCGTTTACGAATTATTGGCTATCAATACACCTTTTATCGCTATAAAAGTAAGTGATAACCAGAGTAACAATATTGATGGTTTAGCAAAATATAATCTACTGAAATTTACTCTTGATTATGCTTCTGATGATTTCTTAGAGATGTTAAGTGAAAAGTTTACAACTCTTTTGTCGTTTTACAATAGGAAAGAAGTGAGAGAGTTGATTTTCAACACGGTGGATAAAATCGGAAGAAAAAGGATCATTAATGATCTTATAAATATTAGGAAGTGAGTGCAATGGAAAAGATAATATTTTGTGGTTTTGGAAGGATAGGAGAAAATTGTCTTAATGTGCTGAAAGAAAAAAATTTCAAAGTTGAGTACATTTTAACTCATAAGAGCGATGAAGCTGGCGGTGTAGACTACTTTGCAAAAAAAAACAATATAAGATTTACATATAAAGATGCACGAGAAAATTTGCATGAGATAAGGGATATCATTCAAAATATAGAACCTAAGTACCTAATTAGTGTTAATTATCGCTATATAATTCCTCATGAGATATTTGAAATACCTGAATATGCATTTAATATACATGGTTCATTGTTACCAAAATATCGTGGCAGAACGCCACATGTTTGGAGTATCATAAATGGTGAGGATGTTACGGGAATTACATCACATCTAATAGATAAGTTTGTTGATACAGGAAATATAATCAAACAAAAAAGAATTAATATAGAAAAGGAAGACACCGGTTATAGCCTATTATGCAAATTTGAAAAATACTACCCAAAACTATTAATTGAATCCATTGATATCTTACGTAAGAATATTAAATTGAGCAAACAAGATCATAATGTAGCCAGTTATTATGGTAAAAGAACTCCTGATATGGGGTATGTAGATTTTAATAAGTACGCATTAGAAGTTATTAATTTTGTAAGAGCGTTAGCAGAACCGTATCCGGGAGCGTATTATTATTTAGTTGATGGTAGAAAAATAATTATTAATAAAGTAATGATTGCAAATAAACATACACTAGATGTAGAAGTGGGCGTTATTAAGTTTAAACAAGATAATTTATATGTTAAATGTAAAGATCAACTATTGAAGATCGTTCAATATAGAATTATAAATTAAGAAAAGGTGATATGTATGACTGAAAGTTGTTCTAATTTGTTTTCAAATAGAACCGAAGCTTTTATTATTGCTGAATTATCAGCTAATCATGGTCATGATATAAACATTGCTAAAGAAACAATTAAGGCTGCTAAAGGATCTGGTGCGGATGCTATAAAAATACAAACCTATACCCCAGATACGATTACCATAAACTGTGACAATAAATACTTTCAATTAGATAGTGGTACTATATGGGATGGTAGAACTCTCTATGACTTATACAGTGAAGCTTATACACCGTGGGAATGGCATAAAGAGTTAATGAACTATGCTGAAGAATTAGATATTACTTTGTTTTCTAGCCCTTTTGATAGAACTGCTGTAGATTTTTTAGAAGAATTAAATGTACCTTTATATAAAGTAGCTTCTTTTGAAATAATGGATGTTCCCTTGATAGAATATATTGCTTCAAAAGGTAAGCCAATTATTATTTCAACAGGGGTTGCAGCATTATCTGACATTGAAGAAGCGATATTAGCATGTAGAAGAATGGGAAATGATCAAATTATTTTACTAAAGTGTACATCTGCTTACCCTGCTGAAATAAGTGATGCAAATCTTAAAACTATTCCTAATATGAAAGAAACTTTTGGAGTGGAGGTAGGGTTATCTGACCATACGCTAGGAATAACGGTTCCTGTTATTTCTGTAGCATTTGGTGTTAAAGTTATTGAAAAACATTTTATCCTCAATAAAAGTATAGGGGGGCCAGATGCGAGTTTTTCACTGGATCCTTCAGAATTCGAGGCAATGGTAAAGGCTGTCAGAGATGCAGAAAAAGCAATTGGTCAAGTAAATTACACCCTTGATCAAAATAAAAAAAACAATAGAATTTTAGGAAGGTCTTTATTTATTGTGGAAGATGTAAGAGCTGGGGAAATTTTCACTGAAAAAAATGTCAGGTCGATAAGGCCCGGATACGGCCTACCTCCAAAATATTTAAAGAATGTTATAGGTGCTAAAGCGAGTAAATCTGTAAAACGTGGCTCGCCACTGACCTGGGGAATGGTTGAATAACAGAATTTATTTCTCTAGTCGATGTTGATTTAATAAAGGTTAGAGTGAAAAATTTATCTTATTATGAGCGATTAAGTTCCTTTTACCCAATCGTCAGAATGAACTGAGTATGTTACACTTTTTACAACACGTCAAACCAACAAGTGAGGTGAACAAGAGATGGATATTGCAAGGTTATCAACAGCAATGAGCCAAGCGAATGTTCAACAACAAGTTTCGCTAAGTGTAATGAGTAAGACAATGGATCAAGCCGAAATGCAAGGTGACGGGCTGATTGAAATGATGGAAAAATCAACACATCCATACTTAGGACAATCTATTGATATGCAGGCTTAAAGGATATCAATGTGATCGAAAATGACCTTTGTTTAATTAACCCCGGATCTATTACAGGTCTGGGGTTATTTGAGGTCAATTTCTATCATTCAATACTTGCTTTGTTTGCTCACCATTCACCATGCAATATTTTGTGAATTACAATAAAATAAATCGTGACAAACGCCTTGATATGGTGCTATAATCCTTTTATACTCATGTGAATGTAAAGTTTTTACTATCATTGGAGGTGGGAATGTTGCGTATACTTTATAATGGAAGTGCAATGCTCGCTTATCGGTCTTTATCAAGAAATTATTCAGCGTTACATCTGTCGATTGAACGTTTAGCTTCTGGTTTAAGAATTAACCGTGCTGCTGACGATGCAGCTGGTTTGGCGATATCTGAGAAAATGCGTGGTCAAATTCGGGGATTGAATAGGGCGATCGTTAATGTTCAAGACGGTATATCGTTAATTCAAACAGCTGAAGGCGCTCTAAACGAATCACATGCGATTTTGCAACGGATGAGGGAACTTTCTGTTCAAGCTGCTAATGGTGTATATGATGAAAAGGATAGACAAGCGATGCAGGATGAGATCAATCAGCTTACAGAAGAATTAACCGATATTTCTACCCGAACACAATTTAATAAAATCAACTTACTAGATGGTAGCTATCAAGATCGGCGATTTCAAATTGGTGCAAACGCTGGACAGTCTTTTACGCTATCAATCGCTGATATGGGGGCCGAATCGCTTAATATCATTGATAATGGCCAACCATTGACATTAATGACAGAGGCAGATGCAAGTGTAGCGATCGGTCGTTTTGATGCAGCTATTCAGCAAATTTCTCGTGAGCGGTCAATGTTAGGAGCTAAAGAAAATCGGCTACATCATACGATTCAAAGTTTAAGCACTTCTGCTGAGCATTTAACGGCAGCGGAGTCAAGAATTCGTGATGTTGATATCGCAAAAGAAATGATGTACTTTATGCGACATCATATTCTTAATCAAGCTTCACAGATGATGTTAGCCCAAGCTATGCAACAACCACAGTCTGTTTTACAATTACTACGCTAATCGTTGATCTGGATAGGCTAGTGCTTGACTTTACTAAAATAGAAGCGTAAACTATGTGATAGTATAAAGGGGAGTAGCTCCAGCAATAGTGTCGTCATTACGAGAATAATATCTCCGGCATTATTGGCAACGATTTGTTGTTAGCAAGACCTTTACCTATGGATTTCCGAATACTCGGGAGTTTATTGGTAAGGGTCTTTTTTGTGTGGTGAACAGAAAAATATGGAAAAAACGGTGGGCATTTTTGTTTTAATCCCACTGATTGTTAGTTGCGTATTAGCGTCAGTTAGCTCTTGTCTGAATAGATAAGCTCTCCTTTCTGTTTCGAGGCGGTCGTTTTATGGACGATTATCCGTGATAAATAAAAGCTGAGTGGAATGATTCAGGAATGGTTATAACTATAGATGAAGTCAGGAGATGATAGTGAAATGAATGCTTATCAAAAAGATAAAGGACAGGTTTTGGAGGAACTTCAAGCTGATCAATCCGGTTTAACACAAGCAGAAGTTGAACAACGCCAGTCACAACAGGGGTTCAATGAATTAGAAGAAGGCAAACAGACGTCAACTTGGCAGTTATTTATTGAATCATTTAAAGATGCTATGGTGATCGTTCTTTTAGTGGCGGCAACGGTACAGCTCTTACTTGGTGAATATATTGAAACGATTGTTATTCTAATTGTGTTAATCATGAATGCTGCTATTAGTGTGATTCAAACGAAGAAAGCAGAAAGTTCCCTTGAAGCTTTGCGTGAAATGTCAGCTCCTGAAGCGAAAGTGGTTCGTCAAGGAGATAAGCAGACGATTCCAGCACGTGAATTGGTTCGAGGAGATATTGTCTACCTTGAAGCTGGTGATTATATACCTGCTGATGGTCGTATTCTAGAGAGCGGATCTCTTCAAGTTAATGAAGGCATGTTAACAGGAGAGTCGCAGGTGGTCAATAAGACTGAGGAAGCCATCACAGAGGAGGTTGCTCTTGGTGATCGAACCAATATGGTGTTTAGCAGTGCACTGGTAACGAATGGTCGTGCTTCATTTGTGGTGACAGATATCGGAGCAAAAACAGAAATCGGCAAGATCGCTAATTTGTTAAATACGGCTGAACAAAAGCAAACACCACTTCAGCGCAAGCTTGATGCCTTTAGTAAAAAGTTGGGTGTCTGGATTTTCTTACTTTCTATTGGCATTTTCATCGTTCAAGCAGTGCGCATTTGGTTTGGTGATCAACCTATAGATTTAACAACAGAATTATTGCAAGCTTTAATGTTTGCTGTAGCTGTGGCTGTGGCTGCGATACCTGAGGCCCTTCAATCAATCGTCACGATTGTGTTGTCTGTGGGTACGAATAAGATGGCTAAACAGCATGCTATTATTCGAAAATTACCAGCCGTTGAGACGCTAGGATCGGCAAGTGTAATCTGTACAGATAAGACAGGCACATTAACACAAAATAAAATGACAGTGACAGACAGTTATCTACCAGTAATAGAGGAAAAGGGGTTAAATCAAAAAGAGACAGATCGATTATCTTCTGAACGGTTTCTTATTGACATCGCTGTTTTATGTAACGATAGTTATATCAATGCTAAAGGGGATGAAGTCGGTGATCCGACTGAGGTGGCATTGCTTCATTATGCCAATCAAAACCAGCAAAGTGATCAAGACATCAAACAACAGTATCCCCGTCTTGATGAACTGCCATTTGATTCAGATCGCAAACGCATGTCTACCTTGCATGATATGCAAGGACAACATATGTTACTGACAAAAGGTGGTCCTGATGTGATATTTAGCTTAGCTAAATATATTCTTGTTAACGGTGAAGAATTACCTTTAGATGATAAATGGCAGCGAAAGCTAACTGAGCAAAATGAAGCATTTTCAGCCCAAGCGCTGCGTGTCTTAGCTTTCGCTTATAGAAAATATGATAAAAGTAAAAAACAGTTGAGTTTTGATGATGAGGATGATCTTGTTTTAGTCGGTTTACTTGCCATGATCGATCCGCCTCGAGAAGCGGTCTATAGTGCGATTAAAGAAACAAAAGCAGCGGGTATTAAAACAGTGATGATTACTGGTGACCATAAAACGACAGCTGAGGCAATTGGTCGTGATATCGGTTTAGTAGAAGAAGGTGATTTTGCTGTTACTGGACAGGAACTCGATCGTATGAGTGATCAAGAATTAAATGACAAGTTGAAACATATTACGGTTTATGCTCGTGTATCCCCAGAAAATAAAATTAGGATTGTCAAGGCGTGGCAAAATAAAAACCAAATCTCTGCCATGACAGGAGATGGTGTCAATGATGCCCCCGCTTTAAAACAAGCTGATATTGGCATTGCGATGGGAAGTGGTACAGATGTAAGTAAGGATGCGGCTGCTATGATTTTAACTGATGATAACTTTGTCTCGATTGTTAATGCTGTTGAAGTCGGACGAACTGTTTTTGACAATATTAAAAAAGCGATTGCTTACTTATTTTCAGGTAATTTAGGTGCCATCATTGCCATTCTATTTGCAGTCGGGTTAGGACTGCCTAACCCATTTACCGCATTACAGTTGTTATTTATTAATTTAGTTAATGATTCATTACCAGCTATTGCTCTAGGGATGGAGCAATCGGAGCCAGACGTGATGAATCGCGCACCGCGCTCCATTGATGAAGGTATTTTTGCAGGTGAGACGTTACGTGCTGTTGTAACCCGTGGCTCAATTATCGGAGCAATGGTGATTGTCTCGCATTTAATTGGTTTGCAAACGAGTGTTGAAACTGGTGTAGCGATGGCATTCACTACTTTGATCTTAGCTCGGACACTACAAACGCTCTCTGCACGATCTAATCGCCAAACCTTATTTGCTGTTGGCTTACGATCTAATTTGTATGTATTAGGAGCAGTCGCTCTTTGTTTCAGTTTATATTTGTTAACAGTATTACCTGGTTTACGTGTAATTTTTTCGATTCCGTCTGATTTTAATCGGATCCAATGGCTTATTGCAACGGGACTTGCTGTCGGCGCTGTCATACTCATGGAGATAGTAAAGGTATTTTATCAACGCTTACGTATTATGGATTGACAGGTAGCTTATTAGCTGTCTGTTAATTTTTATCACAGATAACCGTCCGTAAAGCTCTCGGCTAAATAGAGAGTAGAGCGATTAATCTAGTCAAGAACTAACGGTCGCTAATGGCCTGATACACGAAACGACCAATCAGTGGGTGGAAAAGAAAACCGCCACGGGGCAACGTCTGCATGACCTACATCCTGTAGCCCTCCGCCCACTGGTTGGGTGGTTCGTTTTATTTCAGTGCTATATATACCGAGACTAAAGTGCTATAATGATAAAGAATCATTTTTCGGGAAAAGGGGATACGCATGGACCTAACGAAGCAAGCTCTGATTGATGGAATGCAGGATATGGTTTTTGTTATGCGTGTCAGTGCTGATGGAGAAAAATTTTATTATGAGCTAGTTAATCATATAGCCAAAAAGGCTTTAAACCTGACGGATGAAATGATGGGTAAAGAGTTAAATGAAATTATTCCATCTACTATGGCTACTATCTTGACACAACAATACCAACACGTCGTGCAAAGCAAGCAAATGCATTCGTATGAAGATAATTATTTTATTTCGGATGATGGTCAGAAGATAAGTGAAACAACACTTACACCTCTAGTTAGTGAAAATAAGGTAAGTCATATTGTGGCTGTCACGAAAGATATAACCAATTTAAAACAAGTAGAGACGCAAAATTTGATAAGTCGTCAACGCCTTCAATATAGTCGTCAGCGTTATAAATCGTTATTTGATGAGCATACAGATGCAATGAGCTATTTAAGTATATCGGGTAAAATTGTTCGAATGAATCGCGCATGTGAACAATTACTCAAGCAAATTAATCGAGCACAAGACAGAAGGAATATCTTTGATTTAATAAGTCAACAAGACTTTCAATTCATTAAAGAAACCTTTGATAATACGTTAAAAGGGCAAGCACACACGGTAGATGCTACCGTTAACAGTGAAGACCACTATCAAATTCGCTTGCAAATAAAATTTATTCCGATGATTATTGAGCACCAGGTCCAAGGGGTTTATGCTATTTTAAAAGATATGACGGCTGAACACTTTGCTAAAGATGCCCTTCTTGCAAGTGAAGAAAGATTTCGCCTTATCGCCGAACATTCATCTGATTTAATCCAACTACTTGATCAAAAAGGATATTTTGTTTATTTATCCCCTTCACACGAACGCGTATTAGGTCTACAATTAATCGGTGATAATCGAAAACATATCCATGATATTATGGCTTCTGATGACCACAACAGTTTTAATCAACATTTAAAGACAGCAATAATTTATAATAAGGCGCAAAAGTTTGAAGTGCGCTTTCAGAATATTAATGCAAATTATTGCTGGTTTGAATTACAATTGGAACCCGTTTTTTCTGATACTGGTATTTTTAAGCATTCGATTGTTGTTGCTCGCGACATTGAAGCACGTAAAACATATGAACATGAACTTCAACGTCTTGCCTATCATGATCCCCTTACAGGTTTAGCAAATCGACGGTTGTTTAATACTAGACTTGAGCAAGTCATATCGTTATATGAAAGAAACGACAATGCTTTTGCGGTGATCATGCTTGATTTAGATGATTTTAAAGAGATTAATGATCAGATGGGCCATGACACGGGTGATTATGTGATCGAGAAGCTAGGTAAACGATTAAAACAAGCTGTTCGAGAAATCGATACGGTCGCCCGATTAGGAGGGGATGAGTTCATTATCCTCCTTCCAGACATTGAAAGTAAATCGGATTTAAATCACATTATTGAGCGAATTGAACGGACGCTTCAAGCACCTTATCGACTTAAGGAACTCACGTTTAATGTCGGTGTTAGTCTAGGTGCAATCATGTTAAGCCAAGGGTATATTTCACCTTCATTTGTTATTTCAAAAGTAGATCAAGTGCTCTATCGTGCAAAACGAACGGGTAAAAACAAATCGATTGTAGAAATACAAAGTTAAATGTTTTTATAAACGCAAAGGTTAGATTCGTATTTCACCTGATTGCGATGTTTTGACAAGGTAGGTAGAGAAATATGTGACAAAATTTTGAAGGGAACGGGACATCGTATTTCCGTATTGGCTTGTTCTCTGGTGCTCGTTTATTCCCCCTTGTTGAATAGATACTATAATCTTATTTGTTTAATCATAATAAGGAAAAAATATCAAGACGATTTCAAGTAAATATGGGATAATAGAAAGGTAAAGGTTGTTTTAGCGAGAGGAGGATAACAAGTGAGAGATCGTGCAAGGTATCTATTTATTGGTGACAGTATTACAGAATGGGGCAGATTTGAAGATAGTGAAGGGATAGGAGAGAATTATGTTCGGATGATTCGTGATGATCTAGCGATTCATTTGCCACACCCCTTTCCTGAATTTATTAATCGAGGGATTGGTGGTAATCGAATAACGGATCTTGTTGAACGTTGGCACACTGATGTGATTGCCAATCAACCTGATCTTGTTTCGATATCTATTGGCATAAATGATGTATGGCGACAACTAGATAATCAGGATATGGAGCACGTTTATCCTAATGATTATGCCAAACTTTATCGGGAATTAATCGAACAAACTAGAGCACAAAAAATCGTGTTGATGGAACCTACTATTATTGATGAAGATCCACAATCTAAAGGCAATCAATTGTTGAAACCTTATGTGGAAATTGTTAATCAACTGGCTGAAGAATATCAACTAACTGTCGTACCCACTCATCAAGCTTTTTTAAAATATTTAAATCGGCCAGGTCCTTTACCATTAACGATAGATGGGGTGCATATGAGTAGTACAGGTAATCGCTTAATGGCGTTAACGTGGCTACAGGCATTAACAAAATAGAAAAGCACAGATGTGTCCGATACGGGTCTTAAAATTAAGGCCCGTGCACCTCTGTGCTTTTTTCTTAACAAAAGCATAAAGTCTTCGTGATGAAATAGCTAATAATCTAACAAAATTAAATATGACCTATGCTAGCATATTATTCTTTCCTTTCTTAATTAGTTAGTATCTTATCTTCCTCTTATCATCCGAGCAATAAAGACGAGCAAGGCAATGACAAGTAAAATATGAATTAAATTTCCAATATTGAATAAGAACCCGACTAACCAAGCGATTAGTAATATACCAATAATCGTCCAAAGCATCAAATACTCCTCCTTATCTATTTGTTAAACGCCCTTGTTTCGCCCTGTTATTAAGTTAAATATAAACACAATCAAGGCAATGACAAGTAAAATATGAATTAAGCCACTAGCAATTTCAAAGATTAAGCCAAGTAGCCAAGCTAATATGAGGATACCAATAATGGTCCAAATCATTTCTAACGCCCTCCTTTTGCATTCGACTAATTTTCGATTAACAGATGAACTAAAATGATGAATGTACATCTTTTGTTGAAAATTTTTCTAATTCTTAATTAGATTTAGTAATAACATACCCGTGGCCAATCGATTTAAACAATCTGAATTTAAAAATAGTTAATTTGTCCGATCTATTGCTTCTTTGTAATGTGCTTGTTATAATACTTAATAATACATTTTGTTGGTTAACGCAGTATTTCGTTGAAATGACAACGAAATGTTGCGTTTTTTATACGTTATGTCTAATGAGATTTCAACACAGAAGTATCATTGATTACAATTTTTAAGATTGAAGGATAAGAGAAAAAGGGGGGGATCAGTTGGCTAATGAACAATTAAAACAAGAAATTATCGCTTATGCTAAAACCATTGGTATAGATAAAATTGGCTTTGCAGCTGCTACCCCTTTTGCTGAAATGAAGGCACGCTTAAAAATGCAACAAGATTCAGGCTATCAATCGGGTTTTGAAAAAGGAACGATTGATGAACGAACGGAACCTCAGTTGCATTTAGAAGATGCAGAATCGATTATTGCAATTGCGGTAGCTTATCCATCACGCATGAAGTCACGACCAAAAAATGTACGCGGTAAACGTCGAGGTAACTTTTGTCGTGCATCTTGGGGCTATGACTATCACCATGTTTTAAATGATAAATTAGATCAATTAGCAACCTTTATTGCTTCAAAAGTGCCTGGTTTTCATTCAAGATCAATGGTCGATACAGGTGAATTATCTGATCGAGCTGTAGCTGAACGTGCTGGCATTGGCTTTAGTGGGAAAAATTGCTCAATTATCACACCGGAATTTGGCTCATATGTTTATCTCGGTGAGATGATTACCAATCTTCCCCTGCCTTCTGATACGCCTGTTGATGATGATTGTGGAGATTGCAATTTGTGTCTTGAAGCCTGCCCAACTGGCGCTCTTGTTGCACCGGGAAGACTAAATGCCCAGAACTGTATTGCTTTTGTGACGCAAACCAAAGGTTTTATGCCTGATCAATACCGTGACAAGGTCGGTAATCAACTTTATGGTTTTGATACATGTCAATTGGTATGTCCGCGAAATAAAGGAATTGATATGCATTTACACCCAGAACTCGAACCCGATCCTGATTTGGTGAAGCCTGAATTACTTCCACTCCTTTCTATGTCAAATCGAGATTTCAAAGAAAAGTTCGGTAAGATGGCAGGATCTTGGCGAGGTAAAAAACCGATTCAGCGTAATGCGATTATTGCTCTCGCTCATTATAAAGAAGCTACAGCTGTTGATGAATTGATTCGACTCATGAAAGAGGATCCACGCCCTGTTATTCGAGGGACTGCAGCTTGGGCAATTGGGAAGATTGGCCGAGAAGATAGCTATCAAGCTATTCGTCAAGCCCAACAAAGTGAACGGGATGAAGAGGTGTTAGCAGAAATGGAAAAAGGGCTAGCTTTTGAAGGCATCAACGCATAATCGTACCCCTTCGCTTCATAAAGTATGATGGGAAGGGGAGATGTGGAGTGGGTCTAAATAAATATTGGCACAAGCAATTAATAAATCGTGAAGATAATTGGGTGAATCGTGTCCGCGAATGCCATGAGAGACGTGGTAATGTTGTGGCACGGATAACGGGTGATGGACAAATTTATAGTAGACAAACAACGTCTAATCAAGACGATCAATGCCACTATGTTTTAAATGTGGTTTTTTTGATTAGGCAAGGTGAAGCATTTTATCAAGAGGAGCAGTCACGGCTACATCGGGCCTGCTTTTTAAAAAATAAACGTTTGATCGCTCATGAAGAAATTTATGTTGAACCATCACTGGCATCTAAGAAGCGAAGTAACCCAATCATTGAGTTAACACCCATTCAAGAGACGATACGTTTTGCTTATGATCGAAGAGCGGCTGTGAAATACGCAGAACGCTGGTGGAATGATGCTAATCCTGCTTACCGTTTTTTTGAGGAGAATGACTGCACGAATTACATCTCCCAGTGTTTACATGCTGGAGGTGCACCGATGCGTGGCATACCGAATCGATCTACAGGTTGGTGGTATCAGAATAATGATTGGAGTTTTAGCTGGTCTGTTGCTCATGCTTTTAGGTGGTATTTAAGTGGTTCTACCAAGGGGTTACGTGGCTTTGAAGTGGATGCGCCAGAGAAATTAAAGCCTGGTGATGTGATTTGCTACGATTTTGAAGGTAATGGACGTTTTAATCACACGACCATCGTCGTAGCAAAAGATGCGCATCAGCAACCACTTGTAAATGCTCATACAAACAACAGTCGACAGCGCTATTGGGATTATCAAGATTCGGCGGCTTGGACAACGAATTGCCAATATAAATTCTTTCGGATTGGTAGTGATATGCTATAATAAGCGGTGGGATTAATAGATTGAGGTGAAAGATTTTGGGTATACATGTAGTTTTATATCAACCAGAAATTCCAGCAAACACTGGAAATATTGCGCGGACATGTTTAGCGACAAATGCGACACTACATTTAGTCCGGCCACTTGGCTTTTCAACTGAGGATAAAATGTTAAGACGCTCCGGTCTTGACTATTGGCATGATGTGAACATTCACTATCATGATTCAATTGAGGCTCTATATGAAACATATCCACAAGGAGAATATTATTATATCGAAAACTTTGGTACGAAATACTATACAGATTACGACTTTAGTAACCGTACCCAAGACTTGTTTTTCGTTTTCGGTCGAGAAACAAATGGCATTCCAAAGTCCTTGCTGATCGGAAAGGAAGACCGCTGTTTACGCATCCATATGGCCGCTAATGATAAAGTCAGATCATTGAACTTGTCCAATACTGCTGCTATCTTGGTTTATGATGTATTGAAACAACAAGGTTTTCCAAATATGCATTAATATGCTGATCAAGCTTGAGTGTTGAAAATCAGGGGAAGATCCATAGAAACAAAGACGCTTGAAGTAAAAAAAAATAGATGAAGCTCATTTTGTGGCTAATTAAAAACGAAGCCCTCACTTTATTTAAAGCGAGGGACTTCGTTTTTTTCTTGATCTGGATTTGGCTTAGGCACGATATCAAAAACTTGCTGTGATTCAAACAGTTCAACAAGCTTTTCAATCCAATTATAATAAGCCATCGATGCTTTAGAATCAGCAATATAGAGTTGGGCTTTTTCTTTGATCTCTTCTGTGGCTGTTGGATCATTAGTGATCTTTTTTAAATCATGCATAATTCGACTTTCAATTTTTCTATTCCGCGTAACAACATCACGCCAGTTTGAGGTAAATAGCGAGATGAAGGTTTGGTAATAGTCTTCTTCAACCGTGTAATGATCTTTCCTTGATCCACGAACAAATGCTTTTTCGGCAATATTATAATGGACCATTTCTCGTAAAACTTGACTCATTCTTGTCTTACTCATGCCCGTTTGCTCAGCAAGTTCGTCAAGATCAAGTGCTCTTCCCTCATAATAGATAGCAGCGATGACACGGCCAATCGTCCCTGGAAATCCATAAGATTTCATGTTTTCAGCAATTTGCTCACTTACACGATGTTTAATCTGCTCAAGTTGTTCCTCATGATTCATAGATTATCAGCTCTTTTTCCAGTTTTGTTTTAGTGTAACACAGAGTGGAAATAGATAGAAATTAACGATTTAGTAGTATTTCAAAGTAATTTGCCGTATTTTTAAGTATTAAAAGTTTATACAATTCGTACACTTTATTTTGTATAAAGTTTGTACAATTAAAAGTTTATATCGAATTTTGTTTCTTGAGTAAAGTCGGCTACAATAAGTTTAGAACAAAATGACCGAATGAAGGAAGGGACTAGGTTTGATTCAATTAAAGAAGATCAACAAGATTTATGAGGATGGCTTTCACGCCTTAAAAGATATTGACCTCACCTTTGAAGAAGGGAAGATTAATGTCCTGATTGGGCCAAGTGGTTGTGGTAAAACAACAACGATGAAATTACTAAATCGTTTAATTGACTATACAAATGGTGAGTTAACTATTGATGGTAAGCGAATATCAGACATTAACCCGATTGATTTACGTCGTCAGATGGGTTATGTCATTCAAAGTATTGGTTTATTTCCACACATGACGATTTATGATAATGTTGCAGCTGTGCCAAAGCTTTTAAAGTGGGATAAGCAAAAGGTTAATAAAAAGGTCGATGAATTGTTGAAGATGGTTGATCTTGATCCTGAAGTGTATAAGAAGCGTTACCCTAATGAATTAAGTGGTGGTCAACAGCAACGGATCGGTGTTATTCGTGCCCTTGCAGCAGAGCCTAAAATTATATTAATGGACGAGCCATTTAGTGCACTTGATCCAATTAGCCGTGAGCAGTTGCAAGATGAATTGGTTAAGCTTCAAGAAGACATTAATAAAACCATTGTATTTGTGACTCATGATATGGATGAGGCGATCAAAATTGCTGATCAAATTATTTTAATGCGTGATGGACAAGTTGTGCAAAAAGGGACACCGCATCAATTATTAACAAGTCCCGCCAATGCATTTGTTGAAGAATTTATTGGTTCTGATCGCTTGGAGCAAGCACGTGGTTTACCACCAATGACGGCTTTTGTTGATGAAGCATTCCCTTATGCTAAAATTGATCAATCTGTAGAAGATGTCATCACGCTAATGGTCGAGCATAAGAAAGACCAGTTACCAGTAGTTGATGAAGCAGATAAGTATTTAGGGATTATATCATTATATCGTGCGGTTAGAGCAACAGATAAAACTGTCCAAGATTTACTTAATGAAGATATTATCGCTTATCGTCGTTCTGCAGAGGTGGAAAAGTTTGTTGCAAGTAAAGATACGATCGCGCCGATTGTCGAAGCTGATGATACATTTATCGGTGTACTTGATCAGGATGTGTTGCTAGAGAGCCTGCATGAGAAGTTTGATGCCAAAAGTGGTGTGAAGTCATGAATCTATTAACAGAATATATTGAATTTTGGGAAATTCGTTATGAAAATATTTTAGGCTATCTATGGGAGCATTTAACCATTGCATTTGTTTCCATTTTCTTTGCAATTATTTTAACCGTGCCATTAGCGATATGGATGACAAAAATGAAGCATGAACAGGTGAAAAATGGCATATTTAATCTGGCTAATTTTTTTCAAACGATTCCTACCATTGCTTTATTTGCGATTTTAATTCCGTTCTTTGGTATTGGTTTTAGACCAGCCGTGATCGCATTATTCCTTTATGCACTTTTACCATTATTAAGGAACACTTATGCAGGAATTGAGTCGATTGATCAAGGCATTGTCGAAGCGGCCAAAGGGATGGGTTACAATAAATTTCAACGATTAATTAAAATAGAGTTACCTATTGCGGTTCCATATATCATGTCAGGTATTCGAATTACTACCGTCTATATTATTAGTTGGACCACTTTAGCAACCGTTATCGGTGCGGGGGGACTCGGTGATTTAGTTATGGCTGGTATTGGATCAAATAATACGTTCATGATCTTTACAGGAACATTTCTAGCGATTGTATTAGCATTAATAATTGATTTGTTATTTGGTCTCATTGAGAAGAAACTCTCAAGAGCTTAATATAAAAAATAAGAAAAAAGGGGATTAATCATAATGAAGAAAATAATAACAGCGAGTTTATTAACATTCACATTAATTTTTGTTGCTGCATGTGGTGGAGGGGACGCTGATGGTAGCCAGACCTTTGAATTTGGTGCTCAATCATACACTGATCCCAAAATTGCTGGTCAAATTGTCAAGATTTTAGTGGAAGAAAATACAGATCACCAAGTTAATATTACAGAAGATATTCAAGCAAGTCCGCAAATTTTGGCTTCAATTGATCGTGAAGAGTTTGATTTTGCTATGCTTTATTCTGGCGAAGTCTACAATAATCATTTTGATGAAGTTGAATATTCAACAGATCCGCAAGAAACAATTGAGAATGCTCAAGAATTATTCGGACCAGAATACGATATGACGTGGTTTGATACAATTGGTTTTACTAATGAATATGCGGTAGCGATTCAAGGCGTATTTGCTGAAGAAAATAATATTACATCGATCTCAGATTTAGAACCTTTTGCCGATAATTTACGTTTAGGAACAGATACGACTTGGGTGGAACGAGATAATGATGGCTATCGTGGCTTCCAAGACACTTACGGTTTTGGTTTTGGTGATGTGCGTGGAATGGAAGTATCCTTAATGTATGAGGGTATTGCTGGTGATGAATTAGATGTCGTTACAGCTTATACAGTAGATCCACAAATTATCGAGTATGACTTACGCTTGTTAGAAGATGATATGCAATTTTTCCCACCATACGATGCATCACTTGTTGCACGTAATGAGGTTCTTGATGACTACCCTGAAGTAAATGAAATTTTTGAAGACTTAGTGGGTGCTGTTTCTACTGAACAAATGTCAGAGTTGATTCGTCAAGTTGATATGATGGGACGCTCTACAGAAGAAGTTGCCCGTGAATTTTTAGAAGAAGAAGGATTTTTAGACTAATAAATAAAGTGGGGATCCAAAGATGGATTTTATAATCGAACTTGGTCGCTATATGGCTGATCATTCATCTGAACTTGTATCATTAACAATTGAACATATTCTTATGGTACTCTATGCAATAGGATTGGCATTGATTGTCGGCATTCCACTTGGGATTTTAGCTGCAAAAGTTGAAAAATTAGCACCACTAATTTTATCGTTAGTTAACATTTTGCAGTTGATTCCGAGTATCGCGATGCTTGCAATCTTGCTACTGTATTTTGGACTCGGTACGCAAACGGTCGTGATTGGATTATTCTTTTATTCCTTGCTGCCGATTGTCAGAAATACTTACGTTGGAGTGAAAGAAGTAGACGAGAGTGTCACAGAGGCAGGTAAAGGAATTGGTATGACACCACTACAATTATTAGTGAAAATACAACTTCCGTTATCGATTCCTTTTCTAATGGCTGGCTTAAGAGTTGCGGCAGTAATCGCAGTTGCTGTTGCCACAATTGCACCGTACATTGGTGGTGGTGGACTCGGGCGTCAAATTGTTAGTGGGATAAACTTGCAAAATGATATTTATCTATATGCTGGTGCAATACCAGCTGCAGCATTAGCCATTATAGCTGACTTAATCCTTGGTTTGGTTGAAAAGAAAACAAAAAAACGATTTGCTAATTAAGAAAAACAGGATTGAGCTAAAGTAAAAGGAAAGATGCTAGACCAAACAAAAAAATTAAGATCAAAAGTCTGAGACAATAATAAAAGGCATAAGATCAATTGCGAATGATCCGTTTATCTTAAGAATGGATTATTCGCTTTTATTATATTACTCAACTGCTAGTAGCGTCACATCTTCTTCGCTTTATTTCGTGTGGTGGGGCTTACTCAGTATGAACCACCAGTCTAAGCTAAAGCCATCCCCGCGAAAAGCGAATCCATTGCTTATCGGAATGAAATAATGTTTAAAGGTATGAGAAGGTAGAGTGACTATTTTCAGTGTGCGGAAGTTGAATAATATTAATACTAATGTAAACAAGGAAGTGATGAAATGAAAAAACGGGTTTTTGCAATGATTGATCAAGGATATCGAGAAATGATTGAAATTCGACGTGATCTCCACATGTATCCAGAGCTTTCTTTTCAAGAAGAGCGAACCGCAAAAGTAATTGCCGATTATCAACGACAACTTGGCTTGGAAGTACGTGAAAAGGTTGGGGGTCAAGGCGTTGTCGCTACACTACAAGGAGGCAAGCCAGGCAGAACTGTTGCAATTCGTGCAGATTTTGATGCGCTACCTATTTTTGAAGAGAATGACGTGTCTTATAAGTCAAAGCACCCAGGTGTGATGCATGCATGTGGGCATGATGCACATACAGCAATTGCTTTAGGCATAGCAAAAGCAATGGTAGCTGTTCAAGAAGAGCTAGAAGGGCGTGTTGTCTTTATCCACCAACATGCAGAGGAACAGGATCCTGGCGGGGCAAAGGCGATGATTGAAGATGGTGCGTTAGAGGGTGTGGATGCTATCTTTGCTACTCATATGGAGAATTATCTACCTGTTGATCATATTTGGCATAGTGACCATTATATATTAGGGGCTAGTGATGACTTTGAAATTACAATAACGGGTGTTGGTGGACATGGTGCCTTTCCACAAGATACAACTGATGTGGTACAAATTGGTGCACAATTAATTAATAGCTTACATCAGATTATTAGTCGCAAGGTTGATCCACTTAAACCAGCAGTCCTAACGATTGGTTCATTCCAAGCAGGTGATAAAGCCAATATTATTCCAGGTGCGGCAATATTAGAAGGTACTGTTCGTACGTTTAATGAGGAGGTGCGTTATAAAGTAGCTGATTGGGTCAAACAAATCACTGAACATACAACAAAAGCCTTTGGTGCCGATTTTACTATTGATTATCAATTTGGCTATCCAGCTACTAAAAATGACAAAGCGATGAATCAGCTAATGGTGCGTGCCGCTGCTGATGTGCTTCCAAAAAACAATATTCAGCCGATGGAGCCGAATATGGGGGCAGAAGACTTCTCTTATTTTACTCAACAAATTCCTGGAGCTTACTTCTTTACTGGATCAGCTAATGAAGAAAAAGGTTTGATTTATCCGTATCATCATCCGAAATTTGATATTGATGAAAAAGCGTTACTAAATGGAGCAAAAGTACTCGCTTCTGCAGCATTAGACTTTTTAGGTGAAAAATAATCTACTGATTCCGTGCGTTCGCTTGTATTTTTTAGCGAACGCACCTATTTTTAAACCGCTCGTCTGAATTGACGCTAGCCACTTCAAGATAAGCGCTCCAACACGATCCTTTCCTGATAAATGACACTAACAAAAATAAGTTGTATAATTTAGTCTTCACAAATCTACCCTTTTAGTACCAATTAAACAAGTGCAAAGTTTTATAAGAATTAAGTATAAGGAAGCTAATATACTCGCTACGAATATGCGAATACAAGTGTTACTATTTGAATAATTAATAAAAGAAGTGGCTAATTTATAAATTTGAATTTCGCCCAAGTGTGATTGGGAATACGGGATATCACAACATGTAACAAAGATCAATTAATGGAAGTTGCTGCATCTTTCCAGTCACAGCTACTATCTGTTTGATTAAGAAATATGCTAAAATCATATATAGAGAAAAGATAGGATGAAATGAAAGAGGTTTGAATAAAATGAAAAATAAACAAATTGTCTTAACGGGTGGAGGTACAGCAGGTCATGTCATGGTTAACCTTGCCATCATACCAATACTAAAGAAACAAGGGTGGGAAATTGACTATATTGGTTCAAAAAATGGAATTGAACGGGAGTTAATAGAACCGATCAATGACGTTACTTATCATCCCATTTCTACAGGGAAATTGAGAAGGTATATGTCACTGGAGAACTTGAAAGATCCGTTTAAAGTCTTGAAAGGGGTAGCCCAGTCATTGTCTATCCTAGGAAAAACAAAACCAAATGTGATCTTTTCAAAAGGCGGATTCGTATCTGTGCCTGTCTTAATTGCTTCAAGATTACGAGGCGTACCTGCTGTTATTCATGAATCAGATATTACGCCTGGCTTGGCTAATAAGCTGGCCATGCCTTTTGCCAAAAAAATCTTATCTACATTTTCAGAGACAATGGCACATCTGCCAGAAAAGAAATCGACATGGATCGGTGCAGTTGTTCGCCCCGAATTATTTGAAGGTGATAAGAAAAAAGGGATGTTATTTGCTGATTTAGTGACAAGTAAGCCGGTTCTCCTTATTATGGGAGGAAGTGCTGGTGCTCAGCGGATAAATGAGGCAGTTCGTGCAAAAGTAAAGCAATTAACGAAGACCTATCAAATTGTACATATTTGTGGGAAAAATAATATAGATCCGGCATTAAACATTCCGAGTTATAAACAGTTTGAATATATTAATGAACAACTTCCAGATATACTTGCTGCAACGGATATGGTCATCTCCCGAGCCGGCGCTAATTCAATTTTTGAGTTTTTAGCACTGAAGAAACCGATGCTACTTATTCCGTTATCTCGACAAGCTAGTCGAGGGGACCAAATCTTAAATGCAGAAGCGTTTGCTAAACAAGGCTATGCTAAAGTGTTAGAAGAAGAGCAACTATCTCCAGATACTTTGATTCAATCTTTAGATCAGTTAAAGGAAGCTGCACCTGAGCTCAAAGTTAACATGGAAAACTATCAACGACAAGATGCAACAGACCAAGTGCTTTCAACGATATATTCTATTGCCAAACAACGGTAAATCACTTAATGTGTTGCATGAACTGCAATATGCCCTCATCGTTCTCTAAAGTCATTGCTAACATGTTACCAATGATTGAGGGCCATCTATTGATGCTAAGTTTCAAAGGATTGAGTATAGAAAAGTCAAATGTTGGGGTGAGCTACACGCTCACTCCTCATTTATGCAACCCGAACGTTGATATTTTTATAGGCTCTATACTGAATGTGGTGGTGTCCTCTATCGTGATGGGATTCCTGTAGCGTGCAAAAAAATACACTCCTTCTCCCTCTCTTTGTTACCCTGAAGTTGTCGAGACAATAGAAAAGAGAGGGGATATGAGTGCAACGTCATTTTATCATAGAATTATTGGGAATTAAAGACAAGCATGTAGACGTATGGGATGTAACCGAAGAATCTAGGAGCTTGATTGTGGAACTCTATACAAAGCAAAAACAA
>NZ_JH976434.1:297116-331695 GCF_000306965.1 Amphibacillus jilinensis Y1 | reverse complement strand
AACATTACACCACCACATTTGACAGAGAACCTTTTTATATTGATGATGCAATAACACTGTTAACTTAAATCGATCAAAACGTTTAAAACTAAATGCGTTGTACTTAATGACGCTGGTTTGGTTATTAAGACCTTCAATAAAGCCATTATGTAAGTCCTAACCAAAACTGTTTAGACCATCTGGTTGCCATCTTTTGAGCGTACCAATGACTTGAATAAACGCATTCATACCTGGTTATTCTACCTAAGTATAGTATCGATACGAGCCTTGTTTTATTTCACACAGATCCTTTGTCCCACTCTTTGCTTCATCAAATCAGCAACGAAGTGATTTTTTCAAACGATAGGCTGTGCATAAGTCCTCTGATAAACCTAAATACCAATGTTGTTTATCCGTAAGTTCCTCGTAACGTTTAAAAAAAATATGCTTCATTCGCTTGCATTTTTTACGATCATAATCAAGGAATTCCTTCTGAATACCCCTTCTCACTCGTTTTAATGCCCAATAAAATGTACCGACATAAAAGTGAGGAAGTTGAATTACATAGTCCTCACTGCAATGACACTATGATAGAAGCGAGAACGAATCTCAAGTAACTAGTTCTTACTTGGGACGTAATTTAGTCGCGTTAGCGATTTTGTTCTAACTAAGATGAACTGTCTATCTGATTCAGAGAAAAATACATCCATTAACTCCATCGAATAGTGAAATTTCTCCAATATCTGTTAGGGAAAACTGACCAAAACACTAAAACTGTATATTGTAATCTGAAAAACCACTATTTACAATTACCATATAGCGAACGTTCAGTTTTCTAAAATGCGCGCAAAGGTGTGTCGTCAGTGAAAAAAACGAAAAGTGAAAAAGCACAACAAACAAGGAAGAAGATTATCCAATCAGCAGAACAATTATTGTTAGATAATACAATCAACAAAATTTCTGTTCGTGACATAACTACGAAAGCAAATGTCGCAAAAGGTACCTTCTATCTCTATTTTGACAGCAAAGCAGAACTCGCATGGACGCTTGTGGAAAAAAGCGTGCTTGTATTTGACCGAGAATTAACCGTGTTAAGAGATGCTCCTGTAACGAAAGAAGTGTTGAGTTCATTAATTAGTAAGGCTGTTGATTTTTCAATCAAACATAAAAAATTACTTCAAATTATTCATCATGAATATTTTTTAGCGTTTCTTCAACACGATCATCAACACAAGGAATATGAAGAACGCTTCACGTTAAAAATTCAAACATGGTTGGATCGAGGGAACCAAGAAGGTATCTTTCAAATTCCTGATACGTATTTCTATGCAAAATTCATGCTCATTTCTCTCCATGATTTATTAGAACGTATGATATTAGGAGAGTTAGATTATGATCTAGCATCATCTAAAGAACACTTAACAACAATTATGAACAATATTTTACGGTGGGGTGTTTTATGAGTATTTTATCAAAATATATCATTAAATATTATAAAAGGATTTTATTGACCAGTATACTACTCTTCTGTTTATCCATAATTGGAGCCTTACATCTTCAGGTTTCTTCAGATATGGAAGAATTACTGCCAGAAGATAGCGAAGCTTTTCAAGCCATTACCGAGTTCGAAACATATTTTGAATCCCAAGAAAGCGGCATTGTTGTAGTAAAAGGAGGAGCAGCGAAGAGCAAAGCGTTTTTAACAGAGTTAGAGCAGGAACTTGTAGCTAATGGTGTTGAAGGTGACTTTTTATACAAAGTAGACGTCAGTGAATTGAATGCTTTTGGCTCGCTATATTTAGACATCTCAATGTTTGAGGAGTTGGAAATAGCAATAGACGATCAAAATATCCATAAATTAACAGATTTGCTTACTACCATTCAAGAAGAACAAAACTCTGGTAACCACGACATGGTTGAGTACATGAGTAATGAAGCGGAAAACGTCTTTTTAATGATGATGCGTTTTTACATTGATAATACCGATTTTCTTGAAACAAGAGAGCGAATCTACGATGATGTGTACGCATCTATTGATGAATTACTAGAAAAATCAGATTATCAGCAGATCGAAGCTGGATTGACAGGAGGAGCTTTCATTCAAGATATTGAAGCAGATCGAGTAGCGCTTGATGGGTTTTTCGGTACATTTTTCATTACGATCTTGCTCATAGTCGGATTAATTATGATCTCTTTTCGAAAGGTATTGTTACTAACAACGGTCATTTACCCTTTATTGCTTGGGGCACTAATGACCGCAGCTGTTGCGTATTTACTCTATGGTGCTATCAATCTTTTTTCTGTTAGTTTTGCGCTCTTGTTAGTAGGATTAGGTATCGATTTTTCTATTCATTTATTGTCTAGATATTTAGAAGAACGCGAACAAGGTCAATCTACCATTCACGCAATGGAAACCGCAATGAATGGAACGGGAAATAGCATTATTATTGGTGCACTAACGACCAGTGCAGCTTTCTTCACATTCATTTTTGCCCAATTTAATGCTTTCGAACAGATGGGAGTGATTTCAAGTATTGGTATCATCCTTTTATGTGTAGCGATGATTATTCTTGTACCCGCATTTATTATGCTTGTTGAAAAGAATAAACCCTTCAAAGACAAAAAGAAAATCCGCTTCACTTTTTTGGATATAATCGGTAGATTCTTGGAGAAGCAATCACTCGTTGTTATCCTTGTTGCTTTATTATTGTTGCCTCTCTTCTTTTCTACTGTTAGGGATACAACTGTTATTGGCAACCTAGATGCAGTTTATCCAGAAGATATTGACAGCAGAGCCTGGGCCGATCTTGTCGAAGATGAATTTGATTACAATACCAATACACTAACTTTTATGGTTGATGAGGATCCAACAACATACGAACGATTACAAACCTTAAGAAGCAGAGATGATGTCGAAGAGGTTCTCTCTATCTATGACTATCTACCTGAACAACAAGAAAAAAAAATTGAAATTATCCACAAGCTCAATCACGTAATGAAACAAGTTGGCTACACAGATGACGACTTGTTTCCAGCAAAAGAAATGCAGATTGATGATCTACCTGTCCATTTGATTGCTAACTTTGTTGGGAAAGATGGAATGTTATTAGCTGAATTAATCCCATCTGTAAATATATACGACGAAACAAATTATCAGCGTATTGCTTCAGCCATACATGATACATCTGGCAATCATCCAGTCGGTATGGCTTCTATCATGAATGAAATTGTTCGTCTTGCACAAAATGACATTCTGTTTATTTCTCTTTTGTGCATGTTGATAATTGGATTATTTTTATTATGCATTTTCCGATCATTCAAATTAATGATGATCTCTGTCGTCCCTTTATTGTTGACTTTATACGTCACCATTGGATTATTACCTATGTTAGGTCAAGAATTAAATATTCTTAGTATTGCCGGCTTTCCGTTGTTAATCGGCATAGGTATCGATAGCAGTATCCATCTATTGCACCGTTTACAAACAAAAACTAACAAAAGTGTTGGTTATGTTCTGATGACAACAGGAAAAGCAATCATATTGTCTACCTTAACAACATCGATTGGTTTCGGTAGTTTGATATTCATCAACCATCCAGGAATGGCTCAATTGGGAATAACCGTATCATTAGGCTTACTCATCTGCTTAGTAATCACCTTAACCGTTCTTCCTTCACTGTGGTTGTTAACAAATAACAAGGGGACAAAGAAATCGAACTAAAATATTGGTTCTACATCAACATATATTATAGAGCTCGAAAAGTAACGCCTTCGCCCGTTAGGAGCGGAGGCGTTAGCTTTTCTAATAGACTGATCAGAGATAGTCGCCCATAAATCATCGCCACAACATTGATAGTAAAGCTGATTTATGTAAGGGGAGTTAACGGGCAATGGGCTAATTCACTCCATGACCAATCAGCGGGAAAAGAATAAAAACGTCAACTGATTGAAGGTTTGCTTAATTTTGCTTACTAACTAAATGTTTCTTCGTAATTTAACGGAAGCTTAAAAATGATAATGCGCTCACCTGTACGCGTACTTATATCGGTATGAAAGCTAATCACCGTTTCACCTGTAATTTCTAGTACTAGCTTTTTAAGCAAATCATAGCCAGATTCCACTAAGTCAGAGCGTAGTTTTTTAATTGAATATCTTCCTTCTTTTGTTTGACAAACGGCGTATTCAGCAGGTGTTAAAACGCCTTGTAATGTAACAATAATCATATCATTTAAAATATTTGTCTTTACAGAAACGGAACCTCGACCTAGATATTCTTTTTCCCAACTTGTCAGTGCTTTACTAATTTCTGCTTCGATAAAACCTTTTGATTTGCTCATCATCATACTCCTAACATTAACAGCAGTGAGCTTAGGTTCATACGCTTATCGCATCATAATAAAAAAGAACCTAAACAGATATGTTAAGAATTTTAGCGATAATATCAAAGCCTGTCAACTTTGGGGTTCATTGCATACCCTTTAAGAAGCCCCGCAAGAACCTGTTCATTTATCACAAATTAACCGTCCGCAAAACGCCCGTCACAATATAGAGGGTAGAGCTGATCTAATTGGCTGGGCGTTAACGGCGGCTAATATCCTGATTCACCCAACTAACAATCAGTGGGCGGATAAGATCGTAGACTAAGACCGCCACGTCTTTAAGAAAGATTACAGACTAAGATGCCACGTCATGTGGCAACGTCTGCATGACCTACATCTTGTAGCTTGCTATCTACTGTTTATACTTCGTCAACTTGTTTGACGGAAAAATTCACGCGTTTATGTTTCTCTGGTGCCACAATAAATGTTGACATCACAAGGGCGACTATACATAAAATCGCAGCGACAATAAATGCTTGCGAAAATGGAAAGAAACTAAGGATAAAGGTTCCTGCAAATGAGGATATCCCGTAACTTTGGTACATAAAACCGTAATTAACACCCATATTTTTCGTTCCATAGTAATCTGCTGTGACTGAGGGATAGATAGCTAAATATCCACCAAAACAAAAACCCATTGATGATGTTGTAATGAGAAACATCGGATAATTTAATATCCCAATACTCATGTAAATTAACGTTGCAGCAGTAAGGATATAAATAAGTCTAAGCGTATTAATTCGGCCAATGTGATCTGAAAGGTTACCTAAAATAATTCGACCACTTGCATTGAACAGTGCAATCACTAATACGGCATTGGCTGCTTTATCCACATCGAGTTGAAAAACATCTACACCAATATCAACAGCAAAGCTAATCACCATTAACCCCGCCATACTACCAAACAAAAACATAAACCAAAATAAGTAGAACGGATAAGTGCGTAGCATCTCTTTGGTTGGAAATTGTTTTGCTTCATTATGCTTGACTTTGTTATTAGACTCTGAAGCATCATTCAGCTTTTCGCTCGGTGGATTACGTAGTAATTGAGCACCAATGATAACCAATATGAAATAAATGATAGCCAAGTATAAGAATGTATTTGAGACCCCATAATTGGTAATGAAGAACCGAATGACAGGTTGAAAAATTAAACCACCTAAACCAAACCCACCAACAGCAATCCCGCTAATTAGCCCTCGCTTATCTGGAAACCACTTCACACATGCAGATAATGGGCAAACATAAACCATACCAATACCGGCACCTGCAAGTACCCCATAGTATATATATATTTCAAATAACGTTGTCGCTTGGCTGGTTAGCAGTAACCCTGCTGCTAATAAAAAACCACCTGCTGTTGCTACCCAGCGAGGTCCAATCTTATCTTGAAGTTTTCCAGCAAATATAGTCGTAAATGCTGAGACAGCAATTGTTATTGAGAATGTAATAACGACATCTTCACGTGCCCAGCCAAAAGTATCGGCCAGAGGTTGATTAAACAAACTCCATGCATAGACTGCACCTATATTTACTTGTACAATAATTGCACCTAGAACAACTAACCAACGATTCATTTCAATCCTCTCCCCCAATGAAAAATAAATATTAGAAAAACTTACATTCGCTAGCCCTTTAGCGGATGTCTAGCTTTTTCTTATACTTAGCTCTTAAAAATTTTAACTACTTCGAATCCGCTTCTTAGCTAAAATTTTATGGTATCCTAACGTGCTAGAAAAACTTACATTCGCTAGCTCTTTAGCGGATGGAAAACTTTCTATACTTAGCTTGCCCATTCTTCCCAAAACGATCGTATTTACTAACGTATAAAAAAGAGACCAACGAAGATGAAAACATCAACGTTGGTCTCTTTGGTACGCACTATAGAAAGTGATTACAAAAGCAACCTTGTTTATAATTATAGTTTGGATTTCCGGCACCCTTATTCTCTGAATAGTGGTTAGGGCTATCCATCTCCTATATATTATATTTAGAGCTCAACTTATTGTCAACCTAATTGTCTTAATAGCTTTCGAAACACTGATTTTCAGTTTCTCCCACGTTTTCAAAGCAACAAGTCTGCAAGTTCATGCCGCTCTTTGTTAGAATGTAAGAAGGATATGCAATTGATTGAGGTGAATGGAATGGATCGGAAAACGAATAATCATGATTCAGAAGTCATTGATCAAGATTTATATGAAGATTTGGATCCAGATACCATGCTGGAATTGCTTGAAGAAGAGCAGAGAAAAGGAAAAAAGGTAGAAAAACCAGCTCAGTCTTCTTTTCCACGCTGGCTTGCCTGGTTAGTCGCCATTACGTTAATGCTAAATGTGGTCGCATTAATTCCTAGGACATTCTCAATCCCAGCCTTAGATTTTTTATCAACATCAGCTGAATTGTCTGTTAATGAAGACATACAAGCATATAAAGAATCGGTTGTCGTCATTGAAAGCTCTGATCGTAAAGGGACAGGCTTTTCAATTACAAGTGATGGCTATATTTTGACAAATGAACATATCGTTGATCAAGAAAGTAATGTCATGGTGTCTTTTCCAGAGCAGGGTTTATATCAAGCAGAAGTGGTCCATAAAGATGAAGCAGTTGATTTAGCGTTGTTAAAAGTCGAAGAAAATGACCTGCCCTTTTTGGATTTAGCAGAAAATGCTGAAGGAATAGAGCAAAGAGATATCTATTTTATTGGTAATCCTTTGCGATTTAACGGTATTGCCAATAAAGGCATGATTGAAGGGTTTACTGAACAAACAAGCTTATCAACTGAAGTCATGATAATTGATGCACCGATCTATCGTGGAAATAGTGGTAGTCCGGTTATTGATCAAGATGGAGAAGTGGTTGGTATTATTTACGCGACACTAAATGATGAGCAGTACGGTCGAGTGGGGTTAGCAATACCGATTGATGTTGCTCAACATATCATTCAAATGCATTTAGGTGAAGATTAACAAACATAACGGTTTAATACAGATAACCGTTCGAAAACATTCGCCACAAAATAGAGAGATAAAAGGGTCTATTTAAGCGAGTGGTAACGGACGCTAATGTCTTGATTCACTTAACATCAAATCAGTAGGAGAAGAACACCCTATTGATTCGACGATCTTTTAATAAAATAGTGAAAAAATTCACAAAAAATCCATTGCTTTTTGAACCCTACCAATTATAATTATAAGAGTTGGAGTATTGCTCATTAAATCACATATATACGAGCAATTTTAACTTTAGCAAAAAGTTATAATGGGGGAGTTTTTTATGAAGAAGTACGTTTTATTATTAGTGATGGCAGCTGTTATGTTGCTAGCGGCGTGTAGTGAAGATGCCCAATCAGATGCAAATCGTTTTACACCTGGTACATATGAAGGTGTGTCAACTGGACACGGTGGAGAGGTTGTTGCAGTTGTCACATTAACTGAAGATAAGATTGAGTCTATCGACATATCTGCTGATGGTGAAACAGGTAGCATTGGAGATGGTGCTATTAATCAATTGGTTAATGACATGTTAAACTCACAAAGCTTGGCAGTGGATGTCGTGTCTGGTGCTAGTGAATCTAGTGAAGCTATTATTGAAGCGGTCACGAATGCGATGAAGGAAGCTGATGCTGATATTGATGCATTACTTGACCCAGATAATAAATTAACTGTAGACGCAGTACAAGTTGATGATTTTTCGGTTGATGTTGTTGTTGTTGGTTCCGGTGGTGCTGGTATGGCAGCGGCTGTTGAAGCTAGTGAAGCAGGAAAATCAGTTGTTATTTTAGAGAAAATGCCAATCGTAGGTGGGAATACAAATCGTGCCACGGGTGGTATGAATGCTGCTGAAACAAGTGTTCAAGAGCAATTAGGAATTGAAGATTCTGCCGACTCATTTTATGAAGATACGATAACCGGCGGTGGAGAGGTTAACGATCCAGAATTGGTGCAAACGTTGGTTGATCATGCTGCCGAGTCAGTAGATTGGTTAAATGATATGGGAGCAGAATTGACAGATGTTGTTATTTTTGGCGGTCAATCTATTGCGCGTACACACCGTCCCGCTGATGGATCACCCGTAGGACCTGTTGTCGTTGACGTATTATCAGAACGGTTAGCTGAGTTAGATGTTGACATCATGTTAAATACAACGGTAGAAACGTTAATTGAAGAAGATGGAGCGGTTGTTGGAGTAACAGCAGTCGATAACACTGGCCATCAATTTACTGTTGAGGCTGAATCTGTCGTGTTGGCAACAGGTGGCTTTAGTTCAAATAGTGATTTAGTGACAGAATATCGCGATGATATGGAAGGCTATTCAACAACAAACCATTCAGGTGCAACGGGTGATGGTCTTTTGATGGCTGAAGCTGTAGGTGCAACTTATACTGACATCATCGAAATCCAGGCACATCCGACAACAGATCCAGAATCGGGTTATATGTTTACTGAAGCAGTCCGTGGTGATGGTGGTATTTTAATTAATTTAGATGGTGAGCGATTTGTTAATGAATTAACGACAAGAGATGTGGTATCACAAGCGATTATTGACCAAGAAGATAGTATTGCATTTCTAGTGGGTAATCAAGTGATGAAAGAGAAAAATGCTTCATTTAGTAATTACATTGAAGATGGTTATGCAGTCAGTGGTGAAACGATGGCTGAGCTAGCTCAAGCGATGGAAGTAGATGAAGAAGTGTTACAATCTACGTTTACACAATATGCTGATGCTGTTGATGCTGGTGAAGATCAGCAATTTGAAAGAGAAAACTTAGAAGAGCCATTAACAGAAGGACCTTGGTATGCTCTTCCAGTTGTTCCGTCTGTCCATCACACGATGGGTGGATTAACTGTCAATACAGACGGTCAAGTATTAGATGACTCAGATGAACCGATTACTGGCTTATATGCAGCTGGTGAAGTAACAGGTGGACTTCACGGTGCAAATCGACTAGGTGGTAATGCCGTTGCTGACATTATTACGTTTGGTCGTATTGCTGGTCAATCTGCAGCATCGATAGAAGAATAAAAAAGATATTTTAAAAAACTAAGGCTTTCTCAACAAGAAATTGGTGAGGAGCCTTAGTTTTTTTAAATGCATTAAGTGGCTAAAGCTTGTTGATTTTCCATGGCATGATCTAAATAGTGTAGTAAGTTTTCATGCAACTGAATGATCGTTTTCGTATTTTTTTCAAATCGGAAAGCATGAAGAAATGCTTCGATTTTCTTTGATAATAGATCATCTTTTGTTCGCACCATAATCACTAAGAGATCATCCCATTGTTGCCACATGGTGTAGTAAAGTGCTTTGTCATAGTCAAGTGTGCCCATTGGTTTCGCTCCTTTTACAGAACAAGTTGGGACATCTCTTATTGTAACCGAATTTGATTAAACAACGCCTGGTGAAGTTTAACAATATTGCCTAGCATTTCATTGCATTGCACAGAATTGATTGCACATATTAATAACGACTTTCAAGAAAAGGAGGCATTAAAATGCGTATCAGACATATGATCATTACCGGGGTTGCATTATCGACGTTAATCGGTTGCGGTACGAATAATACCCAACAAGCGAATGATAGAGGCTGGGACAATATAGAACCTGTCCGAAATCAACCAAATCAAATGCAACGTCAAAATACAACTTATGATGGCACTTATCAACATCCAGGGGGAGAAGGATATGGTGGACTTGGTCAAAACCAACAAGCTCCGTTAGATGGGCGAACACCTACAGATCAAATCCCACGAGATGGTTTATACGATCAGCAAGGAGAACAAGGGCAATATCAAGTTGCAGAAGATATCGCCGAACAAGTGACATCAGAAGTAAACGAGATTGACCGTGCTAACGTTTTGAGAATGGGGAATACCGCTTATGTTGCTTGCCAATTAGACAATAATCAAGGCAATGGCGATAATGCTGATTTATCAGATCGAATTGAGCGTAAAGTCACTGAAGCTGTAAAAGATGCAGACAATCAAATTGATGAAGTATTTGTTTCCTCAAATCCTGATTTTGTTGATTTAACTTCAAATTATATGAATGACGTTGATCGTGGTGAACCGATAGAAGGATTTTTCGATCAATTTGGTGAAATGATTGAACGTATCTTCCCTACAAGAGATCGCACGCGAAATCGCTAGTTCTAAAGCAGTGAGCAATTCATGTTCGCTGCTTTTTTTTTGACTATTTATATTTGGCTTCTTGAAGGGCTCTTAAAAATTGGATTGATTAACGGTTTATGGTATCTTATTAATTAGATATGAATGTTACGAAAGGAGTTTTGTAAGATGAAAAAAATGAACGTGGAAAGTTTTAATTTAGATCATACGAAAGTAGTGGCACCCTATATAAGGTTGGTTGGTGTGACGACAGGGGCTCATGGAGATAAGGTCTATAAATATGATATACGTTTTTGTCAACCTAATCAAGAACATATGGAGATGGATGGTCTTCATTCATTAGAGCACTTGATGGCAGAACTTATTCGAAATCATCTTGATCATGTGCTTGACATTGGACCAATGGGATGTCAAACCGGTTTTTATTTAAGTGTTTTGAATAATGATTCATTTGATGCTATTCAAATAGCATTAGATAAAACGTTAAATGATGTTTTAGAAGCGACGGAGGTCCCTGCATGTAATGAAGTGCAATGTGGATGGGCAGCTAATCACAGTTTATCGGGAGCGAAAAAGATAGCGAAGACGATGTTAGCTAAAAAAGCAAGCTGGCCTAATGTTTTTTCAGAATAGATAAAGGAGGGAAAGGCATTGACAACCCAAGTTATTGAATATTTACAGAAGCATAGAAAGCAACAATTACAAGCGTTAGAATCTTTTTTAAAAATACCAAGTGTAAGTACGGATCCTGGGCATAAAGACGATGTTGATAAAGCAGCCCAATTTGTCTATAAATATTTGCTGGATAGTGGATTTGAACACGTTGAAATTCAACAGACCAAAGGCCATCCATTAGTTTATGGTGAATGGTTAGGGGCCGGTAAGGAAGCACCGACTATGCTTGTTTATGGTCACTATGATGTGCAGCCGGCTGATCCGCTTGAATTATGGGAGTCGGCACCATTTGAGCCCGAAGTAAGAAAGGGTCGTCTTTATGCTAGAGGAGCAAGTGACGATAAAGGTCAAGTCTTCATGCATTTAGCTGTCTTTGAAGCATTTCTAAAAACAGAAGGGAAGCTCCCTATAAATGTAAAAGTATGTATTGAAGGCGAAGAAGAAATTGGAAGTGAGCATTTATATGATATTTTGCAAACAAAAAAACAGCAATTTGACGCTGATTTTGCCATTATATCTGATTCTGGTATGGTCGATAATGACCAACCAACTATTTTATATGGGTTGAAGGGTTTTACAGGTTTAGAATTTACCATTCATGGCCCTGATAATGATCTCCATTCTGGCTTATATGGGGGCGCAGTCCGTAACCCGATTATGGCAATGGCGCACCTGTTGAGTTCGATGAAAGATCAGGATGAGGTGGTTCAGGTCGCCCATTTTTATGATGATGTCGCTCCCTTAACTAACGAAGAGCGTCAATTGATCGCAGAAGTTCCCGTAGAAGATTACGTGAAAACAACAGGTTCGCCTTCTACATCATCTGAATTAGGCTATAGTGCGATTGAACACACGATGGCACGTCCAACTTTGGAGATAAATGGTGTTTATGGAGGTTATCAAGGAGAAGGAACGAAAACGATTATTCCTTCGTATGCAACGGCTAAGTTGACTTGTCGATTAGTGCCGGGACAAGATCCGACCACCATACAAGATTTGTTAATTGATCATATTGAAAAAAATTTACCATCAGGTGTGCGGGTTTCAATTAAACGCGAGCCTTTATCAGCAAAGGCTTATAAAGTTGATCCTAATCATTTATTAATTAAACAAGCTGCGCTGAGCTACGGCAAGGCTTTCGATAAAGAGCCTGTATTTGTAAGAATGGGTGGATCCATTCCGGTTGTCGAATGGATAGATGCTATTTTTAATATACCGATTGTTTTATTAGGATTTGGTACACCAGATGATCGCTTGCATTCACCTAACGAAAGTTTCTTATTAGCAAATTTTGATCGAGGGTTATTAACATTAGTCGACTTTTTAACAAACCTCAACGTAGAATGAAGCACTTTACATATTGAGGAAAGAGAAGCGTCTTACTTTATCGCAGATAGCTGTTCGTAAAGCGTCCCACCTCTAAGTAGAACGCATCTATTTATGGGAGCTAACGGAGGCGCATGTCTTGAGTTACTCAACGACCAATCGGTGGAGGAGTACAAAATTACCTACTGATAGACGGTTCGTTTTATTATTATATATACATGGAAGATAGAACGATCGTTGACTAAATACGTTGCGGGGTATATAATGGTTGCAGTAAACATGTGATCTCGGATAATCGTCCGTAAAAGCGCTCATCTATTTAGGCGGGAGCTAACGGAGGCTAATGTCCTGGTTCATTCAACGACCAGTCAGTCGGCGAAGAACGAGAACGCCTATTGACTGAAGAGTCATTTTATTCATTGGAGGTTCAGAACATGGTGATGCTATCTGTCATATTCAGTTTTGTCCTATTGGTCAGTTATTTCTCTTATATCCGCTATATACCGGTCAAGGGTATCAAATGTTTAGATGCTCAATCTTTACCAGAACACTTGATAAAAGTTGACCTTCGTGATTACAATGATGCAACTAAAGCAACGATTGCTGGCGCAATTTCTCTACCGGTTGCCTATATTAAACGACATCACGGGGAATTGCCTCATCTAAATATTTGTGTCATTGCATCTAATAAAGTCGAAAGAAATATAGGTATTCGTTTATTACAGAGGCATGGACATAAAGTATCTGGCTATGTCATGTTAGATAAGTCATGTGGATGCAATAAATGGTACACAAGGTTTGTGTAAGTTAACGTTATCATTTTATGGATAGGAGGAATAGACATGGAATACAATCCGCAGGTCAGGAATAGAATGAAGCGTATCGAGGGACAAGTTAGGGGAATTGTCCGAATGATGGAAGAAGGAAAAGATTGTAAAGATGTCGTTACCCAAATGTCTGCGGTACGGACAGCAATAGATCGAACAATGGGTTTAGTAGTTAGTTCTAACCTAGTAGACTGTGTATTGCATGCAGAGGAGCGTGACGGGGAAGATCCTAAAGCTTATATAGAAGAAGCGGTGAATTTACTTGTTAAGAGCCGCTAAAAGAAAACGCCTTTATACAGGCGTTTTTTTTGTATAGAGAAGTATAAAATTTTTGTAGAAAAGTGGAAGATGGCTTTATTAAAAATAAAAAGAACAATAAGTAAAACTTAGTTAATCGCTATGGAGCAAGTAAATGTAAGCTTTTTATCACAAATAACCATCCGTAAACCACCCTCGCTCAAAATAGAGAGTAGATTATATCGATATAGGTGGGTGATAATGGACGCTAATTTCCTGATTGTTCGATGCACAAAACAAACGCCACTGATTAGATATACGTTTAATAAATATATTGTTCTACTTGCTATTAATGTGATAAGTAAAGGTATTGGTAATCTTACTCTCTCAAAAATACATAATTTCTTTGAATTTGCTTAAGATAATAGCATGATCTTTTGGATGGAGCGATAAGCGATGCGTCGACGAACAAAAAAGCAAAAACAATTCATTATTGAGAATATATCAGCTGACCATCATGTGGCACTTTCTCCCGATTTAGATGAAAATATAGAGATGATAAAAGAAATGCTCGGGCATAGTACCGATTTGATTATTAGAACATTTGTGATAGGTGCTAGAGATCCTATTCGAGCTGCTATTTTTTATATCGATGGCTTAATTAATGAAGCGAGTGTGCAACATGACTTATTACATGAATTGGTAGTAGAGAGTCGAGAAGCTGAGCAAACGTTTAAACCTAATTGTTTGGATACGATAAAAAAACATCTTGTTTCGATTGGCGTCGTAAATGAAACACATACAATTGCAGAATTATTTTATGCCTTGTTGTCAGGTGATTCAATCGTTATTTTAGATGGCCAGTCAGTGGCACTTGCGATTGGGACGCGTGGTGGAGCAGATCGGGGAATTGAATCGGTAACGTCGCAGGAGGTCGTAAGGGGACCTAAGGAAGCTTTCACTGAAAGAATTAATACAAATATTTCCTTGATTCGTCGTCGCATTAAAGATCCTAATTTATGGATGAAGTCCTATTGTATTGGGGAGAAGACGCAAACAGATGTTACAATTGGCTACTTAAATGGGGTGGTGAATGATAAGTTAGTTGAAGAGTTGGACGAGCGTTTGAAACGAATAGAAATAGATGCCATTCTAGAAAGTGGCTATATTGAGGAGCTTATTCAAGATAAAACGTATACGCCTTTCCCAACTGTCTATAATACAGAACGACCAGATGCGATAGCAGGTGGACTATTAGAAGGCAAAATAGCAATCTTTGTAGATGGTACGCCTTTTGTATTATTAATACCGTGTTTGTTTGAACATTTTTTGCAGTCGAGTGAAGATTATTATCAACGTACTGATATCGCTACGTTGCTTCGCCTATTGCGCATGTTAGCTTTTGTACTCGCATTATTGACGCCATCTTTTTATATTGCTTTAACGATTTTTCATCAAGAAATGATTCCAACGACTTTATTGATCAGTCTAGCTGCACAGCGAGAAGGGATTCCTTTTCCTGCTTTTATTGAGGCATTAATCATGGAAGTTACCTTTGAATTATTACGAGAAGCAGGGATTAGACTGCCGAGCGCTGTCGGTTCTGCTATTTCAATCGTTGGGGCATTAGTGCTCGGTCAAGCGGCTGTTGAAGCAGGGATGGTATCGGCAATGATGGTGATCATCGTTTCACTAACTGCAATAAGCAGCTTTATATTTCCGGCATATAATCTTGCTATTACTGTCCGGATGCTTCGTTTTGGTTTTATGATGTTAGCAGCTTCTCTTGGTCTTTACGGCATCTTTACTGGTCTTATTTTACTTGTATTGCATATGTCCAGTTTGCGATCATTTGGGATTCCTTATCTATCACCATTAGCACCATTTAATCTAACTGGTCAAAAAGATATCTTTGTTCGCGCTCCATTGTGGAAAGAGATGAGACGTCCGCATCTAATTAGTCAAAAGAATATAACCCGAAGTAAGTCTAAACCACCAAAACCACCAAAAGAGGATTAGTTATGAAAAAGTTATTGATCATTTTACTAAGTTTAATTATACTAACCGGTTGTTGGAGTGCGGCGGAATTGTCTGATATAACTATTGCAACAGCGTTTGGAATTGACTTAGTCGATGATCAATTCATTGTGACATTGCAAGTTCTTAATCCAGCAGAAGTAGCTGGCAACGAGGAGAAAACATCAAGTTCAGCTGTGACCAATTATACGGTTACAGGTGATACCTTATTTGAAGCGATTAGAAAGCTAACCAAAACCTCTCCAAGAAAAATATTTGTTAGTCATATCCGTGCCGTTATTTTTGGAGAAGCGTTAGCCATTGAGGGGATTGTTGATACCCTTGATTTCTTAATGCGCGATCATGAGTTAAGATCTGACTTCATGATTGCTATTGCTAAGCATGCAACGGCAGAAGAAGTATTAAGTATTATGACCCCGCTTGAAAAGATATCTGCTGAAAAGATTTATACAAGTATTCAAGCATCAGAAGAATTTTGGGCGCCTAGTAAGGAGATTAGACTAAATGAACTAACAAATGCGATTATATCGGAGGGTAAAGATCCGGTTGTCACTGGATTGGAGATTGTTGGAGATGAGGAAAAAGGTACAACAATAGATAATGTTGAGACAACTATTCCGTATGCTAGTTTGTTTGTAGAAAATTTGAGTGTTTTTAATGATGATCAATTAGTCGGATGGCTTACCGAGGATGAAAGTAAAGGGTTTAATTTTATCACCAATAATATCGCTAGTACAATAGAGTCACTTAACTGGCAACATGCTAATGATATTTCTCTTGAGATCACTAAGCACCAATCTAAAATATCGACAGAATTGGATGGTGAGGTTGTCGTAGAGATTCGTTCGGAAATGGTGGCTAACATAGCAGATGTGGAGACAGATGTGTCCTTTAAAAGTCAAGATACATTGCATGAAATCGAGCAACGATTTGCTAAGAAAATTGAAACTTTAATGTTAGCTAGTATTGAAGCGGCTAAAGGCTACCATGCTGATATCTTTGGATTTGGTGAGCAATTAAGACGAGATCATCCAAGAGAATGGGAGGCAACGTATAAAGAAGATTGGCATACGCATTTTGAAACGTGTAGTATTCGTTTCGATACAAAGGTCGAGATTCGTCACGGTGGCATGATTACTGATCCTATTTATCCGGAAGTTGATAAACCTAATCGATAGGAGGATTAATTCATGTTATTGCACGTGTTGTTACTATTAACTTTTATTATAATTACCCTTGTTTATGAATGGAAACACTACCAAGGTCACGATCGGATTGTTTTCCTTATTATGTTTACTTTAGCAAGTATCTATTTACTTGCAGCTATTGTTGATTGGAGAATACCTGAATATGTACAAGGCATTGATTTCTTACTTTCTCCTTTAAAAAAGCCATTACAAGCTTGGCTTGGACAATTTCAAATATGAATAATTAGGTGATGATAGTGGAGCAGAAGATAAGTAGTATTCAATTTACCGTATTAGTTTTTATGAACACATTAGGGACAGCTATCATCTTCATCCCAACGATTGCAACAATGTATGGTCGAGAAAACGGTTGGCTGACTTTAATATTTGCTACATTACTAGGGATACTATTTATTTTATGGTTAACTACACTAGTTGGGCAAGAAAAAGAAAGCAATTTCTTTGAAATAATGGATAAACGCGTTGGAAAGTTCATCAGTTATTGCTTAATTCTGTTAATGGTTTCTTTTTCTTTTTTTACCACATTCGCTAATATTTGGTCTATTGCACAATTTGTAGCTATACAAATATTAATGGGGACACCACCACAGGCATTGGCTCTTATTTCAACATTAACTTGCTTAATTGCTGTTCGCTATGGTGTTGAGGTGATGGTAAGAACTGCTGAAATTTTTTTTCCCTTCACGATGATCAGCTTAACCCTACTTGCTGTGCTAGTATGGCCAGAGGCTCAATTAGTCCATATTCAACCGGTCATGCAACTTAACCAAGCGGGTACTTTTGTTGGGGTGATACCTGTACTTGCTCTTACTTATTTGGAATTGATGGTATTGCTTGTGGTCATGCCTCATGTCAATGATCTACGCCAAGCAAAGAAGGCCTTTCTTATTGGTGGTGGCTTAGCTGGCTTTTGCATGATTATTGTCACTTTTGCTGCAATTGCTGTATTAGGCGTTGAGGGTGCAGCCAGACATACATATTCTATTTATGTGCTCGGTCAAAATATACAAATTGCTGAATTTTTTGAACGGATAGAAGTACTCGTTGCTTTTATTTGGTTCATTACGATTTTCTTTAAAGCATCGACAAACTTTTATTTTCTGTCTATAGCATTACAACATGTACTGAAATTAAAAAACTATCATAGCATAACAATCCCGTTAAGCATGATTATTTTTGCAACAGCAATCACAAATTTGCCGAATATCTTTTATGATTTTGAAATGATGAATTCAACCTATCTGATCTTGTCTTATATTACAGGATTAACGGTAGCAACAATTTTATCTTTAGCAAGATTAATTGGTAAAGATAAGAAATAGCGTCATTTCATCTTGACGATCCGCTTATAACAAAAATTGATTAATTTAATCGGAATATACTCCAGGTTTTCTAATTATTTAACTTGCTCTTTTCCCTTTGATTGCGTTAAAGTTAGAATTAAAGAAAAGAGGGGGATATTGAGATGGGAGAACATTTTGCAACACAATCGGTCCATTTTTCTACTCAAGATAAACAAAAGATTGAGAGTAAGGTTACACCCATTTACCAAACAACAGCATTTAAATTTAAAGATCTCGAAGATATTGAAAAATTTTATCAAGGAGATAAGGATTACTTGTATTCTAGAGTAGGCAACCCTAATACAGATGAGTTAGGAGCAGCTGTTGCCCTTCTTGAACATGCAGATGCTGGTGTTGCGGCTTCCTCTGGATTAGCAGCGATTTTAATTGGGGTGCTTTCTCTTGCCAAAGCAGGAGATCATGTGATTGCCTCCAAAGATATATATGGCGGTACATACGAATTATTTACTACAGAACTGGATGACTTTGGAATAGAGGTTAGCTTCGTTGATTTTACTGATCACCAAGCGATCGTTTCAGCCATTACGAACAAAACAACATTAATCTATTCTGAATCGATTACCAACCCTCTATTGCGTGTTGAAGACATCGAGACTATAGCTAAGCTCGCTAAACAATATCAGCTAAAAACAATGATTGATAACACATTTGCGACGCCTTATCTAATACAGCCACTTGATTTAGGGATTGATCTCGTTGTTCACAGTGCGACAAAATATTTAGGGGGTCACAGTGATGTGACAGCAGGAGTGGTTGTTGGTGATCAGGAGTCAATTGAAAAGGTGAAAAGGAAAGCAATAAATTTAGGGACGACTTTAAGTCCATTTGAAGCTTGGCTAGCCTGCCGAGGGTTGAAGACATTGGATGTTCGCATGGAACGACAGGTTCGTAATGCAAGAAAGCTTGCAGATGCACTTGCAGCTAACCCTGCTGTCGGTTGCGTTTATTATCCATCACATGCATCTGAAAAAGGAAATGGTGCGATTGTTACCATTGATTTAACCGGCTTTTGTGATACGGCAACCTTTTTTAAAGGACTTGATTGGGTTAAAATTGTACCAACTTTAGCAGGGGTAGAAACAAGTGTTTCTTATCCGCAGACAACTTCACATCGAGCTTTATCACTTGAGGTCCAAGAACAATTAGGGATTACAGACGGCCTTGTTCGTATCTCAGTCGGTATCGAATCCATTGATGATATCATTCGAGTATTTACAAAAGCGATTGAGCGGGCAAAATTATAACTTGTTATTTTAATTTCCAATTTATCTCGTCTATAATAATAATAAGATAAATAAGTGGAGGTCAGGTATCATGAAGTATGCGATTGTAACTGGAACGTCAAAAGGATTGGGAGCAGCAATTGCAGAGCTATTACTGAAAAACGATATACATGTTATTGGTATTGCTAGACACGTGAATAAACAATTAAGTCAACTAGCTGACCAATCTAAGGTCACCTACCAGCATTTTTCCTGTGATCTAGCTGATGTCGATCAACTTGATCGAACGTTTGAAAAGGTGAACGATCAAATTTTTAAAAAAGAAACAAGCCGTGTGTACCTCATTAATAGCGCTGCAACTGTCAATCCTATTGATACTGTTGCTAATCACACGATTGAGGCCATTCAAGCGCATATGCAAATTAATTTAATTGCCCCAATGTTAACGACGTCTTTGGTGTTAAAGAAAGCGAAGCAGTCGGGTATGGAAACGATAGTAGCTAATATTTCTTCTGGAGCTGCCGATCGCTCTACTTATGGTTGGAGTGCTTATGGAGCCTCCAAAGCTGGTTTGAATCGTTATACCCAGACGGTGGCACTTGAAGAAGAGCAACTCGGAACATCAAATAAAATCATTTTATTTGATCCAAGTATTATGGACACTGAGATGCAACGGGATATACGTGCTGTAGATCAAGAAGCCTTTCAAGAAGTCGAACAATTTAAGCAGTATAAAAAGCAAAACAAGTTACGCGACAAATCCGTTGTTGCCCAAGTGTTCGTTAATATATTGGTTGAACCTGCTGAAATTAACAATGGGCATTATTACAGTATAAAGGATTATGTTTAGACCGTTAGAAGACATTTACCCATTTTTCAGTTAAACCCTCCCACTTTTCATGAATGAACATATTCTATAATTGACTCGAGATGAAAAGGAGGTTTCAAGATGGGTGCAGGATATGGATATGGATCAGGTTTTGCGTTAATTGTTGTTTTATTCATCTTATTGATTATTATTGGGGCATCTTGGGGTTACGGCGCTTACTAATTTGTATTGGAGGATCCATAGACGGGTCCTCTTATTTTATTATTTTGTAAAAATAATTATTACAGTAATCGTTCGAGAAAAATGCCCGCTGTTTGAGTCTTGTTCTGTAAACTCTACAATTGCTTTAGCAAAAGCTTATTGGCTCTATTGTTAATAGCGCTGTTTTATATACTGTGATGGACTAATACCGGTCACCTTTTTGAAGACACGACTAAAATAATAAGGATTAGGAAAGCCTAATTGATCACTTACTTCTGCAATATTGGCATTAGAGTAAGTAAATGCTGTAATGGCTCTTTCAATCATGATTTCGTTTTGAAATTGCCGGATGGTTTTACCTGTCACTTTTTTAAAAATTGTCGAAATATAAGCATAATCTAAATGAAGGCAGTTAGCGATCTCTTGACTTGAACATTTTTGTTGCTTTTTCTGAAACAAATCAATAATGTCATCAACAATCTGCTGATGTCTTGGCTTTCTGCGGGCTTTTTTAGCTTGGTTGTAGAGAAATAAAAACATTTGATAACTCTCAAGCGATTGGGCCAATGGTCCATCATCTTGTTTCTTAATCACTTGGTTCAAGCGTGTTATCATGTCAATGCTTTGAGCAACATGCCCCGACTTGGCTAATGTAATCTGCTTATCATATAATTCTTTCGGAATAATTGATGGTGCAGCACACAATTGATATTCATCATGTGACTTGGCGATTGGATCATGTGTGAAAAAATGAATGTAATACCATCGTGTATTTGGTTGATATGTGGTGGTGCCCCAGTGTTTAATGCCTTTATGTAAAAAGAGATAATCCCCTGCTTTCAATACATAGTGAATATGGTCTTCGACGACTTCAATTACACCGGATTCAACAAATATAAAGACATGTAAACCTTCTAGTAATCGCCTCGGATGGATTAATTCCCCATTTTTATCTTCTAAATAACCGACTTCATTAAGTAATGGCAGCTGGTATGCTTGTAAAACCACTTCATGCAACAGGTATCCCTCCCTTCCTCTCTATTATATACGCAATATCTAAAAAAAAGATAGTTCTATCCAAAGCAATGGCATGGTTACTGATTTTGAATTATTGCAAACTTTTTATATACACAGTACGTTTCACTAATATGTGTATGTCAAAAAATGCTCGTTAGAAAGGGTGGAATGTATGGAATCTGTTAAATTAAATTCAGGATTTTTTAAAGATGCCCAACAGAAAGGGAAGGACTATTTGCTTGAGCTTGATATTGATCGACTGGTTGCCCCATGTTATGAAGCAGCAGGGAAAGAAGCGAAAGCGCCTCGCTATGGTGGATGGGAAGCAATGGAGATCGCAGGTCATTCAGCAGGACATTGGTTATCGGCAGCTTCAATGATGTATCAGTACACACGTGACAATGAGCTAAAAAAGAAAATAGAATATGCAGTTAATGAATTGGCTTATCTGCAAAAATTAGATGCGGATGGCTATGTAAGTGGGTTTAAGAAAGATTGTTTCAAAGAAGTATTTACCGGTGAGTTTCGTGTTGAACACTTTAGTTTAGCTGGATCATGGGTTCCCTGGTATAGTATTCACAAAATTTTTGCTGGTCTTATTGATGCTTATCAATTTGCAGGCGTAAATAAGGCTAAATATGTCGTTGTAACGCTTGCCAATTGGGCAGAAGGAGGTTTACGCCATTTAACAGATCAACAATTTCAACGCATGTTAATTTGTGAGTTTGGTGGTATGAATGAAGTGATGGCAGATATATATCAATTAACAGGTGAAGCAAGGTTTCTTCAATTAGCTGAACGTTTTAATCATCACGCTATTTTGCAACCATTAGAAGATCAAGTTGATGATCTCGCGGGAAAGCATGCGAATACGCAAATTCCAAAAATAATAGGCGTGGCGCGATTATATGATTTAACAGGAAAAGCAGATTATAAAAGAATCGCTGAATTTTTTTGGGAGCGCGTTGTTTATCATCGCTCATATGTTATTGGCGGAAATAGTCATGCAGAACACTTTGGTAGAGAGGATACGGAGCCTTTAGGCGTGCTTACTACTGAGACATGTAACACATATAATATGTTGAAGTTGACCGAATATCTTTTTAAGTGGTCTCCACACAGTCGTTATATGGATTACTATGAGAACGCATTATACAACCATATTTTGGCTTCACAAGATCCTGATTCAGGTATGAAAACGTATTTTGTTTCAACTGAGCCGGGACATTTTAAAGTTTACTGCACACCTGACCAGTCTTTCTGGTGTTGTACAGGTAGTGGTATGGAAAATCCCGCACGTTATGCAAAAAATATTTTTATGCGTCAAGATCACTCGTTATATATCAATCTGTTTATTCCAGCAACTATTACATTAGAAGATAAACAATTGCAATTTATGCAAGAGACCCAGTTTCCTTACGAGCCAGTGAGTCAACTCATTGTTAATGAGGGGAGTGGTAGCTCATTAACGTTGCATATTCGACAACCCTATTGGTTGACTGGAGATAGTCAACTTCGTATCAATGGTGAACCGGTTGAATACAGCTTAGAAAAAGGTTATTTCGTAGTGACGCGTGAATGGTTTAAAGGAGATGTGCTTACATGGCAACTCCCTATGGCACTCCACCGTTATCTGGCGAAGGACAAACCCGATCATCAAGCTTTCTTATATGGACCGGTTGTTTTAGCTGGAAAGTTAGGGAGAGAACAGTTTCCTGAGACAGACATTGTTGCAGATCATCAAGTTTATAATAACCATCCATTAATTGATGTACCGACGCTAGTAACTACGGATCCAATTGAAACTTGGCTACATCTTAAAGATCAAAATCAATTGCTTTTTGAGACGGATCCTATTGCTCAACCATCTGATCAAATGATCGAGCTGATTCCTTTCTATCGCTTACATCACGAGCGTTACACAATATATTGGCAAGTTACGAGTGAGACAGATTATCTCAAGCGTGTTGATGAAGATATGCAGGCTTCAAAACAACTTCGTGATCAAACAATTGATCTGGTTCAGCCGGGTGAGCAACAGCCAGAGACCGATCACAAGATCAATTTTGAAAACTCACAAACAGGCTATTTAAACATTGTTGACCGCCATTGGCGTGATGCACGTAATGGTGGATTTGTTAGTTATCGCCTTGCTGTAGAACCTGAATTGCCTAATACATTAATGGTCACTTATTATGGTGGTGATACAGACCTATTTCTTGAGGGTGTTCATCACCAACGAGAATTTAGTATTTTAATCGATGGGGAATCGATAGCAATAGAGAAATTAAAAGCGGAACAGCCCGACGTACTGATTAATCATTATTATCCTATACCAGAGCAGTTAACGGTGGGTAAATTAGAAGTTGAAGTACGATTTGTGGCTGGTCCAGAAAAGGTTGCTGGCGGCTTATACGGTGTTAGGACGATCAGATAGATGATCTTTACATTTGAATCGACTGTTTACCCTGAGTATAATCAATGGATACTAATATAAAACAAACCTTCAATCAGGCGTCTTCGTACCCCGCTACTAATTGTTAGTTGAGTGGATTAGGACGATTATCTGCGATAAACTGTAGCAGACACATAAAGAGAAAATATGTTATAGTATGTATGGATAGAAAGGGGTTTGAACGATGATTCAACGAAAGAGTAAACGTGAGATTGAAATGATGACAAAAGCAGGTCAATTACTCGCAAATATTCATAAAGAAATTGCTAAACTGATAAAGCCAGGTATATCAACAGCAGAGATCGATCAATTTGTAGAGAAATATTTAGCAGACCATGGCGCAACACCAGAACAAAAAGGATACAATGGATATGAGTATGCCACTTGTGCGTCAATTAACGATGAGATTTGTCATGGTTTCCCAAGAGATGAAAAACTAAAACAAGGTGACATCGTGACGATTGATATGGTTGTTAATTTAAATGGAGGCTTGGCGGATTCAGCATGGACATATGTTGTAGGAGAAGCTGATCAAAAAACGAAAGATTTATTAGATGTTACAAAAACGTCATTATATAAAGGCATTGAGCAAGCACAAGTTGGAAACCGCCTTGGTGATATAGGTCATGCCATTCAGCAATATGCTGAGGCTGAGGGGTTCTCAGTTGTGCGTGATTTTACTGGTCATGGCATTGGTCCAACGATCCATGAAGCGCCTCACATTCCTCATTATGGCTTACCAGGCAAAGGTGCGCGCCTTAAAGAAGGCATGGCGATTACCATTGAACCGATGCTTAATGAAGGATCATGGCATAGTAAAATGGATGATAATAATTGGACCGCACGCACGGTGGATGGAAAACGTTCTGCACAATTTGAACATACCATTATTGTAACTAAAGACGGACCATTAATTTTAACAGAACAAGATACCTCAAAAAGCTAGCCATCGACTGGTTAGCTTTTTAAATATGGCGTTATTATTTTTTTAAAATACCGACAAATAGTACTGCTATATGTTATGCTTTTAGATAAAAAAAGTGGGGGGATGTTATGGAAGCTCACATGCAATTCAAAAAAGGTTTAACTGCTGGTTTACCAATTATGTTAGGCTATATCCCAATTGCTATTACATACGGTGTTTTAGCGCAACAGGCAGGGTTAAGTTTATTTGAGCTTACGAGTATGAGTGTCTTGGTTTATGCGGGTGCTGCTCAATTTATGGGGACCAATATGCTTGCGATTGGAGCGGGTGCGATTGAAATTGTGCTCGCCACTTTTGTGCTGAATTTTCGACATTTTGTTATGAGCTTAAGCTTTATGCATCAAGCAAAAGATTTTCCTTTGCGTTGGAAAGCACCGTTGACACTGGGGTTGACAGATGAATCTTTTTCAGTGGCTTCAATTGAGTGCAAACCAACAAAGCAAGAGAAAGGCTACTACTTTTATGGAGCGATTTTTCTTGAAGCTTATTTATCTTGGGTGATTGGATCAATCTTGGGAGGATTACTTGGTGATATTATGCCGGATGCGATTAGTCAGAGTTTAGGCATTGCTCTTTATGCGATGTTTATTGCTTTACTTATACCATCTGTTAAGACAAATGGACGCTATGCGATAATTGCTGTTTTAGCAATGCTATTTAATTATATTTTCAACCATTTTATACAAGAAGGTTGGGCAATTGTAGTGGCAACCATACTAGCAAGCTTCTTTGGAACGTTTATCACAGATAAGCGCCCGCCACTCAACGACCAATCAGTGGGTAAAGAACATAAAATCCACTGATTGAAGATTCGTTTTCGTAAAAGGAGGAAAAAGTAATGCCAAGATTTTTTATTATTACTTTAATGGCAACAGTTACGGTTATCCCGCGCCTTATACCAGCTTTTATTATCGAACGTGTGAAATTTCCATCATGGTTTGGTCGGTGGTTAGAGGTAATCCCGTATGCGGCGTTAGGTGCTTTGATTTTCCCAGGCGTTTTATCAGTGGTTCCTGAGCGTCCATACATCGGAGTAGTAGGTGGAATAGCAGCTATTATCTTAGCGCTATTCCGTGTTCACATTATCCTTGTTGTTTTAGGGGCTTCGGTCGTTGTTTATTTCGTACTTTAATCATTAACAAGCTCAGGGTTTGGTTCTACATGGATATGCGCATGGGGAATACTATGTTGATCAGCTAAAGCCTTTTCAATACGATCAGTGATCTCATGCCCGTGTGAAACGGTAATCGAAGGCTCTACATAGATAATAATATCAAGAAATGTTTGATTACCATGCTGTCGTCCCTTAATATCTCTAACTTTAATGATTTCAGGATCTTTCTCAATAAACTTACGAATAACGGCAACGGTGTTATCGTCAAATCCATCTGTTAATGTATGACTTGTATCTTTAAAAATGTCCCAAGCGGTGTAAACAATAATGGCTCCAACAAAAATACCGGCAATGGGATCGAGCCAGTACCAACCAATTTGCGCGCCTGAAATACCAATTAATGCAGATAAGCTAATTAACGCATCTGATTTATTGCCTTGAGCTGCTGCATATAATGAACTACTATTTATTTTTTTGGATAAGCGTAAGTTAAATAGATAAACAGCAATCATTATTATTGTAGAAGCTAATGCTGTCCAACTGGCCAATGACGTTGGCTGTGTAAAAGTACCTGACCAGATGATTTGAAATGAAGTTAAAATCACTTGTAAACCTACTGTTACCATTATAAATGAGGCCATTAAAGACGCTATTAATTCAGCTTTGAAGTGCCCATAATGATGATCATCATCTGGGGGTTTACGGGAAATGCGTAATCCAATTAATACTGCGATTGAGGCGATAACATCGGTTGTATTATTTAATCCATCCGCTCGAAGGGCTTGGGAATTGGCAAGATAGGATACGATTAATTTAGTAATAGCGAGAAGAAGGTATGAAAAGATACTTACCCATGCGCCGCGTTCTCCTTTTTTTAATTGATCATATGGATTCATTGCTTCGCTTCCTTCCTGAGAACGTAATGAAAACAGTTTATCATGACTAATTTGAGTGGGTCTAGAAAAGTTTTGGTTCATTACAGCAGAGTGCTTGTTCGCTAACGGTTAGCTATGACAAAAGAATGATGAAGCGACGCGCACGATGGTCAGTAAACCTTAAAATTTGGTTGCTCCACAGTTAGCGGTTATGAATGTCTCTTATGATAATTTACCCATATTACACAAAAAAAATCGTTTTACTTATCATGGTAACGGGTATATAAAATATAAATATAGATAAATAACCCTACAGCATCAACTAAAATGGGATAAAAGGGGCTGGATTCCATGAAAAAACAAAAAGTGTATTATTGTTTGCGTCGCACCCACCGTCATTATCCAAAATACATGATAGCAAAGCGGGATTTATCATTTGAAATAAAACTAACTGCACAACTTATGTTAGATTCGCTTATTGCAGACTGGAACAAGGCAGATTTTGATCGACAAATTAACGAAGCCATTGACCAGCAGGATGTTGAACGTTTTAAAGAGATAAGTGAGGCTGAAAAACATTACGCCTGGGAATATTGAATAGATAAAGCCAACCTTCAATTAGTTGTATGTCGCTTTTCTCCCATTAATGGGTTGTTGAGTGAATCAGAACATTAGCTACTGTTACTCCCGCCTAAACAGATGATCCCTACCTTCTATTTTGTGCGGGCGATTTAAGGACAGTTATCTGAAAATAAACCTTGTCAGTATCTGACAAGGTTTATTTGTTTCATGCGGAAAAATCTGTCTATTTGTTAATGATGAATTTATGTTATAGTGTAGGGAGTGCAATAAATTGAGGTGACTCACAATGAAATTATTAATAACAACAACGTTAATCACATTAGGGCTACTTAGCGGCTGTCAGCAACTTCAGCAAGATGATACAGCTAAACAAGCCGATCTGATGTCGCAAAAGCGTGGATCTGTTCTCATTGAAAAAGGAATTGTAGAACTACCCGGTGAAGAGGATCTTGATAAGAACATCTCAGGTATTGATCCAGAGACAGAATTGTATGTGGTAGATAACCCTGATAGTATTGAGGTCTATGTGAATAAGCAACGCCGTTTGCCTGAAGGCTATGAGCCTAACGATTTAGTTGAACCCGATGTTGAACACTTAGCCAAACAAGGTAATAACCGTCGTTTATTAAGACAAGAGGCTGCTGAAGCATTAGAGTTATTATTTGAAGAAGCTGATGAACAAGGGATTGATCTTGTTGCGGTCTCAGGCTATCGCTCTTATGAGCGGCAAAAGACAATTTATCAAAGTAATGTTGCTAATAAAGGTCAAGAGGAGGCCGATCGCTTTTCAGCACAGGCTGGAACGAGCGAACACCAAACCGGTTTAGCAATGGATGTAAGTGCGGCTTCTGTTTCGTTCTTACTTGATCAAGCTTTTGATCAAACGGATGAAGGCAGTTGGTTAGCTGAGCATGCCCATCAATTTGGTTTTATTATTCGTTACCCTGAAGGGAAAACAGATATTACGGGTTATGAATTTGAACCTTGGCATCTTCGCTATCTTGGTGAGGAACTTGCAACTTATCTCTATGAAGAAGATTTAACACTAGAAGAATACTTTGGCTATCATTATTAATGAAAAGCACCCGCAAAAAAGATTAGTTTTGCGGGTGCTTTTTTAGCTTGGTAGTGAAACAAGGCTAGCTGAAGAAACATGAAAAAATTATGATACAATAGGAAAAACGGTCAGCGGGAGGAATGAGTAAATGGATAAAAGAATCGAGTATGATACAATCGGACCCATTGAAGTCGATCAAAACAAATATTGGGGCGCTCAAACACAGCGTAGCCTTGAGAATTTTCCGATTGGTACTGAAAAAATGCCCGATCGATTGTTACAAGCCTTTATTATGCTAAAGCGAAGTGCTGCCATCGCCAATCATCAGTTGGGCAATCTTTCGAACGTGAAGAAGGAAGCGATTATCTATGCGTGTGATCGCTTATTATCTGGTGAGGAAACAGAACATTTTCCACTTGTTGTCTGGCAAACAGGGAGTGGCACGCAAACGAACATGAATGTTAATGAAGTGCTCAGTTATATTGGCAATCAATATTTAAACAATCAACAACAAGATGTGCGCCTTCATCCAAATGATGATCTCAATCAATCGCAAAGCTCTAATGATACATTCCCGACTGCTATGCATATAGCAAGTGTGTTAGCGATTGAGGAAGAATTATTACCTGCATTGTTGATGATCACACAAACATTAAAACATCAAAGGGAGAAATACAAAGATGTCGTTAAAATAGGACGTACACATCTTCAAGATGCGACACCACTGACATTTGGACAAGAAATAAGTGGTTGGTTACATATGGTTGAAACCATGACTACGATGATAAAAGAAGATTTAGTTCATTTGAATGAGTTGGCAATCGGAGGGACAGCAGTTGGAACTGGTATTAATGCGGATCCTCAATTTGGGGATAGTGTTGCAGAACAATTAACGTTGCTCACCAATCGCCAATTCCAATCATCCCCTAATAAATTTCATGCACTAACGAGTCATGACCAAATGGTGCGAGCACATGGTACATTGAAAGCATTAGCTGCCGATTTGATGAAGATAGCCAATGACATTAGGTGGCTTGGAAGTGGACCGCGGGCAGGTTTTGGGGAAATTGACCTCCCTGCTAATGAACCCGGAAGCTCAATTATGCCAGGGAAAGTCAACCCTACTCAAGCAGAAGCATTGACAATGGTTGCTGTTCAAGTAATGGGTAATGATGCTACGATTGGTATCGCTGCAAGCCAAGGGAACTTTCAACTAAATGTTTTTAAGCCTGTTATCGCATATAATTTCCTCCAATCTGTACGTTTATTGGCAGACAGTATTTGTTCTTTTACTGAGCGTTGCTTAGTAGGATTATCACCGAATGAAGAGAAAATGACTGCTTTTTTAAATGACTCTCTTATGCTAGTCACAGCTTTAAATCCATATATAGGTTATGAAAAAGCAGCGAAGATCGCTAAGAAAGCCTTTGATGAACAATTAACATTAAAGCAAGCAGCGCTAGCGTCTAATCTGGTAACAGAAGCAGAATTTGAGCAATGGGTCGATCCTAAGCAAATGATTGGGGATGTGTAGTCAATCGCACTAGATTTTTCCTTGCGAGCTAGTAATTAACGCTATTAAAGAAAATAGCATGGCTCATACTAGTGGTAAGGAGGTGAACAACGATGACTGATAGAAATCGAACAAATAAACTTGTTGTTCCCGGTGTTGAGCAAAAATTAGAGCAAATGAAATACGAAATTGCACAAGAATTCGGCGTTACACCTGGAGCAAGTGAAACTGCACGTGCAAATGGATCAGTTGGTGGTGAAATCACAAAAAGGCTCGTTCAAGAAGCACAACATCAAATTGGTCCACGCGCTTAAAGGAATATGAAGAAGCTTACGAGAGGCTATAAATAATAGTTAGAAGATTGAAGAGAGGCATCGATAGTCGATGCCTCTCTTTTAACAGGTAACCCTCTTTAAAACATCGCCTCAAAATAGAGAGTAGAACAATCTATATAAGCGTGAGTTAACGGATGCCAATGTCCTGCTCCATTTGGCTACCAATCAGTGGGAAAAGAACGAAAGCTCCTAGTGATTGAAGGTTCATTTTATAATAAAGGGGGGTAAACACTTATTTAATGGTTAATTCTGTTTCTACATCAAAGAAATGAGATTTGTGCATATCGAAAGCCAATTGTATATTATCGCCACCATCGACATCTGTACGTGAATCTACACGAGCAATGAATTCTTGATCAGATAATTTTGAATACAAGTAAGATTCAGATCCCATTAGTTCTGCCACTTCAATTTGGGCTTCGATCGTTGAACCAGGGTTTGCGTCGACAAAAACAGGCTCATCATGAATATCTTCAGGACGGACGCCAAGCACAAGTTCTTTCCCAATATACCCTTGTTCACGAAGGACTTTCATTTTCCCTTCAGGGACTTGAATGTTTTGTTTTTCAGAAAGGCGGAATCCACCTTCCTCTAATGTGCCATTGAAAAAGTTCATTGCAGGCGACCCGATAAAGCCAGCTACAAAGATATTGTCTGGTTTATCATATACTTCTTTCGGTGCCCCAACTTGTTGAATTACACCATCTTTAAGTACGACAATACGCGTTGCCATCGTCATTGCTTCAGTCTGATCGTGTGTAACATAAATGGTTGTTGTTTGTAAGCGCTGGTGAAGCTTCTGAATTTCAGCGCGCATCTGACCACGCAATTTAGCATCTAAGTTTGATAATGGCTCATCCATTAAGAACACCTTTGCATCACGAACGATAGCACGGCCAAGAGCGACACGTTGACGTTGCCCGCCAGAAAGTGCTTTTGGTTTACGATCTAAATAAGGTTCAAGACCTAGTATTTGTGCCGCATTTCTAACCCGACGTTCTATTTCATCTTTTTTAAATTTACGCAACTTTAAACCAAATGCCATATTGTCATATACGTTCATATGGGGATAAAGAGCATAGTTCTGGAATACCATGGCAATATCTCGGTCTTTCGGTGCGACATCATTCATTAGCTTTTCATCAATGTAAAATTCACCTGCTGTAATTTCCTCAAGGCCTGCGATCATACGTAGGGTTGTTGATTTACCACAACCTGATGGACCAACGAATACGATAAACTCTTTGTCTTTAATTTCAAGATTAAAGTCATCAACTGCTTTGACGCCATCCTTTTCATAAACTTTATCAATATTCTTTAATGATAATTCAGCCATTATAAAATCCTCCTCAAAATTGTAAGCGTTTTATTTAATGACTTAAGTCTACTTTAAAATGATGTATTGGTAAATGTTAATCATGCACAAAAAGTTGGTTTGTATTTGTGCACGCTTACAAAAATGGATTTTAGCTAGTCATTCAATCAAGATAACGCTTTATTAACAAAATTAAATAAACAGAAATAGCACCCTCAAATTGTTTGACATCAATTTCAGTTTTCTCAATAAATTTATCAATCCGATACTGTAGACTATTGCGATGCATATACATTTCTTTAGCAGCAAGGCTTGTGTTGGAATTGCATTCAAGAAATGTTTGGATGGAGCGTAGTAATTCTTCATCTGTTGCCGTTTCCTTTAAAATCGCTTTTACTAAAAAATGATAATCATGATCTGTACTTAATGTTGGTAATAGATAAGGTACAGCAGAAACATATGACATTACTGACCTTACATTAAAAGCCTTCATTCGATTAAAGCTATCTTTCATCCACGCGTAATAAGCTCTAGCATCGGCAGGAGAAGTCATATATGGGCCAATATAAAAATGGACGTCAATTAAAAAATCACTTGTGAAAATTTCAGCCATTTCATAATAAGATAGACTATCTTCGTCAAGAAAACGCTCTTCTTCAATAATAATGCCTGACTGTTGATCAATCCAAATCAGTGGTGGTGTTGTTGGATATAATCCATCAATTGCTGCGCGAAAATCAGTTGGGTCTGTTAACAACTCAGATAAACTAAAATAGACAAAACGATAATCCTTAGACAGAAGGTTAAACGACGTTTCTGCAAATGGTTCAAATAGTAATTGATACCATTGTTTCTCCCGAGTTGTGATGGGTGGGTGAGCACCATAATATGGTGTTAACATAAGTGATAACAAGGTTAAATCTCTATTATCTAGTTCAGTTTTTGCGATGCCGATTACATCATTTGATGGTGTAGTGAACCATTTATACTTGGAGAAATCAACACTTTCCTGATCATTAATCATGGTTAAGCTAGGATAAAGTTGTTTTAATTGGTTAATCATACTTTAAACCCCTCTAATTAACTATTTCTTTATATTATAGCAAATTGCTCTATGAAGCGGTAACGATAATTAGTACCTCTAAAACGGTCTTAGTATTTATAGATGAGACTCAGCTACTCAGTGGGCGGATAAGATCGTAAACTAAAACAGCTACGTCCTGTGCCCCTCCGTCCACTGATTGAAGTTCATTTTATCTAGTAGCTATTACTTAGCCTTCTTGTTGTACTAGGATTAAAATAAAAAATAAGATTTCATCATTATGATGAAATCTTGTCTGTTAACGCGCTCGGAGGGATTCGAACCCCCGACACATGGCACCGGAAACCATTGCTCTATCCCCTGAGCTACGAGCGCATAATAGAAATAAAAGGACAAGAAACATTATAACGGATATAAACATACATTTCAATGAGAATATTACAGATTCACCTAATCATTGATAAAACAAGAAAAATAGTTAGCTGTCTGTTATAATAATGAACGAGGTTTAATTTTCCATTTGTTCGGGGAAGATGTAGTTAATAAATGTGTTGAATTGAATGATACCAGATAACGGTCAGAAAAAACCATCTCAAACGAGAGAGCAGTGTCCATCTATTTTAGAGCGGTAGTTAGCGGACATCCATGTCCTGATTCACTCAACGACCAATCAGTGGGGAGAACAAAAACACCCACTTAAATTGAAGGGTCGTTTTATTTGACCTTTATTGACCAATTAGGTACTATTAAAGTAATTAAGAAATTTTATTATGTGTATCCTTAAGGAGGAAGATCAGTTATGAATTTAATACCTACAGTTATTGAGCAAACAAATCGCGGAGAACGTGCATATGACATTTACTCTCGTTTATTAAAAGATCGAATTATTATGTTAGGTAGTGGGATTGATGACAATGTCGCGAATAGTATTGTCGCTCAACTTTTATTCTTAGAAGCAGAAAGCCCTGACAAAGATATTTCTATTTATATTAATTCACCTGGTGGTTCGATCACAGCTGGTATGGCGATTTATGATACGATGCAGTTTATTAAGCCTGATGTATCAACGATTTGTGTTGGGATGGCTGCTTCAATGGGCGCTTTTTTACTTGCGGCTGGAGCACCAGGAAAACGCTATGCTTTACCAAATAGTGAAGTGATGATTCACCAACCATTGGGAGGAACGCAAGGTCAAGCCTCTGATATTCAAATTCATGCTAAACGTATTATAGAAATGCGAGAGAAATTAAACCAAATTCTGTCTGATCGAACCGGTCAACCTTTAGAAGTAATCGAAAAGGACACAGACCGTGATAATTTTATGTCAGCAGAGGCCGCTAAAAAATATGGTTTAATTGATAAGGTAATGGAGAAGAAATAAGACAAAAAGAGGAACAAAACTAAAAAAGGGTCAATTTACGTTTTCTTCGTAAATTGACCCTTTTTTATCATCTGGATTCCTTTTGGCTCTATACTGAATGTGGTGGTGTCCTCTATCGTGATGGGATTCCTGTAGCGTGCAAAAAATACACTCATTCGCCCTCTCTTTGTTACCCTAAAGTTGTCGAGACAATAGAAAAAGAGAGGGGATATGAGTGCAGCGTCATTTTACCATAGAATTATTGGGGATTAAAGACAAGCATGTAGACGTATGGGATGTAACCGAAGAATCTAGGAGCTTGATTGTGGAACTCTATACAAAGCAAAAACAAGAAAAATGTCCTTTCTGTAAGGAGAAAACAAACCGAGTGCATAGTTATAGAAGACAGGAGATTCAAGGTCCAGTCCTTTCTAATAAAGATGTGAAGATATCATTAAAAAAGCGAAGATATTTGTGTACTAATTGTAGTCGTCCTTTTTATGAACGATTACAAATGGTGGAT
>NZ_JH976434.1:196942-296727 GCF_000306965.1 Amphibacillus jilinensis Y1 | reverse complement strand
ATGGCAACAAGAGGTTAAAAAGGCTCTCGTTTGAAATAGCACATAGCAGAGGAAATATGCGAGACTCCTGCGGAAAAACGGGCGACCGAGACCCCACAGCGGTCTTTGCGAGGAGGCTTGGGCGTTCGTCCGCGGAAAGCGAGTATATTTCCCTCTGCGGCTTAGCAATAGCACTACTTTATGGAAAAAGAGCTTTTAACAAAGATGAATGGTGGAGTGAACATTACACCACCACATTTGACAGAGAACCTTCCTTTTTTATTTAGAATAGATAAAAACCATTAGGCCATAGATAGACCTAATGGTTTTATGTTTTTTAATATTAGTCTTGTGCGCCATAAAGTTCTTCTAATGGCTTTGTAATCGTACGACTAATATTATTGATTAACTCATTTACACGTTGTTCTTCGTCCATGAGTTTAGAAATTTGATCATGTTGTTGCACAGTTTCAACAACTTTACGTGCTTGATCAACTTCTTCTTCAGTAATTTCTTGACCTTGCATTTGCTTTTGTTGAAGTTCTATTTGGGTATTACGAAAATCATCAAACATTTTCTTTGCGATTTCATCACTCATCACTGCATCATAAGCAGCTTTCAAGCTGTTAAATTCTTCGCTATCACGGATAGCTTGCTCAAGTGCACTCGCACTCTCTTGGATGTTCGACATATAATAAAATCCTCCTAAAATATAGTGACCAATGTTTGGTCGGTCATTTTTTTACTGTTCCACTATAACAAACTTAACACATTTAGCCAAATCAAACCTATTTATCACGGAAACCATCCATTGATTCAAGCATCGTTTTATGTACTGAATTATGTATTAAATTGATTAAGTTACCAATCAATATCCGTACATATATTCTTTATTTTCACTCACAATATAACTGGAGGTGATTTATGATGGAAAATAACCATAAAGAAAAAGATTCATGTAAATGTGCAAAGCGTGAAAGTGATCATCGAGAAGTGGATAAAACATTGTCAAGAGATTACGGACATGAATTTGCTGATGAATTGATATCCAACCCTAGAAGAAATAAGAATCATGCTCAATATAAAAAATAAGCATGACGTCAAGGGTGGGATAAGGTAGGTAGCTTCCATTGTAAATAAGCTTCTTTTTAAAATAGAGTGAACCACTGCTAGTGTTGGTTCACTCTATTCATGCTTTGCTTTCTGAGGTGAGACCTTACCAATTGAAATCAAAAGAACTAAACTTAAAACTCTGGATGTTATAGAGCATTGTCCTCATTATGGAAATCTATCCATATAGCTATGGGGATAGTCGGCTTACAACGGGACAAACTAATGATCGTGGAGGTGATAGTGATGAGTCATGAAAAAAAAGCTAAAAAACGTAAAGGGCGCAATGATCATGAAACAATTAAAGAAACATCGCCACGACGCTTTGAACATGAATTTGCGAATGAACCGATGACACCAGTCGAACTCGATCGAAATAAAATACCGAAAAAATGCTAATAGAACGGACTAAGCCTCAAAATAGAAAATAAAAAAGCTCTAAGCAAATGCTTTGAACTGCTCCCTGTCAAGTAGACAGCGGGCAGTTCACTTATTACTTGGAGTTTTTGTACAACTATTAAGCACTTTTTTTTTAAGTCATTCAAGTCTCAAATGCATGACCATACATACAACGCATGATTCGTTTCTCACTTTCTGTTTGCCTATCACTGATCATTCGAGTGAACGCTAAATTAACCTTCACAATCCAAAGACTTGCACCACACCTATTTTACGCTTATGTAAATTCGGTCCATTTTCTCATCCGTCAGCGAATATATGGTTTTTGAGCTCTCCACTTTTTGTTTTATTTGTGTTTATCACAGACTTTTTACACAAATATCGTTTAAAAATTTACATTAGTGGTAAAAGAAAATCAATGAAAAGGAGTGATACTTAATGAGCAATGAGCAATATCAATCTGTAGTGGCTGCATTGCAAAAATGTCGAGAAGCGTGCCTATATTGTTATCGTTCTTGTTTCGAAGAAGATGCAAATCATATGGCTAGATGTATTCAGACGAACCAAGAATGTGCAACGATTTGTGCTCAATTTGAGCAAGCTTTATTCTTCGATACTCAGTTTATTGAAAGCTACGCAAAATTGTGTATTGAAGCATGCCAGGTGTGTGGCTATGAATGTGCTAAACATGAACACGATCACTGTCAAGAATGTGCTAAAGCCTGCTATGCGTGTGCTGATGCATGTAAAGCTTTACTCTCCAGTAAAGTCTCAAGTAATTAGGGCAGTTAAGATTCAAACAAGAAGGAATTTAGTTAAAAGTAATCCTATGTGGAAGTCGAAGTGTTGATGTTCTAATGATAATCAGCCTTTAAATTGTTACCTTATGTTATGGCAACCTCTTGTCATTCATGTCTCACAGTAGGTAGCATCAAAGATTTGAGGTTGCCTCTCTAAGGTATGCTTCTATATTGGAGTTTGGATCTTTTGTTGATCCAAAGCTTTATACATGTCGACAACCACGCAACCGATATGCTTATAGCGGCTAGAATATCTGTTAAGTAATGTGCCTCTAAAATAATCCGACTTAATGCTACACCTATAATAGCTGCTATTCCAAGTGACAGAACAACTATTTTTAATCGTTTATTTGCTTGAAATTGATAAACAAGGAAGATAATGAACATAAATAGTATAGTCGTTCTCATCGTATGTCCACTTGGAAAGCTAAAGGAGACCAGCTCAAATTCAATGTTAAAAAAATGAATCATCCGTTCTGAGCCTGGGCGTGTACGTTGGAATATTACTTTGAGTAGATAGTTCAAAAACACCCCGCCGATAGACATAACAATAAACAAGATAGCAACGTCCCATCGCTTTTTATAAATGAGACTAATAACTACAATCATTGAAATGGTAAGAACAAATTCAATCGTACCAATAAATGATAAGTAGCTAACGACAGGTGTAAGCGAGAAGTTATTGAGTAGCTCCGTGATTCTAACACCAATAGTATCCAATAGACTCGACGAAAGAACAGTTGTTGCAATTGCAGTATATAGAAAGATAATAAGTGAAATCACGATTATCTTGGTAGACTGTAACATAGTAAACCTCACTTTTTCAGAAAAATTTTAGAATAGCATAACATTTTTTATTAGGGTTCGCCAGTTGGAATTTAGCAATTGACATTACAAGATCGATACTTTATGATGGTGAATGTAATATTATAATTCCTCGTTAGGTGAGGCTCCTGTGCTGGAGATATGCTACTGCCCAAAAACGTCCAAAGACGCCAATGGGTCAACAGAGACTATCGAATTAAGGTGGTTTTTAATGTAGCTGGATTTGATCCTATGCCGCACAGTGCTAAAGCTCTACGAATGGAGGCGATCAGGTTATTTGGGATGCACTTAAATAATAAAGCTCACCTTCATTCAAGGGTGGGCTTTTTCTATGTCTGAGGGTAGCGTAAGGCTAAAACTTGATGATTTAACCATATTAAAAAGGGGGAATGCGGTATGGGAAGTTGTACAGATCCTGATTCGAGTTATAGGCAGAGCAGTATAAAAAGACCTCTACCGTATTTGTCGGTGTCGGGTCTCTAAATGAGGAGGATCCAATATGGTCAAATTTGAAGAATTAAACCGAGAAGATTATGCAACTGATGTGCTACATTATTTGAAACAAGAAAATAAAGATAAATTTAGAGAGCTTTTTTTAGAACTCCATCCAACGAATCAACTTGACATTTTTGTTCAGTTAAATCGTCAATTGCGAGATCGTTTGTATGGATTAATTTCAGGTGAAGAATTTGCTGAATTGTTTGAAGGGCTAGATTTAGAAAGACAAAAGCAAATCATTTTAGAATTAGATGAAGCATATATTGCTGAACTGTTTAATGCTATCCCGACCGATGAAGTAGCTGATTTGCTGGCTGAATTGGAAACTTTTGAAGCGAGTAAAATATTAAATTCAATGGATAAAGAACGAGCAATTATTATTCGCGAATTATTAAGTTATCCTATTGAAACAGCTGGTGGAATCATGGCGAAAGAATTCGTCACGATAAAGTCTACAGACAAAGTCAGTGAGGTTATTGATAATTTAAGATTTTCAGCACCTGATGCAGAAACGATATACTATTTATATGTGCTTGACCAAAAATCAAGACTTGTAGGTGTATTATCCTTGCGTGATTTAATTATAGCACCAGCGTTTGAAACAGTTGAAAATATTATGGGAACAGACATTGTTACTGTCACAATAGATATGGATCAAGAAGATGTTGCAAAATTAATGAAGCGATATGATTTTTTAGCGGTCCCTGTTGTTACGAAAGAAGATGTCTTAACCGGTATTATTACTGTTGACGATGTTATGCAAGTAATGGACGAGGAAGTTACAGAAGACTTTGATGAATTTATCGCAGCTAAAGGGGCTATTGATATTAATATAAGTTCTTTCCAAGCAGCGAAAAAACGTGCACCATGGATTGTTATGTTAATATTTTTTGGTTTTATTACTGGTGGTGTAATCAATTCATTTGAAGAGTCCTTAGAGCAGGTTGTCATCCTTGCCGCTTTTATTCCTTTAATCATGGACTCAGCAGGTAATGCGGGAACACAATCACTAGCAGTTGTTGTACGCGCAATTGCAACAGATTCTTTTGAAAAGAAAGGTTTATTACATGCAGTTAAGCGAGAATTTGGAACTGGTATTATGCTCGGTGTTATTACTGGCATCGTACTATTGATTTTAGTCCCAATTGTTTATGGTAATTTTGCATTATCCTTTATTGTAGCTGCCTCCCTGTTTTTAACATTGAGTTTCTCAACAGTGATAGGTGCTGTTGTTCCAGTTGTCATTAATAAATTAAAGTTAGATCCGGCGATTGCTTCAGGTCCATTTATTACTACTGTTAATGATATTCTAGGTTTAATTATCTATTTTACTATTGCGACGACATTTATCGCTTATTTATAAAATGAACGATCAATTCAGTTGGCGGAGGCTTACAGGATGTAGGTCATGCAGACGTTGCCGCAGGACGTGGCGGTCTTAGTCTGCAATGCTCTCCCACTGATTGTTAGTTGAGTGCATCAGGACTTCTCCGGAATAAAGGACGCATTTTACTAAAGTATAAAGTGCTATACTGATGTTCGGATTTTCAACTAACTACCCATTCTGCTTTTCTTTTAGGAAAAAGGGTTCATTTTATCATAGACAAGCGCCCTGCGTCTTTTTGTCTAACCTGGGTGAGATGCTAGTGTAATATCAATATTTACACAATTTTAATATTTCATTATTAAAGAAAATAAGCTATAATATGTGCAACACTATTTCACGAATGTTTTAGTGGAGGTGATGTTGTGAAATATGTTTACTGGTTTTTTCTTTCCATACTAGTCCTTTGGGAAACAAATGCATTACAAGATATTTATGGATTTTCTGCTTTTTGGCAATATTCGGCTAATGTCATTTTCATTGTCTATTTTGCTTATTTATTAAATATAGATATAAAATGGAATAAAATATTAATGAGATATAGTCAGCAAAAAAGGTCAATAAATTAAAAAGGGTTCTGCATGGTGTCCATGTAGAATCCTTTTTTACATGAAGAGAATATAAAACTTTCACAAAAAAATCAATATTGATTAAAGTTTTTAAAAAGTTAAGTAAAGAGAATACATTCGCCTCACGCAAAGAAAGGGTGGATAATGTGTACTTATAATATTAACCTTTGATCAGTAGGTATTTTCAAACTTTTCCGATTGATCGTTGAGGGAATCTGGACATTGCACGCTCTTAAATAAATTTACTCAACGCTCCATTTTGAGTAGGGTGTTTAACGGAGGTAAGCTGTGATAAAAACAGATTTAGACATAATCTTTGGCAATAAAGGGTATGGTAAAGTGAGATGAAATTTAATGCTATAAAACGAACCTTCAATCAGTTGGCGGAGGCCTACAGGATGTAGGTCATGCAGACGTTACCACAGGACGTGGCGGTTTTAGTCTGTAATCCTTCTTAAAGATGTGGCGGTTTTGTCTACGATCTTACCCACCCGCTGATTGTTAGTTGGCTGAATCAGGAGATGAGCGTCCGATATCCCCGCCTAGAATAGATTTACATCTGTTCCCTATTTCGAGGGGGTGTTTTACGGATGGTTATCTGTGATAAAATGATAGCTATACTAAATTATGTTACGATCTATATAAGGTGTGTTATCAAAAGCTTAGCTTTTGATAGGAAGCCTTTCATTTTTACAGAAGGGGTGTTTAGTATGACAATTGGTTACACAAAGACAAGAAAAGTTGTAATTGTAGGGACAGGGTTTGTTGGATCTAGCTATGCATATGCTTTATTAAACCAAGGAATAGTAAATGAAATCGTGTTAATTGATCTTGATTATAAGCGAGCAGATGGCGAGGCGCGTGACCTTAACCATGGTATGCCATTTGGTTCGCCTATGCGTATTAGAGCGGGTGAATATGAAGAGTGTTCTGATGCAGACCTTGTTGTAATAACGGCTGGTGCAAACCAAAAACCTGGGGAAACACGACTAGATCTAGCTTCGAAAAACGCAAAGATTATGAAGGGGATTGTCGAACAAATTATGGAGGCGGGCTTCAAAGGTATTCTAGTTGTAGCCTCTAATCCTGTTGATGTGTTAACACAAGTGGCTTATGATGTGTCAGGACTTGCAAAAGAGCGCGTGATTGGTTCTGGTACAATATTAGATACAGCACGTTTTCGTTATTTGTTAAGTGAGTATTTTCAAGTGGATTCTAGAAATGTTCATGCCTATATCATCGGAGAACATGGAGATTCAGAATTGCCGGTTTGGAGTCATGTCCAAGTAGGAGGTTTACCACTAAATGTATATGGCCGGATTGAAAATTATTATGAAGACCGGGATATGCAGGAGATTTTTGAAAATGTAAGAGATGCTGCTTATCATATTATAGAACGTAAAGGTGCGACCTATTATGGGATAGGAATGGGCTTAGCAAGGCTAACCAAAGCATTGTTGTACAATGAAAACTCAATTTTAACAGTTTCAACCCTCTTTGAAGGAGAATATGGACTAGACGGGGTATATTTAGGAATCCCAGCTGTTGTTAACGAATTTGGTGTTAGAGAAATATTACGACTTAATTTATCAGATCGCGAACAAAAGCAACTCGAAGAATCTTCTAGCATATTAAAGAAAATGGTAGAAGACATTGAATATTAGCTCTTGGGACAGGCTGCACACTAGATGCAGCCTGTCGTGCAAAAAAGAAATACTTGAGCAATGCTTATTGATCTGCTACAATTATTGTGTTGGAATTTTTTTATTGTATGTGGGACAAAAAACGTTCTTCCGGGACGAAAAACATCCCGTTGATAATAGAGAGAGGGAGGCAAAGCATGCCGACGCTAATTGATTTGCAAAAATTACTATGCCCCGATCTACTTGAAGTCATGCTAAGACGTTACCAAATCCTACACACAATACAACTGCTAGAGCCGATTGGAAGACGTAGCTTATCAGAACAAATTGATTTGAAAGAACGTGTTGTCCGTAGTGAATTAGACTATTTAACACAACACGGTATGCTGGTTGTTAGTACAAAAGGTGTTTCTTTAACCGCAACGGGTAGAGAAATTATGATGGAATTAACATCATACGTTGAAGAAATTAACGATTTCCGTGTATTAGAAAATCAAATCAAGCAGACATTAAACCTTGATCATGTTATAATTACTCCCGGGGACAGCGATAAGCAAGAATGGGTTAAACATGATTTAGGGCGTAGAGCGATAGATTTCTTACAGTCGCGCCTTACACCCCGTGCAACCGTTGCTGTAACAGGCGGAACATCAATGGCAGCTGCAGCTATGATGATGAAACCTATGGTCAAGACGATGAATTGCATGTTTGTTCCTGCTAGAGGTGGTTTAGGAGAGCGCGTTGAGAATCAGGCGAACACGATTTGTGCTGAGATGGCTAAGAAAGTACATGGCGATTACCGACTGCTTTATGTACCAGACCCTTTGAGTGAAGAAACCTATCATTCAATTATTCAAGAGCCTGGTGTTAAGGAAATTTTACATATCATTAGACAAGCGGATATTGTCATGCACGGCATTGGTGATGCGATAACAATGGCAAAGCGTCGCAAAGCAACCAATGATGTTTTAGCGAAGTTACAATCGGGTAAAGCAGTAAGTGAGGCTTTTGGCTATTATTTTGATCGATATGGTCAAGTTGTCTATAAAGTTCGAACTGTAGGTATGCAATTGGAAGATTTGTCAAAGATAAGAACAGTAATTGCGATAGCTGGTGGGGAATCCAAGGCTAAAGCAATTGATTCATATTTTAGACAAGGAAAAAGTAACGTCCTCATTACTGATGAGGCTGCAGCAAAAGCGTTAATAAAGGGATTTTCCCTTTAAATAAATTTATGTAATCATAAGGAGGAAACAAGAATGACTGTAAAAGTAGGTATTAATGGTTTTGGTCGTATTGGTCGCTTAGCGTTCCGTCGTATTCAAGAAGTAGAGGGGATTGAAGTAGTAGCGGTTAACGACTTGACTGATGCTGACATGCTCGCTCATTTACTTAAATATGATACTACACAAGGACCTTTTAAAGGTGATGTTGATGTAAAAGATGGTTACTTTACTGTTAACGGTAAAGATGTAAAAATCCTTTCAAACCGTAACCCTGAAGAATTACCTTGGGGAGACTTAGGTGTAGATATCGTATTAGAATGTACAGGTTTCTTTGCTTCTAAAGAGAAAGCTGAGCTTCATCTTAAAGGTGGTGCGAAACGTGTCGTAATCTCTGCTCCAGGTGGTAATGATGTACCAACAATCGTTTACAATGTAAACCACGACATCTTAACTGGTGAAGAGACTGTCATTTCAGGTGCTTCTTGTACAACGAACTGTTTAGCTCCTATGGCTGATGTTCTTCATAAAGACTTTGGTATTGTTGAAGGTCTTATGACAACTATTCACGCTTTTACAGGGGATCAAAATACATTAGATGCACCACACCCTAAAGGTGACTACCGTCGTGCGCGTGCTGCATCTCAAAATATCATTCCTAATACTACGGGTGCCGCTAAAGCAATTGGTCTTGTTATCCCTGAATTAAATGGTAAATTAGATGGTGCTGCACAACGTGTTCCTGTTGCTACAGGTTCATTAACTGAATTAGTAACTGTCTTAGATAAAGAAGTAACAACTGATGAAGTTAATGCAGCAATGAAGAAAGCAGCAAATGAATCTTACGGTTATACTGAAGATCAAATTGTATCTTCTGATATCATTGGTATGACATATGGTTCATTATATGATGCAACGCAAACAAAAGTAATAAGTGTAGATGGTAAACAATTAGTGAAAACTGTTTCTTGGTATGATAACGAAATGTCTTACACTGCACAACTTGTGCGTACACTAGAATACTTTGCTAAATTATAATTCAACATTATAATTAGTTAAATCTGATAGCAATAACAGTCAAGCGGGAAGCGATCGCGCTTCCCGCTTGTTGTTTTTAAATTTATCTAATGGAGGATTATGAAATGGCGAAAAAAGTTGTAACTGATTTAGATGTAACAGGCAAAAAAGTACTTGTGCGTGCAGACTTTAATGTGCCGATGAAAGATGGAAATATTACCAATGACGATCGTATTGTTCAAGCCCTTCCAACCATTAAGCATTTAATTTCTGAAGGGGCTAAAGTTATTCTTTTCTCACACTTAGGCCGTGTGGCTGAAGAAGCTGATAAAGAAGGCAAATCATTAAAACCTGTTGCCGATCGTTTAGGTGAATTATTAGCTCAAGATGTGACATTTGTTAGTGAAACAAGAGGAGCAAAACTTGAAAGCGCGATTGACACTTTAGCCAATGGCGATGTTTTAATGTTTGAAAACACGCGTTTTGAAGACATCGACGGTAAAAAAGAAAGCAAAAATGATCCTGAATTAGGGAAGTACTGGGCAAGCTTAGGTGACTTGTTTGTTAACGATGCTTTCGGTACAGCTCACCGCTCACATGCTTCTAATGTTGGAATAGCGTCTAATTTAGAATCAGCTGCAGGTTTTCTCATGGAGAAAGAAATTAGATTCATTGGAGAATCAGTTGATAATCCTACACGCCCATTTGTAGCTATATTGGGTGGGGCTAAAGTAAGTGATAAAATCGGTGTTATTGAAAATCTCCTTGAAAAAGCTGATAAGGTAATTATTGGTGGAGGTATGTCTTATACTTTCTTCAAAGCACAAGGAAAAGAAATTGGAACATCACTACTTGAAGCTGACAAAGTAGATTTAGCCAAAACGTTATTAGAGCGAGCAGGCGGGAAGATTGTTTTACCTGTAGATGCAATGATTAATAAAGAATTCTCTAATGACGGTGACATTAAAGCTGTTTCAGTAGATGAAATTCCAGCAGACCAAATGGGATTAGACATTGGTCCAGAATCGATAAAGCAATTTGAACAGGAATTAACAGGTGCAAAAACAGTCGTTTGGAACGGGCCTATGGGTGTGTTTGAAATGTCTAATTTCGCCAAAGGAACAATCGGTGTTTGTGAATCCATTGCTAATTTAGATGATGCAACAACGATTATTGGTGGTGGAGACTCAGCTGCTGCTGCAATGCAACTAGGTTTTGCGGAAAAATTCTCACATATTTCTACTGGTGGTGGGGCATCATTAGAATATTTAGAAGGTAAAGAGTTACCTGGACTAGCAGCGATTAGTAACAAATAATCCCCAAAACATGAATGAATTTGTATGTTTTAATTAAAATATTTATGCGTTCTTAACTAAGACGTCTAATATTTTTAATAAACGAGACATGAAAGGGAGCAGATTATGCGTAAACCAATTATTGCAGGAAACTGGAAAATGAATAAAGTATTAGCAGATGCTGAGGCCTTTGTAGCTGATGCGAAAGACAAAGTGCCGGCACAAGACAAGGTTGATTCGATCGTTTGTGCACCTTTTCCGTATTTACAAGCACTCGTTAGCAAAGCAAAAGGTACTGATCTTGCCATTGCGGCACAAAATATGCACTTTGAAGAAAGTGGAGCATTTACTGGTGAAGTAAGTCCTGTAATGTTAAAGGACCTTGGTGTTAAGTACGTTGTTTTGGGTCACTCGGAGCGTCGTGAATACTTTGCTGAAACAGATGAGACAGTAAACAAAAAAGCGCATGCTGCATTTGAACATGGAATGACACCAATTATTTGTGTTGGTGAAACACTGGAGCAACGTGAAGCAAATCAAACGATGACACTTGTAGCAGATCAAGTGAAAAAAGCATTGTCTGGTTTAACAGAAGAGCAAGTTAAACAAGCTGTTATTGCATACGAGCCAATTTGGGCGATAGGTACAGGGAAAACAGCAACTTCTGAACAAGCTAATGAAGTATGTACACACGTACGTCAAACTGTTGCACAAGTGGTTTCTACAGAGGTAGCAGATGCTGTCCGTATTCAATATGGTGGCAGTGTCAAACCTGAAAATATCGACGAGCTACTTGCGCAGTCAGATATTGACGGTGCACTTGTTGGTGGTGCTAGTTTAGAAGCTGATTCATTCTTGAAACTCGTGGAGGCTGGTGCACAATGAGTCATGATAAGTTAGCTGCACTTATTATCCTAGATGGTTATGCAATACGAGATGAAGAAAAAGGGAATGCAGTTAAATTAGCAAATACCCCAAACTTTGATCGTTATTGGAAACAGTATCCACATAATCAATTGATCGCTTCTGGTGAGGCTGTTGGTCTTCCAGAAGGTCAAATGGGTAATTCTGAAGTTGGCCATTTAAATATTGGTGCTGGTCGAGTTGTTTATCAAAGTTTAACTCGTGTAAACTTATCGATTCGTGAGGGAGACTTTTTTACCAACGAACAATTAGTTCATGCGGTGGATCATGCGATAAACAATAATAAAGCATTACACATTTTCGGATTATTATCTGATGGTGGGGTACACAGCCATATTGAACACATGTATGCCGTCCTAAAGTTAGCTAAAGATAAAGGACTTACCAATGTGTTTGTTCATGGCTTTTTAGATGGACGTGATGTCGGTCAAAAATCGGCAAAACAATATATTACAGAAGCACAAGCACAAATGGATCAGATAGGTATCGGTCAATTTGCTACTATTTCTGGACGTTATTATGCGATGGATCGTGATAAGCGTTGGGATCGTGTTCAAAAAACATATGATGCAATGGTTTATGGTAAAGGACCACAAGCAACAGATCCATTAGCGGTTGTTGATGCGGCTTATGCCGAAGATATTTATGATGAATTCGTGTTACCAACCGTTATGGTTGATAGTAGAGGGGAGCCAATAGGAAAAGTTGCATCTGAAGATGCCATTATTTTCTTTAACTTCCGTCCAGATCGTGCGATTCAAATATCTCAAGCTTTTGCTAATGCTGATTTCTCTGAATTCAATCGTGGTGAAATGGCACCGAAAGATATTTATTTTGTTTGTTTAATGAAGTATAGCGATACGGTGTCTGGTAAAATTGCTTATCCTCCAGCTAAGTTAACGAATACAGTTGGTGAAGTACTAGCAAACAACGGGTTAAACCAACTACGTATTGCTGAAACGGAAAAATATCCACATGTCACTTTCTTTATGAGTGGTGGGCGCGAGCAAGAATTTGATGGTGAGAAACGCATTTTAATTGATTCACCTAAGGTAGCAACTTATGATTTAAAACCTGAAATGAGTGCTTATGAGGTAACAGATGCACTTCTGAAAGAATTAGATGAAGGCAATCAAAATGCAATCATCTTAAACTTTGCCAACCCGGATATGGTCGGGCACTCAGGTATGCTTGAGCCGACAATTAAAGCGATTGAAGCCGTTGATGAATGTTTAGGTAAGATCGTGGATAAGATCATTGAAAAAGGCGGGAAAGCCATTATTACCGCTGATCATGGTAATTCAGATGAAGTTGTTTCGCTCGATGGAAAGCCAATGACTGCACATACAACGAATCCTGTACCTGTTATTGTTACAGAACAAGGGGTATCCGTTCGAGATGGTGGTATTCTAGGTGATTTGGCCCCAACCCTTCTTGATCTATTAGATGTAGAGAAGCCGACAGATATGACTGGTAAATCTTTAATTAAGTAATAGTTAGTTTAAATAAAATGTTTAATAAAAAGGAGACGAAAAATATGCCATATATTACAGATGTATACGCACGCGAAGTCATGGACTCTCGTGGTAACCCAACAGTTGAGGTGGAAATTTATACGGAATCAGGTGCTTTTGGTCGCGCACTCGTACCAAGTGGCGCATCAACAGGGGAATATGAAGCTGTTGAATTACGTGATGGTGACAAAGACCGTTATTTAGGTAAAGGCGTTGAAAAAGCAATAGAAAACGTTAACGAAATCATTGCTCCAGAACTACTTGGTTTTGATGTAACGCGCCAAGTTGTTATTGATAAATTACTTATCGAGTTAGATGGTACACCAAACAAGGCCAAATTAGGTGCTAACGCGATCTTAGGTGTTTCAATGGCTGTTGCGCATGCCGCTGCAGATCACTTAGGTGCTCCATTATATACTTATTTAGGTGGATTCAATGCAACGACACTTCCAACACCAATGATGAACATCTTAAATGGTGGAGAGCATGCTGATAATAACGTTGATATCCAAGAATTCATGGTTATGCCAGCTGGTGCGCCTACATTCAAAGAAGCATTACGTATGGGAGCTGAAATCTTCCATAACCTTAAAAAAGTTTTGGCTTCAAAAGGTTACAACACTGCTGTAGGTGATGAAGGTGGTTTCGCACCTAACTTATCTTCAAATGAAGAAGCTCTATCTACCATTATTGAAGCAATTGAAGCAGCTGGTTACAAGCCAGGTGAAGAAGTTAAACTTGCTATGGACGTTGCAGCTTCAGAAATTTACGAAGACGGTAAATACAACCTTAAAGGTGAAGGCGTTGTTCGTACGTCTGCTGAAATGGTTGACTGGTATGCTGAAATGGTTGAAAAATATCCAATCATCTCAATCGAAGATGGTTTAGATGAAAATGACTGGGATGGTTTCAAACTTTTAACTGACAAACTAGGTGACAAAGTTCAATTAGTAGGTGACGACTTATTCGTTACAAACACTGAAAAACTTTCAGAAGGTATCGAAAAAGGTATTGGAAACTCAATCCTAATCAAAGTTAACCAAATTGGTACATTGACTGAAACTTTCGAAGCAATTGAAATGGCTAAAAAAGCTAATTACACTGCAGTTATCTCTCACCGCTCAGGTGAAACAGAAGATGCAACAATTGCTGACATTGCAGTTGCAACAAATGCGGGCCAAATCAAAACAGGTGCACCTTCACGTACGGATCGTGTTGCGAAGTATAATCAATTACTACGTATCGAAGATGAGCTTGTTGATACAGCTAAATATGCTGGAAAAACAGCGTTCTATAACTTAAATAAATAAGTTAAAGTCTAATTGATCATTTATGATTTGCTCTGAATGAATGGTAGACAAAAAGCAACCCCTTATCTGTGATTTAATCACAATAGATAAGGGGTTTTAATGTTTATTCCTTCCTGGCTCTGTCAGACTTTAGAAGAATTGGCTAAATAATATTTGATATTGGTAAGAGACACGCTTTATTTCGCAGGCCCGATCCTTTATTTATCACAGATAACCGTCCGTAAAACCCCTTCAAAATAGAGAACACAGATGAAAATCTATTCTAGGTGGGGATATCGGACGCTACTCGTGTCCTGATTTAGCCAACTAACAATCAGCGGGTGAATATGATCTTCCACACCTTTAAAAAGGATTACAGGCCAGCTTACTACGCCCTTAAGAGGGATTTACAGACTAAAACCCCCACGTCCTGTGGCAACGTCTGCAATGACCTACATCCTGTAGGCCTCCGCCGACTGAATGCAAGTTCGTTTTATTTAAAATCTTTCTCCTTCAGCGGACTTGCTTTCGGTAACTAAAAACGATTGGAAAGATTTTTAAGTGCGCTTCCATGCAGTCTGTATGTCGTCCAGTCATCCATAGCTGTAGCTCCCATTTTTCTGTAAAACTGAATCGCAGATGTGTTCCAGTCCAGGCATACCCATTCCAGACGTTCATATCCTCTTTCACAAGTGAGATCAGCTAAGTATGTAATCAGTTGCTGTCCAAACCCACTTCCTCGATAATCGGGTCTGACATATAAATCCTCTAAGTAGAGCCCCGGTTTGCCCAAGAACGTTGAAAAGCTGGAATAAAACAGTGCAAATGCCACAGGTTCACCTTGGTATTCACCAATGATCACTTCAGCTGTTTTTTTCTCAAACAGATTTGCCTTTAATATTTCCTCAGTGGCAGTTACTTCGGTCAGCATCTCTTCGTATTCCGCCAATTCCTTAATTAAGGATAAAATAAGAGAGACATCTTCTTTTTCTGCGAAACGGATGCTGAAGTCCTCTTCATTTCTATTTTTTTGCATCTTCAATCCCCCTCCATTACTTATAGAACGCCAGTCAGTCTGTTGCTGACCACATTTCTTTGAATTCTCATCATTCTTAAGGCTACCATATTTCGCCATGCAAACCAACAGTAAAATATTATAGAACCTAAAAAAAGAGATGGTGCGAATAAAATCACACACCATCTTTGATAAAAATCTTAATTATTGATTTGTTTTTTCACGAATAAACGCTTCTACTTCATCAGCAGTTGACATAGCTAGTAATTTATCTTTATAAGAAGCAAGTTCTTCTTTAGATAAATCCTTGATTTGTGTACGTGCTGGCAAGATAGATGTTGCACTCATACTAAATTCATCTAGTCCAAGTCCAAGCAAGATTGGAATAGCGATTGAATCGCCTGCCATCTCACCACACATACCTGCCCATTTGCCTTCAGCGTGAGCGGCTTCAATAACATTATTCACTAAGTTAAGGATAGCAGGGTGATAAGGTTGATATAAGTATGAAACGCGTTCATTCATACGGTCTGCTGCCATTGTATACTGAATCAGGTCATTTGTACCGATGCTAAAAAAGTCAACCTCTTTAGCAAATTGACGAGCAATTACCGCAGTTGATGGAATTTCAACCATGATACCGATTTCGATATCATCAGAAACCTCAATACCTTCACCTTTTAAATTAGCCTTTTCTTCAAGTAATAATGCTTTTGCTTGACGAAATTCATCTAATGTCGCGATCATTGGAAACATAATTTTTAAGTTTCCATAAGTACTTGCACGTAAAAGCGCCCGTAATTGTGTACGGAAAATATCATCACGCTCTAAGCAAAGACGAACCGCACGAAAACCTAAAAATGGGTTCATTTCCTTTGGTAGATCAAGATAGCTTAATTCTTTATCGCCACCGATATCTAATGTACGAACAACAACAGGTTTGTCCCCCATTTGCTCGAGCACAGATTTATAAGCATCAAATTGATCATCTTCTGAAGGGAAATCACTATTTCCCATGTATAAGAACTCAGTACGATAAAGGCCGACACCTTCACCACCATTATTGATAATACCTTCCACATCGTTTGGTGTTCCAATATTTGCAACAAGCTCAACATGTGTTCCATCTTTCGATACAGTTGGCTCATCTTTTAATTGTGCCCAAACTTCTTTTTGCTTAGCAAAGTCGTCTTGTTTTTTGCGATATGTTTCAATCACATCATCTGTTGGATTAATGACAACTTCACCATCAATACCATCTACAATAATGATATCGCCATCTTTAACATCGTCTGTAACGGTTTTCGTACCAACTACAGCGGGGATTTCTAAAGAGCGAGCCATAATAGCAGAATGGGAAGTTCGTCCACCGATATTTGTTGTAAACCCTTTAACAAATTGCTTGTTTAATTGAGCGGTATCTGAAGGTGTTAAATCTTCAGCAATAATGATAACCTCTTCATCAATTAAAGCGGGATCAGGGAATGACACCTTAAGTAAGTGGGCCATCACGCGTTTGGTAACATCTTTAATATCTGCAGCACGTTCACGCATATATGCGTTATCCATGCTTTCAAACATATTAATGAACATGTTAGCGACTTCATCAAGCGCTGCCTCTGCATTAATATTTTCATTTTTAATTTTATCTTTGATTGGTGTGATCATCTCTGGATCACTAAGAACCAACAGGTGTGCTGAAAAAATTTCAGCATGTTCATCACCAAGTGATACTCGAGCATTTTCTTTAATCTTTTCAAGCTCTTGCTTTGAAACGTCTAGAGCATCTTGTAGACGTTCTGTTTCTTTGGCAACGTCACCGACCTTCTTTGTCTCAAAAGAAAGTTCAGGTGCTTCTAAAGTGTATGCTTTTGCAATAGCTACACCATTAGACGCCGCAATCCCTTTTAGCTTTGACATAGATAATTACTCTCCTAATCCTTCTTGCTTAATGACTCCGTAGATACCATCGATTGCTTCTTGCTCGTCAGAACCTTCAGCTACAAGCTTAATTTCAGCATCTTTAGGGATACCTAGAGACATAACACCCATAATTGATTTTAAATTAACTGATTTACCGTTGTATTCTACGGTTACCTCAGAGGCAAAGCTACCTGCTTTGTTAACAAGTACTGTTGCTGGACGTGCGTGTACTCCTGTTGAATCTGTAATTGTTACTGTTTTTTCAGCTGCCATGAAAAAAACCTCCTATAAAATAATTAATATCCTTTTATTCAGTATACCACAACTTCAATTTTACTTTGTTTTGTAGTGATATTTCAAGTATTACATACAAAAAACAGTGTAAAACTGTGTATAGTTTTTTTCCTTTACTATATAAAGATAACTACACTTACATTAGTATACGCTTTTCATACAATACCATCTATTTAAAATGAAGTCTACTGTCAAATTTCGTAGCCTGTGATTTTTTAGCACAGACGACCTTTTGTAAAACGCCCGCCTTAAAACAGAGACTAGAGCTCACCTTTTTAGGCGGGAGGTAACAAGCGCTAATGTATTGATTTCATCACCGACCAAGTGGCGGGTGAAGGACGGGCACGTTGCTAATTTAATATTCGTTTTATCGTGCAGTAATTTGAACATGATCGACAAGAGCGTCAACATCTGCTTTTAAAGCAAGGTCAGCACTAAAGGCCGTTGCACTTCCACTAGCGACAGCATAACGAAAAGCTTGCTCGTCATTAGCGTAATGCTGTAGACCAGCTAGAAAGCCCGCTACGGTTGAATCACCTGCACCAACAGTGTTGATGACATCCCCTTTGGGTGCCTTTGCAATTAAGCATTGCTTGTTATTTAAGTAAATTGCGCCTTCGCCCCCCATAGAAATGAGCACATGTTCAACACCGTTATTTAATATTTTTTTCCCATAATAGATGGCATCTTGGGTGGATGTGATGGTTGTATTAAATAATTCCCCCAATTCATGATGGTTAGGCTTCACGAGAAAAAGAGGTGTACCTAATAGAGCTTTTAATGAGCCACTTGACGTATCTGCCACCATATCAACTTGTTTTTTTGCGCAAACTGAGGCCAAATTCACATAAAGGTCATCAGGTAATGAATGTGGTAAACTACCAGCAACGACTAATGTGTCACCAGCTGTTAATTGTTCAACTTGATGAAAGAGCTGATCAAGTTCCTGTTGGCTAATGTCCGGGCCAGGGCCGTTGATCTCTGTTTCTTTCGATGACTTCATTTTCATATTAATCCGAGTCACACCGTCTATTGTAATAAAATCCGTTTTAATCCCTTCTTGATGTAAAGCCTCTTTAATATAGTCTCCGGTAAAGCCTCCAATATACCCAAGGGCTGTATTATCAATTGCTAATCTTTTTAAGATACGCGAAACATTTATGCCTTTGCCCCCCGGATAATAGGCGGCTCGCTCTCCACGATTTAAGTTGCCATACTGAAATGAATCGATATGAATGATGTAGTCGATTGATGGGTTAATGGTACATGTATAAATCATGTTGTCACCACCTTTATGGTTGTTTTTTCTTGAAATTTTTTGCGTTGATTTTGTGTGAGTGCATCAGTAATTAATGTCGCTTGATTAAGATCAACAATCTTTGCAAAACGTCTCTCATTCAATTTTGAATGATCTGCTATCACAAAGCTAAGTTCACCTTGTGCTATTGCTGCACGTTTGACGGCTGCTTCTTCGGGATCGGGTGTAGAATAACCAAAGTTTATATCAATGGCGTTTGCACCGATAAATACTTTATCAAAATGATAATGTTCGAGTGCTTTTAGTGCGCCGACGCCGATAAGAGCTCGAGTTGTATGTTTTACAGCCCCACCTAATAGATAGGATTTAAGATTAAATTGGTTAAGGGCATCAAGGTGTGTTAAGCCATTTGTAACAACGGTAATTTGACGATTGGCTAAGTGTGAAATCATTTCATAGTTGGTTGTTCCAGCATCAAGATAGATGCAATCGTGATCTTCTATTAAAGAAGCCGCAAATTTGGCGATTTGTTTTTTTGCATCTACATGATAAATCGATTTTTCTGGATATGTAAGTTCTTGGAATGCAGAATGTTTTGATGTGGCGCCTCCATGAACACGAATTAATTGTTGATGGGATTCTAATTCACGTAAGTCTCTTCGAATGGTTGATTCAGAAGCGGATGTTAAATCTACCAGTTCTTGGATGGTTACGAGATGTTTTTGTTTAAGTAAATCAATGATTAGGGCATGACGTTTGGCCGTTAACAATGCGCAACCTCCTTTATTCTAATCCCAAATAAATCGCTTACTTTAATCATACGCCACTCATTGATAAAAATCAATCAAATTCAGTCAAAAACAGTCAAAATTAATCTTTTAACTAAAACCCTTATAGCTGCTTCATGCCCTTTATGAATCAATAATGAGATTCGTTTTACTTTATTACAAAATTAACTTGCAGGCTGTTGCTATTTTATGCTAAATTAATACTAGTGTCTATTATTAATTTAATCTAGCATTGAAGGGGATTAGCTCCCATTGTAAGAAACGGCACTTTAAATGATCGATCTCCTAATTTCGGGGGAAATATGATTGGGTTTTATGCTATCAAAGTTTACCACTTTGTTTTTACATAGTATAAGCTAAGTGTCCAGAAGATAAACGAAAATGTTCGAAGTTCTTTAGGAGGTGTACGCAACTATGCATGGTGTTGCGCTTACGTTATTAGTTATAACGTCAATAGCTTTAATTATACTTGTTTTAATGCAATCAGGGAAAAGTGAAGGATTGTCTGGGGCGATTTCAGGCGGTGCAGAACAATTATTTGGAAAGAAAAAAGCAAGAGGAATTGATGCTGTTTTACAAAGAGCTACCATTGTGGCTGCTGTTTTGTTTTTTGTGTTAACTTTTGTTGTAGCTTATATACTATAGTGTTACTCAGTGTAACCCTCTCATTTGTATTAGAAAATGAGAGGGGTTTTTATTGGAGTGATATGTCTATTAGCTTAGATAGCCACTCTGTATTTATCAAAAATAACTGTCCGTAAAGCAATTGGCTCAAAATAGAGAATGGAATGCATTTATTTAAGCGGATCTATCAAACACTAATCAATGGCCATTGATTGGGGCTTCAGTTTATATAAAGAAAACAGAACAAGTGCACAATGACAATCATTTTGGTAAGATTAAACATTAAGTTATTTATGTTTTTGTTAATAGAGAAAGGACGATATCAAAAATGAAAATACAAACACCACAGCCTTTTATGTTTAAAGAGGGGGAAAGAGCGGTATTATTATTACATGGCTTTACTGGTCATAGCGCAGATGTTCGAATGCTGGGACGCTACTTGCAGAAAAAAGGCTACACTTCACTTGGGCCTATTTATCGGGGACATGGTCAAACGCCAGAAGATTTATTAAAAGGTGGGGCACAAACTTGGTGGGAAGACGTTAAGGCGTCATATGATGAATTGAAAGCACAAGGTTATCAAAAAATTGCGGTCGTCGGCCTATCTTTGGGCGGGGTATTAGCTTTAAAACTTGCTTATTCTCAACCGATAGTTGGTGTTGTACCTATGTGCTCGCCTATGTTCTTTGATAACGAACAACAACTAACTAAAGGTTTTCGTTATTATGCTAGTCAATATAAGAAAGTAGAAGGCAAGGGAGAAGATCAAGTGGTCAAAGAAGTCGATCAACTCGTTCAAGATGCAAAGCCGCTATTTCAAGAATTGGCAGGGCTTTTTAAAGAGGTTAATCGCCATCTCGATCAAATTTATACCCCAACTATGGTGATTCAAGCAAAGGATGACCAAATGATTAATACTGAAAGTGCAACGCATATTTATGAAACTGTAGAATGTGACGAAAAAGTTATAAAATGGTACGAAGATGCAGGTCATGCGATTACATTAGGACCGAAGCGAGATGATGTTCATGAAGATATTTATCAATTTTTAGAATCATTGAACTGGGACTAACTCATAATAAAGTAGACACGAAAATGAAAGAAGGTGAAAGTAAGATTGGAATTAATAAAAGAACGCATTATTACTTATATAGAAGAAGCTCAAAAGCCTTTGAAGGTTGAAGAAATACAAGAAGGTTTGGAATTAGATACTGCCGATGCAGATCAATTTAAAGCATTGATTAAATCGCTTAATGCTTTAGAGGATGAAGGCAAGCTGCTGTTAACAAGAAAAAATCGTTATGCATTGCCTGAACGGATTGGATTAGTTAAAGGGAAAATTCAGATGCACAAAAAAGGTTTTGCTTTTCTCTTACCAGATGATGAGGACCAAAAAGATGTTTATATTAACCCAAATGATTTAAACGGTGCCATGAATAATGATCAGGTCTTTGTCAGAATTGAGACAGAACAAATCGGTGATAAACGTGTGGAAGGTGTGGTTGAACGCATTATTGAACGCCATTCAACACGCATTATCGGAACGTTTGAAGACAAAGGAAGCTTTGGGTTTATTATTGCAGATGATAAACGAATACCTAATGATATTTTTATTAAAAAAGCTGACAGTAAAGGTGCAGTAACAGGGCATAAAGTGATTGCAAAGTTAACGAAGTTCCCAGAAGGAACAATGTCTGCTGAAGGTGAAGTTGTTGAGATTTTAGGACACAAAAGTGACCCAGGGATGGATATCATTTCAATTATCCATAAGCATGAGATAACGGTCGATTTTCCTGATCAAGTGCTTGAACAAGCTGAGCGTGTGCCTGAAACGATTAAACCTGAAGAATTAAAGAATCGACGCGATTTAAGGTCGAAACAGATTGTTACCATTGATGGTGCTGATGCAAAAGATTTAGATGATGCTGTAATAGTGGAGAAGTTGGATAACGGCCATTATAAATTAGGTGTTTATATTGCCGATGTTTCTTATTATGTTGAACAAGGTACAGCAATTGATCAAGAAGCCTATGAACGTGGGACAAGTGTTTATTTGGTCGATCGCGTCATCCCGATGATTCCACATCGCTTATCAAACGGTATTTGCTCTCTCAATCCACAGGTGGATCGCTTAACCATCGGTTGTGAAATGGAAATTAATCAAGCTGGTGAGGTCGTTAATCATGATATCTTTCAAAGCGTGATTAACACGTCTGCTCGTATGACCTATACAGAAGTTAATCAAATTTTAGTTGATCAAGATCAATCGTTACGGGAACAGTATCAGCAACTTGTACCTATGTTTGAAGATATGGAAAAGTTAGCTGAAATTTTGCGAACGAAACGATTTGGGCGCGGTGCAATTGATTTTGATTTTAAAGAAGCCAAGGTCATTGTTGATGAGAAAGGGCATGCTCAGGATGTTGTATTAAGAGCGCGTTCAGTCGCTGAACGATTAATTGAAGAATTTATGTTAGCGGCTAATGAAACGATTGCAGAACATTTTCATTGGATGGAACTCCCTTTTATTCACCGTATTCACGAAGAACCAGATGAAGATAAGCTTCAGAAGTTTTTCGAATTTGTAGGGCAATTAGGCTATCATGTTAAAGGTACGGCTAATGATATTCATCCACAAGCCTTACAAAAGGTGCTCGAACAAGTTAAAGGTGAACAAGAAGAAATGATCATTTCAAAATTAATGTTACGTTCAATGAAACAAGCAAAATATGATCCGAATAGTGTGGGTCATTTTGGTCTTGCTACATCATTTTATACCCATTTCACGTCACCGATTAGACGCTACCCAGATTTAATTGTTCACCGATTAATTCGGACGTATTTAATTGAGGGAAAAGTAGATCAGAAGACACAAAATGATTGGAAAGATAAGCTTGGTACAATTGCTAAACACACATCAGAGCGCGAACGCGTTGCCGTTGACGCAGAGCGTGAAACTGATGACCTGAAAAAAGCTGAATTTATGCAAGATAAAATAGGTGAAGAATTTGATGGTGTGATAAGTTCAGTTACTGGCTTTGGCTTATTTGTAGAGCTTGAGAATACCGTTGAGGGTTTGGTGCATGTTAGTGATTTAACCGATGACTATTATGCTTTTGATGAACGCTCTTATGCAATGATTGGTGAGCGAACTGGCAATGTCTTTCGTATTGGTGATGCGATCACTATACGTGTTGCTGCAGTTAACCTTGAAGAACAAGCGATTGATTTTGAAATCGTTGGGATGAAAAGACAAGCTCGTCGTCGTCCAGCAGATCAACCAAAGCTAGATAAAGCCAGTTCGAAAAAAGACAAAAAAACGAAGAAAGATAAGAAAAAGAAAGAGAAGAAAAAAGGAAAAGCTAAACCGCCAAAAGCCAAAAGAAAAAAATAAAACCCAGTGTAACCACTTATTCGATGATGATTTAAGAATAAGTGGTTTTTCACATGGCAAAAACGAAGGCTAGTAATATACATATAGATAGCTTGTTCTCATTTCACACTAAAAAATTGTCGAATTTTAAAATTCACTGGGAGAAGAACGAAAAATCCACTGATTGAAGGCTTCGGATACTAACTAGCTATAAAAAGCACTTTCTAATGGAATCGATGTGAGAGATCAAATAGATTTTCCATATAAGACCCATCCATCTTGGACCTCAAAAGCATCAAGGTTAGGGATCAGAGAACTGGCATAGGTAGAAAAATCAAACCATGGCTTACGCGGTTCATCTTGTTGACTTAAGTAATAGTCTATGGTTTCAAATAGTCCAGCTTGGTCAAAATAGTCATCCCAAAAATAACGAACGTGAGCATACGGCTCTTTCTTAAAATCATTCGAAATAAAGAGCCAACGATCGCGCTGTTCATTTTGAAATACCCTTGTTGCATCAAGTTTTTGATCTGGTAATAACGCTTGTTGGAAGGGTAAGGGATAGTAACATTCATAAGGGTAAACATCAAGCACACCATCAGCGGCAAGTTGATCGAGTATCGCTCGTTTACTTTTTAAAGGATAAACTTCATTCCATATGCGTCCAGGTTTACTGCTTACCAGTTGACGATTTATTAGTGGATAGCTATGAAATGTTTTTAATGGTTCAAATTGTAATTTAGCTAAAACTCGTCTTGCTGCTTGATTATCTATATTAGTGTAACCGCCGAGCCAACCGACGTGTTGATTACCTTTAAGCCTATTAATGATCTCAACTAACAATGTCGTGGCATAACCGTTGCCGTGTTCGCGTCGATCACTCCTCAGTCTACCTAACATAGCATATCCGCCGGGGAATAAGCTATAGCCGGCAACGGAAATGAGTCTATCGTCTTTAAACAAGCCGAATAGTGCATGATTGGGCGGAGTGACGAGGCGTTCAAAAATATCAATTATATAATCATCTTTAATATGGGTTTGCATAGCTTTATACTGTGGTAAATCATTTACTGTTAACGTTCTTATTTGCATGTGATGCTACTCCTTTTAGTGAAAAAGTAAAAGCCTATTTTTTGGATGGCTAAGGGTATAATAACAAATCTTCACTTATCATCGCATAACAGATAGAAACTTGTCCAATAAAAGCGCCCGTTCAGCATTGTGTTTGATAAACGAACCTGTTAAAATGAAGAATGCATGATCGAAGAAGGGGGAAAATCAATGCCAAAAGGAACAGGAAAAGTCATTGCACAGAACAAAAAAGCTAATCATGATTTTTTCATTGAAGAAACCATTGAAGCTGGCCTCGTACTTCAAGGAACGGAAATAAAATCGATCCGAGCGGGTCGGGTTAATATGAAAGACAGTTTTGCTCGTGTGGAACGTGGAGAAGTCTTTTTACACAACATGCATATTTCACCTTATGAGCAAGGTAATCGTTATAATCATGAACCGACACGTACGCGTAAATTACTTATGCATAAAAAGCAAATCAATAAATTAATTGGCGAGACACAACAGGCCGGATATTCATTAGTCCCCCTTAGGATTTACTTAAAAAACGGTATGGCAAAAGTATTAATCGGACTTGGTAAAGGGAAGAAGAAATTTGATAAACGCGAGGACCTGAAGAGAAAACAAGCTAAACGAGATATTGATCGTGCCGTGAAAGAAAACATGCAATAACCCCCACTTGAATAAATGTGGGGATTTGTTATAATAGAGTAGCAAAACGAAACAATTAAATAATTATTATCGCTCATTTTACTTGAGCCTGTAACGTTTTGTTCCTATTTAATGGGGACGTTACGGATTCGACAGGGGTAGATTGAGCTCAAGTCGCGTGTCGAGGTTACGGCTCGTAAAACGTTAACCGCCAATAATAACTGGCAAAGAAAATAATTTCTCTTTAGCAGCTGCCTAAGCAGTTCTAAAGGATCCTTCTTAGCATCACCCGTGTGCTAGGGTTAGGGTCTCAACTTAAGCGGGATACGCTTGATTTCCTCCGTCTGAGGAAATCAAGAAGAGAACAATCAGACTAGCTACTAGGAAGCCTGTTGGTTGGCTGAATAGATAGCGAAATATAAATAAATCAACTACACACGTAGAAGCTTGAGTGGCAATATCTCTGGACGTGGGTTCGACTCCCACCGTCTCCACCAATAAGCCTAAAACCCTTGGGGGAGTAAGGTTCATATTTTCGTGATACACTTTGTGATACACTTTTCACGAAAAACACTTATTTGAGTGTGGATTTTTTTATTTATAATCACTAATTTTCACCACGCTTGCAGGTTTGAAATCTTCTTCCATTTGTGCAATTGCATCATCTTCTGCATTTGGATAGAGATGACTATAGATGTCGTATGTGGTGGACGTATTAGCATGTCCTAGGCGCTTACTGACAATCTGGATGTCATTGCCTAAACTAATTAAATAAGACGCGTGAGAGTGTCTGAAATCGTGTATACGAATACGTTTAACTTCTACTTGTTCGATGTATTGATGAAAATACCTATCTATGGTTGTGTGGGCAATGTGATCTTTAAACGTACCAAAAACTACATAATCCATTTTAATTTTAGATTGTAGCTTCAATTCACCAAGTAAGTTCATGGTGTGTTGGGGCATTTTTATTTTGCGCACAGATGACTCGTTTTTAGGTGATGTTATACGACCGTGATATACGGTTTTATTTATGTCGATTATATTATTGTCAAAATCAATGTCATTCCAAGTTAAAGCTAAAGCCTCGCCTTTTCGTAAACCACCATAAAACAACACCATGAAAAACGTCTGAAACATGAGGTCATCAACAACAGCTATAAACTCCTTAAACTCATCTATCGTCCAAAAATCAATGTTCTTGCTGACTTTAATATCAATGTTTCCAACTTCCCTAGCGACATTTACTCTTAAATACTCCAAGCTAATGGCATAATTCAACACCGCCGATAAAACAGTATGAACTTTCTTAGCACTTACAACAGATAAATGATCTAGCAAGTGATCGTGGAACCTTACAATGTCTCTTTTGATAATGTCTTTTATTTTTTTATGCTCAAAGCGTGGCATTAGGTGAACCCTGACAATGCTCTCAATTTTCGTGTATGAGGATGCTTTTCTCCGTTTCTTATACCAACTTAAGTACATATCAGCAATTTGACCGAATGACAGGTTCTCTTCATCTTCGACCTCAAAGTTATAGAGAAATTCAATTTCGGCATTCTTAGCCTCTTTCTTAGTTTTAAAACCTCTTTTCATGTACCGTTTTCGTTCTCCATTGGGTAAGTCTACAATCGCGCTGTAATAATAGGTACCACGCTTTTTATCTTTATACACTGTCATAACTACATATCTCCTTTCAAATATTAGAACATTTGTTCTGTCATGAGGTTAAAAAATTTTAAAGCAGTATCATAAATGCAGTGAACATAGTTACTGAAGCGATCAAGAAAATTAAACAGCCACACCCTTTATTGTTATAAACAGACCTGGTTGTTTTATTATAGACTTTGTTATAAGCTGCGCGTTTGGGATCTTTAACCCAGCCCATACCTTTCTTACCGTAACCAGGTACAACAGCTTTCTTAACCGTTCTTTTGGCTCTTCCAGTCGTTCTTGCCTTGACTGACTTCTTTATACTCGGCTTTCGATAACCTATTTTCACAGTGAGCACCTCCTATCATATAAACATTTCAGTTACACCTAACGGATCAAAACGGATTACATAATTTTTAAATTTGACACAAATACCATATACCTGAATATATCTTTCTAAAGCTTCTTCAAGATAAGATTCAGTTACATCCAAAAATTCAGCTAGTTCAAACCTATTCTTTACATGAGCTTTGTAAGCTTGGACGATTTTTTCAAGTGGAATAGCCTTCTCAAATCCCCATGAGCGCGCACGCACTTCTTGTTTTCTGTTAACCAATTTCGATTGATCTGTAATATCACCAGCGGACGTGTGATAGTGTCCAAGCTCTTCCGTGAGAAGGCAGTATTTTTCTCTTGTATTTCTATACTTGTCCAATAAAATAACGTTGTCGAAATATAGGCCACCTAACCCTTGTGGTAGATCTGGAACCTCTTCAATAGTTAAATGCGAATACTTCGAGATTAAATCTTCATACAACATTCAATTCCCTCAATTTCGTCTAGATTTAATGAATTGGATGTATTTTTTAATATCTTCCAATTCTTCTTCGGAAAGATCATCATCCATGTGCGCTGCTATTGTTTCAGGTTCGTCGAGGTTCTTTTGATCGGTACGACCTAGTAGGTAGTCTACACTCACTTGAAAATAGTCTGCGATAGCTTTTATTTTGTCGAGACTAGGAGAGATACGATTCCATTGATAAATAGTATTCTTGGGGATGTTTAGCTCGTCCTCTAATCTTGCTACAGAAATCCCTCTTGATTTACATAAACCTTTTACACGCTCAAGTGTTGACATATCAACGATTCCTTTCGATTTGCACACAAGCTAAATAATATATTAGCAAAAACTATTGACAACTAAAATATTTTTTAGTAAAGTGTACATAAGCTATTTAGTTAGCTGAAAAAGACAATAAAAAATACGACCTATCTAAATGCAATTTTTGACGCCGGGGAGCTGATAAATGCATAATTACAGGCTTTAAGTAGTCTTATTTAGCTATGGGTATATACTAATGTATTTTTTAGTTGTAGTCAATAACATTTAGCTAACTTTATAGCTTTTTATGAAAAATATGTATGGAAGTGAGGTGAAGGAGATGGATATTCAGCAAGCTACAACTACAGCTTTAGAAGAAAATAAGTTCATAACTAGGTCGAGCGGACCTTCTTACTTTACAGAATTGAAGATTAAGCCCACTAACAGTAGTTCGGGGTGTGAGGTGTTTGTTAAAGACGATAAGAAGTCCTCTGCAAAGTGTTGGAATCCTAATGCTGAGGACCTGATGGCGGACGATTGGATTGTAGTTAAATAAGCGATCTTAGTTCCTTGATCGTTTCGTGAGTCTTTTTTAAGAATGTGTTACTCTGACTAAATTTAATACCTTCTGCAGTAAGTGCTGTAAACAGAGCAACACCTTCTGCTCTGAGAATAGAAACATAATTTTCTGTTTTAAGTAATTCAAGAGCTTTACTAATAAAAGATTCAGAGCAATCAGGTGCTTGATTCTGAAATTCTTCAAGAGCAAAACTATCACGTTCTTTTTCAATGTACTGTTTGACCATGTACTTTAGTAATTTAATCGATAAAGATTCTAGTTTCAAAAAATCACCTCCTATCTATTAATAGTTTACTAGAAAATCATGGAGGAACAAAGGAGGTAATTAACATGCCGTTAGACACACGGGCATTAATTAAATCAGAAATGTTCAAACGCAATTTAAAACAAAAAGATTTAGCCGAGCAACTCGGTATTTCGAGTGCCTATCTTGGCGAGGTTCTAAGAGGAAAAAAAGATGGTCCAAGAGCGCAGAATCATCTAAAGCATTTGTGCGTGATCTTGGATATAGAAACGAGGTGACAACATGTCTAATTTAACACTTTTTGTTGCAAGGCGAGAAAGAAAATTAAAGCAAGTTGATCTAGCTGAAAAGTTGGGGATTTCTAAGCAATCATACTACCGAAAAGAGAATGGTCTTTCTGATTTCACTCAAACGGAAATGGTTAGACTTGCGAAAATATTTGGATGTACTTTAAACGACTTGTTTTGGAAGGAGGCACTAAACAATGACAACATTAACAACAGATAAAATGTTAACCAAGCACCAGGAGCGATATGAAGAAATTATTCAATGTGAGAACAGTACTATTAAAGGCTACCGTCTGGTCGCATTAATGACGGATATGGAAAGAGCTTATCAAATACCACTTATAGGTGTTTTACGTATCGAAGCTTTTAAACAGGCTTATCCGGATGTCATGGAATTGTACAAGCAAGTTAGTAATGCGAGGTGGAATTAATGGAATTGCTTAGACATGGCCTACTAACGCTAATCGTATTATCATGCCTAACGATTACCACAACCATGTGGTTAGGCTATAAAGCTCACGTACTAGCTGAAAAGAGAGGTGAACAATAAATGGCAAATGAAATCTATGAGAATTATCTCAGTGAAGATTTTGAAATGTTAAATCGATCAATTAATACAATGCATAGTTTATCAATCATGACAATAGACAAACTATTGTCTGGAAGTGCTGAAGATATGAGAGAAGCTGAATTAGCTGCTTATAACATATTACACCATGTGGAGGTTGTAAAAGCTTTACGAACTAAAAAAATCAAACGTGATCTTGAGGCATCTTTTCAAATAAACACTGGAGTAAGGAGGGACCGTTTTGAACATTAAACCAAAGTTTTGGATGAATCTAAGAATCTATCAAAAAATTCAGCTACTTAAAAGGTATTCAGAGGGGTGAGAGAGATGAAAGTTAAAGAATTAGTTGATATATGTGCAGATCCTAAATGTGAATCATTTATCTATAAAGGTCAAATAGCTTGGCAACATGGTCCCGATCATTACTGTACAATCAACTGTTTTTTAAGAGAAACGCAAAAAAAGTGATCCGCTTGAATTGCGAATCACTGAGAAAAGATGTTAGCAACATTATATCAGGAAAGGTGGAAAAGAGAAATGCGAAATATAGTTGATTTAAATGATTTTGCTGATGGGGCTTTAGCTGAACAGTTTAATCATGAACTATTGAAAGTGTTGGACAACATAGCAGATCCAAATACTGATCCAACTAAGAAGCGGAAGATTGCTATTAATCTAACGCTACAAGCGGATGACAGGTTGCAACTTACCAATGTTTTGGTCGAAGTTAAGTCAACAGTAGCACCACGTAATGCCGTGTCGTCATCGCTCATTTTGGATAAAGATGAAAACGGCAAAGCAACAGCAGCAGAACTTAAAAGTGGAGCGAAAGGGCAGACTTATTTGGATTATGAGACTGGAGAATTGAAGGATGATCGCGGGGAAAACGTTGTTGATCTTCAAAAACAAGGAGGAACTAAATAATGATAAAAGATGCACTTAAATACTTAGTAGAGTTAGGCAATAAAAGAGTTGTACAGGTTAATGGACAAGAATACGCAACAGGGTCAATGCATCTAATCAAGGAACCGCTTGTAAATCCGCTTCGTGTGCAAAGTTTATCGGGTTTGATTGATTACTTAAAACAGAATTATGACATGCTTGATGATGTGCTTATCCACGTGAAAGATCCGGAAACGGTTGAGGTTCTATCCAGAACAAATTTCAATTCGGAACGAAATAAATGGCTTGTTGCTGAGGCATTTGTACCTACTTTTCGTTTTGATAGTTACTATGAAGCTGAACCATTCAACATTAAGTTACAATCAACTTTTGTACAAACAGATGATCGAGATCTTGTATTGAAAGTGGTCGGCAATATTAGAGAAGAGAATGTCCGTCAAATTGGTGATGATGGCGTCAGTCAATCTGTATCAGCGAAGGTTGGTGTAGCAACTGTCGCAGACGTTAAGGTGCCTAACCCTGTTTTACTTGCTCCGTACCGTACTTTCACAGAAGTCGAACAACCCGAATCCAATTTTGTTTTGCGGATGCGAGATGGTGGCGAATGTGCTTTATTTGCAGCCGATGGTGGAGCTTGGCAACTGGAGGCGATGGATAACATAAAAGATCACTTAACTAAAGAATTAGCTGAACTAATTGAAGCGGGAACTGTTCATATTATTGCATAACAAAATAAGGAGTTGATAGACTAATCAGCTCCTTTTAAAAATTCAACAAAGAGGTGAAGAAATTGAATGAACTTGTTTTTATAAAGAATGATCAAGTCGTTACAGATAGTGTAACGGTTGCTAGAGTATTTGAAAAAAGACACGATTCTGTTTTGAGGGACATACGAAATTTGGAGTGTACTGATGAATTTCATCTCCACAATTTTGTGGAGATCGATTATCTAGATGATGGAAATCGAAAGTATAAGAAATTTTTGATCAAGCGTGACGGATTATCATTTTTGATTTTTGGCTATACGGGAAAAAAATCAGCCGAATACAAAGAAATGTATATTAAAGCTTTTAATCAAATGGAAGAAGAACTTAAACAACCTAAACTATTAACAGAACGTGAACAGTTAGTAGCTGCTATGCAATTATCGATTGAATCTGATAAACGGATAGATAAAGTTGAGGGGCAAGTTAATAAGCTGGCTAAGAAGTTTGATGATGAACTAACACTTAACCATGGACAAGCAGTCTCTTTGAATCACGCAGTGAAGAAGCGGATTGAAACATTGTGGAAAGATGGAGTCACAGGTGCGCTTGAAACAAAAGGCCAGCTGTACTCGGCTATATATAGTCAGATGAGAAGAGCGTTCCATGCTCCAGGTTATCGCGACGTTAAACGTGTAGACTTTAACGAGGCAAAGAAGTGGGTAGGAGCATGGAGACCTTTATAACAAATCGTAGGATGGTGCTGCAACATCATCCTGCACCTATTATACAACAAATTAGAAAAGGTGGTCTATATGGCTAAATTTAGAATGGTACAACTGGATTTCTGGAACGATCCTAAGATAGTAGAGGAATTTACACCAGAGGACAAATACTTTTTTCTGTATTTGTTAACCAATCCAAAAACAACTCAGATCGGCATCTACAGAATTCTTAAAAAGCAAATTGCTTTTGATACTGGTTATTCAATAGAGAGTGTCAATGCAATAATGGATCGCTTCATCAATCACCATAAAATTATTGCTTATAGTAACGAATCAAGAGAGATAGCAATTATAAATTGGGGCAAACACAACTTTAGAAAAGGCGGTAAGCCAGTAGAGGATTGTGTAAGGTCCGAATTGGAAGAAGTTCAAGATTTAAGTTTGATTCCTTATGTAAGTAAACACATTGAGAATCCCAAACTGAAAGCAATATACGATTCGTTCAACGTATCGTATAACGATGCGTCTGTCGATACGTCTAGCGAATCGATTAACGATACGACTGACGTATCGCAACATGAAGAAAATGTAAAAGTCAGTGATGACAGGCTTTTGGACGATACGTGCACCGATTCGTCAACGGTAAGTGGGCAAGATAAAGATAAAGATGAAGATAAAGAAGAAGATAAAGAACAACAACAAGAACTAATAAATAATAAAGATAGTGGTGGTCGTGATTTCAATGATCCTGATTTTAAAGAAATTCTTGATTTCTATCGTGATAACCTCCAAAAGGCTATTACTGAAACGCCATTCAATTATGAATTACTTGGTCAATTCTATGATGAGTGGGGCAAGGACCTTATGTTGGCAGCCTTAAAATTAGCTGCCAAGAAAGAGGCAAAAGGTATCTCATTTATTGAAGCTGTGTTTAATAATTGGCGAATATATGGCGTTAAAACGTTAGAGGATGCTCGTCGCTATAATGATCAGGTACTTAAGCAGAGAAAAAGTTACTCAAATACCAAAGTTGAGCAAACCCCTGATTGGTATAAACAACAAAAAGAAGAGCGTCAAAAGCGGGAAAATCAAATCAAGCAGAATAACGTTGATCAAAAAGATGCTGAAAAGTTATTAAGTGACTACTTAAAAAAATCTAAAAGCGGGTGATAAAAATGTTAAGTGAATTTCATCCGTACAGTAAAGATCAGCAAATTAAAAAGAAGCGTAAACGTGCTAAGAGTAAAAACTTTAATGCACCTACAATTCTAGCAATCTTTAAACGTGATAACTACCGTTGCGTTAAATGCGGTAATCATTTAATAGACAGCGTGCCACATCATATCACGTATAGATCACAAGGTGGTACAGGTCATAAGCGCAATGGCGTTACTGTATGTCGCAGGTGCCACGATTGGGCGCATCACAAGTGTAATGGACCATTTGGCGAACCATCTGACCAGGGGCGAAAATGGTTTGAAGATTGGCGGGAGCGATCACTCACTGAAGCGGGTGATCGAAAATGAAACTATTCGTACTCGAGCATAGATATCTAAATGCAGATGGTGATTATGTGCAGATTGTTAAGACCTTTAAAGCAAAACCGCATCGCTTTAGTTACATTATTTTTATTTAAGGAGTGCATGACATGTTAAATAGAGTAGTCTTGGTTGGGCGATTAACAAAGGATCCGGATTTACGTTATACAGCAAGTGGTAAAGCTGTAGCTAACTTTACGATAGCTGTAAACAGACCATTTTCCAATCAACAAGGAGATCGTGAGGCAGATTTTATAAATTGTGTGATATGGAATAAAGCAGCTGAAAATCTTGCCAATTACATGAGTAAAGGGAGTTTAATCGGAATAGATGGCAACCTTCAAACACGCAACTATGATGGCCAAGATGGGAAAAAGGTTTATGTGACTGAGGTATTGGCTGGATCAGTGCAATTCCTTGAGTCAAAGAACAAAACCGCTTCCAATAGCGGAAATCAAAATCAAGGCAGTAATCAACCTAATACCAATACACCTCCAGATGGTGCAGAGCCTATTGATATTAGTGATGATGACTTGCCGTTCTAAGGTGAAAAATGCCAGTTGTATATATAGACTCTGACGTTGAAATGATTGAGGCAGAAAGTGAGTGGGTGTGGGCCAGGAGCCGAGGTAATGACAGAAAAGAAGGAAAAGCAGTTTATGGGCAGTTTAGAAAATCAATTTTTAAAAGTTGGGTTGACGCTGGTTGGGTAGCCGAAAAGCAGAAGCAACTATCTTTGTTTAAAGTAAAAGATTGAATCGCTAAGGAGGTCAGTAACGTGAAAATAAACGAAATTTTATTTGAGAATGATCAGAATAAGGTCGTGAATGCAGTAACTTGTTTCTCGCTAGGTAGTTATCAAATAGGTGAAATTGCAAGAATAAGTGGACTACTATATTCAAGCGGTGTAGATGTTGTGAAGCTTTTAGAAAAAAAACATAAGGAGGTCAACCATGGACAAAGCGCCGATTGATAAATGCCATCATTGTGGCAATGACGGTCAGTATTATATTAAGGAGCAAGTTAGAGGATCGGTAGCAAGTATGTTTAGATTTGATGGTGAAGATCCAGACAACACTGAGCTTTATTCCCACCTAAGTCATAAAAGTGGCAAGTACGCCTACTGTAAAGAGTGTGACAAAAGATTATTTAAAGTGAGGGATTAACCATGGACAAACGGGAGATTGATAGATTAGAAGGAATTGCTAAAATAATGGGCTGGAAAACAACGCACCATGAAAATATTGATATTCTTGAGGCCTTTGATGATGAGTTTGCGGAAACTATCACACTAGGGGTTGATTTTGACCCGTTTAAACGGATAGATCATGCTTGGAGGATTGTTGAGAAGTTAAGAGATACTAGGATTTTCAACATTAACGATGTTGAACAGGATGATCAAATGGTTTATTGTGTTAATTTTAAATATTTTGACGGGTTCCACGCCATTAATTACGAAGTAAGTCACAAATCAGCACCAACAGCAATATGCCTAGCAGCACTTAAAGCAGTTGGTATAGATGTGGAGACAGAAAATGAAAAAGCAACTTGATCTGTTTCGGGAAATCATAGTTGATAACTTTGCTGGTGGGGGTGGTGCAAGCACTGGTATAGAACTTGCTACTGGTTTAAATGTTGATATAGCTATCAATCATGACCCAGCTGCTATAGCAATGCACAAGGCTAACCACCCCGACACAGAACATTATTGTGAATCAGTGTGGGATATTGACCCTACTGAGGTTGTGCAAGGACGCAAGGTTGGATTATGTTGGTTGTCGCCTGATTGCAAGCACTTTAGTAAAGCTAAAGGTGGCAAGCCAGTTGATAAGCGTGTCAGAGGGCTTGCTTGGGTAGCTGTTAACTGGGCGATTAAAGTTAAGCCGAGGGTGATCATGTTAGAAAACGTGGAAGAGTTTAAAACATGGGGACCATTAAAGCAGAACGGTAAAGGTGATTTTGTTCCCGATCCAGATAAAAAAGGCATGACATTTAATAGTTTTGAAAAATCGCTTGAAGCATTGGGGTACCAAGTTGATACAAGAGAGTTAAAAGCTTGCGACTTTGGAGCGCCAACCACTCGAAAAAGATTGTTTTTAATTGCACGTTGTGATGGTCAACCGATCATATGGCCTCAACCAACGCACGCACCAAATGATGATGTTAATGTCCAGCTTGGTTTAAAGAAACCGTACAGTAAAGCTTCTGAAATAATAGACTGGTCAATTCCATGCCCTAGCATTTTTAATCGTAAGAAGCCTTTAGCAGAAAATACACAACGGAGAATAGCAAGAGGTATACAGCGATTTGTAATTAATGACCCAAAACCTTATATAGTTCGTATTGGACAAACTGGATTTGGTGGAGATAGGTTGCAATATGAAATTGATAAACCACTAACAACTATTACAACTAAAGGAGAGCATTGTTTGATAACCCCGTTTCTAGCACATTATTATACTGAAACTACTGAAAAGGGAGTAAGAGGGCAAACATTGAGAGAACCGATTGCGACAATTCCAACCGCTAACCGCTTCGGACTTGTTTCGGCATTTATCGCAAAACATTATGGAGGTAATTATACCGGATCCGGATTAAGTATGACAGAGCCTTTACACACCATAACTACTGTAGATCATCACGCATTGGTAAAAGCTTTCTTAATAAAATACTACGATTCAGATATCGGTCAATCAATAAATAATCCGCTTCATACTATTACCACAAGAGATCGATTTGGATTAGTAACAATAGCGGGGCAAGACTATAAGATCGTTGACATTGGTATGCGAATGTTACAACCGCATGAATTATTCAAGGCACAAGGGTTTCCAGATGATTATGTTATTGATCGCGATTATGAGGGGCGTAGGTATCCAAAGACACAGCAAGTTGCTCGATGCGGGAATTCTGTTCCCCCAGTGTTTGCAGAGGCTTTAGTTAGAGCGAACATGCCAGATTTATGCGTTAAGCAATATGAATACAAGAAGCGGGTGATTTAAGTGAATTTAGATCGTGTAACTCTTCTCGAAAATATAGACAAGTTAATTAAAGAAATCGACCAGACAAAAGGAACAGAAAAGATTAAACTAGAACGCCAACTTGCTAAATTAAGAAAGGAGTTAACTACACCACGAAGAAAGCAAAAGATCGAGTCTCTAATATGTAAAGGACCTGATTTAACGTCTAGTGATATTAACTATTCACGTGATAATGGCGTGACAATAAAACAGCTTGCGAAGATAACAGAAACCCCGTTACCAGTCATGAGAGAGCTGATAAAAGGTAACGGGAAAAGTCGTGAAACTAAAAAAAAAGCAGCTATCAATCTCTTAAAATCTACTGAAATGAAAGTCTCAGAGATTGCGAAAAAGTTAGAATTACCGACTACTGCTGTTTACTATCTTAAGCGGAAACTAAAGGAGGATTAAATGTTGTGCTTCAGGAAGAACGAAATTTACTAGTAGCCGATATAAAGTCGCAGATAATTAAAGAACTAACTGGTCAAGATTTACGTCCTCAAAACCAACGTAATAAACCATTGTCAGATCTATACGACAAATATAGGGGACCGCTTTATGAAAAATATGGTGTAAAAACCTGGGCAGATATATGGGAGCATACAAGAAGACTATCAATTTTATTTACTGGTAACCGGTATATTCGCGATCTACTACCAAGTGAGGAAGAAATAGCAACAGAGTTTGCCGAAAGCATTTTAAAACAATTTATAAATTTAGAAGGTGAGTAGATCAATGCCATACTCAGAGATTTTAAATGCTAAGAAGCGGATCAAAGTAATTGAAAAACTGGCTAACGAATTTGATTATCACGAGGTAAAAGGCAAAGATTACGAAACACTTAAGCGTACACTGGTTAGTTTACAAGCTATGCAAATAGATAATGAGTGTGCTGCTAATAAATTTTTCTAGGAGGATAAAATGAACGAGTTAGTTTCTAAGATTGAACAATGGTCCATTAATAAAGGGTTAGACAGAGCGGAGAGTAGTAAGCAATTTTTAAAAGTTACGGAAGAAGTAGGAGAAGTAGCCGCTTCGCTTGCACGAAATGACAAAGATGCACTTCGTGATGGGATTGGTGATGTGCTTGTTACGTTAATTATTCTTTCTCAGCAGAACGATATGGATCTGTATGAGTGCTTAAATCAAGCTTACACTGAGATTGCTGGCAGAACAGGTCAAATGATCAATGGTGTGTTTGTAAAAGCATCCGATATTAAGAGGTGATCGCTTGGAATATATTTGCCCACAGTGTGGAGAAGATGAAATGAAATTCTGGAACATGGATATTTACGAATGTAAAGAATGTGGAGCTATGATTCCATTAGACGTACTAGGGGATATTAACGAGGAACGAAGCAGGTGATTTAGTGAACGATATGAATAAAAGAGTTGATGAAAACCTAAAAGAGGTCAAGCGGTACCACCAGCAACTGATGAACTTATCCGAAGAAGATAAAGTTGAGCGGATTTACTTGTTATCAAAACAACTTATTTTTATCGGTAGGTTATCCACTATCTTTTACGAGCAAAATAAACGCCTGTATATTGATCGTAAATTAAAACATAGCGAACAATATATACAGGCTAAATCAAATAAAACTGCCACTGCTGATATAGCTGTGGCAGACCTCAGAAAGCAGGAAATCGAAGCGGATATTAACTATAAGCGTTGGAACACTGCATTTAAAACAGTTATTGAAGAGATCAACGCATTGAAATATAAAGTGCGTATTGATATTGAAGATGGTTCAAGCAGGAATAATATTTGAAAGAAGGTGATCATATGGCTATACCAAGAATATTGCATTATCCAGGTAGTAAGTGGAGCATGGCCAGCTGGATAATCAGTCACATGCCCGAACATAATACATACCTTGAACCGTTCTTTGGATCGGGTGGGGTATTTTTTAACAAGACACAGTCAACCGTTGAAACTATAAATGATTTAGATTCCAGTGTTGTAAATCTTTTTAAGGTTATAAGAGACCAACCACAGGAGTTATCAAGACAAATAGCATTTACTCCACTTTCAAGAGAAGAATATTATGCGTCCTATGATCTTGATAATGAATCGGATCAATTGGAACATGCACGAAAATTTTTAGTGCGTTGTTGGCAAGCTATTGGTGCGAAAACCAGTGATCGAACAGGTTGGAGAAGCATCATTCAATACAATGGTCCTCAGACGGCAAAGGAGTGGAGTAGGCTACCAGATAAAATATTGATGGTTGCTGATCGATTAAAAGAAGCTCAAATTGAAAACCAACCAGCTGATCAATTAATAGATCGATATAAGCGTGATGATGTCCTAATATATGCTGACCCACCATATGTCATTGAAACTAGAACGAAACGACACTATAAACATGAAATGACTTTATATGATCACATTGAGCTAATTAAACAACTGAATGAACATCCTGGTCCAGTCATACTGTCTGGATATGAACACGAAGCGTATAACGAATATTTAAGTCATTGGCATAAAGAAACTTTAAATGTGAGAGCTGAAGCGGGAGCAAAAAGAGAAGAGATATTATGGGTAAATCCTGTAGCTGCTAAACATGGTTATTTTCAAGAAAGTTTGTTTTAGCAATAAAAGAGGTCTATAATAGACCTCTAAGCAAAAAAAGAACAAATGTTCCCCTTGAAAATTATAACATGTAGAGAGGGGAATAAAAGTGACAATTTTACCGAACACCATTTATAACATGGATTGGATTTGAATTAGATCAAGAATTTTGTAATAAGGGTCTGCTAAGGATAAATAAAAATAGGGCTAAATTGTCGCTAGAATCTGTAGTCGTACAATAAACTATAGGTTAGGGGAGAAACTATGACCAAGACTTTAAGACATAAAAAAGTAACATTTAAACATGTAGAGGCAGAGTGGTATAATTACCATACTACACTGAAAGGGATTGCTAAATTAAGGGAATCGATTATTTGTCCATTTGACGAGGATCCGGACGATCCAACGATTTTAAAGGGGGCTAATAGTGTTAGACACCCAGGTAACCCGACTGAGCGTATGGCTATAAGATTAACAGCTAGCAAGAGGCTTGAACATTTGAATGAGGTCACTGAAGCAATTGAAACAGTATATAATGCTCTTCCAGATAATTATAAAAAGCTTGTTCAAATCCGGTATTGGAACAATGGAAACAAATTAACTTGGGAAGCTACTGCAAACAGACTTTTTGTAAATAGAGCAACAGCGATTAGATGGCGCAATGAAATTATCCAAGCTACTATTGATGTGCTGGGATGGAGTTAAATAATAAAAAAAGTATCCATAAATATCATTGGATACTTTTTTTATGCTGTTTCTTTGTCTTCTGTATCTGCTTTCTCTTTTTTTGATTTAGTAGATATTATTAGACCTCTAATTATAGTACCCAGTGGAGGTATTAAAAATGCTAATCCAGTTATTTCTTGTCCTTTGACAAGCAATATAACTGCTGAAATAAAAAACGAAAAAACTAGAAAGAAACCAAAAAGGAGACTAATTAGCCTATGGTTTAATACTCTTTTTTGATGAGTAATTTCAAGTGATTTTCTATGTTGCGATTGACTAAAAAGCAATTCGAAAAATCTTTCTGGTGCCTCTGGATACACTTCTGCATATCCTTTTAAGAGATGCGGAGGAGGAATCGGTCCAGAAAATTCTTCAATTCTTGTAAGGACTTGCTTCTTATCCTCTGGGTCAAGTTTATCCAGAATATCATCCACTTCAGGAGTAATAATATCCTCAGCTGTAGCTGCTTCTTCTAAATTACTTTCAGTTTGATTCGATGACTCGGTATTCTCTTGACAATTCGTCAAAGGCTTTGTGCACCTCCTCGCCCATAACCTTCCAATCATTTTCGATTGCAGTCTTACTTGATCTTGAAAAATCATACTCAATATCTTTTTTTGTTATAGGCAATAAATTATTGAGACTAACACTATCACCAATTTGATGAAACAAGTTTGCAAAAGAACGATCAATGTTCGCAAATAATGAAGTGTATTCTTTCATCATTTTAAGCCTCCTAAATTGCACTTTTATTATTAAATAAATATGTTTAGATATTATTTTAATATCTAAACATATTATAACACATTAAATCACATTAAATCACATTAAATCAACTCATATATTTTCTGATCACTGCAAATTACTATAAATCCCTTTAGATGAAACTAACTTTAAATTATACGACTATCATGCGACTTTTGACGTCACTTTTCGTGTTATTATGGTAGCATAAGGAAAAACTAATTTTGTTATAAAGCACCTATAATATGATCACGCCTATGAAGCGGATTAGTTATAGGTGCTTTATGTGCAAGCGAGGTGCTAATGAAAAAATTAAGCATTAGGTATTACCTTCTGATTTAAAATTCAGGAAGACTAAGTAAATTGTCTCTTGTGGTGCGGTTAGCTCTTTATGTCGAACTGAGTAGACAAAGAGGAGGTACCTTAATGAGAAATGAATTGAATCTTATGTTGGATTTTTTCGAGGATGTAGCGGGAGAAAGTGGTGAATTTAAAATAGGTAAGAAATTAGTTTCGGAATATCATGCTAAAGATTACATTAATAAAGCGAAAGAGTTAGAAGGTATAGGGAAAATAAAAATTTATAGTTGTTGGTACAAAGGAAAAGATTTAGACGTGACTGGTAAAGTTCTATAAAGATATAAACGTAAAGCACCCATAGTGGTGCTTTTGCTTATGGTAATCCTAACCAAAAAATGATAGAATTCTATGTATTATTACATAGGAGGTTAGTCTTGTGAAAAAAATATTACTTTTATCATTTATTTTATTATTGATGGCTGGGTGCAATAATGAGCTTGATGAACGAGATAAAACAATAATGGAGTATAACGAAAAAACAAGAATAGAACGAGAGGAAAACGAGAGAAACAATGAAGAATTAGTCGAGGAATCGAACGTAGAAGAGACAGATGATTTAGATGAGATTAATGGGGAAATTGACGATGTTAATTTGACTGTAGATGAAGCTGAGATAAGATCAATAATTAGATCAAGGGTCAGCGAACAATATGAAGATACATCTATTCTAGACATTCGTGTTAACGAAGATTTGGGGTCTGATGAAGGGTATATTGTTTTAGTTGATTTATCTTTTGATAGACAAAACTCAGCTGGTACATCCAAGGAAATGGTAGATATGTATGCAAGCGATCTGGCTGCACATATTGCCGAAGAAACAGACGATGTTAATGAAATGGTTAGTTTTTGGGAAGTTCCCTATCTACAAGGGAGTGGTAATATTATTAAGATTACTACAGAGCGAACCGATGACGGTATGGCGTTTGTAGAACGATGGTATGAGCCAAGTATATTTGAATAAAGCAAGCTAAGACATCTCAATGAGGTGTCTTTTTATTATGCATAAAAGGAGAGTGTTAGTCATGGCAGACATTAAGTCGTGCGAAGGAACAGCAAAGAATATGGGCGATGTAAAGTGTAAGTTAAACGTTGGTGTTAGTGAAGCTCTAAAAGGGCTTAAGGCTATTCAACGTGAAGCAAGACATGCAACAAGAGTATTGAGAGAATTCGAAGAAGCATATAACAAAGTTAAACCAATTGCAAATGACTGTGGTGTAACTTCAAATGAATTAGTTTTTGCGCTATTACATCATAAAGGTGGTGATCCATCATGATAACTAAATGCGATAGCTGCAACCACGAATTTGAATTAACACAACTAACTACTGAGTCATTTGAGTTATTACCAAACAATGTTGAACGCCATTATTTTGAGTGTCCGAATTGTAATAAACAATACACCACACATTATTTGAATGATGATCTAAAAGAGATGCAAGAGGAAATAAGAAGGTTGCAAAATAAACATCCACTAAAAATTAAACAGAAAAACAAATTAGCAAAGTTAAAGCGGAAGATTATCTTCTTGCATAATCAATTGAAAATGGAAGTTGAACATAAGTGAAAATTTATCCATACCTTTGGACGAAAAAAACTAAACTTACGATAAGAATGAGAAACGTCTTTTATAAAAGTTGGATGTGGCAAAAAAAGAGGGACACCGTTCTAGAAAGGGACGGCTACTTATGTCAGGTATGTCTTAGGGCTGATGAACCAGTACCAGCTGATACGGTTCATCACATTGTACACCTTAAGGATAATCCAAGCCTTGCATTAGTAGACACTAACTTAATCAGTGTTTGCTTTCCTTGTCACAATGATCTTCATCCAGAGAAAGGTTTTGGAATGAAGAACGAAAAGAAATTCTCAAATAAAATTAAAGTTTTTGAAGTGAATCAAAACCCAGAGCAACCATGGTAGTACCCCCCTCCCAAATAAACTGGAGGTAAGAAATGCCCTAGACCGTGCCGCCCCTTCCTATACACCACGGAAGAATTTTCATGAAAGGGGGGTAACAACAAAAAAATAGTGAGAGGAGGATTTGCAAAATGGCAGTTCCAACCGCGAAATTACTCAGAGAATACCTTGGTGAGAATTATCAAGAATCAGATGAAGAACTGATAAAATTATATGTTGAAACACATCAATTTTATAGGAAAATGAAGTCCGAATTAAAGAAATCTGATTTATTAATGGAGCACACTAATAAAGCGGGGGCTACAAATCTTGTGAAAAATCCTCTAGCTATCGAATTAACGAAAACCGTTCAAGTACTTAATAATTTGCTGAAATCACTTGGTCTTACTCCTGCACAACGAAAGAAAGTAGTGAATGGAGAAGATGACAACGACTTCGACAACTTCTAATATAAAAAAAGCAAATCAAAGTTTTAGTTTTATTACATGGAAAAAAGACCAGGTAAAAGAGGGCAATATTCGTGAAGAAACATCCGACAAGTTATTAACAACCTGGTATGCTAAACAAGTTGTTAAAGGAAAAATCGTTGCAAGTAAAAATAACATTCTAGCAGCACAGAGACATCTAAATGATTTAAAAAGACAAGGAACAGAGGAATTTCCCTGGATCTTCATTGAAGAAAAAGGGCATCATCCTGTAAGGTTTATCGAAAAGTTCTGTAAGCCTTCAAAAGGTGCTTATAATCAATTAGTTGCTCAACCATGGCAACATTTCGTAATTGGTTCATTATATGGATGGATTCATAAAGATACAGGCATAAGGCGCTTTCGTGAGGGCCTTATTTTTATTGGTCGTAAAAATGGTAAATCGACTTTGATTAGTGGTTTATCGCTCTATTCGTTTAGTAAGGATGGAGAAAATGGAGCGGACGTATTTCTATTGGCCAATACAAAACAACAAGCGAGCATCATTTTCGATGAAGCAAAGGCGATGGTTAAAAAATCACCGAAGCTGAGAAGACAATTCAGACCAACAAGAGATGCCATTTACTATGATAAAACCATCTCTAAAATTGAACCAAGGGCATCTGACAGCGAAAAATTAGATGGCTTAAACACTCATCTCGGTATTTTTGATGAGATTCACGAATTTAAAGATTATAAACTGATCAACGTTATCAAAAAATCGCGTGGATCTCGTAAGCAACCGTTAATTTTATATATTACAACAGCTGGATATCAACTAGATGGTCCACTTGTTAAATATTATGATGACGGTGCACAAGTTTTAGATGGTGCTATTCAAGATGAGCGTACTTTTTATTATTTAGCTGAATTGGATGAGGTAGAAGAATTTGAACAACCTGAAATGTGGATTAAAGCCAATCCAAACATGGGCGTATCTCTCGATTTAGATATACTTATGGATGATTGGGACAAGGATAAACGTACACCTGAAGAACGTTCTGATTTCATTACTAAGCAATTTAATGTTTTTGCTAATGGTAGTAAAGTTCCGTTTATTGATTTTAAGACATTGCAGAAGAATAACAAACATCATGACGTTAAAGCTCTTAAAGGTGCGACTGCAGTTGGAGGTTATGATTTATCGGACTCGGAAGATTTTACGAGTGGTTGTTTAGAATTTCCATTAGAAACTGGAGAGGTATTTGTTTTATCTCATTCCTGGATCCCACTTAAAAAAGTTATTGAGGACAATGAAAAGATACCTTATCGGGAATGGGAAAAACAAGGTTATCTCACCATTGTTGACGAGGATTACATCAATAAGGATCTAGTTGAGGAATGGTTTGAGGACCAGGCGAAAAAATACAATATTGAATTAATAACATATGACCCTGCCAAAGCCTTTAGATTGAATAAATCACTCGAAGACAAAGGTTATGTAACAGAAAAAGTGAGGCAAGGTTTCGTTACACTTGGTCCTGCACTAGACGATTTAAAAGAAATGTTCTTAGATGGGAAGGTTATCTTTAATGAAAATCCAATGTTACGTTGGTATATAAACAATGTGGAGCTAGTGAAGGATAGAAATAATAATAGATTGCCAACAAAAGCAGGAAGGTACCGTAAAATTGATGGATTCGCAGCTCTGTTGAATGCCCACACCAGAGTAATAGAAATGTTAGTTGTTCCTTCAGGTGATGGAGATATTGGTGTTGTTAGTATGGCTGATTTGATGAAGTAGAGGAGGTGGAGAAATGGATAAAAAGTATGAGCAAGTGGAGTTCTTACCGGGAAGCACCATAGATCATGTTGTTAATGAATTATTAAGTTATCGAGAAAAAGGAAAATTGGTTTCTGCTGAATTTAATGGAGTTATCTTGTACTCAGACACAGTAACATTAGACTCAGTATACCGAGAGATAACTGGTAAGACTAAGGCAGAGTTTGACACGCAATACCGATTTTTGGGTAAGTAAGTCGCATTACGAACCTAATTTCCCCCGGAAAGGTGGTGAGACATTGAATATATTTCAACGGGTAAAAAACGCTGCATTTGGTGCCTATATTGCATGGAAAGGAGTATCATATGATTTTTCTTCCTGGGCAGGTAGGACATTTTGGGGTATTGATAATTCTACCTTAGCCACCAATGAAACTATTTTCAGTGCCGTTACACGCTTATCAAACAGTATGGCCACTTTGCCATTAAAACTCTATAAAAACTATGAAATAAAGCAAAATAGTGCATCTGATGTGCTAATTAACAATCCAAATCCTAACATGACTGGTTTTGAATTTATTCGTAATTTAGAGACAGCTAGAGATGAAAAAGGGAATGGCTATGCTCTTATCGAACGTGATATCAGGTTGCAGCCATCAAGATTAACTTTAATTAATCCTGATTATGTAGAACCGGTTATAGAGCAAAATACAAAAGAATTATGGTATCAAGTGTTAGGAGAAGATGGAAATCAATATTATGTGCATAACATGGAAATGTTACATGTTAAGCATATAGTTGGATCTAGTAGTTTGAAAGGTATTAATCCTATAAAGGTTCTGCAGAATGCCAACGACTTTGATAAAGCGGTCAGAGAATTTAGCTTGAAGGAAATGCAGTCAGCGCCAAACTCATTCATTCTTAAATACGCGGGTAACTTAGATAATGATAAAAGGCAAAGAGTAATTGATGATTTTAAGCGATTTTACAAAGATAACGGTGGTATATTGTTCCAAGAACAAGGTGTAGAAATTAAAGAATTGGAAAGAAAATACGTTGCAGCTGATACATTCGCGTCCGAACGGATTACACGTTCAAGAGTAGCTAACGTTTACAACATGCCAACCACTATGCTAAATGACACTGAGGGGCAAAGTTATTCCAGTAATGAACAGTTAATGCGAATGTATGTAGATCTCACTCTAATGCCTATTGTGAGACAGTATGAACAAGAATTTAAGAAAAAGTTGCTTACACCAAGCGAAAGGATGTCTGGATTTTATTTTAAATTTAATACAAAGGCTCTTCTTAGAGCTGATACATCTACACAAGCAGATTATTATACAAAAGCTATCCGAAGTGGTTGGTTGAAACCAGATGAAGTAAGACAATTAGAAGATCAGCCACCAGAAGGAGGAAACGCTGCTAAGTTGTGGTTGTCTGGTGACCTATATCCAATGGAGTTGGATCCGAACGAGAGAAAATCTAGCAATGCCAATAAAAACAGCGAATAACACGTCATTGACGTGTATTTATTTTGCTTGAAAGGTGGTGAGAACAAAATTGGGAGCAAAAAACAAAAAGAAAAAATTTTGGGAAATGAAGATGTCTGCTGATGGTCAATCAGGTGATATTTTTATTTATGGTGACATTGTCCGATTTACATGGGATGAATTCCCTGAAGATCAGAACGCTACTAGCTTTAAAGAAGATTTAGATGCTTTAGGAGATATCTCTAATATCAATTTATATATAAACTCGCCTGGTGGTTATGTTTTTGAAGGTGTGGCAATTCATAACATGTTAAAACGTCATCCAGCGACAGTGAATGTGTACGTAGATGCTTTAGCAGCATCCATTGCAAGTGTGATCGCAATGGCTGGTGACACTATTCATATGTATAAAAATTCTATGCTTATGATTCACAATCCTATGACATCTGCCATGGGTAATGCTACTGAATTGAGAAAGCAAGCTGATGATTTAGATCGAATTGGAGAGTCAGCTATTCAAAGTTATCTTCAAAAGGCAGGTGAAAAGTTAAATGAAGATGACCTAAAGAAAATGTTAGATAACGAAACATGGTTATCTGCAGACCAGGCTCAGCAGTATGGTTTAGCCGATGTAGTTCTGGAAGAAAATCTAGCTGTTGCATCCGTAAGTGAAAATTTATTTAAGCAATATAAAAATGTGCCGAAAGTTCTTCAGAAGAAAGCAGATAACGAGGTAGGTATTTCTGGAGAAGAAATGGCACGAAGACAAAAAATAGCTGAACAATCCAAACAAAATTCAGCACTAATAGACGATATTTTAGGAGGAATTTAACATGAAAAAGAGCCAAGCATTATTAAAATCAGTTCAACAACGTCAAAAAGGGCAATGGTTACGACTAAATGACTTGCAGTATTTCGGTGGTCAGAAGACACTTTTTGAGTACAAGCAAAATATGACAACCATCGGTCAACAACTTCAAAAAGTGGAAAATGAATTAGCGGATGCTGCTATTGACACATCTAAAACATCTGAGGATATTCAAACATTACAAAAATCACGAGATGATTTGAAACAACGATTTGATGTGATTAAAGAGCAGCATGATCAACTAGAAGCAGAACAAAAAGCAAAATTCGAAGATCAAAACAACATCAAAGGTATTAATGATCCAAAACAAAAGAAAGTCGAAGCGAAAGCGGAAATGATTCGTGCTACGATGACCAATAAGCCTATTACGAAAGAGGTCTTTCAAGCGCTAGGTGATAACACAAATCCTAGCACTGGTGGAGAAAAGTTACTGCCAAAAACAGTATCTAATGATCTTATTCATGAGCCATTTGTTAAAAATCCATTGCGAGACATTTCTGTATTTACGCAAGAAACAAACTTAGAAATTCCGAAAATTGCATTCCAATTGGATGATGATGACTTTATCGGTGATGCCGAAACAGCGAAGGAAATGAAAGCAACTGGTGATACGGTTACATTTGGTCGTCATAAATTCAAAGTATTTGTGCCGATTTCCGAAACAGTTTTAAATGGAACAAAAACAAATCTTGTTACAACTGTAGATAGAGGACTTGAATCTGGTTTAGCAGCTAAGGAAAAGAAAGTTGCATTTGCCACTACACCTGCTACAGGAGAAGAGCATATGTCATTCTATTCAACGCAAAATAAAATCAAAAAAGTAGAAGCGACAAGTAAATATAAAGCAATTAAAGATGCTATTGCTGATTTACATGAAGATTTCCGCGATAATGCGAAAATTGTTATGACTTATAAGGATTACATGGACATTATCGAAGTGTTAGCTAACGGTAACGCATCACTATACAGCGCTCAACCAGAACAAGTATTAGGAAAACCAGTTGAATTTGTGGATGCAGCAAAAGAGCCTATTGTTGGTGACTTCCAGTATTCCCACTTTAACTACGATTTACAAATGCTACGTGATCGTGATAAAGATGTGAAAACAGGTGTTGAATTGTTTGTGTTAACAGCTTGGGTAGATCATCAAATCAAGCTAAAATCAGCATTCCGTATTGCGAAAGTGGCAACGGATCCAGAAGCTTAATGTAAGGGGGGGATTATACCCCTCTTTTAATAATTTAAAATAAGAGGTGAATTGAAAATGGTAAAAATCAAGGCAGAGAAAAATTTTAGAGATCGCATCACAAAAAAACTAATCGAAGCACGAACAGTAGTTGAAGCGGATGAGAAACGATTAGAACTTTTGAAAAAGAACAAGATCAAATATGAAATCGTTGAGGAAGCAAAAGGTGATTCTATTCTTAATGGTAATGTTTCAGAAGTAATTGAAAGATTAGTCGATTTAGATAATGTACAAGTTACTGAATTAATTGAGGAAGAAAAATCAGGTAAAGCACGTAAAGGTGTTTTAGAGCATTTAGAATCATTACTTGCTGAATAGGGGGTAATGAAAGATGGCAGTGCCAACTGTTGAAGAGGTAGCTAGATATTTACGTATTGAGGATATCATTGAGGAAGAACCACAAGAAAAAGTATTTCTCGAAAATTTAATAGGAACAGCGGTAGAAGATTTAGAGGATTCAGGAATTAAAGATCAATCTACCAAAAGGTATGGAATGGCCGTCAAATTATTGGTGGCTAATTTTTATGAGGAAAGACGACCGCAAGTGGTGGGAACAATCACTACCAATCTACAATACAGCCTAGAACGGATTATTTTACAACTAAAAGCTCGTGAATTACCGGCAGGTGATGAAGAATGAATGCAGGAGACCAAATACATCGACTAATATTTAAACAGAACCATGCAATAGATGAAGAAGGCTATCCGATTCTGAGTGAAATAGAGTATACAAAAGCCTGGGGCAGTCTAAAAACGCTAAAAGGTAATACTCGATTTTTAGCTGCTCAATCTCAAATGGAGCATAATCGTGAGTTTACGATTCGATATCAGAAAAAGCTATTAGACAGTGAAAGGCCTAAAAGTTTAATAGTCTACTGGAGAAAAAAGAAGCATGAAATCGAATCCATTGAAGATGATGACGGATTGATGAAAACCATGACAGTCATCTTAAAGGCAGTCACATAATGAAATTTGAAATGAACGGTTTAGACGAGTTGGTCAATGAATTACAACGTACACAATCACACATGAAACAGGCAGAAGATGCTGCCTTAAAAGCAGGTGCAAAAGTGATGCAAGAAGGCGCACAAGCCGTTGTAAGGGTGCGCAAAGGTATATTGAAAGAACATATACAAGTGTCGGATGTAGAACAAGGCAAGATTGAGATCTACGTTGATAATCAAGGTCGTGCTTTTTATGGTTATTTTATTGAGTTTGGCACATCTAAAATGCGCGCGATGCCATTTATGGGGCCAAGCTTTATGAGGAATAGACTTAAAATTGAACAAGCTATGGCCGATAGTTTACGTCAAAGTTTGGGGTTGGTCATGTAATGAATTTAAACAGATTAATTTTAGATACTTTAGAACCAATTAATTTACCAGTTATATATCAAGAAGAAAGACAAGGTGAATCAGAGTATATTCGCTTTTTTTATTTACCGCAAGTGGATTTTCATGCGGATGATGGTGAGCAATACAATACTGTTTATGCCCAAATTGATATTTTCACACCTGGTAATCCAAATAATTATGCAAAACAAGCAAAACAATTGATGAAAGAAGCAGGATTTAAGAAAAACTTTGAACATGAAATGTACGAAGAAGACACAGGTCTTTTTCATTATATCTTGCGATTTTACAAAATAGAGGAGGCAAAATAAATGGCAACAGTAGGTTTAAGAGATATTTATTTTTTCCCAGTCACAAAAGATGACGAGGAAGGAACTACTTACGATGAAGGTGTGAGGGTAGGTAAGGCAATGACAGCCAATGTGCAACCTACATTTAACACTGGCGAGTTAAGAGCAGAGGACGGAGTAGCTGAAACGGCAGAAAGTCGAGGGGCTACAACTGTTGTGCTTCAAACGGATGATCTAAGTAAGAGAGTGCAAGCAGTTCTTTTAGGCAAAAGAATTAATAGTGATGGTGTACTGATTGACAGTGAAGATGATAGATCTCCATACGGCGCATTGGCATTCAGATCTGAAAAATCTAATGGTGCATATAGACATGTAGTTTTGTATAAAGGCAAATTCACACCACCAGAGAAGAATTATGAAACAAAACAAGAAACTCCAGCGTTTCAAACGCCTACTATTAACGGTAGATTTATTCGAAGAAACTCAGATAACCAACATGGAGCAGATGCTGATACGGATGACACTGAAATCGACCAGATTATATTTGACACTTGGTTCGATGCGCCTTATGAAGAAACACCTGAAGGGTAGGGAACGACATGCAATTAACACTTAAAAAACTAGTAGGTGACGATCTGCAGGAGGTTGTTTATCAGCCTCCTTTTGTCTCGGCTCGTCATCATCGCAAACTATTAGAATTTGAATCTGAGATTGATTACTCCGATATGGGATTGGAAGAGACAGATAAGCTTGTTAATTTTGTTTGTGACGTATACGGCAATCAATTTAATGTTGATGATTTTTACGATGGCATTGCATCGCACGAACTCGTGAATACCATTACGAGTGTTTTTTACTTTGTGCGTACGGGACAAGCTCCGACAGTTAATAAAGAGGGAAACGATCAGGGGAAGTCTTAACCAAAGAAGAAATAGACAAGTTGAAGGCTTCCCGTAAGGAAAACGCAAAAAATGATCTCAAAAGCATAAAAAAACTCTATAAAACGTTATTGAAAAATGGGTGGACACTCGGTCAAATCGACGAGATGGACATCCATTTTTATTTGAGCCTTTATCAATCTGAAGAGGTCGAATTGGTCTACATTGACGAAATCAAATTAATCTAGTGAGGTGAACGCATGGCTAATGTTGGGTCATTAAGAACGACAATCAGTTTAGATAGTGCTCAATTTGAACAATCGATGGCTGGTGTCAATCGACAATTAAAAAGCTTAAAGCAAGAGCAAAAAGCGGTCACCTCATCTGGTACTGGTTTTGCTCGTGGAACCGAAGAATTAAGGCGCAAACAAGATGTACTTAGTCGAACCTTAGACTTACAACAAGGAAAAGTGCAAGAATTAAAACGCCGATATGAAGAAAGCGCAACGGCAACAGGTGAAAACTCAAAGGAAACACAAGACGCAATGTATGAGTATCAAAAAGCTGTTGCAGAGATGAACAAAACGGAAAATGCATTAAAAGGCGTGACTGATGAGTTAAATAAACAAACCAATCCATGGAACCAATTATCTGACAAGATGGGCAAAGCAGGACAAAAAATGCAAGATGTCGGCAAAAAGATGACTAGTTTCGGGAAGTCCTGGTCCATGAGAGTAACAGCACCTATCGTCGGGATGGGTGCTTTAATTTTGAATACAGCTACGGAATTTGAAGCGGCTATGTCAAATGTACAAGCAGTTTCTGGCGCAACAGGTAGTGACTTAGAATTGTTAGAAGCGGCCGCGCGTGAAATGGGCGCGACCACAACCAAATCGGCATCTGATGCAGCAGACGGATTAGGGTACATGGCATTAGCTGGTTGGGAAACGCAAGAAATGTTAGACGGACTTGAGCCTATTTTACGGTTATCTGAAGCGGGTAACATTGACTTAGCTCGAGCATCTGACTTAGTAACGGACTCGATGAGTGCATTAGGTATTGAGGTCAAGGATTTACCTGCATATTTGGACAACGTTGCAGAAGCATCGCGATCATCGAACACAAGTATTGATCAATTGATGCAAGCGTATCTTGTAGCTGGTGGAAATTTAAATCAATTTAATGTACCACTTGCTGAATCAACTGCATTATTAGGAGTCATGGCTGATAATGGAATTAAAGGAAGTGAAGCGGGTCGTGGCTTAAATGCAATCATGATCAACTTAACGAGTGGTGCTGGACGAGCTGGTACAGCGCTAGAAGAATTGAATATATCAGCTTTTGATGCGGATGGTCAATTTATCGGATTAGAAGAAACGTTACGGCTGGTCAAAGATCGAACACAAGACATGACAGATGAGCAACGTGCTCAATATGTCAGCATGATTGCTGGAAAAGAGCACATGAAGACGTTCCAAGCGTTGATGAGTGAACTTGATGATGGTTACGTTGATCTAAAAGAAAATGTTTCAAATGCTGATGGTGCGTTAAATGATATAGCTGATACGATGCAAGATAACGCCAGAGGGAATGTAGAACAACTGAAATCAGCTACTCAGGAATTGGCATTGCAATTTGCTGAACATCTTATCCCTGTTTTTACAGATGTCGTTAATTTTGCTACTGATTTAGCACAGAAATTTGGTGAATTAGATTCCGATACCCAAAGGACCATTATAACTATGGCTGGGTTAGCAGCAGTTGTCGGTCCTGCAGCCATAGTCATGGGGAATTTAACGACAGCGATTGGTGGAGTGGTAAAAATCGGCGGAAGACTGGCAGGTGTACTAGGAAAAGTTGGAGGTGGAGCGCTATTAGGCAAATTAGGCGCTTTAGGTTTAACGGGGCCAGTTGGTCTGGCTGTTGCAGGCGTTGGTGCTCTTAGTTTAGGTATTTATGCACTAAACCGTGAAACAAAAGAAAGCATTACCGAAACTGATCAAGCCATTCAAAAGAGATTCGAAGAGGTTCAAGCATTAGATGAGACTATTGATGCTTATGAGAGGTTACAAGAAAAAAATAAATTAACGACTGATGAAATGCTACGTTACATGGATATTATGGATGAACTAAAAGAAGCAGATTCTGATAAAGCAATTGCAGCACTTGTAAAAGAACAAGAAGATCTTTTAGAAGCATCGGGTTTTACAAACGAGGAAATGGAAGAATTTTTATCAATAAATGAAGCGATAGTTGAACGTAATCCAGAGGTAGTTGAAGCCATTAGTGAGCAAGGAAATGCTTATGTTGGTGTATCAGACGAATTAAGAGAGCTTAGTAACCTAGAACGTCAACGAGCTATAGATCAATCATATGCTGATATCACATCGCAAATGGATGAGCATGTAAAAAATTTAGCTGATCAAATCAAATATCAAGAGAAATTGATAGAACTTGAACAGAAGAAAGAAAGCGAAACGCAAGCTTACATTAAGGCTAGTGAGCGAACTCGCGAATTGAGTGCTGAGATAAACGAATTAAGAGAACAGCAAGTGGGTTTATCATTAGAAGACAGTTTGGTCATTAGCGAGAAAATACTTGAACTTGAGAATGAGCTAATGGTTCAAGAGGGTATTGTTGATATTAGTGATAAACAGATTGGAAAAATTGAAGGTAAAATTGAAAAACAACGTGAGAATTTAGATGGTGTCAATGAAGAGATCGATTCTTATAATAATATGCTGGAACAGTACGAAAGTATGCTCTTATATCAAGAGGGAATTGTCGACGAGAAAGGTAACGCATATAAATCTATACAGGATGCAAACGAGGCATTACGTGAGCAACGGTCTGAACTGCGTAAACAATTAAGTGATAACGAGCTAACCACCGAAGAGTATCAAAATCAGATTGATAAATTAAAAGAACAAGAAGAGTCTATTAAAGATATACAAGGCGAAGCTGGTGAACTTAATACAACATTAGAGAGAAAAATAGATAAAGAAGTTGGAATAAGCGCTAATCCATCGTTAGATAGCTTTAATACTGATTGGACTTCGCCTCTAAGTCGCACAATAAACCTACAACCCAAATCATCTGAAATTGCACGCTTTGGTTATGCGACAGGTACTGACTACCATCCAGGTGGAAATTTTTTAGCTGGTGAACAAGGCATTGAACTAGGACGTATGGGAGACAAATGGGAACTGCTAGACTTTGGTCTATACAACAGACCAGCTGGCTATCAAGTGTTTACCCACGACGAGACAAAGTCAATCCTTAGCGCGTTAAACAACGTGCCAGGTTATGCGACAGGTGTGTCACCTACAGGAGAGGCTAATCGGGTTGTGAGTCAGCTTAATAATGCTACACAATCATCAAGTCAACCAGTGGTTATCGAAGTACATGTAACAAGTGAAATGGATAGCAGAGCTGTCGGTAAAGGGGTGGCTAGAGTAGTTACTGAGATACAAGATACAACAAATAGATTAAGGGGGCAATTTGCGACATGATCAAAATGACATTTAACGGAGAAACAAAGCCGTGGTTGTATTTGCTGGAAGGACGTCAGAAATCTCCCTTTGCTCCCGTAACTAACAATCTTTTGCGAGTGTCTGGTCGTTTAGGTGCGTATATACAATCAACCACTACTGATGTCCTTTACATTAGTCAACCTATTGGATTTATCGTAACCGATGATCAGGATGCTCTTGATAAAATCAACCAATTAGCAGCATGGTTGCTAACAGATGAGCCGGTAGAGTTACAGTTCTCAGATGAGCCTGGTCGAACATATTATGCAAAAGTGGATGGTGGCATCCCTGATTTTAGTCGATTTGCTGACCAGCGTAAAGGAACAATTACTTTTGTTTGCGCAGATCCTTATGCTTATGGACCACAACAAGAGGTTACTTTTCCAAGTGATTTTGTAAACATCGAAAATCTAGGAACAGCTGAAGCAGAACCTATTTTTGAGGTCGAAGTCGAAGAAGATACAACTTTTATTATGCTACAAAACACAGATAATGAATACATGATGATCGGTGAGCCTTTAGACGATCAAACCGAACCGTTTGTCAGAGATGAATTAGTCGTTAGCAACCCACTATCATCAACAACCGGCTGGACACCAGGTACACAAGTTGATGCTGGTACGGTATCTGGATCCATGGTGTCAGACGGTAGTGGTTTTATTGCTCAAAGTTTCGGCTCACAAGGTAGCGCTAAGTGGTATGGTCCAGCATTAAAAACAAGTCTATCAGAGCAATTACAAAATTTTAAAATTGATGTCCTTGTAGATTTATTTAATGCTAGCAATAGAGTTGGGCGTGTTGACGTATCCTTGCTAGATATTAACAACAATGTGATCGCAAGTCTAAGAGTTATAGACGCGTGGGAAAACATGAAACGTAATAGATTAGCAGGATATTTACGCAACGATAGTAGACAACAGCAGTTAATCTTTTTATCCGATACCAACAGTGATGCTTACGGAGAGTTATGGAATGACTTTGATGGCATTTTAAGATTAGAACGGAGAGGTCAAGATTGGATGTTGTATGCAGGTAAAATAAGAGCTGATGGCACGCATCATGCAAGGCGCATCCAACGGTACAAAGATAATAACAATGAGTTTCAGCAGCCTGTGGCACAAGTGCAATTTCATATTGGGATTTTCGATGGACACAATTCAGCGACCATGAAGATTAAAGATCTAAAAGTGTGGAAGGTCAATAACCCCAATGCTTATCAGATTCCTTATGTGGCGTATGCAGGGGATAAAATCACTTTTGATCACAAAAATGAAGATGTTTTATTAAATGGGGAGCCGAGAAATGACCTTAAAACATTTGGATCCAGCTACTTTAACTTAAAAAAAGGCAGCAACCAGATTGTGCAGCAACCAGATAATATTTTAACGACTAAGTGCACATATAGACCAAGGCATTTATAAAGTGAGGTGATAAAATGAGTCAAATACACATAACAGACGGTAGCCATGTGCTTGATGTGATCACATCAAAAAATATACTAGACAATAACCACCACAAGTCTTTAGAGGACACTTTAGAGACGTTTCAATTTATGACCTTTTCGGGTATGGAATTTGGTCAATTTTTAGAAGATCGTAATCACTTAATCATCCCAGGCGAAGATGGTCGGTATGTTGAATTTACAATTAACCAGGTGGAGCAATTTACTGACCTAGATGGTAAAAAGGTCGAAGTTTTATCAACAGCTAGTTATCTATCCTTAAAAACAGCTAAAGTCATATCACCACAGATACTATCGGGCGCAACAGCGTCCACAGCTGGACAATTTGCGCTTGCTAATACGGGGTGGGAATTAGGTGTAATTGAATTTACAGGCAGTCGAACAATAGAAATCGAAAACCACACTAACCCGTATTCGTTTTTAAAGCGCATAGCAACTCTATTTAATTTAGAATTAAGCTTTAGAATTGAAGTGAGCGCAAATCGAGTAACAGGTCGATATGTTGATCTTGTTGAACCAGACGGCGTGTGGGAAGGTCGTGAAATTACGCTTGGTAAAGACTTAATCAACATTAGACGTATTTTTAATATTGATGATGTAGTGACTGCACTTGTTGGACTTGGTCCAATACAGGAAGATGGCACACGATTAGAAGTATTGGTCGAGGATGAGGAAGCTCGACAACGATGGAGTAAAGACGGCCGGCATATCATTAAAACGTATGAGCCACAGTTTACTGACGAAGATCCTTCACTTGAACGTTTAACTGAACTGACGCAAGTACAGTTGGATAAGCAGATTAATGCGTTAATATCCTATGAAACTACCATCGCCGATCTTGAGCATGTACCAGGCATGGAAAACAAACAACTAAGATTTGGGCAAGTGATCAAACTAAAGGAGACCAGTTTTAGTCCACCTCTTTATTTAGAAGCTCGAATCCATACAATGGACAGGTCGATCACTGATGTATCGCAAAAGACAGTTACTTTAGGTGATTATGTTGAGTATACAGAGGAAGAGGTAAATGCAGTTTGGCAACAAATGCAACAACAGATAGCTAGTAAGGTAAGTCTCGCTCAAGTACAGGAATATACGTATAATAAAGATGAAATCGAGCAACGAGATTTAACTGTATACAGCAACTCGAAAGATTACGCAGATACAGCCGTAGAAAACGTTGAGATTGATGATAATAACTTTAGAGATGATCAGCCATCGACACCACAAAACGTGGTAGCGGAAGGTTTTTTTAAGGTTATATCGGCTAAATGGGATTACAATAGCTCATCTACCATTGCGTCATACGAAGTTTATGCGTCACAGACACCCGGTTTTACACCTGCTGTTAGTAATTTAGTGTGGAGTGGTAAGGCAGGAAGCATCATGTTTGAAGCCGAGACGAACGAAATCTGGTTTTTCAGAGTTAGGGCGGTAAACACGAGAGGTACAGCGTCTGGTTATTCGTCAGAAGTTAGCGCACAGACAGTCAGAGTACAAGATATTGACGTTGAAATGAGCGCTATTAATGCCGAAAAGTTAGCAGACCTTGCAGTTACAGCGGAAAAACTAGCCAATGGGTCCGTTATCACAGAAAAATTAGCTAATAATGCAGTAGATGAGGAAAAGTTAGCTAATGATTCTATATCGGCGATTAAAATTCAGAATGGGGCTATTGAAAACGATAAACTTGATGAGTTAGCGGTCACAGCCGAAAAACTAGCCGATGGTTCTGTTGAAACAAATAAGATTGAAAACTATGCGATTACGGAAGCCAAGATCGCTGAGCTTGCCGTTGGTTCGGCTGCCATTCAAGATTTAGCGGTAACTAACGCTAAAATAGATAACATTCACGCTGAAAAAATTACCGCCGGTGTTATTGCCTCTGAGCGTATACAGATTGGCAGTGGGGTACAGTTTGATGATGGGTATAATCCTACTAAGATAGAGATTGGCGGAAGGAATTTATTAAAAGAAACTAGCAACGCATTTGAAGTTGCTGAACACTCAACGTTTTACGCAACTGTCGAGAGAATTACTATTGATAGCGTTGGATTAAAACACGGGGATGAAATAACGTTTAGTGCGTTTTTAAAGTCGCACGAAGACTTTGGTGGCGCAGTTAGATTTAGATTTGAGAGGGAAGATAATACAAATCATTTGAATGTATATGGAAATGATATCGATAATGGAGAAGAAGGCTTATCTACAGTTACGAGCGTAATACCAGAAGGAACGTATTATATAAGATTGTGCATACAGAACAGACCAACCGGGGTCACTTATGAATCTGAATATAAAGAAGCAAAACTGGAAAGAGGAAATAAACGAACCGACTGGACTCCAGCACCAGAAGACCAACAAGACTATGCAGACAACGCACCTTTAAAACTGTGGGGATACGAAGATACAACATACATTGATGGCGGAAATATATACGCTAATACCGTAACATCTAATGAAATAGCAACAGGTACGATAACGGCAGAAAGCGGAATAATTGCTAATGCAGCTATCGGAAATGCCGCTATACAAAACGGTGCTATTTCTAATGCGAAAATTGAAAACGGGGCAATTACTAACGCTAAAATCGAAGATGCTACGATTACGAGCGCTAAGATACACAGTGTTACTGCTGATAAATTGGATGTTGCTGAGTTATCCGCAGTTACAGGTAATCTAGGGTCGATAACGGCTGGGGATATAACCGGTGTTAGTATAACAGCTATTGATGGAGATTTCTTTTTAAAAGAGTCAGAATCAGACGAAAAGTATTCGGTAGTTTCTAAAGAAAATTTAATACGAGATCATTCGTTTGAATTATGTTCTTTCGACTTGTCTACTGCAAATATAACTTATAATTGGGCGGATTTGTCGACAGATTTGTCTCAGAGTACTTATTGGTATCCGCATCAAGGAAATCCAAAGATCGGGGGCGTTGAACCAGGGTATGATAAGGATTGGATCTCCCCTTTTGGGAGGAAAAATGCCTGTGTTAGAAGTGGTGACTCGTTGCATACTTACGTTGCGAGGTTGAATCGTGGAGAATCGTACACACTTTCAGGTCATTTCCGGAGACAAATAAATACAACGACCGGAGGCGTGCCTAGGGTTGAAATTTACAGAACGGATGATTCGAGTGGTATAGGAACTTTGTTAGCCAGCCACAACTTCCCAACAGTTAAGAGTGATTATACTTTAGAGAGACACTCGTTTACTTTTACTGTACCTAACGATATGTTAGATATAGAATTTTTATTAGTCGTGCTCACAAGCACAAGTAACCGATGGGTTTCAGTAGACGGTTTACAACTAGTTGAGGGTAACTACCCCGTCATTTACAATCAGGAATCAGGTCTGTGGGCGTCTTTAACAGGGGAAGTAATAGCTAGCTCGTTAAGAACCGAGGATTTAAGAACTACCGAAATTACCATTGTCGGGAGTGGAGGCATTAACCTGATAAGCACGTCCGGAACGTCTAATGGAATAAACTTGCCTAAAAACCACACTATTGGTCTGCACTCGAACGATCACTTTACATTCTATCACAACAGGTCTGCTGGCGAATTTAAGGTAAGATCGCATCAAAACGGTAGTAATTTTGACGATACTTTTACGATTTTTCAGAGCGGAAACGCACGTTTTCACAATATTTTAAACGTGTCAGGTAATTTTACTGTCGATGGCACTAAGTCAGCTACTGTGCAGACAGATAACTACGGCAAACGTCTGATGTATGCGTACGAGGGCACGCAAAACTGGTTTTTTGACATGATCGTAAAAGAGCTAGAGAGCGGTCAGCATTTTATAACAATCAACGAGATGTTTCTTGAGACGATCACAGGTGAGTTTTACGTAAGGATTTATGAGCAAACACCTTGTACTGTTAAAATCACTCAAAAGACCGACAAAGGATTTTATGTTGATGTCCAAACGGATGATGTTGCACAAGTTGTATTTGAGGTATTTGGGTTGAGACGTAATCATGAGAGTGAGTACATGGGGTTAGTTACAGAGGATAATGAGGAGGCGGAATGATGAATCAAGACGTAAATAAAATAATCGACAATCTGAGTACAGAGTACGCACAACAATTAGCTCAGGCGAACAAAAAAGTCGCTGTATTATCAGAGGAAAACGAGCGGATCAAACAAGAAATCGAACAGTTGAAAAATACTAATGACAGTACTGAATAGATCGATTTCAAATCATTTTTTTCTATTATGAGGAGGTGATGTTGCGTTGGAACTAGGAAATATCAAAATTGATGAAAAAGGTAACGTTTTTATTAAAGGAGAATTGGAACCAAGCGCCGAGTAGGGCGTATTTTTTATGCAGGACTTTTGTCCCTTCTTGTCGAAAGTAGATATAGACGTGAAAGAGGGTGGATTGAATGCTTATTTTAGAATTCTTAAAAGATATTTTACCTGTAGTTGGGGTGCTATTTGCCACATTTATTGGGGGGTATATCTCAAGGAAATCCCAAGTGGATTTATTTGAAAAAGAGTGGGAAAAAGAAAAACAAGCTAAAATTGATAAAGATGTGAATGAAATTTTAAAGATTTATACTGAAATTATTAGATTGGACGGTGAGCTTGCTTTAATTGAGCATCACGGTAATCTTAGAGAATTCAACTTAAATACTTATTTAGAGGAAATGAGACCTAAGCTTTTTAATAATTATCATTTGATTCATTCTGATGTAGCTTCACTCATTAGGTCAATTGACCGTAAGGTAGAAGAGTGTGATTATTATGAAGAAATTGATGAAAATAACCATGAATTTCTAGTAGATGATTACTTGAAAATATTAACTAGTATCGAAAGCCACATAGAAGCACATAGGAAAAATAAGTGGGGAAATATTAACATTTAGGCGCGCTATATGTAATTAATACACTGGCATCTCATTAAGAGGTGTCTTTTTTATACCCAAATACACATAGAGGGGGTCTTTACATTATGAAAAACAAGGAGATGAAAAGAAAATGGAGGTTGTTAATTTGGAACATTTAGAAGCTGCGCGATTTTACTTATTTGGTGATGTTAAGTTTTTGCATTTGTTGTTGTTACTGATGGCCTTAGACATTGTAACGGGTATTTTCAAAGCATGGAAAAATGATAACTTGTGGTCACGTAAAAGTCTATTTGGATATGCTCGTAAGGTGCTTATATTGGTGGTTATTATCTTGGCCAACGTGATTGATCAGATATTAAGTTTAAATGGCATGGTTGCATACGCGACTGTGCTTTTTTATATGGCTAATGAAGGTTTGTCTATAATTGAAAATTTAGCCGAGGTTGGTGTACTGGTCCCAACTAATATTGCCAATAAACTAAGAAATATCGAGGACACAAGTCAACGCATTACAGAAGAAGTAAGAGAAGAATTTAGTGATAAGGAGGATGTATAATAAAAAATTTTTACAAGTTTATTTACAAATAATAAGTTAGATTGTACAATAAATAAGAACGTATGTTCTTATTTATTAAAAAGGAGTGAATACTATGTTAGGTAATCAAGTCAAGTTATTAAATGAGTTGAATCTTACTTTTACAAGTAATACAACTCATGTTGTTTATGAAGAGTGGGATAAGGATATCGTAATTGATTTTATGGAGTTTACTGTAACGAGCACAAATATTTTCCCTGTATTAAACATTGATTCAACAAATGCTAACCATAATTATGAGGGGCAGTTATTTCAAACTGTAAATCCGAATGGTACTAGGTGGATAGCTACTCCTATTAGAATTTCGAATGATGGTCATGCTAACTTTGAAGTAGTCGCTTATGATTCAAGTTCAAGCCAGTATAAATTTAATTTAAAAACACCAATGATTTTACCTGGAGGATCAAGGTTGGCTTTTAAACATAACGGTACTCCTACTGCAAACCATACCGTTACTTATAAAGTAATTTATAGAGAGATGTAGGTGTAAAAATGATTAATATACCGTATGATTTTTCTGGGAACCTTTCCCTTCCTTCCTATGGCCAAATGGTTCAAAGAATCAGAAGATTTGACGAGGTTAGTAATATTGGTAAAGATCAAAGTGGGAATTACGATATGTACAAAATCGAAATGGGGACCAAAGGAAAACCGCCAATCTTAATTATTGCTAGCATGCATGGAACTGAGTGGATGGGAGCACTATCAAGCATTAGTTTTATGGAACAATTGAGAGATAACACTTTCCCAGACAAATCGTTTCGAGCACGATTATTGAGAGGGTACCGAATCATATATATACCTGTCGTCAATCCATATGGATTTGACCGTACTTCTCATAGTGAGGGAAATAATATTGGGCGTTTTAATTCTAATGGGGTGGATCTTAATAGAGATTTTGATAATTTCTCTCAGGCTGAATCAAGAAATGTCCGGAATGTGATGGATCAAGTAAAGCCCTTCTCATTTTATGATATTCATTTGTTTCGAAGAGGAATGGATGGCAGTCATGGTCACAACCTTATTGTGGGTAACGGTCAGTATCCGACTGAGAAAATTAGAGATTTATTTGCGGACTCTTTAAGTTTGTATGCAAAGCAACCAGTTGTAAGATGGGATGGCTTTGACTCGTTAAGCCGCGGCTTGGCTCGAAGATATATGAGAGATCAAAATAACCCTTATACTCCATATACTCTTTCTTATATAACGGAAATAGTTAGACCTGTCACAACGCCTTCTGGAATAGATGCACCATTAAGTGATCAAGAGATAATGAAGTATGGATTTGCGATGGTATATTTATTTTTGCTGACTTCGATGAAATATTTCGAACAAAGAAAGATAGAATTGAGCAGTAGTCCAATTATACAAGATGGTGTGATTAAGCGGCATAAAACTTCACTATAGTTAAAAAATTTAATAACCAAAATTAAGGCGCTCAATGAGCGTCTTTTTAATTTATATAAAGGGAGAGATTTAACATGACAAAAATATTCATTGATCCAGGACATGGCGGTAAAGATCCAGGAGCGGTTGCTAATGGATTGCAGGAGAAGGATATCGTTTTAGACATTGCAAAGCGAATCCAGTCTAAACTAGGCGATTATAACGATGTACAAGTTAAGTTAAGTCGTACCAATGATACGTTTGTATCGCTGACTAACCGCGCTAAGGACGCTAATGACTGGGGTGCTGATTACTTTGTATCGATCCATATTAACGCTGGTGGCGGTACTGGTTACGAGGACTTTATCTTTAACGGTAATGTATCGCAAGCAACAAGAGATAACCAAGACGAGTTAAACAAGGCTAATGTTAGCGCAACAGGCTTTAACAATCGCGGTAAAAAGTCAGCTAACTTTGCAGTGTTAAGACAAACAAACATGCCGGCTGTATTGACAGAAAATGGATTTATTGATAATGCAACAGATGCCAATAACCTAAAATCAGCAGCGTTTTTAGACAAGATTGCAGATGGCCATGTCAGCGGATTGGTTAAGATTTTGGGGTTAAAGAAAAAAGCTACTCAATCAACAGGTAACAGGTCTACAACCTATACAGTTAGGTCAGGCGATACATTGTCTGCTATAGCTCAACGTTACGGCACAACAGTTAATAAGCTTGCTAGTGACAACAACATCAGCAATCCAAATTTAATTACAGTTGGTCAAAATCTAAAGATTAACGGTGGCTCTGATATTAAGCATTATACTGTCAAATTAGGTGATAGTTTAAGCGTGATTGCTGAAAATTATGGTATTAGCTTAAGCAAAATTAAGCAGCTTAATCCACAGGTTAAAGGACCAAAATTTATTATTCAGCCTGGTCAGAAAATTAGAGTTAAGTAAAATCATCGAATCAATAATCATAACAGGAACCTTCTCCTTTTACGTCGAATAATAACATTTATAGACGTAAAAGGAGTGTTTTAATGAAGGGTTTTCTTGAAATAACACTAAATAATGAGCTGATTTTAATTATTCTTAGCAGTGGTATTGGTGCTACAATCACTCATTTTTTTTACAAGAAAAAATTAAAAAATGAACAAAGGATGAAGTTTCAAAATATAATTGGTGATAAGATAATTAAAGCTTTGTTGGAAGTACGCGAAATTGAAATTGAAGCGTCAGTCATAGAAAGATACGATATAGTGAATGGAGTTGAACGTTCTGAAGAAGAGGTGGATATGTTTGGAGGAAACGAAGCGTATCCTTCTATATTTAATAGTAAGGAAAGTGTTTTGAGTTTTTTAGCTAGTATCCAAGAGGCTAGGTCAAAGCATGAAAAAAATTTGGACTGTGAAACATCTGTGTACTTATGGTACATGGAACGATACATAGGACAATTAATACTTTTTTTAAGGTATTTCAATGAAGATGATTATCCGTTGTTGGGTATGTTACTCATCAAGGATATAAAAATTTGGCGTGTCAAATTTCACAGAGTTATAACAAAGAAAATCAATAACTATAGTGTTACGCTGCAATTCAAGAGTGGTTTGCGATGGGATATTTATAAAAAGATCATAATGTTAAGACTGTGGAACAATTCAATTCTAAATAAAATTAATAATGATTCGAACGATGAAGAGATTGTTAAAATTATGGATTATATTGTTTCTTTAAAAGAAAAGTACCATAAGCCCTTCACTGGTTAGTGAGGGGCTAATTAATCTTCAATCAGTTTTATTAGTATCTCTATTTTTAAGAGATTCATACTACTTTCTTTTCGGTCTTTTAAAAATACTATCAACGGTATTAATAATACTGGAAACATTGCTAAAAAAGCAGTTACAAATCCACCGATTAGCCCTAACAACGTTAAAAGAATTTTCACTAAAAGAATTCCTTGATGAGACCATATTTCTTGAAATAGGTGTGTAAATGGTTCGAATATATTATCGTTATCATTTAAAAAGTATAAGATTATAAATGATCCTATGATACTAGTGAAAATAGGCATCAAAAATGCTTTTGAATCACTATGATCTAATCGTGCTTGTATCTGATTCAAATAAATTAAGACTTTATGATAAACTTCTCTTTCAGGAAGGAAAAAGAACTCGAGTTTAAACTCCTGTATAAGTTGATCTAACTCCTTTTTAGCTTTTTTTTCAAATTTCATAAATCTTTTAGCTTTTTTGTTTTTGGTTTTCTGTCGCAAATAATACTCACTCCTATAATATCTCTAAGAATACTATATTCGACATTAATCCACAAAATTCCTGCAAAAAAAATAGCCCCGTTAATTCGGGGCTTTACTCATCATAAGGTCTGTATTTCTTTCGTAATTTCTCTTGTTCTAACTTTCTTTCCATAACACTTTCCTTCAAAAACACTTTTGGTTGATCATTGGCCGGTAGTAGTTTACCGTCCTTGACCATATGTCCAACCCTAGCTTTAGACACCCCTAATAATTCAGCTGTTTCTACAGTGGACAATAGATTTTCATTTAAAAAATCAAGCAATTCGTCCGTTGTTTTAAATTGATACTTCACTTTGACCACCTCTTAAATATTTGCATGCATAACTTAAATATATAGACCAGTATAGTTAAGGAAAAAAGGGAAATCATGAGAATATCAACAGCGCTAGGGTTATTAAAGTCTACGAAAATAACCATGATTAAAACACCCATACATAACACCATGACATTACTATAACCAAATTTTTTTAACATAGTATAGTGGATGTGATATAATTTTATTGAGGGAAGGTTTTACCCTTCCCGTCTGTTACTTGCGACGTTTCTTCTTGGTGGGAGGACGTCGCTTTTGCTTTTTTCGCTCTGTTGATATGTCGTGTAAATCCTTCATACCGGAAGCAATTGCCTTGAAAGCTCCTGCTAGCAGAGCGAATGTCGCTATTATCTTCTCTACATCCACATGTTCACCTCCTTGATTTGATAAGTTAATTATACTATATCTATTCAAAAAAGTAAATAGGTTTAATTGATTTTTAACAAAATATTTATAAAAAAAGACAGCTTTTTAGCTGTCATATTAATTCGATATTGATAATATCATCAAAGTTTAAAACCCTATGGCGTCGATGGAAAGACTAAAACCAAGTTAATTTTATGATATAACTAGATTTTTCGCACACCAAGATAGAAATTTTTTCCATGTCAACTTAGTCCGTTGCTGTTGCATAACTTTGTTTTTTTCTACAGCTTTTTTCCATTCTTTTGATTTTTTTAGATTTTCAACTCTCTTTTTCGGAACGTCTTTAAAGGTTTTACCATCGTGCTTTGTCCCATCAACATTTTCAACTCCCTTTTGAACACCTTTGGGATTAAACACGTGACCATGATATTTTCCTGTCTTTTTTTCATGTGGTGCATCAATTCTTGCTTTCCAGCCATTTCCTAGGTCAACATAAACGCTCGAGCCCGCTTCTACGATAACGGGTAAAAAAAACGAAAATAATAGTATTGTTGTTAATAATAAAATAAAATACTTTTTATATTTCTTCACATTTTATCTCCTTATCAATTAATTTCTATTTTTGAATTAAATTATTTATAGTAGAGAAGGAAAATGAAATAGAGGTGTTAAAAGCGTCATTTATCTCACTTAAAAATTTATGTAACTCCTGTTCAGTTGCTTGGCCAATGTACACATCTTCTTTCAGATCAAAAAATTCTATTGAATAATCTAGGTTTGGCTTATACGAAATTAAATTGTCTACAAAGATTCTTATCTTTGATCTCTCATCTTCAGACAATTTTTTACATGTACCGACTCTTACGTCAATAAAATTATCTGCTGGTTCCTCATCTTCATTCATTACAGCTTGCATATAAGCTTTTGGAGTTGGCTTTAAAGTATCTACCATCATTATGTAAGCTAAACTCTTATAATCAAAAGAAACTCTATAAAACTCATTTGATTCCGTTAAAATAAGTCTTTCAAAGTTCATGTAAATCACCTCCTAATTAATGCAATACAATTTATTATACTTAATAATTGTAAAATTACAACATTTATTTTCAATATTTAATTAAATATTCACATCACTGCCAAGTCCATTTATGCCCACATTGCTGTCATGATTTGTGATACAAAAATGATACAATACGGGTAAAAACATGTGTTTACTGCATTTCTAGCGGATAATCACAAATGTTGATTTAGCAACGTTTTAGTCACTTATTAATAATATATTTTTACCTAATATTGGAATCCCACCGTCTCCACCAATACATAGTGAAGTGTTGGTGTGATATAAATTATGACAGGAACCCTAAGATTTCCGTTTGGAAACGTTAGGGTTCCTTTTAATTTGGGTTGTATACTATTTGCCGTTGGTGAAGGGAATTTTTAGATCTCTGCATTTCTCTGTTCTTGTAATAATACGGAAATAAAAAGTCTCTTTAAGAGTGTATATTTACCAGTTTTTATATGTTATGCTGGCTACTACGTTCCAATAACATTAGTTAAGGGAGGCTATGATGAATAATAAAAACATTAATAACACACTCATTAATGTAATAATTACGAGTTCATATATAATAATAATATGTATGTTGATAACTTCTGTTATTGGATGGATAAAAACAGCCAATTTGATTTTTATTATATCTGGATTTATTAGTATTTTAGGTATTTTGTTTAATATATATCTTTATTCAAGAGAAAAATCAAAAAAAGCGAATAGACGAGTCCCGAATTAACGGGGCTTTAATCATCTAACTTCAGCAACTTTTCACGTTCTGAAATCAGTTGCTTCAACTCTTTTATACTTCCCAACGTCGCTTGTTATTATAATGGCTCTGTTAAAGTTTAATGTTGATATTACATATAAAAATGGAACCCCATAATTTATGGAAGTCCCATTTTTATAATATTTGCTTATTCCATTAACGCTCTTCGTTAGTAGAACAAGAACAGAATAGTGTTTACGTATTGATTCCCAGGGCCATTAAAGAAGGAGAGGATCGATGGTAGAAAATCCTGTCTGCTTTGGAAAAAGTTTGAGCGTTTTAGAAACTTCGGTCGAACGTTTGACAGTCTGTTTCTTTTTCATTGGCAGCACTTTTTCCAGTATGGCTTACAACATAAATGACACTAGCATCACATCTATTCCCATCCGTCCAGTACTTACAATTGTTTACCTCACATTTCACGTCTTTAGCCATCTTTCACACCTCCTATATAATCAGTATCACTCAAAATAGCTCATTTCATGTATTTCTTTCTATAACAACATGTTAACGCTTTATTAAAATATGTTATTCTGTGTTTAATCTGCTAAATTATTTATTTTTTATACTTTATGTAAGCGATTAAGATTAATTAAAAAGAGAGGAGGATCTTTTAAGACAGCGAGAAGAATTTCATCTATCGTTTTAAACGACTTGTAAATATTGGGGTGTGTGAATTAGTATATTCTGAAATTAAACTGAGATTTATTCTTTCATTTCCTACTGAGCTATAAAGTGAGAATATCGTGTCCATTATTAGATAACCTTCTGTAAATACTCAACAAGCTTATTTTTATTGCCGTTAACTAAAGGAACAGCACTTAATATTATCCATTGCAACTGATATAATTAAAGGGAGTTAGGTATGTTGTCAATATCAATATATAAAGCATATCTTTCATTTATTCCCGGTGTAACCTTTGCCGTAATGATTGCCGCACTGGTAGCTATTGGTTTAAATACAAGTTTTAAAGATATGAGGATAGCAAAGGTAGCACCAATGCTTAACCTCCACTTTGGTTGTGCGTATTGCGATTACTGTTATTTTACTTCAAGAGGGACCGAAATTGTATGACTAATCTTGTGATTTTGATAAAAATAGGATAATATCAGTTATCAACTGGAAGGGAAATCATATAACGAGCTTAATGGAGAGGAGAATATAAGCGTGAGACAGCTATTTCCAGAGAATGAATCTAATACTCTGAATGGTTCACATGTAAACAATCGTTTGATTTTTATTAGCTATGGTCATAAACCAGTAAATTTGCATAAATGGGGACCAGGTGTACGGGATGTTTATGCACTGCATTACATCGTAAATGGGAAAGGGATACTTCGGACTAGAGAGGGTACATTTCTATTGGAAAAAGGAGAAAGCTTTATTATCTTTCCATATATGGAAATCTATTATTATCCAGATCCTCAAGACCCCTGGGAATATGTGTGGGTTGAGTTTAATGGTGAGGAAGCGACGAACTTATTGGAAATGACTAGTCTAACAGCCTATCATCCAGTGGCATCAGCGTCACCGCTAAACCTAAAGTCTTTTTTTGAAATTGATAAGGACATGGGCATGGATGCTTATATTAAATTACGTTGTGAAGCAAAGCTACGCTTGTTATTGTCCTATTATATGGAATACTATCCTAAAGAGGTTTTCATTAATCAAGTTGATTATGCCAGTCAAGCCAAAACCTTTATTCATCGACATTATTGGAAGAGTACACTAAGAGTATCGGATATTGTAGATGCAGTTAAAATCGAGCGAAGCTACTTATTCCGCTTATTTAAAGAAGCAACAGGCATGTCAATTTCAACATATTTAACGCGCTATAGAGTTCAACAAGCATGTGAACTATTAAGGTCATCTGACCTGTCGATTAAATCAATAGCCTATTCTGTAGGCTATAAAGACCCATTGTATTTTTCGAGAGTTTTTAAAAAGGCAACATCATATACACCTTCAGCGTATATGACGTTGCGCTTGGAATCTAACGAAACAATACACACATTCCTGAGTCTCGATAATACTTAATGAGCTTTTCAATCGGTTCGCGTCCGCAGTTTAGTTGCTCACCCAGACAATCGATACAAACAAAATCCTTTGCGTTTCTAGAAACGAGCTTTAAATAGATCGCAACATCATCTGTTCGAAGCGGTACACGGCAGTTTCGACAAGATCGATCACTGCTCACTTTATTTGACCACCTTTGCTCTTACAATTAAGCAATCGTGTTCTGGGACAACAGGATTAAATCTTTCCGTAAACTTACCAAGATTTTTATGTGCCCAGCAATCAAACAACTCTAAGGAAAAACCAGATGCATAAGGAAGACCTAAATCCCAGAATTGCAAAGATATTTCTCTTTGACTATCGCTTAAATTAAAGAAGCCAATAGCAAGATCACCATCAGATAGCACCTTTACAAGCATAAAAACATCACCTGTATGGAACCATTGTGGTTCTGGTTTGATTCGATATGCGCCTCTTCCTTCATAATCCTGATTAATCTTTAGTAATTCTTGATTAAGTAGGATATCCTTTGTTACTTGATTGGCATCACGAATATCACAGCCGATCATAAGTGGAGAACCCATCATACTCCATAACGAAAAGTGGGTCTTATATTCATTATCAGTACAACCGCCAATTTTATGGCCAATAAAATTGTTATTACTCCCACCATACATACCAACAACGAGCATATCCATATCATTATGACAAAAAGAGCCCGTATAGCATGCTTTGTCCAGCTGGGAGAGTGCTAAGTTCTTAATCGATTCCCAACTATCTTGTATGTCACCTGTCGAGCGATACATATGAGCGCCAGACTCACGAATCCACTGATAAACATTGTCCTCGCCCCAGTTACATGCTGAAAATAAGATATCTCTCCCGCAGTTTTTAAGGGCAAGGCTCATCCGTTTATATAGGAGTTCGCCTGAAATCTGTCTTGGTTTAAAACAGTAATCGTATTTTAAAAAGTCGACATGCCATTCCGCCAATTGTTTTGCATCTTGAAATTCATGCTCAAAGCTACCTGGATAACCCGCACATGTGTGCGTTCCCACACATGAATACATGCCAAACTTCAAACCTTTATCATGAATATAATCGGCAAGCGCGCGCATACCACTTGGGAATTTTTCTGGATCAGGAACTAAATTTCCATCCGAATCTCTTTCCTTTAAACTCCAACAATCATCAATGACAATGTACGTATAACCAGCATCTTTATACCCTTCAGAAACGAATCGGTCTGCTACATCACGAATGAGCTGCTCGTTAATATCCCATGTAAACGTATTCCAAGAGTTCCAACCTAAAGCAGGTTTTAAACCTAATAAATGATCCTGTGTCATAAACAAAAATCCACCTTTCTATTTAAGCCGTGTACAAATAAGGCTGTTTTAATACCTTGATTAAAACAGAACCCTTTTCTTCTTGCTATAGCTTAATGTTGCATGTATATGGATTATTGTTGCTTTACTATCGACTTATCGAAGATTTTTTACAAAGGTGGTACGATTTTTTTGAAATAGGCAGGGGAAATGCCGAATTTATCTCTAAATTGTCTTGAAAAATGCTCGACATTCTTATAACCACACTGGTAGGCAATTTGATTAATTCTAAATTTACCTGTTTTTAGTAAATTTGCAGCATGGTTTAAGCGTATCTCGATCACATCTGTCATACATGATCTACCATAAAGCTTTTTATAGGTGCGGTGAAAGTATCCTTCACTTAAATTCATTAGCCTAGACATGTATGTAATCGTCCACGGAAAGCCTGGGTTGACCTTTATCTCTTGGCGTAATTCATTAAATTTAATCGCTAAATCTTTCCCTGTTGTACCGTGGCTGTACATAAGTTTACATAGTAAACCCTTGAGCAAGTGAATGGCGACACTTTTATTACCATGCTGATGTTCATGGGCAATCAATTTAGTGAGTTGATGGCAAGCTTGTTGATCATTCATATAAAGGGGAACACCATAGTTGAGTTGACTTTGATCAAAAAAGAGGCTCTCCAGATTAAATCTAATCCAACCATTTATATAGTGATCAGTACAAGCCTGGTATTTAATCGGCTGATCTGGATGAAACAAGATCACATGGTTTTCACCATATTGTTTCATCTTTCCATCTACTTGAAAGCTTGCAGCTGTTTTAGTTAAAACGAGAAGCCAACAGTTGTGACCACTTGGTAGGTGAAAGATAAAATCGGCATTATGCTCTGCATGATGATCAGCAAAAAAAATCTTCTCCATAGCTCAACCCACTCCTTAAGGTTAGAATATATCAATTTAAAGTTATAATAAATCATGGTTTTGTGTCAACTCTCTTATTATAATGGATCTATTAAATCAAAAGGAGTGAAAGCGTTTAAATGGATTCGAAAAAATCATTTCAACTTTTATCCTATACACGTAAACCAGAAGGGATTTATGGAGAAAAGCTGGCTAACAGCATGCATCTTGCTTACAGTGTTGATGGTCAAGAATTTCAGGCATTTAATCATAATACTGGTGTGCTATTTGCCAGAGCAACTGAAAATGAGAACCGAACGCTAAATGCAAAATGTTTAACACAGCCTTTCATTTTTGAATTAGCTGAGCAGGTGGGCTATGGTATAGTTGCGATTAGAACGGAGCCTGATGGTACACCAGATTTAGAAAGTAAAGGAAAGGTTCTGCTCTTTACAACTGTTGATTTCCTTAACTTTAGGGAGCATGGATTAGTCGATTTAAAAAGTGATAAACATATCCACTATATAACATGTACCTATTTAGCTAAGGAGAAGCAGTATTGCCTAAAATGGTGTGATGAATCGAACGAAAATTATGAAGCACTCTTTTCCGATCTTGATGAAATTGATGTAAAACCTACATCAACACCTCCATTCAGCGTTGATGTTTTGACTACCCATATTAAGGGAGCACAACCGGTCAATCGTATTGACATTTCAAGGGCTACTTTTGATAAATTAATTGAACGTTTAACTGTACCACAAAATATTGGTGTGAATATACCGGAAAAAGCAGTTATTGGGACTTTAGATGAATTAAAGCAAGTTAAGGCTGAGTATTTATACAGTGATGATACGTCAGTGATCCGATCAATAAAATGGGATACGCGTTCCATCGATATAACACAAGATGGCGAATATACGATTACCGGTGAGGTAGAGCAGCCATCTTTTTACTTTCCAATTAGTATTGATCGGGCTGATCCATGTGTTTTTAAGTTTAACGATGCCTATTATTTTATCGCAACAAATGATGCGAATGGAAATAATAGCCTCTCGATTAGAAGAGCACAGACAATGGCAGATTTGGTCACAGCCCCTGAGTACGAGATTATTAACACGAAGATGTATAATCACTTGGTTCAATTTTTTTGGGCGCCAGAGTTTCATAAGGTAGGAGACGACCTCTATATATTCTTGGCAAGTAGTCCGAAAGGGTTTTCAGAAATAAGATCACACGTGATGAAGTTGAAAAAGGGCGGAGATTTATGTAACAAAAATGATTGGGAAGAACCGATCCCGTTTTTGGATCAGTATGGTCAAGTATTAAGCGAAAAAGGGTTAACGCTTGATATGACTTATTTTACAGCAAAGGATCGGCACTATGTTGCTTGGGCACAGCGTGATCTTGTACCTAATGATTTGGGTTCTTGGATTTATATCGGCGAAATTAATCCAGATAAGCCGTGGCAGCTAATAAGCGATCAAGTGCTATTGTCAAAGCCGGACTTTAGCTGGGCAAATAATCATGTCTTTGTTGAAGAAGGACCATATCCATTGTTTGTCGGCGATCAGTTAATGTTAACGACTTCAAGTGCGTTAGTCGATTACACTTATTGTGTTGGTATGCTAACGATTGATAAACAGGCAGATTTATTAGAACCAAGTAATTGGAGCAGAAGTCATTATCCATTATTAACATCTGCTTCAGTAAAAGGGGAGTGTGGTCCTGGACACAATGCGTATGTTGAAGATGATGAGGGGCTGATCTGGAATACCTATCATGCACGAGTTGGCAAAGATGGCCCCCGGAGCAGTGGCTTTAGACGTGTTCACTTCCATAAAGACGGTTTCCCAGTCTTAGATTTAATCGAAGATATGGATATTGATGAGAAATATCGTAAACTCACCTTGTCGGTAACAGTTAGATCTCAGAAGTAATGCGAATGGTATGAACGAGGCAAGTAATGCTAGGAGGCTAGCGTGTGAAATTTTTACGTTATTATTTCCTTTAAAAATAAATGATGTGCCCCCTAAAAATGATGACCTAATACATTTCCCTGTGTGAAAAAGAGCACTTTACACAGGGGGGCTTCAGTTTGTGCTGTTTCCACAGGATAAGCAAGGCATTGTCAGCAATACATGGCTCGAAGAAAATTGCTCTTTATTTTTGATCGTTCTGATTTAGTGTACATCATCACTAAAAATAGCGCAGACACATCCCATCTAACTTCCTATCCTATCTCATCTATCGGTAACCTTATGGTAAAAACACTGCCTTTCCCCAGAGCACTTTGCACTTCTATTGTACCTTCACAAAGGTCGATAATCCGCTTGACTAGTGTTAATCCCAGCCCGTTTCCTGCTATATAATGAGAATTGTGTCCCTGATAGAATTTGTCAAACAGATGGTGCATCGTTTCATCGCTCATACCGCCTCCATTATCTTCAAGACGAAAAACGGCTTTTCGCCCGGATTGATACAAATTTACTTTTAGCGTGCCCCCGTTGTCTGTATATTTTATAGCATTGTCTAGAAGATTGATCCAAACCTGATGAATGAGATGTTTATTGCCGAGAAATTCAATTTCATCTTTCAGTTCGATATCCATATGGTGATTTTTAGCATTCCATTTTGGTTCCAACATTAATATGGCCAGCCGGATTTGCTCATCTAATCGGTAAAGCGTTTTTTCACTTATGATTTCGATCGTATCTACTTTTGATAAGTTAAGGACATTAGTAGAAAGCTTAACCAATCGCTCGGATTCTTGAATTATACTATCCAGGTAATCTTGCTTCTCCTCCTCGCTAATGTTCCCCTCTTTTAACAATTTTGCAAATCCACTAATCGAGACAATGGGAGTTTTGAATTCATGTGAAAAATTTCTCACAAAGTCACTACGTAATGTTTCAACCCCTCTCAGCTCTTGTACCATTTTATTAAAGCTTTGGGCTAACGTGTCCAATTCTAATACAAAACTACCGTTCACTTTAACAGAGAAATCACCATTTGCTACCTTATCAGTAGCCTTCATCATATCACGAATCGGCTTAACGGAACGGTTGCTCAACAGAGCGGCAATTACAACACCTAAAAAAACAAAGGTATACATCACCACAATTATTGGATTTATCTCCTGATCAAAATCAAAAAGATCCAACCAATTAAGTAATAAGGCAAGAAGAGCCGCTGAAATTATGGATAAAACCATGACCATAAAAACCAATGCCACCAAGGAAAGTGCAAGGCTAATTTTTTTGGAGAAAACCTTTTTTGTCCATCTCATTGGCGCATCACCACTTTATAGCCTAAACCACGTACCGTCACAATCTCAAAGTCACAGTTGTCTCTGAATTTATCACGCAGTCTGTTAATATGAACATTCAAAGTATGGTCATCTGTTTCTGTTTCGATACCCCAAATTTCCTCTATTAGTTGAAGGCGGGTGAAAATTTTGTTGGGATAACTCATCAGTTTAAATAGAAGGTAAAACTCCTTTTTAGGGAGTGTAAATTCCGTTTTTCCTTTTACAACAGTGAGGGCATTATAATCCATTGTTGTCTCACCAATTACGAGTTTGTGCTCACTTGCTATTTTTGCTCTACGTAGAAGTGCTTTGATGCGAAATAGCATTTCCTTTTCGTCAAATGGCTTTGTCATATAATCATCTGTACCTGCAAGGAAGCCTTTGTGTTTGTCTTTCGATTCTTGATTGGCAGTTACCATTAGGATCGGTATATTATCACCAATACCACGTAAATCCCTGCATAATTGATAGCCGTCTATTCGAGGCATCATGACATCGAGAACAATTAAATCAAAATGCTGGGTTTCCATCATATTTAAAGCCACAAGTCCATCCGTTGCGGTGGAAGTATTGTAGCCTCCACGCTTTAGAACAGCACACATCAGCTTTTGCGTATTCGCATCATCTTCGACGACTAAAATATTAAACATCATGTTCACCTCCATAAATTATTATACTTCCATAATCTAAACTGAATATCAACAAAGCAATGGTGTAAAAATTGATGTTCAGTTTATCTTCGTGAATTACGGTGAAGATGTTACATTTCAAGTATCACTTATAAAAACTAATATCTAATGAAAGTAGGCGATACGTCAAGAGGTATCCATAAAATCATTATCTATGAACATGACCCTCATGTGTTTTATTAAAAGCATTGAAGGTTCAAAGGAGTAAGTACAAAAGGCGGGTCTAAATATAATAGATGAGGAGTTATAACAATGACAATAGTAAAAAAAGCAAGTTTGGCTGTGATACAAATGGAAGGTCTCAGCAAATACTTTGGTGATCACAGGGCTGTAAACAATGTTTCACTTGAAGTAAAGAGAGGCGAAATATATGGGTTTGTTGGTCTGAACGGCGCAGGTAAAACAACGACAATAAAATTGTTGTTATCATTGCTAAAGCCTACAACCGGTAGTATCTATATGATGGGGAGTAAAGTTGAGTCGGGGAACTATAAGTTATGGAATAAGGTGGGATATTTAGAGGAAGCCACCTACTATCCTGGGCTTACCGTTTTTGAGAATCTAGACATTGCACGCCGAATGCAAATGATATCGGACCGCCAATCGATTGACTGTGTAGTTGAAAAGCTAGGGCTCGATGCTTACAAAAATAAAAAAGCCCAAAACCTTTCTTTAGGAAACAAGCAGCGATTAGGACTAGCTAAGGCAATGATCCACAATCCGGAAATCTTGATTTTGGATGAACCTATCAATGGTCTAGATCCAGCAAGTGTAGCGGAGATTAGGGAGATGTTACTTGATTTATCAAAGAACTTTGGTGTTACCATCTTTATTTCAAGTCATTTATTAGAGGAACTCACAAAGTTAGTTGATCGAATTGGAATAATGCATCATGGGCAGTTAGTTAAAGACATTAAAATGGCGCAATTGGAGCAATCGCTACAAAAGCGTTTGCTCCTTGATGGTCGCGATAAAAGCGCAATGAGTTGTATTCTAAAAGAACAAGGATATGACTTTGAGGAAACCATGGACAGGCGTCTGAAATTAATGGATGATGACGCGATACTACAACCTGATAGAGTGGCGGAACTATTAGTGAGTGCCAACCAACCGCCTACACATCTAAGCATTGTGACCGAAGATCTAGAAGGTTACTTTCTTCGTACCATTCGTTCAGTCATTAGGGAGGGACAATCATGAAAATACTTTCTTTTGTGAATTGTGAGGCACGTAAAGTATATCGTTCCACTGTTTTTTGGGTGGTTATCTCAGTATTCAGTCTATTACCGCTGATGCTTGGATTTTTAAGCAGTCCTGACCTAGATTGGGAGTCGTATTTGTCAGATTTACTCGCTTCTACTGCCACACTACTGGTGGTTGGTTGTTCTTTTACCTCTGCATGGGTTTTTGGACGAGAGTATACAGACAACACCATTAAGGATCTGCTGGTAAAGCCTATTCCTAAAACATATAGTGTGTTATCTAAATTTATCGTAATTACGATTTGGAATGTTATTCTGGCTAGTTTTTCATTTATGGTGGTTACAGGAGTCGGTGTTTTCATAGGAATTAATGGTGGATCTATTTCTTTAATTCTAAGTGAGTTTTTGACTTTCATGCTAACGGCAATTATGATTATGGCTGTCAGCACAACTAGCGCTTTGTTAGCCAGTGTCACGAAAGGGTATTTGGCTCCAATTGGTCTAACGTTTGTGATTGTAATTGTATCTAACGTTGTCATGCATCTTGGAATGGGTACGTATTTTCCATGGACAATACCCGTAATTTCTTTAGTGGATAATATTAGCTTTATCAGTATTGTCATTGTTATGATGACAGGAATCACCGGATTGGTGGGAACCATTGCATGGTGGAGATTTGCTGAACAGAAGTAACTCAATTGGTTTTTGTTTTGACTTCCTGAAGAGGCAGCAATGTGTTGAAGCGTTTTTTTGACATTTTAAAGAAGTTTATCACAGATAGTCGTCCACAAACACCCAGCTCAAATAGAGCGTAGAGCAAATCTATTTAGGGAGAGAGATAACGGCCACTAATATCCTAATTCACTTACCTAATTATCAGTGGGCGAAAAACGAAAACGCCCACTGATAAAGTTGTTTTATAGGAAAGAGATGAGTTATCTCGAATTAAAAATCAGGAGTGAAGAATATATCTTTTACTATAACCTTACCATAATGAGTTGCATCAATAAAAGCAAATGTTTAGGATATGCACCGTTCATCTTATGACGTAGCTCTTTTCTTTTTGGTGGTCGCTTTTTTTCTTGTTTGCTTCGCTCGCGGTTTTTCTTCTTTTGCACGGTCTAATGATTTCTGAAGGGCGTCCATTAAATTCAAAACATTGTCTGGGGCTTTTTTAACCTCACCACCGATTTCAATCTCTTCATTGTTCTTCTTCGATTCGATTAACTCCATTAAAGCTGTCCGATAATTATCTTTGTATTTTTCAGGCTCAAATTCTGTAGTCAGTTGATCAATAAGAAGTTTTGCAGTGGCTAATTCTTTTTTCTCTAATTCCCCTTGCTCGGGTATATTGGGAAGGTCCGAGACGGAGCGAACTTCATCTGGATAATGGATCGTTTCAACCACGAGTGCGCCTTTGTATACGCGAATAACAGCAAGTTGTTCTTTTGATCGAATCATCATTTTCGCTATCCCGATTTTGTTGGCTTCTGTTAGCGCTTCTCTTAATAAAACATATGCTTTCGATCCACCCTCATTTGGGGATAAATAATAGCTTTTTTCGAAATATATAGGGTCAATGTCTTGCAATTTTACAAAGTCAATAATTTCAACGGATTTATCCTCTTGTTCTTTTTTTAATGCTTGTAATTCTTCCTCATCTAAGATGATAAATTTATTAGTTGCGTATTCATAAGCTTTAACAATATCATCGTTAGACACTTCTTCCTCACAATTTGGACAGCGTTTTTTATATTTTATTGGTGTTTTACATTTTTTATGTAACTGGCGAAGTTGGATGTCCTTGTTTTCTGTAGCTGCGTGCATTTTTATAGGTATATTAACTAAACCAAAACTAATTGTTCCTTTCCACATGGTGTGCATGCTGTTGCCTCCTTTTTTAGTTAGTTTGTCAGCAATGGATGTTTTTATGCGATAGTACAGGTTTAAATTTTAAACGAATAAGCCATGTTAAGTGGGAGGCGAGGAGGTTTATTTATGGAGATTATGAAGCCACGTGAAAGTATGGAAATTCCTGATGGCGAAGAGTGGTTGTATGAAGTGAAATACGATGGTTTTCGTTGTATCTTATGTTGGGATAAAGATCACATACAACTACTAAGTAAAAATAATAAAGATTTAACAGTTAACTTTCCTGAGATTATCAATGATTGTCGTGACAATCTAAATGCTGTGCAGTCTTATTTGCCGTTAAAGCTTGACGGCGAACTTGCTGTATTAAATAACGCCTACCAGGCAAACTTCGCTTGGATCCAAAAACGCAGCAGGTATAAAGCTAAAGACGCCATTCATACAGCCATGCATATAAGACCAGCAACTTTTATGGTGTTTGATCTATTACAAAAATCTGGAGCAAATCTGTCTGCTGAACGTTTTCAGACACGTAAAGAATTATTGAGCAGGTTATTTTCAAGATTAGAATTAGCCACAAGCCTTCGAATGGTGACTTCATACGACAATCCTGATCTATTATGGCAAAAAGTTTATGACGCTAAAGGTGAGGGCATAGTTGCCAAACGGAAAAACAGTATTTACAAAGAAGGTAAAGAGCACCATGATTGGTTTAAAATAAAAAATTGGCGTACGATTCAAGTGTTTTTAACAGCCATGCACCTAGAAAATCATTATTTTACTGTAAACGTTTATCAAAATGAGGATGTAAAAGCCGTAGGGAAATGTAAACATGGTCTAGACAAAGAAACGATGGAGACCTTAAAACAAGTCTTCTTAACTAAGGGAAAGAGACAGGGTAATGTCCTGACCCTTCCACCAGCGATTTGTGCTTCAGTTCATACGCTTGATCTATATAAAGGTGAGTTAAGGGAACCAAGATTTAACGCATTACTGCCAACCGTTTCACCAACTGATTGTACAAAAGCGCAACTAAATCTTGATATGGCCATGCTCCCTCGTGATATTGAAATAACCAATGTCACTAAAATGATTTGGCCAGAAAGGGTTACAAAAGGAGGGTTACTTACATATATAAGAGATGTCTCATCATATATGTTACCATTTCTAAAAGGAAAGTTGCTTACCGTGATTCGTGCTCCTGACGGGATTCAAGGGGAACACTTTTTCCAAAAACATCTAGCTTCATATGCCCCTAAATGCATGGATTTTGTTGAAACAGATGATGGTAAGCGAATAGTCTGTAATACATTAAATACACTTATTTGGTTGGCTAACCAAGGCGCAATTGAATATCATATTCCCTTTCAAACGATAGAAACTGACTGTCCAAATGAAATTGTCTTTGATTTAGATCCGCCTAGTAAAGAACAATTTGGCCTGGCTATTCAAGCAGCTAACATTATCAAGTCTTTATTGGACGAGTTAAATTTAATTTCTTTTGTTAAAACATCAGGAAATAAGGGGTTGCAAGTTCATATTCCAATTCCATCTGGTCGTATGACATATGAAGAAACGGCGATTTTTACTCAAGCAATCGCTCAAACGATGGAAAAAGCGTACACGGATTTATTTACAACTGAACGGTTAAAGAAAAACAGGCAGGGACGTTTATACATCGATTATGTTCAGCATGGAAAAGATAAGACATTGGTTGCGCCGTATTCACCACGAAAGACAACAGATGCAACCGTTGCAACGCCGCTTTTTTGGCATGAAGTCAAAAACGGTCTTGTTCCAGAACAATTTACGATAAACAATACTGTTGAACGTATAAACATGTTGGGTTGTCCATTTGCAAGCTATTTTCATATTGGACAAAAACAATCCTTGGATAAAGTATTAAAAATGATAAAAGGTTAACGCGTTTCATCTCATTTCGATAGGGGGAGGATTCTCTCTCAAAAAAATAAACGTCTATTGGCATTTGAATGAACATTTTTCCATGTAGTCAATTGGTGTTTTAATTGAATATATAGAGGGGTAAGAGCTTACTTTATTTTTCAACATAAATGACTAGAAATCATTAATTTTATTAAATGTAAGGGTTGACATTAGAAAAAAAGATATGATAACCTGTAAGTGAAATCGATTTCAGTATCAAATTAGGTGAATAACAAATGAAAATAAAAGATATTGCAAAGCTTGCTGGTGTGTCGCCTGCTACTGTATCGCGGGTTATGAATAATAATGGCTATGTCAAACATGACAAACGACAAGCGGTTGAGAAGGTTATCCGAGAGGTAGGTTATCAGCCGAATGAAATAGCCAAGTCATTGAAAAATCAAAAATCACATATGATCGGTGTAATTGTCCCTAAAATTAGTACAGAAACAGCCAGTCGAGTCGTTGATGGTATAACTGAGGTAGCTAAACAGCATAATTATCAATTGATTATCGCTAATACCAATTTGCAAATTGAAGAAGAAATCAAATATTTGAAATTCCTTTCTAACAAACTGGTTGATGGCATTATTATGATGGCAACAGAAGTAACAGCTGAGCACAAAAAGCTTGCGCAAAGCTTAGCTATTCCAATTGTCATGGTAGGGCAACAAGTTGAAGGATTTACAAGCATTGTTCATGATGATTATCGAGCGGCTAAGTTAATGATCGACCATATTATAGCTTGTGGGCACAAAAACATCGGTTTTATTGGCGTTGACCCTAAAGATGTGGCTGTTGGTCAAGTGAGAAAACAAGCGTATATCGATCGGTTACATGAAGCAGGTTTAAGCGTCGATTTAGATTTAATTGGCATTGGTGATTTCTCGATTGAATCAGGTTATAAGCAAATGGAAGCTCTTCTTACTAGAGGTAAACCTACCGCTGTTATGGCTGTAACGGATCACCTTGCGATAGGCGCCATTCATTGCTTACATGATCATGGATTATCTGTTCCTAACGATGTTTCTGTGGCTGGGTTAGGTGATGTTAAATTAGCGAAATATTTCTCTCCACCTTTAACGACAGTCCACTATGGCTTTAAAACGAGTGGGATGGTTGCAGCTGAGCATGTATTTGACATGATAAAGCAAAACCAAGTCGATAGTGACAAAGTGGTTATCGACTTTGAAGTCAAAATTAGAAAAAGCGTTGCTAATTTAAAAACGATGAGAGATTTGCAAAGCCTTTAGGTGATTACAAATCAGCATCAGGGGAAAAACGAATTTCTTTCTCTTAGTCTTGAGAGAACAGTTTTTCTCAATTAGACAATATGAAATCGATTTCAGGTTTTAAGAAATGATTAGTAAATAATATTGCGGGTAATACAGATAATAAGAAGAAACGGACTTATTAATTTTTAACAATATAAATTGAGGAGGCGCTATCATGAAACATAAAGATACAATTGACAAATTGTTTGAAGTCGTAGGTGGAAAAGATAATATTAAGAACTACGAGCACTGTGCAACACGTTTGCGGATTATTTTGAAGGATGATAGTAAGCTAAATAAAGAAGAGACTGAAGAAATTCCAGAATCGAAGGGATACTTCTACAATACAGGTCAACATCAATTTATTTTTGGAACAGGAAAGGTTAACGCTGTTTATCAGGACTTGAAAGACGTATTGGGCGATTCGGATGAGGGACAAAATGATGGTGATTTCAAGGGTGACGTTTATAAAAATTTAAACCCAGCTCAAAGGATTGTTAGAACATTAGCTGATATTTTAGTACCATTAATTCCAGCTCTTGTAACAACAGGTTTACTAATGGGGGTTCGTGGTTTACTTGTTGAGTTAGGCATGGAATTTAATGATACGTGGTTCGCTATTTTTGAGATGTTAACAGATACAGCTTTTGCATTCTTACCTGTATTAATTGCTTACAGTGCTACACGGAAATTTGGAGGGAATCCAATCATTGGGATTGTTGTTGGTTTAATGATGGTAGCCCCACAGTTACCTAATGCATGGGCTGTCGCTGAAGGGAATGCAGAACCGTTAAGTCTTTTAGGGCTTGATATTGTTGGCTATCAAGGGTCAATTATTCCAGCAATCGTTGCAGGTTATCTGATTTCTAAATTAGAAAAAGGGTTACGTAAAGTTGTACCCCAGTTAATGGACCTTGTTGTGACACCCTTCTTAACGATAACGATAACGATTGCTACTATGCTATTAGTGTTAGGGCCAGTGCTACAAATGGCTGAATCAGGCGTCATCAATTTTATTGTATCTATATTAGAAGCGCCTTTAGGTATAGGTTATATTGTTTTTGCGGCATTACAACAACCATTAACGATTACAGGTTTACACCATTCACTTGGTATTATTGAGATCAGCTTATTAAATGATGGTGGAACAAACATTATTCAAACACTTACAACGGCAAGTATGGCCGGCCAGTTTGGTGCTGCTGTAGCAGCTGCATTATTAATGAAAAATCAAGTTAAACGTGTAAATGCGCTTTCTTCTACAGCATCAACTTTATTTGGTATTACAGAACCACTGTTGTTCGGTGTAAGTTTGCGTCATTTTAAAATATTTCTATCTGGGATGATCGGTGGTGCAGTAGGTGGTTTGTTGACTTATATATTGGGGTTAACCGCCACTGGAATGGGGATAACGTTTATCCCTGGTTTGTTACTTTACACAAACAGTTTTACCGCGCTCTTGCAATATCTTTTAGTCATAGCGGTATCTTTTGCTGTTAGTTTCTTACTTGTTAGAGTGCAAAGTAAGAGTATAAAAAACGAAATTAATTAATTGAATCATTTTTGTTAAAATAAAAGGGTGATGGGCATAGCCCCTTCACCCTTAATCAAATGGTAAGGAAGTGAGCATGATGACGGGGCAATTATATGCTATTGGTGAAGCGTTAATTGATTTTGTTCCAAATCAAACAGATTTGGACCTTAAGGACGTCCAGCAATTTAAACGTGTCATGGGAGGCGCGCCAGCAAATGTTGCGGTAGCAGTAGCAAAACTAGGAGGGAAGAGCCAATTTGTCTCTAAACTAGGTGAAGATGCTTTTGGCGACCATATTGTTGAGCAGCTTGAACAGTCTCAAGTTGGAACGACTTGGGTGCGAAGGACTAAAGAAGCTAATACAGGTTTAGCCTTTGTTTCTTTAAAAAAAGATGGGCAACGAGATTTTTCATTTTACCGAAAACCTAGCGCTGATATGCTGTTATCAATAGAAGAAGTTAAAGATATAATGACTAATAAAGACGATATTGTCCATTTTTGCTCTGTTGATTTAATCGATGCCCCTATAAAAGAAGCGCATCGAACCTTGTTAGACCAAGCGGTGAGAAGCAATACATTGATTAGTTTTGACCCAAATGTACGCTTACCGTTATGGGAGTCAGCTGAGGCTTGTAAACAAGCGATTGATGAATTTATTCCGTATGCTCATCTGTTGAAAATTTCCGATGAAGAATTAACTTTTATTACGGGAATAGAAGATGAAGAGGAAGCACTTGAAAGTTTATTTAGAGGTAACGTGGCCTGGGTTATTTATACTCGTGGTCCTAAGGGAGCCCTTTTAAAATCAAAGTTTGGACATCACGTTGAACATCACGGCTTTCAAGTAGAAGCCATCGATACAACAGGTGCTGGCGATGCTTTTATTGGTTCATTTATTTATCAAATGCAAAAGCATCGAATCTCGCTTCAACAATTGCCAGAAGTCTCAAGCAATAAAATACTTGAAATGTTAAGTTTTAGTAATGGTTATGCTGCTTTAACAACATTAAAGAATGGGGCTGTTGATGCTCTACCTCCATTAGAAGAAGTGGAAGCATTTATCACAAATAACCGCCCGTAAAACGCCTGCCGCAAAATAGAAATCAGTACTCATCTGCTTAGATAGGAGACTTAATGTTCTGATTCACTCAACGACTAATCAATGGGTGTGTAAGATCGTAGACTAAGACCGTCACGTCTTTAGAAGGATTACAGACTAAGACCGCCACGTCCTGTGGCAACGTCTGCATGACCTACATCCTATAGCCCTCCGCTCACTGAATTGAGGGTTTGTTTTTTCTCTTTAAAGATTAGGCGTAAATGGCTCAGATCTAAAAACCTGACTATCAAACATGAAAAATTTAACATTGCAGCAGTACCGTAGTAAAAATTTAAAAGCACTTAAGTATAAGAGAAGCTAATTATTCGTTAAAATCAAGAATGTACGTTTTTTAAATATAATAGCAGAGGGAAATATAATGATCTAATTTGAAAAAGACGTGATCACCAAGGAGAGGTAATATGAACTTATTAACGCATGATCTACGAGCTGGCATAGCAGCAAAACAACCCAAATTAAGAGAGAAAGTGTTAGCTGATCCATGGCGATTAGCCTTTCATCAAATGCCTCCAACCGGCTGGATGAATGACCCCAATGGTGTTTGTCAATACAATGGACTCTACCATTTATATTACCAATATTCACCGCTTGATCCTGAAGGGGGATTGAAGTATTGGGGGCACAAAACATCAAAAGACTTCGTTCACTTTAATGAAGAGGAGATTGCCATTTACCCTGATCAATCATTTGATTTGCATGGTGTTTATTCAGGTAGTGCATTTGTAAAAGATGATCAAATTCATTTTTATTATACAGGTAATGTAAAATATGAAGGGGATTATGATTATATTCATCAAGGAAGAGAGCAAAACACCGTACATGCTGTTAGCAAAGATGGTTTTCACTTTGACTATAGAGAAGTTATTATTCACGCAAATGATTATCCTGAAGGCTTTACTAAGCATATTAGAGATCCTAAGATTGTTGAGAAAGATAACCACTATTATATGGTATTAGGTGGCAGGACGACGGACGATCAAGGGGCAATTTTAGTATATCACTCTGACGATCTGTATAACTGGTCATATCACGGTATGTTATTAGGTGAAGTTGACAAAATGGGCTACATGTGGGAATGCCCGGACTTTTTTGAATTAGATGGTCACGATTTGTTACTTATGTCTCCACAAGGACTTCAGGCACAGGGTTATCAATATTGCAATGTATATCAATCAGGCTATTATCTTGGTAAAACAAATTGGAAGCAAGTTGGATTTACCCCGACATCACCATTTATTGAATTGGATCATGGTTTTGACTTTTATGCACCACAAACGTTTGAAGATGAAAAAGGACGCCGAATTTTATGGGGATGGATGGGTTTGCCCGATATTGAACCTAGTTATTGTAATCCAACAATTGAACGAGGCTGGCAACATGCGATGACCTTACCGCGACAGTTAACCGTCGAAAATGGTCAACTTTATCAGCGTCCGCTTCCTGAGTACGAAACGATTCGAGCAGATCGATTTCATTCGCATTTTACGATTTCTGGTGATCATCAAGATGATCAATTACGTGGAGAAGTCTATGAAATGATCGTTACTATTGAAGAAATCGGCGACTCTCTATCATTACATTTACGCCAAGATACGATCATTAACTATAATAAAAAAGATCAATTATTGACATTATCACTCGGTGCGTCTGGCTATGGTCGAGATAGTAGGTCATTAGCGTTGGCTTCACTAGAGCAATTGCATATTTTTTCTGATCATTCATCATTAGAAGTATTTATTAATGATGGCACCCATGTGTTTACAACGAGGCTATATCCAAAACAGAACCAAGATCAAATTCGTTTTGTTGGTGATGCTTCGGTATCTGTAGAAAAATGGAAACTCAATCAAACATAAAACGAACGTTCAATCAGTGGGTGGTTTTGTACTTTCCCACTGATTTGTTGTTACGTGAATCAAGTAATTAGCGTCCGTTAGCGCCACCTAAATAGATTTACCTTTGAAGTGGTAGTTTGAGAACAATTATATGTCATTAACGATAAGGGAGGACGGGGCACACTGGGCACGCCTTTTTCCTATTGTATGATTAACATAATCTTTGCAAACATGCTATAATACCATCATTGACAAAAAGTGAGGTTAACTTATGATGCTAAACGTAAGAAACGTTCAAATTGGGTCGGGACAACCTAAAGTGTGTGTGCCGATTACGGGAAAAACAATTGAAGAGATAACAGCTCAAGCAACGGAACTTCATCACCATCAGCCTGATTTGGTAGAGTGGCGTGCGGATTTTTATCAAGACAATCAAATAGAGCTACCTTTACAAATCATTCGTGATCATCTAGAAAATATCCCTCTAATCTTCACTTTTCGAACGCAACAAGAAGGTGGAGAACGTAATGTTAGTTCAGATACTTACTACATATTAAACAAACAAGCGATTGAATCTAGAGTGGTTGACTTTATTGATATTGAATTGTTGTTTGTGGAATCGATTCGAGATGATTTAATTGCATTAGCTAAACAAAATCAAGTACATACGATTATATCAAACCATGATTTTAATAAAACACCAGCTAAAGAGGAAATGATCAATCGATTAAAAGAAGCAGAACTTATCGGCGGCTCAATCGCAAAGCTGGCTGTTATGCCACAAGATACAAATGATTTATTAGATTTATTAGTGATAACAGATCAAATGAAACAAGTCAGTCAAATCCCGATTGTAACGATGGCAATGGGGAGCTTGGGTTTAATTAGCCGTTTAACCGGTGAAATCTTTGGTTCAGCATTAACTTTCGCAACATTTGATAGACCTTCAGCTCCAGGTCAAATCGACTATAATCAAGTTAAATATATCCTTGATCTTATTCATAACAATCGATGAAAAACGAGAATATTAGCAATTCTCGTTTTTATATTGTTATGAAAAAGAAGGTTTATTTTCAAAAATGAAATATAACTGTAACATTTCTATCATCTCACTGACATTAACAGATGTTATACTAGCATTGCTGGTGAAAAAGCTAGTAATGATTAATATAAAATAGAATAGATTCATAAATATATAGACGATAACTTATACATAGGAAAGTGAGAGTGGATAGACGTGAATGGTAAAAAGGTCGTAGTAACTTTAGCGTTAACAGTCGGACTAACGGTAACAGCTCCATCTATCAATCAAGTTGTAAATGCCCAGACAGAAAGTGAAATTCAAGCAGAACGTTCAGCACTGCAAGATGAACTGTCAGAAAAACGCACGGAATTAGAAGACATTCAAGCAGAATTGGCTGAATTAGAAGCAGAGATTGATCGTGTAAATGAAGATATTGAAGCAAATGAAGAGGACATTGAAAAGACAGAAGCTAAAGTAGAAGAGACAGAAGCTGAGATTGCTGAATTAGAAGATGAAATTGCTGAGCTCGAAGAAGATATGGAACGTCGCTATAACATCCTAAAAGATCGTGCTGCCGCTCTTCAAAAAAATGGTGGAGCAAGTAGTTATTTAGATGTCGTATTCGGTGCGCAAAACTTCACGGATTTCATTGATCGCGTGGCGATGGTCACTCGAATCAGTCAAGCAGATCAAAGCTTGTTAGAGCAACTGGAAGAAGATCAAGAAACGGTTGAAGCCCAAAAAATGCAAGTTGAAGATAAGCTAGCAGATCTTGAAGAGACACAAGATGAACTAGAGAGAATGCAAGCACTTATTATTGAGCAAAAAGAAATACATGAAGCTAACATGGAGCACTTAGAAGAAAGAAAAACAGAAGCGCAAACAATTGTTGAAGAATTAGAGATCGAAGACAGCGAACTTGAACAAATGTTACAAAATGCACGCGCCGAAGCTGCTAGACGTCAAGAAAGTCAGCAATCTGAAATTGTTCAAATGAGTAGTAGTGGTTCAAATAATGTGCCAACAGTAAGTGCTGGAAGTGGCAGTGTAAACAGCGTGATTGCATCGGCTCGTACCTACCTTGGTAACTCGACTTATAAATTAGGGCGTGGACGTACGCAAGCAGATATTGAAGCAGGAATCTTTGATTGTTCGGCATTTGTCGCATGGGCATTCCGCCAACAAGGTGTGAACTTGCCTGCATATACCGGTGGGATGGCAAGTGTTGGAGACAAAGTATCGCCAAGTAATATGCAACCAGGAGACCTCGTCTTCTTTGATACTAATGGAAGAAATGGTCATGTGGGTATTTATCTCGGCGGTGGTAAATTTATTGGTGCACAATCGTCAACGGGTGTAGCGGAAGCTAATATGTCAAGTGGTTATTGGGCAAGAAACTTTAGTGGTCATGTACGTCGTGTGATGAACTAATTTTAAAAAGGCTTTGGATGCTATTTAGCATCCAAAGCCTTTTTTATAGTGGCTCATGAAACCACCCTTCAATCAGTGGGCATTTTGTTCTTTCCCCACCAGTGGGAGAAGAACAAAATGCCCACCTTAATCGATTGAATGCTATTCTCTAATTTGTGGCAGGTGTTTTACCGACGGTTATTCATGATAAATGGATACTTTTCAATAAAAGCAATTATGCGTTGCTACCAATCACTTGATCAGCAAGATCTGGGTCGTATGTCGTTGTTGCGTTAACCCCATTATTAGTGTTGATCAAACTTCCTGTATTAAATGCTCCAGCCCCTGCTGCAGTTTTCCCAGCGCTTTTTGGCGATAAATAGAAGCTATCACCAAAATTAATCACGCCACCACCTACTTCAATAATTTGAATTGGACCAACAATTGCTGGCATAATATCGACATCCTTTTTAAATAGTTACACATAACGAATATGCTTAATTCGTGTTTCGGCTTGCATGTGATCACACTGACCGATTTGAACATGTGAGCTTGAATTTACACCCAAAATATTGATAGTGTCGACAGTAATATCTGCCCTATCATTTATAATTCTAATTGGTTGATCAGGAAGATTAACAAATCTAGGATTTTTTCGTGCAAAAATCTTGTAATCATCATATTGTTCAGCTTCCTCTCCGGTGATACCTGCTATTTTTTGAACAGCAATCTCGCGAGAATAAGGTTGGCTTACTTTACAATCACCAACGTTTAAGATTGCCGAGGATGCGATCGCAATAATGCGGATAGAGTTAATAGTGGCTGTGCGAACAATCATGCTTCCTCCTCACCAGTTAAGACAACATAGGAGTCTGGTGGGGTATCAAAATAGCCGTATAATTTAATTTGTTGACTGTCACCAACGATTAAACTTGAAGAAGCAGAAATATTATCTATATCAATGGAACAAACTTTTAGTTGTTGGTTATGAACCTCCATTGTGACCATCATCCCCCTTATCTTCAAAATGATCAGCTAAGCTCTGACGCATATCTTTAATTAGAACCTGTTTAATCTCGTCAGTTGATAATTTCTTATTTTGGTAATATCCAATCCGCTTCGGTAATTGTTGATTCAAGTCAGTTAAAATTGACGCTTTGTCTTGCTCAGCTAAATCGATGTGATAATGTTGCAGAAAACGATCTAACTCTCTAGGTAATAAATTGTAGAGATCAGCTTGAATCTGTTGATCTTGATGTAATGGGCTATCTTGAGAAAAACTTTCAATTTCATCCGGTGTAATTCCGATTTGGAGGGTGCCCTCAAGCCGCTCGATTTTTAATTGGTCAAATTTATATTCTATCTTTTCAATCCGTGTACCTGATTGCGAATCAATCTGTTTCTCTAGTTCTGTTAGTCTGTGCTGAAGTTGTTCAATTAACAGCATGTGCTGTTGAATATAATGCCATATATTATGATTCATTTTCTTGAACTCCTTTACATAGAAGGTGGTGCTAGTGGGACAATAGGTGCATCAAATTCGGCCTGATCTATTATGGTTTGAAATTGTCCAGTATTATTTAAATCTGCATAGGCTTGCCATGTTCCGGTCGTACCAATTTGTACAATCGAGGCATTTGAGATCGATCCAATTTTAATTTGCTGAATAACTATGGATTGTTGAATTAACATAATGCTACCCCAAGTTACCCGCAATGACTTGGTCAAACTGATCTTGATCATGCAGAATCGTTTGGGCTTTATCTAAATGAACCTCGATGTTATTACCTGTATTAAAGGACCCACCGCCAGCAAATGTCTTAACTTCAGCATATGGACGAATTGTGTAAACATCACCAACGTGGAGAATGCTAGACGTTGAAATCGCTTGAACTTTGATAGCACCAACAATTGCAGGCATAATCATTCCCCCTCGTATATTAATCTATGCAGGGAGTTTGTAACTGTGTCATTTAATTTGAGCTTAGAACCGACACTATTTCTACATTGTAATCCATTTTTCTGAGATCTGTTCCTGTTGTTTAGATCTGCTCAGATGTGGAATGAAACAGATAAAGGAGGTGATCTTATCTTTTATATTCATTTACATGTTATCAGCTGGTTGCTAGCAATTATTTTATTTGCTGTAAATGGGTCACTTTATAAAAAGCAAAAATGGAAATCAGGGAAAATTACCCATATGGTTAGCCGAGTATTATACTTGTTAATTATTTTTACTGGTGTGGTTCTTTTATATCGTTATACCCAAGCAAATGTTTGGAACGATTATGGTCCAGAAGTGATCATTAAAAGTATAGCTGGATTATGGGTTGTTGTAATGATGGAGTCAATTATACTGCGGATAAAGAAAGATGCACCGTTTAAAGGCTTTATGGTGCAATGGATTGTCATGTTAGTGATTGCTTTGGTATTAGGTTTTGGTCGATTACCTTGGGGATTTCTCCCTCTTTAATAGTTTAGAAGTTTCTTTAAGCAAGTATGACTGTTTTTTTAAATTGGCATGTCGTTTATTTTACATTGATCAATAGCCTGTGTTTCAGTTGATTAAAGAAATGATCGAATAGGGAAATATCGTTATTCTGTTTACTTACTAAAATATAGGCACCTCTTATCAAGCTGGGCATATATATAATCAGAACTAGCAATGTGAGAGGGGTAAAAAGAATGTGTGGAATAGCGGGATGTGTAAATTTTGTAACGGGTGTATTTGATCATGTCGACAATGTGGAGCAAATGACTCGTGCTTTAACACATCGTGGACCTGATCAAACGTCATCATGGTTTAATCAAGTCGTTGCCTTTGGTCATCGTCGTCTTATTGTTGTTGATCCTGCTGGTGGTTGTCAGCCAATGACAGCTGAAGTAAACGGAAATCGCTTTACGATGATCTATAATGGTGAATTATATAATACGGATCAGGTTCGTTCAGCATTAAAGGCATTAGGGTGGAGATTTGAATCACATTCAGATACTGAAGTTTTACTTAAAAGCTATATAGAATGGCGAGAAGAAGCCTTGCAACATTTAAATGGCATTTTTGCATTTGCAATTTGGGACCCAGAGAAAGAAGCGGTATTTGTTGCAAGGGATCGTTTGGGTGTGAAGCCATTATTTTATACAATTAAGAACAATACCTTTATTTTTGCTTCTGAATTGAAAGGGATCTTAGCCCATCGAGACATTCAACCTATTATTGATCGTTCGGGTTTACAGGAATTGCTAGCAATTGGTCCATCACGAACATCGGGGCATGGCGTATTTAAAGATGTTTTTGAAGTGAAAGCAGGACATTATCTCTGGGTGAGAGAAGAAGGTATTGAGCAATCACGCTACTGGCAAGTCAAAAGCGCTAAACATATCGATTCTGAAGCAGATACAATTGAGCGTGTTAAGTCGTTATTAATAGACGCTGTGGAAAGGCAGTTAGTTTCAGATGTGCCGATTGGAACGTTTCTGTCTGGCGGGATTGATTCAAGTGCTATTACGGCAATCGCAGCACGGTACTTAAAGCAACTAAAAAATGAAAAGCTCCAAACTTTTTCGATTGATTTCTCAGATAATGAACAATTTTTTCAAGGTAATGATTTTCAACCTACCCGAGATCAAGACTTCTTGCCATTAGTCGTTGATCGCTATCAAACAGACCATCATACCTTTGTGTTAGATCAATCAACATTAGTTGCAACGCTAAAGAAAGCCGTTTTGGCAAGAGATTTACCAGGAATGGCAGATGTGGATGGTTCATTGTTGTGGTTGTGTCAACAAACAAAAAAGCAGGTCACTGTTGCTCTCTCTGGCGAATGTGCCGATGAAATATTTGGTGGTTATCCGTGGTTTTATCGAGAAGATGATTTAGAACGAGAAGGGTTCCCATGGATTCGTTCTAAAACATTACGAAATCGATTAATTCGTTCAGACTGGCAACAATATTTAGAGCTGGATCATTATCGGCTTGACCGTTACCAGACGATCATTGACCAAACCCCCCGATGTGAGTTTGATTCACCTTTAGAAGCACGTCGTCGTGAGCTATTCTATTTAAATATGGAGAGTTTTATGCCGACATTACTAGAGCGAAAAGATCGTATGAGTATGGCGGTTGGATTTGAAGCGCGTGTGCCTTTTAGTGATCATCACTTGGTTGAATATGTGTGGAATATTCCGTGGGCATTGAAAAACGTGGGTAATCAGGAAAAGGGTATCTTACGTCAAGCTTTGAAAGGTTTGCTTCCTGAACCTATTTTAGAACGCAAGAAGAGCCCATACCCAAAAACGTACCATCCATATTTTACGGAAGCCATGGTTAAATGGATCCAAGATTTGTTAGTCGATTCAGAATCACGCCTGTTTGAAGTGTTTGATCGGTCGCAAATTGAACAGCTCGTTTTAAGTAAAGGTCAATCTATAGATGAACCGTGGTTTGGCCAGTTAATGAAAGGACCGCAGTTGTTAGCTTATCTTGGTCAATTTGATTATTGGTTACGCCATTATCAAGTACAAATAGAACGATAAAAAATACTCCCCCATAAGCAGCCAGATTTTTATTTTTTAATCTGTCTACCTATAGGGGAGCATATCAATTCCAGTGGGGCTTTTTCACGGATAGTCATCCGTAAAATATCTTATAATAGTGAGCATAGCTCATCTATTTATATCGATGCCAGAGAGAATTGACGCTTAACTACTAATCAGTGGGAGAAGAACGAACATGCCCACTGATTAAAGCTTCGTTTCATGATCTACTTCCGTTTCAATAAATAGAAATACCCAACTTTCTCACTTAAGCTAAGTTATGATTATATCGTGTTGAAACCGACTGCATTACTGATATTTTTCATTAGAAAAGAATAATGCAATTGTACCAGGCCCAGAATGGGCACCAATGCTTGATCCCACCATTCTAATTTTGATCTCTTTCACTGTAAAGCGTGCTTTAATCATTTCAGCCAGATGTTCTGCTGTCTCTATAGCGTCACCATGACTAATACCAATCGTTTGATTGCTAAAATCTGTTCCACGCTCTTCCATAATGGCAAGCATGCGTTGGAATACTTTTTTTGATCCTCTAATTTTCTCTAAAGGAATAAGCTTGCCATCCTCCATATGCAAAAGTGGCTTGATTTTAAGTAACGTTCCTACAAAAGCAGCTGATTTACTAACACGTCCTCCACGATATAAATACTCCAGATCATCGACGGTAAAGATGTGCTCCATATGATCCGCATAATACTTAGATGAAGCAGTTATTTCTTCTAAGGATCGTTGTTGTTTGGCGAGTTCTGCGGCTCTAAGAACAACAAGGCCATAACCAAACGAAGCGCATTTCGTATCAATAATTTGTAGTTGCCACTCAGGATAATCTTCTTGCACATCTTTCGCTGCTATCGTAGCCGATTGATATGTCCCAGATAATTCAGAAGAAAAAGCTAAATAAAGACAAGGTTGATTTTTTTTAGCATACTTGGTAAAGGCTGCTCTAAAGTCTTCAGGTGAAACTTGTGATGTTTTGGGTGACTTACCATCTCGCATTTCATCATAGATTTTTTTAGCTGAAATGGTTTGACCATCTAGGTAATATTTATTATCCATCATGACCGTCAAACTGACACGTTCAATTTGATATGCTTGATAGTCTTTTTCACTTAAATCGCAAGCAGAATCGGCAATAATTTGAACATCCATGCGTTTCCCTCCAATTAAAGATGATTAATTCTTTTTTAAAAAATAACTTAACAATATTGCATAACCGTTAGTTCTAGTTTATAGTTAGCGGTGGCATTCGTCAAAGTGTATTTTATTAAATTATCCAAAATACGATAATATAGTCAAAAGTGATTAATTATCGTTATCTAGGGTGATATTTACCGTAAGTCGTTGACAGGAGGGACTAATCGATGTTTATCTTTGAGGCCAAACGAATTATCATTGTCATTATTGGTGCATTGATTAATGCAATTGCGTTAAACTTTTTCTTTATTAGTGCTGATGTTTATGCCAGTGGTTTTACAGGGTTTGCTCAGTTACTATCTACGATTTTTTCGGATTTTTTAAACGTTGATTTTATTAGTACAGGGATATGGCTTTTACTTTTAAATGTTCCTGTCGGTATATTAGGTTGGTTTAAAGTTGGACGTCATTTTACCATTTATAGTATTTTATCTGTTCTTATGACGACATTCTTCTTAGAGTTAATTCCAGTTCAATCTTTTTCTAATGACATTATGTTAAATGCAGTTTTTGGTGGTGTACTAGGCGGATTTGGTGTTGGGCTTACACTGAAATGGGGAGCATCTACTGGTGGGTCTGACATACTTGCTATGGTACTTTCTCGAATGAAGGATAAGCCGATTGGTAGCTATTTAATGATTGTCAATGGGATTATCATTTTTTTCGCGGGTTTGTTGAATGAACCAGAAAATGCATTATATACTTTATTAGCCCTTTACGTAACGACAAGGGTCGTTGATGGTCTACATACACGTCATGAAAAGGTAACAGCGATGATTGTGACGAAGAAGACAGATGACCTTCAAAAAGCAATTCATGAGAAGGTAGTACGAGGAATGACTATTTTACCTGCGCGTGGAGCATATACAAGGGAAGATAAAGCAATGCTTGTCCTTGTTATTACACGATATGAGTTATATGATTTGGAGCGAATCATTAATGAAGTAGATCCAGAAGCATTTACGAACATTGTCCATACTGCTGGTGTATTCGGCTTTTTTAGAAAGGATAATTAGAAGAAATGCCCATATTTGAAAAACCGACACTAGTTGGCGGTTTAATATAAAAACTGTCGGTTCTTTTTATAGTTGGCTATGATATTATTAACTTATCAACTTATCGTGCCTTTGGCACATGAAACCATTACCTTCCCCTAATGCATATTTCGACAAAGGTAATGTATGTTCAAGCTCTAGACTTAAACACAAAGTCGGGGCTTTTTTTCTTTCATTTTAGGTTATATACTTAACTCATCGAGATTAAATGCTAGTGCTCTCTACATTGAGATAAGTGGTGAGAAAATAGGATGATTGATGTAGAATTAAACAAATAATACAAACCTTCAATTCGTGGGCATTTTCTTTCTCTTCCCATGGATGGGGCGTTGAGTGAACAGGGACATTGGAGATGAGTGTCTGTTATCCTCACCTAATTAAGTAGCTTTATGGTCTATTTTGAAGTGAGGGTTTTACGGACGGTTATCTGTGATAAAAGGAAAGAAGCTTTTTTTAGTGGGAAGGATAGGTTTGATATGAAGGAAGATATGCTAAAAAAATTAAATCAAAATAAAATAATCGCATTTGTTGCTTTTATTTTGCTACTACATATTTATATTATGGTTAACAACTTTCATCCTTACATAGGAATGACTGTATCACAGGTGACAGAAGAAACCTATCATGTCTCTGACTTACATCGGCTAGGTTGGGCCAAAGCAAATAATATTGATATTGGTGATCGGGTGATATATGTTGACCATCAACCTGCAAATCAATATCCTACTGTACAGACCCACGGTGAGATTGAGGGGGCTGAATCTATAATCGTTGAACGAGAAGGGGAGTATTCGCGTCATAAAGTTGATTATAATGCAGATATTTATGGGCAATATCTTTTTTACTTAATGCTACCTTTATTATATTTTCTATTTAGCAGTTTTGTCTCATTGATTATTTATCGACGAAATCCCACTGAAGCAAGTGCGCGGTTATTGATTGCAATGACACTAATTGTTAGTCTTGCTTATTCCTCATCTAGTTTAGCTTTAAAATTAAATCCGTTGGCTGAAATGATTAGGGTTATCGTATTCCTGTTATCACCTACTTTATTTTTTCACTTTATCTATCATTTTTTTAAAGAAAAAGGTAAGCAATGGTTTACAAAGAAATCAATTTATTTTTCATATTTACTTGCTTTTACTGGTATTATATCAAGTTTTATTTCTAACCATCGGTCTTTAAACAATCGGGTGATTTTGCTGTGTTTTATTATGATTATGGTTACCCTGTTTTTCCAGCTGATAAAAGGGCTTGTTCATTTAAAAGATGACGCTATTATTGATACGTTACATGGTATCTTTTTATCTATTGGAGCGGCAACCGCACCATTTTTATTCTTATTTATCGTGCCTTTATTGATACTTGGACAACCAATTATTCCTTCTGAACTAGCTAATGTATTTTTATTTTTTATTCCAGCAGGCTTTTTGTATATGCTTGTATCTGATCAATTGTATTTATTTAAATTCAAAATTAATCAACTCCCATATTACATGGTTTTAGCTTTTTTGTTTTCAATGGTCATAACACTTCTATATTTATTGATGCATTATCAAGATGTTCAGTCTAGACATGTCATTCCTTTTTTTGCTTTAACATTTCTACTGACATTAGCTTTCTTGTTTGTTAAAAGACAGTTAGACCATTACTTGAGATCGTATTTATTTGTTTCTCGAGACAATTATCAAGCGAGTCTATATCGGTTTAGTGAAGCAATGAAGCATGAAAAAAGTAGGCAACAGATTATTTATGCTGTCAAGCGTGAAGTTGAGGAAGTATTAGCCGTTATCCAAACCGATATAGTGACAGAAATTGGACGCACCTATCCTAAGCCTAATCAAAGTAGTGTACCTGCTATTTACACACCACTTTTGCGCCGTTATCATGGACAGGCATTTGATATTGGAAAGGTGGTTGGCAAACAAAATTTATATGCTGTACCTCTTGCTTGGTATGAGGGGCATTTCACTAATTTGTTCATAGCATTAAAAAACGGTACGTTATCCAAGGAGCAATATGATTGGTTATCAAGCTTAGCTCAATTTGCCAATTTAGCGATAGAGAATCAATTGAAAGTAGAAGATTTGTTAAAAGAAATAGAGAATGCCCAAACGATTGGTGATAAGGAATGGCTTTCACGTTTACTTTTTCACTGGTCTGAAAATGAAAGACGTTCTTTAGCTAGTGATATTCATGATACATTTCTCCAAGACTTAATTATATTACGCCGCCGCCTAGAGGCGGTCCAATTGGAAACAGATGAATTAACAAAACAAGACGCACTTCAAGCTATTGAAGAAGAGGTTAAAGACATCATTTTTGAAATAAGAGAAACATGTACATTTCTATACCCAACCATATTGAATGAAATTGGCTTAATTGATGCAATAAATGAATTAATCGATAAATTTCGACTGCAATCGAATAGTGCATTAACTTTTCATACCAATATAAAGGCAGATCTTGTTCAACCGTTAGATTTAAAAATGGCCATTTATCGTATTGTACAGGAATGGTTAAATAATGCGCGTAAACACGCACAAGCCAAATCGGTATGGATTGTCTTGGTAGATCAAGGGGATCGCGTCAAGCTTGAATATAAAGATGATGGCATTGGTATCGCCCCTGATGAGTACCATACCGTAGATACAAACATGGGATTGTTATCAATTAAAGAAAGAGTTCGTAGTTTAAGTGGGGATATTAACTTAGAAACAGCAAGAAATAAGGGTGTGAGGATGACGATTTTTATTCCTTATCATGAGGGAGGAAACATTTATGAAACATATTCTAATCGTGGATGATCATGTCATGGTTGGTGAAGGGACAAAACGTTTATTATCAGATGAGCCAGAACTCGTTGTTGAATTTGTTTCTTGTGCTCGTGATGCATTAATGTTCTTAACGTCTAAACATTTTGATCTTTACATTATCGATCTAAATATGCCTGGTCAAAATGGCATTGAATTAACGAAAGAGATTTTGCATCGCCATCGTGACGCACGTGTGATGATTTATACGGGGTATGATACAACAGCTTATTTTAACAGACTGGTTGATTTAGGGGTGATCGGTTTCTTAAGTAAGAGTTACTCGAATGATCAATTGGTACAAGCGGTGAAATGCGCCCTAATGGATTTAGCGGTAATCCCAGTTAAGTGGCTCAATGAAGTAAAGCGAACAGATCATAAAGTAAGGTTGCAAAACGGTGAGCAAGTCACATTAACAGAAATTGAACAGGAAATTATATTTTTAGTCGACAAAGGGAAGTCAAATGATGAAATTGCTGATCAGATTAAGATGAGTAGGCGTACTGTAGAGCGGCATTTAACAAAAATATTTCAAAAAATGCATGTCTCCTCACGTGCGGAAGCAATTGAGGTAGGTAAGAAGATAGGGATATTACCAGAGATTATCTTATAGAAAAA
>NZ_JH976434.1:44400-196932 GCF_000306965.1 Amphibacillus jilinensis Y1 | reverse complement strand
ATAATATTTTATGCTTCAAACGTTGAAAATTTTTGATGCCAAGAGTCTCGCTTTAAAACCTTTATCGTATTGTTTATGCCTTCGATATAACCATTATTAAATGGATACATGAACGATTGTAAGATCGCTTGTTTCCAACGTATAAACGTTTTTCTTACGCGGTGAAATGCATTAATGTTAGAAGCACGCTTCCATTCTAGACATGCCGCCATTCCTTTTCTAGCTGTCTTCTCATCACTTGTCTTAAACCATTCATCTAATTTGTTCTTTAACTCATACGCTTCTTTTAAGCGTGGATCCATTTGTAAAAGCTTCTCAACCTTTTCTCGTCCTTTCCCTGACAATTTATAAGGGGACTTCCACAATGACTTCTTACTCCATTTCATATGAATCCGCACTCATAGCCCCTCTCTTTTTCTATTGTCTCGACAACTTTAGGATAACAAAGAGAGGGAGAATGAGTGTGTTTTTTTGCACACTATCACGATAGAGGACACCACCACATTCAGTATAGAGCCTAGAAAAAATAAGCCACTCAACAGATGGAATTGATAAAAGCATGAGTACTAGAAAATTGCATTTGCTCACCTTTTTGAGCAAATGCAATTTTTTAAACTATATTCATTTTAAGGGCTTTAATAGCCGTGATCTTGCATGATGGTTTCTACCTTTGGTATTAATTCGTCCCAGCTTACATCTAAACTTTTGTTAATCGTAATAAAAAACTGATAGCCAAATACATTTTCGACACCATCTAACGCGATTAACTGGTTCAAAATTTCATATTCACTTGCTTGTCCAGGCGTGAGTGAGATACTTGCATCACCTTGGAAAATCTGTTTATTGGATGTGAATTTCATTGCGTTAGGGTTTGGGGTGGCTTCTGCAATAACTGTCATTAAGTATTCCTCCTTTTAGATTCTCATAAACAGTTTAGCAAATCTTAGACAAAGGAAAAAGAGCTAAGTTTTTTTGTTATGGTAAAATACGTGTTGCACTGTTTTTTTGAAAACATAGTAATTCATAGTCAGTAAATCGTTTAAAACATAAAATCAAAATGACCTTGAATGGAAAACAAGATCATTTGATTCAATGCGGGTTACTTGTGACGGTGTGTTTTAAATAAAATGTTGCTTGCTAGATCAACCATTATTTATCATTGATCTGAAAATAACGCTCAATAAAATCAGCGACCCCATCTTGCTGATTTGTTTTTGTTTCATGTTTGGCCACAGCCTTTAGTTCAGCAATGGCATTTCCCATTGCTACACCGACTCCCGCGTAGTCCAACATTTCTAAGTCATTATCTTCATCGCCAAATGCTAAGATTTGATTTGGTTCAATATGATAATAATGTGCAATACGCTGTAATGCCACAGCTTTATTCATGCCTTTTCTGACAATTTCAATCATATTCCATGGCGCACCCCATTTACGGTGTTCAATAACTGAAGCATGGTCACGATCAAGGTTTTTTCGTAATTCAACGATATGTTCATCACGAGGATGGATCAGTAAAGAGGTTGGATCCTCTTTTAATTGGTTTTTTAGGCTGCCAATTTGAATGGGATTTTCTTCTTTACTCGTGTGGACGATTTCCATTAATTTTGTGTCATAACGATCAATATAAACATCACTTAACACTTCTGCCATAATATTTTGAACTTCCATGTCATAACATGTTTGAACAATACTTTTGGCTGTTCTAAGAGGCAAAGGACTATGTAAGACTTTCCACTTCTGATCTGTTGGATGGTGTAAATAAGCCCCATTGAAGTTAATCATTGGTGTGTCTAAGTTGAGTTCATTGTAGTAATCGAGACTAGCGCGGTGGGGGCGACCAGTAGCGATAACGACGATATGACCTAATTCACGTACTTTTTGAATGATCTTTTTTGACCTTTCACTAACTGTTTGTTTATCTGTTAATAATGTGCCATCAAGGTCAAGTGCAATTAAATGTGTTTTATTATTCAATATTTTCACCCCATTCTCCGTAAATATAGTGTAATGAAGTTTCTTTAGGCTGTAAAGTCAAATATATTTTATTACAGCTGACTGACCGTTAAACGCCACTGATTGAGGGGTTCTTTTATAATCAAAGGTAAAGAGAGAAATGGAAATAAATGCTGATCAATAGCTTGCTTGAGATATTGATTATTTTACTTTATATATCATGGAAGGTTATAATCAAATAAATATATTATTTTAATTTTTAAACATTTTTGTTTATACTATAGTTAACATGTTTTATTTATAGAGTATTTAAATATAAGTAAGACGGTTCGCAAAAGTCGCGCGAATGTTACTATAGTTAGCCGTTAGCGGTTAATACAGTTACAGAGGTTCAATTTCAGGTCATATTATATCTTATCGTTAAAGGAGCGAGACAAATGGAAGATGCATTACAAGAAAATTTACTCGGTGCACTGGAAAATGTGATTGATCCAGAGCTCGGTATTGATATTGTTAATTTAGGTCTTATTTATGGTGTAGAACTAAATGAAGATGGGACAGCTGTTGTAACGATGACGTTAACAGCTATGGGCTGTCCACTAGCTGGGCATATAGAGCAGGACGTTAAAAGGGCACTGTCGGATATTCCAGAAGTAAAAGATACAGAGGTTAATATTGTCTGGTCACCACCATGGAGTAAAGACCGTATGTCAAGATATGCCAAAATCGCTTTAGGTATTCCTGATTAATTAAGGTTCTTTGGCAAATAGCAAAGGGCTTTGCACGATTAAGTGCAAAGCCCTTATTGATGTTGTAATTTAAAATTGGGCGGTGTTGATATGGACGAGCGTTTAAAAAATGCATGTCGTATCAAACGCCTAATAGCAAGTAGTTGGTCCATTATTTCAATTCATTTCATTTGGCTTTAGTTAATTAATCGTACAAAGCACAATCGGGCAGTTCTCACAATTAATCGCTTTTTTTAAGAAGCTAAGATTTAAGATGGTAATCCGCCCTTGATTAATATCAATAATGTTTTGACGTTTCAACTCATTAAGCAAGCGATTAACAGATTCTCTTGATGTCGCGCAAAAATTTGCAAGCTCCTGATTGGTCAAGTTGATATCTAAATAGATGCCATGATCTTTCTTTTTCCCATAACTATTTGATAAACGAATTAAAGTTGAGTACAATGCACCTTTTTTACCATGTAAAACAAGGTCACGAAATTTGGTCTGATCTTTACGATATTGCAAGTTTGCAAAAGTAAGAAAGCTTAACATTGCTTCTGGATCACTGATTAGCGTATCATTTAATTTTTTCTGATTAAAAACAGCGACTTCCCCGGGTTCTGTTACTCTAGCATCGACCAAATAATGTGTTGGTGAGTCGTCTACTATTATTTCTCCTACAAGGTCACCTGTGCCACAAAACCTTAGTGTTAATTCGCGTCCATCTGGAGATGTTTTTCCAACCGTAACCTTGCCACTTAGCAACACATACAGCTCTTTTACCGGCTCCCCTTGCTGAAAAAGAAAGGCTTGCTTTTTTAGAGGGATTATACGATCAGGTTCAGTTAAGTAGCTTGCTATTTTTTTAGGTAAATGATTAAGCTTTAATGTTTTCTCCAACATAGACACTCCTTAGGATTAGGCAGTTGTGGCTAAAACGTAACCAAATGCCATCAATGGATGAGGATTCTCCCCGTTTATAAAACAATAAAAGCAAAAATTCCTACTATAAAACAATAGATTGAAAAGTAAATCAAGTTTCCACGAGCCATAATATTCATAAACCAGCGTAGTGAGAAATAAGTAGCTATTGCTGCTGTAATAAAGGCAAACAAATATGCCGGCCATAATATAGGAAACTGATCGTCAAACAATTGATCAACTGATAGGAGTAACGTTCCCAGACTTACAGGGATGTAAAGCAAAAAAGAAAACCTAAGAGCCGTTGCTTGCTTCATGCCTAATAACATAGCTGCAACTATAGTTGCTCCAGATCTACTGATGCCGGGAATTAAAGCAACGGATTGAGCTAGTCCAACAATAATAGCATCCTTTAAAGTTAAATCTCCTTCTGCCTTTTGACCACGTAGATTACGAATGATCCATAATGCAAACCCGGTAACAATTAATGTGATCCCAACCATTTTAGCTGTACTAAATGTACTGGCAATGACATCTTCTAACAATATCCCTACGACACCTGCGGGAATGGTTGCAACAATTAAATAGATAATAAAGTCAAATTCGGATTTACTTGATTGATCTTTCTTAATCATATAGTTTAGTCCGTTTCTAGCTAGACGGATAATGTCATCCCAATAAATAATTACTACAGCAATAAGCGAAGCAAAATTCACTAAAATTTCAAATGATAGATTTTCCATTTTCAACCCGAACAGATCTTGAACAATAACAAGGTGTCCACTAGATGAGATAGGAATCGGTTCTGTAAAACCTTGTACAAAACCAAAGAAAATATATTGGACAATTCGAGTAAGTTGTTCGATAAATATCATAATTTATTCCTCCAAGATGTGTGACCGTGTCACATTTTTTTGTGTTGGGCATAGGCTATTGATGAGAAAGGGAGGGATCTAGATGCAACACCAACACCATATTTATGATTTATGTAAGAAACATATGCATCACTATGTGTTATTTCAGACGACAAGTGGCGAACAAATAGATGGTATTATAACTGACCTTGATGATCAAAATGTTTATTTAGCAGTCCCTACGCAAGAACACAGTATGTCACGTGATGAAGAACGTCAACTTAGTCCTTATGGCGTCGGCTATGGACCTGGCTATGGACCTGGGTATGGTCCAGGTCCAAGACCGCCATATGGTCCAGGACCGCGTCCACCATATGGTCCTGGACCGAGACCGCCATATGGCCCTTATCCAGGGTATGGAGGATATCCGCCATATGGTCCAAGGCCTGCACCATTTCAAAGGTTAGTCTTACCTTTAGCAGCTTTAACTGCATTAAGTGTTTTACCCTGGTTTTAACATAGCTACCCCTTGCCTTAAAGGCAAGGGGCTATTTGCTTTATTAACACATTGACAAGACCAAGTATCAAAAAAGTGAATACATTAGCGAAGGTTAGCAAATGTGGGCGCTCTTAATGTTTATCAATTAATTTCTCGCCAACTAAAAAACCGACTAAACTAAATACAATGGTCATTCCTAACACAGGAATTATTTCAAATTCATAGCCACCCATACTGGTGAGTACATACCCAAGCACAAGGCTAATAGCAAATGACCACAAAGCCGTAATGATAAAGCGCATGAAAACCACCTCGATTTTGCACATTTTGATGCTCTTTTTATTTTAACAAATGACGACAAGAAATGGAACTAAATCCGTGTTTTTGCCATCTTTTAGTTGTCCTATTTATAACGAAGGTTACTCTTATAGTGTTGATGAAGTTGCAAAAGATGGGGATACTATTGAAAAAAGACTTGATTCTCAACATATAATAGCTTATATTAGTACCAAGTCATAATTTCATGATGATAAACTAAATACCAAGTAAGGGGTATAGATAATGGCAACAGGAATTATAGGGGTAGGACATTACGTACCGGAACGTGTGTTAACAAATTTTGATTTAGAAGAGATAGTCGATACAAACGATGAGTGGATTAGAACACGAACTGGCATCGAAACGCGGCATATTGCTGATGATGGAGAGGACACTTCGGATATGGCCTATCAAGCAGCTGTTTCTGCGTTAGCCGATGCCGATTTAGAAGCGAAAGACCTTGATTTAATTCTAGTAGCTACGATTACACCAGACCAACCGTTCCCATCCGTTTCTTGTCAAATACAAGATCGATTAGGAGCAAGCCAAGCTGCAACCATGGATATTAGTGCTGCTTGCGCAGGTTTTATGTATGGTGTAATTACTGCTAAGCAATTTATTGAAGGTGGACTATATCATAATGTTTTAGTCATAGGTGCTGAAAAACTCTCAAAAATTACTGATTGGACAGATAGAAATACGTGTGTGCTTTTTGGTGATGGTGCTGGTGCAGCAGTAGTTAGCTCAGTTTCGGATGATAGAGGTATATTATCATTTGAATTGGGCGCAGATGGTAGTGGTGGCCAAGCGCTTTACCAAGAAGATGATAAAATTCGCATGAATGGTCGAGAAGTTTTTAAGTTTGCAGTTAGACAAATGCCGGAATCATCAGTTAAAGTGGTGGAAAAAGCCGGTCTACAGAAAGAGGATGTTGATTATCTTATTCCTCATCAAGCGAATATTAGAATTATGGAAGCAGCACGGAATCGCTTAGGTATCTCGGAAGATAAGATGGCTTGTTCTATAAAGAAATATGGTAATACTTCAGCAGCTTCCATTCCAATTGCACTATCTGAAGAAGTCAAAGCAGGTAAAATAAAAGATGGTGATCATATTGTACTTGTTGGTTTTGGTGGCGGACTGACATGGGGAGCTATGGCGATCCGTTGGGGGAAATAATCTTAGAGGAGGAAGATGATAATGGAGAGAAGACGAGTGGTTGTAACAGGTATGGGGGCTGTTACACCGTTAGGATCAACTATTGATCAATTGTGGCAACATCTAATTGAAGGTCAATCTGGCATTGATTATATTACAAAAGTGAATAAAGATGATTTTCCAGCTAAAGTAGCAGGTGAAGTGAAAGATTGGGATTCTAGTCTTTATATGGATAAAAAAGACGCAAAGCGAATGGATTTGTTTACGCAGTATGCCGTTGGTGCTGCTAAAATGGCAGTCGATGATGCGAAATTAACGATTAACGACAGCAATGCTGCAAGGGTCGGTGTATGGGTAGGTTCAGGTATTGGTGGAATGGCGACATATGAAGAACAATTTAGGAAGTTTATGGATAAAGGTTATCGCCGTGTTAGCCCGTTTTTTGTTCCTATGCTTATTCCCGATATGGCTGCTGGTCAAATCTCTATTTTACTCGGTGCTAAAGGGATTAATTCTTGTACAGTTACAGCATGTGCTACAGGAACGAATTCAATTGGCGATGCCTACAAAGTCATTGAACGTGGTGATGCGGATGTCATGATTACTGGTGGGGCAGAAGCGCCGTTAACGAATATGGCTTTTGCTGGATTTTCAACAGCGAAAGCATTGTCATTCAATGATAATCCAAATACAGCAAGTCGTCCATTTGATCAAGATAGAGATGGTTTTGTTATGGGCGAAGGTGCAGGTATTCTTGTTATTGAATCACTTGATTCTGCTCAAGCGCGAGGCGCACATATTTATGCTGAGATTATTGGCTATGGATCAACAGGTGATGCGCACCATATTACTGCACCTGCTCCAGAGGGCGAAGGCGCACAGCGTGCCATGAGACAAGCGATTGATGATGCGGGTCTAGCGATCGATGCAATCGATTATATTAATGCACATGGTACAAGCACGCCATTTAATGATAAATTTGAAACCGCAGCCGTTAAAGCTGTTTTTGGCGAGCATGCTAAAGATTTGATGATTTCTTCGACAAAATCAATGACGGGTCATTTGTTAGGTGCTGCTGGTGGTGTGGAAGCGATCGCCTCGATTAAAGCGATTGAAACAAGTGTCGTACCACCGACAATTAATTATCAAACAGCTGATCCAGAATGTGACTTGGATTATGTACCAAATAAAGCACGTCATGCTAATGTTGATATTGCTCTTTCTAATTCTTTAGGTTTTGGTGGGCATAATGCGTGTTTAATTTTCAAGAAATTTTCCTGAAAAATGAAAATCAAATAGCTTTAATTGAAGATAAGACCTTGACGCATTATTGCCCAAGGTCTTTTTTTATATGCAAATACATAGAATATAAGCAATCGGACAAGCTGACGGAGGGGTGGGTGTGTTATTCCTAATTGGATTTGGATTAACAGTTGCGGGTGGTACGATGATGATTTTATATATGAACCTTATACCAGCAGGATTAGGTTGGACAAGCTATTGGCTCTTTGTTTTTTCACGTAAGGAGTGTCAATTATTTTTCATTGGAGTGGTCTTAATGTTCTTTGGCTTTCCTAAAATAGTCCGCCGACTTAAATGAATAATTTTTCCTAAGATGGTGATACTGTCTGTTAAATCTTTAAAGTGAGGGAAAATAAATGATGGTCATGCATGATGTTTGGGTGAATTGGTTTGAAGGTGAAGAAAATGGCTACAATGTTTGTCCGTTTTATGAATGGCGAAAATTAGATGATATTGAGCTCGTTGATGTCATTCCTGTTCTGTATATTGAGACACGACTTTTTAATTACATAGAAAATGATCTTGACGATCTCCCTAAAAAAATGTTGGATTTAATTCAGAATCAAACCATTGTCAAGGGTGATTCGATACGTCATGCTGCGATTGTTACAGATGGGAGCGGCATCATTGCTTTTGATACAATGGGTTACCAAATACCTTTGAAAAAGAGTCGGCTTATTCCACGACAAGAACGTAAAGTACTACAGTTAGTCCAACAGCGTTCGCGTCAATACTTTTCTTTAAAAAGAGATTGGCCAGAAAAAGAGTATCACTTGTTCTCGCTACCGCCTAAAGCGATGATTGGATTGGTAAGAAGAGAAAGGGAGTTAAAGCACTTAACAATGCTTGCACTAGACGGTTTAAAACAAGGGCATAACCTTGATGAAGTACATTATTGGTTGACAGAATGGGAACCAGATTGTTATACCGAGGTAAAAAAACTCTGCTTTGAAGACACTTGGCACCGGTTGTACCTTCATGTACACGACGGTTGGTCAGTCAAACATGAAAATTTTTGTCGTGCAATTATTAAAGGAAATCCGCTGTTTGAACAACTATGGAATCAAGCGAATGGGGGTATAGAATCCACTGTTTTAAAAAGGATTAAATAAACTTAATCTTTTTCATTCTTTCTATACCCATACCAACAAACCACACCAATATACCTTATCACAGTTAATCGACGCGCCTAAATAGAGAGTAAAGCATATCTATTTAGGCGCGAGAAAACGAATACTATTGTCCTGATCCACTTAACGATCAATTAGTAGGTGGGTAAGATTGCAGACTAAAACCGCCATATCTTTAAGAAGGATTGCAGACTAAAACCGCCACGTCCTGTGGCAACATCTGCATGTCCAACATCCTGTAGCCCTCAACCCACTATTGAAGGTTCGTTTTATTGCAAAGATTCCAAGAAGGGATATATCTGCTTGTGTGCTAGCCGTTCCCTCTTTGCTTAGCAGTCCCGATTTGGCTGAAGAGAAGTACTGATGTACTCGTCTTTCACGCGAATACAAGTCATTAAAAACCTCTACCGCAAAAGGAAAACTCAACTTTTACGGTAGAGGTTTTGTGAAATGTACTATTTTCGCTTCTTAACTCTGCCTAATCCCATTGCTTTTTTAGCTTTAGCTAACGTTTTGTTGGCAACTATGCTAGCTTTGTCAGCACCTTTATCAAGAATATCATCGAGCTCCGTTGAATCAACAATGTCTTGGTAACGTTGCTGAATTGGCTTAAGTAGATCGATAACAGCGTTAGCAGTATCTTGTTTGAATTGACCATAACCAATGCCATCATAGTTCGCTTCAATTGCTTCAAGTGATTGGTTCGTACAGCTAGCCATAATGGTCATGAGGTTACTAATGCCTGGTTTTTGTTCAGGGTCAAAACGTACGATTCCTTCTGAATCAGTGACTGCACTTTTAATCTTTTTCTCAATTTTCTTGGGTTCATCTAACATAAAAATAGTTGCTTTTTGATTTTCATCAGACTTACTCATCTTTCTAGTAGGTTCCTGCAGTGACATGATTCGTGCGCCAACTTCAGAAACTTTAATCTCGGGTATGGTAAAAATATCATTAAATTTACGATTGAAGCGTTCAGCTAAATCCCGTGTCAATTCAATATGTTGCTTTTGATCATTACCAACAGGTACAAGGTCGGTATTGTATAGTAAGATGTCTGCTGTCATTAATGGTGGATAAGTCAATAATGCAGATGATACCGCTTCTTTACCTGTAGATTTATCTTTGAATTGCGTCATGCGCTCCAATTCACCAATATAACTTTGGGTCTGCATCATCCACCCTAATTGGGTGTGGGCAGGTACTTCAGATTGAATAAATAAGGTCGCCTTTTCAGGATTTATTCCACTTGCTAAATATAATGCAGCTAGTGAGCGAATATTATCCCTTAACCTTAATCTGTCTTGTGGTACAGTTATCGCGTGTGCATCGACAATGCAAAAGTAACAATGATAATCTTCTTGCAGCTCGACAAATTGTTTCATTGCGCCTAGGTAGTTCCCCAAAGTTAAACTCCCGCTTGGTTGAATCCCTGAAAATATTGTCTTCATTATAATCATCCTTCCTTTATGGTTACTTCGGTAAAATCGTTATTAGGTGAGCACATAATGATAGTAGACTAAGGTAATGACAAGCAAACTAAATTTTTAGTTAATATAGGAACAATAAAAGATGAAAGGTCTTAACTATACCTGCACTGAAATTCTATCCTATTTTAATACGTAAAAAAACTCATAAACCGGCTGTTCTCAGGGACGAATCGACCGTGGTGCCACCCTGATTATCTCGGAATATGAGATCACTTTATCATTAGTTATCGCCTAATTAAACGGTATACGATCGTATACATGCTCCAAGGTCCCAACTTCCTCATATCTTGATGTCTGTTTCCACCATCCAGACTCTCTTTTAAATCATTGGATATGATTCTTTTACCTCTTCATAGCAGAATTTTAAAATTTTAATTAATTATAGCACAATGTCAATCTGATGCAACTAAAGTTAACAAATCCAATTAAGATTAAAATAACTGAAAAAGGGTAAATGTACTTTTAATAACAACATTAAAGGTATTTGAAAAAAGGAAAGGTGAGCAGTTATGCGACATTTGATGGATTTTGATGATTTTCATATCATTGTCAATAAATCTCTTATATAATGGACGTAATGTGACAAGCTAAAGACATAATTTTTAAAAACATGTATGGAGGTCGTTATATGATAAAGCACCTAGAATTTGGTTGGTTGTTTATCCTCGTGCTATTATTTGCATGGCCAACGAATAGCTCAACCATATCAGCAGAAGAGTTGAACCAAGATACGTTGATGGCTCAAAAGCATTATAAGAAAGAAGTTCAGTTTGCTGTGTCAGATCCTATTAAGCGTTTAGCCCGATTTACATATAATTCTGGATATCAATTTTCTTATCCAGAAGCGGTTAGAGGTATTTATTTGACTGGACATTCAGCTGGCGGTGCTCGCTTTGATTCATTATTGAATCTTGTGAACACAACAGACTTAAACACGATGGTTATTGATATTAAGGATGATCATGGTCATTTAACATTTAGGCCCGATCAAGATTCTCCGTACTATGATATTTCAAAATCTTATATCGATGATCCAGAAGCAATGATGGAAATTTTAGAAAAAAATGAAATATACCCTATTGCAAGAATTGTTGTTTTTAAAGACAGCGTATTAGCGGAAGAACGTCCAGACCTGTCTTTTCAAGAAGATGGTGAAGTCTGGGTGAATAATAGAGGAGAGGCATTTGTTAATCCTTATGAAAAAGAAGTGTGGGAATATAATCTAGATATAGCAAAAATGGCTGCAGAGCTAGGTTTTCAAGATATTCAATTCGATTATGTACGATATCCTGAAGGCTTTGAAACAAGAGATGAAGACCTTGATTACTCTCAAGGCGATTATGAAGATGTCGATATTGATGGGGTGCAAAAACGTGTGGAAGCTGTAACTGATTTTGTTGCCTATGCACATGAAGAACTCGAAGTGTATGGTGTTGATGTTTCGGTTGATATTTTTGGTTATGCTGCAACCGTTGAAGAAACGCCGGGAATAGGGCAGAACTTTTCGCGTATTGCTGATAACGTTGATGTCATTTCTTCGATGATTTATCCAAGTCACTGGACACCACATTTTGGTATTGACTTTCCTGATAAAGAACCTTATCGATTAGTGGATGCGTATAGTAAATTAGAAAATGATATATTAGCCGAAATAGATAATCCACCACTATCACGCCCGTGGATTCAGGATTTTGATGCACCATGGTTATATAGTGGCGAGACATTTACTTATGGGGTAGAGGAAGTCGAAGCACAAATAAGAGCACTGAATGAAAATGGAATTGACGAATTTCTATTGTGGAACGCTGGAAATGTCTACACAGAAGGTGTTGATTATACACCACTTGACTAAAATTCAAATCTAAGCTTAAGTTTTTGTGCTAATACTCTTTCTTAGGTATTGGCACCTTTTTTTAGTCTAATAATAGGTGTTACGCTTACGTCTAACCATTTCTTTCTTTATAAATATGGGATTATAAAACGGAATATATAACCAATTGTTTTAGAGCATATAAAGCTAAGGTTAAGGGCAATGATAACAGCCATGAGGGTGAATTCACAACTGTATCAACTTCGGTTATACTATTACTGTAAGTTTGTAAAATGAAGGGGTGACAATGAATGGACTGGTTTGAAAAGTTAAATGATTATTTTCCTACACATGAAATGAAATCTAAAGAACATATGGAAACATTGTTAAAAGAAAAAAGTGATGTTTATTACAAAGATGAAGGACCGGAACATGTGATGATGTATGCTGAATTTGATACCTTCCTTTTTATTGATTACTTGTATGTCGCAGCAAGCTCCAGAGGGAAGGGATTGGGTCATCAATTAATTAATAAATTAAAAAACAAGGATAAGCCAATCATTTTAGAAGTAGAGCCTGTAGATTATAGTGACACGGATACAGCGAAACGTCTCCATTTCTATCAAAGAGAAGGCTTTAAACACGCGACTTCAATAGGGTATAACAGGCGTTCATTAGCTACGAATGAAGAAAGTCCATTAGAAATATTATATTGGTCGCCATCCAATCAAGATGAAGAGACGATCTATCAACAAATGAAGCATATGTATGAAGACATTCATACATATAAAGATAAAGAGCTGTATGGTCAGGCGTATCAAGGTGTAGAAGAAGTATTATCATATGATCAGGCTCGTAAAACGAAGGATATTTTCAAAAATTTAAAAGAGAAACAGTAATTAGGAAACGAACCCAGATGGTTTAATCTCAGTTTCAAGATAAGAGCTTTATTTTTCAATTAAAATGCTTTATAATAGCTTTAGTTGAGAAACTAAAAAAAAAATTTTTAGAAAATGGTTTAATTAAATGGTGTTAGGGAATAGGAAATCTAACGGTTTAATTAACGGTATATTTGTGTAAAATGTAAGTAAAATTTCACAAAAGCCTATCGAAATGATACGAGGTATAGTATACTGAAAGAGTGAGTTATTAAATTAAAGTTATTTTAATTTAATAACATGTTAAATCAACTGAAAATGTATCACAATATATTTTAATTGAGGAGTGAAGTAATATGGTAACACTTTATACCTCACCAAGCTGTACATCTTGTCGGAAAGCAAAGTCATGGTTAGAAGAGCATGATATCGCTTATCATGAGAGAAATATCTTCTCCGATACGTTGTCCCTTGATGAGATCAAGGAAATTTTACGTATGACTGAAGACGGAACGGACGAAATTATTTCAACACGTTCTAAAGTTTTTCAACAGTTAGAAGTCGATATTGAGCAAATGCCACTTAAAGATTTGATTAATCTCATTCAAGATAATCCAGGAATATTACGTCGACCGATTATTATTGATGAAAAGCGACTACAGGTAGGCTACAATGAAGATGAGATTAGACGTTTTTTACCAAGAAAGGTAAGAACTTTTCAACTGCGTGAAGCACAAAAGATGGTTAACTAAATAAATATTTTTATGTAAAACGCAACCTTTTAATTAGGATGCGTTTTATCTTTTTTTCTTAATTGAAATGGGTGACAAGATAGAGGAAATACGTTAGAATAGAGAATCAGTATAGTTGTATAATTAATGCTTAACCGAAATTAAATAAGGGTAAAGTATAATATAGACAATTATGTTGCTTGAATACCTTTTCGAAGGGAGAGAGACAGGATGGAAATAGAACGCATTAATGATAATACAGTTAAGTTTTATATATCTTATATGGACATTGAGGATCGCGGCTTTAATCGTGAAGAAATTTGGTATAATCGTGAGCGCAGCGAACAACTTTTTTGGCAAGTTATGGATGAAGCTGGAGACGAAGAATCCTTTGATATGGAAGGCCCATTATGGATCCAAGTACAAGCACTTGAAAAAGGGTTAGAAATTACAGTGACGAAAGCCCAGTTATCTAAAGATGGACAGAATTTGGAGTTGCCTATTGATTCTCCAGGTCTTGAAAAACATTTCGATGATAAATTAGAAGATTTACTAGATTCTAAATTTGGACAAGCTGATAATGAAGAAGATGATGTTGAAGAGACTGAAGAGGAATTTGGGCGTCTTGTTTATCATACGATTGCATTTGAAGAGTTCGAAAATATCATTCAATTAAGTTATGCTATTGAAGATACAAATGGAATTGAAAATGAAATATATTATTATCAAAACCAATATATCATGATTGTGAAATTTAATGATGAACAACTAGACGATCATGCTCAAGAAGATTTGCTCAGTATCATATTTGAATTTGGTAAGCGTGTAAAGGTTGCACCCCCAATGATTTTAGAATATGGAAATGTTATTTTTGATCAAGATGCTTTAGCACAGGTCAAAGAGCATTTTAACCAATAAGCACGGCTCGGCATTGTCGAGTACGTGCTTTTTTTATGATTAAAACAAAGAGGTAGGAAAAGCTAAAGTAGAGATTTTTTGGCGCTATACTGAATGTGGTGGTGTCCTCTATCGTGATAGTGTGCAAAAAAACACACTCATTCTCCCTCTCTTTGTTATCCTAAAGTTGTCGAGACAATAGAAAAAGAGAGGGGCTATGAGTGCGGATTCATATGAAATGGAGTAAGAAGTCATTGTGGAAGTCCCCTTATAAATTGTCAGGGAAAGGACGAGAAAAGGTTGAGAAGCTTTTACAAATGGATCCACGCTTAAAAGAAGCGTATGAGTTAAAGAACAAATTAGATGAATGGTTTAAGACAAGTGATGAGAAGACAGCTAGAAAAGGAATGGCGGCATGTCTAGAATGGAAGCGTGCTTCTAACATTAATGCATTTCACCGCGTAAGAAAAACGTTTATACGTTGGAAACAAGCGATCTTACAATCGTTCATGTATCCATTTAATAATGGTTATATCGAAGGCATAAACAATACGATAAAGGTTTTAAAGCGAGACTCTTGGCATCAAAAATTTTCAACGTTTGAAGCATAAAATATTATGGCAACAAGAGGTTAAAAAGGCTCTCGTTTGAAATAGTACATAGCAGAGGAAATATGCGAGACTCCTGCGGAAAAACGGGCGACCGAGACCCCACAGCCGTCTTTGCGAGGAGGCTTGGGCGTTCGTCCGCGGAAAGCGAGTATATTTCTCTCTGCGGCTTAGCAAGCTTTTAACAAAGACGAATGGTGGAGTGAACATTACACCACCAAATTTGACAGAGAACCGATTTTTAATTGTAAAATGCATTTCCCATCTGTGAGAATCTGGAGAAAACTCTACTGCCTTTCCTAAAGTGAAAACGAATGAAAGGTTATTTCTAATAAGATAAATTTCTAAAAAAGAGGAAATTATTGATTTTTGTCGAAATTAGTTATAAATGAACAAAGGTGGTGAATGATGTTACAGGCTATAAATGAACAAGGAAAGTGTATTATCCCCGCTATCATGTCAGCAAATGAGATTAAACAATTTAAAAAAACATTTGAGATGTTTTTTTGTCCGGTTTGCAAGGAGCAAGTTAGACTTAGGTTAGGCACTAAACGAATCCCTCATTTTTCCCATATTAGCAGAGCAGATTGCCCAAACCATGTTGGGGGAGAAGGAATCGATCATGAGCAAGGCAAGTTACAGCTTTTTAATTGGTTAAAGAAACAAGGATATGTAGTAGATTTAGAGGTGTATTTAAAACCAATTAAGCAACGTGCTGATTTGCTAATGAATTACGGGAGTCGTATGGTGGCGATTGAATATCAATGTGCAAAAATAACGACCCAAGAGATCATCAAGAGAACAAAAGGCTATCAATCTGTTGGGATCACACCCATTTGGATACTTGGTAGTTCTCAAATGAATCGTCAGGGTAAGGCCATCTTAAAACTAACATCAACCCTTCAACATTATCTGCATCAATACCCTTCTAATGATTTTGCAAGGCTGCTTTTCTATTGCCCACATACGCATAACATAGCATTTTTTGATTTGGTTAGCTTTGTTACCTCCTACCGAGCTCTTGGGGAATTCTGCTTCTTAAAACTCTCTCAATTACAATTTTCTCATTTATTTAAACAAGGTGTTATTGATCCTATTCCCAATCAGTGGTTAATTGAGAAAAAAAAATTTCGTTTATCTTCTCCAAAGATTGGTTATAGTAGTGAACAAGCCTTTTATCAATGGTTATATTTAAATCAGTTACATCCGTCGCAACTCTCAAGTTGGGTAGGGTTGCCTGTTAGCGGGCAATGGTTAATAAAAGGATCGGTGTGGGAGTGGCAAGCACGTCTATGCTATGATTTTTTCAATAAACAAGTAAACTTTACCGATCAAGAATTAGCTCATTTTGCTAAACCTTATTTCCAATCCTCTCGTGATTATCCACTTATTCTTAAAGATGTCAATCCAATTCGCACCTATTTGAACTACTTTATTATGAGTGATTTAATAACTTGTAATGGTAATTACTACAAGTTAACAAAGCAAATCGGACGATATAAATGTGTCGAACAATCATTGTATAATGATCAGCGTCTACACATAAAACTAAAGAGAGACATGCGAAGCCAAATGTGAATATTGTGACATAACTTTATAATCATGATATATTTCATAAGAGTGGCAAAAAGGATTTATGGCAATCATGTAGAATGTATGTAAAAGAAAAACAATAAGGAGGGCATCGATTTTGACTACAGAAACAGGAAAGTTACAAACACGTGATCAGGTCAGAGAAGATAGGACATGGCGATTAGAAGATATCTTCGAAACAGATGCGTTATGGGAAGAAGAGCGCCTGTCTGTATTAAAAGAACTTGATAAATTTAAGCAATATCAAGGTAAATTAAATGAATCAGCAGACGATCTCTATCAATTATTAAAATTGGAAGATCAAGTATCAGAGCGGGTAGGTAAGCTCTATACATATGCGCATATGCGCTATGATCAAGATACCACCAATTCCTATTACCAAGGTTTAAATGCACAAGCTCAAATGCTTTATACACAAACGGCTAGTATCATGAGTTTTATTGTACCAGAAATATTACAAATTGATCCTGATCGTCTTGAACGTTTTCTTGAAGAGAAGCAAGAACTGAAAATGTATAAAAAAGCATTAAATGAAATAACACGTCAACGAGCTCATATTTTATCGGAGCGAGAAGAAGCATTGCTCGCTCAAGCAAGTGAAGTGATTAATAATCCTTCACAGACTTTTGGCATGTTAAATAACGCAGACCTAACCTTTCCGGAAGTTAAAGATGAAGAAGGAAAGCAGATTGAGTTAACCCATGGTCGTTATATTAATTTTCTAGAATCAACTAAACAATCGGTAAGACATAATGCTTTTAAAGCCATGCATGGAACGTATCAAAAATTTATTAATACTTTTGCATCAACATTATCTGGACAGATTAAAAAGGATAATTTTAATGCTAAGATAAGGAATTACGATTCAGCGCGCGAAGCAGCATTAAATCAAAATAATATACCTGAAACGGTCTATGATAATCTTGTAGAAACTGTAAATGAGAGGCTAGACCTGCTGCATCGCTATGTCACCTTGAGAAAGAAAATGTTGGATTTGAATGAGCTTCACATGTACGATATGTACACGCGCTTAGTTGAAGATGTAACAATGACATACACTTACGAGCAAGCTCAAGAACAGTTAATAAATGGCCTTGCACCATTAGGTGAAGCCTATGTTACTCGACTAAAAGAAGGTTTTAATAATCGTTGGGTTGATGTTGAGGAAAATAAGGGTAAACGAAGTGGTGCTTATTCTTCTGGTGCTTACGGAACCAATCCATATATTCTAATGAACTGGCAAAATAATTTAAATAATGTCTTTACACTTGCACATGAGTTTGGGCACTCGTTACACAGTTATTATACGAGAGAGCATCAGCCTTATCGCTATGGTAACTATTCGATTTTTGTTGCAGAGGTTGCATCCACCTGTAACGAAGCACTATTAAATGAGTATTTAGTTAATGAAACGAAGGATGCTAAACAAAAACTCTATTTACTCAATCATTTTCTTGATGGGTTTCGAGCCACAGTCTTTCGACAGACGATGTTTGCCGAATTTGAGCATAAGATCCATGCACTAGATCAAGAGGGCGAAGCATTAACAGCTGATAAATTGACAGAATTGTATTACAATTTAAACAAGAAATATTTTGGAGAGTCGGTTATTCATGATCAAGAAATTGGTCTGGAATGGGCTCGCATTCCCCATTTTTATTTTAATTATTATGTATACCAATATGCTACAGGTTATGCCGCTGCTCAATCTCTAGCTGCACAAATACTTACTGATGGCCAACCAGCAGTTGAACGCTACTTTGGTTTTCTCAAAGCGGGAAGTAGTGATGATCCTATTGAAGTATTAAAAAAAGCTGGGGTAGATATGACGAAGAAAGATCCAATCATGCAAGCACTTGATATTTTCGAGCATAAACTTGAGGAAATGGAAACATTATTTAAACACTTATCTTAGTTTGAATACAAGGTGGATGTGAGCGTTTTTCTTTTGTGTCGCAGACTTTTTAATATGCCTCTTACTCAATCCGATGTGAATGAGTAGAGGCGAATTATAATATTATTTAAATCCTCGAAAGGTGTTGCGATAAAAAAAGAAAGATAGTGTTAAATAAATAGTGATAAAGAAAATGGGTAGTGTTAGGATCATGGGGAATAAGCGCATTAATCCAAGTAAATTTAAGATAAATGTAAGTGATAAAACAATTAAGACAAACAGCAGTTGAAATGTTTTTTTCATTGTTTTCATCCTCTCACTTCTTTATAACTATTAGATATTATGTTGTTTTAGCTTAAATTATAAGTATGACATTTTTGTGAACGAATGAAGGGAAGACTTGCGAGAAGATAGAAAAATTGTTATATTATGTTTGTGAGATGTTTAACAAACAAAACCCCTTTGTTTGATCTGAAACTTTCTCCCATCCCCCCATGACTAACAAGAGTCATGGTCAGAGTATATCTTAATGATATGCTCTTTTTTATTTAAATGATAAAAACAGAGTCTTGATCTTAATGATCAAGACTCTGTTTGATTGTAACGCCAAAAAGCACCATGCTTCACAGGTACACAGGATACCAATTGCTTTAATTGTAATTTCTTCATTTCTTTACAAGCTCTTTCTATAGACCACTCATAAATAACAGCTATTTCATACGAGCTAACAAAGTGAAAATGTGAAATAAAGTCCTCTAATTTTGGTTTTTCAAAGGGTTGAACATCTTTTTGCAATAATTGTTTTAATACTTTAACGTATATATCATAACTATATGTGCCAGTCAATTTTAGCCCTTCATCTTCCGCAGTTTCATTAAAGAAAACAAGCGAAGGTATTTGGTCTACATGCATTTCTTTTGTTAATTTCAAATCACATTGGAGTGCTTTTTGTGCAGAAGAGGAATGTAAGTCTCTTCTAAATTCGTCAAGATCTAAGTTTGCTTGTTGAGCGATTCTAATTAATTGTTCATCTGTTGAAATATCAGTTTTGTTTAAAAATAGATTTTCTTGAATTTTACGTAAATAATATCGCCCAGCCTTTATTCCTTGTAGCTCGGCAGCTTTAATAGCTATTGATATGCTTGCTGGTGCACTTAAGGGAGCCTCTAACCAAAGATCACCATCGCAACACATGCCTGTTCGATTGGCTGTTTTCTCCCACCACTGCTTTAATTTAACTGGAGTTGGTGCTGCTTGTTGATTTATTTTAGACAGCTGTCCAGTCAATATGGGTCTTATTGAAAAGAAACGCCCATATTCGAGTTGCAGTTTTTTTATAATAGGATCCAATGACCAAGATTCTGGACAGAGCGGATCAGTGAATAAATAAATTTCAATTGGTTTTGTGAGAAGATCAAAGTAGCTGTACTGTGCCTTTGATGGTCCATCAGATTGGATGAAGGGCCCAGTCTGTTTATAGCTCACATCGATTCTCCTTTCTAAGTCATTGTTGTGATGAAAATCTTAGTGGTTTGATTGCTGTATTAATTGTATCAGTGACAAGCACCTTTCGGCAACTGATAAGGCTCAGCAGGTGGTTTGTGTAACTCTTTGAATAGCACAGGTAACCGTTCGTATACCATACGCTGCAAAATAGGGCGTAGAGATGATCTATTAACGCAGGAGCAAATGGTCGCGAATGTCCTGATTCACGCAACAACAATCAGTAGATGGGTAAGATCGTAGACTAAAACCGCCACGTCCTGTGGCAACGTCTGCATGACCTACATCCTGTAGGCCTCCGTCCACTGATTGCAGGTTCGTTTTAGGTTAAAGATGTAAGGATTGATAGAAACGTTCAATTTTGTTCGGTGTTGGTTTAACTTCCAATGATAGCGTGTTGATCAACTCATCCATTACAGATTCTGCTATTTGACGAGTGCGAGCTTCCACTTCTAATTCGTAATCGATTTGGTTATTGTATTTACTAATGTCAGCAACTACTAAAGCACCATGGTATTCGATTTCGATTCGCTCTGTCACTAAAGCACCCCCATAGTGGAGTTGATTAACGTGAACACCAAGGTTGATCAATTCACTTTCAATTGCTGGTGTACTCGTGGGCTGATTATTTAACCAGTTTTCAGCTTGCTGCTTCGATAAATAGTCATGTGTTTCGAGTAAGCCGTCAGGGTGCGGTTGCTTTAATGTAAGAATAAATTGATCATCTTTGTAGCGAATTCTTAATGCAGCCCCCTTATTTTTCAAATTAAATTTAGGTGTTTCAAAATAATAATTGATTTGTTCTGTAGGACGAACTGTTGAACAATTAAGATAATCTAATAATGAACGATATTCTTCTTCAGTTAATAACAATTTACATTCAATTTCTATTTCTTGGCTCATATTAAAAGGACCCCTTCATTAAATTATCATTAACAAGTATAGTCTATTTATGAATCAAAAGTCGAGAGATAGGCTGTCGAAAATAATTTTGCTTATGATACAATATAATAGATATGGACGAGATGATCGCGATTCGTTTTTTTTATAATTAAGAACAACTTTTTATATACTTAGATAATCAAAGGCGGTGCTATATAGTGGAAACACATGACAATTGGACGACTTTTTTGGTTCCTTATACGCAAGTTGTTGAGGAATTAAAGGTTAAGTTGCGTGGCATGCGTGCACAGTATGAAATTGAGGCAAAGCATTCACCAATTGAACTAGTGACAGGACGTGTAAAGCCTATTTCAAGCATTTTAGATAAAGCCACACGAAAGAACATTCCAAAAGATCAAATTGAGGAAGTGATTCAAGATATTGCAGGGGTTAGAGTTGTCTGTCAGTTTGTTGGGGATATTTATACAATTGTACATTTATTGAGGTCTCGCCACGATTTTAATATTATTGAGGAAAAAGATTACATAAAAAACAAGAAAGAAAGTGGTTACCGATCATATCATGTTATCATTCGTTATCCTGTAGCTACTATCCATGGAAAGAAACAAGTGCTCGCTGAGATACAAATTCGAACGTTAGCCATGAATTTTTGGGCAACTAATGAACATTCTTTAAATTATAAGTATAGTGGTCAAATTCCAACAGAGATAAAGGCACGGTTAAAACGTGCAGCTGAAGCGGCTTTTCAGTTAGATGAAGAAATGTCTCAAATTAAAGATGAAGTCCAAGAGGCACAGTGGATCTTTCACCAATTTAAAAGTAAATTGCACAAAAAAAAGGGGGGCTAAGCAATATGAAGTTCGCGGTAACATCAAAAGGAGATCAAAAATCTAATCGGATTAAGGCGATCATGGAACAATATTTATTGGATTTTGATTTAGAACGAAATATAAAAGAGCCGGATTTAGTCATTTCTGTAGGTGGTGATGGAACATTTCTCCATGCGGTCCACCATTACTTTCATCGTTTAAAACAAACGGCTTTTATCGGTGTACATACGGGCCACCTTGGTTTCTATGCCGATTGGTTGCCAGAAGAAGTTGAAAAGCTTGTGATTGAGGTTGCTAAGCAAAAATTTGAAATTGTAGAGTATCCCTTACTATCGCTGAAGATTTTCTATGAAAACAAGAAAGAGGCTGAGCGTTTTTTAGCGCTTAATGAAACGACAATAAAAAAAGTTGAGGGCTCTGTTGTACTTGATGTAACGATAAAAGGTGAACATTTTGAGCGTTTTCGTGGTGATGGTCTTTGTGTCTCTACGCCATCGGGTAGTACGGCATATAATAAAGCTTTAGGAGGAGCGATTATTCATCCATCATTATCGACGATGCAAATTACCGAAATGTCTTCAATAAATAATCGAGTTTATCGAACGATAGGATCGCCCTTAATCCTGCCTAGCCACCATGTTTGTCAATTTAAACCGGTAGATAAAGAACAAAGCTTTATTATGACAATTGATCATATTACAAAGAGTGTTGAAAATGTGACAGCACTTGAGTGCTCAGTGGCGAAAGAACGCATCAGATTTGCCCGTTTTAGATCCTTTCCTTTTTGGAAGAGAGTACATGATTCGTTTATTTCAGATGAATGTTATTGAGCAGAAAGGTGTCGTATACTAGTGGAATGGAAAATAACAGAATTCGAAAATCAAATGATACTTCGCGATTTTCTAAGAATGTGCGTCGGATTATCACGCAATATGATCAAAGTCCTAAAATATGATGGAGGTAAGATTCTCCTTAATGGACAGACAGTGAATGTAAGAGAACGCTTAGCAACTGGTGACCAAATTGAATTGCAATTTCCTAAAGAAGAAAGGGGACCACAGTTAATCCCAGAGCCTATTAACTTGGATATTGTATATGAGGATGAATTTCTTATCGTTGTTAATAAACCAGCTAAAATGGCAACGATCCCTTCAACACATCATCGATCCAAAACAGTGGCTAACGGTTTGATTGCTCACTACGATCAATTAGACCTTGATTATACCGTGCATGTTGTTACACGACTTGATCGCGATACATCAGGATTGATGCTCATAGCCAAACAACGGTTTTGTCATAGTTTTTTTCATCAGCAAAAAATTGAACGTCATTATCAAGCAGTGGTAGAAGGAAAACCTGAAAAAACAGCCGGGGTCGGGGTCATCGATGCGCCGATTGCCAGAAAACCTGACTCAATTATTGAGCGGACCGTTTCAAAAGGTGGTAAGCCAGCCGTGACACATTATCAAGTCATTCGACATGTCAAATGTGGTTCAATTGTCGATATAAAGCTTGAAACAGGTCGTACGCATCAAATTCGCGTTCATTTTGCTCATATTGGCCATCCGCTCGTAGGTGATAAATTGTATGGTGGATCAACTGTACATGTTGATAGGCAAGCATTACATTGTGTTTACCTTTCTTTTATTCATCCAATTACTAAAAAAAGGATACAATTGAAATCGGATTGGCCTGCTGATTTATCACAGATAACCGACTGTGAACCCCAACCTCAAAATGGAGAGTAGAGCAAACCTAATTAGTGCGTGCTAACGGATGCTAATGTCCTGATTCACTTGGGGCAACAGGATGTTGGTCACACAAGCGTTTTCGCAGGACGCGAAGACGTTAGCTTGTGTTCCTCAGTTGGTGAGTAAGATCGCAGACTAAAACCGCCACGTCTTATAAGAAGGATTGTAGACTAAGACTGCTACAGGGCGTGGCAGTCTTAGCCTGCATGACCTACATCCTGTAGCCCTCCGCCCATTGATTAAAGGTTCGTTTGATTTTAGTCCCGACCTCATTATAGTATTGGTGCATTAAAGAAGACGGATTATTTGGTCTGAGTCTTTTGTACAGATCAAATATAAGAAGTGAATTTCTCAGGTTGATAGGGCTGCTTTGATGTAACAGTTACGGTATTTTCTTCAGGTAATTGAAAGGCAGCAAGTTTGTTTCCGAAGACACACCCTAAGTCAATATTGACTGTTTTATTTATAAAACGCGGTTCTATAACAGGGGTATGACCATAGATGATCCAAACATCTCCGTTATAATGCTTTGCCCAATCTAGTCTGACCGGACGCCCGTCAGCCAACTTCTCTCCAGTGATATCTCCATAGAAGACAAATGTACGTACTTTTTTGTCATCTCTACCGATATATTCGGCTTTAATACCCGCGTGAGCAATCACTGCATTCAAGGGTTTCATCTGCAAGTATAGCTCAGCCTGCTCATATAATTGAATGAATTTGTCCCGAATAAGATCTTGTTCATCGGCTGAATATGCTTCGAGTTCGGCAACAGTTGTCTCTAATCCGTGTCGAATTTGGACGTTATTTCCTAGGAAATAACGATAAAGCTTATTGCAGTGGTTACCAGGCACATATTCCGCAATGTTGTCTTGATGTACTAATTTATACACAAGTTCAATCGTTTTTAATGAATCGGGCCCTCTGTCGGTAATGTCTCCAAGAAAGACTAACCGTCTCTGTTGCGGATGGGTATAGGTCCCATTTTCTAACATATAACCCAATTTATCAATAAGGTGATTTAATTCTTTATAACAGCCATGTACATCTCCTATAACGTCTATCTTCATCTTCATTTATACCTCCTGAAAAGACATATAAAGATAGTCTAACATGAAATCCGTATTCCATGTATTAAAGGACAAGTGAATTAAAAGTAGGGAAAATAAAAAAGTAAGTGATCTGTTTATTTCTATATCTTGTTGGGATTACTCATTTTATAACCCAGATCATTTAAGATTCGTATCAGTATAAGGTTTGAGGGAAACCTAGAGTGGATAGCAGTTAATATTTATGAGAAAAACTATAATTTCAAAAAAGAGTTGAGTTTAGTATACAGATCAGCTAAAATAGTATCAGGTACTAATAACAAGTTATAATTCATTCAGGGGGCTAATGGCATGAATTTCTCATTAGAAGGTAAAACATATGTAGTAATGGGTGTTGCAAATAAACGTAGTATTGCTTGGGGGATTGCTAAAGCATTGGATCAAGCTGGTGCACGATTAATTTTCACCTATGCCAATGAACGATTTGAAAAACCTGTTAAAGATTTAGCGGCATCTCTAGAACGACAAGACGCATTATTCTATCAATGTGATGTTACAAGCGATGAGGCAGTGGCCGAAACATTTCAAACGATTAAGAAAGATGTTACTGTTATTCATGGTGTGGCACATTGTATTGCTTTTGCACAGAAGGAAGACTTGAAAGGTGAATTTATCGATACATCTCGTGATGGTTATTTACTTGCACATAATATAAGTGCATATTCTTTAGTAGCTGTTGCAAGAGAAGCTACACCTTTAATGACAGATGGTGGAAGTATCATTACTCTAACGTATTTAGGCGGAGAACGTGTGGTTCAAAATTATAATGTCATGGGTGTAGCAAAAGCTAGTTTAGACGCAAGTATGAAATACTTAGCAAATGATTTAGGTCAAAAAGATATTCGAGTTAATGCTATTTCAGCAGGTCCAATTCGAACACTCTCAGCTAAAGGTGTGGGTGATTTCAATTCCATCTTAAAAGATATTGAAGAAAAAGCTCCTCTTCGACGAACAGTAACGCAAGAGGAAGTAGGTTCAACAGCCTATTATTTACTAAGTGATTTATCACGTGGTGTAACAGGGGAAATTATCCATGTTGATTCTGGCTATAGCATATTAGGGTTGTCTTAAAACAATTAGGATAATGTCACGAGATCATTCCTTTGATCATATAGTAAGGTGTGAGAGGAGGAATGCTTATGAAACATCGTCCAATGATGTATGTCGCTCAACCAGATTTAAAAGCACCGATAGCTCCGATGCAAAAGGAGTATTATTCATCGGCAGTAACAACGCAGACAATTGAGCCTAAGCAACGAAGACAAGGACGTTCCATATTGATTGAACGCGATCAGAATATACCATTTAACTTAGAAGTTGAAGCGAATGAGATAGAAGACCAAGTTGATGCGGATGAAAAAAAGGACATGAAACCAACCAAGTTTAAAGAGATGACGATTGAAGATAAACTAACATATCTTAGTCAACCCTCATCGTTTCTGCCTCGGCTTAATTGCCTAGTGAAACTCGCAGGTGAATCACATAAAGGTAATATTACAAAAGTTGAGGGAGATCAAGTATATTTTGAAGCAAAATTACCACCAAAACATCGTCAATTTCAAGTTAAGGATATAGAGGATATTAAGTTAACCGGATTTAATAATTAACGAGGCTCAAAAATGAGCCTCGTTTTAGTTTTGAATTAAAGTGCATTGATTGCTGGTAAACAAGTGACATGACAGAAACATTCAAGGTTAACAGTGATACAGACACCTGTTCCTCTTAAATTATTTGTTTCTTGTTCCACTGGGGACTTAGGATCACGTTTTTGTGAGCTTGGGTCTCTTAGTAACTCTAATACCGCACAATTATCCTTGTCAATGCTTTTTACACGGAAATAAAAGCTACCAAATACATGCTGAATTTGATTAATGCGTGCACCGTAACCTTTGAATGGTTTACAATCTTTGCAGTATAAAATAACGGGTACAGTATCAAGGTCGCTAACTGGAGAAACTTCCCCTAGTAAGTCTGCAATCGACTGTTCACAACTAGAATCACAGGTACAATCAACTAGCTGGTCTTGAGCGTCGGCAATCTCTCGTAAAATATCTGCAACACAATTGCCAGTATCATATTTACCTCCACAAGACATAATACATATCTCCTTTCAATAATATTGGCTGACCGAATCGTCACTTATAGAATATGTTCAATTAACGTTGCAGTGTGGGCGGTATTGAATTTTATTCTGTATTTATAGATATGCATCAAATGAAGGATAGTAGCGTGCTAACAGGAACCAACACATTGTAGCTCTTTTCTTTGTAAAAGAAAGCGGAAGGAGAAAAAATTTAAGGTGACATACTAACAAAATATGCTCGTTTGCTTGGTTATAGTGAATTTGAACTTTACAAGTTTTCATTTCTCCATCCAATAATCGTGTTGTGCAATGTTTTATTTTTGTAGCACCAATTAGGTGAATGAGCATAGACTAATAGCGACTTCATTCTCGTGAATAAAAAGGAGTGATAGATAAGATGGCTGAAGAAAAAGAAAAGAAAGTAATCAAAGTAAATGATTTAATTATTCAAGCAGACCATGTTCATTTTGAACCGACTGGTCAAGAAAGACGTCCAGCATTTGATCCTTTTTTTGGGCGTCGACCACCAATGCCTACACAGTCAGAAGCTGATGAAACGGAAGATCAAGAAGCGCCTAAACAAGAGGGAGAATCTTCATCAGAAAATGAACAGTCTCAACCTCAACCAGAACGTCGTCGTCCATTCTCATGGTTATAGTGATTTAATATGATAAATCACTCTCAATTTATAAAAAATTTAGCTATTATAGAAAAACATTTGGTTAAAAACGAACATTATTTTAGGAGACCAGAGCAAAAAGTTGTTCCATATGTTGATCAATTGGAGCGGGAGATGAGAGCATTTGCAGATGCCTTTAGGCTATGGGAAGAATAGAGGATTAAAAACTGTATAAAGGGGTATATATGAAGTAAAGGAGGGATGATCCATGGGTTATATACTACCAATTGAAAATTACCAAGCAAAGTATTATCAAGAACGTGTGACGCAATCAGATCGAGATCCAATGCCAATCGAGCGACCTTATCCAATACGACTTGAAACACATGATAATATACAAACAAATCAAGGGACAGCGCAAGAAGATTTTCCTAATTTAGAACATGATAAAAGTAATAATCATTCAAGTAGTCAGCCAATGGTGGACATCTCGTTCGTATCTTCACAAGTATATGCTGAGCTAACGGGTATTGGCGGCCAAGTTAATTTTTATGTATAAAAATAAGCCACTATTACATGGTTTGAATGTAAAGTGGCTTATTCTCTTGATATTCGGCATAAAATATTTTGTTATAAGAATCGATATTCTGTTGCTTTAATTGTTGGACAAGCCATTTTTGATCTCGATCTATTTCGCTTAAATTGTCATAAATGATTTCACCGTCATTAATTAGGGTAATGGGTAGAACAATCTTCTCAGGTGCTAAATTTAAATCAAGCCTATTCAGTGGTTGTGCCATTGTCTTCTTTAAAACAGAAACGGTTCCATCTGTTTCTAAGATTGCGTAATCAACATCTTGAACAGAGAATACATCTTTAAGACGAAGGAGATGCAACAGTTGATTCATGTCCAGTTTGTTTTTCTTCATTACATCCCGTTGTAAGTGCCCTTTACTGATCACCAGTGCTGGTTTTCCTTCAATAAGTGCTCTTGATCTTTTGTAACGTTGACTAATAAATTCAGTTATATACATCAAACTTCCCCAAAGTATGACAGCAAAACCAATTTCTTTAATACCTACTTGGTCATCATACAAAGCATTACCGACCAATTCACCAAGAATCAGAGCAGAGATAAAGTCAAACGCAGTGAGCTGTCTAATTTGTGTTTTACCAAGTACTTTCGTCATCGTAAATAAGACGATAAACCCAAAAATTGTTTCTATAAATATTGAACCGAAATGCATGCCAATCCCCCCTGTTGTTAAAAACAGCTTCGACGAGATTAGCAGAATTTATACGTTATGCCAGTGTTTTTTCCATTTCGACATGCTCAATACCAGCTTGATAAAAAGGCTCAGACATCACTTGATAACCAACAGATTGATAGAAAGACAGCGCATGGGTTTGAGCGTGTAAAGTGGCGATATTGATACCGTGTGATGTTAAAGTCGCTTCTAATGCTAACATAAGTTGTTTACCATAACCGTGTTTACGATAAGCTTTTAAGACTGCTACGCGTTGAATCTTTGCTTTGTCATCGACCAGGCGTATTCTAGCTGTGGCAATCGGCTGTTGATCTAAATAGCCAACGATATGGATCGCATCATGATCATATTGATCATGTTCTATTTGGGGATCAACCCCTTGTTCATTAATAAAAACCTGTTTGCGAATAGTAAAGGCATCTTGCTTTGTTGTTGTGGTCAATGCTTCAATAACGTGCATTATAAAAACTCCAGTCTGTTTTAAACGTTATTATAACATAACATGAATTTTAGAAAAATGAATTGAATTTTGTAGATATTTGTCGATAAATAAAGTGTAAGTTTTCTTAAAAGGGGGAAAAATCAATGTTCAAAACAAAAAATATGTTTCATTCGATTTCGACAAAGTTGATGTTACTTGTTACTGTTATCATTCTAATTACTGGAGCATTAATTGGAACAACAAGTTATTTTATAGCAAGAAGTCAGTTACTGGAAGCTGGTGAACGTGATCTAAAGAGTATTGTAGACGGTTCACTAGCATCACTTGAGCTTTTGAATGAAAATGTAGAATCAGGAACATTATCATTAGAAGAAGCACAAGAACAAGCACGATTAGTTTTAAGTGGTCCGATAAACGAAGAAGGTAGTCATGATTATTTATCATCTTATTTTTCTTATAAACAAGATGGTTATTTGTTAGCATATGATCAGGATTATGTCTTGCAAATACACCCAAGTCGTGTCGGTCAAGAACCGCCTAATCAGCATACGAGAGATAATCGTGCAACGATGGTAGAGGCTGGACAAGCTAGTAATATCGAAGATCAGTATGTGATCTATGCAGATTTACAAGAAGATGGTTCATATCGAGACAAGACCGCTTATATGCAGCATTTTGAACCATGGGATTGGACAGTAGGTATGGTTGTTTTTCAAGATGAATTTTATGAAGATTTGCATACGTTACTTATTTTTATTGTTAGTTCAACTTTTGTACTTGTGATTTTAAGTACATTGGCCTTTTATCTCTTAACACGTTCTAAGATTAAAGTGTTAAAAAATGTAGCGGGCGTCTCAAATGATATCGCAGAAGGTAAGATCTATCAAACAGATCTAAAGGAATCCAGTGATGAAATTGGTCAATTAGCTAGCGCTTTTAATAAAATGTCGATTGAATTAAAAACATTAGTTAATAATGTTCAAAAAACAAGTGCACACTTACTCGATTCAGCAACAGATTTATCAGCTATTTCAGAAGAAACGTCTGCTAGCAGTCAAGAAGTTGGCGAAGCAATCAACGAGATTGCCACTGGAACACAAGAGCAGGCGAATGACCTTGAAGATATTAATTCACGAGTAGATCTTTTAACGCAAGCAATTACTGCAATGACAACGCAAAATGAAAAGATGGGTACATTAACGACTAAGACGGCAACCGTTTCGACTGAAGGAAGTGAAATTATTGAAAGGCTTCAAGCCTCTAATGCCGAGTCTTTAACTGCGTCACAGCAAGTTAGCAATGAAATTAAAGGTTTAAGTGATAAGGTGAAAGAAATTACCAAAGTTATGGATACGATTGAGAATATTGCTGAAGAGACCAATTTATTAGCACTTAACGCCAGTATAGAGGCAGCACGTGCTGGTGAACACGGTAAAGGCTTCTCGGTAGTTGCGGAGGAAATCAGAAAATTAGCTGAGCAATCAAAAGGTGCCACCCACCAAGTACAATCAGTGGTCTCTGCGATTGTTAATGAAACAGCTAGTACTGTGAAAACAGTAGAGGGCACGATGAAGACAGCAGAAGAGTTAAGTACTGATGTTATCAGCACCCAAAGTAAATTTGGTCAATTATCGCTTTCTGTTAAAGACATTGTCGCATCGCTAGACTTAGTGAAGCAAGAAATCAATACAATCAATAATCATAATAAAGAAATGAGTGCGGCAATAGAGAGTGCTTCAAGTGTGTCAGAAGAAACAGCAGCATCGGTTGAAGAAATTACCTCTTCAATTGATGAACAAGTTCGTGTAATTGGTAATGTTGCTCAATCAGCAGAACAACTTACACATTTGAATCAAGAGTTAAGTAGCTTAATTGAGAAATATGATGTGACAGGTTAATTAACTAGTGTAAGAGGCATTCCTTTCAAAGGAATGCCTCTTTTTTACGGTGGTATAAAGCATTTTGACATAACAAAGGTCAAAATAGAAAAAGCTAACGTATTCTAGATAAACTATTTAGCAAAATGGTGATTTCCGATAATTATTGTTACTTCACGGCTACGAATCCAATCGTTTGTAGCTGTTTGTGGATTATAGAAATAAAGAGAACCACTTCCTTGCCCGCGAAAGGCAATTGCTTCATTAACAGCCTGGAGTGCTTCCTGATTTGCTCCCCGGTTAATTGCCCCATTCTGAACAGGTGTAAAGGCATAAAAACCGCCAGCAGAACGTTGATAAATAACACCCTCGATCGTATTTGGAAAGTCAGCATGATCCACTCTATTTAAGACAACCGTTGCTACGGCTACTTTACCTGGATAGGATTCTCCTCTAGCTTCCGCATGAACAAGTCGTGCAAGAAGCTCTTTTTCTGCACTTGTTACTGAAGTACCAATTTTTAGACTTTGCCCCGGATGGATGACTGAACTTGAAAGCTGGTTGTCTGAAATGATTTGATTAATTGCTATGCCGTATCGATTAGCAATTTGCCATAAGGAGTCACCTTGTTCAACCGTATGCGTTGCTGCTTTAGATTGAATTGGACTAAAAGCAATGATTAATAATAAACTAGTAAAACAAATGATTTTTTTCATCTATGATAACCTCCTAGAATTTGAGTTTATAACTCTATTCAAAAGGCTAACAGTTGTAACATAATATTTCATTGTGAAAAATAAGGAAAAAATTAAGAAGTCACACGCTACATGGATTCAACGATTATTAAGTAATATATACCAGTTAATTATTTCAGGAGAAGGTTGGAGTAGTTACTAATGAATGGCTCTATTATGTCAACTTGATTACAATAGCTTAACAAACGATTTTTATTATAGATTACTGTGGGTAAATCACCGACGGATTGAAGGTTCACTCTATAAAATTTTTAAAAATGCTTTGTTTTGATAACGTGAAAAAAACTTCGTAAACGTGTATGTTTACGAAGTTTTTTGTGCATCAGATAAAGGGCGTCTTCCTGATACATTAACGAGAATACCAGCAGAAAGTAGAGTGAACACCAATGATGTTCCACCATAACTGATAAAAGGTAGTGGAATACCAGTAATGGGTAGCATACCACTCACTGCACCGAGATTAAAAATAGCTTGTAAGGTAATTTGAAAGGTCACACCGAGAGCTAACAATTTTAAATACATGGCGTCCACTTCTTTAGATATTTGAATGCCACGGTATAAGATAAAAATGTATCCCCCAATGACAGTTAGTATGCCTATTATGCCAAGCTCTTCAACGACCACAGCCATAATAAAGTCCGTTTGTGCTTCAGGTAAGTAACCGAGTTTTTGCACACTATTTCCTAATCCATTTCCAAAAAGTCCACTTGTAGCTATGGAGACATAAGAATTAATTAGTTGGTAACCATCACCACTGGGATCATCAAAAGTATTCAAGAAAGAAGTGAGTCGCTGCATACGGTAAGGTTGTGAAATCGCAAAAAAGCCAATACCACTGGCAGCAATAGTTGCTAAAAGAAAAATATGGTGAAATCTCACCCCACTAAAAACAACAATTAAACCACAAATTAATAGAATATGTGTAGCAGTTCCTAAATCAGGTTGCTCTAAGATCAATAAGAATACAACAGCTAAAATCATAAGTGGAGGCAAGACGCCTTTCTTAAATTGATCAATATAGGGTTGTTTTTTTGCATAAATATATGCAAAATAAATGATCATAAATACTTTAACAATCTCTGATGGCTGAAAGATAAGAGGTCCAAAGCCAAGCCAACGTTGAGCTTGGTTCCTAACTACTCCAATACCTGGAACGAGCACCAAGCCAAGCAAGATAACCGAGAGTAATATAAGCATTGGACTTAACTTTCCTAATGTTTTTAGTGAAATAAACGATATGATCACGAAAATAAACAGTCCGACCCCAAACAATTGTAATTGCCTCATGAAAAAGAAGTAACCATGCCCATGTTGAAGTGTTGAGAGCGTATAGCTTGAGCTATATACCATCACTAACCCAAATATACTCATTGCCATTATTACAATAATTAAACCATAATCAAATCTTTTTAAGCGATTTTTCATAGATTAAGACTCCTTATTCAATCGTTTCCTCACTGCTAAACATATACTCTTTTGTCCTCAAATGCACGCTTGTCACTAATCCAATTGCCATCATGTTCGTTAACAACGCACTACCACCATAGCTGATAAACGGCAAAGCCAGGCCGGTAATCGGCATTAGCCCAATTGTCATACCAATGTTTTGGAAAATTTGAAAGGCAAATAGTCCGATGACGCCAATACAAATATAAACGCCAAATAATGAACTAGCATGAAAAGCAATGGTAATGATCCGATAAATTAAGACAAAAAACAAGATAACCAAAATACTGGTTCCTAAGAAACCAAAATCTTCCCCAATGACAGCAAAGATAAAATCAGTATGGGCCTCTGGAATCCGGCCGCTTTGCACTTGATAGCCTTGATTGAATCCGGTGCCAGATAACTGTCCTGAACCAATACCAAGCATGGCTTGTTGAAGTTGATAACCAAATCCTTGTGAAAATTCTGCAGGATTTAACCAGCCATAGATTCTAGCTAATTGGTGGTCTTCAATAAGACGATTGAAAAGGTCAAAGTTATAAAAGTACAAGAAAATTAAAGTCCCAAGACCTGTTAGACCAAGGGTAAATAAAAGCATAAACATTTTGATTGAAATGCTTGAAGCAAATATTAACGCAAAGACAGCAAAAAGGATCATAAGCGTTGTCCCCAGGTCAGGTTGTTTCAAGATTAAATAGGTCGGCGGTAATGTATAGAGTGAGATTTTTAGCGTTACGGGTATGCTTTCCCTAAAACTGAGTCGATACTTTCCCAATTGGGTTAGAAGTGCAGCCACATGTAAAACAAGAAAAATCTTCATAACTTCAGAAGGTTGCAACTCCATAAAGCCAATATCTATCCAGCGTATTGCACCATTTTTCTCAATTCCAATCAGGCGAACGGCTATTAACAGAATTAATCCAACACTATAAAGCGCTAATGTCCATTTTTCAATTAGTTCAAAATCAAAATATGCAATCACAGCCATCAATATAAAACCAATAACATAAAAAACAATTTGTCGCTTTACAAAAAAGGTAGGATCTCCACTAGCATATTGGCCAGAGCCACTATAAATTGCGAACAAACTAAATATAAAAAAACAGCATAGTAAAAACACTATGGTATAATCAATAGGTAATTTTTTCGGTTGCATATATCTATCCTCATTTTCTGAAATTTATTTCTTCGTAATTAAAAGCAGGCATTCAAATCGTTCTCTAATCATGAAGTGCTATATCATTAGATCCATCTTTTAATAAAAAAAGGTTATACGTTTTTAGATAAGGTTAATATCCTCTTAAATATATATAATGTCTATTTTTAAAAATACTCAAAATGATCTTTCTCTATCATATCAAAAAAACAGAAAAATTGTTAACTGAAAGATAATTATATTTAATAATAATTGCTTGACGGCAGACAGCGTTTCGATTATATTAAAATCACATGATTAATATCTAGACTTCGTAGCTCAGTTGGGAGAGCATCACCTTGACAGGGTGGGGGTCGCTGGTTCGAGCCCAGTCGAAGTCATCTCTAAGCAAAAAGCTATGCTCTTATTTTAATAGAGCATAGCTTTTTTATCACAGATAACCACAGCTAATTGTTTGCTAAGCAAGCAATGGCCATCGCTTATCTTAAGGTGTTGGGCTAATGGATTAGATTTTCTAATAAGGCAAAATAGATGGTAACACATAATAGATCAGCAGAACCACCAGGGCTCAGGTTTTTCTGAATGAAATCATGATTAAGACTTTCTAATCCTTTATATAATAGCTGTTTGTTATTGCAATGATTCAATAAGTGATCAGCTTGTGTTTGTACATATTTTAATGTATCTAAATTACCTCGATTGACAATGTTACTGTCTTCTGCGTGCTTCATAATGGTAAGCAATGTACAGAGCAATTGCGTGTTGACATCTTGCGATTGTGACTCCCTTAAATATGGGAGTGCGTGATTAGCAACAGTCGGAAACCCTTTGGCTACTTCACCACGTATACCTAATATGCCATAGTCTTTATAAAGTTTTTCTCCATTAGTTAGCTGTGCGGTTGATGGCAAATTTTCTAGGTCATTTGTAATTAAATTTTCAGTTAAGCAACTTACTTCAGCAAGAATATCAGAGGTGTTATCACGCCTGTATTCATGTAAGTTGATTTTTTTTTGTTTCAATACTTTAGCCGTAGCGGCAACAATTGTTGCAAAAGAGAAAATCACACCTTTATGTGTGTTAATACCGTTTGTAGCAAGGAACATTTTATCTTCACAATTCATACCTAATCCTCTTAAACTTTGAAAGTGTTCATCACTGGATCCTTCGAAATGATAACCATTATAAGCAAATTGAAATAAACCTTCATACAAGCTTGTTGAACTTGATAAAAAGGTGAAGAAATCCATATCTGAATGGGCGCCTGGACTATTGGGATTAACTAACCCAGGTTTTGGTTGTATACTGACTTCATATAAAATGGCTTGCTGTGCCGTTTTAGCTAGCTGATGAAAAAGACTATGACTTAACATGTGGTTGTTTTAATCCTTTCATTTGATTTTCTAATGCGATGATAATATGCTTTTCACTAAAATCGAGATGTTTATGTATAAGCTCAATCAAATTTTCTTTTTGTCCTTTTTCCATCAAAATAATCATTTTTCTATGTTCAAAAAGTGCCCGTTTACATCGTTCCGGATCTTGAAGGGATATAATGCGAAATCGTTTTAGGTATTCTCTTAATTCAGAGATTATTGCTTTCAAGCGCGGCATTTCACTTTTCGAGTATACTTTTTCATTAAAAACTCTAAACATTTGAATGGTCTCATCAATCTTATCGTTTAACCAAAGCTTTTCGGTATCATCTAGTATTTTATAAAATTCTTGATAATCGCTTGCTGTCATATGTTTCATCGCTTCAATGGCGGCAAGAGAATCTAAATTTTTCCGTAATTTATAGATTTCTATAACGTCATCTTTAGAAATTTTTTTAACGATGACCCCTCGCTTAGGAATATATTCGACAAGCTTATCTTCAATGAGATGTTTGGTAGCTTCTCTAACAGGTGTTCTACTGATGTTCAGCCTTCTTGATAGTTCCTTTTCATTCAACCTTTCTCCGACTGGGATAATACCATCAATAATTGATTTTTTAAAACCTTGATAAACACTTTCATTAAGCGATCGAGGATTTGAAAGATCAACTTGTTTAATGATGTCATCAATGTAATCGTCCATATGTAATCTCCTTTTTTTTTCGTTATGATGATAGATGATATAGAGAGGAAAAACTTAACTAAATAATAGCATATTTAGAGAAAATGAATGAGTGAATTATATAAAAAACATCTATAAAACATTAAAAACATATAAAAAACACAAAGTGCACTGTAAAAACACCAAGAACACCTAAAAGCCACTATTTTGTATTGTCTTGGAAAACTGCTGTGATAAAATAGCATCGACTCATGGAAAGCGTATTCATTTAACTGATGTTGTAACGAAAAAGTAGATGTATACCTTTAATGAATTGTATTGAGGAAAGGAGGCATGTATGGAGCAATTAGCAGTGGTTCGATTAAATTTAGCACGTAAAGAAGTTTATGAAGTTTGGAAAGCGTTTCTGGTTAACCATGGTATGCAATCGGATGAAATAGTGACAGATACCTTGGGGATCTATGACGGAGAAAAACTAGTTGCGACAGGTTCATATCATAAGAACATTATTAAATGTGTTGCAGTTGATAAAGGATACCGTGGGCAATGCTTACTAAACAAAATTGTAAACGAAATTATTGCTGAATTAAGTCAAAAAAATATTTATCACTATTTTGTTTATACAAAGCCAGATGTAATAGGGAAATTTATTGATTTTGGTTTTAAAAAAGTAGTTTGCACCGATCATTTGTGTTTATTAGAAAGAGGTGTTTATGGGATTGAATATTATAAACATAAGTTAAAGATGCGTTATCAAGAAGGCCATGTAATTGGAAGTATTGTTATGAATGCTAATCCATTTACGAAGGGTCACTTACATTTGGTGAAGTATGCAGCATCTTTATGTGATTTTGTTCACATTTTTGTAGTTGAGGAAGAAGAATCTGTGTTCCCGTTTTCCATCCGATATGAATTAGTGAAACAGGGCATCGCTTCGTTTAATAATGTCAAATTACATAGCACTGGAAATTATATCGTTTCGAATACAACATTTCCTTCTTATTTTATAAATAAAAAAGCAGATATTACGACAGAGCATGCACGGTTAGATGCTAGTATCTTCGAACATTACATCGCATCGGCTCTTGGGATAAAATATCGTTTTGTAGGGGAAGAACCTTTTTCACCTACAACTAAAATTTATAATCGTGTTTTAAAGGAAGTACTTTATCCCACTGTTCAATTGGTAGAAATCCCAAGATTAACAGCAAGAAACGATGACATTATTAGTGCGACAAAAGTTAGAGCGCTTATTGAGGCTAATGATTTAGAGTCATTAGAAAATTATGTACCACGTACGACATTAAAGTACTTAGAAGCTTACAAAAAACAAAAAATGGAAGTGAATCAATTTGGAAATAATTAATCAGTCTACATCAGGTACTTTGGAATCAAGTGATATTCAAATTATTTTAGGACCTAATAAACAGGGGATTGATATTGATATTCGTAGCAGTGTGCAGAAGCAGTTTGGAGAACACATTGATATGTTAATCAGAAAAATTTTAAGCGATAAAATGATAGAAAATGCTAAGGTTTTGGCTGTCGACAATGGTGCTCTAGATTGCACAATTCAAGCTAGAATGGAAACGGCTATTTACCGAAGTATCGGAGAAAATCAGCGTGTTGATTGGGGAGTGGTCGAGTGATGACGAATCTAAGAAGAACAATGATGTTCGTTCCAGGTAACCATCCAGCGATGATTAGAGATGCTAGCATTTATGCGTCAGACTCAATTATGTTTGATTTGGAAGATGCTGTCTCACCTTTTGAGAAAGACTCAGCTAGATTGTTAGTTTATCATGCACTTAAAAATGTTGATTATGGCGAAAAAGAATTAATTGTTCGTATAAATTCGCTTAATTCTGGGTTTGGATTTGATGATATCGAAGCGATGATTGCTGCACAGGTAGACGTCATTCGCTTACCTAAAACAGAGACAGCCCAAGATGTTAAAGATGTGGAGGAAGTCATTGAGTCTTATGAAAGAAAATTAGGTAGAGAAGTAGGCTCTACTAAAATGATGGCAGCTATTGAATGTGCCAAAGGTACGTTAAATGCGCTAGAAATTGCAAAATCTAGTAAGCGGTTAATTGGAATTGCTTTAGGCGCAGAAGACTATGTGACCAATATGAAAACAAGGCGTTATCCTGATGGCAATGAATTACTCTTTGCTAGGAGTATGATTATTCACGCGGCAAGGTCTGTTGGCATTATGGCATTTGATACGATTTATACTGACTTAGATAACGTAGAGGGTTTTAAAGCGGAAGTGGAATTAATTCATCAACTTGGCTTTGATGGTAAATCCATTATTAATCCGCGTCAAATTAAAATAGTTAATGAGATTTATCGCCCAACAAAAAAAGAAATTAGTCACGCACTTGATGTCATTAAGGCTATTGAAGAAGCAAACGAAAAGAAATCAGGGGTAATTGCTTTAAATGGAAAAATGATTGATAAACCGATTGTTGAACGAGCGAAATATGTACTTTCGCTAGCCAATCATTCATAAAACGAGGAGGTCAATATAAGTTGATAAATAGAGTGAAACGAGAAATACCTGAAGAAGTGAGAGGCAACAACAAAGTTTTTACTGGTGTCCATACTGACTGTAAAGTGGTGCAGCGTACTGCACCTAAAGTAAGACCCATCAAGCTTGATGAGGAGAAGTGGGTAGCTTCAATTGAAGAAGTCATCGATAAGCTTAATTTATCTGATGGTATGACGATTTCTTTCCACCATCATTTTAGAGAGGGCGATTATATTATCAATCTTGTTATGGAGGCCATTGCAAAGAAAGGAATAAAAAATTTAACCATTGCACCAAGCTCCTTAACGAACGTACATGCGCCATTAGTGCATCATATAAAAACAGGCGTCATTACAAATATGACCACGAGTGGTTTGCGTGGAGAATTGGGAGAGGCCATTTCTAATGGAATCATGAAAGAACCTGTTCGCTTGCGGTCACACGGCGGAAGAGCACGTGCAATTGAGTCCGGAGATATAAAGATCGATGTAGCTTTCTTAGGTGTACCGAGTACCGATCTTTATGGGAATGCGAATGGTGTAAAAGGTAAAACGATTTGTGGTTCATTAGGATATGCTCAGATGGACGCTAAATATGCAGATCAAGTTGTTTTATTAACCGATACGATTCTTCCATATCCGAATACACCGATAAGCATCGCCCAAACCGATGTCGATTACATTGTTGAATTGGACAAAATCGGGGATTCTGACGGAATTGGGATAGGTGCTACTCGCTTTACGACGAACCCAAAAGAACTTCAGATAGCAGAGTTAGTTAAAGAAGTGATTACGAAATCGGTCTATTTCAAAAATGGTTTTTCATTTCAAACAGGTACCGGCGGAGCTGCACTAGCTGTAACGAGATTTCTAGCAGAAGAAATGAAGAGTAATAATATTAAAGCAAGTTTTGCTTTAGGCGGTATTACCAAACCGATGTTGACCATGTTAGAAGAGAATTTAGTTGACACCATATTAGATGTGCAAGATTTTGACAAAGAAGCTGCGATAAGTCTAGGGAAACAAGAGAGACAAATTGAAATCAGTGCTTCCTATTATGCTGATCCACATAATAAAGGAGCTGCTGTTAATCAATTAGATGTTGTTATTTTATCTGCATTGGAAGTTGACAAAGACTTTAATGTCAATGTAATGACAGGTTCCGATGGCGTTTTACGTGGTGCAATAGGCGGACACTGTGATGCAGCCAATGCGAAAATGACAATCATTTCTGCTCCCTTAGTCCGAGGTAGAATCCCAACGATTGTTGATCGTGTCAATACGGTAATCACGCCAGGAGAAAGTGTTGATGTGATTGTAACCGAAATAGGAATAGCGATTAACCCGAAACGTAGGGATCTTATAGCAAGTTTAAGTGATCAAGGCATTCCAATTTATACAATTGATGCGTTGCAAGAGAAAGCTTATGGAATTACAGGAAAGCCTAAGCCAATTGAATATGAAGATAAAGTGGTAGCTCTTGTTGAATATCGAGATGGAACACTTATTGATAAAGTATTACAGGTCAAGCAATAGCCAAGTTGTGCTGGAGGTTTGTTAATGTTTTCGAACGAGGGGAGTCAATCCTTAAAGGTTATATTGGCACGTCGTGAGGCACGGAGCATATTAATCAATCATCTTGTTGACCAATATAGTGCTCCAGTAATATCAATTAAATTAAACATCCCTGGAACAATTAAAAGTAACCCATTGTTAATTGAATTATTTGATACGACTATAGCTACTTTAACAACGATGTTAAAAACAAACGTTAATATCATTGATGAATACTATCAACGCGATTTGAGTACAGGTCCAGAATATCATGGTGTGATTTGTTCACTATCACCAAAAGAAATAAAAAAAAGAACCATTCACTTTGAAGATACAACACGTTTTGGACGGTTATTTGATGTTGATGTGATTGATCCGATGACATATCGTTCTATTTCTCGGACAGAACTAGGGTATGCGTTGCGGAAATGTTATATATGTGACCAACCAGCCAAAGTTTGTGCAAGAGCACAATCACATCCGATGAAAGCCCTTTATAAACAGATAGAAAAATTAATAAAGGAGATGTAAAGAAATATTAGCTTGCTATAAAAACATCTAAAGGAGATACAGTATGACATATATAACAGCTATTGGTTTCTTATTAATATTAGGAATTGTTTATTTATTGATATCTGGTAAAACAAATCCGATCGTCGCTTTTTCCTGTTTACCTATCGTTGCAGCCATTTCAGCAGGCTTTAAATTGGCTGAAATCGGAGGTTTTGTAACAGATGGTATTGCCTCAATGGTGGCAACTGCATCTTTATTTGCTTTTTCAATTGCATTCTTTGGCCTTATGAATGATGTTGGTGCATTTGATATCATTATTCGTCCGCTTTTTCGTGTGATGGGCAATAGTGTTTTAGGTGTTATGTTAGTTACCGTAACGATTGCGATAATAGGGCATCTTGATGGTGCTGGTGCTTCTACGGCACTTGTTACTATTCCACCCATGTTACCAATATACAAAAAAATGAATATTAGACCTACAACATTAGTTTTACTTGTTGCCAGTTCCGTTGGTGCGATGAACGTCATGCCATGGGGGGGGCCAACCATACGTGCAGGTACTGTCATTAATGAGAGTGTAAATGTGATATGGTCAGGTATTATCTCAATGCAATTTGTAGCAGTGGCGTTATCATATACCCTTGCCTTTATTATGTCATATATTGAAAAAAAACGTGGAGCAGGTATGTCCGACGAAGAATTCGAATCAATTAAGTCAAATTCCAGTGATCGAGACGCAACGATACAAGTAAGTAAAGGGATATTAATCTTTGACGTTTGTCTTGTACTAGCAACAATTGCTTTATTAGTAATAGATCTTTTACCTGTCCAACTGATGTTTATGATTGCTTTTTCAATAGCACTAATTGTCAATGTGAAAGACTCAAAAACGCAGTCTAAATTACTTAAAAACTACGGTGCATCAGCTATGCCGATGATTATGATTTTATTTGCTGTAGGGGTTTTCCTTGGCGTTATCCAAGGTACGGGCATGATTGAATCAATGGCTAATTCTATCATTTTAGCTTTACCTGATGCAGTAGGACCGTATATTCATATTGTTGTATCGATTTTTTCTGTACCGCTTATCCTTTTTTTAGGTACTGACAGTTTTTATTTTGGTATGATGCCTATTATTATTGAGGTTGCCGATAATTATGGCGTTGCTGCTATAGATGTTGCGCGGGTTCTACTCACCACTGAAAATATCGGTTTAATGATTTCCCCTGCTATTGCAGTAACCTATTTAGCTTGTGGATTGGCGGAAGTGAGCATTCAAGATCATATCAAAAAGAATTTCATCTGGTTATGGGGGATGAGTTTAATCTTATTGGTAGTCATGCTTGTGATAGGAATAGTGTAACGCTAGACATTAGAGAAAATAGATAAGGGAGCTACTTATGCGACAAATAAAAATAACAGAAACCGTATTGCGAGATGGTCATCAGAGTTTAATGGCGACTCGACTAACAACTGCTGAGATGTTGCCTATTATAGAAACCATGGATAGTGTTGGTTATCACGCGTTAGAATGTTGGGGCGGTGCAACATTTGATGCGGCCATCCGCTTTTTAAATGAAGATCCTTGGCAACGATTAAAAGAAATTAAAAAACGTGCTAAACATACTAAACTTCAGATGCTTCTACGCGGGCAAAACTTATTAGGTTATCGCCATTATGCCGATGATATTGTGGAGAAGTTTATTGAACGATCGATTAATAATGGCATTGATATTGTACGTGTTTTTGATGCACTAAATGATATAAGGAATATGGAAACAGCCTTAAATGCTGTGAAAAAATATCAAGCACATGCTCAAGCAACCCTTTGTTACACCATCAGTCACGTTCACAATATAGACTATTTCACAAGGTTAGCTGTAGATCTGGAGCATATGGGGGCCGATTCTCTTTGTATTAAAGATATGGCGGGTATCTTAACACCCCAAGTAGCAGGTGAATTGGTTGCATCATTGAAAAGCAGTGTCGATGTACCTATTGAAGTTCATACTCATGCCACAAGTGGTATAGCGCAGATGACCTATCTCGCTGCAATAAAGGCTGGAGCAGATATAATCGATACCGCCATTGCTCCCTTTTCGGAAGGGGTAAGCCAGCCTGCTACAGAAGCAATGGCCATTGTATTAGATGAAACAGAGACGTTTTGTACGAAATTAAATATGGGCCATTTAGAAGAAGTGTCCGATTATTTCGAAAAGATTAAGGAAACGTATCTAGAAAATGGGGTGTTAGACGCTAAAATGCTAGCAACAACACCCAAAACATTACTTTATCAGGTTCCAGGTGGCATGCTGTCAAACCTTTATGCACAGCTGAAGGATGCAGGCGCAGAAGGTAAATATAAAGAAGTATTAGAAGAAGTACCTAGAGTCCGTGAAGAACTCGGATTGCCGCCACTAGTCACACCTATGAGTCAAATGGTAGGAACGCAAGCTGTTTTTAATGTGATCACTGGAGAGCGTTATAAAATGGTGCCAAATGAAATAAAGGAATATGTTCGAGGTGCTTATGGAAAATCTACTGTTCCTATATCTGATGAAATTAGAAAAAAAATAATAGGAGACAAACAAGTTATTCATGTACGGCCGGCAGATTTGATAGAACCAGAATTTAATAACATGAAGTTAGAGCTTGGCCAATTAGCTCAAAGTGAAGAAGATGTTTTAACTTATGCAATGTTTCCGAAAGTAGGAAAGGCATTTTTGGAAAATAAAGCGACATCGGATGACATTCGGTCCGAAAATGATGAGAAAAACGCAACGATAAAAATAAATGCCGTGTGGTAGTAAGGGGCTGTTTAAATGAATGATTTCACCTTGTTAGAAGGTTTGCAAATTACTATTACAAGCTTGTTAATTGTGATAACTGTACTGATTCTTATTCAATCGGTCTTAAACCTATTTAGATTAGTTTTTAGAGAAAAGAGAAGCCAATTAGACGATTCAGGTCAATCGTCTAAAGCTAATGATGAAGAAGAACAAATGGTTGCTTGTCTTGCATCATTGATTATGATCAATCAAAATCAACAAAACAAGAACTATAAAATTCATTCTGTACAACGGATAAATTAGGGGGATTCTAAATTGAAAACTTACGAGATTACAGTCAATGGACAGTCATATCAAGTTAAAGTAGAAGAAAATAATGGATTATCAGTAGATAATAATCAACAGAGTAGTGAAACACCTCCGCCATCGACTAGTCAGACAGAATTGAGTGGTGAAAAGATCCATGCTCCAATGCCAGGTGTTGTATTTGATTTAAAAGTTGCAAAAGGTGACCACGTTAAAAAGGGAGAGGTTTTATGCATACTAGAAGCAATGAAAATGGAGAATGAAATCGTAGCCCAAATGGATGGTATTATTGAGAGCGTGCACGTGACAAAAGATCAAACAGTTGAAGCAGGAGATATACTATTTACACTTTAAGAGAAGGAGATTAACATAATGGGGAGTATATTGTTAGACCTGCTTGCTAACTCGGGCTTTGCAGGATTAACCTATAAGCATATAATTATGATTGTTATTGCATGTATTTTCTTATATTTGGCTATTAATAAAGGCTATGAACCTTATTTACTCATTCCAATTGCGTTTGGTATGCTTCTAGTCAACTTACCTTTTACAAATTTAATGATGGCGGCGAATGGGAGAGACACGGGAGGATTATTATACTATTTATATCAAGGAACGGATTTAGGTATTTATCCTCCTCTAATATTTCTATGTTTGGGTGCGGGTACAGACTTTGGTCCAGTAATTGCTAATCCAAAAACACTGATATTAGGTGGGGCTGCACAGATTGGTATCTTTGGTGCGTTTTTTGGCGCTTTACTTCTTAATATGTCGGGAAGCGAAGCGGCATCAATCGGTATAATTGGTGGGGCTGATGGTCCAACAGCAATTTTTCTATCAAGTCAACTTGCTCCACATTTGCTGTCTACAATTGCTTTAGCAGCGTACTCATATATGGCGTTGGTTCCAGTTATACAGCCACCTATTATCCGGTTATTAACGACAGAAAAGGAACGGAAAATCAAGATGGAACAGTTGCGTCCTGTTTCTAAAAAAGAAAAAATAATTTTTCCTATAGTAACGACGATGTTAGTACTCTTAATTCTTCCTTCATCGGCACCTCTTGTAGGTATGCTAATGCTAGGAAATTTAATTAAAGAGAGTGGAAGGGTTCCGAAATTAACAGAAACTTTGCAAGGGTCTTTAATGTATATTATTACGATCTTGTTAGGGGTCACGGTTGGAGCGAAAGCTGAGGCTGATCTTTTTCTAAGCATTGAAACATTAAAAATTGTCGCTTTAGGCTTAGTTGCGTTCGCAACTGGAACAGCAGGAGGTGTGTTGTTCGGTAAACTTATGTGCAAATTAACAAAAGGAAAAATCAATCCAATGATAGGTGCTGCAGGGGTTTCTGCTGTACCTATGGCGGCGCGAGTTGTGCAAAAAGAAGGAGCAAGAGCAAATCCTTCAAACTTTCTACTTATGCATGCAATGGGTCCTAATGTAGCAGGGGTAATCGGCTCAGCAGTAGCAGCCGGAATATTTTTTCAATTTTTCCTTTAGAAGTATAGAAGGAGTGAGTAATGTTTTCTTGCTAAATATAGATCACGTTTTATCACAGGTGACAGGACATAAAGCGACCGTCACAACATAGAGCGTAGTAATCAACTATTTAGGATCGAGTTAACGAATACTAACACGAAACGACCAACCAGTGGGAGGAGAACGCCTGCCACTGGTTGGCGTTTCGTGTTATTCACGTATTATCCCAACTTTTTAGTTCATACTATTTAGTAATAAGTTATAATTATACTATTAACGGCTACAAAATAATTTTATATAATAAGTAGTAATTAAGTAAAAGTGGTAACTTATTACAATTGGAGGGGATATACAAATGAAACGTGTTATGGTCATCGTGTTAGTACTACTTTTCTTGAGTGTTCAAGCCTATCTAAATGAAGTAACCTCTAAGACGTTAGACGTAGATGCTATTCCATTAGAAGAGATTCTTTATGAGCCCATTGTTCAAGCAACCACATCACATTATGGAGAAGAAGTCGTTGTGAACTTACCTAAATCATCAATTAATGATTATCGTGTGACTTCATTATCTGAGATGTTAGTCGACCGTGAAAAAATACTTGTATCATTTAACATAAGCCCCATTGATGAGCACTCTGGTGAGACGCTAGGGAGAGACGTGATTACCTTTGCTATTGACCCCGCAAAAATGGATGATCACCTCTTACATGGTCGAGAAAAGATGTATCGTTTAATAAGCTATAATCACGAAGCACTTTAAGCTCAATCGATAGCCATGTTATTTTTGCCTGTTCCATTATACATTAATGGAACAGGTTATTTTATTTATCTGTAACCACTCGCCTTAAAATAGAGTATCGCGGTTACTTATTATAGACAATGATTATTTAGTAGTAGAAGAACGAAAACGCTCATTAATTGTAGCTGTATTATATAAGATCACTGAAAAGGTATACGAAGATACGCATCTAAATTAAATCTCTAAGTATGGTCTATATTTTATCGGGTAGGCAGATGCGAATATATTTTTTATTATATAATTATGAACAAAAACATGTAAGCGCTTCACGGAAAATGGGAAGAAAGGGTGAAACAATGACTTCTAACTCTGAAAAGGTCATGTGGTACAAGCAACCTGCTAAAGCGTGGAATGAAGCATTACCTATAGGTAATGGCAATTTAGGAGGGATGATCTTTGGCGAGGTTAATCAGGAAAGAATTCAATTAAATCAAGACTCAGTGTGGTACGGTGGACCAAGAGATCGACATAATCCGGATGCTTTTAAGTATTTACCAGAAATTCGACGTTTACTTAAAGAAGGTAAAGTTCCAGAAGCTGAAGATTTAGCAAAACTTAGCTTGTCAGGTGTCCCTGAATCTCAACGGCACTATCAGACGTTAGGCGATTTATTTATTGATTTTGATCAGACGACTTATGAAAACTATCAAAGACAGTTAGATTTAAATACGGGACGGGTAGAAGTTAATTTTCGTTGTGATGAGATTGATTACCATAGAGAGTGTTTTTGTAGTTACCCTGATCAAACAATGGTAGTGAGGCTGACTGCCTCTCGAAATAAAGCAATAACTTTTACTTGCACATTGGATCGAGGTGGGACAAGGTATTTAGATCGGCTTGCAGCGAGAAGTGACGATCAACTTGTGATGGCGGGAAAAACGGGTGGAAAAGAAGGGATTCGTTTTCACAGTGAGTTAAAAGTGATTCAAGAGGGAGGAAGTATTAAAGCGATTGGTAATCGCCTCTGTGTTAAGGGGGCTGATGTTGTTACACTTCTTCTAACGGCAACTACTTCCTTTTACTATAAAGATCCAGAGCAACAGTGTCGCTATATTATTAATCAAGTGGCCAAAAAACCTTACCATATTTTGAAAAATAATCATATCAAAGATTATCGTTCTTTATTTGATCGTGTTACAGTTAAGCTTGGAAATAACGGGATGAGAAGGCAATTACCTGTTGATCAAAGATTAATTCGTATAAAAGCTGGGGAAGAAGATTTGGCTTTGTTTGAATTGTATTTTAATTATGGTCGTTACTTAATGATTTCATCGAGTCGTCCAGGGACCTTACCAGCTAATTTACAAGGGATTTGGAATGATCAAATGACTCCAGCGTGGGATAGTAAGTTTACCATTAACATTAATACAGAAATGAATTACTGGCCAGCAGAACTATGTGATTTGCCAGAATGCCACCTTCCTTTATTCGATCATATTAAACGCTTACGTCAAAACGGAAAGATAACCGCAGAAAAAATGTATGGTTGTAGAGGGTTTGTTGCTCATCATAATACAGATATTTGGGCTGATACGGCTCCACAAGATATACATCTACCCGCAAGCTATTGGCCAATGGGGGCGGCTTGGTTATGTCTCCATCTATGGGAGCATTATCAGTTTAATCAAGATCACTCTTTTTTAGCAGAAGTATACGATACGTTAAAAGAAGCCGCACAGTTTTTCGTCGATTTTCTTGTAGAAAATCAAACCGGTGCATTAGTCACGACACCATCTGTTTCGCCAGAAAATATGTACATTTTACCTGATGGTATAAAAGGCCACCTCTGTGAGGGTCCAGCAATGGACAGTCAGATTATTTATGCTTTGTTTAGTGCCTGTATCGAGGCAAGTGAACATTTGGATTGTGATCTAACATTTAGAAATAGTTTACAGGGATTACGAGCTAAATTACCACCGATTAAACTTGGGAAGTATGGTCAAATTCAAGAATGGTTAGAAGATTACGAGGAAGCTGACCCAGGACATCGACACATCTCACAGCTGTTTGCGCTTTATCCTGGTCAACAAATTTCAACGGAGTTAACACCAGAATGGGCAAAGGCGGCCAAAACGACTTTAATGAGACGCTTAAAACATGGCGGAGGTCATACAGGATGGAGTCGTGCTTGGATGATAAATATGTGGGCGCGCTTAGCTGAAGGAGAAAAAGCCTATCAAAATATTATTGAGTTATTGAAATCTTCTACCTTACCCAATTTATTTGATAACCACCCACCTTTTCAAATTGATGGGAATTTTGGTGGTATTGCGGGCATTGTTGAAATGTTAGTGCAAAGCCATCAAGGGCTGATTAAAATCCTCCCAGCACTACCAAAAGCATGGTCGCATGGCTATGTGAAAGGATTACGGGCAAGAGGTGGCTATCAAATAGAAATGGAATGGGATAATCATAAGTTGTCATGGCTAAAATTGAAGCCTTCTGTCGATGGTGTTTGTCATTTGGGACTTCCAATTGGCACAAATCCATATATAGAAAATCAACCCGATCGGATTAAGGTAATATCAGATAACTGCTACGAAATTGCAGTTGAGAAAGAGAAAGTTTACCATTTTGTGGTCTTTGAATAGTAACGAGCTGGTTTGGATCACGATTTTTTTATCACGGAAAACCTTCCGTAAACCACTTATCTCAAGATAGAGCATAGCGCAAATGGTGATAACGGGCACACATTCAACTACCCATCAATGGAAGCAGAAGGTCGTAGATTAAAGTCGGCACATCTTGTAAGAAGGAATACAGCCTAAGATCGCCACGTCCTGTGGCAACGCCTGCATGACCTGCATCCTGTAGGCCCACGTCTACATGACCTACGTCCTGTAGCCCTTCGTTCACTGATTAAAGGGGCGTTTTATAAAAGATAAATCCTTAGCCTTTCCAAAACAGGCCCCCTCATAAACAATCAAGGGGGCTGCTTGTAAGGTTAAGGATTAATTAATAGTTACGAAATGATTTTTTCTGTTACGCTATCTTGTTGCATTTTATACATTTGGTAATAGTTTCCGTCTTGTTCAACTAATTGATCATGGGTACCATGTTCAATGATATGTCCTTTTTCTAAGACAATAATTTGGTCAGCATGTTGAATCGTTGAAAGACGGTGAGCGATAATGAGCATCGTTCTTCCTTTTGCTAGCACGCTCATGGCTTGTTGAATCAGTCTTTCTGTCTCTGAATCAATATTGGCGGTGGCTTCATCTAAAATTAATACAGCGGGATCGAAAGCTAATGCGCGAGCAAAAGATAAGAGTTGCCTTTGACCGGTTGAGAATGCATTGCCATTCTCAATAACGGGTTGATCATATTGTTTTGGTAGCTTTTCAATAAATTGATCTGCACCAACCGCTTTCAAGGCTGAAATAGCTTGCTCCCTGCTAATGCTGTCATCATTTAAAGTAATATTTGAAATGATGGTTCCACTAAAAATAAATGGATCTTGTAAAACAATGCCGATCTGCTGTCTTAACTGTTGTCGTGCTATAGTTGAAGTATCCAAACCATCCACTTTAATCTTTCCTTTTTGTGGATCATAAAAGCGGAATAAAAGATTCATAATCGAACTTTTTCCTGAACCGGTATGACCGACAAAAGCGACGGTTTGTCCGGGGGTGGCTAGAAAACTAACATGATTTAAAATATAGTTTTCTTTTTCATAAGCAAAACTTACATCGTCAAACTCGACGCCTCCCTTGATCGGTTCAAGACCTTGAGCCTCGATCGACTCACCGTCTGTATTTAATAATTCGAAGACACGATCTGCTGATGCTCTAGCCTGCTCTAACTGTGGTAACTGATTAACAATTTGACTTACCGGTTCAAATAATCGTGTTAAGTAATCAGCAAAAGCGTAGAGAACACCGGTTGAAATAAAACCTTCCACTGTAAGGACACCATTACCAAAAAACCAGATAAATCCGATAAAAGCAATGCTTCTTAACACATTGACAAGGTTATAGGATGTTAAAGCAGATAAAGCAATCATTTTTTTCTGATAATGAAAATGTCGTCCATTTAATTGCTCAAATTCTGCTTGTCGTTCTTTCGTTTGTCGAAAGGCTTGAATAATTGGCATCGTTTGGATCGATTCATTGATCGAACCATTAATATCGCTGTTGACCGAACGAATCAATCGATTATAGTGTCCAGCATATTTTTTGTAAAATTTCATCCATAGAAACAGAATCGGAATCAAGATCAAGCAAACAGATGCAAGGATTGGGTTTAATAAATACAAAGCAATAAAAATACCGATCATATAAATAAACCCATTGATAAATGTTTCGAGAACTTTCACATATAACTCTTTAATCGCTTCCGTATCATTTGTGATCCGTGCTAAAATTTTGCCCGCTGGTCGATCAACAAAATATGGAAGCGGTAATGTTTCAACTTTCTTAAATACATCTTGCCGCATCTTTTGAATAATTTTATTAGCGTGGACTTGTAAGAGATATGTCTTAAAGTATTGAAAAAAGGCCGCGATTATAATCAGTCCTAAATAGATCACGATAAGCCTAATAATCGGCGTCAATTCTGGTTGGAAAAATTGATAAAGATCATTAGTTGTTAATCGGTTCCCTGAAATAATCTCTGATTGTCCGTTTACTGTAACGGATAATTGCTGGTCTTGGTTTAATTCCACATCACTGTTTAAGGGGAACTGTCCTTCGATAAAATAATAATTCCGTTCAGATTGAATTAATGTGTAATAGTCGACCACTTGATCTTGATCTGTCACACGGTCTGCTCTTTTGAAATATTTTTGTTGGTAAGAGACGGCACCATCTTGATCTGATGTCAATTGGGCCCATTCTGTTTCTATCCCAACAATATGATGATCAATAACTGTTTTAGCAATAAATGGACCGGTTAACTCAAGTGATACAGCAACAATTAAACAAATTAAAGCAAAAGAAATGATTTTTTTATTAGACAGTGCATAGTTGAATAATTGTTTTTCTGTTGAAGGTTTCACGCTCTCACCTTCCTTTCCATTTGTTGTATGTCAAATTGCTCTTTATACCATCCACCTTTTTCAATTAACTGTTGATGTGTACCGTGTTCGATGATACGTCCTTTATCGATAACGATAATTTGATCAGCATGTTTAACGGCAGACAACCGGTGTGCTGCAATTAAAGTTGTTTTACCAGCTCGCTCTTGTTTAAGATGATCAATAATTGTCGTCTCTGTTTTTCCATCTACTGCGGATAAAGAATCATCCAGAATAATGATTTCAGGGTCCATTAATAGGGCACGCGCTAAAGAAATTCTCTGCTTCTGCCCACCTGAAAGTGTGACACCACTTTCTCCGACTACTGTGTCTAGTCCTTCCGGCAATGCATCAATATCACTTTTTAATGACGTAGAGGCTAATACATGGTTAATATCCTCAAGTGATTTTTCACCGCATCCGAACACAAGGTTTTCCTTTACTGTTTTAGAGAATAAAATGTGCTCCTGTGGAACATAGCCAATCCAACTTCTTGTATCGTCTAGATTGAACTGGTTAATGGGGTGCCCATTAATGGTTAACTGTCCAAATGGTGGAGGATACTCTCGTAACAGTTGCTTGAATAGCGTCGTTTTACCTGCACCTGTTTTCCCAACGATGCCGATTGTCTCTCCACTTTTAATCGTTAAATTAATATGTCTTAATTGGATATCATCACTTTCAGGGTAAGAAAAATCAACATCCTTAAAAACGATATTTTTAAGCTTTGAAATCTGTACTGGCTGATCAGGGTCAACAACATCTGGTTTTTGCTTGAGTATATTTTCAACGCGATCAAGTGATGCATTTCCACGTTGCATAATGTTTATTAGTTCGCCGATCGCAAACATCGGCCAAATCATCATCCCCAGATAAACATTAAAAGAAACGAGGTCACCAATCGAGATTTGGTGATTCATGACCATTAACGTGCCATAACCTAAGCCAATCGTATAAGATAATCCAACGAGTATTTTCACCGTGGGTTCAAAATAGGCTTCCATTTGGGCAACAGCTTTGTTCTTTTGAAATACCGTTTCAGTCATATCCGAGAAGCGTTGCTGATCACGTTGTTCTTGAACGAAGGCACGAATCACGCGAACACCACGAATCGACTCTAGTGTATAATTATTTAGTTCACTAAATGCATCCTGTGCATCGGTAAATCGTTGATGGATCACCTGACCATATTTGTAAACAATGACAGCCATGATCGGCATTGGAATAAGGGCTGCTATCGTCAGATTCCAATTTATTGAGAAGCCCATCATTAAGACTAAAAAGGACATGAACACCGTTGAATCAACAAGAGTGAGGACACCAAAACCAGAAGTGGTCATGATGGCTTTCAAATCATTTGTTGATCGTGCCATTAAATCACCAGTCCGATTTGCACCGTAAAATCTCGGATTCATTTTTAAGAAATGTTCCATTAATCTTGAACGTATTTGCCGTTCCAGTAGGATAGCTCCCCCAAACAAGTTGTAATCCCAAATAAACATAATCGTATAGTTCAACACCATAAGTACCAAGAAAATAAAAATGATCATCATTAGTTTTTCTCGTGTTAACTCATTAAATTGTATAAGATCGATCGTCATTCCAACCAATCTTGGTGGGATAAGTTCAATAAAATTGACTGTAATTAAAGCGATGATTGCAATCGTATATCGAGCCCAATGCTCTTTAAAAAACCATGCTAATTTGTAAAAAATTGAAAACATTATATTGATCTCCTTTCAAAAATTCCCCATATTGTAAGCTAACCACTCCATAACCGTTTAAATCCTTTTGCCGATTGGATAGATTTGCAATTATTCATTTTAAAATTCCTCCTTATGTTTAGTGCGTTAACATTGATCAAATAAAATAGCGCAGATGTCCGTGACATCTGCGCTGTTGAATATACCGATAGATCGATAAAAGGTATATTTATCCTAAAAAGGAACACAAAAAGAGGCCACATCTATAATAGTGACCTCTTTAAAAAGTGCTTTCACCTTAATTAACAGAAAATATTCTGATCCAGTTAGATCCAAATTGAATACATTCTTCTTAATTAAAGGCTGAAAATAAATGAAATAATTAATAGATATTACCTATTTCAATCAATTATGACAAAATGAGGCCACGATATATTTTGTTTTAGTCCAAATTTGGGTTGCATAATAGTTAACAACATCATCATGACCTCCTTTTTAAGTTTAATTTAATCAATGTTTTTTTATTATATATACAAATGAATGTAACGTCAATAAAAAATGGAAAAATAAATAATTAAGTTGTAAATTTAAACGAAGAAATTGGTAAGTGAAGTGTTTTACCGAAGCACTACATGTATTAGTGATTAATGTACGGATTTTTCTTATCTCGTTAAGCTTTTGTCCCAGCCCCAGTTCCAATCAGTAAAAGCGTTTTCAATCTGTTGATTGGTAGCTAAGTGGATCAAGGCATTAGCGTCTGTTAATTCCCGGCTAAATAAGATGCGCTTTACGCTCTCTGTTATGGCGGACGTTGATGTTATGATTACAGATTATTTAATGTTAGCGGATGTCTGTATATCATCAAGGACATCACTTGTAGTTATAATAAGCTAATTATTTGCACATTAATAATGGTTTTCTTTAAAGTAGGTATAATATTAAGGGGGGAAGAAAGTGAAAGTCTTTTCTGAGGTGATCTCTTTTCGGGGAACACATGGACAATTTGGATATCAGCAAGGTGTTAAGTTAAGAGAGTCGCCAATCATGCAAAATCGAGAAAAATTACATGCCAAAAGATATAAGACACATTTTTCGACACATGTGGAAAAAGGCTTGCGATTATTAGATCATTTTGCGCCAAAGCTCCGTTTTGAAATCGAAGGATTAGCTGACGCTCTAGAGATGACACAACAAGAAGCTGTTCGTTCCTTTGCTGGTTATTATTTAGAAATTGGTAAGAGTGGTTGTTCTATAATGACGGGCGACCAATATTTTGTGAGAAACTATGACAGTCATCCAAATGGCTATGAAGGGCGTTATGTTCTTTATCAGCCTACTGATGGGGGCTATGCTTCCATGGGACCATCCATGCAAATAACTGGTCGAATAGACGGTATAAATGAGAAAGGGTTAGTGATGGGTTATAACTTTACTAATCGGATTGGTTCTGGTGATGGCTTCATTTGTAATATGATTGGCCGCATGTTATTAGAATATTGTGCAACCGTTGAAGAAGGGGTCCAGCTATTAAAAGCTATCCCACATCGTACGTCATTTTCTTATGTATTGATGGATCGTTCAGGTCAATCATTAATTGTTGAAGCGAGTCCACGCACTGTTTTGACAAGAATGGCTAATGTATGCACCAATCATTTTGAATATTTAACTAAAGAAAATCGTTATCGTAACGATGAATCCATTAGCCGGATGGATCGAATCAATCGACATTCGCCATCTCATCTGAAATCTAACCAGGCGTATCAAATATTTAATCATCGCTCTCATGCGATTTTTTCTAATAAGTATCAAGCGTGGTCGGGTACATTGCATACCAGTTTATATCAACCTAGACAAGGTAAGGGGTGGATTGGTCTTGGTGCAAATCAAAGACCAGTCGTATTTGATTTTAATCGCTTTTTAGCAGGTGAAGTCATTCGAGTTCGTCGCATTACGGGTATATTAGAAAGTGATGTCCCTTTCATTAATGATCCGAATTGGTCATCCTTACATAGTTAAAAGCTTTAACCTGTTTCATAGTATCGATACTGAAAAAGTTTGTAAATCGATAGCTTACCTTAATAGACGCAGGCTTGTTGAGCGTCTGTTCTTGCTTTTCATTCGATGGTTTAACAGTTATTATCATTTTCTTCACCCCATTATCCTTGTTTTACACATACTTTAAGTTTATCACAGATAACTGTCCGCAACACAGCTACCTCAAAAATAGAGTACAGAGATAAGTCAATATAGGCGGATGCTAACGGACGCTAATATTCTGATTTATTCAACTAACAATCAGGGAGTGGGTAAGATCGTAGACTAAAACCGCCATGTTCTGTGGTAACGTCTGCATGACCTCCGTCCACTGCTTGAAGGCTCGTTACAAGAAATGGAGTCTAATAATGACAGATTAACTGTGAAAAAAGTCTAAACAAATCGCGGTCGATTATAAACGGCATCATATGACTCGCTTAAAGCTTAAGCTATGCGAATAACCACAATTATATAGTATGAAAATTCTAGGATTAGGGTATCGTTAACTGTAACCTACTTGACCGAGAGACGACTGATTATTAAAGGGAGTGTACAATGATGCTTAAGAATAGACTGCTGTACTTGCTTTTTCTACTATTATTAGTTGCCTGTGGACAGGCAGATTCAAGTCAAGGAGATCATCTGAATTGGCAAGACGGACAAGGGGAGCTACCAAGTAGGGTAGGTGAGGAACAAGAAGAGGGGAAATTTCAACATCTGGATTTTAAGCAAGCGTTTCAAGATCAGGCATATCTAGCTGAAATGACGCCGTTCAATGCACCAACGGGAAAATGGTTTATGCTTGATGGTGAAGGCGAATTTGGCTATGGGCTAACAACAGGATATCAGGCGCCTGAGTCAGCAATCAATATCGATTTAGTCAATCATCAAGATGACAATATATCATTTGGCCATAATATTCGTGTCCGCCTTGAGAAAGTTGATCAAGACTTTGATACAATTGAGTTGTTAATTGATGAAACCGTGTATATAGATGAAGTGGTTGAAGAAGAGTCAATATTAGACGATCATCTTCCAAGTGAAGAAAATGTGCTGTATGTGTTGAGTGCAGAGGTATTAAATGAAGCAGGCGAAGTTGAAGATACGTTATTAGGCTTAATTGTAGCTGTATCAGATGAAATGAATGTCGCGATGTCTTTGGATCAATCGCACTATAATCAAGATGAAGAACCAACCTTAACTGTTAAAAATTATGGTCCGACCCAGCTCATGCTGGGGATGCATTATGCTATCGAAAAGAAAATTGATGATGAATGGAAGGTTGTTCCACTAGATCTTGCTTTTATTGAGATTGCCATTATATTAGGTCCTGGTGATTCACATCAACAGTCGATAGAAATAGCTGAGCTTGAGCCAGGGGAATATCGCGTTATCAAAGATATTCAGGCTGAGACGTATCAAGATATAAGGGCAACCTTAGCTGTTGAATTTATAGTTGATTGAATCAAGTAGAATAACTTCAAGAAAGAGGTTAAATCCTATATTTGGGTTCGTTGTCAAATGCCGTTGGTGAGCATTATTGCCGACTATTTTATAAGTGCATGTCACAAACATTCAAGTCAGATAATGTTGCTTGAATGTTTGCTTTGTTAAACGAACAAAATGGATTTTTAAAAACACAAGAAAGCAAAAGAACGAATAATGTCATTATCGCTAAATAAAATACGTCCCAGCCTTTGTAAAGGTGACTGCCGAATCTTTATAGAAAGACGAATGATCAAAAATGGATCATTCGTCTTCATCTTTTAGATTTGTTTTGATCTAATGTTTTTTAAATATTGTTTAATGTGTGTTTATCTCATTCGAGTAGATTCAGAAACGTGTGTTGCCCATCTAATGTATGGTTTTTATAATCTCTGTTTCTTTACTGTCAAGCATATTCTTATCGAGGAAACCATTAATAGGTTTATTCATTTCACCAGCTAGTTCTTGTGTTTCTTCACTACTTCCAATTAAATGTATATATTCCCAGTTGTGGTCTTTAGCTAATTTATCAAGCTTTGGTGCAATCTGTTTATACCAGCGATGGCGATTGGCTTCAAATCTAGCAATAAATTGCTCGCGCTTGGTACTTTTACCACCAGATCCAACGGTAGCACGGGCACGGTGAGGACCCGTATGTTGCCGCCAATCTTCTGTATCTAAATCTAGCTCATAGAAGTAAGTATTTATAGGACGACCCAACTCAGTTTCAACAATTTTGATTGCCTCTTTTTGTATGAGAATTATACCTGTTTTTGGAAAGTCGTGATGTAATTGAATAAGCTGATCAACTTTCGCAATTTCCTCCCAAAAGAATTCAGTTTGTACGGGTACTTGAAACCGCTCGGCAAACCAAGTTGACTGATCAGGCGTTGCAAATATGATGACACTTTTAGCTAATTCAAGTTCGTGTTCTGCCATGTAATTTTCAACTTTACGTTTTATTTCACAAAAATTTTCTAATTCCTCTTTATCACCGTCATTTTCTAAATATTTTTCAAAACGTTGCAAGCCATTTTTTAAATGAATTTTCCATTCGCCACCTTGTTGATCAGGATCGGCGGGATCTGTGTTTAAATACATGGTAAATACACGCTTTGGTTTCTCTAGATAAATACGTTCTAGTCGCTTTATTTCTTTATTTAAATCCATACGTTGCATCTACTCCTTTATTTAATAATAGCTTCCTATAGTTCATTACTAACCTAAAATAAAAGCTGTTAAACCTTTGTTCAGTAAAGTCTTACTATATTAGAAAAGCTGCTAAAAAATAATTAGAAATACGTTATGTATCTAAAATAGATAGCGGTTTAAGAGAATAGCTGTGATAACAGTAAGACCTTTTTGATGTTTTCTGACCAAGCAGAAGAGATGATGCGGTTTTATGTTAATATTTCGATAACGCTGAGATTAATGAATTACAACGTTATTTCACACTGAAACAGGCGAAAAGGATAAAATACAACAAGCTGTCTTTACTATCCAAAGACGATCCCATCTGCACCGATAGCCTCGTTGATCATCTATTTGATTTTACACCATCACCTTTTGCCGAATGCGGTTCGCTTTAAGGATTTGAATGTTTAATAACGGGTGAAGAAATATTGATGCCTCATGATCAATATGAGTCAAATGAGAAGTTCATTTGGATTAAGTTTATCACAGGTAAGCCTCCGTAAAATACCTGTCTCAAATAGCGAGCAGAGCTAACCTATTGAGGCGGGAGTTAACGGCCGTCCTGATTCACTCAACTACCAGTCAGTCGGGAAAATGCATTGCCTCACTGATTGAAGTTTCGTTTTATTTGATCAAAGTAATGTCGAAGCACCATCAATATATACTTCAGTTCCCGTAATATGTGCGGAAGCATCAGAGGCAAGGAAATGTACAAGGTCCGCGACTTGTTCTGGTTTCCCTCCTTTTCCTTCTAATGGTTGATTTCCTTCTGGGTATTCTACAGGTATATTTACTTTTTTAAGGTTTTCATCTTCTTTAAATGTATTTTTACCAATATTCGTCTCAATTTGACCAGGACAAATGATGTTAACACGAATGCGATATTCTGAGAGTTCTAAAGCAGCCATTTTACCGAAGGCCATTTGTGCGGCTTTACTTGAACTATAGGCAGACATACCGATCGCAGAAAACTGTCTATTTCCATTAATAGAACTTGTGATCACAATACTACCTCCACGTTTTTTTAAATATGGAATCGCATATTTGGTTGTGAGGAAGGTCCCTTTTAAATTGGTTTCTAGTGTTTGGTCCCATTCTTCTGGGGTAATATTTTCAATTGGTGCGACCTTACCATTAATTCCTGCGTTGGCAAATACGATATCAAGTTTACCAAAATGTTCAATAATCGCTTTTATAGCTTGTTCAACCTGTTCAGGGTCACGAATGTCGGTTTCTGCAATGACCGCTTCTCCACCATGTTTGATGATGTGCTTTTTCACTTGTTCTGCGTCTTTCTCGTTTATATCGATTAATCCAATTTTTGCTCCTTCAGTGGCAAATTTTAAAGCCGTTGCCCTACCAATACCTGAGCTTGCACCTGTAACAATTGCTACTCGATCCTTTAACGATGCGGTTTTCATATCTATTCTCCTCCATTGCGTTTTAAACGTTTTATCTCATAATTAAAGTTCTTTTATTAACTTATTCTTCGTATACCCACTTTAGCTTTATTTACACTATTTTTTAAAAAAGTATGCATTTCCACTAGACAGTTTAATTATTTATGTTATAATCTGTTTAATCAAAAAATTTAAAAAATTTATCAAGAGTGGACGAGAGAACTGGCTCATTGACTTCACGGCAACCTACATCATGTAAGGTGCCCCTACCAGCAAAGCATGTGCTTTGGATGATGATTGAATATCGGTTGAAAATTCCGCCTTCATCATTCAAATGAAGGCGGAATTTTTATTGTTTTAAGATAAAATACTTAATAATTTGAGCACACGGTCATTGGTGTGAAAATAGAAGTGACGTGAATTTTTGAAAAATATAACAAATATTACTTATCTAGAGTGATGGAGGGACTGGCCCGATGAAATCCGGCAACCATTAAACAGCTGTTTAAAAGGTGCTAAAGCCAGCAGACGAATGTCTGAACGATAAGAAGAGCCTGTTTAGTGGAGCCCTCTTCTTAAAGAAGGGCTCTTTTTAAATGAGATGTACACAAGAACAAAATGACTGGTGAAAACAAAAGATTATAAATTTAAAGTCTAGTAAAACAGGCTTTAATTAACTTATTGGGGGAGTTAAAAATGACTGACAATAATAATAGTTATGCAATTGAGACTGTCGCATTACACGGGGGACAATCACCTGATCCTACAACGGGATCACGTGCTGTGCCTATTTATCAAACCACTTCATACGTTTTTCACGATACTGAACATGCAGAACGCCTTTTTGCACTTGATGAACCTGGTAACATTTATTCGCGGATTGGTAACCCAACCGTCGATGTGTTTGAAAAACGTATTGCTCTTTTAGAAGAGGGAGTTGCAGCTGTCGCAACTTCTTCTGGAATGTCTGCTATTACACTATCGATTCTTAACTTAGCGAGTGCTGGAGATGAGATTGTTGCAGCAGTTAATTTATATGGGGGCACTTACAATTTATTCGCTATTACATTACCGAGGTATGGAATCAAGGTGAAATTTGTTGATCCGACTGAGCCGGAATCGTTTGCAACGGCAATTACGAGTCAAACAAAAGCTATTTTTGGTGAAATTATTGGTAATCCAAACTTACACGTGTTTGATGTTGAACGTGTCTCGGCGATTGCACATGCTCACGGTGTACCGTTAATTATAGATAATACTTTTGCGACACCGTATTTATGTAAACCAATTTTACTAGGTGCAGATATTGTTGTTCATTCGGCAACGAAATGGATTGGCGGACATGGAACGACGATTGGGGGTGTGATTGTTGATGGTGGTCGTTTTAATTGGCACTCAGAGAAGTTCCCAACGTTTACAGAGCCTGATCCAAGTTATAACGGCATACGGTATGCTAACGACTTTGGGACATTAGCATTTATTACAAAGGTACGTGTCCAATTATTGCGTGATTTTGGGGCAGCATTAAGCCCTTATAATGCATTTCAATTACTTCAGGGGTTAGAAACTTTACATTTACGTGTGCAACGCCATAATGAAAATGCATCATTACTCGCGAATTATTTGAACAATCATCCCGCTGTTGACTGGGTTGATTATCCAGGGTTAACGAAGCATCCATCACATGATCGAGCAAAACAGGTTTTAAATAACGGCTTTGGATCTATTATTGTTTTTGGCATAAAAGGCGGACGTCAAGCGGGCAGAAAATTAATTGATCATGTTGCCTTATGGTCACATGTTGCGAATGTAGGCGATGCTAAATCGTTAATTATTCATCCCGGTTCAACAACACACCAACAATTATCGAAACAAGAACGAGATGCGACTGGTGTTCGGGAAGAACTTGTCCGTCTTTCAGTTGGCTTAGAATCGATTGATGATCTCATCCATGATTTAAATCAAGCCTTAATTCAAGCAACTAATCAAGGTGATCACATAAAAAAAGCTATTGTTATTAATGATGAAGGTGTGATTAAGTGGGCATTAAACTCACCTTATAAAGAAGGCGATGGTCAAAAGCAATCGAAAACTATAGCTGTCGTAGGATTAAGTGGTAAAGAGGCGAGGCCGAGCTATCGTTTAGCACGAAAAATGCAGCGATTAGGCTACAAGATTATTCCAGTTAATCCTCGTGAGACAGAGATTCTTGGAGAAAAAGCCTATCCGGACTTAAAGAGTATTCCAGAGCCCATTGATATTGTTCAAGTGTTTCGTAGTCCAGAAGCAGCAATAGGTGTGGCTGAAGAAGCGATAGCAGTTAGACCAAAAGTTTTTTGGCTGCAAGAAGGTGTTGTATCGCCTAAAGCGGCGGAAGTGGCAAGAGCAGCTGGTATAGAAGTGGTGCACAACCGTTGCACTTATAAAGAAGCTCAGCGTTTAAGAGGCACAATTTCAACTTATGCTTGCGAACTATAAATCAAATAGGGGGAATAGGAGATGAAAAGTAGATTAATATATGGGGTTATTTTGTTAGGGATATTAAGTTTAATAATGGGGTGTGACCAGGATTCTAGTCAAGATCACCCTGAAACAATTCGGTTGGACTATGCCCATTACTCACCAACGAGTTTAGTATTAAAAGAATTTGGCTGGGTAGAAGAAGCGTTTGAAGATGAAGGTATTGAAGTTGAATGGGTCTTCAGTCAAGGGAGTAACCGTGCTTTGGAGTTTTTAAATAGTAATAGTGTGGATTTTGGTTCAACAGCAGGAGCAGCAGCTCTAATTTCAAAGGCAAACGGTTCTCCTATTGAGAACGTTTATATTTATTCCAAACCAGAGTGGACTGCACTTGTGACATCAGGCGATTCAGATATTTCAAGTCTTGAGGATTTAAAAGGAAAGACTGTTGCAGCAACACTTGGGACCGATCCTTATATCTTTTTGCTTCGTGCATTAGCGGCCGAGGGAATTGATGAAAGCGACATTGAACTTATTAATTTACAACATGGTGATGGAGCATCGAGCTTATTATCAAATCAAGTCGATGCTTGGGCCGGTTTAGATCCACATATGGCAAGAGTTGAGTTAGAATCAGATGCTGAATTATTTTATCGCGAGCCTGATTTTAACACTTATGGTTTTTTAAATGTTCATCAGGCTTTTGCGGAAGATTATCCCGACTATGTCGATCAGATCATAAGTCTTTATGAGCGAGCAAGACAATGGGTGATTGATCATCCTGAAGATGCTGTTACTTTACTAGCAGAACAAGCAGAGATCAGCGAAGAAGTGGCTGCCATTCAATTAGAACGTAATGACTTTTCGGAGCCTATACCAGGTGACATCCACTATCAAGCGTTAATTGAGTCTGGTTTGATTCTTCAAGAAGGTGAAGTTATAGAAGCGGATGCCAACATTGAACAACTTGTAGAAGAATTAATTAATCCATCATTTGCTGAGCGAACGATCGAGCGATAGGAGGGTTAGGTTATGGCAAAGACGAATACTGAAATAAAAGCACGCTATGCTATGAAAGTATCGGCAGATCATAAAAAAATCTGGTCATCATTTGAGCGGCTATTACTAGGTAGCATATTGCCGATTGCTTTGATTATTACCTGGGAAATAGTGAGCCAATTAGGTTGGGTCGAATCTTATCAATTGCCGGCGCCAACAGCAATACTGGCAAGACTAACAGAGTTAGCTAGTTCCGGAGAATTAACCCAGCATATTTATATTACGGTTTATCGGGTCTTTGCTGGATTTTTATTAGGAACGGGCATTGCGGTTATCTTTGCTTTACTTGTCGGTTTTTTAAAGAAAGCAGAATATGTCTTTGATCCGATCATTCAAGCTTTTCGATCGATCCCTTCACTAGCATGGGTACCATTATTTATCCTTTGGATGGGTATTGGTGAGTCATCAAAAATCACTATGATTGCAGTTGGTGTTTTCTTTCCAGTCTATTTAAATTTAGTTAGTGGCATTTTAACAGTTGATCGTAAATTGATTGAAGTTGGCAGGATGTATCAACTTTCTCTATTTCAACAAATCTATCGGATTATATTGCCCGCAACACTCCCAAGTTTTCTGGTAGGTCTACGCAGCGGTCTAGGTTTAGGTTGGATGTTCGTTGTTGCAGCAGAGCTAATGGGGGCCAGTCAAGGACTCGGATATTTGCTTGTATTAGGTCAAAATACTTTAGCACCAGAAACGATTTTAGCTAGTATAATTTTATTTGCAATAATCGGAAAACTATCTGATTGGTTACTAAAGGTGTTGGAATCAAGATTATTAAGATGGCAAGATCGCTTTGAAAGGGGGAGCTAAGGTGACATTAGTTTTAGAAAATATCTCAAGACGTTTTGCTGATGTTGATGTGATTAAAGATATTAGCCTTTCTGTTGAGAAAGGTGAAATCGTAGGCTTACTCGGTACGAGCGGGTGTGGTAAAAGTACATTATTACGGGCTATTTCTGGTTTGGATCAGGACTATCGTGGGACAATCGCTATAAATGGTCAAGTTATACAAGGTGTGCACGCCACAACGGGTTTTATTTTTCAAGAACCACGGTTGCTACCCTGGTTAACCGTTCAAGATAATATAACTTTTGGAATCAAAGGCAAACAACAAGCTGTTTTTGATCGTGCAAAACGCTTCATTGAATATGTTGGGTTAACCGGGAAAGAAAACTTATATCCTCGGCAATTGTCTGGTGGAATGGCCCAACGTGTTGCAATTGCGCGTGCACTAGTGACTAGTCCGGAAATTTTATTGCTTGACGAGCCATTTAGTGCACTTGATGCCTTCACAAAAATGCAGTTGCAAGATTTATTGTTAGAAATATGGGAGAAGTATCAAACGACAATGGTGCTCGTTACTCATGATATTGATGAGGCATTATATCTTTGTGACCGTATCGTTGTTTTACGTGATCAACCTGGCAGAATAATTAAAACAATTCGTGTTGAACAGCAACATCCTCGTAATCGAGGCTCAGTTGAATTCGCTCATTACAAAACAGATATTCTCAATCAACTTGACTTTAGTCAGTGATTGAGAAGGCAAAGGGGGAGTTTACAGTGTCAAACATTTTACAACCGAATGAAGGGGTATACCAACTTGATGATTATCAATCGCGTTATCATACGTTTAGATGGGAAGATAATGAATGGTTTAATAAGAAGAAAATAAATGCTGCTTATGAAACGATTGATCGTCATGTTGAAGAGGGACATGGTGAAAAAACTGCTCTACATTATATTAATCAGCAGCAACATCAGACCCTAACGTTTAAAGAAGTTCAAGACCATGTTGACCATTACGTACAGATTTTACGAGCTAATCATGTGAAAAAAGGTGATCGTGTGTTCATCTTTCTCCCGAAAAATCCAGACTGTTATGTAGCGATTTTAGCGACAATTCGGATTGGGGCGATAGCAGGACCATTATTTGAAGGATTTATGGGGGATGCTGTCCATGATCGTATTAATGATTGCCAAGGTAAATTATTAATTACCGATAAAGAATTGGGGCAACGTATTGATCGGCAGCAGGTACCATCAATAGAAACGGTGCTTTATCAAGAAGATATCTCCGATCAAGTTACTCAAGGTGATCGGTATGTAGAATGGTTAGATGCCGACGATGGCATGTTAATCCATTACACGAGTGGTTCAACAGGTAAACCGAAAGGTGTTCTCCATGCACATCGTGCGGTGTCCCATCATGCCCTGACGGGAAAATGGGTACTTGATATTCACGATCACGATATTTATTGGTGTACGTCACACCCCGGCTGGGTAACGGGTAGTGTCTATGGTTTATTTGCACCTTGGTTAAATCGAGCTACTATCGTGATTCAGGCGGGGCGATTTAAAGCCGAAGATTGGTACCAAATTATTGAGCAACTAGGTGTTACGATTTGGTACAGTGCACCAACTGCCTTTCGTCTGTTAATGTCAAAAGGTGATTTATATGCTAACTATAACCTTGCTAGCTTACGCCACGTTTTAAGTGTCGGTGAACCGCTCAATCCTGAAGTGATCCATTGGGCATTTCGTGAGTGGCATTTACGTATTCATGATACATGGTGGATGACAGAAACAGGCGGACATCTGATTGTTAATTTACCATCACAACCGATAAAACCGGGATCAATGGGGCGTCCTTTTCCAGGGATAGAAGTAGGAATTTTAGATGAAGCTGGTCAGGTGTTGCCTAGAGGTACAGTTGGACAATTAGCGGTAAAAACCTCGTGGCCGGGTTTGATGAAAACCATTTGGAATAATGAAAGCAAATACCAAGAATATTTTCGTTATCCGGGTTGGTATGTATCGGGTGATTTGGCTTATCAGGATGACGATGGCTATGTTTTCTTTCAAGGCCGCAATGATGATATGATTAATTCATCTGGTGAACGGATTGGTCCGTTTGAAGTAGAAAGTTCATTAATTGAACACCCTGCTGTAGCTGAAGCAGGTGTGATTGGTAAGCCTGATCCGATTAGGGGCGAGATTGTTAAAGCCTTTATTACACTACGATCAGATTATGTGGTGTCCAATACATTAATTGAAGAGATACGCCAGCATGTCCGTAAACGACTAGCTGCTCATGCTGCGCCTAAAGAGATCGAAGTCGTTGATCAATTGCCGAAAACAAAGATTAGCGGGAAGATCTTGAGAAGAGAATTAAAGCAACGGGAACACGACCGTATTTCTATGTCGTCTTAAGAAGCGAGGTGAAAAGTAAATAAGCTGAGAAGAGACCGAATGGGATGAGATCATTCGGTCTTTATTTGGTGATAGTAAAGCACGTTTTAGTTTCTTAAAGTAAGGCATTGACTCAGCTAACTTGATTAGTAAAAAACGCAACTAAAGTTAGCTTGAAAACATATTTATATAAAGCGAAGGGATTGCTAAATGTCGCGCGTTTACAATATAGGGATTTCATTTGCATCTCACGCCTACAAAATGTCAATTGATTAAGAATAGCCGTTTTTTATGAGAAAATAAATTAGGAAATGGATTCGATATAGTGGATAATAAAGTAGAGTTGCTGTTACTTTGTTTGATCACGCATCAAATAATCGTGTACAAAGACACATATTTGTGTACATGTCCTTATCCTCTAATCTTGTTAAGAACAGAGTTAACGTCATTGTAATCGGTTTCTTTGTCAATTATATTTAAACTATCAAAACAACAGGGGAGGGATTGAACAATGAAAGACTTTTTTCAAAAGCTAGGGAAATCATTAATGATGCCGATTTCAATTATAGCTGCAGCAGGTATCTTTTTAGGACTAGCTTCTGTCTTACAGAATCCAGATATTGTAGGGGAGACGTTTGTTTCATTTTCAGGTGTACAAGATGTTATTGGTTTTGTTCGAGCATTAGCAGGAGCATTATTTGGAAACCTACCTATTTTATTTGCGGTATCGATCGCAATAGGAATGGCAAGAAAAGAGAAGCCGACGGCAGCTTTTTCAGCAGTGATTGGATTTATTATATTTCATGTTACGTTGAACTATATATTAGCTCTCAATGGATATACGGTAGAAACGACGTCAATTGATTATTTAATGGGACAAGGGATGACGGAGTTAGAAGCCACGCAAATGAATGCTCAATATGAGAGCGTACTTGGAATTTTCACCTTAAGAATGAATGTCTTTGCAGGTATCTTAGTAGGTGGTTTGGTTGCAGCACTGCATAATAAGTTTTATAACATTGAATTACCAGTAGCGATAAGTTTCTTTGGTGGTAAGCGATTTATTCCAATTATTACGACCGTGATTGTCCCACTGCTAGGTTTAATCATGTATTACGTATGGCCACTGTTTGGAGCAGCAATTGAAGCACTAGGTAATATCATCGCAGGTTCAGGGGCATTTGGAACATTTTTATTTGGTTTTCTGGAACGTTTATTAATTCCGACAGGTCTTCATCATATTTTAAATCAACTTGTTCGATTTACACCGATTGGTGGCATTGCCATGATTGAAGGTGAGCAAGTTGTCGGTGCGTTGAATATCTTTAACACAGCACTTGCACAAGATGTTCTTGATTTTGACTTAATGGCTTCGGCTACACGCTTTTTAGCACAAGGTAAGGTACCATTTATGGTATTTGGTCTTCCTGCTGCAGGACTCGCTATTATTCGAACAGCGAGAAGCGGTGAACAAAAGCGAGTCAAAGGTTTATTGTATGCCGCTTTGTTGGCTTCATTCACAACGGGAATAACTGAACCGATTGAATTTTCATTTATTTTCGTTTCACCAATACTTTTTATTTTTCATGCTTTAATGTCAGGGTTATCTTTTATGTTAATGGATTTATTTAATGTCGTCATTGGTAATGTTCAAGGGGGCATTATTGATTTAACGGTATTTGGTGTTCTGCAAGGAACTGAAACCAATTGGTTCTTTGCGGTGATTGTTGGGATAGGTTACGCCTTTGCTTATTATCATTTCTTTAAATATATTATTAAGAAGAAAAATGTGCAAACACCAGGTCGTGAGCAATCAGATGAGGGACAAGATGTTGTTATCAATGACGAGGGTAACATCGGTGAAACGATTGTTCATGCATTAGGTGGCGTTAATAACATTGAAGAAATTGAGAACTGTTTCACTCGCCTTCGTCTCGTTTTAAAAGATGTAAATATCGCTGATGAAAAAGCTTTAAAGGAAACAGGTGCGGCAGGTATTGTGAAAATTGATGATACACACTTACAAGTTATTTATGGACCACAAGTAGAAGGGATTGCCGATAAAGTGAAAGGGGTGCCGGGAAATGAAGAAAAATAATATTGTATTAGTTGGTGGAGGATCAACTTGGACACCAGGTATTTTAAAAGCGATGACCACACATTTAAATCAATTTGCGTTAAATCGTGTCGTTCTTTATGATATTGATGCAGAACGCCAAAATGTGATTGGGGCATTTGCTGAAATATTATTTAAAGAAGAAGCACCTGAGGTTGAGGTGCAATATACAACGGATAAAGAAGTGGCTTATAAAGATGTTGATTTCGTATTCTGCCAAATGCGTACAGGTGGCTTTACCATGCGTGAGCAAGATGAAAAGATTCCACTTAGTATGGGTTTAATTGGACAAGAAACCTGTGGGCCAGGTGGCTTTGCTTATGGTTTGCGATCCATTCGCGATATGGTGGAAATGGTTAGAGATGTGCGACGTTTAAGTCCTGATGCCTGGATTTTAAATTATACAAATCCTGCAGCTATTGTCGGGTTAGCACTAGATCAAATTTTTCCTGAAGATGATCGCATTCTTAACATTTGTGACCAACCGGTTAATTTAATGCGTTCATATGCGAAATTAATTGATCATGATGTAAATAAATTGGAGCCAACATATTTTGGTCTGAATCATTTTGGTTGGTTTACAGCGATTTATGATGAGCACGGTACGGATGTGGCTCCTAAAATTAAAGATATTGTTTTAAATGGTGGTTTTCGTCCAGTTGATGCGGAGCAACGTGATCAATCATGGTTAGATACGTATGCGATGGTAGAGGATATGTTACGGGACTTCCCGGAATACTTACCGAATACGTATTTACAATATTATCTCTATCCTGAATATAAGCAGGCGAAGCTTGATCCGACCTATACGCGTACAGATGAAGTTCGGCAAGGTCGTGAAAAGAAAGTATTTGCAGAATGTAAACGTATTGTTGATAATGGAACAGCTCAAGACTCTAGTGTTGTTCACAATGATGCACATGGGGATATGATGGTAGAAGTGGCTGCATCGATCGCCAACCATTTGCGTAAGACATATGTAGTGATTGTGAGAAACAATGGTATCGTTGCAAATCTGCCTGATGATGTAATGATTGAAGTCGCTGCTTCACTAGGCAAAAATGGACCTGCACCTTATGCGGTGGGCAAGATTGATACTTTTTATAAAGGTTTGATTGAAGGGCAACATGCTTTTGAAAAATTAACAGTTGAAGCTTATATTGAAGGATCGTATACAAAAGCCCTTCAAGCATTAACGTTGAATCGCACGGTTGTTGATGCTAAAAAGGCTAGGCAAGTGTTAGATGCATTAATTGAAGCAAATAAAGAGTATTGGCCAGTGTTAAAATAGAAAATAGGATGGCAAAGGCAGAAGTAGTGGGAACTACTTCTGCCTTCATTATGTTTATTCCAGATAACGGTCGCAAAACGTCCGTCACAACACTTCTATTAGGCAAGAATTAACGGCTGTTCATGCACTGATTTATTCAACTACCAATCAGTGAAGGAAAACGCCAACCCCTGATTGAAGCTTCGTTTTATGTATGATATTTCCTCAAGTACTCGTTAAATAATAGGTTAATAAGATAGTGAATACTAAAGCGATCAGCTGCATCAATCCCACTCACACGTATATTACTAGTAAAACCATATAACTGGTAGTGTGTTTGCTTAGCCAGTGGATTAGTAGAGAAACCGGTGATGCTTAGCGTTTTTGCGCCTGCTACATTAGCAATAGTAGTTGCAGCCAGCACATTATCTGTTGTCCCACTATTGCTAATGGCAATAGCTAAATCTTTGTTAGATAAGAGACTGGCATTATGCTTCATAACATGTGGATCGACAAAGATATGACTATTTTTACCTATTAATTGCAGGCGTGCATCTAATTCTTGAGCGGGGAAACGTGATAGCCCTACCGCAAAAAATAAAATTTTTTCAGCATGATGTATACAGTCGATAACCTGATCAATAATTTTTGGATTAACTAACTGTTTCGTTTTAACAATTTGCTCATCTAAAGAAGTGATTTCAACCCAATCTTTTTTTGTTTGTTCAGCAGCATATAATCCTTCTTTAAAATCAGTAAATCCTTTGAATCCAAGTTTTTGACATAAGCGAATAATGGTATTTGGTGCTGTATAGTGTGCTTTTGCAACTTCTCGAACGGTTAAATCTTTTATTTTAGCTGAATGCTCTAACAAATAATCTAAAATCATTTGTTCAGTCTCATTTAATAAATGCTGATTCTCTTTCAATCGATCGTAAAAATACACGATTATCACCTCGTTTTCAAACAGCTATTCGTCAATTTTAACATAACTTGATGACGTTTTCAGTGCGCATTAATCGATAAAGAAAATAAATTTTAGTAAATCGTCACCAGGTCGATAGCCACGTTGTAATTGTTGAATGCTTAATCCGTCATCAAATTGAAGGTGTGGATAATCAGGGAATCGATCCCAATCTCCACCCCAAGTGAAGCCAAGTGATTTAGCAATGTCAACGACTTCAAACCAATCGGGCGCTCCGCTATTATTTCCATCATATTGCATATCCCAAATAATTTCTCCATCCTCTGTTTGAAGTGCAAAATCAATAGCCAATCCATAATTGTGATAGGATTCGCCACCTTGTGCATAAGTCACAACAGAACCTTCTGTTGCTCTGCCCTGTTGATAAAGCTGATTTTGTTCCTCAACAGATCGAAAGCCGTCGGTAATAACAATATCAATATCTATATCACTGGCCTGATCAATTAATTGATCTTTCTTTTCTGCTACGATAGGATGCAATTGATCTGGCATTTCACGACTGTTTAATTCAATATGAAATCGAACAACTTGTATAATAAGAAAGCAAAGAAATAAACTAATGATTACAAAGATAAGTCGACGAATCATTACATGCACCTCCAAGGTATGTGTTGCACTATAACATATTTATTACAGATAAGCGACCGCAAACCCCCCCGAGAAAATAGAGAACAGAGCTCATCTATATAGGCTAGAGCTGGAGCTAACGGATGCTAATCCCCTGATTTATTCAACGTCCAGTCAGTTGGAGAGAAGCGAAAGTTGCCAAGATTGAAGAATCGTTTTACTTAAAATTATCATGTATGACGTAATTTTCTGAATTTAGCAAAAATATTGAAATCATGTAGAATTATCGATATAGTGAAAGAAGAAAGAATGGAGGGAAACTATGTCTAAAGATTTACGTATTAAAAGTAAGGTGTTTGATGATGAAAAAAGAGCACCCAACCGTGCTATGCTTCGGGCGGTTGGTTTAACAGATGAGAGTTTCACAAAACCAATGATCGGGATTGCTAGTACATGGAGTGAGGTCACCCCCTGTAATATTCATTTACACGGCTTAGCAGAAAAAGCGCGTGATGGCGCGAAAAACGCTGGTGGTGTGCCCCTGATTTTCAATACAATAACGGTATCTGATGGGATATCGATGGGAACGGATGGTATGCGCTATTCACTGCCAAGCCGTGATGTGATTGCTGACTCGATAGAGACGGTAGTAGGTGCGGAAAATTTGGATGGATATGTCGCCATTGGTGGATGTGATAAAAATATACCTGGTTGTATGATTGCCATATCTCGTTCCGAAGTACCATCAGTATTTGTTTATGGAGGAACCATTGCACCAGGCTATCGCAATGGAGAGAAGCTCGATATTGTTTCTGTATTTGAGGGGGTAGGGAAGTATAATAATGGGGATATTTCTGATGAAGATCTCCATGGTATTGAATGTGCGGCCTGCCCTGGTGCCGGATCTTGTGGAGGTATGTATACAGCAAATACAATGGCTTCAGCTGTAGAAGCTATGGGCATGAGTTTACCTGGAAGTTCCTCTAATCCAGCAGAATCAAAAGATAAATACCAAGATGTTGAACGAGCTGGTAAAGCGGTTTATCACTTGCTAGAAAAAGGTATCTATCCGAAAGATATTATGACTAAAAAAGCTTTTGAAAATGCAATTACGGTCGTTATGGCACTTGGTGGTTCAACCAATGCCGTTTTACATTTATTGGCGATTGCTCATGCTGTTGAAGTTGATTTAACGATTGATGACTTTGATCGCTTACAAAAGAGAGTGCCACATTTAGCTGATTTAAAACCGAGCGGTAAATATGTCATGGAGGATTTGTATAAAGTCGGTGGTGTTGCTGCGGTAATGAAACGCTTATTAGCACATGGTTATTTACATGGAGATTGTTTAACAGTTACCGGTAAAACCGTCGCAGAAAATCTAGCTGATGCTCCAGACTTAACGGATAATGGCCAAATCATTCGTCCGTTCGATCAACCTTATCGAGAGACAGGACCGCTTGTTATTTTAAAAGGTAATTTGGCACCAAGAGGCGCGGTTGCAAAAGTATCAGGTGTCAAAGTAAAACGTCATACTGGTCCAGCACGTGTCTTTGACAATGAAAACGAGGCAACACAAGCTGTTATGGATAATAAAATTAATGAAGGTGATGTGCTTGTGATTCGAGGTGTAGGTCCTAAGGGCGGTCCTGGTATGCCAGAGATGCTATCGATTTCTGCTATTTTAGTGGGTAAAGGACTAGGCGAGAAGGTTGCGTTATTAACCGATGGTCGTTTTTCAGGCGGTACTCACGGTCTAGTTGTTGGACATATTGCTCCAGAAGCCCAAGACAGAGGACCAATTGCGATTTTACAAGAAGGGGATAGGGTAACGATTGATTCTGATCTTCAAGATATTTCGGTCGATCTTGATGATGATGAAATTGAAACGCGCTTCAAACAATGGGTCCCACCGCGTCTCCATCAAAAAGGTGTACTAGGGAAATACGCACATAATGTTTCCTGTTCTTCGATAGGTGCTGTTACCGATCATTTTAATGATTAACAAATCAATATCCAGAAGTAAAGTCAACAAGCATATTGAATACGGCGTCTATTGAACACTGTCAAGGTTTAATGCCTATTTTAGTGTACGAAAGTTGAGTCAATAATATAAGACTGGAAAAAGGAAGCTGACATAGATTAGCTTCCTTTTCTGGTGTAATCATTCATTTATCACAGATTGCCGTCCGTAAACACCCACTGATTGAAGTTCGTTTTATAAAAAAGAGTTTAGGATTATGAATATTTGCTAGAAGATTTTAATATTGGCAATAATTTAAAAATAAATTATACTTGTATCATAAGTTAGTTAAATTAATTTACAAAATAAAATTTAGTTACTTTGTAATATTTTTTAATTATAAAAGGAGGGGAAATGACTCATATTATTGTGTAAGCTTCACCTCTAATAGCACCGTCCAGCATCGTTGATCGACATAGATAGATGGTCCCATCACTTACTTGAATAACTAGAACTTATTTAGTGAGTAGAAAAAAATGGTGAGACATGGTAAACTAACGATTGAGTGGAATCGATTGCACTACTAATATACCATCTATGTTGATTTAGAAAACAGTAGGATATGAAGGGAAGTGACAGAGGTGAAGGTAAGAAATTTCAATAAAATGAAAGCGAATACAGAGAGAAAGTTAATTCACAAATTATATGGATTGATTGCTATGATTGTGTTAACGTGTATCATCGCTGCCGGATTTATTTATGCATATAGTTCAAACGTATCTGAACAAAGTACAACACTTGAAGGTACGGCAAGCTTACAGCAGGATTTTTCTGAGTTGGTCAACCATTTAAACCAGACAAGTATTATTTACTATCAGTTAGCGACATCGGGTTATAATCAAGATCAAATTGACCAAGTAGAACAATCGTTGGTTGATGCAAGAGAAATATTTAATACACTATCTTCAGGGATTAATGAAGGTGAGCCATTATATCACTATTTTCAGCACCTTGATGATGCAATAACAGCTTATCAAAATATTTTTGAGCAAAATTTTACCGCTGTATTCGTAGGTGATGAAGCAGAGCGAGTCCGTTCACGTGTTGTACCTGTTATTACGAGAAACGAGGAATCAATTAACTCAGTCAACGAGCGGATTCAAACGAGCTTGGCAGGCCAAAGAGATGACGTCTCAGATGCATTACAACAATCTTTGTCCAATTCTGAGTTTGTTATTATGTTAGCTTTGGCTGTCCTTATCATTGTTCCACTCATAAGCTTAATGATTTTCGCTAAAAACTTGAATAGTGGTGTAGGCCTTGTTATGAAACGCATTAAAGCTTACCATGATGGTGATTTATCTTATCATCATGATACAAAGCGGAAGGATGAATTCGCTGAGATTGATGGTCGACTGGCAAACATGGGAGATCAGCTACAAAGCATTTTAATGAAAAATAAGCAGATCAGTAAAGATGTTCTCAACGTTGTGCAATCAGCTTCAGAGAAGTCTGCCAAGCAATTTAAAGGTATGAGAGAAATTGAAGATATGATGGAGCAATTTTCAGTTGAAATGGAAAGGCAAACGGATTTTACGGGGACGATTTCAGCTACAACTGAAGAAGTTTCAGCAAGTTCAGGAGAGATTCAAACGTCAATTGGTTATATGAGCGAGCAATTGGGAGAGCTTGAACATGTGTCTAACCATGGTTTGGATCTTATGAATAATCTAGAGTCATCAATGGCTGCATTAACTAACCAAACGTCTACTACAGCTGAAAGAGTAACCACTATTGAAGAATATTTAGAACATATCACATCATTTATTAAAGGTATTGATGATATTGCAGATCAAACGAATTTACTGGCAATTAATGCATCGATTGAAGCAGCAAAAGCTGGTCAAGAAGGCAAGAGTTTTGCGGTAGTAGCTGATGAAATTAGAAAACTATCACAAGGAACCAATGATTTTTCAAAGCAAACAAAAGATGTATTGGTGGAGTTGAGTCAAGAAGTTGAGCAGGTTGTCCGTGCTTTCCTACAGTTTAAATCACATAGTATGGAATCATTAGAGAAGACAGGAGAATCTGCTGATTTATTTAAAAGAATCTCAGATGATAATTCGAAGATAACACGTGAACATCAAGATATTAATAAATCAATCCAACAAATTAATCGAGCGATTGAAGAAGTGGTGGAATCAGTGACTGAACTTGTTAATGGCGCAAGCGTTTTACAAGAAAGAAGCTTAAATGTGACAAGCATTATTGAAGCGCAAACAGAAAGACAAGAATTATTATCAAATGAGGTCATTTCATTAGAAGAAACAGCTCAGAAGCTTAATCATTAACACAATATATGTTTAAGCGCTTTCAATAATTAATATTTTTTCTTAAAAAGGGTTGTCAACTGAAATGTGTCAGTAGTATAATAGAAACGAAATATGGTGCAAGCGATTTCACTATTTTGGAATGTGTGAGAAGTGAGCACAGCTGTTACAATCATTGCTGACACATTTAAGCAATTGTAATGATAGTGTCTTGTTCAAGCTGCCAAACTATCATTTTACCCACAATTGAAAGCGGTTCATAAGAGCGCTTTCGGGATTTGTGATTGACGCAATGATTGTCAGTTTATTTCAAACACTCATTATAGAGGGGGAAACAAATAATGTTAAAAAGCAAATCGTTTTGGTTCACAGCAGTACTTATGTTAGTTTTATCTGTATTTTTAGTTGCGTGTGGTGGCGATGCCACAGAAGAAACGGATGCACCAGCAGATGATACGTCAGAAGGTACCGCAGAGACTGGGGATGACGACATTCCAGCTAAGCCTGAATCACTATCTATGTGGGTTAATGATGAAGAGCAACAGTTAGATGCTTATGAAGAAATTGCAGAACGCTTTGAAGCAGAGTATGACATAGCAGTTAATATTACACCATACAACATGTTAGATCAATTAGATGGAATTGGTTTAGATGGACCATCTGGTCAAGGTCCAGATCTCTTCTTCCAGCCCCATGACCGCATGGGTGATATTCATTTGCAAGGTGTAGCAGCAGAACTTGAGTTTACTGAGGAACAACAGGAAAGATTAGCTGAATACAATGAAGAGGCTTTTCAATCTTTTAGCTATGAAGGTATTCAATATGGTATTCCTGCTGTAGTAGAAACATATGGCATGTTTGTTAATACGGATTTAGTGTCTGATATTCCAGAGACAATGGATGAAGTCATGGAGATTGCTCGCGATTTGACAGAAGGTAATCAGTATGGATTTTTAATGAATGCATACGATCTTTATTTCACTTATCCGTTTTTAACAGGTAATGGCGGCTACATTTTTGCGCAAGACGATAATGGTATATATGATACAACAGATATCGGCTTAAATGCGCCAGAAACAGTTGAAAGTGCGGGAACGATAGCTTCATGGTTTGAAGAAGGATTAATTCCTCAAGGTATTGATTTAGATGTTATGAATGGTTTATTTATGGATGGGCAAGTTGGGTTAGTTATTAACGGCCCATGGGCGATACCAGATTATCGTGATGCTTTAGGTGACAGTTTAGAAATTGCTCCATTACCAACAGTTGATGGTGAAAGATTAAATTCGTTCTCAGGAAATAAAGGCTGGTTAGTTAATTTCTACACCGAGCACCAGTACTGGGCAACAGAATTAGCACTATTTTTAACAAACGAGGAGAATTCAACAACTTATTATGAAGTGGCGGGAGAATTACCTGCACATACAGAAGTTGAGATTGATGATGCATTAATGGAGCCAATCTTCGAACAAACGTTATCAGCACACCCAATGCCAAATATACCTGAGATGTCTCAAGTTTGGGAACCGATGGAAGATGCGTTGAATTTTATTGCTCAAGGTGATGATATCCAAGAAGTATTCGATGAGATGGTACAAATCATTGAAGATGAAATTGCGATAATGGGGCAATAAACTTTAAGGAGCAGGGTTGAGAGATAATTTACAACCGTCCGTAAAACGTCCGCCACAAAATAGAGAGTAGAGATGATCTATTTAGACGAACGATTAACGGACGCTCTTCCCCACTGATTCACTCAACGATCAATCAGTGGGGAAGAGCGAAAGCTCCCACGGATTGAAGGTTTGTTTCATTTGTTTGGAGTTAAACGATGCGAATACAAAAGCGTTAATGATGTGTATTTGCATGATCTAAATGCAAACTTGCGCCAAGAAACTTGGTGTTAAGCCGAGTTTTTCTAAAGAAGGAGGGAAAGGCTATCATGGCTACTAAAGACAGTCAGGAGACGACTAACCAACATAAAAAAACAAATAGCTCTAATCATAACCCCACATTTGCTATGCTACTATCCATTATTCCTGGTCTAGGTCAACTTTACAATAAACGCTATGTTAAAGGAGCAACGATCTTCATTTTATTTGCTGCTTTTGCGATTGTTATGTATGACTTTATGTCATCAGGCCTTCAAGGTTTAATTACATTAGGCGAAGTAGAACGTGCTGATGATTCAAGAATATTTTTAAGTGAAGGAATATTATCACTTATCTTCCTGACATTCTTCTTGATTTTTTATTTTATAAATATTCAAGATGCTAGACGTGATGCGATTAAAATTAAGAATGGATGGAGAGTAACAGGTATTCTTGAGGGATTTAGAAATGCTTGGGATGCAGGTTTTCCATACTTGCTTGTAGGTCCAGGATTAATTTTCCTTATATTCGTTGTATTGTTCCCATTATTATTTATGGCATTTTTGGCATTTACTAATTACACTTTATATAATGCCCCACCACGAAATCTGTTAGATTGGGTTGGGTTTCAAAATTTCGTTAATCTATTTACGATCGGTGAATGGCGTACGACGTTTATGAGTGTATTGTCATGGACGTTGATTTGGACGTTTATGGCGACGACATTATCAATTGGGTTAGCGATGTTTTTAGCTGTCCTAACGAATGACAAGCGAATTAAAGGTAAGAAGCTTATTCGTACTGTCTTTATCTTACCTTGGGCGGTACCAGGTTTTGTAACGATTATTATTTTTTCAGCATTATTTAATGATAACTTTGGTGCGATAAATAATGATATTATTCAGCCGTTATTAAATACTTCTATCCCTTGGCTAACGGATCCAACTTGGACGAGGATTGCCCTTATTATGATCCAAATATGGTTAGGGTTTCCATATATTTATGCCCTATTTACCGGTGTTCTTCAAGGAATATCAGAGGATTGGTATGAAGCCGCTGATATGGATGGAGCAACACGTTGGCAAAAGTTCAGAAATATTACGTTTCCACACCTTATGTTCGCAACGGGGCCCTTACTCATTACGCAATTTACATTTAACTTTAACAACTTTAATATTATTTACCTCTTTAATGAAGGAGGACCAGCTGTCCGTGGTCAAACGGCTGGTGGGACCGATATTTTAATTTCTTGGATATACAATTTAACTTTCACGAATTCGCAGTATAGTATGGCCGCTGCGATATCGATTATTTTAGGGTTGATCGTCGCGACGTTTGCGTTTTTCCAATTCCGTCGTTCGCGTTCCTTTAAAGAGGAGGGGACTTACTAATGGCTAAAAGACAACCTATGGGTAGAAAAACAAAAAACAGATTAGAAGTTGCAGCCATGTACTTGATTATTGCCGTTATGTTTGTGATTATCTTTTACCCGCTATTATGGGCATTCGGTATATCTTTAAATCCAAGCTCCAATTTATATGGTGCATCGATCATACCAGAAAACTGGTCATTCGTACATTATGAGTGGTTGTTTACAAGTCCAAGAAGTAACTATTTATTATGGTATCAAAATACTTTAGTTGTCGCTTTATCTGTATCATTGATCGGGACCTTATTGGTCAGCTTTACTGCTTACGCCTTTTCGCGCTATCGTTTTAGAGGAAGAACATATGGCTTATATGCATTCCTCCTCCTACAAATGTTCCCAGTCTTGATGGCGATGGTGGCCCTTTATATCTTACTTAATACCATTGGCTTATTAGATAGTTTGTTAGGTTTGATTATTATTTACATTGGTAACAATATTCCGATGAACGCCTTTTTAGTGAAAGGTTACTTTGATACATTACCAAAAGAATTGGATGAATCAGCAAAGATGGATGGAGCAGGGCATTTTAGAATATTCTTTCAGATTCTGTTACCATTAGCTAAGCCGATCTTATCTGTGGTCGCCTTGTTTAACTTTATGCATCCATTTATGGATTTTATCTTGCCGCGTATTGTCTTGCGTAGCCCAGAGAATTATACACTAGCACTTGGGTTGTTTAATTTTGTAAATGATCAGTTCTCGAACAATTTCACGAGATTTGCTGCAGGTGCAATCCTGATTGCAGTACCAATAGCAATGGTATATTTGTTCTTGCAAAAATATTTAATTTCTGGTCTTGCATCAGGTGCTACGAAAGGCTAATAATAACTATTAACAAAGAACTATCAAGCTAGTCAACTGCTTGATAGTTTTTTAATTGGTTGTTTGTACTTAACTCAACTTTCGTATACTGAAAATAGGCATTTAACCTTGGTCGTATTTAATAGACGCCATATTCAATATGCTTGTTGACTTTACTTCTTAATGGTTGTACCACCTGCGACCTTCTCATATGTTTAAACGTTATTTCATTCAAAAAAGTAATGGCTTCGCTTTTCGCGGGGATGACTTCATGATCTACATGGTGTAAATGTAACGTCCACTGATTGAAATATCACTTGATGAGCTCTTGAAAGACAACACTTATTAAGATAGATGTTACTATTTAGCAGGTGAGATATGTGTAGACTCCTGTGGGAGTAGCGTGAGCTTGAGATCCACTTTGCCAAGTGGTTTTGACTGGGCAAAGTTAGCTCAAGCCACGCCCACGGAAAGCGGAACATATCTCCCCTGCGCGTCTAAAACGAAAGGTTTATCATAAATCGAAAATCTATCTGCAAAGGCAACGCTTATATTTACGATGAGGTTTACCCTTATGCTATCTTGGCTGAACCCGAAAACTCAGATGAGAAAGTTGAGTGTTTAAGTATTAAACTAGGAAAAACATTATTAAATGATAGACTCACCACTACACACCTAAAAATGATATACTGAAACCTGAATAATAAAAAGATACCATGTAAGAAAGCGTGAGGGGATTAAGCATCTGCAACGAAATAGGCTTGTGAGCAAGCCGGCTCAAGCCCGGCCCACCGAAAGTCCCAGCAGTGAAAGTTAATAGCTTTATCACAGATAGCCCCCATAAACCGCTACTGGTTGAAGTGACGTTTTATCCAGACTATTATTCAGAAAAGTGAGCAAAGAGACTAGACTAAAAAGGAATCATAAACATAGTAGATGAGGTGTTAGGTGATGGAAAACAACAAATTATTAGTTATTGATGGCTTTAATTTATTAAGCCGTGGCTACTTTGCAACAGCCTACAATAAGACAGCAGAGCAACTATCGCGGAATTCACACGGTTTGTACACTAATGCCTTACGTGTATTCTTGCAAAAATTATTCAATTTAATTAATCAACACCAAACAACACATTTAGCGATTGCTTGGGACGTGAAAAGGGAAGAAACCGATCGCCGTAAAAAATATGAATTTTATAAAGCGAGTCGAAACGAATTGCCTGAGCCACTAATCCAACAATATGAAACACTTACTGATATTTTAAACCAATTAGGTGTTGCACAGTTAACAGTGCCTCCATATGAAGCAGACGATGTCATTGGTTCGTTAGCGTATAAGTGGTCTAATGAAACGGATCATCAATGTTTAATCTATAGTAATGATAAAGATTTATTGCAATTATTAAACAGACAAACATCACAAGTTATTGCACAAAAGCGAGTAGAAACCGTTTATACCTACAAACATTTTCAAGAAGAGTACGGGATTGAGCCTTATCAGTGGATTGAAGTTAAAGCCCTATTAGGTGATGCGAGTGATAATATCCCGGGTGTACCTGGTGTTGGAGCCAAGTCAGCCTTACCTCTTATTCAAGACTATCAATCTGTTGATCAATTATATAAAAGCCTATTGGAGCTTGATTCAAAGTATAATCGCTACAAAAAGAAATTGCTTGAAGGGGAAGAATCAGCTAAAATAAGTAAAGAGTTGGTGACAATAAATTGTGCGATTGATTATTTTGATGATTTTGATCTTATGACATTATCTTATCATTTACAACATACTCAGATTCGCCATTTAATGGACGCACTCGAGCTAAACATACGGTTACATTAAAGGGGGGATAAGAGTGGAAAAGTCATATTTTGATGGAGGTCTTTTTGAATATGTTGGCTGGGTTATTTTAGGGACAATCGTGACGGTGTTAACAGTTGGCATTTGTTACCCATGGTCTTTGGTCATGCGCTATCGTTGGAAAATTAATCATACGGTGGTAGAAGGAAAGCGACTCCAATTTAATGGTACAGCAGTAGGATTATTCGGTCATTGGATTAAATGGTGGTTGCTTACTTTAATTACTTTAGGTATTTATGGTTTTTGGTTATTTATCAAATTAGAGCAATGGAAAGTGAGAAATACAACTTTCCGTTAAATGAAAAAAGCTTTCGGATCCTAAGGCCGAAAGCTTTCTTTCTTATAACGATTTATTAATTACTTCCTTATAGTAGCTAACAGATAACAAGCCAAATCCTGAGTAGAGAATCGTATAAATAACCATTACGATAAGCATTGGCGTCCAAAGCTCTGTACCAAATAAAAACCAGCCAGATTTAACCGCAAAGTAACTATGCGATAATCCAAGAATAAGTGGAATACCGAAATTAAAAATTTGTTTAATTCGGATACCTTTAATTAAGTCATGTTTGGTATAACCAATTTTTCTTAAAATCGTATAGTTTGACTTTTCATCTTCACTCTCGTCCATCTGCTTAAAATACAGAATACAGCCAGATGTTATGAGAAAGGTTAGGCCTAAAAAGCCAACAATAAACATGACTAGTCCCATGCTTTCTTTTTGCTCTTGGCTCATCTCGATACGAGATAGTGGATCGGTTTCAGCATCGAAGTCATCAATTAAATGGTTGAAAAGTTTATTAGCATCATCAAGTTGTGATCGATTCGTAATATTTACAGCAAAAAAGACATTATAATCAACCTGTAAATCTTCATCTTGATGAACTTGCAACTGTTCAAAAGTGTTTTGATTAACTATACCTACGGGTAACCCACCATTCGTTAATAAATAGGAAAGAATGGTTATATTCTCTCGTCCTGTAAAATGTTGATCTATCGTTTGATCAGGTGTTACCCAAGAGATGTCGCCTTCACCCTTAAATGTTAACATCGTTTCCATTAGCACACTTGCCCCAGCAAAACGGGTCTCATCTTCTGCTAGATCGAGGTCTTCAACTTGCTCTGCTGATACCACAGGTAAGATCAAAGGCATTTCTCCCATGTTTTGTTGAGCAAATTCGCTTTCTGCAATAGCCTCCACATCTGCTTCTACATATATAACATCACGCTGTATCCGATTAAAGGGAATATTCGCTTCTTCCAACGTATTAGTAAATAGATCAGCTGATTGTTCAGTCGTAAATGAAAAATCACCAGCTACATTTTGCATTGCTGTTTTTTCAGCGGAATAATAGGTAATGTAACTGAGTGATAGTAAACCGATCGATAGAGCGGACACAGTTGTTACTATCGTTAATAACAAGGCGTTTGATTTCATTCGGAACATAAGTGATGATAGGCTTAACACATGATTGATCGTTAAATAACCATTTCGCTGTTTTCGCATCATATTAAGGATAAAGCTAACCGTTCCCTTGAAAAAGAAATACGTTCCAATAATCACTGAAGCTAGAATAAAAATCATCGCTAAAAACAGATAGCTACTACCTGTAAAATCACCATCAAACAGGCGTTGTGAAACGTAATAGCCTGATCCAATACTAAGCAACCCTAGTAATCCAATGATCACTTCCAACCAAGCAAAGCGTTTAACTCGGTGTTCTGTAGATTTTAATACGGTAAACAATTGGAGGATGGTGTTCTTTAGAATAAAAAGATAGTTGGTAAAGGCAATACATATAAATATAATACAAAAGATGATTAAGGTTTGTTGTAAGGCTTCGGTTGAGAAATGCAGGGAAGCCATGTCATCTACGCCAGTAATTTTAAATAAGGTCATCATAATCAGCTTAGAAGAAATAAAGCCAATCGCTATTCCAAAAGCTAGTGAACTAAAATATAAGATACTGTTTTCGATTGTTAAAATTCGAAAAATCTCTTTCTTATTCATACCAATAAGTTGAAACAGTCCAATTTCTTGACTGCGTCGCTTAATGAAAATACGGTTAGCATACAACAAAAAGACAGCTACAATAACAAACAAGAGAACGGAAGCTGACCGAATGCCTGCTTCTCCTCTTATCGATCCACTTACTTGATCCATAGAAGGATCATATTGTAATGTCACAAAAGAAAAATATAATGCCACACTAAATATTAAGGCAAGTACATATAAATAATAGTTTTTAACATTCTGCTTCAAGTTCTGGATGATTAAACGATTAATGCTCATGGGGCACCCCGCTTAAAACAGCTTGCGTCTTCATAATATCTTGATAGAACCTTTGTCGATTTTGATCACCTTTATTTAATTGAGTATAAACTTGACCATCTTTAATAAAGACGACGCGTTTTGAAAAGCTAGCTGCTGTCATATCATGCGTCACCATGACAATCGTTGCTTTACGCTGTTGGTTAAGGTCACTTAATAGGTTCAATAAATCAGCTGCGGCTTTTGAATCCAGAGCACCAGTCGGCTCATCTGCAAATATAATAGAAGGTTGGTGAATAAAGGCGCGTGCTGCTGATGTACGCTGTTTTTGACCACCTGAAATTTGGTTAGGGTAATGGTTGGCAATTTCTTTTAAACCAAGTTGATCTGCTAGTGTATCAAATTTTAATTGTGCTTGTTTTTTTGAAAGGCCAGCAATTGACAAAGGTAAAAGGATATTTTCTTTTACGGTTAAGGTATCAAGTAAATGATAATCTTGAAAAATAAAGCCGAGATGTTGTTTGCGAAAGATGGCAAGTTGCTTTTCCTTAAGTTTTGTCATATCTTGATCTTCTATTTGTAATGCGCCACTTGTCAATTTGTCTATCGATGAGAGCACATTTAATAAGGTTGTTTTTCCTGAGCCAGAGGCGCCCATAATACTAACGAATTCACCTTCTTCTATGGCTAGATCTATCCCTTTTAATACCTCTTGTCTGTTGAATTTATTCCCATAATACTTATGGATCTTTTCTGCTTTTAGTATCGTCAATTTACTACACTCCTCTATGTGATAATAACTAAAGTATAAGCCTTTATTAAAAGTCTTGCGTTTGAATTGACTAACAAAATCGACAAAGCATGTGACATCTTTGTCACATGCTTGATAGTTCCAGAAACGCATTTCGATTAGGAAAGGTTAGCGTGAAATTCGTTCCGACATCCAACGTTGAGTTAACATCAATCGTTATTTGGAGCGAGGAAGCAACATTTCTAGCTAAGTATAGACCCATTCCTGTTGAAGCTTGGTTATTGTGGGTTGATGTTGAAGTAAAGCCTTTATCGAAGATCCTTGACAAATCTTGTGTAGCAATACCTTGACCGTAATCTTGAATGGAAAGCTTCTTATGTTGATCCTCTTCATACAATTTGATTTCAATTGTGGAATTTTCACTATATTTTATCGCATTTATAACTATTTGCCGGATAATAAAGGCTAACCATTTCCCATCACTAATAACTTCTGCATCGATGTGCTCTAAATCAAATCCAATCTTTTTTTGCTGACACCATGTATAGAGTGGTTTGATTTCTTCTATTAAAAGGGAAGATAGATCAACGGTTTCGATGTATAAATCATTTTCAATAGCAGGCATGCGCCTTATATGTAGCTGTTGATCAAGCAATAAGTGTAGGCGTAACCACTCATAATGTAAGCTCTGTTTCACTGATCGATCATTCACGCGATCAATAACAAGTTGAAGGGCTGTTAAAGGTGTTTTTACTTCATGAATCCAAGCTAGTAATTGGTCTTTTTCCTGTTCTAATTCTATTTGATTTGTTGATAAGTGCTGTTCATGTTGATTTGAAATAGTTGTTAAGTGATCTGCAACAATTGATTGAAAAGGGCTAACTGGCTGGTAGTCATCGTTGCTGTCTTTTAACTTTTTATAGAAACGGGTTTCTCGTTGATAACGGACAATGATAAATATGACCAAGAAAATAAATGATAATAAAACAAGATATAGCATACCTGCTAAAGACAGTGTCGGATCAACCAAAGCGATTAATAGACTTAGAAATTGTAACCCGATTATAAAAGTGATCCAACTGCTTCGTTCTTGTAAATAGGTTTTAAACATAATCATTCTCCTCGGCTAAGGCTATATAACCTTGGCCTACTTTTGTTTCAATAAAACGATCAAGCGCTATCGCTTCAAGTTTAGATCTTAATCGATTAACATTTACGGTTAGCGTATTATCACTAATAAACCGACTATCTTTCCATAACATTTCTATTAATTGATCGCGACTGACAATTTTATTTTTTTTGCTAAGTAAGGCGTGTAAAATAAACGCCTCATTTTTCGTTAGCTCTATTGTGTGCGCGTTGGTTTCAATGGTATTTCTTTCAAAGTCAATCGTAGCCCCATGCCATGTTTTTATATAATTTGTTTCTGCATTATAATTATAAACACGTCGCAGTATGGCTTGGATTTTTGCAATTAGCACATCAAAGTGAAAAGGTTTTTGGATGTAATCATCTGCTCCAAGCTGCATCGACATCACCATATCCGTTGGGTGATCGCGTGACGATAGAAAGATAATCGGCACTTTAGAGTGCGAGCGAATCATCCGGCACCAATGAAATCCGTCAAATTGTGGTAATTGGATATCGATAATAACAAGGTCTGGATTGACATCGGTAAAACGCTCCATAACTTGATGGAAGTCCTCAACGGTGTGTACATCATAATTCCAAGTTGATAACCGCTCTTTAATTTCTTGACATAAAGTAAAATCATCTTCAATTAATAAGATTTTTAACACGATCTTCACCACACATTTCAATTAACACTTTCTTATATTGTAACGAAAAATAGCTAGACTAGCTATTGTTTTATTACAGATAAGCGTCCATAAACCAACCACATCAAAATAGAAAGGAGAGAAAATCTATTTAGGGAGGGACAACGTGTACTAAGCTCATGGTCGACGCAACTAAGAATTATTGGGGTAAGCGCCCCCTGTCTGATTGAAAATTCATTTTATAAATCTGTTAAATCACTTTAATGATACTTTATGATCATGCTATAATTAATCTTTGATTGTGTTAGAGAGGTGAGGGTGGGTTGTGTTTATTCTTTACTTATTAATTGGTTTTTTCACAACATTTATAGGTGCGTTAGCAGGAATCAGTGGTGGCGTCATTATGAAGCCTGTCCTTGATTTTTTTGGCCATTATGATTTAGCTAGTATTGGCATCCTTTCCAGTGTAACAGTGTTAGCAATGTCTAGTGTGGCTTTAATGAGTTCAAGACGTCAAGGTCAACAAGTTGAAAAAAAACAAAGTATACTTATTGCTTTCGGTTCTATCGTTGGAGGCACATTTGGTAAGGCAATTTTTAATCGGATTTTAGCGGACCCTAACATGTCTAATCATGTCGGTTGGATTCAGTCTTTATTGCTTATTATAATATTAATCATGATTTTTATTTTTATAAAATATCGGCAGAAGTTTCGAACATTCAAAGTTAAACGTCCGCTTGTTATTATACTGGTTGGCTTCATTTTAGGTTTAGCAGCTGCTTTTTTAGGGATTGGAGGCGGTCCGTTAAACGTTGCCATTCTAGGCTGGCTGTTTTCAATGGATGCCAAGTCAGCGGCGTTAAATTCTATTTTTATTATTTTCTTTGCTCAATTGTCAGGAGTGGTTGTCGTTTTGGCTACAACATCATTATTGAGTTATGATCTAACGATGTTGCCATATATGGTTTTTGGTGGTATTATTGGCGGTTTAATAGGTTCAAGGATAAGAATATGGTTATCAGTAAAACAAGTGGAGCAGATTTTCAACGGTTTAATTGTTACTATTATACTTATTAATATCTTCAATATGTTTCAATATTGATACGAGGCTTATATATTTCTTAGCAGTCAATCGATAGTAATGTTTGTCTGCTTTCTTTCTGAATCTAGTCCCTCAGTAGTTACTCGAAGTGAAGAATGGCTAAAGGTTCACCAACATTTTTTGAAAAATAAAGGAAATATTAAACAGGGCGTTGAATATGTTTAATATTTCCTTTTCTAACTTCTATATTTGTAAGCGCTTAACTATTGGAGGGGAATTGTTAAATTCAAATGAATAGGAGGAAAGGTAAATGCAACGAAGTAAACGTATTAAGATGATGGTTGTGTTAAGTGTTCTCGTTATGCTGATTGCTTTTAACGGTAAAACGGTAGATCTCCATGCCCAAGAAGTCGTTAATGCGAGAGACTTTGGTATGACACCAGGCGTTCAAGCTTCGCAAACAGAAGCGTTACATGCAGCAATGCGCCATTTTTATGATCGTGGTGTGACAGGAACAGTTTATATCCCGGCTGGAACGTATGCAATTAATGAAGCTGTTCGTTTTCATGCGGGCGTTAATCTTGTTGGTGATGGAATAGGACAAACCGTTTTAAAAAAGATAGGCACAAGCAATAATTATGTAGTAGGTAATCCCATTTTGCCAAGGGGATCCAATCGCTTAGATGTGACCATTTCAAACTTGACGTTTGATGGCGATCGTAATAACCGAGCAAACCAGGGCTTGGGTCAAATTGGTGGTATGAATATTGATGCAGATGTGAGCCATTTAACATTGGAGCAGATAGAAGTGCGAGATGTAACGATTGGCTTATTGTTGCGACGTTTGAAAAATTCAATCGTTAGGGATAGTATCATTGATCGGTCAAGTGGGCATGGTATCGCGTTTGGAAGTGAAAATCATCCGGTTGGTGATGTCCACGATAACTTGATTACGGGTAATCGGATTACCAATTCAACTGGTGGGAGTGGGATTAACTTGTCACGTGCTACCCATACAACGGTTACTTATAATCAAGTGATTAATACTGTACAACAAAGCGATAGCTACGGGGGAATTCGTATTCCTAATGACGGTGCTTATAATACCGTTGAGTATAACCTGATTGAAAATTATCCGCGTGGTATCTTTGTGTTATCAGGTGCCCATCATAATACGATTTCAAAAAATACGGTAATCAATTCTAGAATTCACGGTGTGCTGATTCAGTCGAATAACAATACCTTAACTAATAATGTTATTCAGCAACTGGATCCAAATTTAAATATAGAATCTGTCATTCGCTTAGCTCCAGGAAGTGGTAATCAAATTCGCGGTAATCAAATCGAGACGTTTGCTAGCTTTAGTTTCCCCGGCATTCGATTAACAGGTGCATCAAATAATAATACGATTAGAGATAATCAAATTGATACCCATGGTACAGCAGTAAGCATCGAAGGTGGAAGTGGTAATACTAATACAAATAATACAAGGTTAGCCAATCCGATTCAGTTTGATAGTCAAGTCAGTTATGAGCTTGTTAATCGAAATAGCGGTAAGCTATTAGAGGTGGTTAATGCAGGAACAACTGCAGGTGATAATGTTCAACAATGGCAACGGAATTTCCATCCTTGTCAAAGATGGCGAATAGTCAGAAATAACGCAGGGTATTATGAACTTATTAATCGAAACAGTAATCATGCCCTTGAAGTGTTTGATTGGAGTACAGCGAATGGTGGAAATATTGTTCAATGGAGTCATTTAGGTGGAACGAATCAGCAATGGACCATCGAAAGAACGAGTGATGGTTATTATACATTAGTCAATCGATTTAGTGGTAAGGCCTTGGATGCACACAATCGCTCTGTACAAGATGGTGGTAATATCGTCCAATGGGATTTAAATCAGGGCTTTAACCAGCAATGGAATATAATTAAGGTACAATAAGGATAAAGGAGCGGGATTTTCCCGCTCCTTTATTCAATATGTTTTTGTGAAAAACTCGTAGATACGCTCATCATTTTGATCTGTAGCTGAAATTGTATATTTTGCATATGGCATGACGTCACTTGTTCGAATAAAGTTAATAATATCAGTGACTTTTTCTTCCATATCAAAGTCATTACCATAGGGTTGCTTGACATCTAAGCTTATCTTAGGATAATAAGGCTCATCAAGCACATCTGTTTTTGGCAGATACGTAGCTAATAATTGATCATAATAGCCTGGATCATTAAACTTTCCTTGATTATAATCAGCTGATATGGCGCGATACAATGCAATTTTTTCTTGTTCATATTGGTGATGGTAAGAAGTGAGTGCATTAACCGAAATCATTTTAATTGAGACATGTGAATCAAATGCTTTAAGTTGTTCAAAGGCTGGCTGATGTTTTTCGTTATAAATATGATGGATGAGGAATTCTCCTAAATAACCTAATCCGCTGCTTCCGTAATCGAGGTTAATTCCTGTAATTTCACGAGGATCTCCATCAATATATACATAAGCATTAAAACTAAATTCAGGTTCACCGACTGTCGTCACGGGAACAAGGATGCTCCGATCATTAATCATCGGAAAGCCCGAATCCCAAGCGAATTTCATTTTCTTTGTATTTGGCTCAATTTCTAAGTGAAAGGTTTCTTTACCTAGACGAACAATCTCGTCACTAATTATCTCCTTTTGTTCTTTATCTCGCATAAATGCTCGTGATTCTTTTGAAACACAACCTGTTAAGAAAAGTGCCATTAAAAGAAGAATCATCATTTTTTTCATAATACTCCCCCCTAACAAGCTAATAGCTTACCATTTTATTCATTGAAAATCGTCTAGCTTTTTTCCTAAAAAATAAAAAAATAGGTTATGGAGAAACTAAACTGGGGAATAAGAATCAAGTGGAAGTTAAATAAGGAAATCCTTTACATTTTAAAGTTGAATTTGCTAAGCTATTAATAAAAGAATAGATGGAGGTTTTATCATGACGAATCAGACAGATATTAGCATAATCGATTTAAATGATTTAAATTTACCGGAACGTACAGGTTCATACATATTACACGCAGAAAAGCTAACACTAATTGAAACAAGCGCCAGCCCTTCAATTCCATATTTATTAGCAGGGCTTAACGATTTAAATATTGACCCAGCAGATATTAGTTATATTATTGTGACACATATTCACTTGGATCATGCCGGTGGTGTCGGCCTGTTACTTGAATCTTGTCCTAATGCTAAAGTTATTGTCCACCCACGTGGTGAACGACATTTGAAAGATCCATCAAAATTAATTCAAGGCGCAAAAGCTGTGTATGGTGAGCAATTTGACCAGTTATTTGATCCAATTGTACCGGTCCCATCAGACCGCTTAATCACCAAGGCTGACTTAGACCGCTTAGAAATTAGTAACGATCGGACCTTGACTTTTTATGATACGCCAGGACATGCCAAACATCACTTTTCAATTCATGATAGTAAAAGTAATGCTATTTTTACAGGTGATACACTAGGGATTCGTTATCCGGTATCGATGACAAATGGAACAGAGCTTATATTGCCATCAACCTCACCTAATCAATTTGATCCTAATGCGATGTTGGCCTCTATGAAACGCATTCGCGAATTAAATGTTGATGCCATTTATTTTGGTCATTATGGCAAGTCAGATTACCCGGATCTTGTTTATCATCAGCTATCGCAATGGTTAAATCGCTATTTAAGAATAAGTGAGACAATTATTAAAACACATCCAGATCGATCTGTTGAAGACCAGATAGAAGCGATTGCTGAGGCTTTATTTAATAGAGTCGAAGTGGAATCAGATATTAGTGACCCAACTATTTTTGACTATATTCGACTTGACTTAAATATTTCTGCTCAAGGTATTGTTGAGTTTATCACAGATAACCGTTGAAGTTTCGTTTTATCTTAAAGTAGGGGTAAGTTTACTAAATATGGGGGTAGTAGCTTCTTGAAAGTAACTTTACATGTTCATTATCAGACACCCAATCATGTTGAAACGTTTTTTCAATCACAGCAATTGTCCATCTCTGAAGCGATTATTATTGCTGAAGATTTCATCAAAAGCGGTCGAGTGAAGTCACTGCATTTTGAAGATCCATATGATACGACTTTATCGTTAAAAGAGTTAAAGCAATACTTGGAAAAGTTTAAGCAAGACCCTCATGATATTACCCTTTATTTTGATGGTGGTTTTGATCATACAAATGGCATGGCTGGGCTTGGTATTGTGATTTATTATTACCAGAATAATAAATGCTTTCGCTTACGAAAAAATGCACGTGTGCGTGAATTAGTTTCAAACAATGAAGCCGAGTATGCTGCATTAGAATTAGCTATTCGTGAATTGGAAGGCATGGCGATTCATCATCAGGATATCACGATACGTGGTGATGCTAAAGTAGTAATTAATCAACTGTTAGGTGAATGGCCATGTCTCGACACTGTTTTAAATCAGTGGATCGATCGAATTGAGGCACGGCTAGAACAATGCCATTTAAAACCTAGTTATGACGTCATTGGGAGAAAGTTGAATCAAGAAGCAGACCGACTAGCCTCACAGGCGTTAGATGAAACATATATTGAAAGTATGGTAGAAATTGAGAATGATCCATCGTGAATGGCGGGTTTTGACTACTTCATTGCTAAGATGGCTTAAATGCAATTGGAGTAGTTACTAAACGTAAAGGCAAATATACATGGATAGCACTTGAGGTGAATGATCAGATCAATAGTCATTCGCTTTTTTGGTGTGGGATTATTGAATGTGAGAGATAATCTTTGGAAGAAAGACGCGACTGTATATGTAGCTTTCAGACTTTAGCTAGGTGCCAATCATGATATGACTATACTTTTTAAGTCTATTATTGGTAAATGGTTATAGTTTGTAAGGATTGATATATAATATTTGGGGTTCCTTTTTATGTAAGCGCTTTATAAAATGGTAGGTGTAAGAAATATGGTGAGTGAGGAGGTTGTCGTGTTAACTTACTGATCTGATCTAATCATTGAGGAGGATAATTCAAGTGAAAAGTGGTCGAGGAAAACGATTCATTAACTTGAGTGTTTGTTTTTTATTGCTAATGCCTTTTTTGAATTTTAGACTTGAGCTGATTAAAGCAATGGAACAAACAACTGCCGGGCAACCAAGTATCATCTATCAAGAGAATTTTGCAGATAGTTTAGGTATTATTGAGCATGCTGGAGATGCTAGTTTAGAAGTCATGAGTAAGGCATTTGAAGGTAACGATAATGATCAAGCTGTTTATATTAGTAATAGGGTTAATAATTGGGATGGCGTTGATCTTAAGTTTAGCGATGCCGACATGGAAGATGGTAACACATATACAATAACAGTGTTAGGATTTGTCGATGAAGATGAGAATGTTAGTGATGATGCACAAGTGTATCTGCAATTGATTGATAGTTATGACTGGATTGCTGGAGCAGATTTAAGGGCAGGTGATAGTTTTACATTAACTGGTCAATATACAGTTGATCGGAGTCGAGACACTGCCTTGCGAATTCAATCCAACACGACAGCGGCCGATGTTCCGTTTTATATTGGACACATTGTCATTGAACATGAACAGCCATCAACAGGTAATGAAGATATAGTAGATCAACGTGACCCCGCTCAAGACTTCACGCTTATAGACTTTGAAGATCAAACAAAAAGTAACTTTGAACGACGTGGGGACACAGAAGTACTTACGGTAACAGATGAAGCAAACCATACATCAGGTGGTCGTTACGCATTAAAAGTGACGGAAAGAACCGAGAATTGGCATGGACCAGCTTTACGGATAGAACCTTATATTGATATTGGACAACAATATGATATATCTGTTTGGGTGAAGCTAGATAGCCCTGCTAACGCACAACTTCAGTTATCTACACAAATTGGAAGTGATGATCAAGCGAGCTATCAGACGATTCAGAGTAAAACGATCCAGGCGTCAGATGGTTGGGTTCAATTAGAAGGTAGTTATCGCTACAATAGCGTTGGTGATGAATATGTCACCATCTATGTCGAAAGTTCAGAACATCGCACAGCCTCTTTTTACATTGATGATATAACAATCGAACGATCTGACAGGGATACTATTGATACTGAAAGAGATCTGACACCAATTAAAGACGTGTATAAGGATGACTTTTTAATTGGTAATGCCGTATCGGCTAATGATTTTCAAGGGTCTAGACTCGAGCTTTTGACAATGCACCATCAATTAGTCACTGCTGAAAATGCAATGAAACCGGATTACGCATACGATATCAATAGGGAATTTGATTTTCAAAGTTCTAATCAGCTCGTTGAACAAATAGTAGAACACGACTTACTCCTTCACGGTCATGTGCTCGTTTGGCATCAACAGTCACCAGAATGGCTTCATTCAGATCAAGATGGTCAACCATTAAGCCGATCCGAAGCATTGACAAACTTGGAACGACATATTGAAAACGTGCTAATCAATTATGGGGAGCATGCTATGTCCTGGGATGTTGTCAATGAAGCAATGTTAGATAATCCGTCCAACCCCTCAGATTGGCGAGCCTCTTTACGGCGCTCTGGTTGGTACCATGCGATTGGTGATGATTACGTTGAACAAGCTTTTCTAATCGCCAAAAGGGTGATTGATGAAAATGGCTGGGATATTAAGCTGTACTACAATGACTACAATGATGACAATCAAAACAAAGCAGAAGCGATTTATCAAATGGTTAAAGAAATCAATGAAAATTACGCAGCATCACACCATGGTGAACGTCTTATCGATGGTATTGGTATGCAAGCGCATTACAATTTAAATACAAATCCTGCAAATGTTCGTCTCTCAATTGAAAAATTTATTTCGCTTGGTGTTGAAGTAGGGGTGACTGAACTTGATATTATGGCAGGTAATGACCATGTTTTAACAGATGAACAAGCAAATGCACAGGCTTATTTATATGCGCGTTTGTTTCAAATTTATAAGCAGTATGCTGATCATATTTCGCGTGTGACATTCTGGGGATTGAATGATGGGTCAAGTTGGAGATCGGAACAGAATCCACTGGTGTTTGACGGAGATTTACAAGCCAAACCCGCTTATTATGCGATTATCGACCCAGATACATTTATCGAGTCTTATGAAGTAGAAGAAACCGAGGCAAATCAGGGTAAAGCAATCAATGGAACACCGGTTATTGACGGTGAGATTGATCCAATATGGGCGGAGGCTCCGCCATTAGCAGTCAATCGTTATCAAATGGCATGGCAAGGGGCAACTGGAGTTGCTCGGGTGTTGTGGGATCACGATCATTTATATGTATTATTCGAGGTCAATGGTGTTGAATTCGACAAGTCAAGTGATCATCCTTGGGAGCAAGATTCGATTGAAGTATTTATTGATGAAAAAAATGATAAGACCACCTTTTATCAGGAAGACGATGGCCAATATCGGGTAAACTTTGATAATGAAACATCGTTTAACCCAATCCACATTAGTGAAGGATTTGAATCTGCAACCCGCGTTGATCGAGAGGGAAATAGCTATACGGTTGAAATGAAGATTCCATTCAGAACAATTAACCCTGAAGTTAAGCAATCGATCGGTTTTGATTTGCAAATAAATGATGCTAAAGATGGTGCGCGTCAGAGCATTGCAGCATGGAATGATACGACAGGTCAAGCGTTCCAAGATCCATCAGTTTTTGGTGTGCTCACTTTGGTAGAAGCGATCGAAGACCAAGAACAACCGCCAAAAGAAATCGTCATAGATGCTAATGAAACGGTTACTGTTTTCGCTAATCAAAAAGTTAGTGTACGCGATCGAGATATTTCGATTGAAATGCCTGAAGATTTACCACTCGGGACTAAGATTCGCGTTACGTTAATTGAAGATGTAATTGATGCGATATCTAAGCAGAATAGACCACTAACAAAAGCTGGTGATGTAGTAACCGTAGACCTTGTTTTTCCAGAAGGTGATCAAGACTATCAAGGTGCCTTTATCCTTGAACTAGGTTATGATCAGGACCTTGAATTTGCCTCGATCTTTTACCAAGATGAAGCGTCAAATAGATGGGAGCGTCGAGGTGGTAAACGAAACCTTGAGACCGGTGTCATTGCGTTAACGGTTCCTGGCTTTTCTACTTATGGTGTTTTTGTTGATAATTGGGAATCTGTAATTGAGGATTTAGAAGATCATCTTAGACAATTACTTGATAGGTTAGATCAACTTGAAAAGCAGGGTTATCCAACAGCTAACTTACGTCAATTATTAACGGATTTAGAGCATGATATTGATCAACTACGTGCCGACAATGATAATCTCGATCAATTAATAACAGCGTTATTAACCCGTTTGCAAGCACTAGAAACGGAACTTAATCATTTTGAGGATGACTTGCAAGATAATGGCTCTATACCAGATGATCAAGAAACAGACCTAGAGCAAATCAAAGACAAAAACGACTTAAATCAAGATAATCAGATAGTGACTACAGGTGAAGCATTACCAGCTACCGCCACATCATTACACAACTATTTGTTGCTAGGTGCTTTCATATTGATTGTCGGTGTTGGACTATATCTTTACTATTACTATCGAAAAAAACAAAAAATGCAGTAAAAACGAAAAGAGAAGTGGCGAGCTCGTCATTTCTCTTTCTTAAAAATAGTCCTCAGTAAAACACCACCTCAAAATAGAAAGTAGAGCAAATCTACTGAGGCAGGTGATAACGCACGTAAATGTCCTGATTGACACCGAACAAGCAGTGCATGAAGAAAAAACGAAAACACCCGTGCATGAAGGTTCGTTTTATTACGCTAATTTGACAGTAGAAGCATACCAAATCGACGACAATCGATGGTCGCAACTATATTGCGATCGACTAAAAGGCTTTTAGTTTTTGTAAAATATGTGATATAGGTAAACCCATCACATTGTAGTAATCACCATTAATTTTCTTAACAAATTGAGCACCAAGACTTTGTATACCATAGCCACCTGCTTTATCATATGCATCATTGGTTTCGAGATAGCTATTAATTTCTTGATCGTTAAGTGTCCAGAACTCAACATCTGTTTTTTCTACAAAGGCACGCTCACAGTGCACTGATCGCAACATGACCCCCGTGTAAACCGTGTGTACGGTTCCACTTAAAGCCTTCAACATCGCGAATGCTTCCGTCTTACTGTTTGGTTTTTCAAATATCCTATGATTGAACGAAACTACTGTATCAGCAGTTAAAATAACTTCTTGCCTATCTAAAATTTGTAGATCGTCGTTTTTCAATTTAGCAAGTGTCGCTACTTTTTCAATGGGATCTTGTAATTGAACTTGCGATTCATCAACGTCTGGGATACGGCGTTCAAATGGCAATTGAACAATTTTTAATATGTCTTGGCGTCGGGGGGAAGAAGAACCTAATATTAATTTTACTGAGTCGCTGATTGTTAAAGCACCTCCTGATCTTTTTTGTTGATCGTCTTGGTCGGTTGTAAAGGGTTAGGTGTGTTTAGGAGCCGTTACCATGTATTATATCAATATTCTTAAAAGATAAAACACCATCGTATGAGAAAAGAAGCAATTACAGCACTGTTCAGTGCACACTAAATATAGCTATTGACTATTTATGAATATATGAATAAAATAAAAATATATTCACATACATGGAATGAGGGTTTAACTATGTCACCTAGAGGTTTTTCAGAGCATGAACGTGAGCGTATTCATCAGGCGTTAAAAAAGACTGGTCGTCATTTGTTTGAAACAGTGGGGATAAACAAGACAAGCATAAAAGATTTGACTGATCAAACAGGCATCGCCCAAGGCTCATTTTATAAATTTTTTAGTTCAAAAGAGCATTTATATTTCAGTTTATTAGAGGAAGATGAACAAGCGATTCATGAGAAACTAGCAGCTAAATTTGCTAGTACACAAGTTATAAATCAACAGGCTTTTTGTACCATCGTGAAAACGGGTATTGATTTAATCGAAGCTTACCCGCTAGTCAAACAAATTCTACTTACAGATCAATTACAAGCGCTCGCAAGTCGCTTACCAAGTGAAGTTTTAACCGAACACTTTCAAACAGATTCTATCTTTTTTGAACATGTATTTGAACAATGGAAAAATGACAACCTTATTGATAGAAAATTACCGACGAACGTCATTGTAGCAGCGATGCGTGCACTTGTTATTCTGTTAGCGCATAAGCGAGAAATAGGCGAAGCGACTTTTGATGAGGTATTAAATTTATTAATTGAAGGCTTAGCAAGTCGATTGTTTATCACAGATACTCGTCCATAAAACACCCGCCTCAAACGAGTGGGCAGACCTCGGTTATTTAGGCGGGAGCTAACGGACGCTAATGTCCTGATTTTCTCAACAGCCCATCATCGGGAAAAGATTGAAAACGCCCACTGCTTGAAGGCTTGTTTTAAAAATAACGAAGGGATTGAAAAGGAATGATACATGTTTGTGATTTGAGCTTTACTTACCCAAAGACGAACAAATCTTCATTAACAAATCTTAATTTTTCAGTTAACAAAGGTGAAATATTTGGTATTTTAGGTCCTTCTGGAGCTGGTAAAAGCACGCTGCAAAAGGTCCTATTGGGTGTGTTACCGGGTTATAGTGGCACTGTTAAGGTGATGGGGCAGCATGTTAAGCAATTAAAATCAGATTTCTATCAGCAGCTTGGTGTATCATTTGAAGTGCCTAATTTTTATCAAAAGTTTACGGTCATTGAGAATTTGACATTCTTTCGTTCTTTTTACCAAAACCATACTATTGACATAATAACCTTGCTTGAGGCGGTTAACTTAATTGAAGCAAAGCATCAACGTGTTAGCAATCTCTCAAAGGGGATGAAAATGCGCCTAAATATTTGTCGGGCTTTTTTACATGATCCGGACCTTATTTTTTTAGATGAACCAACTGCGGGCTTAGATCCTGTTAATACTAAAGATGTCATGACTTTGATTAAACAAAAGCAAGCAGAAGGAAAAACACTGATCATCAATACCCATAACATGCAAGTTGCTGAATATTTATGTGATCGAGTCGCTTTTATTGTGGATGGTGAAATAAAAAAGATTGTTGAACCGAAAGCAGGCCTTGATCAGTTAAATGATAAATCTGTCCGCATCACGTATCGTCAAGATCGAACGCAAAAAACAAAAAAATTCCCACTTAATAACCTAAAAGATAATCATGATTTTTTAGCCATTCTTAGCTTGAATACGATTACTGCAATAGAAACAGAACAACAAAGTCTTGAACAGTTATTTATTGAGGTGACAGGGAGGGGCTTGGAATGATTAACAAATTGCTTATCCAAGATATAAGATTCCAATTTAGGCACGGTTTTTACTATGCCTACCTTGTTGTGACACTGGTATATATCGGCCTTTTATTATTACTTCCCTATTCATATAGAGTGCCACTTACGTTACTGGTTGTCTTTACTGATCCAGCAGCTTTGGGTTTCTTTTTTGTTGGTGCAATCCTATTGCTCGAACGCAATCAGCATTTATTAACCTATATCTTTGTTACGCCGATTCGAATCACCGTGTTCCTTTTTTCAAAATTACTTTCACTTTTTCTTATTAGTCTATTAACAAGTGTCATCATTGTTATGGTAGTGATCGGTTCCTCAACTTCTTATTTTCAACTAGTAAGTGTGTTGTTATTAACAAGCTGCTTTTTTACATTATGCGGTTTATACTTAGCGGTTACTGCTCAAACGTTAAATCATTTTTTGTTTCAAGCGATTCTATTAATGCTTGGTTTATATTTACCATTGCTTAGCTACTTTCAAATATGGAATCTATCATTCATGCATATCTTCCCTACATATTCAGCGGTATTTTTGTTGCAAGGCGCTCTACAGGGAGGCTGGTCTTATTTTAATCAATACTTCCTGATGCATACGAGTTTATTGCTTATTTGGAATGTCATTGCTTTTTTCTTAACTTATCAGCGTTTTAAACGTTATATGTTACCGAACCAAGGTGATGGGAGGGAGCTATCGCTATGAAAAAACAATGGCGTGAATTTGTTAAAGCAGATCTTAAAAATGTTTATCGTGATCCTATGCTTGGGCTCGTTTTGCTGATTCCGGTCTTTATGGATTTACTAGTCAGATTTGGTTTGCCTTGGTTAGACATACAATTACGCGGATTTTTAACATTTTCGATACTTGAACATCTTGACTTTATTAAAACGATGATCCTTGTGATGACACCATTAATGATGGGTATGGTAATAGGCTTACTATTACTTGATGAAAAAGACGATGGCATCTTGGATTATTTTGCGATCACCCCTTTTAAAAAATGGGGATACCTTATATATCGGATTACGATTCCTGCGTTACTAACTTTTGTGGTCACCCTTTTTCAAGCGATGGCTTTCTTTCATTCAAATGAGGTGAATGGGATTGGATTAGTTTTAGCGCTGCTGTTAAGTTCATTAATCGGCAGCCTAATTACAATGTATTTAGCTGTACTAGCTAAAAACAAAGTAGAGGGTATGGCCTATGCAAAACTCATTTCCATTTTCATGGCTGGACCGATCATTTGTTATATGATTGACTCCGTATGGACATTTTTTGCCTACACCCTACCATTCACATGGGTGTCCGCGTTGATTTATCAGATGATAAGTGGGATGACTGCAAATCTATTTTTATTTGAAAATAAGTTGTTCCTCTTTATTGGTGGCGGTTTAACAGGTGGTCTTTGGTTACTCTTTTTCTATCAGAAACTAATGAAAACCGTTTAGTTTTCAAAAAAAGGTTGAATCCTTTCCTTTTTTCCGTCACAATAGATATGTACAATTAAATAAAAAAGATGTAGGGGGACTGGTGTTGCCGGTTGAGATAGTATCCATAGAAGATACTGACCCTTTGAACCTGATCTGGTTGAGACCAGCGTAGGGAACATAGGTTAACACGATTTTGATGTGATAATTTATGCGCCTAGGCTTTGCTTAGGCGCTTTTCAATTGTTTATCTTTGTCGTGATACGATTATGTTCCTCCCTACCAAAAAAGGAGGACTTTTTTTATGAGGAAAATTTGGTTGATGATGATGTTACTTATCTTGATTGGCTGTGAGCAAACTCAAGATGCAGCTGCCAATCCACAGTTGTCGGTTATGCTTGATTGGACACCGAATACGAACCATACAGGGCTTTATGTTGCACAAGAACAAGGCTACTTTGAAGCAGAAGGATTAGATGTTGAAATATTACTTCCTGGACAAACGGGTGCTGACCAAGTGGTTGCTTCAGGGCAAGCTGATATTGGTATTGGTTCACAACAAGCGGTGACGTTGGCACGTGCGCAAGATGTACCGATTGTATCTGTTGCAGCAATTATTCAACACAATACATCTGGCTTTGCTGCCCCTGTAGATCGATCGATAACTTCACCAAGTGATTTTGAAGGAAAGACGTATGGTGGCTGGGGTGATCCGATTGAAGAAGCAATGTTGGATGCGTTGATGATGAGAGATCAAGCGGATATTGATCAAGTAGAGATCATCAACATTGGACAAGCCGATTTCTTTACTTCGGTAGAACGAGATGTAGATTTTGTTTGGATTTACTACGGATGGACCGGGATTGAAGCTGAAGTGCGTGGCGTTGATTTAGATATTTTGTATTTAACCGATTATGCAGAAGAACTGGATTATTATACACCGGTCTTTTTCGCGAATGAAAAGTTAATTGATGAAGATCCAGAAGTAATAGAGAAATTTGTGGCAGCAGTTGCTAAAGGCTATCAAGATGCGATCCAAGATCCAGATCTAGCGGCCAGTATATTACTTGATGCCGCCCCCGATTTGGATGAGGAGCTTGTTTATGCTAGCCAAGCATGGTTGGCTGACTGGTATCAAGCAGAAGCTGATCAGTGGGGGATCCAACAATTAGAGGTATGGCAAAACTATGCCAATTGGTTAGATGATAACGGCTTAATCGAGCATAACCCAGATGTTAGTAAAGCGTTTACGAATCAATTTTTACCAGAGTAATCAGAGTGTTAGGAGTTGAATCGATGGGTTTATCAATAAAAAAATCATTTGCCCCATTCATATTTATCATCATATTGCTTGTGATTTGGGAGCTTGCCACACGTATGTTAGTCATTCCAACTTGGTTATTACCAGCGCCAAGTTTAATTAGTAAAGAAATGATTACAAGTTGGCCAACATTTCAACAGCATTTCTTTGCAACGACACAACTAGCAGTGATCGGTTTTATTATAGGGGTTAGCTTTGGCTTATTGCTTGCCCTTATTTTACACATGTTCCCACGGATTAGGGCGACCATTTATCCTTTGTTGATCATGTCGCAAAACATTCCGATTATTGTATTAGCCCCACTACTAGTAATCTGGTTCGGATTCGGTATTTTTCCGAAAATTTTCGTGATTATTTTGGTTTGTTTTTTTCCAATTGTGATTGCAACATTAGATGGCTTGGCACAAACGAGTCAAGAATTGATGCATTATATGCAGATGGCTGGAGCATCAAAGCGTCAGATTTTCTTTAAGTTAGAACTGCCCCACGCATTATCCGCAATATTTTCAGGTATAAAGATCGCCGCTACATATAGTGTGATGGGGGCGGTTATTTCCGAGTGGCTGGGAGCCAATCGTGGTATGGGTTTATACATGACACTTGCACAATCCTCATTTCGAACAGATCGTGTTTTTGTAGCAATCGTATTTATTATGCTGCTATGTTTATGCTTTTTCACAATTATTTTGTTGATTGAGCATCAGTTAGTAAAGGGGACAAAGAAAGGATCGGCAGAGTATGAGTAACTTAGTCATTAAACAATTATCAAAATCATTTGGTTCAAAAAAGGTGCTTGACCAAATTTCTTTTGATGTTAAAGTGGGTGAATTTGTCTCAATCCTTGGACCGTCCGGAAGCGGTAAAAGTACTTTATTCAACCTTATTGGTGGGCGATACCTTCCAGATCAAGGAGATATTCTAATCGACAATAAGTCCATTGTAGGTAAGGCGGGGCAAATGAGCTATATGCCACAAAGTCCCTCCCTGTTTCCTTGGCGCACGATCATGAAAAATATCGTGTTAGGGGCGGAGTTAAAAGGCAAGCCCGATTTAGCTTTAGCTGAGCAAATGTTGAAGAAAGCGGGCTTAACTGAGGTAGCGGATGCCTATCCAAGCGCGCTTTCTGGTGGGATGAAACAACGTGCGGCCTTTATTCGAGCCTTGCTAAGTCCACAAGATTTACTTTGTTTAGATGAACCCTTTTCAGCGTTAGATGAATTCACTCGATTAGATATGCAAAATTGGCTATTATCGGTTTGGGAAACCTATCGGAAATCTGTTTTATTTATTACACATAGTATCGAAGAAGCCCTTTATTTATCTGATCGTATTGTTATTTTAAATACAAATCCTGCGCGAATAAAAGCCGTATTTGAACCGAAGTTTGAAAGACCCCGACCTCCCGAGTTGTTATTGACCGATGATTTTCTAGCTTGGAAACGGCGCATTTACCAAACCATTAAAACTGATGATTAACAAGCGAAGGCACTAAGCGTGTCTTCTTTTTTTGGCTTTTATCGAATCATCCGATAAAATTACGCCTGGTTTAGTGAAAAAGTAAGTATTGGAGATCGATTCGTTAACATTCGTCATCATTCTAGTCAAAATCGACAAGCTAAGATAGCGAATCCTCTACCAGTCTTGCCTTTTTAGTATATGTAATTCGTTGGTAGTTAACGATATACTAGCTTCACCGCGGAATAATATATCAGGTACCTGGTTTTAGGAGCGCAATATGAAGCGAGATTTCAATAAGCTATTAAATGATTTTGAACCAATGATCTTTCATCTTTTGAACAAATATCAAGTGTGTGATCATGACGATGAATTTTATCAAGAATTAACCATCACATTATGGTTAGCCTCGATACATTATCAACCTGGAAAAATGAAATTCTCAACATATGCTTATAACAAGATGCGTTACCGCTTGTTAGACTTGTTTAGAAAAAACTACCGAACGCACCGACAAGAGCAGAAAATCTATCATGAAACACAGTCAAACGCTATTTACTATGAAAGCGGCTATGATCATGATTATGTTCTTCTTGACCAAATCAAAGGACGCTTAACAGGCAAGGAATGGACTTGGTTTCAAGGTGCAATTTTACAAGGTAAGACCTTAGTTCAAATTGGACAAGATAGCCATGTCACGGCGAATGCAGTTAAGCATTGGAAACGCAAAGCAGTGAAAAAAATAATTCCGATCATTTCAAGTTAAAACAAGTGATCTGCAAAACCGTTTAAATTCTCCCTTTCCCTTTTAAGCAGGAATGATGGTAAGGCAGTGTATCTTGGCAAAAACGTAATTGAACTAAAAAAACAAAGAGGGCAATGTTAGCAAAATAAAACGAACGTTCAATCAAGGAATGTTATCGTTCTTCTCTTAAAGGATTGGTCATTAGGTGAATTAAGATATTAGCATCCGTTAGCTCCCACCCAAATAGAAGCGTTCTGTTCTCTATTTTGAGGTGGGCTTTTTACGGACGGCTATCTATGATAAACAGTGATTGAATCAAACATGTTGTGAACATCACATTGAAGACTACTTATTGATTAAACGATAGTGTTAAAAATAACAGGTAGTGTAGCTTTGATATTTTGGCCTTTATCCCTATTTTCCTTAATTATCTCATGCTATAAAATGTAAGAAGTATTGCAATTCTACTTACATTTTATAGATAAGGCAATGGAGGTATTTAATGAATCAAATGATTATAGGTCTTTTTTGTTTAATGTTATTAACAACTGATCAGTTCAATCAAGATGTCCGCCCAAAAGATATCGATCCAGAATATTTACCAGACGTTCCCGCATTTCAAGACGAAGCGACCCGTGAATTTCTCGTATCGACTGAAGAAGTTGAGCCAGGCTTTTATTTAATGGAGTCTAGATTAGAAGGTTATCAGATGATGTTTCCTGAAAATGGTGTTTTTTCTGTTGATTTTTCGTCTATATCAGATCAAAATGTAGAGACATTTACATTTAAGGATACAAGTATGGATAAAGACATACACGTAAGTGGTCAAGTGCGTTATCATAGAAATCAATCTTATTTAGCCAATATAGATTTCATGTTAAATAGTGTAAAAGGAAGAAATGGTTACGAAGGTAAATTTGAAAAGAGTTCAACAGAGGATAAAGATATATATCATGGTGAAGAATTACTAACAGTAGAAGCAGGTGATAATATATCTGATGTATATCGGTATGTCGGCTATATAGAATCAAAAGAAAATGATTTTTTAGCAATTGATTATAACTTTTCCATCTTTTGTTTCAATGATAAAGAAGAGGTATGTTTAAGTGGGGTAAATGCGAAAAAAGATCAAGTCGAGAAAATGATTGATTCAATTAGCTTTATCAATCAAGAGGAAGCTGAGCGCAATGAGTGAAGATGTGTTTGAGAATGAAGTAATACAATAAACAAGTCAAAACCGCTGAGCAAGAAACAGATAACTTATATAAAAAAGATTAAGTTAGTGTAGGATTAACCTATTCTAGTGCGCATGCTTGTCAGCTGATTAATGGTTTAATAAGTAATATTCAAAGTGCTTGATACCCTTTATTATCAACCAGTAGTTTATTTAGTACTAGTTTAAATGATTTAAAGATAGCCATGTAGGATTTTTGTATTAAGTATAGCGACAGTTAGTTTGGAAGGAAGCTATCGGTTACCTATAGGAACAGATAAAATTTGGTTTAAAGAACCTAAATTTACTTCTAATAATGGTGATTTAGATAGAATTTCAAAAGATTTTTAGATGGATTGATAGCTGTAGAGTTTAGTCAAGAAGCTTTGGTTGTTTTTTTAGAAAAAACGAAAGTCAAAGTTATAACAGAAGGCAAAAATATAGGTGAATCATCTAATTCTTTTAAATCATTAAAAGGAGTATTTGGAAAGTGAAAAATCATAATAAATACGTTATAGAAGCAATTGAGAGAATGAATATACGTTACTATAAAATTGAAATAGATGGGAAATGGTATGTTGTTGATTACTCAAATCCTCAAGATATTAGAAATTATTTTCCGGGTTTATTTCCAGATGTACAGGTTAAGTGGAAAATGTATGATGCTGAACCGTTAAATTATCCAGAAAAAATAAAGAAAAAGAAATATCATAGCAAGGTAAGATGGGACATAGTATTTTTTTTCTTATATTTGAGTGAATTTCATAATTCAGAGTCCTTGAGCCCCAACGAGTTTGAGAGATAAAAAAGGAAGTACCTCCCCAAATCTTGTATAATGGTAGTTGAGAGACAACCAAAAAAAGACTGGAGGAGTACCCCTTATGACCATTATACGACAACAAAACTTATTTGGCATCCAAGAATTATACGAGATGGAACCTACCCAACGTTATGAAGCCATTATTTCAGCAATAGATTTGGATGCTATCTACCATGAAATAAACAAAAAATCCCGACTTGGTGCACCCGTAGCGTTGAATTATGCGGCGATGATTATTTCTATGTTTGTACGAATCGTTGAGCGCATTCCGACGATGAAGGACCTGATCAAACGTCTGAATGATGACGTTCTATTTAAGTTGAATTGTGGGTTTCTTGTGTCTGACAACACTCCCTCTGAAGCTGCCTATTCACGACTTATAACGAAACTGAGTGCCTCTGATGTGTTAGAGAAGTCACAAGAGAAAGTTGTTCTTCAAGCCATTGCTGAAGGCTTTATTATGGATGACACCGTCGCTATTGACGCCACCCATTTTGAAGCACGTGATCAAGCACCACCAAAAGAAGAAAAGCCAAAAGCAGAGCCTAACAAGCGCGGGCGCAAACCAAAAGACGAGCGAGAACAATGGCTGATGGAACAAGCAGAAAAGGAAGCAAAACTTCCCCTTTACGAAAAGAAAATAGAAGCTCAGTTGGATGTTCCTTTACATGAGTTACGTTCGGAAGTTCCTCAAGACCCTAAATGGGGTGTGAAAAAGAACAGCGAAGGAAAAAATGTCTTTTGGTACGGCTACAAAGGTCACTTAGCTGTTGGAACATCCAGTCAGTACATTTTACAGTCTCTTTTTTCTTCTGGCAGTCTCAATGATGGAAAAGCAGCTATTCCTTTATTAAAGGGAGTGGATGAATGCCTATCCTTGCCTTTTTTGACCTACCAGACAATGGATGCAGGATATGACTACGCCCCTATTTATGTTCAAGTTCATCGAATGGGAAACCAATCTGTCATTGCTTATAATAAGAAAAATGAAGCAGAACCCATTGGGTTTGATAAACACTTTGCCCCAACCTGTTTTAGGGAACATTCCTATCGTTATGATAGTTTTTATGCCAAGTATGAAACGTTGAAATACACAAGACCAAAAGAATGTAGCGACTGTCCTTTAGCTAACGAAAGTATTTGCCAAAAGGTTTATAAAGTAAAAATCACGACAGATCTCCGAAAATATACAGCCCCAGCTCGTGGGTCAAAAGCGTGGAAACATATATCAAAGCGCCGCTCAGCAGTAGAACGCGTCAATGGTTATCTAAAGGAATATTTTCAACTGGACAATGTGCGTTATCGAACTGGAAAACGAGCAAAAGTTCATTTTGACATCGTCACGCTTGTTTATAATGCATCAAAATTAGCAAGTGATCGTGTGAATTTAGTGTTAAATCAGCAACAAGTTGCTTAAAAAAACTTTTTAAAACGATATCACTAAAATTCTGTAGGTCTTTAAATTTTTAAAAAGATGAATTATGAAATTGATTCAGTTATTTAATATAAGTGTTTTTCCGGAAAAATACAATTTATCAGAATTGACATATGATCCTAAGATTTTAGAAAACTGGCTGATTATAATGGGATTCGTTTTTGCTGGAGCGATAATAACTTTTATATGTTTAAATATGATGGTAACGTCAATTAAAACGCCAATCAATAATACAGCATTTTATTGGTTAGAAAAAATTGAAAAAAAGCCCCGAAAAAATAATAAGTTGAAAATCCTTATATTTTTGGAGTGGCTTGTTTGTGCCATGCTAGCATTTGGCGGTTTTGCTTTGGTAGGTTTTGCAAGCTCTAGTTATTCTCAGTTAATTGTATTCTTTATTATACCAACATATGGAATATTGTTCGGCAAATTTATAAGGTTTGATTCAGCGAAAAGTAATAAATATAAAATCATTAAAAAGGAGAATTAAGATATGTTACCAATTGGGAGTATCGTTTATTTATCAGAAGGAAATCAAAAAATTATGGTGTTAAACAGAGGTCCATTAGCTGAACAAAATGGAGAAAAAGTGTTTTTTGATTATACGGGTTCAATGTATCCTTCTGGACTAGATGTTGATGAAGTATATTATTTCAACCATGAAGATATAGATCAAGTCGTTTTTGAGGGGTTCAAAGACGATGATGAGAAAAGATTTGTAGAATTATACAAAAAATGGGTTAAAGATAATCAAAGTAAAATAAAGCGTGGTAAAACAGAGTAATCGTTATTTAATTGCTTGATTAACATAATCAAATGTTATAACAAGTTGTTGATATAGCGTAGTTTAGAAGTCGTAATTTGTGAATTTCAAAGGTTCTACCTAAAAATAAAAAGCAAAACCTTGATTTAATATGGATTTGTTTTTTTTATAATGTGTGTAATTAAGAATCATTGAACTAGAATATACTTATCGTCATGCGTTTGATACGACTGATAAAGCTAAACTTGATCAAGCCAAGGCAGATTTTAAAGTAGATGTACGCCGAATATATCTTGAAGTCATCTGTTAAAAAACCCTGGTTTTTAGTTTTTTATTTCCAAATTTAGTCTTTATCCCTATGTTATCTGATATGTTCGATAGTATAGAATATAAGAATCCATGTTAAGTGAAAGAAAGCTATATTTTGTATAGATATACGGAGGGTCATGATGAAGAAAATGCGTGCTTTTATCGGTTTATTTCTTTTGCTGTTAGCGGGATGCCAAATGAACCAAGATGTCCGCCCAAAAGATATCGACCCAGAAGATTTACCAGACGTTCCTGCATTTCAAGATGAAGCGACCCGTGAATTTCTCGTATCGACTGAAGAAGTTGAGCCAGGCTTGTATTTAATAGAATCTAAATTACAAGGTTTTCAGATGTTGTTTCCGGAAGAAGGAATTTACTCAAAAAGTCTATCGACAATAGAAAATCAAGGGAAATTTGAAATGTTTACTTACGAAGAATTTAGTGATGATAGAGAATTGCAAGTCGGGGGGAAAATCAGATATCGCTTACACCAATCTTATTTACCCAATCCGGATTTTGAGTTGGATAGAATAAGAAGAAGGACAGATTTCCAAGGTGAATTTAATTTAAAAGAAACATCAGATAAGAAAATATATTTTGGTGAAGAAATGAAAACAGTAGAAGCAGATAGTAACGAACAAGAGGTTAATAACTTTTATGGTTACATAGAGTCAAAAGGTAAAGACTTTTTAACAGTTGAATATTATTTTTTCATATTCTGTTTTAATGATGATAAAGATATATGTTTGAAAAAGGTAGATGAGAAAAAGGAGCAGATACAGAAAATAATCGATTCAATAACCTTTATTTATCAAGAGGAAGCAGATCGCGATGAGTGAAGATCTGTTAGAGAATGAAATTGTTAAATTAAGAATCATTGAATTAGGCGATTTACTTATCTGATCCTGACAATCAGATCAACCAAGTCCATATTATTTCACAGGGCAGTGTTGGGGTCGAAGATTGGTTAGATCACGGTTTAAAGTATTGCTTATTTGATTTATAGAGTTATTGACCTATTAAAAAAGACCTGGTTTTTAGTTTTCGACTTCCAAATTTAGTCTTTACCCCTATTTATCTGATGTGTTCGTTATTATAGAATATAAGAATCAATGTGAAGTGAAAGCTATATTTTGTATGATATACGGAGGGTCATGATGAAGAAAATGCTTGCTTTTATCGGTTTATTTTTTTTGCTGTTAGGAGGTTGCCAAATGAAGCAAGATGTCCGCCCCAAAGATATTGATCCAGAAGATTTACCAGATGTTCCTGCATTTCAAGACGAAGCGACCCGTGAATTTCTCGTATCGACTGAAGAAGTTGAGCCGGGTTTTTATTTAATGGAGTCTAGATTAGAAGGTTATCAGATGTTGTTTCCAGCAGGTGGTCGATATCTTCAAGATATTTCATCGATTAGCAATCAAGGAAATGTGGAAACTGTTACGTTTGAGGATTTTGATGAGGAAATTAGTGCTAAGATAAGAGGTCAGATAAGATATCATCGCAATCAATCCTATTTGGCTAATCCCAATTTAACTTACCCAGATTTTATGTTAGATGATGTGAGAGCGAGAACGGGATATGAAGGAGCGTTCGAACAAGAAAAAATGGAAGATAAAGTTGTCTATTTTGGAAGTCAACCACTCACATTTCAAGAAGAAGGTTATGTATCAGAAGCATATATTCATGTGGGCTACATTGAGCCTAGAACGGATCAATATCTAGCAATTGATTATAGTTTCTCACTATTCTGTTATAGAGAGAATGCTGAAGGTTGTTCTCAAAATATAGCTGATAAAGAAGAACAAATAAGTAAAATGATTGATTCAATTACGTTTATTTACCAAGAGGAAGCAGATAGCGATGAGTGAAGATCTGTTAGAGAATGAAACCGTTAAATTAAGAATTATTGAATTAGAATATACTTATCGTAACGCGTTTGATACGACTGATAAAGCTAAACTGGATCAAGCTAAGCAGATTTTGAAGCAGATGTACGCCGGATATATCTTGAAGAAACACGTCAATATTTGCCGGATCATATTGACATTTATCCATCAAGTGAATTAATCAAATACAATGATGACTTACCAGAAGATATTCGCCAATCTGGTTACGATGGCACGGCGATTTATCTGTCTGATTCTGACAATAAGATTAACCAAGTCCATATTATTTCGCAAGGCAGTGTCGGAACCGAAGATTGGTTAGATAACTTTTTCAATATTTTTCTTGGCATTGAACAAAGTCAAATTGGAGCAACAGAAGAATTTGTTAGCAGAGTTCAAGCTAAAGTAGATGATAGTGATGACTTATTAACGTTTGCCTTAGGTCATTCAAAAGCTTTCAATAATATTTTGGTGGTACACCTGACAGAAGGTATATTTGATGGGATTTATGGTGTTAATGGGGCACAAGTTGGTGTAAAACAAATTATAGAGGCTGATCGCAGTTTACGTATTTACTTAAGAAATAAATTCGGTGCGGATTTTTCTTCCATCCCCACCGATGAGCTCCGCCGGGCGATCATTAAGTATTACGACAACAAAGGCGTTACCGACAATATCATTCATCGGATTTCTGAAGATGATCCGCTTTATGGGATTTCAGGAATTGGCAACTTTGTTTTATTTGGATTTGATGAAGCGATGTTGATTGATACCCACCCAGAAGTAAATGGTATACAAGCGATTATCGATCAACTTGATGAAGATGTTGTTCGGGTAATCCAACAGTTCCTTCGCCAATATCGAGACGATTATCAACTTAATGGACCTGAGGGTTTTCTCAAAGCCGTAACAGGGATTGACATTGAGTTGGTAAATCAATTTAGAGAGGCTGAAGGATGGATAGAAAATGGCGCTGTCGCTTTGACGAACTGGGATGATTTTATTACTATGATCACTGTCGTTATGCGGAAATTACCTGCATTTCTGGCGATCGCCAATCTGATTATTACCAATGCCGATACAATCATTGATGGGTTGTTAGAGAATGGCTATATTGATCAAAAAACAAGTGAAAAGTTACGGGCTGAAATTGAATCAATTAAAATAAATGTAGAGCAGATAGAAACTAGTTATTATCAATTGCTAAACTTAGATCCAAGTCTAGGGGGTGTAGCCATTGCTCTTATGTTGGATATCTATGACAACGCTATGGAAAGCTGGGATTCGTTCGGCGTATTGGGTGAAGAATTAGCAGAAGCGCTCGACCTGATTGAGTCTGGTCACAAGATTGAGCCGATTCTAAACCAATTAGCTGAAGAAACTGGTGTGAGCTATAGGGGTGGTGACCTACATTATCGTGGGGCTCCTTCATCAGATCAAGAGATTAAGTGGAACATTACATCAGTCGTTCGCCTTTATCAAAAGGGGCTAGCCAAACTGGAGGAAATGGAAGAATCGATTCAAAAGTATGGTAACCAATACGAAGGTGAGATTAATGAAGATTTTGATTTAAAAAGTCAAGCACTTCAGCGGCAAATTGACTATATGGAAGAGAACCCTTCCCTCTTCCAACATGCCTTTAGCTTATATTTTGCTAACCGTAAGTATGCTTATGGTTTGGGCAAGTTAGTAAAAATCGACGTACAAGAAGAGATGCCGACAACCGCTCTACCAGATCATGAGCTGATTACAAAGGAAATGAAGGCACAAACCACGGTATATCGAAATTATTTAACGCATGTTCGTGAAAAAGTAGAAGAACTATTTGAAGAAGAGTATAACGTTTCTCAATTATTTGATTTTCAAATGGGAGGTTAGTATGGACCAACTCACTTATAATACAGATATAATCGAAGCTCAGTATCGTTTTTTACAAGATGATACGATGCTTGAAAAAATGCAATGTTTAGAACGGTCGATAGAAGAAATACATGATCAGTTTACTGAATTGGAAGGTTTAATTACTGATGAGGTGGACAAACAAAGTGGAGAAGTTGCAGAAACAATTATAAAAGAAACGAAGCAAAAAATATCGGTAACAAGTCAAGTGTTTACAGAAGTTCAAGTGATACAGCGTCAAGATGTTCTCAGTTATCGAGATATTGTTGAGACATTACGTGAGCAACCGGTTATATTACATTATCAAACGCCTTTACCGCCATCATAATTATTTTATTACAGATAACCGTCCGTAAAATACTTAGCTCAAAATAGAGAACAGAGGTAAATCTATTGAAGGGGGCACTCATGCTCTGATTCACTCAATCCCCCACTGTGATTGAAAGTTCGTTTTATAGTTAAGAGCCCAAAATAGGGCTTTTTTTATTTGTTATAGTGGCATTTGAGTTGAATCAAATCGCTAATATGATAAAATGAATGTAATTTAACACTGTAAGTTTATCACAGGTGACCGTCTGTGAAACACTCACCTTAAAATAGAGCGTAGAGCAAATCTATTGTGGTGGAGCTAATGGATGCTAATGTCCTGATCCATTCAGCTATTAATCGGTGGATGATAAGAACGTAGACTAAAACCGCCATATTGTGTGGTAATGTCTACATGAGCCACGACTTGTAGCTCCCTGTCCACTGATTGAAGGTTCGTTACCAATTGATATTGAGGATGGCGTTATTATGTTGTTATTGAAAAAAGGGTGGCATCTCTTTAAGGCTAATGCTTATTATATTTATCTCGTTGTTGCTATTTTGTTAACTGGAACGGCGTTATATGTTTTACTTGAACCACGTCTAGGTTTACATAGAGAAGGGCGAGAAACGATTACGCAATTGTTTTACCTTTACCTTGTGGTCGCGTTAATTAATTATGGATATTTTTGGTTCTACAAGCGGAAGCATTGTAAAAAGCAACGAGCGGAGGATACAGGGAATGAAGGATAATAAAATGGATTGGCGGATCTTTCATGGAACGATGATAGGTTTTTATTTACTCGGTTTAATCGCTTTTTTACTAATTGGTGATTTAACGGAAACAATTAATCAAGTGTTATTTGGTCTTTTTTTCTTAATCGTTTTACGTGAAGTGATTCGCTTTATCAAGAGGCTAAAGACAACTGAAAAATAAGGTTGCGTTCACTTAATTAGGTTAACATAGCTAGTATAAGTGAATGGGAGCCTTCCACCATTATTATAATCGTAACATAATACATGAATCTTCATTTGACAAGTATACTTGTCATTTTTTATACTAATATATGACAAATAAAGTTGTCATTATGACCAATATGATTGTCGGTATAGGAGGATTAGGATGCCGCTGAAAAATACATTAAAAGTACATCGGGCCAAACTGGGTTTGAATCAAGCTGAAATGGGTAAGCGAATAGGGGTTTCACGGCAAACGATTAGCTTGATTGAACGAGGTGATTACTCACCATCTGTCACACTGGCATTGAAAATTGCTAAAGCATGTGATGTTTCAGTAGAAGAGATATTTTATTATAAGGAGGACAATGATGAAGGGGATGCGTGATTTCGGGAAATTATTACTTTGGTTAGTGTTAGGTGGGGTAGCAGGCTTCCTACTTGTTTTTGTGTTCGAAGCTTTAGCGAGCTTATGGTATATCGTTGTTCCATATACAGATGTTTTGGTTGAACAAATCTTTTGGTTGCAAGTAGGTTTAGTCATTATCTTTTATTTTCCAGCTTTATTTTTGAGCGTGCGTGCGAAAAAATGGATGAATAGAATAAACACTGATCTTGATTTAGAAGATGATACCTTCGATAAACGCGTCGAACAAATGATTTATCGCTCGTTGCTATTTAATCGATTGTTTTATGTATTTAGCTTCACATTGTTTGGTTTATCGATTGATGGTCGTAATCAATGGATAATTGGTTCTATTCTTATTTTTGTAATTTTCTGCGTAGCTAGTTCCTTAAATGAAGTTAAGGCGGTAAGAATGGTTCAAAAGAAAGACCCAATGAAAAAAGGTGATCCAACATCCTTTAAATATGCCAAAGAATTATTGGAAAGTTTAGATGAAGCGGAAAAATTAATCATTTATAAGACAGGTTACCACACGTTTAAATTTATGGAATTTGCTTTAATAGTAATATTTGGGTTTGCTTTTTTCACCAAAACCATTTTTAATACGGGTAACGCGCCGATACTCGTGATTGGGCTAATTTGGTTAGTTCAATCGATTGTTTATTTCTGTTATGCAAAGAAATTCGACAGTTAAAAATAAATATAACCACTACTTAAAGAGGACATGGTAATATGTTCTCTTTTTTTGTTTTCGACTCTATTAAACACAAAACAGTTGCGTGATTTAAGAAAAGATATTCAAATTATTTTCCAAGATCCTTTTGGTTCTTTAAATCAACCGATAACGGTGGGAACGATGTTGAATAAGATTGTGAAACTCCATAACTTTGTTCCAAGGAAGGAGATTTTAATCGATATGCAGAAACTATTAAGTGGCTTGCCATTTTGCAGATTAAAGGAGGTTCTCTTAAGTGACAACATATTTAGCAAAACAAAATCCGATATATACGTTTGATCAACATCACCAACCGGTGTTAACGGTACATTCTGGTGAGACGGTAACGATAGAAACATATGATTGTTTTAAAAATCAATTGATATCCCCAACTGATCGTGTTGATAAACTCAATTGGGATCAGGTCAATCCAGCAACGGGTCCCATCTATGTAGAAGACGCTTGTGCGGGTGATATACTTAAAGTAACGATTGATCGGATCAAGCTCGTTGATCAAGGGGTAATGGCGGTTATTCCAAATTCAGGTGTACTTGGTGATCAAATAAAGCAGCCGATGACTAAGATCATGCCAATTAAAGACGATAAGGTTATTTTTAATGAGCGCATTCAATTCCCCTTACGTCCAATGATTGGTGTCATTGGCGTCGCACCTAAAGGTGAACCGATTCCATGCGGCACCCCAGATTCGCACGGTGGTAATATGGATAACACGATGATAGCTGAAGGTGCAACATTGTACTTACCCGTCCAAGTCGAAGGTGGCTTATTCGCTTTAGGAGATTTACATGCGGCGATGGGTGATGGAGAAATATCGGTAACAGGCGTTGAAATTGCTGGTGAAGTGACGGTAACTTTAGAGCTTATTAAAGCAAAGTCGATAAATAATCCAGCGCTAGAAAATGACCAATTTATTAGCACCATTGCATCTGCACTTACGCTAGATGAAGCGGTCCAACAGTCGGTTCAAGATATGGTTAGTCTCCTCAAAGATAAGTTGGCACTTGACTTTGCAACACTAACGATGTTGTTTAGTGCTATCGGTCAGACAGAAATATGTCAAGTCGTTGATCCGCTAGTAACAGCACGATTTGTTCTACCTAAATGGTTGTTACAACAAGATCATATCGATTTTATCTAAAATCGATTCATTAAATAGTAGTGAAAATACTGGGGAGTGAAGCAACGTGAATAATACAGATTACTTAAATTATCCTAACCCGTCAAAACGCATGACGACATTTGCAAAAAAAGGAATGGTTGCAACAAGTCAACCTTTAGCCGCTGAAATAGGTCGAGATATCCTTAAGCAAGGTGGAAATGCAGTTGATGCTGCTATTGCAACAGCTGCAGCATTAACTGTACTTGAACCTACTTCAAATGGATTGGGTAGCGATGCTTTTGCACTGGTCTGGATCAACAATAAGTTACATGGTCTTAATGCAAGTGGTAAGTCACCGCAATCGATTTCAATAGAAGCGGTTAAAGCCAAAGGATATGAGGAGATGCCAACATATGGATGGACACCAGTCACTGTTCCAGGTGCACCGGGGGCTTGGGCTTCGTTATCTGAAAAATTTGGTCGTTTGCCGTTTGCTGACTTATTAGCACCAGCGATCCGCTATGCTGAAGAGGGCTATCCGATTAGTCCTATCCTAGGTGATATGTGGAATCGTGCGTATCGTCGTTTTAAAGACAGACTGACTGGCCCAGAGTATGCCAATTGGTTTAACACCTTTGCTCCCAATGGATTACCACCACAAATTGGTCAATTATGGCGTGCACCGGATCATGCGCAGACCCTAAAGGAAATAGCGGAAACAAAGGCAGAGAGTTTTTATCGGGGAATGTTAGCTAAACAAATCACTAGAGAGGCTAGTCGGTATGGTGGTTTTATTACCGAAGCTGATTTAGCAGGTTATCAGCCGGAATGGGTAGATCCAATCTCTGTTAATTATCGTGGTTATAATGTATGGGAGATCCCACCCAATGGACAAGGGATCATTGCCCTGCTTGGCTTGAATATCCTAAAAGGTTTTACGTTTGATAATCCTTATTCTGTTGAGCGTTACCATAAGCAGATTGAAGCGATGAAACTTGCATTTATCGATGGAAAAAAATTCATTACCGATCCGGATAAGATGACCACTCATGTTGATGGGTTATTAAGTGATACATATGCATTGGAACGCCTGAAACTTATTGGAGAAGAGGCTGCTATGCCTGAACCAGGCACACCTCCTCAAGGCGGGACGGTTTATTTAGCTACAGCTGATCAGGAGGGCAATATGGTTTCATTTATCCAAAGCAACTACATGGGCTTTGGCTCGGGGATTGTTGTGGAAGATACGGGGATTTCACTGCAAAATCGAGGAGCTGACTTTTCATTAGATCCACATCATCAAAATGCACTGGCTGGGGGTAAGAAGAGCTATCATACCATCATTCCAGGATTTTTAACGAAAGACAATCAAGCGATCGGTCCTTTTGGTGTGATGGGGGGCTATATGCAACCTCAAGGGCATCTACAGCTGATTATGAATACGATAGATCTCAACCTCAATCCACAGGCTGCACTAGACGCTCCACGTTGGCAATGGATTGAAGGGAAAAAGGTTTATGTTGAACCGCATTTCCCAATAGATATTGCTCAAGCACTTGCCCGCAAAGGCCACCAAATAGAAGTGGCATTAGAATCGATTAGTTTTGGTAGGGGACAGATTATTTGGCGTGACCCCAAGACAGGTGTATTAAAAGGTGGGACAGAATCACGAACAGATGGCCATATTGCGTCGTGGTAAGAGCAAGACTTTCTATAAGTGAATGGTTATAGATAATCACACAACTTTAGTAACTAAATAAAGCATTTAATCTACCTCGTTGTAAACCGCGCAACTGTTCGCACATGATCATGGATAAATTAAAATAGCGAATAATGATTTATGTAATTAACGATCAAATGAATGCTCTTCAATCTTTTAAGTAAAATGATGGGCTCTACTAATTATTCGCTATATCCTGATCTTCTTCTACTTTTGCTTTCTTTAATGAAACCTTTATGATAAATAGAATGCCTAATGCGATGACACCTACTAACATCTCAATTGTTGCCGTTGAATAGATAAGCATCTTTCTGGCTATTGCATAAATCATGACATCTATCACATTACTTGGTTTATGCTTGATAAGCATTAAAGCAAGCTCTAGACCGATAATAAGCATAAGTAAATATGAAAGTAAACTCTGGAAATTATCATAATCGAGTAAGTGTGTCAGGGAACCTTGTTGAACCACGGAAATAACAAGAGCTACTCCACTGATAAGCACCGCAATAATAATTAACATAGCTAAAAACACTTCAATTGCCATAATAGCTGCCCCGACACGATTGGTTAACTTATGCAACTTTTTTTTATACTTTTCTTGGATATGAATCACCTACTTTCTTCTTGCATGTCGACCATTATGTAATGATCTGTTCATGTTATTTAATGATAACCGGACGATTTCATGATGCTGCCGACAGCGTGGACATTTACCACGATCATATCACATCAAGGTTCATAGGGGAATTAAAACACGTGTTCATTAAAACGGTTAAATAGAAAGTTTAGTAAACTCTGTTTCTTGTAACAGAAACGTTATAAGCGCGTACGTTTTCTGCAAGGAATAATCTCATCTTCTCTCTAAGAAAAACCTGACATGACGTTATCAAAAGTTCTCTCGTGTCCTGACTAGTTAATCTATCCGTTCTAGATAAAGAAATACTTCCTGATTCACCTCCTAAATAACAGAGTTATTATTACAGACGTAGATTTTAATCTCGCTTTTGTAGAGGGAAATGAGACATGGAGAGATTACACATTCTATCAAACGACAATGAGCATACGTTGAAAAGTAGAGCGACTGAAAGTTCAGAAGGAAAAAGGGAAATAATAGTTCCGATTATAAATCCATACGTGTTGGAACAACGAACCTTGTTTATCTTACACAGTATTAGCCAAGTTACTTGTTAGAAAATTTAACAATCTTGTTATTACATATCTGTGCTTTTTTATTAAAGAAGTACTTAGTAAATAGAACGTTAGATCATTTAACAAAGCAATTGAAACCATTTCTAAACAAGTTATAGTGTAATAGAGATCAATCTTTCTCATCCCAAAAAAAGATTTTTGTGTCTAGCCTCAAGTGCCTTAATATAGGTGCTTGAGGCTTATTTTTAAATAGTTAATGCGAAAGGTGTGATTGCTATGGAAGCTTCTAAATCATTTCAATATTCAAAGCGTGTACCCCCTACCTTACCTACCGTAGGATCAGCATTTAGCAAAGGAACTGAACATATGCTGTCATTAGCTTATGGTTTTCCAGCTCCTGAGACATTTCCAACAGATTTGTTACGTGACGCAATGGAAAAAGCCATTATTAAAGATGGTGAACGGAGCTTGCAATATACTGGAGCGACTGGGAAAACGCGTTTAGCAGAATGGATTGTTAATCGATCACGCTTGCGTAAAATAAACGTACAGGATCAGCAGGTGTTGGTAACCAATGGATCGATGCAAGCCATCGATTTAGCAGTGCGAACATTGACCAATGAAGGTGATCACATTTGGCTAGAAGCGCCAACTTTTTTTGGTGCGGTTCGTATATTTCAAACAGCTCGTGTGCATATGAAAACATTTCCGGTTGATGAAGAGGGGCTTAATGTCGATCGCGTTGAACAGGCTTTGCAATTAGTTATATCGGCTGGTGAACCCCTGCCTAAAATGATCTATGTTATGCCAAATTATCATAATCCGACAGGTGTTAGCCTATCGATTAGTCGCCGCAAGCATTTAGCGGAACTGGCTTATCGTTACAATTTTTTTATTTTAGAAGATGATGCTTATGTTGATTTAAACTTCTCAAATATTCAGCAACCAGCGATTTATCACTTTGCCCCAGAAAGAACGATTTATTTAAGCACGTTCTCTAAAATTGTTGCGCCGGGTGTGCGTTTAGGATGGGCAATTGCCGATCAAGAAGTAATTGACCAAATGACAAGCTTAAAGCCAGACGGGACAACAAATGTATTTGTTCAAGAAGTTGTGGCTAACTTTTTTGAACAGGTTCATTTTCAGCAACACCTTGATAAGATTGTGATGTTATATCGCCAACGTTGCCAAGTGATGATGAAAGCCATTGATCAATGTTTTGGAACGGAAGTAAGTTATTATATCCCTAAAGGTGGCTTTTTTATTTGGTTAACCTTTCTTAACCCTATTAACACGACCTATCTTCAAACGCTCTGTTTAGAAAAAGGTGTCGCCATCCTTTCAAGTGAATCTTTTTATTTTGAAAATCAGGAATATAATCATGTTCGCCTCTGTTATACTTACAGTAATACTGAACAAATAAAACGCGCGATTAACACGATGGCAATGATTTATCATCAGCACAAGCATAAATGGTTGCTCCTTAAAGATGTAGAATAGATCGATTTGACGTGTGATTAGCAACCTGCTATGCTATAACTAATTAAAAATGGCGGTGAAGCTCGCCAGGGACGTTCCCAAACCGCAATTGAGCCAATAGCTTCTACAAAAAACAGGTCATAAACCCTGTCTTTTGTAGTGGCTATTTTTTGTGGCTTTACTATATAGGATGGGTAATGGGCGGTGGTGACATTGGTTAGACTATCATTTGGAGGGATGCTTAATGTTAGAAGGTATAGCGCTATTATTATTATTTGGTTACATAGCTGCGAAGTTGGTAGGGTTATTAAGGTTGCCTGGCTTACTAGGTATGCTGATCGTTGGGGTGTTGTTTGGCCCTTATGTGTTTGGATTACTTGATGGAGAGCTACTCGCTGTTTCTCAAGATTGGCGTGCATTTGCCTTGATTGTTATTTTAATACGTGCGGGACTTGGTTTAAAACGTGATCAATTAAAGCAAGTTGGTGGGATTGCTGTAAGAATTAGTAGTATTCCTTGTCTTCTTGAAGGGTTTACGGTCACGATGGCAGCATACTTTATATTAGGCTTTAACTTTGCAGAAGCAGGTATGCTTGGCTTTGTCTTAGCTGCTGTTTCACCAGCAGTTGTGGTACCGAGCATGTTGGATTTAAAAGAAGACGGCTATGGAGATGATAAACAAATCCCAACCCTTTTGTTAGCAGGAACATCTATTGATGATGTGTTTGCCATCACACTATTTACTTTCTTCCTTGGTTTAGGTACGGCGGGTGATACCAATATTGCACTAGAATTAGCTAAAATACCACTGAGTATTGGTGGTGGCGTTTTGGGAGGGGGCCTTGTCGCTCTTTTACTCCTAGGTCTGTTTAAATGGCGTGGTTTTGCACCTAAGCATACAGAACAACTGCTGCTCGTGCTTGCTTTAGCGATTTTATACTTTGAATTTGGAGAATGGATTGGGGTAGCTAGTCTGCTAGGGGTAATGACGCTTGGTTTTATTTTATTAGAGCGCCAGCCAACGATTGCTAATCATTTTTCTGAAAAATTAGCAGGGGTATGGGTGTTTGCTCAGATTATTTTATTTACGCTTGTTGGTGCTGAAGTAAATATAAGTGTTGCGCTTGAGGCAGGACTGCTTGGCATTGTCATTATTATTTGTGGTTTACTCGGGCGTAGTTTAGGCGTTTGGTTGGCAACAATCGGTACGAATTTTAATACAAAAGAACGGTTGTTTTGTATGATTGCCTATTTGCCAAAGGCAACTGTTCAAGCCGCAATAGGGTCATTACCGTTGGCAGCCGGTGTAGAAACAGGTGGTGTTATTTTAGCGATTGCTGTTTTATCTATTATTATAACAGCGCCAATTGGGGCCATTGGAATCAAATGGTCTGCCCCACGTCTATTAAACAAAGGCAACTCATAAATGTTGTTTTATCACAGATAACCGTTCGTAAATGCTTGCCACAAAATGTCGGACCTGTCTATAATATAGATAAGTACCCTAATGTTCTAACTTGCGTAACGATCAATCCGTCAGAGACGAATGAAAAATGCCCGTGATTGAAGGCTAATTTTATAAAAAGGATGGCGTAAACTTCCAAAGTTCTTTATAATGTAAAAAAAGCTTTGGAGGGGATCGTTATGTTTACTTATGAGATTGAATCGGGAATCAAGTTAAAACCACTTGAACATCGTGATGCGGAAAGTTTGTATCAGCTGATTACACATTCACGGGAGCACTTACGAACTTTTTTATCTTTTGTTGATGATACGAAAAAACAAGAGGATACAAAGGCATTTGTGGAAGCAACCGTCATTAGTAATGCGAAGCAACAATCGTTTGTAGCTGTTATTGTGGTGGATGAGCAGGTGGCAGGTTTAGTCGGTTTTAATAAGATTAATTGGTATAATAAGAAAGCAGAACTTGGTTATTGGATAGGTGAAGCGTTTGTGCGTAAAGGTATAATGACAAAAGCTGTACGCGCGATCATTGATTATGGTTTTGCTAAATTAGATCTTAACCGGATTGATATTCGAGCTGCTTTTTTCAATAAAGCGAGCCGTGGTGTTGCTGAGAAGTTAGGCTTTACCCAAGAAGGGGTCATACGAGAGGCCGAATGGTTGCAAGATCACTTTGTTGATCATGTGATTTATGGTTTGCTCAAGCAAGACTGGCTAGAGCAACAACGTTAAAAACAACACAGAATGAGGAAGTTGGCTAGAAATGAAGACGCACAAGTTTACCGTAACTGAGCCCAGTGAACTGTTAGCTTTTTTTGTTGAAACATGTCGATAAAGGGCGGAATCATATTAAGGGTATATTAACAAGGGGGCAAGTCTACCTTGATGGTCACCAAGAAACAAGATATAATGCCCGTGTTTCTCCAGGTCAAATCGTTGAAATTTTAAAGACGGCTCCAGTAAAACCACAGATTAGCGGTGTGGAGGTCTTATATGAAGATAATGATCTTATTGTTATTAATAAACAAGCGGGTTTATTAACGATGGCAAGTAAGCCACAAGATAAACAACAAACAGCGTACAGAGAAGTTATGGCTTATGTTAAACAATCTGATCCTAAAAATCGTATTTACATTGTACATCGGTTAGACCGTGACACATCAGGTGTCATGCTTTTTGCTAAAAATGAAGAAACCAAACACCTGCTCCAAGATAGATGGAAAGAGGTGGTGACTGAACGTACTTATATTGCTTTAGTCCAAGGAAAAGTAAAAACGGATCGTGGTACGATTGAATCATGGTTAAAAGAGACGAAAACCCATTTAATGTATGTAAGTTCTTCATCTTATCAAGCGAAAAAGGCAATTTTACATTATCAGGTGATCGATGCAACAGCTAAATATACGCTATTAAAGATTAATCTGGAAACAGGTAGGAAGAATCAAATTCGAGTTCAGCTATCATCGATTGGCCATCCTGTCGTTGGAGACAAAAAATATGGTGCAAAAGCAAATCCGATTGGTCGATTAGGGTTACATGCTGCAGTGCTTTCATTTAAACATCCCGTCAAACATGTAGTAATGACTTTTGAAGCAGCTCCCCCTAAATCTTTTAACTTGAACTGAGGTGTGGAACGATGTATGTGACATTAAGTGAAGCTGCTGATTACTTAGAATGTACAGAAAAACAAGTGAGGCAGCTTGTTTTTCAAAAGAAAATTCGTGCCATCTATGATGGTAAAGACTATCTAGTCAATACGGCACAATTCGATACCCACCTTAAACAAATCGAGCAATATCGAGCGATGATGCAAGAAATTCTCAATCAACCTATCCCTGAAACTCTATATGTAAAAGATGAAGATTGACTGACCGTCGACTATTTATTAACTACCTTACTTGCTTTTAGCCAAATATAAAGTAGAAAAGAGGAGTTATGATGATAACGACTATGCTTACTGGTATTGTGGTTTTAGGAATAAGTTTGTTATATGGGATTGGTATATTACTTTTTGTACCTGAGCCTTTTGTTTATCTGTTAATCCCAATTGGATTAATCATTTTATGGCTCACATGCGTGTTTGGAGAATTAAAATCCAGCAAGTATGAAACAACATTTAGAATGCTAAAAGTATTGCTTTCAGTTGTAACGTTGGCCCTATTTTTGGTTGTACAGCTTGCTTTTTAGAATATAGCTGTCTCAGTTTTTTTTCGTGCGATCGCATGAAAAGTGAAAATATCGCATGAAAGGTCCATGCGCTCGCACGAAAGATGAAAATATCGCATGAAAGGTCCATGCGCTCGCACGAAAAGAGAAAATATCGCATGAAAGATCCATGCGCTCGCACGAAAAGAGAAAATATCGCATGAAAGGTCCATGCGCTCGCACGAAAGATGAAAATATCGCATGAAAGGTCCATGCGCTCGCACGAAAGATGAAAATATCGCATGAAAGGTCCATGCGATCGCACGAAAAGAGAAAATATCGCATGAAAGATCCATGCGCTCGCACGAAAAATGAAAATATCGCATGAACGATTAAAAATTTATCACAGGTGAGAGCAAATCGCACCTGATCCACTCCCGATCAGAAGGACGAAAACGTTCACTGATTGAAGCTTCGTTTTATCTCAATCTTCCCGTTTTAAGATGACCATTCCATATGAATATGTGGCAGGCTGGTGCCACGTGCCCCACGTACATCAATTTCTTTATTTTCGTAAGGATAGAAAATAATAAAGTTTTGAGTTACTTGTTCAGATAGCTTTTGTGGTAATGCTTCTAAGCTCGAGTGCCAAGCAACCGTACCTTTACGCGCGCTTATCGCCATGACGAGATCATCTTTCCCTAATTTTAAGCAGTAACGCTCAAGCATTTCCCAATCTGGAAAATGGGAAAATGATGCGTTATGATGGGGTTTAATCTGGCGAATATAGCTTTCGATCGCCTCAAAATCATCATCCATAACGATGAACATTAATTTACAATTTAGTTGTTTTACAATATGTTTAACAATCTGCAGAGCATCTTTAAAACCTGGCTTAGCGGTAATACCTCTTGGCAAGACAACGACCATTCGCTCTGTCGTTTGGATGGGTTGGACTTGTTTAACAATCAGTGATCGAATATAAGTATGATCAAGGACGTTATCAATAATCCCTCCAAAGACTTTCTCTGTGTTTGTTTTAGCCCCATTCCAACCCGTTATAATAGTCGTGATCCGTTCTTCGGTCACCGCACGTTCAATGCCCCAGCCGATACTATGGTCAACGCGCGTGAGCGGTCGAACAGGGATTTCTGCTCCAGCAGCGTAAAAGATTGCATGACCAAGCATTTTCTCTGCTGTTGCAACATCGTATTCAGCCGCTTTAGCATCTTTATCAATTACCTTTAGTGGGTATATAGGTTCGGTTGACTTGCTTGCGATCCGAACTAGAAAACCAAGATCCATTAAAGCCTCCATTGTATCCGGGTTGGCAACAGGAATTAAAATGCGCTCGGGTTTTTTTTCTGTCGTATCTTCAATAGGGTGGGCAGATGAACGTGCCAACTTTCGGGCGAATTTTTCGGTTAGATAAGGACCAATCACACAAGAAACTAAGATCATAATAATAATCGCATTAACGGTAGCTTGATTGAGTAAACCTAAGTCAAATCCAACAAGGGTAGCGGCTAAAGTCGCAGCAGCTTGTGGAGTCGATAAACCAAACATTAAATAACGTTCGTTAGCGTGATAACGATAGACTTTCGCTGTTATCCAACTTGCTAAATATTTACCTGCTAATAGAGCAAGAACAATGCCAATGGTTAATAGCCAAGCTTCTATACTTGTAAATAGTGCAGATAAGTCCATGAGCATCCCAACAGACAGCAAGAAGAATGGAATAAATAAAGCATTGGCGGTAAAGTTGATTCGATTCATTAATGACCCATGTTGAAAAATATACCGATTTAAGCTTAGTCCCGCAAGGAATGCCCCAATAATCGGTTGTAATCCAGCATATAGAGCCATCCACCCAGAAACAAATAAGACAACCAGTACATAATTGAATTCATTAGCTCCATCAATACCTGAGATTTTAAAAAACCATTTTGATAGATAAGGAACAGCTCCAAGTATAACAACAGCATAAACAGCTGTAGAAATAATTAGTTTAAACCAGAATTGTGCATTAACTTCACCCATCGCCATGCCAGAAATAACTGCTAAAAAGATCATCGCAAAGGAATCGGTTATTAACGTTCCTCCTATTGTGGTAATCACGGCTTTATTTTTATTTACCCCAATTTTACTGGCAATTGGGTAGGCAAGCAAGGTGTGGGAACCTAATATCGATCCTAACAACAGAGAAGCAGGTATTGAAAATCCTACAACTATACCAAGCAATGAACCAATCAATAGTGGGATGTTAAAAGATAATAAACCAAATAGTAAGCTTCGATTTTTGTATTTTTTAAACCCATCAATGTCAAGTTCAAGGCCTGCGATAAATATAATAAACAACAAACCAACCGTACCTAACAATTCAATGGTGCTATCACGCGCTAAAATATTTAGGCCATACGGGCCAATAATAATACCCGCAACAATCGGTCCAACAATACCAGGCATTTTGAGTTTTGTCATTATAAAAGGTGTAACTAAAAAGACAATAACCGCAATTGCAAAAATGATGACAGGTTCTTGAATAGGTTCAAACAAAGCTATCCCTCCGATCAAATCAGATTAATTTATCTAAGAAATTATAGCTGATTTTAAAGATGAAGTATATAAAAATGATTTTCTCGTTGCTAGCTGTCTTTAGCACAGTAATTATCCGAATTAAGACAGATTCGATGATCCGCCAAAAGTATGACAGACAATAAGTCAAGGGACGGTTTGCATATGCTACAGAATTATATATGCTAATCTTATTACAGATAACCGTCCGTAAAAAAGAAGCTAGGGCTGATCTATTTAGCCGGGAGTTAACCCGCTAATGTTTGATTCGCTTAACGACTAATCAGTGGAGGAAGTACGAATCCTTTCATTGATTGAAGGTTCGTTTTATCAATGAAAAGAAGGTGATCGAGTGGAAACGATTATAAATGTATCAGATTTGAAAAAGACGTATATGAAAAGAAAACAGAAAGAAGCTGTTAGAGCGGTTGATAATATTTCATTTCAGATAGGAAAAGGTGAAATTGTTGGCCTGCTTGGACCAAATGGGGCAGGGAAAACCACAACGATTAAGATGATTTGTGGGTTACTTAAGCCAGATCAAGGTGTGATTACGATTAATGGCATAAATAATGCTAAGCATCGGTTAAAGGCACTTCAACATATTAGTGCTGTTCTGGAAGGCAATCGCAATTTATATTGGCGCTTAACAGTTAGAGAAAACCTAGAATATTTTGCGGGAAACAGAGGTCAATCGAAAAAAGCGATGGCGAATCGAATTGAATCATTGCTTAATAGCTTTAGATTAAAAGATAAAGAACACGAATTAGTCAATCGTCTGTCGCGGGGGATGCAACAGAAATTAGCCATTGCGGTGGCGGTGTTAGCGAATACCGACGTTATTTTGTTGGATGAACCCACACTAGGTTTGGATGTGGAAACAAGCTATGAAGTACGTACGATCTTAAAACAAATCGTTGAGAAGGAGCAACGTACAATTATTATTAGCTCCCATGATATGGATGTCATTCAATCGGTTTGTGAACGAACGATTATTATTAACAATGGAAAAATCATTGCCAATGAACGTGTTGATCGGTTACTGACTTTATTTGAAGTGCGTGCTTATACAGTCACATTAGGTCAACCTTTAACAAAAACACAGCAAAAAGCTATCGAATCGACATTTCTGAGTTATGATTACATAACGAATCAAATAAAACCAATTATTAATATCGAATTACCCGGTCCCGAGCATATTTATCAGTTGTTTGATATATTAAAGCAAGAGCAGACCCCTGTTGAAAGCATTGATCGAAACACCGTCAATTTTGAAGAAATCTTTATGAAAATAGTTAAGGAGGGTTATAACCATGTCAATCATACATCTGTTTCAAGCGAATTTGCGTAAACAAGCCATCGAACTTAAGCGTTATGCCCCAAATACGATTGCGATGGTACTCACGGTCTATATTATTTTCATGGCGATATTTGCTGGTATTCAAATGATTGGAAATCCGGCTACACAGGGGGTGGCCGTTCAACACACGATGGTTAATTATATCTTTTGGTACTTGGCTATGATTATTGTTAACGGCGTTGGCTATGAAATTGTAACTGAAACAACAAGAGGAACCTTTGAACAACTCGGCATGTCACCAAGTGGTATTTGGCGTATTCTTACCGTTCGGTTATTGGCTGATAGCATGCTTCATTCTCTTATGGTCATTTTTCTTCTGTATTTATCGATGATAACGACTAGTCAATGGCTTAACGTCGATTTTATATCTATTATACCTATTTTTCTATTTACTTGTCTTAGCATGTATGGTTTAGCGTTTATTATTGCTGGATTAACAATCATATTTAAACAAATTCAAGCTTTTCTTCAAATCTTTCAATTTGTATTAGCTGGCTTGACTTTTATTGCATTACCGTCCCTACCCTTTTTTCTTTTTTTGCCGCTTACTAAAGGGTTATCGATGATTCGTGCGATTATGATAGAGGGTTATGTATTAACAGATTTCACTATGTTTGATTTTACACTATTGATCGGAAATGCGCTTATCTATACTGGAATAGGATTGGGCTTCTATCTTTATTGTGAGAACTATGCGATGAAAAGAGGTCTATTGGCTCATTATTAAGGATTTGCTTGGAGGGTTAGGTTATCTAACATATCGGCTTGATCCTACCATACAATGTGCTAAGCTATTGTAGAGGTGATCAAATGAGAATCGATATATTACAGCATGTGGATTTTGAAGGACCTGGTTTGATCAAAGATTGGGTTGATCAGAACCATCATCATATGGTTATCCATCGATTGGATCAAAATGTCTCCCTTCCACATTTATCAGAGCTTACCTTTCTAATCATTTTAGGTGGCCCGATGTCTGCCAATGATCCAAGGTCAGCCTGGCTCGAACACGAAAGGTTGCTGATCAAGCAAGTAATTGAAAAAGGGATTCCTGTGTTGGGTATTTGCCTTGGTGCTCAACAAATTGCCAAAGCATTGGGAGCTACGATCTTTAAAGGAAAAGATCGTGAAGCGGGTTGGTTTCCAGTGACTAACACTGATCTAAGAGAAGAAATGATTGTGTTTCATTGGCATCAGGATCAGTTTGAGTTACCTAAAGGAGCCGAGTTATTGTATAACAATGCTGTTTGTCCAAACCAAGGTTTTCGCTACCACAGCCATGTATTAGCTTTGCAATTTCACTTTGAGTCAAATGCGGCAGGCATTAAAGCACTAGTAGATAATGACTCCGCTTTTCTTGATGGCTCACGGTATACACAATCAGCTGAACAGATTTTAAAAAGTCCGGTCCCAGCCATTAACAAAGCACGTTTATTTATGTGGCTTGATCAATTAAGTAAATACGCTTAGCTTCCTTTATACAATGGTCCGGAAAAATAAATGTCCAAGCGGTTGTTTTGAAAGGTTGGAGATCAAAATTATGAATGGTACCTGTAGCCTTGATCGGTTCCATATTTGATTCATGATACAAAATCTCAACATTCTTAAAGCAAATCATTTGTGATGCGTTGTTTGTCACAAAAGCAGTAACTAATAACTCGTTTTTATGATTTATTGCTCGGAATAAAGGCAGATATGTAATGTTTAAATCGCTTGTCAGTGTAGCTGTTGAATGGAGACGGTTATTTTGATAGTGTAAAAAAAGTGCATGTAGCTCTTGGTAATCAGCACGACTAAGGGATGTTTCCCACTTGGGGTGGATATCAAATGATTGATTCAAGTTTAGCACGCCTTCCATCGTTTTTTTTGACTATAAGATAGATTTGCTGTTCATTATACCATAGTCTTGTTACGATGACTGTTTGGCGCTAAAATAATATAAGAAAAGAGGGGACATATGACAAATCGAAAAGTGGAACTTATTAAACAATTGGTTCGTATACCAAGTCCGTCTGGTCATACGACCAAAGTGATTGAATTTGTAGAGCAATTCTTTGATTCATTAGGTGTACAGACGAGACGTAATCGAAAGGGTGGCTTGATCGCTACGCTATTTGGTGAAGATGATACTAAACATCGTATGCTTACTGCTCACGTTGACACATTAGGAGCGATGGTTAAAGAGATTAAGGCAAATGGCCGATTGAAAATGGATTTAATCGGTGGTTTTCGCTATAATGCGATTGAAGGTGAATATTGCCAAATTGAAACAGCAACGGGACAAACATATACGGGAACAATCTTAATGCATCAAACATCCGTCCATGTCTATAAAGATGCAGGTTCAGCTGAACGGAATCAAACAAATATGGAAATTAGAATTGATGAAAAAGTTGAAAATGCTGAAGATGTTCGTGCTTTAGGTATTGAGGTTGGTGATTTCATTTCATTTGATCCACGTGTACAGGAGCTTGATAACGGCTTTTTAAAGTCAAGACATTTAGATGATAAAGCGAGTGTAGGCATATTAATGGAAGTGGTTAGACGCATTAAAGAGGAAGACGTGAGCTTGCCTTATACAACACATTTTCTTATTTCAAATAATGAAGAGATTGGATATGGTGGAAATTCCAATATAACGGATGAAACGATTGAGTATCTCGCTGTAGATATGGGAGCTATGGGAGACGGGCAATCAACAGATGAGTACACCGTTTCTATATGTGTTAAAGATGCAAGCGGACCGTACCATTACGGGTTACGAAAGCATTTGGTTGAATTGGCTCAAACGAATCAAATTGGCTATCAACTTGATATATACCCATACTATGGATCTGATGCATCGGCAGCGATTCGGGCAGGACACGATATTATTCATGGTTTAATTGGTCCAGGTATCGATGCTTCACATGCTTATGAACGCACACATCTTGATTCTTTAGAGGAAACGGAAAAACTCATTTACCACTATTTATTGTCAAAGCTAATTGAATAGACAGACTATTAAAAAACTCAGTACATGATTGTACTGAGTTTTTTAAGTCTAAAGATACAGGTTAATAAACCTATAAAAACATTTAAGATTAGATTAAAGTTAAATGGAATTTTTTAAGAATAAACCTCAAACTAGGGTATAAATGATAAAATGCTATTAAATATGTCATTAGGGGAATTTTTATCAAAGGTAATTTCAAACATTGTAAAAAAGGGTATAGGTAGAAAGGATTGTGAATGAAGTTGGAGGTGAAGAGCTAGAATCAATCAATTTTTTTAACTATATATACTGGCAAATGAACAAATGGAAAAAATTGTAGTTGGAACGGCTATACAGCATGTCGATAATAAAAGAAATAATAAATTTCGTATGATTTTTGAGCATGATTAAAGTATACCCGTTTGCATCACAAATAGCCGTTCGTAAACACCTTCCTTGAGAACAGAGGTAAATCTTTTAAGTAGGTGAAAGCGGATGGTAATGTCCTGATTCACTCAACTAACAATCAGTGGTCGAAACACCCGCTGATTGAAGATTCGTTTTATATGCAAGGAGCTAAAAGGTTTTAGCATACAAAATGATGTCGAGTGTTTAAGTGAAATGGTTGAGACGACGTACCTTATCAAATGAGATAGCATGACATGATAGTTACGTTCCCTTTTGAGCTTAGCATAATGGAAGCGTCGTTATAATCAATGAAAAGTGAACGATAAATAAATCAAGCAGCAACGAGTAGTTTGCCAGTAAAGCTCTTTTCAACACACATGCATGAAGTTAAGTTATTTACTTTTGTGATGAGGATTTGACCAAGACATATGAATTAGCTAATAAAAAGATGAGATAAATAACAAGATGACTGAGCTGCTGAAATAAGAAAGGTTTCGCGAACCTGATTATTTAAGTAGCTTTTTTTTGTACCTTACGTCAAGATGAAATTTCAGCCAAATAGCCAGTCGACGCAGGCGAGATTTTTTAGGGCGAAGTATAAAACGGTTATGTTTATCTATGCTTTAATTAAGTAAAGATGAGGTGTATTTAATGAGAAAGAGAACATTCAAATATTTGGATGACTATTTTATGGCTTCACATTTAACTTTGTCAAAAGATTTCGAAGTAGTTTCATTTTTCGCATTAACGCCAGATCAAATTTTAAGTTCAGCCGACTGTTTTTTAGGTGTGAAAATAGAAGATGTTATTCGCTTTCGTAATGCAACCGCTACATTGAGATATTTGATCGAATATCCAACAAAGAAGCCACAACCTTATATTGTGCCGACACCAATGAAAAAGGAAGATAATAAGTTGTACTTTTACAAATTATCTCTTCCACTTTCTGTACAGAAGGCGGTTGGAATGGGACTAGGGGTTATTCGTATGTTAACTGGAAGCTATAGAGGAGAGTATTTGTTATATTCGATACCTGAAGTCTACAACCACACACCGGGTAACATCATGCATTTAACGAAAGATATTCTAAGACTAAAAGTTTACATACAGCTTATATTAGGAAAAAAAAGAATAGATGCAAGTTTAAAAAAACAATGGATTGAAAATAAAGGAGCGATACTAGATCTTCTTTTTACTGATCATGATTACATTATTAATCAGTTAGAAAAGATTTTTTCTTAAAATTACTTTACCTGTCGTAGTAAATATGTGTATAATAAAATTACTACGACAGATGAAGTATAAGAGGGGTGATCGATTGTTATCTAGTGATACGATGCGAGGTTATAATGATACAATTATCCTTTCTTTATTATTAGAGGAGCCATCATATGGTTATGAAATTGCTAAAAGAATTAAAGAACGATCAAATAATAAGTATGTTATGAAGGAAACGACACTCTATTCTGCGTTTACCCGTTTAGAAAAACACGACTATATCTGTTCTTTTCAACAAGGTAAAACCATGGGAAGGCGACGAACTTATTATGAAATAACAGCAAAGGGCCGTAACTATTTTGACCAAAAACATCAAGAGTGGCTCTTAACTCAAGAGGTTGTTAATCAATTTATCACAGATAACCGTCTGTAAAACACGTCTCAAAGTAGAGAACAGCACGCACTTATTTAGGTGGGAGTTAACGAACGCTAATGTCCTGATTCACTCAATTAACAATCGAGTTAAGTACGCTCGCCCGCTGATTGAAGGTTCGTCTTAACACGAGCAAGCCAAAAAGAATGTTAGACATGTAATAGATTAGAAAGACTAACTATATAAAGTCAAGTGAGAAATAAAAGAGATGGTTTTAGAGTTGAATAATGATTTTACAGAAATGAAAGCACACGAAATAAACCTGAGAAAAGTTCTTTTTTCGCAAGGTTATTGTCTAATTTCATAGGGTTCATTCTTCTTGAGTATCGCATGAATGATATAGCACAGTTTTCTAGCGACAGCTCCAACAGCCGTGAGGTGATGCTTTCCTTCTGAACGCTTTTTTTGATAGAAGTCTTTAAGAACAGGATCGTGTTGTGATGCCACCAAAGCAGCTGAAAATAAAGACTTTCGCAAATAAGGTGACCCTCGCTTGCTCATGACGTTATGTGTAGCTTCATATTCACCAGATTGTGTGACAGAAGCATCTAAACCAGCATAAGCTACTAACTTTGCAGGATTGGAAAACTTATGAATATCGCCAATTTCTCCAAGAATAGAGGCACCGTTAATGGGGCCGATTCCTGGAACGGTTTCAATGACGGAATGTAGCGTATGCATAATTTTCTTGATTTCCATTTCTGTTTCCTTAATTTGTGTTTCGAGAAACTTCAGCTGTTCAATCATAGAGCGAAGTTGGAAAGTAAAGGCACCTTGGGCAAATTTGATTCCAAAAGAGTGTGACGCTGCCTGTTTTAATGATTCTGCTTTTTCCATACCTAATCGGCTTCGACTGGCTTCACTAAGTAATTCAGCTAATGTATCCGCTGGGACTTTATGAAGTTTCTCGGGGGAGCTATATTCAAGTAAAATTTCTTTGGACGCTTTTCCAAAGATACCTATTTTGCTAAATACAGAATCGTATTCAGGAAATACTTGATCCAATACGGCAATAATTTTTCGTTTAAAGTCACTGGATGTGCCAACCAAATAAGTACGATAACGAGACAATTGTTTGAGAGAGAATATGTTCTCATCGGAAAGGGATGTTTCTATGAAAGCTCCATAGCGAATTAAGTCTGCGATTAATACAGAATCGATAATATCATTCTTTCGTTTTCGAATTTCTGTTCCTTTCCGCCAACCATCTGTTTGAATGGGATTCAGGACATGGATTAAAAGATGACGGTCATGTAAAAATGAGTAGATGGCTAACCAATAGTGCCCAGTAGCTTCCATACCTACAGTAAAGTCGTCTATGGAAGGGGAAAAGGATTGGAGTTTTGTAAGTAATTTTTCTCCACCTTCTGTTGTGTTAGGAAAAGAGAATCCTTTAAGTACAACCTTGCCTTCTTCATTCATAACAGAAGCTACATGAGTACGTTTACCAATATCGATACCAAGGTAGAACATGAAATCACCCTTAAAAAATATTTTGGATTGAATGCCACTCATCTGAAAAGCGTTACTACCTTGTCCTAGATACGGAGTAAGGCGAAAGCCTTCAACATCTAACTCATTCGTAAACTGCTTATCAGAGAGAGACGCCAGTCTTTCGATAACGAGTTCATAGACCCAAGGAGAAAACGGCTTAACCTCTCAATCCAATAAATATATTATCTCAGAAAAACTGAGTTAATATCTAACTAAATTACTTTGGTTCATAGAGTTTCCTATTAAAAATCGGAAGATAAAAACTCTAAATATAATATACAAGGAGAATCTTTATGGAGACCATTATTTCTTATTTAGACAATATGTTTTCAAGATTACCAAAAACACCAGAATTGGAACAGGTGAAACAGGATTTGTTAGTCAATATGCAAGATAAGTACGAAGCCCTTATCAGAGAAGGAAGTACAGAGAATGAAGCCATTGGTATTGTCATCGCTGAATTTGGAAATATTGATGAAATTATTGAAGAATTAGGTTATCAACAAAGTCAACCTGAGCAAGGGCTACCGCGTTTTACAGATCAAGAAATTGAACAATTCATCTTTGAAAACCGTAAAGCTGGCAAAAAAATCGGTCTAGGCGTATCAATGATTATTATAGGTGTGGCTTTATTCATTTTTATGAATTTATATGTAGGTGGTCAAATGATCTTAGGCTTACCTACGGGGTTAACAGATGTGTTGGGTCTTATCCCACTGTTTATTCTTTTAACCGTAGCTATTGGTTTATTTATTTATACTGGAAGTCGACTTGACCAATATAAAAAGTTTGCGAATGATTTCGAGTTAACACCAGCTCAACGTCATCGTTTAGAGACGAGTCAACAAGTATTTGCTAAAGTGTATACGACAGCGATCATTATAGGTGTAGCATTATGTGTACTTGCAATCCCTACCTTAATTGTTTTTTCAACATTATTAGGAGGGACATATTCTCAGCTGGGCACGGTCTTTTTACTAATGATGGTTGCTATAGCTGTCTATATTTTTATTGTTTATGGTAAGCAGAAAGAAGCCTATGATAAGCTTCTTAAAACAGATGCATTTGCCGAAAGACAAGAAAGTGGTGAGCATGATCGTATTATAGGTGCAGTCGCAGCTCTTGTTTGGCCACTAGCGATCGTTATTTTTTTAATAAGTGGGCTTGTTTATCAGCAGTGGCATATCAATTGGATCATATTCCCCGTAACCGGGTTGCTTTTTGGTGGATTTAGTGGAATGTATCATACCCTCAAGCGATAAAATAGTGTTGCGCTTTAAAGCATAGCATGATATAGTATGAGAGCGATGAGCTAATTTGTGTAAGTCGCACACGTCAAACGTTGAATGTGGCAACGGTGATGCGCAGCAAATTTTATATCACTTATCCAGGATTAAGTGATAAAACCAGTCTCCAACGGGAGGCTGGTTTTTTAGTTGTTTCGATAAAATGGTTGAATAAATTTTAAAGTACCAACGATCACAAAAACAAAATGAACGAATACAAGCTTTCTATTTGTCAATGAAGCAAGTAAAAGCAATAGAAAGAAACTACCATAGCATGTTATAAAAGCGTTGATCAATTAAGTTAGTGTCAATTGGGCAAGCTTCAGCATCTCGACCATATTGCCAGCCCCACACATTTGAACGGCAGTTGGGCTCACTAGGTTGAAAAGGCGGGGCATCGCGCCGTCCGGTCACACCATATTCAGGTTCAGCACTCCACAGTACGGTCTGTTCAGCCACACGATCATTAAGTTCAACAGCCTCACAATAAGCACGATCAAATTGCCCCTGATCAGGATCATGATATAGGCCAGGTTTATAATCGCTTATATACATCGCTTCAACAAAACCAGAGATAAATGCTGCATCAATATTGAAGAAATTTTCAATATTAGCGACGAGTATTTTCCCTTTTGGGATACCTAGTCGTCGTGCATGGAAGATAGCATTTTGGGCAACAATGAGCCCTTGCCGCTCTCCAATCGCTTCTAAAAAATCATTGTAAATCGGCATGATTTTTGTATTACTATTGTGCAATAATTGGACTTCTTCGGTCGTTATTCCTTCCGAAGCGCCTTCAACCCGTGTGAGATAACGCCCCCAATACTCTGGTTTACCAAACTGTGTTAATACACAATCATATAAATCTTTTGTTGCTTCGTTGGCAGAATCTACACCCCAAATATACGGCATATATAAAACCCTCTCTTAAATAAATTGGTCTGCTATACTATATGCCTAATTGTCAATCGTGTTCTAAACAAAGGAAGCATCATTTCTGATTTCAATATTTAACACTTGGTAATGAGTGAACTTCCTAAGTCGGCTTCTCCAATATTCCTTGATTTTAAACAGATAAGTCTTACCACCGTTTAATAAGCTCCATCTGTTATTAATCAAAAATCATGTTAAATAACATAACAGTAGAAAATATATCTATTGAAAAAAATGGCGAGTCTGTTATAATTTTAACATTAATGTCAGATAGAAATCCTAATTATATTGACTTAATTTTTGTGAAAAACATTAATTTAGGATATTTGTCTACCGCAGAAATAACCATAGACAGAAGAAGGGATGTAAAACATGAAGCTCGCATTTAGCAAGTCAATGACACTCACAATTAGAAAGAAAATGAGTATCATATTTGGAATTATTATTTTATTAATTGCAGGTTCAGGTACCATTGCTTTAGTAGGATTAGGTAGAGTGAATAATCAACTCAATGAAATGTATGAAAATCATGTGTTAGGGATTGAGATGGTTAAAGAAGCAGAGGTACAATTGCTTTCTATTGAACGTGCTCGCAACGACATGTTAATGACGAATCATCAAAGTGAGCGAGAAATTCATGCTGAAGAGATGGTCGAACATCAAGCAGCATTTGCAGAGGCTATTGATCAAGTTGAAGAGATGCTTTCATCAACAGCGGAATCAGAGCGAATTAATAATATTCGTTCATTAATCACAGAACTAGAAGAAAGTGAAGCTATGATTGTTGATTTAGCACTAAATGATAGTGTCAATCAAGCTTATGCATTTCGTAATCGTAGTACATCAATGATCGAACGGATTGAAGAAGATGTCCAACAGATCGTTGACCTCAAAACTGAGCGTGCTGCTGAAGCGGACGAGCAATCAACGACTATTTTTATGACAACACAAATTGTTTCAATTGTTGCCGTGGTTTTAGCGATAGTCATTGTTATCGTTGGCTTAACCTATATTGATCGTTCGATGACGAAGCCAATTAACAAACTTAATCGGATGGCAAATGAACTGGCTAATGGAAACTTTAACCTTGAGCCTGTTCAAATAAGATCAAAAGATGAATTGGGTTCCTTGGCGAAAGCTTTTCATGATATGATGGGTAATATTAGGGAGTTGTTGACAACCATACATAGGAGTGCAGAAGAAGTAGCAAGTTCTTCTGAACAATTAACCGCGATTTCACAACAGTCAGCATCGATAACTGGAGAAGTGGCCAATACAATGGAATCTTTAGCTGATGGAGCAAGTTCACAAGCCTCAGATACTGAACAAGCGACACAGCATGTTGCAGAGATCGGCCAGTTATTAGAAGAAAATAGTCAAGCTATTAGGTCGGTTATCGAATCTGCTAAAGTGATTGATGATCGAAAAGCAAAAGGTTTTACTATATTAGAACAGCTCGTGAATCAGACGAAAGAAAACACAGCAGAAACAGATTATGTTTATCAGAATATTTTAGCAAATAACCAAAGCGCTAATAAAATTGAAGAAGCAAGTGAAATGATACAAAATATTGCAGACCAAACCGGTTTGCTTGCATTGAATGCCGCGATTGAAGCAGCACGTGCCGGTGAACAAGGGAAAGGATTTGCTGTTGTAGCTGATGAAATTCGTAAACTTTCTGATCAGTCAAATCAATTTACTCAAGACATCTTAACGATTATTACTGAGTTGAAGGGGAATTCGAATCAAGCGGTCAATAAAATGGAGAGCATGAAAGAAATGATGGACGAACAAGCGGCATATGTTAGCGACACTTCCAACATTTTTGATCAGATTTCAGAAGCGATTAATCAAACAGACCAAGCCGTCGATAAGTTGAATCGTATTTCTGCCTCATTAAATACAAATAAAGAGTCAACATTAACCGTTGTTGAGAACTTAGCAGCTATCGCAGAGGAAAATGCTGCTTCAACTGAAGAAGCGGCTTCTGCTATTGAAGAACAAGAGGCTAGTGCGAAAGAAATTTCTTCGTCTAGTGAAAACTTAACGGGCATTTCAAACCAATTGAATGACTTGATTCAGAAATTTAAGTTATAATGGATTTAATAAAGCTGTCAGAATTTATCCCAGATAGTCATCCGTAAACTGTCCACAATAAAATAGAGGATAGAGCTCATTTGTCTAAGTGGGAGCTAACGGCCGCTAATATTCTGATTGAAGGTTCGTTTTATTTCAAAGAAAGCTATGAAATGTTCATACATTCGCTGAAGACAAGCGAATGCGAGTGTTTAACTGCATTTAGTTGTAAATTTAATGATGAACCGGAAAATTGTAGCTAGGGTTCCGCTTTTTTAGGTCTGTGACCGAGGGCTACATCTTTTACAAAGTAAAAGGCACCTATTGACATAAAAGGTCCGAGGGGAAAGGTTCAACGTATTTGTTATGCGTTGATCTTCTTTCTGCTCGGACTTTTTTTATATTTAAAGGAGGATGACTAATATGAATAGAATTGATGAATTGAAAGCTGGCATTGCTGTCATTATTTTGAATGAAGAAAACCAAGTTTTATTACAGAAAAGAGCAGATGTAGGACGGTGGGGTATTCCATCGGGACATGTAGAAATCGGAGAAACGGTTTCTGAAGCAGCGATTAGAGAGGTGAAAGAGGAAACCAATTTAGATATAAAAATTAAAAAATTAATTGGCGTTTATTCTGAACCAGATTCGCAAACGTTTGTCTATCCAAATGGTAAAGCGGTACACTTTATAACGACTTGTTTTCTTGCTGAAATTAAAGGAGGAGAGCTAAGGTGTAATTCAAATGAATCACTTGAAATTAAGTTTTTTGGACTACACGTATTACCTGATGATTTGATAAAAATGCATCCTAACTGGTTAAAAGATGCGCTGGCTCAAAGAGAAAAAGCGTTCATACGGTAACATAGGTCTAAACGATCGTATTAGCAAATCCTCTAAGGGTAATCAACTGGAACAGAGCAGGTCGTGTCTTATAACTTTTGGGGAATAAGGCTAGTCTTATCCATGGTCTTCGTCACTATGTGGTTAAACGGGGTGCTTGATAAGTTGTTACAAGCGCTTCTAGCACGAAGTCGATAAAACTATGCTATCATTAGGTTGGAAAGGAATGATATGATGAAGACAATCGATCCAAAAACGTTAACCGCAAAAGATAATTATAAATTTCTAATCGGTAGTGTTATTCCAAGACCGATTGCTTTTGTTACGTCTCTCTCAAAAGATGAAACACTAAATGGCGCCCCTTACAGTTTTTTTAACGTGGTATCATCAGAACCACCTATGTTATCTATAGCTGTCCAGCAAAAAGATGGACAAAGGAAGCATACAGCTCAAAATATACTTGAACATAATGAGTTTGTCGTCCACATTGTTGATCAACAATCGGTTGAGCAAGTCAATCAAACCGCTGCGACCCTCGATGCAAATGCTAGCGAAGTGACTTTTGCGGACTTAACCGCAGTGAACAGTTCATACATTGAGACACCGGGGATTGCTGAAGCGAAAATAAGAATGGAATGTCGACTGTATAAGCATGTTGAATTACCGACGACCGATTTAATTTTAGGTGAAATTATCTGTTACCATATTGATGAAACATTATACGCTAATGGGCGCATCGATGAAACAAAATTACAAGCTGTCAGTCGCTTAGCTGGACATAAATATGCTAAGGTAGGAGAAGTATTTTCGATTCATCGACCCAAATAAAAGATTTATAACAGATAACCTTCCGTAAAACACGAGATAATTGAATATTTTTATTACCAAGTTAAACGTGGTAAAGGGGGATTTGCGATTATTTATCCAAGTTTAGAAGAGATACAACAGCGGTGCGAACATATGGCGAAGCATTACCAAATTGATGATGCTTTGTTTTATCAAATTGTTGAACATTGGCATGACAGTGGTCTTTCTAATGAAGAAAAATTGTCACGGTCATTTCAAGGTTTGCTTGATCAAGTCAGTATCGAAATGGATAAGATAGATGAGGTGATTGGGTTAAAACCAACCTGTCAAATGGGCTGTGCATTTTGTTGTTATTTCCCGATTATTGTTACAGAATTAGAAGCTAAATTGATCAAGCAAGCCCTTAATCAGTTACCAAGAGCGCGCTATCAGCAAATATATCAGCAGTTACTTACCTATCAATCTGATTATGCTGAAAAATTAAAGGAAGCTCGAGCACTTGATTTTTATCAGGATAGAAATTTTAAAAAGAACTATCGGAAACTTGATTTACCTTGCCCGTTGTTGAATTTAGAAACAAATGCATGTATGGCTTATCAAGTAAGGCCGATTCCGTGTCGAACATATGTTAATTACATGGATCCTGAGATTTGCAAGTCAAATCGAATGCCAGAAGAGACGGTGAGTTTTGAATTTTTATATCAGCCATACTTTGAAGCGCTTAATGACTTTTTACAATGGTTATATCAAGAGGGGGATACAGGTAATGTTGAGTATCCCAATGATATTTATCATGAAGATTATCTAATCAATTGGCTTAAACCAGAATATTTAGATCGAGTAAATGAAAAGTAAAAATCTTTAATACCAAAAACCACGAGCAAGTTTAACTTGTTCGTGGTTTTAAGTAATTATCCTGTAAATATTTCTCCCTTAGGATAAGATATACGTGGTTTGGTTGATCGTGCTAGTGCAAAGGCAATCGTAAGCGGGCCCACTCTTCCAATAAACATTAACAACATAATAATGGGTTTCCCGATATTGGATAATTGGTCGGTAATGCCTACTGATAAGCCAACTGTACCGAAGGCAGAAAAAGCCTCAAATACAATCGCAAACGTTGGTAAATGCTCAGTAATAGATAAAATAAAGATAGCTCCAAAAATAAAGAATAAACTAATGATAATAATCGATAGCGAACGGTGTACAATATTAAGTGGAATGCGACAACGAAATAAATGGACTTCGTTTCTACCGCGTAAATAAGAGAAAACAGCAAAAATAATAATGATAAAAGTGGTCAATTTTACGCCACTACCGGTTGAGGCACTACCTGCTCCAATAAACATTAACAGTACAGTCAAGAGCAGAGAGCCTTCATTCATAGCACTATAGTCCAAGCTATTAAAACCAGCTGTTCTCGGAGTGACCGCTTGGAAAAAACTACCCCATAGTTGTTCACCAAATGACAAATGTCCAAGTGTAGCGGGGTTTTGATGCTCTAATAAAAAGAATAATAGCATAGCGACGATATTAATCATCAATGTACCGACTAGCATGACTTTCGTGTGTAATGAATAGCGTCTGAATTTGTTGCGTCTCATTAATTCATAGATGACCGTAAAACCTAACCCACCGGTAATAAATAACCCAGTAATAACAATATTAACAATAGGGTCACCTACATAACCTGATAAACTATCAGACCATAAGCTGAATCCAGCATTATTAAATGAGGAAACAGCGTGAAATAAACTGGTAAACAGACCGAAACCAAGCCCGTATTCTGGGACCCATCTCAGCGCTAGTAAGAGAGTAGCTACTAGTTCAAGTATAATGGCAAAAAAGAAAAGGGTACGAATTAAGCGAACAACGCCACCCATTGAATTCTGATTTAATGATTCTTGAATTAATAAACGCTCCTTTAAGCCGATCTTCTTACCTAGTAATAAGACGCTCATTACAGCAAATGTCATCAACCCTAACCCGCCTAATTGGATTAAAATGAGTAGAATGGTTTGTCCGAATAAGGTGAAAGCTGTCCCAGTATCAACGACGATCAAACCTGTTACGGTCACAGCTGAGGTAGCTGTAAAAGCTGCATCTAACCAAGAGATCGGTTCTACGGTACTCCAAGGTAATTTAAGTAATAAAGTTCCAATCGATATAATCATAAAGAAACCAACAGCCAAAATTTGTGGTGGAGAGAGCCTGCGTTTTCGTAATTTCTTAACTAAGTCCATTTACATCTCCACCTTTTTGAAACGAGCAATATCCTTATTGCTACCAATAATTATTAAAATATTACCTTCACTTAATTGATAATCAGGAGACGGATTAATGTCAATTTGCCCGTCATATTTAATCCCAAGTAAACTAATGCCGTATTTTCCACGTAAATCTATTGTTGTAATTGACCTCCCGACCATTTTATCAGGAGCTTTTATTTCGACAATGCTATATTCATCAGAAAGTTCAATGTAATCAAGCAGATGGCCATTAATTACTTGTTGAGCAAATCGCTTTGCAATGTCCTTTTCTGGATGAATAATTAAATCAGCCCCAATTTTGTCTAATATTTTTGTATGATAATCATTAATTGACTTGACCCAAACGTTTTTAATATTTAAATCTTTTAAGATCAATGTTGTTAAAATACTCGCTTGAATATCTTCTCCAATTGCTACAATAACATAATCGAAATTTGTTAAGCCAAGTGATTTTAAAATACCCTCATCTGTTGCATCAGCAACTACGGCGTGGGTAGCAATGGTGCTGAAGTCATTAACAAGTCGCTCTTTCCGATCAATGACTAATACATCATGTCCTAACTCTAATAAGGATTTACTTACCCCTGAACCGAATTGCCCTAATCCGATCACAGCCAATTGTTTTTGTGTCGCCAAGTGATGACCCCCTTTATCCGCTACTATTTCTTTGTTGAGTGACTACAAGTTAAGATACCGTTCTTTATGGTGAAAGTCAATAAAAAATCCGACTGAAACCATATTTCTATTGGATTCAGTCGGATAGTGTAAAGCTGTTAAGGTGGTAGTCTAATAAGCCATCTTGTTTCATTGCTGTTAATTCCCGAGATAGAGCACTTCGATCAACATGTAAATAATGGGCGAGTTCATGTCTTGAATAAGGAATCGTTATCGTTTTCCCTGCTTCAGCCCCTTGTTTTTCTAAAAAGGACAGAATCCGCTCGCGTAAGCGTCTATTTCCTAATAAGTCAACACGTTCAAACAACCGTTGGTGTTGCTCAAGGACGTGTTTTAATAGTTGCTGATAAATATATGTCCGTAATGCACATCCTTCTGGGAAAATCGCTTGCTCAAAGACAAGTAGTTTGGTATCGGATTTTACTTGAATAATATGTTCATCACTTAATCCAAGCTGTTCGTTCCAAATTAAATCACCTGGTGCTAATGTTGAAACAATAAATAAGTCGCCCTCCGCACTGTTCTTTTCGATGAAAAGTTGGCCACTAAGCAGGAGCGCTATTTTATCTTTAAATAGCGAAAGTTGTAGCTGTTTTTTTCCTTTTACATCCATAGTATTGAGATCAAGACATTGAATCGCCTTTGTTAACTCTTCATCTGTTAATGATTGAAAGAAAGGGAGTTTTTTTAATTGTTGTGGTGTTGCTTTCATATCTTCACCTCTTTGTTGCCTATGCAACCGTAATTATTCACTAACTGTGATAGATTAAAATACATGAATGAGAATCATTATCATTATAACTAAGTATAGTAAAATCTTAGATAAATAACAAGAGGGAGGAAAGACATTGAGGGATTTACCAAAAAATAGCGTATTTAAATGGGATCAGGTTGCGGTAACATTAGCTGATTCCATAACAAGTACGGCGGTAGCAGAGACCGATTACTATGATATTACGGCATTCGGTTTAGGGAAATCCGAATCGATTAGTACAGAAATTGTTCATGGTGAAAAGCTCATTTATTGTGTGAAAGGTGAGCTTGACATCATTTTCAACAATCAACAAACGAAGTTAAAAGCCGAGCAATTGATCATATTAGATGATCAAACGTATCATTCAATTTTAGCACAGGACCCATCAATTTTCCAACAATATTATATCTACAATAAAGAGGAGTGTAAGCAGATGATTAATAAGATTCCACACAATCAAACGATTGATTTAGCAGAGCAAATTGAGCATGTGCCAAATAAGAAAGTAAGTAAAGCACTTATTCAACGCAAAGATTTAACGCTAAGCTTATTTGCGATAGACGAAGGACAACAGATCGCGCGACATACTTCAAATGGTGATGCGCTTGTCCAAATATTAGAAGGAGAGGCGTTGATTACCATCGATCAAACAGCGTATAGTGTCAAGGCGGGCGAAAGTATTGTGATGCCAGCTGAAGTTCCTCATGCCTTAGAGGCGATTACTGCTTATAAAATGTTATTAACAGTTGTAAAGGAAGGTGAATAAAGTGACGGAAGCGGGGCATTCTTTTTTAGCGCGATTAGGTAAAACCCGTTTACGCCCTGGTGGTAAACAGGCGACTAATTGGTTGTTTGGCCACGTCGAAATCAACCCAGAAAAAAATATATTAGAAGTTGCTTGTAATCAGTGTACCAATGCCATTGCATTAGTTAAGAAAACCGGCTGCTCGATTACCGCTGTCGACCTCGACCCAACAGTTGTCGAGATAGCGAAGCAACGTGTTAGTGCCGCTGGTTTAACGAAATCGATCCAAGTTGAACGAGGCAATGCCCTTAATCTTTCTTATCCTGATCAATCCTTTGATATCGTCATTAATGAAGCGATGCTCACCATGCTTGGCGATAAGCAAAAACAAAAAGCCTTATCAGAGTATTATCGTGTATTGAAGCCAGGTGGCATCTTACTTACTCATGATGTTTATTTAGCAGAGGGTAGATCGAACGAAATCATAAAAGATTTACAACAAGCGATCCACGTACCGGCAAACCCATATGATAAATTTGGGTGGACAGAATTGTTTGAAACGACTGGATTTGACCAATTAGATACGTTAACTGGGCCGATGTCGCTGTTAAGACCCATCGGAATGATCAGAGATGAAGGGATATTTAGAACATTAAAAATCATCCGAAATGCATTTAAAAAAGACAATTATCCCTATTTTAAAAAAATGTATCGCTTTTTTAGAAAAAATAAAGACAGCTTAGGTTTTATTGCTGTTGCTGCTTATAAAAAATAATGTAGACAATAAAAAGCGCGTTAAACACGACGAGAACGAGCCATCTTTTGGCCATCTGTTGATATTAAAACGCACCAAATATTTCCCGGGTAATGGTGTGTATTTAAAATGTTTTGTTGTTTAACTTAAAAAGTGATATAACCGAAGATCATAAGCTGTTACGGTTATATCACATGTTTTGTTCAGCATATTATGAAAAGATATTTATTACAGATAACGGGTGGCGCTAATATCCTGATTTACTCGGGTCACAACAGGGTGTTGGTCACACAAACGTTTTCGCAGGGCGCGAAGACGATAGGTTGTGTTCCTTAGTGAGTGGGCAAGATCGTAGACTAAAACCACCACATCTTTAAGAAGGGTTACAGACTAAAACCGCCACGTCCTGTGGCAACGTCTGGATGACCTACATCTTGTAGCCCTCCACTTAATGATTGCAGGTTCGTTTTATTAATTAGTCAATCCACTCTTCAATAATATCTCTATTATTGTCTACCCATTCTACAGCACCATCATACGGATCATCAGTATTTTCGGTATGGTTAATTAGCTCGCCAATTTGCTCATCATCCATTTTCCAATTTTCAAACCATTGTGCGACTTCTGGATAATCATCTTCAAATTGAGAGCGAGTGGCGTGATGTATTTTTTCAGTTCCACCATAAACGTTTTCCGGATCCTCTAGAAATTTCAGATCTAGTTCAGAAAAAATCCAATGCGGTGTCCAAAGCGGAGCAACAATTGCTTGTTCATTTTCTATAGCTTGACCGATCGCTGCTAACATCGCAGGCTCAGAACTGGAAATTAATTCATAATCAAGACCGTATGTTTCGATAAGCTCCTCAGTTATTTCCATTGTACCTGCACCAGGATCAAAGCCGGTTATTTCCGCTTCAAATAATTCTTGATATTCCTTAAGATCTTCGATACTATTTATCTCTTCAAGGTAGGAAGGCACAGCTAGTCCTACTCGTGCGTTGTCAAACCATGTTTCATCAGAAAAATGAATGTCGTCACCATATTGTTCTAAGTAATTTCTATCTTGAACGGGTAGCCAAATTTCTAAATTAACATCTAATTCATCATTTGCTAATGCACTCATGGTGGTTCCCATATCTAATAGTGTTAATTCAACGTGATAGCCTTTTTCTTCAAGGATATATTTCCACATGTTTGTGACCGCTATATTCTCAGACCACTCAATTTGCGAGATGCTTATTGTATCATCATCACCTTCCTCTTCGGCATTTTCACCTCCGCATGCGGTTAGTAATAATACAAATAAAATAATAAACCCCTTTGTTATTCCTTTCAATTTTTCCATCTCCTTACTTTTACAATATATTTAAAGCGTTAAAAACGTTTTATTAATAATTAACTTATTTAATATAGTTTTTTAAAAAATACTCCGTAATAGGTTGCCCTTTTACAGAGTGTTTTTTAAATAATGACATTGAGTAGTCATTATTTTTTAGGTAAAAATGAAAAAATCTCTTCACTTCTTATGCTTGCTACTAAATCCGCTAGCCAATGGTAGTATGTTTTTGATTCTTCTAATTGCTTATAAACTTCACGAGCGTGATCTATGTCTGTGGCATTGGCAGTTCCATCTTGCTCAACATCACTTAATAGTGACTGAGCTTCTTTAATGGCATCCATGTTCATTTTTACTTCTCTGTCCCACATTTGACAATAGAATGCCATAAAAGAGTTGAAAAAATTTTTCTCAGCTGCATAAGTATGTTTTCTGCTTCCACGTATATATTTTTTCTTGACCATCTCAATTTCTTGAAGCTTACGTACGCTGGTACTCATACTTGGCTTACTCATTTCTAACTCTTCACGCATTTCATCTAATGTCATTTGTTCTTTAAAGTACATCGTTGCATACAAATTACCAGCAGAAGGTGTGACACCATAAAGGTCCATTGTCTCTGCAATTGATCCAATCACCTTATCTTTCGCTTCTTCAATCTTCATTTTGGCGGTATGCTGTTGTTCGTTAGTCATTGTCTGCACCTTCTCTAAAATTAGTTCAATATTTTTAAAATACATTTTATATTTTTAATGTTAACGTCTATAAATCATATGTCAACTATCAAAAGTGTCGTTTGTTATGATAAATTCCGTTTGATGGCGTTAACGATGCAAAGTTTGGGCATTTAAATCTTTTTAAATCTTTTGGTTCAGCATGTGGAAATTTTATTATAGATAACCGTCCGTAAACCGCCTATCACAAAATATAGACAGTGATCATCTATTTAGGCGGGAGCTAACGGAAACTAATGTCCTGATTCCCACTGGCTAACCATCAGTGAGTAAAGGACAAGATCGCCCACGGATTGAAGGTTTGTTTTATACTTTGACAACAAATAAAACACATGTTAACATTAATTTTGTTAAGAACGTTAAATATAAATTTAACAAAACAAATATTAATTTAGAATGGAGTGAATAATATGCGTTTTTTAAGACAGTACATTAATGGGGCATGGGTAAATGCAGTGTCTGGCGAGACAAGAGACATCATTAATCCTTTTAATCAAGACGTGATTGCGACTGCTACTGAGGGCAATGAAACTGACGCTAAATTAGCGATTGCTGCGGCAAGAGAAGCATTTGATAGTGGAGAATGGGCGTCCACACCGGCAATTGAACGTGGACAATTCATCAGAAAGATTGCTGAACTAATTGAAAGAGATAAAGAAGAACTGGCTGAACTTGAATCATTAGATACAGGGAAAACCGTGGAAGAAAGCCGTGGTGATATGGATGATATCGCTGGTGTCTTTCGCTATTATGCTGAACTAGCTGATAAAAATGGTGGAGAAATCATTGATTCCCCAATTCCTGATTCGATTAGTAAAGTGGTTCACGAACCGGTTGGCGTCTGTGGTCAAATTACGCCATGGAATTATCCATTACTCCAAGCATCATGGAAATTGGCTCCAGCTTTAGCAACGGGGAATACGTTAATTATGAAGCCTAGTGAGATTACACCACTTACATCGGTGAAAGTTTTTGAATTAATAGAAGAAGCTGGCATCCCTAAAGGTGTGGCTAACCTTGTTCTTGGTGCAGGTGATACAGTTGGCGCAGAGCTTTCAGTTAATAGTGATGTAGACCTTATTTCTTTTACCGGTGGAATTGCAACGGGAAAGAAGATTATGCAAGCAGCTAGCAGTAACGTTAAGAAGCTTGCTCTAGAACTAGGTGGTAAGAATCCAAATGTGATTTTTGCAGATGCTGATCTAGAAACAGCTGTTGACCAAGCACTGAATGCTGTGTTTTTCCACGCTGGACAAATATGCTCAGCTGGAACACGACTTATCTTAGAAGAAAGTATCCACGATGACTTTGTAAGAGCATTAGTAGCACGTGTTAGCAAGATCAAACTTGGTAGTGGCTTTGATAACAAAACACAAATGGGTCCACTTATTTCGGCTGAACACCTTGCTAAAGTTGAAAAGTATGTAGAAGCAGGTAAGCAAGAAGGTGCTACTGTAGCTATTGGTGGTGGACGTCCACAAGATCCAGAACTACAGGATGGTTTCTTTTACTTACCAACGGTTTTAACGGATTGTACAACAGATATGAAGGTCGTCCAAGATGAAGGATTTGGACCGGTTATTACAGTTGAAAAGTTTCAAACAGAACAAGAAGCTATTAAACTAGCAAATGATTCGATCTATGGCCTTGCTGGTGGAGTCTGGACAAATGATATTGCTAAAGCTGAGCGTTGTGTCGCTAAAATGCGTATGGGAACAGTATGGATTAATGAATTTAACTTGTACTTCCCACATGCACCTTGGGGTGGCTTTAAACAGTCCGGCATTGGCCGTGAATTAGGAAGACTAGGCATAGAAGAATATACTGAGACAAAACATATCTTTCAAAATCTTAAGCCAGAACCATTGAACTGGTTTTAAATATATTTATAAATTTAGGAGGTATTATATTATGAGTTTAAACATGAAATTAGAACATATGCACACATTCCATACTTTTGAGGTGCCAACGGTAATCAAACACGGGATTGGTTCAATCCAATACATCGGAGAAGAAGTAAAACGGTTAGGGGTTACCAAGGTGTTATTAGTGACAGACCCAGGTATCTATCAAGCTGGTGTAACTGCACCTGTTGAAAATCACTTGAAAGAAGCAGGTTTAGCTGTTGTTGTATTCAATAAAGTGCAACCTAATCCAGCAACTGCATTAATTGCAGAAGGTTCAAGCCTTTATGAAAAAGAGAGTTGTGACGGGTTAGTAGCCGTTGGCGGTGGGAGTTCGATGGATACTGCCAAAGCGATTGGAGTAGAAGTAAAACATGAGGGCAGTGTATTGGATTATGAAGCAGCAGAAGGCAAAAAACCTTTAGAACATCGTATTCCACCGTTAACGACTATTCCAACGACTGCAGGAACAGGTTCTGAAGTCACACAATGGGCAGTTATTACTGATGAAGAACGAGAATTTAAATTTAATACAGGAGGGCCGCTCATCGCAGCGCATTTAACCATTCTTGATCCAGAATTACATGTGACTATGCCACCACATGTAACAGCAATGACAGGCATTGATGCCCTTGCACATGCAATCGAATGCTACACGATGCATTTTGCTCAACCTGTGACCGATGCGGTAGCATTGCTAGCCATTGAGTATGTAGCAAAATATATTCGTCGTGCTTATGCAGATAGTGGTGATATTGAAGCGCGTTATGGAATGGCACAAGCTGCAATGTTAGCGGGTTTATCTTATGGGAGTGCCTCTGCTGGAGCCGCACATGCTATGTCACAAACGCTCGGTGGAATTATCCCAGTTGCACACGGACAAGCCGTAGCAGCTATGATGGGGCCTGTAATGGAATACAATTGGAAAGGACATCCTGATAAATTTGCGCGCATTGCTCAAGCACTCGGTGTAGATACGTTTAATATGACGACTGAAGAAGCAGCAAAAGCATCAGTCAATGAAGTTTATCGATTGGTAGAAGATCTTGATGTACCGACCTTAGAGGAACAAGGAGTATCATCAGAGATGATAGAACGTCTTGCTAAAGAAGCTATGAAAGATCCTCAAACTGTTGGTAACCCGCGAGATTTAACGGTAAAAGATTATGTGTGGATTTACGAGCGTTGCTTTAACCTAACGCCAAAAACAGTGTAAATTAGCGAACGTTTTTTGAATGGATTGCAGATAACCGTCCGTAAACCACCCATCTCAAAATGTAGAGCAACTTTATTTAGGTGGGTGATAACGGGCGCTAATGTTCTGATTTACTCGAGCCAACAGGATATTGGTCACACAAGCGTTTCGCAGGACGCGAAGACGTTAGCTTGTGTTCCTTAGTGAGTGGGTAAGATCTTAGACATATCTTTAAGAAAGATTACAGTCTAAAACCGCCACATCCTGTGGCAACGTCTGCATGACCTAAATCTTGTAGCCCTCCGCTTAATGATTGCAGGCTCGTTTTATCGAACCAAAATAAACCTACAAATTAGATGACTACCAATCTAACTTGTAGGTTTGTTTGTTGTTTATCAAGGTGTAATATTCCATAAATGCCGATTTACAGGAAGTTCATTTGATAAGGATTTGCTCATGTCATTCATTTATCATCATTAATAAACTTTATCACCGTTAAAAATTGAATTTTTTACGACTACATAATCAACATTACGAATCGACATTAGGTTATTTCCACCAGCGTAAGCGATCGAAGACTGTAAATCTTGTTCGATATTGACGATCCTCACGCGATAGAACCGACCAATGGACCTGAATCTTTATCCCTGTTTCTCTACAATCTTAATCAATTTTTAGTAGAAATATGTCTATCGCCTTATTTACCTAAAGGAAGATTTTTCTTAATATGAAGAAGATGTTTAATAGTGGTATTAATTTCTAGATAATAAGGAAAGACCTTACTATTAAATGCGAACGGCTAATAGCTTAAATGATAGATGATAAAAGAAAGTAGGCACCATACATGATGAACATCAATCGCGATTTTCAACTAAAAGCATTGTTAACAGACGCTGTCGAGCAGTTGGTTCTCCCGTTAGGACAACATGGAAGTGACGAAGAAAAAGGAATGTTAGTGGCGCTACAGGACGTTTTTATTAGTGATCCACAGCTAGTGACACAGTTATATCGTGCATATCGGAAGGAAAGGGTCTCATTGACGCTCGCTCATGCCGGTGATGAGCTTGTCTATGAAAGAGAAGGTGACCACCATACAGTGCGATTCAAACAAGCTTCCGTGTCCTTTAATAGTGAACATTATGCCAGGTATCTTGCGGTAACGTTAGACATAGTAAGAGAGGTGTTGCCGTTAGGTTCTGTTGTCGAATTAGATCCTCTCTACTTTAAGCCGAGCGAGAAAACAGATTCTCCCACGTTACTTGTCATTACAGGACGCTTTATTGCGCCAAAAGGCTATATGACGTACTTCCCTTATAAAGGTGTCGTCTATCCGGTGGGGGAAGTGAAAGCAAACGCCCATGTGCACTTCACGGCACCGTTGATCAAAAAAGTGATCCAGCGCGGGTATAAAGATGAAAGTGAATTAGCTTTTGAACTGATGATGAAGCGAGAATTAATGCTAAATAGAGGGATGACCTCCCTTGAATTTTCTCCTAAGGCTATGACACAGCTACAAACAGAATTGACTAAAGATTAATGATAGGATGAGGGACACATGGTATATGATGCAAGTTTTTGCCATAAAGTTGTGAATGGATCGGGCTTTTCGAGTGGTGTTCTTAATCATTTAGATAAGGTACAACGGGCCATTGAGAAAAACTACGCAGATATGGATTTAGAGAATGCCTCCGTGCAAGAAGAGATGGAGGAGATTGTCGCCGAGATGGTTAAGGAGATAGAGGCGCTTAAAACGTATGTGTCGGACGTTCATTTTAAATAAGCTTGCGGTGATGTGAGATAAAAAGGATGGGATGTCTGTAACAGGAAAGGTGTGATGAGGCGTGGCAAATGGAAAAATTCAATTAGATACGTCCCGATTAGCAATAATTCTAAATAATTTAAAGGCAAGTATGGAAGAATTTGAAAGTTATACGATGACATTTCGTACCCAAACGCGGGATCAATTAGATGATTTTCAATCTGATTTTGCCAGTAAAGCCAGTGAGCTCTTGACGAATATGCGTGATGATGTAAAGTCGGATTTACTCGACAAACTCACGAACTTACATGCATGTGGTGAAAGCATTTTAACAAAGATGCAAGAGCAAGATGAAGCGCTTAGTCAGGCCATGCAAGGTGGCAAAAGATGATCCGTGATTTAAAAATTAATTACGGCATTTTAGATGATATTGTCGAACAATTAAATGCTTATCACCATGCGCTCCAAACGATGGAAACGTCCCTTCGCCAACTGAAAGTTTACATAAAAAGCAATGAAGGCGAAGCCATTGACGCGTGGGAAGAGAAGATAGCAGCGTCAGAGAACACAATAAGTGCGTATGCCGAGCAAGTGATAGACCTTCTTGCGTTATTTGATGGCTATGTAACGGATACGACAGCCTATATTACACCAGTAGCCAGACAGGTGATGATGCGCGTTGATCGCAATGATATTTGGTTTAATTTACGCCAAATCGATAATGGTATTTCGCATCATACAATGAAAGCTGTATTTGCGACTCAGCGAACCCCGTTCATTCGTATTCGCTGGGA
>NZ_JH976434.1:42213-44031 GCF_000306965.1 Amphibacillus jilinensis Y1 | reverse complement strand
CATGGGAAGAAGAGGGCGTCATGTATGTGAGTGGCTATGTGGCAGCGGATGTGTTAGTGAGCCTATACGGAGGGAAGGTCCTTCAGACGGGTAAGCTAAGTGATGTGCAAAGAACAAGACGAACCCTGGACAAAGTAGGTGATACCACCCAAGCACTGGACAAAGCAGGAGATGTGGCGAAGCAGGTTGATAGGGTTGAGGACGCGGTAAGGGGAGCAAGTAAGACTAAGGGTACGGCAGAAGCTGTTAACCTATGGAGAAAATCTGGATGTAGTAATGATGAATTATATAATTATTTACTGAAAAATGTAAATTCAGATGCGGCAAACAACTTTTTAAAAGAGGGTAAATGGCCAGAGGGTATTCAAATTCCAAAGAATTCATCAGTAGTGAATCCTGATGGTTCAATTAATTGGAGAAAAGCTGCGGAAGGTGGATATACATTAAGTACTGACGGAACTGCAATAAAACAGCAGTTTAATCCTAAGGTTGGAGAAGTAATTGATAGATATGGTAATGCTAATGGTAGATACACATCTCCTATAATTGATGGAAAACCATATTCATATACAGAACGTTCGCTACCCTATGTAGAAGATTTATCAAATTATCATCAATATGAAGTTATGGGAGATTTTTCAAAACTAGAAGATTATGTTAAGAATTGTTCTGACATTAAGTTAAAAACCCAAATAGATGCTGCTGTTACAAAATATTATGATGGAGATTATAGTAAACTAATATCTTATAAAGGTGAAATTGCAGGAATTAAAAGTTGGGGGACTGGAGGAGGTATTCAATATGAATTTTCTCTAACAGTTGATCAGTTAGAGAGATTAGGACTATTAAAAGAAATAAAGTAGGAGGTATTAATCAATGACAAGAGAAGACGCAATAAATATTATTTCTAAAGAAGGATTAAAAAGTTATAACCTTAATGAAGAGCGATATAATAGAGAAGATGAGTTGGTTATAAAACAGGAAAATGATACTTGGGTTGTGTATGCAACAGATGAAAGAGCAAGTGTAATTACAGGTTCAAAAAAAGTATTTATCAATGAAGAGGAAGCGTGGGAAAATTTAATAAAAAGGTTAAGAGCTGATAAAATTTTAAGAGAAATATAAAGTTAATACTGCAAAATATAGTATAAGATGAATGCATAATTAGTTTATTAGGTTTAGTTTATGAAAATCAATAAAATAGTCAGATAAACAGACTACATAAATCTAATGATGCAGTGAAAGAAGTTAAAAAGGTTAATGTTTCAGTAGCTGGAGCATTAATCTTTTTTTCTTGTAATAACATATCTTTAAAAGCCAAGATAACAAGTGGGGTAAATACATCGTAATCTGAAAGTTGAGGAAATCCTAGGTTCAACAATTCCACTTAAAAGTTAATGGAATGGAGAACATAATATATGTAATAGAAAAAGATAGAAAAGCACTAAAAAATAAAAAGATTGATAGAATAGAAAATAATAATAAGATAGATGAGTAGAATTACTAAAGACTTGGAACTCTGGACTAGGAAATTGTAACGGGGGGAGGAGGGATAAGGACTTAAAAGGAAGGACGCCGCACATTGCTGATATCCAGTATTTGTGACGGTTATTTCGGATCACATTTACTTTCGTCCAATGATCAGCGCGGCCTGCATTCTAGAGATATTTGGCGCTTTAGCGCTTAGCATCTTTTATGCTTTAGGGCAAATATCGTTTTCCATGGCCAGTTTTTGATTTTCTTTCCGAAGTTTGATTAATTCTTCCTGTTCCGGTGTGCGGTTGGGTATACCACCATGTGGGAAATCCATGTGGAAAG
>NZ_JH976434.1:0-42162 GCF_000306965.1 Amphibacillus jilinensis Y1 | reverse complement strand
CATGGGAAGAAGAGGGCGTCATGTATGTGAGTGGCTATGTGGCAGCGGATGTGTTAGTGAGCCTATACGGAGGGAAGGTCCTTCAGACGGGTAAGCTAAGTGATGTGCAAAGAACAAGACGAACCCTGGACAAAGTAGGTGATACCACCCAAGCACTGGACAAAGCAGGAGATGTGGCGAAGCAGGTTGATAGGGTTGAGGACGCGGTAAGGGGAGCAAGTAAGACTAAGGGTACGGGTAAATTTGTCAACAACGCTGATGATGTTGTATTCAAACAAAGTTCAATAGATAAGGCTTTCAGTAAACACAGTAATGATTTTGGAAATTATCCTGATGGTAGTAAATCTAGTGTGGAATTATTCAAAAACGATGTTTCAGAGCTGATTAATACTGGAGTTCAAAAACAAGGTAAATATAGAAACGTTGAAGGAACGCATATTTACAATGAAACTACTAAACAATGGACTTTTATTAACTCAGATGGAACTATGAATACAGCTTTCAAATTAAGTGAATCACAATACAAATATTTAGTTGAGAAAGGAGTTGTAAAATAGTGAGATTAGTTAATACCTATCTCTCAGAACATGAATTAAAGAAAGAAGATATTGAAGTGATCTGCAACATATTTAAGAAACAATATGATGAAAAGATAGAAGTGAATAGCTATAAATATGATGATCGTAAATATTATGAAACTGATTTTGATATAATTGACATAGAATTTCTAAAGGAAAATATATATAAAGAAATTGATAAGTTGATTAAAATTCATGAAAAGGTTATTCAATCAGTTAACCAAAATGTAGAAATAATTGTAGCTAATGATGATACAGATACGGAGATCCAATTATTTGAAAAAAATTGTAACGATATATCAGGATTTGGATTGTTTATTACTTCAAGAAAAATTCAAGAACTTGAACCCTATTATACTTCTGATATTTGCAACGCATATTTGAATTTTGAAAATGTTAGTTTTGGTGTTATGTTCGAATAGTGTTAATTATGAAGGGACGGTTCTTCCACTTCCCTAACAAAATATACTAAAGAAAATAGGATGGATGAATGCTAAAAAAACTTTAAATCGATTAACATATTTAGAGCTTATTGACTTTGAAGATTACGACTCACAGTGGTTGAAATTATTGGAATTTCCATTGAAACAAATTCGTGTAGATTCTGAACCAACATATTCTAAACCTATTGGAGATACTATTGGTTATATATATTGGTGTGAAAGTTCTTTAGATTTTCTAAAGGAAAAAATGGTTTATTATGGTTCAAAATTGTCAATTTCCTGTATGGGCTAATGTTAGAGTGTTGAACATTACAAAAAAAGATGACAAAGCTATGGTAATGCATGTGGGTAAAGAAGAGAGGCTAAAAGTAAAATTTTATAAACAAGTTGGAGTGGAGTTACTTTAAAATATCCTTATTGTAGTAGAAAGAAATATAAAACAATTATGATATTCTCTCAGATAAATCAGTAGGTGAAGTAGTTGATACTTCTAAATATAATATTATTGTTATCATACCTTGACTGGCTATATGCCTTTCAAGGTTTTTAGAGTTTATAAGAGCGGGACAAAAATAAAATGATTTGCTTGAGAATCGAGAGCTCATGATGGTTGTACCATCATGGAGTATCGTTTTAATACTTGGGATAGCTGACAAGAACAAGGATTGGTTGAGTTGAAATTTTTTTGAATGAAAATTTAAAGGAAGTCCCATATTAGAAAATATTAATGATGAAATTTATACAGATGAAAAGGGGACATTAAAAGTGTATATAGAAAGCCAAAGTGTACGTATTATATTTTCGGATAATAAAATTAACGATTGCTTACAAAATGATAATGTTTATTTCTATTTAGATGGGAACAAATCACTTGTAGGATTTGTATTTGGCATTTAACTTTTGTATGAAATGGCAATTAAGGTGATACATAGGTTCGTATTTTTATTCATACATCATGAGCTTGACACGAAGCCTCTATGGTCATGAAATAAGGCAATGCGGCAAGCGTACGGCTTGCCTGGCACAAGAAGCCTATCACGACCACCTCTCCGTGTAAAGCTGTGGTTATGCATTATATACTGCATACACTTAATTGCCAAAAGCTACATTTATTAAATGCCATAAACATGTAGGATTAAGAGTTAATAATATTAGTAAGAGAAATAAAGCTATACTTAAGGAAGCAATCGTATAATTTACACTCCCTAATGCAGACAATAAAAAGCGTGTTAAGCACGGCGAGAACGAGCCATCTTTTGACCATCTGTTGAAATTAAAACGCACCAAATATTTCCCGGGTAATGGTGTATATTAAAATATTTTGTTTCATAACCGCCTATAAGTTTTGGGGAAGCAATGGCTAATAAATTTTAGTATGAAATCATAGAGCCTAAAGTTAGATAATACCATCTAACTTTAGGCTCTAATGGGTTAACGTTTAATAAACTTTATCACCGTTAAAAATTGAATTTTTAACGACTACATAATCAACATTGCGAATCGACATTAGGTTATTTCCACCAGCGTAAGAGATCGAAGACTGTAAATCTTGTTCCATTTCGGTTAAGGTGTCTTGCAAATTCCCACGATAAGCGACATGCATTTTTTTACCTTCAACATTTCGTTTTTCCCCTTTTTGAAACTCAGAGGCTGAACCAAAATATTCTTTGAATAATTGCCCATCTCGCTCAATCGTCTCCCCTGGTGATTCTTCATGACCCGCGAATAATGAACCAATCATCACCATTGAGGCGCCAAAACGAATCGATTTAGCAATATCACCATGGGTGCGAATCCCGCCATCAGCAATAATCGGTTTACTAGCGGCTTTAGCACACCACCTTAGGGCAGCCAACTGCCAACCTCCCGTGCCAAATCCTGTTTTGATTTTTGTTATACAGACTTTTCCTGGGCCAATCCCTACTTTTGTCGCATCTGCTCCGGCATTTTCGAGTTCTCGCACAGCTTCAGGTGTCCCGACATTACCTGCGATAACAAAGCTTTTCGGTAATTTTTTCTTAATATATTGGATCACTTCAATCACTGCATTAGAATGCCCATGAGCGATATCAATGGTAATAAATTCTGGTACTAAGTTTTGTTGAGCCAGTTCCGAAATAAAGTCATACTCTTCTGCTTTAACCCCTACACTAATTGAAGCGATTAAACCGCGTTGGTGCATATCTTTGATAAACTGGATCCTTGTTTCTGGATTGAAGCGGTGCATAATATAAAAGTATTGGTGTTCTGCTAAATAGATGGCTATTTTTTCGTCAATAATTGTTTGCATATTTGCAGGAACGACCGGTAACTTGAATGTATGATCACCAAGCGTGATCGATGTATCACATTCTGATCGGCTATTAACGATACATTTTGCGGGAATTAACTGAATATCTTCATAATCGAATACATTTTCCATTTATAACACCTCTAAATACGAATATTTTCGTTAAATTTAATAATAATTGTTCGACCAATACGTAATATACATTAAAATACGAGAATTGTCAAAGGAATATGGATTTGAATGGCCTTCCCCTATTTAATAAAAAAGACAGTCCTTTGTTTTAAGAGATAACCGTCCGTAAAGTCCATTGATTTAAGGTTGTTTTGTCGAATGTTTTAACTTGTTGTCAAATAAAACTTAATATTCGTTTTTTTTGAAAATTCACTTAAATTCCATTTACATTTATTTGATATTATTATAGTGTTAAATGGTAATGCAAATCTATGGAAAAAGGCGGGGAACGAATGAAAAAAATAGTTTCATTGTCACTAAGTATTGTCATGTATCTTTTTTCATCAAGTGTTGTTGCAGAAGCTTCTATGGTAGAGACGAGTGATGACAGTCTGTTTCGACTGCAACGATTACTGGGCCTACGACCGTTAATGCAGGACAGTCGTATGGCTGGACTGTAGGCACTAATTCAAGCCATGGCCCACACACATTTTATTTTACTCCTGGGGACGGTACCATTGAACGGAGACTTGATGGTCGAGGTCAAGAGGTTAACAGAACATTTAATTATAGTTATTCAGGATATAGCTATGTGCGGACCTATACCCAAAGCTACAGGACTGCAAACCAACTTAATATTTCTCCAATGAGAACACGACGAGTTACTGTGAGAGCTTTTTAATTTGAAATCAATAGAAATAGCCGATTTTTAAGGCATTTATTAAGTATGACTCTAATGGGAAAACCATGTGAGTCATACTTCATTTTTAAAGTAAAGGAGGTTAGCAAATGTTTTATTACCCACTAATGAAAAAAAAGTTAAAGCGTCAGCTAATGGTAATCTTCTTCTGTTTACTTTTATTGCTCCCTCTTTCTGCTGTTTCCTTGTCAGACGCATCGGAAACGATTACCCAGGAAATCTATGATTTTGCACGGGGGAGCTATGATATTTTACTCCGTCCTGCAGACAGTCGTACTGAAGTCGAGGAGAGCCTCGGGTTAGTGGAAGAAAATTATTTAGGGCTTGGCGATGGGGGCATTTCAATCGCGGAGTGGCAAACCGTGTTGGCACGCGAAGATATCGAAGTGGCAGCACCAGTGGCATCGATTGGTCTATTTACCGCATCAGAGATTACCTATCAGCTACCTGAAAGGATGGAATCGCTCCGTTATGAGAACACGGTGACAACCACCGATGGTGTTGATGAGTATGTCATGAGTGACCACGAATATGCCTATAGTTTTTTTCCAGTCGAAGGGACGTTCGCTGGTTATGCACTCTTTTTAGAAGACTCCTTGGTTAATACGTTTCAAGGTGAATTTCCGTCCTTTCCATTGCCTCCATCTTATCATCAAGTGGTAGCGGTTGATACTGCTCAAGAAGCGGCATTGACAGCAATTGATTTCCAAGCATTAGAGGGGGGAGGATCTGGTATTGGACCGGAAGAATTCACATCAGTTCCGATTTTAAGTCTGCTCGATCAAACCATTCCACTTACAGCATCCATTTCAATCGACCAGTTGCGTATTAATGAAGCAGAGTTACGCCGTTTGCTTGCGCCCTTTAATACGACCGATTTAGCCCAGTTGGGAAGTCTCTCATATCGAGATCTTGATCTCCATGCCCAAGTCGAGCAGGAATTGGCGACAATCGAAGTCGAGGGGTCTGAACATTATGAGCTGGACTTTTCTGAATTAATTTCTCCTTTCTATGATAATTTTTTATTTACCGATGAAGCGTATCGCCTCCATACATATGAAGATAGAGATGATTTTGACTTTGATTTATTTGGTGGAATTAGTTATCACAGTCAGGAATCCTCATACTATTTATCACCAGTCGAGTATCAGATCGAGGGAGACAACGTTACTGTGCACCAAGTAACGACAGATGAGCAAACGGGTGTTCCGATCTACCGGTCATTAGAAAAAATTGACCACTTTATGAGCAACGACGTCGGAGAAGTTATTGCTGGGGAAGGGATTTATTTTCATCATGCAGGTGATTTTAAATTGTGGGAAGATCGAGAAGCGCTTGCTGCCTCACCTTTAGGTATTTATAGTTTACAAGAAACCCATCTCAAGAATGATGAAGAAAAACAAGTGTACCCGACGGCTGTCCCCGGGAGTTTTATCTCGACACCGGCACATGGTATTATTTCATTGGAATGGGCAGAACGTTTGAAAGGGGATGCCCCGATCGATGCTATCCGAGTTAAGGTTGCCGGCATTGATGGCTATGATGAAGCGAGTGCGGCAAAGATAAAAGATATTGCTCGACAGTTTTCAGAACTAGGTTTTACGGTGGATATTGTAGCTGGCGCCTCCCATCAATGGTTGGATATAGAGGTAGAAGGTCTCGGGACGGTTATGCAACCGTGGACAACATTAGAGGCGGCCGATACGATCGTTGAAAGCTGGGATTTAGTGAAGATTGTGCTTGTACTGTTATTTTCGTTCACCAGTTTTGTGTATATTTTATTTAGTTTTATTAATTTAATGAATGAACGGAGACAAAGTGAAGCGAAGCTGCGGCTTTTTGGTTGGTCTGACAAACATATTAAAAAGTTACGTTATATGGAATGGGCAAGGCTTGTAGGATATCCTTTAGTTGTAGCGTTTCCTGTTGCTGTGGGTTACGCCTACTATGCTGATTCCATGATGATTGTCTTTGCACAGGTGCTTGTTTTTGTCTTGATTTGCACGCTCGTACTTGTCTCTTTTACATTTTCTAAACAAACGAATAAAACGAAGAAAGTGCAGCAAAGTCATGGATCGATCACATTACAAAATACGTGGTATCATCATAAACGGATTATCGCTGCTGCCATTCAATTATTTCTATTAACCTTTATCTCGATTTTTCTCACCTTTTTACTGCAACAAGAAGAACAACGAACGGTTCAAACGAATCTGGGGATATACATTCATGGGCAAATGGAAGTATTTTATTATTTACTAATCGCCTTCCTCTATCTCCTCTCGTTTCTTACGATTGCAGAAGCACTTGTATCGTTATGGCGGGAGCGGGGCGAGGAAATGACGTTGTTTTATCATGTTGGTTGGGGAAGAAGCAAACTCTACATGTTTTATCTTCGCGAAGTCTGTGTTTGGTCAACTGTGGCTATTTTCAGTGGTGCCGGTATGAGCGTTATCGCTTATCGTGTCCTAATGGAAAGCATGTTGACTGAATGGTTAACCGTTGCGGTTATAATGATCATCTTGTTTTTGATGGTGGTTATTGTATCTGCCTTTGTTTTGAGTTATATTATGAAGCAATTTACAAACTATCGAGATCGGAAGGTGACGTCATGAAGATTAGCATAGAAAATTTGGATAAGACGTATCAAACAGCAGCTGAGCAATTAAATATACTTAAAAATGTCAATTTTTCGATGGAGCAAGGTGAATGGCTAACCATCATCGGTCCATCTGGATCTGGAAAATCCTCTCTTTTACAATGTATTGTTGGCATTACCTCTGCTGATCCAGGAAGTTCTATTCGTTTAGATGAACTTGACCTTCAGCACGCTTCCAGCGAAGAAGTTCTCGCCTTTCGTCGGAAGCGGATCGGCTTTATTTATCAAGATTACAAGTTATTTGATCAATTTGACGCCTTAACAAATGTTATTCTCCCCTTAGTTCCGTATGAAGACAAAGGCGCTTTGGATAAAAAGGGTAAAGAACTGCTAGAAAAGGTACACCTTTCTGATCGGATCCATCATGTGCCCCAGCAGTTATCAGGTGGGGAAAAACAAAGGGTAGCAATTGCTAGAGCGTTAATCAACGAGCCAGAACTGCTGATTTGTGATGAACCGACAGGTAATTTAGACGAGCAAAATAGAGATCACATCATCGGTATTTTAAGTGAATTGAATGCAGAAGGGAAAAGCATCATCCTAGTTACACACGATAAAGAAGTCATTTCCAGCGGCCAACGCTTAATGATGATCCAGCGAGGAAATCTCATAGAACAACAGCTTTAGGTGGGAAGTGAAGAGGAGACGATTTTCAGCGCACCTAATTATAATTTCTTAATTCGCGAGTGGACAGTTTTTCTCTCGGAAATTATTTTATAGGTAAAAATTACTATTTTAAAAATAGCGGTATTTTCAAAAAATTGATTATGTTAGAATTTAAGTAGATAAGACATTGGAAAATATACACAACGAAAGTATTCGATTTAATTAGACCAACATTTTAACAAAAACAGCCAAATATATGGTTGTTTTCAAGGCAATATACATAAGGAGGGCTGAGCAGTTAACGTACTAGGTGCAGTCGGGTGTTCTGTAGCTTGTGGAGTAATATTTGGTGGCGGGAGTTGTATTCAAGCTGATCAGGCGGTTTGTGGCTAATTAGAGAGAGGGAGATCATCAATGTTTGATACTATAATAGAAAAATTTATACTACTTTCATTAGTGGTAATAGTTATTACTTTATCCTTGTTATATACAAGAGTGGCAAGGCTATATAAAGCAGAGAAAAAGAAAAAATAGTGTTTCTAATTTAGAGAAGAAATCTAAGAGGCGAGAACAACTCGCTTCTTTTTTGCGTTTTTAAAACAGAAACATTCATAATATCTACTTTTCACTTTACAAGGTTGGACTGTTACTTTTATTCTAAACAGTGAGTGCCGTATTGATTATAAGAGATTATGGGAGTCAAAATTATCTTGATAAAATTTAGTTGAACAGTTTTTTTCTAGTTTAATTTTATCTAAAAGGGATTTCAATGAGAAAAGTTAAATTGTAAATATTTATAATTTATTTGTTCTGGATAGGTTACACTAAATTAGACAGTTTAGTTTAGGTCGGCTAAACTTAAGAGACTAGCCATGGAAACGTCGATCATTTACTAAAGAATGTAAAGTACAAGATGTCCAATTGTTAAGTTTATCTAATGTATAAACGCATTATAGAGGTGAAGGTCAAATGACTAATGGTGTGAGTATGTTCAGTTCGTGATTAACCTTGATGGTCTACTTAATAGGTCACTGCGCATTAGAATTAGGGAATGGGGCGTTTAATTGAAGTCATCTCTTTATCAAAACCTGCTGATGTTAACAGAAGAAGAAGAAATAATCTTAAAGCAAAAGTCAAAAAAAATTGAGAAAGATGTTTACACGAATCAACGTGATTTTATTATTGAGCGGGCCAAATTTCTTTCTGACAAAAAACTAATTGTCACACGTAAGCACCCACGGTTTATAGCATTTCCTGCTCATCGCCATGACTATATTGAGATTAACTATGTTTATCACGGATCATTGATCCAAACGATCGATCGTCAGCGTATTGAACTAAAGCAGGGGGAATTACTTTTTCTGAATCAGCATATTGAACATGCACTTGAGCCTTGCGGAGAAGAAGATTTGGTGATTAATTTCATTATTGATCCTTATTTTTTTGAGCATATGTTTGATAACCTTGATATTGATGGAGCAGAGCAGTCGATTGTCAATTTTTTGATCAGTGGTCTATTTAATCAAAATAAAGCTGGTAGCTATTTATATTATCAAGTTTCTGCCATTGAAAGGATTCAATCGATTATTGCTAGTATGATTGAAGAAATGATGAATCCAACGGTATGGTCAGAAGTTACGGTTAAATTTCAAATGGGATTGTTAATGGTTCAATTGATGAAACATGCAGATAAGGCATATACACCATCTAATCGCATTTATGATCATCAATTGGCGTTAACGGTGATACGCTATATTGATCAGCATTTTAAGATAGCTAAGTTAGAAACAATCGCAGAGAGATTTAATATGAATGGCTATAATTTGAGTAAGTATATAAAAAAGACGACAGGAAAGACGTTTAAAGATATCTTACAAGAAAGACGGCTAGAAGAGGCTAAGTCATTGTTAAATTATACTGATCTGTCCATAGAACACATTGCTACTGAAATAGGTTATGATAATCTAAGTTACTTCTATCGCTTATTCAAATCGAAGTTTGGCTGTACCCCAAGCGTTTATCGTAAAACATTGTATAAGTCTTAAAGAAGCAGGAAGTTGCATGTTTAATGCCACTTCCTGCTCGTTTTTTTGTTATAAATTACTGTCCCGTAAATATTCGGTCTTAGAACGGAGTACCGAGAGTTAATCTCCTGATTCACTAAACGACCAATCAGTGGAAGAAGAATCCCCCCCCACTGATTGATCTGTTAATTCGGTCGTATTATCACATAATTTAAATGCGTATAAACGATAGTAACCGAGTAAATAATTTTTTAAGAATAGAACCTAATGATAATCGTTTCCCTCGCTTATCTCCGTCGTTATCACCATCTTCAGCCTCATCATCTTTTTGCCGAGTAATTGTGATTTCTTCTTCTGTTGTATTGCCAGCGACGTCGACCAGTTCGAAGTATAAGTCTGTATCGCCATCATCTAATTTGACCGTTAATTCAAATTCATCTTCGAAAAATGACTCTTGATAAGGAGCTCTAAGCGGCTGTTCATACTCATGACTGTCGTTCACATATAGTTTTAAAGCATTGAAGTTATCAGCGACTGACACATTTAGTGTGACTTCAGTTGCATCTTGATCGATTTGATCAGGCACTTCAATCGTTAATTCTGGTGGTGTCGTATCAATAAGGATTTGTCGTTTAATTGAGCTTTGGTTGCCTCTTGAATCTACTGCATCAAAGAATAAATCGGGTGCACCATCTGATTCAAAACTGACAACAGCATCAAATGTGTAGTGGTCTTCTGATTCGTTATATTCAAATTCAATTGCTTGCTCATTGATGGTAAAGGATGCTAATCCACTATCCTCTTCAATATATCCTTTTACTGAAATATCATGGGTGTCATGGACGCTTAACACTTCTGGTGTCGTGATGTAAATGTAGGGTACGACCGTATCATGATTAACTTCAGTTGTTTCACTTATCGAATTGCCTGCACGGTCAAAGGCAACAACTTCGACCACTGTGCCATCTTCCCACTGACTCGCATCAATCGTGCCAGTTTGTTCTTGATGATCTTCTGAGATCGTTATCGTTTCAACAACTTCATCTGCTAAAATGATTTGTAGCTGTTGGAGACCAGATCCTTGATCCGTTGCCTGCCATTCAACTTTATCTTTCTTCGTGTTGTAACGAAGCGATAGCTCAGGGTCTGTTGTATCGACGAGGACTGGGAAGGTAAAGCTTTGCCATTTGGCATCATCGAAATCAATCTTAGCTTTAACTTCGTAATAATAGAGACCATCATCGACTTGCTTACGATTCACTGTCCCATCCCATGTCCGATCGGTTAAATATGAATAACCAGGCAAATCATGTGTTTTTCGGATATCCCGTTCACGCTTGATTGTTCTTAAACGTTCGCCTGTTTGATCAAGGATATTATATTGCACCGATTCAGCATTTCTTAAAAAGGTTAGTACAGGTGTTACTCTATTGTGAATATCATTTTTGTTAGGCGAAAATGCAATAATATTCGCTTCATCAAAGCCGTCTATTTCTTCAATTGGGGCTAAATAGCTACCATTTTCATTAACGAGGCCAGTATGAGGCAGGAAGTAATCTTCTGCGTAGCGCTTGCCATCGAGAATAGGTGCATCATCCCAATTACCATAGAAACCTACATACGGAATCGCTAATGCTGGAAAACTTTCATTAGTTAATGTGACAAAACCTTCAATAAACGTACCGTTCGGGAACTGATTTTCTAACGGTTGTTCATAGAACCAGTCGATTGCATTGGTCAAGTCTACTGTTACCGTAAATTGGACCGTTTCACCTGCTGGAATGGTAAGGGTATCGTCTGAAAAAGCAATCGGGTATTCACCTAACCACGGTGAGGTAGGTGCAATTGTTCCGGCTTCAAACACACCTTGAGCTTCAATTAAGTTTTGCCCAGAGACAACAAGGTCGGTTTGAACATTGCCATCAAGTTCGTAAGTCACATCTTGATTTGAGAAGTTTTCTGCAGCCAATGTAAAGGTGAAGGAATCACCAACTTCTTGCAAGCTCACTTTTGCCTCGCCTGTAGTTACTTCGGTCACGACAACAGGGGTAGCTAATGCGGCATGTAAATCCATAACGCCTGAGCCTTGACGTCGTGGTGAATAAGGATTACCTAATGCATAGTGATCGTTGTATAAATTTTTATCTTCAATAATTGTAGATGTATTGAGTAAGAGATTTTTAACGGCAATTGAGCGATCATAACCAGATAAATCAAAATGTTCATCTACATGTTGCAATACGAGTGCTGATCCGCCTGAAACGTGAGGTGCAGCCATTGATGTCCCGCTCTTCAAGCCATATTCGTTACCTTGTAATGTAGATAAAATGTTACCTCCAGGAGCCGTCAGTTCAGGCTTGAAATCAAGGTTAGGTGCAACGCCCCAAGATGTAAAGGAAGATAATCGTCCTGCTTCAGGGTTGGGTGTCACAATAGGTTCACCATCACTAAATACCACGGAGACGGCTTCGTCATTGTCTAATAGTTGAGCAAGGTGTTCACCATCTGTTTTCGAAATAAACAGTTGTGGGATCACAATTGATGAATTGGTTGCCATACTTGTATAACCAGCAGAATGATTGTAAACCATAACACCAGCCCCGCCAGCTTCTTGAACGGCAATCGCCTTATCAATAAAATTTAAACCGCGTTGCAATAAGACAACTTTACCTTCCACATCTTTTTCAGCTAGTGCATCAACAAGCTGATCTAAACTGTTGTTATGGACGATGTGAATCAATTCTAGTGGTTGATCAACATCTTCATGGTAGCGGTTTGAGGCGAGGAAAGCAGCTGTACCCTCTTGCTGTTCTGAAGACCAGCTAAACCCTTCCATTTCAATAAATGTATTTTCAATAGAAGCAACACCAATAGAATCATAAGATACACTTGGTGAGCCTGTTAAACCAATATCGGGATTTGTTGCTAATGGATAATTAGCAGTAATGGCATTGGCATAATGGGCGGAGTTACCAGCCGAAATTGACGCAATAATACCATTATCAACGGCACGACTAATCGCTTCTTGCTCAGGATCTGTCGGTCGAACGAATCCGGCTATTGAGCCTAAGCTTAAGTTAATAACGTCTGCACCTAATAGAATGGCATCATCAATTGCTTTAACATAAATATCACCATAAGTAGAACCATATTGTGGATCATCACCAAAGACACGCAATGCCAATAATTGTGCATTCGGTGCGACACCTTTAATTTCTCCGTTCGCGCCAGCCGTACCAGCGACATGGATACCATGGTTGCTGACACCTGGACCTTGTTCGATAATTTGTGTGTTCTTATCCATATAGTTGTAACCATAAGGAACTTTATCGGTGAAATAAATACCGTCTAATTCATGATCATCTTTCATTTGGCTAATGGTCTCTTCATTTAAAGCAATTGTTTCCGGATTATCGAGCGCCATATCTTGATGGGTGGGATCAATACCTGTATCGATAATTCCGATAATCATGCCTTCACCATCAAGACCGTAATCCTCCCAGACTTGTCCTGCTTGAATGATATCGATGCTGTAATTCATATCTGGTTCTTGTTCTTCTGGAAGATGATAAACATTTGAGATATAGACGTGTTCAACGCCATCTATACTTTGAATCACATCATATTCTTTATAGGTAACTTCTGTACTGAAACCATTGACAACTGTCGTAAACTGATGTTCGACATCAAATGTGATACCCATTCTTGAGATATCAGACATAATCGCGTCTTGGGCAGATAATAGTTCATCTTGGAGTTGTTCTTGGACTTGATCATCTAATTCTTTATAAAGCACGCCTTGTTCAGTCGCATAAGAAATCGCCGGTTCTTCTTCAAGTTCAACAATAATTCTAACTTTATCCGTCGGCTTGTAATAATCGTCCTCGGTTTCTTCGGTTACAAAATCTTCTAAAGATTCAGTTATTTTATCAGGTACTTCTAATTGTTTCTCATTTGATTCTGTTGCTGTTACAGCAAAATGAGCTGAGGTAAAAGGTAATAGCAGTAAAGTGAAAATAATCGATAGAAGAAAACGCTTTTTCATTTGACCTTTTTTCATTTCAGACTCCTCCCGAGTAGCTTGATAGATTAATAGAGAAAGCGACCTGATTTTCTTTGTCAGATCGCCTTGTTGCGGTAATAGAATGCTTAATCTTGTCATCATCATCTGAGTGTTATAGCTATTTAACTTAGTAAAGTACATAAACAAGCAAGATGTATGAAAAGCCCCAGGTGTTTGTCTTCTATTGGCCAATAGATTACATACATTTAGTATACAAATGGTAAAAGTGAAAATAAATAGTTCTATTGTTATATTTTTACGACAATTCACGACATTTTTTAACGATTGTCACAATATTGTATTACATTTACTTCTGTTTTTGATTGAAAATTGTATTGAAATCTATTTAATTTTTAATTGTTTTTATTGTAGTAACTAGTTTGCTTGGAAGAAATTCACTATAAAAAGTAAAGGTTTACGACAACTTATTATTATTTTGGATAAGCATTGATCTTTATAAAGATTTAATTAAAGTAATTTTTGATAAAGATTCTTTGTAGTATACTATAAAATATTCCTACTAAGGTTAATACCCATTTCCGTAAAAGATTAGCGTATAATTATTGGTATGGTTAAATAGGAAGGTAGAGGAGGAGAAGTATTTGATAAAGAATTTGTTTTTAAAGAAAGATAATTTAATAATTAATGTGTTATTAATAGCGATCATTATGTTTTTTGCATCTTTGATTGGTTACTTGTTCAGATTCTTAGGCTTTCCGGAAACTAATATAGTTATTGTATATTTATTAGCAGTACAAATTATTGCTTGGTTGTTTCATGGGTTACTATATGGAATAACGGGGTCTCTTATAGCTACTTTCACCTTTAACTTTTTTTTTACTGATCCTTATTACACTTTTACTGTCAACGACCCAAGCTATATAATAACTTTTATTATAATGACAATTATAGCAGTAATCACAAGTATGCTTACTTCTCATGCTAGACAAAGTGCCTTTTCTGCAAAAGAAAAAGAGGCTGAAACACGGGCCTTATATGAGTTAACGAATGATGTAACTGAGGCAAAAGGGGTGGATCAAATTGCTAGTTTAAGTATAAAAGCAATTAGTGTTTTTTTTGATTGTCAGGCTGCTATCCTCTATTTCGATAGTAATCATACAGAGCTTAACTATGTTCAATATGTTAATGTTGAACATCAAACTCGAAGAAAAGTAGATGATATTGAAAAATTAGCAGAGCGCCTGAAGAATCTACAAACACTTTATATAGAAGGAAAGGATTTTTTTGATTTTCCGATCCGTGGTCAGGAAAGAACACTAGGGGCTATTAGATTACCTAAACATATTTCTATAAACAAAGATCAAAATAAATTAAAACTTTTGTTGTCAATGATTGAAAGTACTGCTTTAGCAATGGATCGCTTTAATTACTTTGAGCAGCGATTTAAAGATCGAGAAGAGGCCACACAAGAGCGTTATCGTTCAACACTATTACGATCCATTTCACATGATTTGCGGACGCCACTAGCAAGTATTATAGGTACAGCCGAAATGCTAAAATCAATGACTGATAAAGAAGATGATCGTTTTACTTTTCTTGAGAATATCTATGAGCGTTCTAATTGGTTGCATGCATTAGTGGAGAATATACTCCATCTGACAAAAATCCAAGAGGGTAAACTTAATATAAAAAAACAGCCAGAAGCTGTTGAGGAAGTAATTGGAAGTGCAATTAATCGTGTTGTTAATATGAAAGAAAACAGATTAATCAAAGTAAATATACCCGAGCAAATCCTGTTTGTTCCAATGGATGCTAAGTTAATTGAACAAGTTATTTTTAATTTGCTTATGAATGCAATAAAGCATACATCTGTGAAAAAAGAGATTACGGTTTCAGTCGAAGTTAATGATACCTATGCTTTATTCATCATTATGGATCAGGGAGAAGGGATCTCTCCAGATGACTTGCCATATATTTTTCAAATGTTTTATACGGTTAATACCAATAAAGGCATAGATGACAAGGGGATCGGTTTGGGACTTTCAATCTGTCAGACGATTGTGGAGGCGCACGGAGGCGTTATTGAAGCGCGTAACAGAATAGATTGTAGAGGTGCTCTTTTTGTATTTAAATTACCGTTAGAGGTGAATGAAGATGGGTGAAGAAAAAATTCTTGTAGTCGAGGATGACAAGCAAATAAAAAAGTTCATTAGATACGCTCTTGAAAAGGAAGGCTACATATATTCTGGGGCTGATAATGCTCAAGATGCTTTAGAAATTTTAGTTACAGAAGATATCCAGTTAATATTACTTGATCTAGGTTTACCTGATTTTGATGGGATGGAAGTATTGGAAAAAGTAAGAGAATGGGCTGATATTCCAGTTATTATTATCTCATCGCGTGATCAAGATGAAGATAAAGTCAAGGCACTCGACCAAGGGGCTGATGATTATTTAACAAAACCCTTTTCAATTATTGAGTTGCTTGCTAGGATAAGAGTCGCTATTCGACATATCAACAAATTGAGTACGGATAACCTTAAACCTATCTTTACTATAGGTAACTTAAAGTTAGATGTAGAAAATCATAATTTCTACCGAGAAGGTGAGCGGTTACATTTAACACCCATGGAATTTAAATTATTAGAAATATTGTTTAAGAATGCTGGGAAAGTCCTGACTACCCAAAATATAATCCGGCAAATATGGGGACCTGGTTATGGTAATGATACACAAGCATTAAGAACACTTATGGCTGGTTTGAGGAGAAAGGTTGAAGAAAATGCTGCTAAGCCTCAATATATTATAACTGAAATAGGTATTGGTTATAGGCTTAGAGATGAATAGTGTACAAGTGATTAAGACAGTAGTGTAGGATCCTGATGTGATTTTACACTACATTTTTTGTATTGTGTAAAAAGAAGAAAGCTAAATAAGAAAATAAAACTACGCATTGATAACTTAAAATCACCTCTAAAACCTACGAGAACAAGCTTTTCCTTTTAATCTACACCTTTAATTAATTGTTATTTTTTTAAAAAATAAAAGCTCACAATATCTTAACACGGACTCATGAATTCTAACACTACTCTCACCAATTGTTTGCTAGACTAACATAAAGGTCAATTGAAGGGGGAGCACTTATGAGTCATGATAAAGAGTCTTCATCAATACAATATAAAATAATTTGTGATGGAATTCGTCATTTGATTGAGCAAAGAGATTTCAAAAGAGCAGAAGAAAAAATTTGTGATTTGATGAAGAAGTGGCCACACTCACCTGAACCGCATAATTTTATGGGTATCTTTCTTGAATTGCAAAATGATCATTCGAAAGCGATGAAACATTTTCGGGCGTCTTGGGCATTAGATCCTACCTATAAACCGGTAAAACATAATTTACAACATTTTGGTACTTTCTATTCAAAGGGAAGGTATGCCTTTGATGAAAGAGATTGCGCATCTTGCGAGGATGAGGTTAAGTATAAAATTGAGTATGATGCTAATGGTATTGGACGTATGGTGAGGAGTGATGAATCTTGAAAACAACATTAATATCTCGTGTAAAACAAAACAAATATTCGATTATTATCGGCTGTGGACGTCTTGGATCGCGGATAGCGAATGAACTTTCTGCGAATGATGAAGATGTACTAATTATTGATCGCGATGAAGAAGCTTTTCGAAAGTTATCAAAGTCATATGGCGGCTTAACTTTGGTTGGAGATGGAACAGACTTAGCTTTATTAAAGGAAGCAAATGTAAAAAAGGCTTCAACTGTTATTTTGACAACAGATAATGATAATATTAATATTTTAATTTCTCAAATGCTAAAAATAATTTTTAATAAAGAATTTATTATTGCCAGGTTATATGACTCCGAGAAAGATTACGTATATGAAGAGCTAGGGATTAAAACAATTTGTCCAGTTGATTTATCAATCCAAGAATTAAATCGTTATTTTAAAAATAGAGGTTAACAGGAGTGATTCTATGAAGAAAAGAATACTTTTAATAGGTGGATTTAACAAAGCAAGATCTTTGGCACAATCATTAATTAATAGGGATTACGCTGTTACAGTAATTAATAAAGATTTAACTAATTGTAAAGTTCTATCTGAAATTGAAAGGTTAACGGTTATTTTGGGAGATGGGAGTAAGGCCTATGTTCTAGAAGAAGCAAATGTAAAGGAAATGGATGTTGTTATTGCTCTAACGCAACATGACTATGACAACCTTGTTATATGTGAACTTAGTAAAAAGAGATATAAAGTAAGTAAAACAGTGGCTTTAGTAAATGATGCGAAAAAAATAGATTTTTTCTACAAGGCTGGTGTCGATTCTGTTGTTTGCGCAGTTAATGCGATTACCAATATTATCGAACAAAAAACATTATTTGATGGCATAGCAAATCTTTTACCAATGACTGAGGCAAGGATTAATATTGCTGAAATACCGATATCTAGCTCGTCTAAGGCTATAAATAAGAGACTTTGGGAGATAAGTTTACCAAAAGAAGTTATAATTGCTTGCATTCTTCGAGGGGAAAAAAGCATTGTTCCACAAGGTGATACGTTAATACAAGCTGGCGACATACTTATTTTGATTTCTTCAAATAAGCAAGAACTAACTGCGATTAGGGAGTTGACAGGTAATAGATGAAATTTAAAAATTTTTTATTAAAAAGTAACAGTTTAGGTAAATTGATTATTCTTGTGGGGGTATTAATATTAATGCCCCTATCAGTACTTGTTTTTTTTCCGGAAGAATTAGAATATGCTTTAGCGTTTTTACTTTCTTCACTTTTCAGTATAATATTAGGAGCTTCCTTATGCTTTGGGTTAAAAAGAGATAATGATAGAGATAATCATTGGAAAATGACGATGCAACATGGTTACTTAACGGTTTTTTTAGCTTGGGTTTATGCTTTTGTAGTGGGGGCAGTACCTTTTGTGCTTGCTAATCAATTAAGTTTTTCCCATGCCTTTTTTGAATCTGTGAGTGGCTGGACAACTACCGGTCTCTCATTAATAGATGTTGAAGTTTCTCCAAAAATTTTTTTGTTTCATCGTAGTTTCATGCAGTTTTGTGGTGGGTTAGGTTTTGTAATGGTAATGACCATTTTCGTGTATGGTAAACAATCGATGAATCTATATACTACCGAAGGACATCAAGACATGTTGATGCCTAATTTGAAAAAATCAGCAAGAGCAATCTTAATTATGTATTTGTCACTATTAATTATAGGTACGACATTATATGCGTTGGTGGGAATGCCGTTATTTGACAGTTTGATGCACGCTATGTCGGCACTTTCTACTGGAGGATTCTCGACTCAAACAGAAAGTATTGGTTACTATAACAATCTTGGGATTGAAATTATAACATTAGCTTTAATGGTGCTAGGAACGACGAATTTTGCTATTCTCATGTTATTGTGTAAGCGAAAGTTCAAACTCGTAAGTCGTATTGGTGAATTGAAATTAATGTCAATCTTAATTATTGTATCAACAATTTTGACCTCATTAGCTTTAATCAATGAATTATACTTTAAAGTGGGGGAGAGCTTCAGAATTGCTCTATTTAATATTTTGTCAGCAGTATCGACAACAGGTTATTCTACGGTGTCATACGTAAATTGGCCCTCCCATCTTATAGGTTTACTTATATTACTTATGATTATTGGAGGTGGGTTAGGTTCGACAGCGGGAGGGATTAAGCTTAACCGAATCTATTTATTGTATCGTGTAACAATTGAAAATTTAAGGAAGCGAATGAGTTCATCTCGTAAAATATCTTCTTTAAATTATTATAGACCAGAAGGTAAAATGACCATTGGAAATAATATAATAACAGATATTATAGGTTTTATATCAATATACTTATTTGTGTTTTTTGTAGGTTCATTTTCATTGGCATGGGCAGAAGGGAGTAGTTTATCAGATGCTTTATTTGAATTTGCATCAGCACTTGGAACAGTTGGATTATCAATAGGAATTACTGACCCATCACTAAGTGTTATGGGTTTAATAATATTAATTATTGGAATGATATTAGGGAGGTTGGAAATATTTATTGTAATTATTGGTATATATTCAGGAATACTCTTGGCTAAACAAAAGTTTTCAAAAGGTTAGGTTGATAGCTTGTAATATTAAATTAAAGGGTTGTGGAGCAACATAATGCAAATAAAATCTTTTATTAATTATCAAACATACAATTTATTTTTCAAAACTATTTTTAAGAGACGGTCTTTTATTAGATGCGTCTCTTTTGTTTATATTATACTAATCTATCTCTATTTTTTAAAAAATCTTCGCTTATCTTCATTCATATTGGCATCTATATCGAGGTCAGCTTCATGAGGTATTTGAGTAATTGTTATATTTTACAAAAATTCACGACATTTTTTATCGATTGTCACGATATTGTTGCGGTGTCATGCCAAAAAAATTTTTAAATTTACTGTAAAAATAACTTAGATTACTATGTCCTGTTTCCTCAGCAATTTGATAGATTGGTTTCTCTGTATTGATTAATAGAAAGGAAGAATAGCTTAGTCGTTGAAGTTGAATTAATTCTTTGAAAGACTTTCCGGTCTGCTTTTTTATAAGTGTACTCAAGTAATTAGGGTTGTAATTGAACCTTTTGGCAACATCATTTAGTGTGCAATATTGATAATTTTCTTCAATAAACTGAAGAATATCAATAATGTTTATTTGATCCTTTAACGGTGTGCTTGTTTGATTGCTATCGTAATGGAAAACACGGATTAATTCAGAGAAAATTAACAGCATGTAAGCATCAATCATTTCATCTGAACAAATTGATTGATCAAAGAACTCACACATGACTTGTCGAGTTAACAACTGAATATTTTCATTCTGTTCAGAATGGAAAATTATATATTGATCATGGTCTTTTGAATTTGAAATGGCATTAATTAGAAAGTTAGTAATGATACCTTTGTTGTTCAATTTACTTAAAAAAGAGCTGGTAAAGAAATCTTGTCTGATTAGAAAATTTATTAGGGTATCATTCTCATCTGTAAATTGAATAGAGTGTGGAACCTCGGTATCAATAATACATATTTGTCCTTTTTTCAACCTAACGTTTCTCCCGTTAATGATCTGATCACATTTCCCAGAATAAACATAGATTAATTCAAGGTAACTATGTATATGCGTGGGAACAGGAGCAAAGCGATTCTGCTTGAAGATTAATATATTCTTATCCGGCATTAGTTCAGTATTAAATAGATAGACCATCTCTCCATTATGATCAATCTGATCAAGTTCCTGATATTTTTTTGACAGAGTTGGATTTTGTTTGTAATAGATCTCTTTTTCATTTAGTGGTCTTATATAATCTTCTAACTGATTAGGGTTCATATAATCCTCTCCATCTAATATTTTGTTAGTGATAATCAATAGTTTTGATATTTCGATAAACGTTAAATCACGTTAATATTAAATTGTAAGCGTTATTTATAGTATAAAACAACAAAAAACATAGTAAACAATAATATTATTTAAATTTCGATTGTTTTATATTTGTTTTTTTGAATGATATTTTGTTATTGGGGTGAGTTTATGAGTAGAATTATTGAAGTGCTAAATAATGAAGAAGCCAACTACGTTCTTCCGTTTTTTTGGCAACATGGAGAAGAAGAAGGTATTCTTCGTGATTACGTACGGAAAATTTATCAAACTGGAATTAAAGCGATCTGTATTGAGTCAAGACCACATCCGGATTTTATTGGAGAGAGTTGGTGGCGTGATCTCGATATTATTATTAACGAAGCAAAAAAAGTTAATATGAAAATTTGGATATTAGACGATTCGCACTTTCCAACAGGATATGCAGTTGGTGAAATTGAAAAGCATTACCCGCACTTTAGAAAAAAATTTATAAAAGTACATCAACAAGATTTTGTGGGACCGAAAAATAATGGTCGCGTTATGATTTCATGGGCTATATCCGGGCAGAGTAGAGAAGACGTGATGCAAGTGGGGGTAGATAGAACAACAAATCAGCGAGCTTCCAGTAGCGCCAATTTAGATCGAGTCATCGCAGTTGTTGCTGCAAAAAAAATAGACTTTAAAACAATTGATCCAGATTCTTTAATTGATATCACTGATCGATTAACTGATGGTGTTGTGTATTGGGATTTTCCAGAGGGTGAATGGAGAATCTTCACCATTGTTCAATCCATTAATGGCGGTGAGAAAGCAACTGAAGGTTACTTGAATCCAATGATATCAGAAGCAACAGATATTCTTATTAACAAAGTTTATCAAGCACATTTCGAACGATATAAAACTGAATTTGGTAAAACAATTGAAGGCTTTTTTTCAGATGAACCTCGCTTCGGTAATATAAAAGGTCCGGAAGCTTCAATAGGACGCGTAGAAATGGTATTGCCATGGAAGGATGGTATGTTAAATTCACTTGAAACAGAAGCAAACATTAACATTCAAGAATTACCTTTATTATGGGTTAATGGGGGAACTCGTGCTCATGAGGTTCGTTATCAATATATGAATATGATAACGAAATTATATAATGAAAACTTCTCAGGTCGAATTGGGAAATGGTGCAATGATCATGGTGTGAAATATATTGGTCATATTATTGAAGATAATAATGCTCATGCACGACTAGGTTATGGACCAGGTCATTTTTTCAGGAGTATGGCTGGCCAAGATATGGCCGGTATAGATGTCGTTTTGCATCAAATATTACCCGGTATGGACAAAGGTTATAACAAATCATTTACTTCAACAGGTTGGGATGGTGAATTTTTTCATTATGGTTTAGCTAAGTTAGGGGCTTCGCTAGGTCACCTTGACCCTAAAAAACAAGGGCGAACAATGTGTGAAATGTATGGGGCATATGGCTGGGGAGAAGGATTAAAGTTAATGAAGTGGCTTACAGACCATATGTTTGTTAGAGGAGTTAATCACTTTGTTCCCCATGCGTTCTCGCCAAAGGCATTTCCTGATGATGACTGTCCACCACATTTCTATGGACGTGGTCATAATCCACAATACCGTTATATGAGTTATTTAATTCAATATATGAATAAGATGAGTCATTTATTAACTGGCGGTCAGCACATAGCTCCAGTAGCAATTCTTTATCACGGTGAAGCTGAATGGTCAGGGCAATACATGCTATTTCAGAAAGTGGCGCGAGAGCTGATGCAGGGTCAAATCGATTTTGATATCGTGTCAAGTGATTTTATTATTGACAGTCAATTGGACCGGGGTAATCTAAGTATTAATGGAGAAACTTTTAAGGCACTTGTTGTTCCTTATTCTGAGGCCTTGCCAAAAGCTCTATTAGAAAAATTAGCAAATGCTGTTAAGGGTGGATTTCGAATATATTTTATTGATGGTTTCCCTATACGTTCAAGCGAGGGCGAAGATGTTAGGGGTTTGATTGATCTATTAGTGAAGTCAACTTTAACCGTATGTGTTAAGCTAAATCAACTTGTTACCGATTTATTTGAACACACTATTTATGATATTCGGGTTAGCGAAAGACAACCTTATCTACGTTACTATCATTATCAACATAAAGGTTCTGATATTTATATGTTCTTTAATGAAGATCCTACTAAAACAATTGAGACAAAAGTAGTCCTTAATCAGTTAGAGCAACCTTATATGTACAATGCGTATAAGAATACAATTTATGGTTTAACTAAACAACTAGAAAATAATCAACAAATAATTAATTTAACACTATCACCTTATCAATCGATGATCTACGTTTTTACTGACAACTATTTAGGAGAAGTAAAAACAAAACATGAATATAGTCGTTTCAATACGTTTGAAATTAATGGAGAGTGGACGGTTTCATTTGCTACAGCTGAAACATATCCGCGTTTCACGGATGCAAGGAATGTCTCGGAATTAATAGACTTTGCTCAACCGGATCAAATGCCTAATTTCTCTGGAACGATACGATATGAAACGACATTTAATTATGATAGAGAGATGAATGGTGCGACACAATTAATAATTGAAGAATTATATGAAGTAGGCCAAGTATGGCTTAATGATAACAATTTAGGTGTTGCAATTGCTCCACCGTACCAATTTGATACTACTAATGCCTTGAAAACCGGAAGGAATAAGTTAGTCATTGAAGTAACCAATACATTAGTTAATCAGCAAAAAGATTTTCTATCTCAGTATTTATTGCTTGAAGGGACAGGCATTACAGGGAAGATAACTATAGTAACAAAATAAGTTTCAAACTGCTTTTAAGCAGTTTGTCCATCGGTAAAAAATAAAGCGCTTTATTTTAAATAAATTTAGTAGGAGTGATTTAGATGGATCATAAAAAAGTTGCCAAAGAAATTGTAGAGACAATTGGTGGCCAAGCAAATGTTAATAGTGTTTTTCATTGTATTACACGGCTGCGCTTTAAATTAAAAGACAATACCAAACCAGAGAAAGCAAAAGTTGAGGCTATTGAAGGTGTTATATCTGTTATTGAACAAGGTGGTCAATACCAAGTTGTTATTGGGAATGAGGTTGAACCTGTTTTTAAGGAAGTAGAGAGATTAGTAGGCGATCAAACGGTTAAGTCAGATAATGAAGAAAACAAAAATCAGAAATTGTTTGATCGATTTTCAACGATGATTTCGGGTGTATTTACACCTATGTTAGGTATTTTAGTCGCCTCAGGTTTAATGAAAGGACTTGTGGCTATCTTGAGTGTTACTAATCTTTTAACTGAAGGTTCAGATACTTATATTGTCCTTAATGCTCTTGGTGATGCTTTGTTTTACTTTTTCCCTATCTTTCTAGGCTCGTCAGCCGCTAAATATTTTGGAATGAATCACTTTTATGGTGTTTTAATAGCAACTGTTATTATTTATCCGGATATAGTAAGCGCAGCAGAAGCAGGAGAATCGTTTGCTTTTTTAGGAATTCCAATGAATTTAATGAATTATACCCAGACTGTGTTTCCGATTATAGTCGCAGTGTGGCTTGCTTCACTCATTGAGAGGCAATTACAGAAACTCATTCCACAAGCTTTTAAGTATTTCTTGTTGCCATTTGTGTTATTTATGGTTGTTATACCGACTACATTATTCATAGTTGGACCAGTTATCCAAACATTAAGTAGTATGTTAGCTGACCTTACATTTACAATATATAATTTTAGTCCGGCAATTGCTGGTTTAATCTTAGGTGGGCCATGGATTGTTATGGTTATGTTCGGTCTCCATTGGGCATTCATCCCGTTATTTATTAACAATATGGTAACTGGTGGGTATGATGATGTCATAGGGTTATTAGCAGCAAATCAGTTTGCGATGGCAGCTGCAGCTTTTGCGATAGGTGTAAGAATGACTTCCAAGAAGGAAAAGAGCTTAGCCTATTCTACTGGATTAACCTGTTTATTAGGTATAAGCGAACCAGCACTATATGGTATATTATTACCACGGAAAAAGCCCTTAATTATGGCTATAATTGCCGGAAGTATTGGAGGTGTATTTGGTGGTCTCTTGCAAGCGAGAGTATACGCATTTACTGCTTCAGGATTTTTTGCTATACCAGGTGCGATCAATCCAGCTGGTATCGATACGGGATTTTGGGGTTATGTAGGCCAAATGCCAATAGGGTTTATTGTAGCTTTTGTACTGACTTACTTTTGGGGGTATAAAACGAAAGTGAGAGCTGTGCCAAGAGATTAATAATCCAAAATCAAATAGAGGGTTGAGCATAGGTAGTAGCATCGCTCAACCCTCTATTTGATTATTTACTTAACAACAAAAACCAATAAGTGTCAGATGAAAATCATTGCACCAACCGTATTTAACGCTTAACAGTAGTCGTATTCAACAAATACTCTTCTACTATTTTTGCCACGCCATCATTCATATTGCTATCTGTAACGAGATCGGCGCCTTGTTTAATATCATCAGGGGCATTTCCCATAGCCACACCGAGACCAGCAAATTCAATCATCTCTTGGTCATTATAACTATCACCAATTGCAATCACTTCTTCACGAGCTATCTGACAAACTTGAATTAAATGATTTAAACTGGTTCCTTTGGTCACCCCTTTTTCAGTAAATTCAAGGAAGTAAGGTTTTGAACGCATCACACTAAATTGCTCAGCTAGTTCAGCTTGAAGCTTTGCTTCGACAACTTTTAAATGATCAGGTTGCTCAACCATAAGTACTTTTACAGGGGGAACCGTCACGTGTTTTGTGAAATGGTCGACTAACTTAATTGGCAGTCCAGTAATTTCCGATTCAATATCGGTATAAGGATTAGTCTGCTCAGTTACAATTTCATCCCCTACGTAAGTATGGATGTAAACATTTTCACGCTGGCTAAGCTGGTAAAGGCTTTCTACTTCAGCTAGAGATAGGGTACTACTAAATATGTCTTTACCGGATTTGTAATCGATAATTTTCCCACCATTGAATGAGAGGATAAAGCTACCATATTGGGATAAACGCAGTTCGTCGGCAATGGCCTTCATGGCATACGTAGGTCGGCCAGAAGCTAAGACTACTTTTATTCCTTTTTCTTGAGCGGTTAGTAAGGCTTGTTTGGTGCGAGGTGAAATGGTATGGTCATCTCTTAGTAACGTATCATCTAAATCTAAAACAATCATTTTATAAGACATTGATGTTTAACTCCTTTTTATGCGATTCTTCTCTATTTTACTAGATTTCTAAAAAGAAAGGTAGTTTAAAAAGCAAAGTTCTGTATGTTACCGATGCCTGCGTCCATCTAACTGGATGGGCACTAAGCTCTATTTCGAGGGAGGTTATCTGCAATAAATGAAAAGACTCTATTTTATTTTTTTTCTTTTTGTGCTCTAATGGCTATAGAGTTAGTTTGGAAATGAGGAGACACGATGAAAAAATTTAAAAAGTTTTATTTGGAAATAACGAGTGTTTGCAATCTTGCTTGTAGTTTTTGTCCTCCCACGCTTCGGGATAAACAGTTTATTTCTCTTGAAGATTTTGCTAAGCGGCTTGACCAAATCAAGCCCCATACAGACTATATTAATTTACACGTTAAGGGTGAGCCGCTTCTTCATCCAAAGCTTGGTCAGTTATTGGATATTAGTGCTGAAAAGGGATTTTACGTGAATATAACAACAAATGGAACGTTAATTGCGAAAAAGAAACAACAGTTATTGAACAAACCTGCATTAAGGCAAATTAATTTTTCTTTGCATAGTTACCAAGGGCAAGCAGAACCCCTAAATAACGAGCACTATCTAAAAAATGTTTTCGCTTTTATTAAAGAGGCAACTTGTCAGTCAGATTTGATTATATCATTAAGATTATGGAACCTTTCCCAAGCAAATATGCTAAATTTAGAAGTAGCTAAGAATCGTGATATATTGGAAATGATTGAATCCGAATTTGGTTTAACCTATAAAATTGAAGAAAAAAGCAAGCCTGGAAGCGGGATAAAGATAGCGGATCGTATTTATATCAATCAAGATTATCTGTTTAATTGGCCATCGCTAGCTGAAGTAGAGGATGATGGTAAAGGGTTTTGTTATGGTCTTCGCAATCAAGCAGCGATATTATCGGATGGAACGGTGGTCCCATGTTGTTTGGATGGCGAAGGCGTAATCAATCTCGGTAATATTAACGAGCAAAACTTCTCAGAGATTATTGTGAGTGAACGAGCTGTCGCATTAGTTGAAGGATTTTCACGAAGGGTCGCTGTTGAAGAGCTCTGTAGAAAATGTGGTTATCGAAAAAAGTTTGGTAACTAGTGATTATACGGGTTAATTTGTTGTCTTTCTGGACTAAAAAGGGCACTTAATGATTATCATTTAAGCGCCCTTTATGTTGTCTGTATTTTAACGGTGTGATATTAACTTCTTTTTTAAATGCGTGAGTGAAGTGACTTTGATCATTGAAGTTAAGTAATGTTGATATTTCCAACAGACTAAGGTTACTGTAAGTGAGGAGGGATTTAGCTTCTTCAATTTTTGCTAACAGACGATATTTTTTTATTGTCATCCCTACCTCCTTTTTGAATAGTTTTGATAGATAATGGGGATGAAGCTTGATGTATTGGGCAAGATCATTTAATGAAAAAGGATCGTATAAGTGCTTGAAAATAAAGTCGATCACTTGATTGATCGGTTGCGAAAATATTCTTTTTTGGTTCTTTTTAACAAGATCGGCAAATGAAATCATGATGTCTTCTATGTAATCTTCAATCGCTGAAAGTGTTCTTAATTCCTCAACATTTTGAATGAAATAATCACTTAATGTATAAGCTGTTTCAGCTTGAACACCTCCTTCAATAGCCATACGCGTGGCTAGGGTAACCGTTGTGATCGCTAAATTCTTTTTATCCCTAATTTCACTTTTTGTTGATAAGACCCCTAATTCTCCACTTTCACTTAAATTTCGCCAGTGAGATATCACTTTTTCTTTATCCCCCATTTTAATAAAGTGTAATATTTTTTGTTCGAAATGATAATCATGGTGCATGCTAAGGTTTTGACGACGATTAGCGATTTCTAAAATAGAATGAGCTTCTAATAAATGCCCCCTTTGTTCGAGTGGGTTGATCTGAATATTATCCATATCGAGCTGTACTTGATAAATTGAAAAATGTAATAGACGTGCATGATTGATAAATGTTTGTTTGGTTGTAACCGGAATAAGATATGCTTGCTTAACTAATCGGTCTTGTTTATCGATGGAAAGCGAATCACCAAATAACACGGGTCCAACCATGAAAAAACCAATTGTTTTTTGGTTGTTAATATAATTAATCGTGAAAAAATATTCATTTTTATTTTGATAGAAAGCCGGCTGATCGGAGTCCGTATATATTGAAAGCAGCTCTTGTATAAGGGGCGGCTGTGATTCAATAGAATTAAATGGTTGAAGAATGTGATCACCGTTGTTGTTTAAGGTGATAAATTGTATTGGGATTTGACTAGACTTGTAAAAAAGCTCAATTAAATACTTAATGTTATCAGGCGTTAACATCAATGCCACCTCAAAATAAAGATTTATTTATATTAAAACAATAAAATTAAACAATATCAATAAAAAAACAAAATAAAAGGCGTGTTTATTACAAAAAAGATTATTTGAATACAAAAAAAGACGTTATTTAAAGATTATAATGCAATTAAGAAAACGTTTACTATAAAAATATATGGAGAAGGGAGTTTTATTAATGAAAGCTATAGATGATGTCAATAATGAAAGCATTAACAAGTTAAAAGTAAGAGAAAAATTCTCTTATGGATTTGGAAATCTTGCAGCTAATTTACTTATTACAACTGCGAATACGTTTATTGTTTATTTTTATACTGAAATTGCAGGCATTGCGGTGGCAACAGTGGGAACTATGTTGTTACTAGCGCGTATTTTTGATGGACTTACCGACCTAGGAATGGGAATAGTGGTAGATAAAACTACGTCTAAACATGGTAAGGCACGTCCATGGTTACTTTGGATGGCAATACCGTATGGCTTAGCGATTATTTTACTTTTTTCTGCTCCAAATTTTGGGCCGACTGGAACAATCGTTTATGCTTTTATTACGTATATGTTAGCGCTTAGCTTTATTTATACGGCTGCAACTGTACCTTATAATGCCATGATTGGAACGCTAACCAATGATCAAGTGGAGCGTGGACAACTATCTGTATCAAGAACGGCGTTTGGTTTTGGTGGTGCGTTACTCGTTAATTTGGTTACATTACCTGTTGTTAGTGCCTATGGTGGTGGACAATTAGGCTGGTTTTTGATGGCGCTAACATATGGAGTTTTTGCTAGTATTCTATTAATACTAAATTTTAAAAATACAAAAGAAAGAGTTATCTTAACAAAAGATGACGAAAAGCTAAAGAAAACACCAATAAAACAGGGAATTAAAGCACTGGTCAAGAACAAATATTGGCTAATTGTTATTTCTGTGATGCTCGTTACCTTTATTAATTCTGGCTTAAGTGGTGTCAATGTTTACTATGCCGAATATATCCTTGGTAATCCGAATTTAGTTGGGGCAATGGGGATGGCGCAATTTTTGCCAGTCATTATTATGATGTTAATAATGGGACCATTAATGAAAAGGTTTACTAACAAAGCACTCTGTATTACTGGTGCGATTACCTTGATTGTTGCTTCTTTTATCGTACTAATTAATCCAGATTCTTTAACGATTGTTATGATTGGTTTAGTTTTGCGTGGGGTTGGAAGTGCACCGATGTTAGCGGCAACATTTGCCATGCTTGGGGATACAGTAGATTATGGTGAATGGAAAACAGGTGTTAGAAGTGAAGGATTAACATTTAGTGCAGCTACGTTTGGTGAAAAAGTAGGAACTGGTTTAGGTGGTATGCTGTTAGGTGTGATGATGGGAATTGGGGGCTATGTTGGGGGTCAAGCGATCCAAGCAGAGGCAGCACTTCAGTCCATTAAATCTGTTTTTATATTCGTGCCGATTGTAGCGGGAATCATTGCAGTTCTTTTATTATTATTTTATAAATTAGATAAAGAACACGAGCAAATTGTCAAAGAGTTAGCATCAAATCGCTAAATGACTTGAGGATACTTAGCTCAAATAAAAGGGGGATAATCGTGAAGATAACAAAATTGAGAACGAATCATCTTGAAAATCCATTAGGTTTTCAATTAGAGACGGTCAGGTTATCGTGGGTGATCGATCGTGATCGAGCTGATTACGCTCGCAAACAAGAGTCAGCTCAAATTGAGATCGCTGTTGACACAACTTTTCAATCGATTGTTTATGATAGTGGGCGTGATCAAAATATTTCAAGTGTAGGCCATCAAGTTAACTTAGAATTAGAGCCAAGGACGCGCTATTATTGGCGTGTTCATGTCTGGACAGATACGAATGAATATCTAATGAGTGACACAGCATGGTTTGAGACAGCAAAAATGTGTGAACCATGGCAAGCTAGCTGGATAACCCCTTCCCTTGATAAAAATATTCAGCCCTATATTAGAAAGTCCTTTACATTACCTTCAGATGCTGATATTTCTAGTGCGCGACTGTATATAACGGGCTTAGGTGTTTATCAATTTGAGATAAATGGTGTGATTGATCATTCTGAATATTTAGCACCAGGTTTTCACGCTTATGATCATTGGATACAGTATCAAACGTATGATGTGACCGATCTATTAAGTTCTGGTGAAAATGGTATTGGTGTTATGTTAGGTGATGGATGGTACAAGGGACGGTTCGGTTTTGATGGTGGCTATCATGATTTGTATGGTGATCAATTAATGCTAATTGCAGAGCTTATTGTCACATTGGCAAACGGTGAGGAGATAATCATTAAATCAGATCAGTCGTGGACATGTCATACGTCACCGATTAGCTTTAGTGGTATTTATGACGGAGAAGTTTATGATGCGAGAAAGGAAATCTCAAACTGGTCAAAGCCCTCGTTTGATGACACAAATTGGTTTGAAATGAAAGAAATCAAAGCAGATATGAGTAAATTACAAGCCAGATTAAGTTTGCCTGTTAAAGTGATGAAAATGTTGAAACCTATTGAGGTCATTGATACACCAAAAGGTGAAATAGTACTTGATTTCGGACAAAATATGACAGGTTGGGTACAAGTTGATGTTGATCTTCCAGCAGGAACGAAACTCCAGTTAAAACATGGTGAAGTCCTACAAAATGGAAACTTTTATCAGGGGAATTTAAGAACTGCAAAAGCTGAGTATCACTATATTTCAGCTGGGGACAAGCGCGTTATCCAACCTCATTTTACTTTTTATGGTTTTCGTTACGTTAAAGTTGAGGGAATCGATAAAGCAATTGATCCAAATGATTTCACAGCTTGTGTACTATATAGTGAAATGAATCAAACCGGTTATATTGAAACGTCCGATTCAAAAGTCAATCAGTTGTTTAGTAACGCACTTTGGGGTCAAAAAGGAAATTTCTTAGATGTACCAACTGATTGTCCGCAACGTGATGAACGGATGGGATGGACAGGTGATGCCCAAATCTTTGCCTCAACAGCTTGTTTTAACATGTATTCACCTGCTTTTTATCATAAATTTTTAACAGATTTACATGAAGAGCAGAAAAGTCTAAATGGCTCTGTCCCATTTATTGTGCCAACGATTAAGCCACCTAATGACCCTGGATTTGTGACAGGACATGGCTCTTCAGCGTGGGGAGATGCGGCTACCATCATACCTTGGACCTTGTATTTACATTATGGAGATCGAACCCTTTTAGCTGAGCATTTTCCAATTATGCAAGGATGGGTTGATTATATCACTGAAATAGATGATCAAAACGGTGGTGATCGCTTATGGCGTGAAGGTTTTCATTTTGGTGATTGGCTTGCGTTAGATGGTACTGACCCAATGGGGATGATGGGAGGAACAGACCCTTATTATATTGCATCAGCCTATTATTGCTATTCAGCTCAATTATTAGTTTTTGCTGCTAGAGCCTTGGATAAAAAAGAACTAGCTGATCATTATCAACAACTAACTGATCAAATCAAACAAGCGATTTATCGAGAGTATTTCTCAGTGGAAGGACGCTCAACGATTCCAACGCAGACTGCTTATGTGGTAGCATTGTATATGAATTTAATACCTGAGAACAAAAAAGCTAGAGTTGCTAACGACTTAAAGGAGCGGATTTTAAAGGAAGATGTCCATTTAACAACCGGATTTGTCGGTACGCCATACTTGTGTGCAGTTCTCTCAGAACACGGCTATAATGAACTGGCCTATACACTATTATTAAATGAAAATTATCCGAGTTGGTTGTTTGCAGTAAATTTAGGGGCGACGACGATTTGGGAACGATGGAATTCATTAAAAGCAGATGGTACAATAAGCGGAACGGGCATGAATTCACTCAATCACTATGCTTATGGTTCGATTGTCGATTGGATGTATCGCTATATGTGTGGTATAAACCCAGTGGCTGATGGAGCAGGCTACCAGAAGTTCAGAATAGAGCCAATGCCAGATATACGACTAGACTATGCAAAGGCTCGTTTTCAGTCACCGAAAGGAATGATTGAAAGCGGTTGGGAAATCCTAGATGACGGCATGACGTTATCGTTTGATTTGACTATTCCGTTTGATAGTGAGGCTGACGTTATCTTGCCTAATGTTGATTTACAGCATATGACGATCAATCAAACATCAATCAATGAAAGTGACAGTACCGTAGTAGAACTTGCTGACAAAGTTCAACTCACTTTATATGCAGGGCACTATACTATTGTCTATCCAGTCACACGTTCGTTAAAGCGGCGGTTTAACCGCGATAGCACGATACGTGAACTGTTAACGACAAAACAAGCTAGAGAGATCTTTTATCAAGTCTTACCACAGATTGCGAATAATGAAATCGCTCGTGAACGCAACCTTGAAACACCAATTTGTGAATTGCTTGACCAGCCGATTATTTGTCAATTTATATCTGATGTTAAGCTAGACGAGTTAGAAAGTGCTCTAAAACAAATCAATTGATGAAGTGAAAATGATTTGCACGTACTTGCATAAGGAATAAGCGAAGCCGGATAACTTTAAGATGTTATTCGGTTTTTGGTCTGCCCATTTTTAATTAGCTTTATAATCATGGCAACTGATCCAAGAGCATACTTGATGTTGGCAAATAAGGACAGTTTTATCACAAATCACGTCATTATCTTTTTTGGTTTATTCCAATATATTTATATATAGATAACGGTTTCAATGATAGGGGGATTGTAGATGCAAAAATGTCACTTAGCTGTCGACATTGGAGCCTCAAGTGGGCGAATAATGGCAGGCTTTATTCATCAAGAAAAATTGCAGCTTGAAGAAGTTTATCGTTTTGAGAATCAGATGATCTCAAAAGACGGCCATCTATGTTGGGATATTGATCATTTATATCAGTCGATTAAGACTGGAGTTAAAGAAGCTGTTCGGAAACAGTTTAAACCGGTTAGCTTGGCGATTGATACATGGGCAGTCGATTTTGTTTTGCTTGATCAAGATGGTGTATTACTGACCGATGCGATTGCTTATCGTGATCATCGCACCGATGACGTAATGGAACAAGTTTTCCAACAAATTGCCCAATCCGATATTTATCAACGTACAGGAATTCAATTCCAATCGTTTAATACCATTTATCAATTAAAAGCATTGCAAAATAGCCAACCTGATCTTTTAGCGCGTGCACAGACATTTTTAATGATTCCTGATTATTTGAACTATCTGTTAACAGGGAAAAAGGTCAATGAATATACCAATGCAACATCAACACAGTTGGTCAATCTCGACACAAAGGATTGGGATTATGCCATAATCGATAAATTAGGCTTACCGAAGCAGATGTTTCAGCCGATTAAGTTGCCAAAAACATCATTAGGCTCAATAACACACAGTCTTGCTGAAGAATTGGATGTTGATTTCAAAGTGGTTTTATCTGCCACACATGATACCGGTTCTGCTGTCATTGCAGTTCCTGAGCAACAAGAAACGATTTATCTTAGCTCTGGAACATGGTCATTAATGGGAATTGAAACATCAGAACCGATTACAACAGCTGATGCGTTATTTTATAACTTTACCAATGAAGGTGGCGTTGATTATCGTTATCGATTTCTGAAAAATATTATGGGATTGTGGATGATTCAAGAAGTTAAGCGTTTATATGATGACCATTATAGTTTTAGCGATTTTGTAAGGTTAGCAGAACAGGCTTCGTCATTTAATAGTATCGTTGATGTCAATGATCAGCGCTTTTTAAGTCCAGAAGATATGATCGAAGCGATTAATAGTTATTGTCGCGACACAGGACAACCGGAGCCTACTACAGCTGGTGAAATAGCACGAACCATTTTTATTAGTTTAGCTCAAAGCTATCAACAAACGATTGAAGAAATCGAAACATTGACAACACGCTCATATGATCATATCAATATCATTGGTGGCGGCTCTCAGAATGAATTATTAAATCAGCTATTAGCCGATTTTAGTGAAAAAACAGTCTATGCTGGTCCAATTGAAGCAACAGCAATAGGAAATATAGTTGTTCAACTCCTTGAAGTAAAACAACTTCGTTCATTAACAGAAGCACGTCAATTAATTAAACAATCTTTTCCTATCAAAACATTTCAACCAAGGGGGACTTGAGCAATGTCAATTGAACAAAATTATCATTTAGCAAAACAACGCTATCAAAAGTGGGGAATAGATGTAGAAGCTGCACTAAACACATTAAAGCAAATACCGATTTCAATTCATTGTTGGCAAGGTGATGATGTCAGTGGTTTTGAAATTGACCAGCAAGAACTGTCTGGTGGGATTGATGTGACTGGTAATTATCCTGGTAAAGCAACCACACCAGAGCAGTTGCGCAAAGATATTGAACAAGCATTACAACTTATTCCTGGAAAACATCGCATTAATTTACATGCGATCTATGCAGAGACAAACGGGGAGAAAGTTGAACGTGATCAGCTAGAACCGAAACATTTTCAAAATTGGATTGATTGGGCAAAAGAACATCAGTTAGGACTTGATTTTAACCCAACATTGTTTTCACATCCAAAAGCGGGTGACGGTTTAACTTTATCACATCCAAATAAGGAGATACGTGATTTTTGGATTCGTCATTGCCAAGCGAGTCGGAGAATTGCTGAGCATATCGGTAAAGAACTTGAATCGCAAACGTTAACGAATATTTGGATACCAGATGGTTATAAAGATATGCCTGCTGATCGTTTGACACCTAGAAAACGATTGAAAGATTCACTTGATCACATTTTTAGTGAAGAGATAGATGAGCGTTACAATATTGATGCGGTGGAAAGCAAGTTATTTGGAATCGGGTCAGAAGCTTATGTTGTAGGCTCTCATGAATTTTATCTTGGCTATGCTTTAAAAAATAATAAATTATGCTTACTTGATACTGGCCACTACCATCCGACAGAAATGGTGTCTAATAAGATTTCATCTTTCTTATTATTTAGTGATAAGGTTGCGCTTCATGTATCCAGACCTGTTCGTTGGGATAGTGACCATGTCGTGACATTTGACGATGAACTAAAAGAAATTGGACTTGAAATTGTTCGAAATGATGCAATCGACCAAGTTATGATAGGTCTTGATTTCTTTGATGCTAGTATTAATCGAATTGCTGCATGGACAATTGGTACGCGTAATATGTTGAAAGCATTGCTGTATGGTTTATTAATGCCTAATGAACAATTGAAAGCTTATCAAGAAGAAGGTAATTTTACTGATCGTCTAGCTGTTTTAGAATCGTTTAAAACTTATCCGTTTGGAGCGATTTGGGACTATTATTGTCAACTGATGGGTGTTCCAGTTGAAATGGATTGGATGGAAAACGTTCGCGAATATGAGAAACAAGAATTATTAAACCGTTAGTAATTGAATAACTATATATCTGTCATCACGTACAGATATATTTTTAAAAAAGTATGTGAATAAATGAACAATATTAAGGAGGAATTATACATGGCTGTATTGTATGTGCCGAGCACGAATTTAGTAGGAAGAGGCTGTTTGCAAGAGCTTGCCCCGTTTATTAAGGATTTAGGTTTTAACAAAGCACTTGTTGTAACCGATCAATTTCTGAATCAAACTGGAATTGTTGCAAAGGTAACGGAACAATTGGAAAAAGCTAATGCGGATTTTGTTATTTATGATCAAGTTAAACCAAATCCAACGACAACTAATGTGCACAATGGAGTAAATGTATTTAAAAGTGAAGATTGTGATTTTATTGTCTCGGTTGGTGGCGGATCGCCCCAAGACGCAGCCAAAGGTATTGGTTTAGTAGTCACGAATGGTGGAGATGTCCGAGCGTTTGAAGGTGTCAATAAAACAGTGAAAAAGGCGATCCCAACTGTTGCCATTAATACAACGGCGGGTACATCAGCTGAATATACGATTAACTATGTGATTACTGATGAAGAACGTGAAGTGAAGATGGTAATGGTCGACAAGAATAGTTTAGTTGAGATATCTGTTAATGATCCAGAGTTAATGGTTGATAAGCCTAAGGCGTTAACAGCTGCAACGGGGATGGATGCTTTAACACATGCGATTGAAGCGATTGTGACACCGGGCGCTTACAAGATTACTGATGCAACTGCTTTGGCAGCAGTAGAGACTATTTTTGCATATTTACCTCGAGCGGTTGAAAATGGTTATGATATTGAAGCACGCGAACAAATGGCCTATGTGATGTTCTTGGCAGGTGTAGCTTTTAATAATGCAGGGTTAGGCTATGTCCATGCAATGGCTCATCAATTGGGTGGTGTTTACGACTTACCACATGGTGTCTGTAATGCAATGTTATTGCCGATTGTTGAACGTGAAAATGCATTACGTGACCCGAAAAAGTTCCCTGCCATTGCTCGAGCGATTGGTTTAGATATAGAGGATAAATCAGAAAAACAATGTGCGGATGCGGTCATTGATGCGATTACACAATTATCTATTCAAGTTGGCATCCCAACTAAGCTGTCTGAATTAGGGGTAGATGAAGTTGATTTGGATAAGTTAGCAGAGAATGCAATGAAAGATGCTTGTGCACCAGGAAACCCTTTTACACCGACGAAACAAGAAGTAATCGAAATGTTTAAACATATTTTATAGTGTAACCATCCAATGTCAGATTAAACAGCTAAACAAACAAAAACAAAACAAGTTTATAAGCTTGTTTTGTTTTTGTTTGTGTTGTAAATGTTGTTTTTTTAGGTTAAAATAAACACATATAAAAAGAAATGAGGTTTAAACACTATGGGGAAACAAACAAAACAAATTATTCAGGCACCATTTGTGCAAGACATGATTGAAGTGACACAAAATATGTGGCGTAATGGATGGGATGAGCGCAATGGTGGTAATGTTAGTTATCTAATAGAAGAACAACAACTCCAAAACTATTTAGATTTGAATCATGTCAAACGCTCAATTCCACTAGCTTTTCCAGTCAAGACATTGGCTAATCGTTATTTTATTGTAACTGGGTCAGGTAAATATTTTAAAAATGTAGCGAAAGACCCAGAAGATACATTAGCGATAGTAAAAGTGGCTTCGGATGGACAATCGGTCGATTTGTTGTGGGGGCTTTCAAATGGCGGCAACCCGACCAGTGAATTACCTTCCCACTTTATGAGTCATATCGCACGCCTTGAAGCTGATGATAATCATCGTGTCATTATTCATACGCACACAACAAATGTCATTGCGATGACATTCGTACACGATTTATCAGCTAAAGCCTTTACAAAAACGTTATGGCAAATGTGTACCGAATGTGTCGTTGTCTTTCCTGAAGGCGTTGCTTTATTACCGTGGATGGTTCCAGGTACAGACAAAATTGGAATGGAAACAGCACAATCCATGGAAACACATCGACTTGTCGTTTGGCCACATCATGGTATTTTTGGTGCTGGGGAGTCAATTGATGATGCGTTTGGTTTAATTGAAACAGCTGAAAAAGCGGCTCAAGTTTATATGTTAGTTGCTTCACATCAAGGTGGAATCAAGCAAACGATTACAGACCAAGAGTTGATTGATTTAGCAGAAGCATTTCATGTCACACCAAATCCTAACTATATTTAGGTCATAAGGCGTTATGGGATATCCCATAACGCCTTTATGAACGAACCTTCAACCAATTGACGAAGGCTACAGGATGTAGGTCATGCAGACGTTGCCACAGGACGTGGCGATCTTACCCGATCACACTGCCTTATCGTTGCGTGAATCAGGATATTTGCACGTGTTATCTCCTGTTTAAATAGATGAGCATTGCTCTCTATTTAGGTGTTGTGGTTGTGCAGCCGGTTATCTGTTATAAATTTCAAGGTTAATTTTACTGGTGTTTTTGTCATTGAGCCGTTCATTACATGATCGATCAGCAATAGAGATTGCGATGCTATGAAGAAAGCTATACAATGGAAAAAGAGATCGGTTTGAAAAGAAAAGAGGTTGATGTTAATGCTAGTGGCTGAGCGCCATCAAAAGATTATTGAGCAAATAGTGGATAAGCGAATCGTTAAAGTAGCCGAATTAAGCCAGCTTTTCTCTGTAACAGAAGAGACGATCCGACGTGATCTTGAGAAATTAGAAAAACAGGGATATTTAACGAGAAGTCATGGTGGAGCCGTCTTGAATGAAAAAAAAGAGCAAGATGACATTCCTTTCGAACAACGGGAAATTACGAATATAGACGCCAAAAAAAGGTTGGCACGAATAGCTCTACGCTATGTTAAGCCAGCGGATACAATTATTTTAGATGCAAGCTCGACAGCCTGGTATATGGCTCAAATCATTCCAGATGTACCTTTGACGGTGATAACAAATTCACTTAAAGTAGTAGCTGAATTAAGTAAGAAAAAAAATATTGATGTTATTTGTACAGGCGGGACGTTACTTTCCCGATCAGCATCCTTTGTAGGCCCGCTAGCGATCAAGGCATTGGAAAAATATTATGTTAACAAAGCTTTTATTTCATGTAAAGGCATGCACTTAGAACGTGGTTTTACTGAGTCAAACGAACAACAAGCTCTAGTGAAACAGAAAATGTTAGAAACGAGTGAACAAACATTTATGTTGCTAGATGATAGTAAGGTAGGGGTACAAGCCTTTTCGGTACTGTCTGAACTTAACATGGCTGATTATTTAATCGTTAATGCACCATTGCCAAATGCAATCATAACTGAACTTAATGAGGAGCATCAGGATTTAGATGTGATCATTGATTAATATAAAGACCCTTCCATCAGTGGCCGTTTTGTCTTTTGCCCACTGATTGATAGCTGAGGGAATCAGGACCCTTATCCCCGTCCCCATAGATTTGCTCTACGCTCTATTTTGACACAGGTGTTTTACGGACGCTTATCGGCGATAAAAGGTTTAGTTCTTAATAAAAAGTGACATAATATATATAGAAGGATATGACTTTTATTGGAGGGCTATCTATGAAGAATATCTTGCTTGTTTGTGCTGTTGGGATGTCAAGTAGTATTCTAGTCAATCGAATGATTAAAGCAGCATCAGAAAAAGAAGAAGACATTCTTGTTCATGCATGTGGCATGGCTGATATTGAAAAATTCATTGAGGAAGTTGATGTATTACTTATCGGCCCTCAAATTGCTTATGTAGAAACACAATTGCAAAGTAAGTACGGCACGCCATTATCAATGCCAATGCCAATAAAGGTTATTTCAAGTAAAGATTACAGTACAATGAATGGTACAAGTGTATTAGAAAAAGCGCTAAAAGCGATTGAAGCAAATTAAGCTGGTCTTATTATAGGGCTGGCTTTTCTTGTTTTTCGATGGTGTAAAACGCGTGGATCAAGAACGTCTTCAATTTCAGTAAATAGATCTGACCTTATGTTACAATCGATCTATAGAGAGCGAACAAACTTATTGTTCTTCCTTTATCGACAGTTAGTTTGCTCAAAAGAGGCCTTTGAGTGAATCATTTCAACGCTTACCCTTGTTTAACAGTAGGCTTATTAAGCTTTTTCCACTAATAGAGGAAAAGAAATAAATAAATGATGACTTGAAACCGCTTAATCAGTTAGAGTAATATTTAAGAGAGAGGGGAGTGACGATGAATGAATACAAGACAGCAACATCTATTGAAAGAACTTATCAGTGAACAAAAACCGATTACAGGTGATCAATTGGCTAAAATGATTCAAGTCACCTCTCGTACGATACGTAATGATTTGAAAGAAATAGACCGATTGCTGACAACAGAAGATGCAGGTGCATCCATTAACTCTGTTCGTGGACAAGGCTATCAACTTGATGTACTTAATGAGGACAAGTTCAAATATTTTATCCGCACCGTTGTGGAGATAGATGAAACGGTACCCGTGGAACCAGAGGATCGTGTGCAATATCTTGTAAAAAAGTTTTTACTTAGTTCCGAATATTTAAAAATTGAGCAATTAGCTGATGAATTGTATGTCAGTCGATCGACATTACAAAATGACTTGAAAGATGTGAAAGTCATTCTTGAAAAATATCAACTTCAGTTAGCTAAGCGACCAAATTATGGGTTGAAATTAACTGGAAAAGAAAAGAAAATTCGTTATGCGATTTCTGAATTGTTATTGAGGCGGACAACGGTTACAACCGATGAACCAAATCAACAGGGCTGGTTATTACCTGCTGAACAAATGGAAGTTATTCATGACATTGTATTAAAACGCTTAAAGGCTGTCCAATTAAATTTATCTGATATCGCTTTGAACAATTTAGTTGTCCATATCGCAATTGCTTGTCGGAGGATTAGAAGTGAGCAGTATGTTGAGTTGGTTAATCAAGATGAGGCTGATATTCGTAATAAGAAAGAATATCAAGTTGCTCAAATGATTATCGAAGATATTGAAACAGCTTTGAACATCGCATTTCCTACTGTAGAAATCTCATACGTAGCGATGCACTTATTAGGTACGAAATTATTTTTGAATAAGAATGGAACAGATATGAGAAATAATTTCGACAAAGAAATTCTCCTGACTGCACAACAAATGGTCCAACGTGTGGAGGAACAAATGCAATTCGGTATTAGTGATGATCAAGAGCTTTATGCAGCGATTGCGATTCATTTAAAACCAGCCATTCATCGTTACAAGCATCATATGAATATTCGAAACCCAATGCTTGAGGCGATAAAAGTCAATTATCCTGTTGCTTTTGAAGCTGGTGTGATCGCTAGTCAAGTGATAGAAGAGGTTTTTAAGATAGAAGTGGACGAGAATGAAATTGGTTATATTGCTTTACACTTTGGTGCTGCAATTGAACGGGCTAAGTTACAAACCAAACCAAAACGTTGTTTAATTGTTTGTACAACAGGTCTAGGTAGTTCTCAACTGTTATTATATAAAATGCGTGCTAAATTTGGTAATCAGCTCACGATTGTTGGTGCAACAGAATTGCATAATTTGTCGCAATATGACGAAGATACGATTGATTTTATTGTCAGTACCGTTCCACTACCTGACACCATCCAAATACCGCATGTTGTCATTAGTACACTGCTTGGAGATAGCGAATTGGCCAAAATTGAGGATATGTTTGATTCTAATACACACTCCATCATTGAGCGTTATTTAGATCAAGACCTTGTTTATCTCAATCTCGATTTAAAAACACCACAACAAGTGATTGAATTTTTAGGCCAAGAATTAATTAATAAGGGTTATGCCAAAGCGGGAATTACCGAATCAGTTATGGCTAGGGAGAAAGCAGCTTCAACCAGTTATGGTAACTTGGTTGCTATTCCACATCCCTTAGAAGCAAAATCTGATCGTACGTTTTGGACTTTAGCAACTCTAACTGAGCCAATCGATTGGCAAGGGTACCCGGTTCAATTTGTTTGTCTGTTGCACGTTGCAGACGAAAATAAGGAAGGACTTGAACCCATGTATAAAAGTTTAATTCGATTTGTCGATGATCGTCATGTTATTGATGAAGTATTAGCAGCTAAGGATGTAAATGGTGTCATGAAAATAATTAAAAAAATGTAGATTCATATAACAGATGCCTATAGCTTTAGTATTTGAGATAAAGTGCTGATGCTATAGGTATTATATTAAATGGCTCTATACTGAATGTGGTGGTGTCCTCT